>NZ_JBVKDT010000006.1:0-551227 GCF_055633655.1 Amycolatopsis sp. NPDC114503 | reverse complement strand
GGTGGTTGGGGGGGGACACCCAGAGGTGGAGTGGGACGACGGTGGGGGGGTCTTTGCAAGGGGGGAAAAGATTCCTGAAAAACCACCTCCGCGCCGTGTTTTTGGCTTCGTGTCGGGGTGCGGGGGGTGTGGCTGCGCTGAGTTGGCTGGGTGGGGTGGCTGCGGTGGGGTGGGGGGTGCGCGGGGGTGAGTGCTCTGGTGGGTATGGCGCGCGGCTGCTTGTTGGGAGGCTCGGCTAGTGCCTGGCGGCTTTGGCGTGCGGCTGCGCCGGTTGAGCAGGTGGGGCCTGCGGCTAGCGCCCGGCGAGTTCAGCGCGCGGCTGCCGGCTGAGCGGGTGGGGCGCACGGCTAGCGCCTGGTGACTTCAGCACCCGGCCCCGGTTGGGCGGGGGCTGTGAAGGGCCCCTTGAGGGAACCCAAGTCCGTGAAGGGGCTCCTCACGGACTACGGCGGGTCGTGAGGGGAACCCTGACGGAATCAGAGTCCCTCAGGGTGGCCCTCACGGAACGGGCGTCACCGGCGTCGGCGGCGTTTCCGTGACGTGGGGGGCGTGGGCGGAGTGGGGAAGTCGTCGGGGGCGGGAGTTTCGGGCGGAGCGGGGTCGCCTAGGCCCAGCATTTCCGCGGCCAGCGCCTGAGACGACGCGAAGCGGCCGGTGGGTTTGTCCTTCGCCCTGCGCAACGCCGACGGGCGGAGCCGGTTGTAGCCGCGTACTGCGATGGGGCGGCGGGTGCGGAGGTCGAACTCCGGCAGCGATTCCAGCTCCCCGGCGAGTTCTCGGTCCACCAGCACGGTTCCGGGGCGCGCGGCTGACGTGAGCCGGGCGGCCAGGTTCACGACGGAGCCGTAGACATCCCCGAAGCGGGACAGCACCCGGCCCGACGCCATTCCGGCTCGGACTGCGGGCAGGCCGCCGTCCTCGCCGGTGCGTTCGGCCAGCGTCAGGGCGATTTCCGCGCCGTCGGCGGGGGAGTCGGTGACGAAGAGGACCTCGTCGCCGATCATTTTCACGACCCGGCCGTGGTGTTCGGCGATGACCTCGGTGGCCAGGGATTCGAAGCCGTCCAGGACCTGGGTCAGCTCTTCCTCGTCGGCTTCTCTCGTGAAACGGGTGTAGCCGACCATGTCCACGAAGCCGACGACCAGGGCGCGCGTTTCCAGATCCTCATCGGGGCTGGCGAAGGCGCGACCGGCAAACGCGGCCAGGTGGCGGCGCCAGACGTAGTTCTGTACTTGCTCCAGTTCCGGCAGCAGGCGTTCCACCAGACGGGTCACCTGGCGGTCGCTGCGGGCGAGTTCCGGATTCTCGGTGATCAGTTCCCACAGCATGTGGACCTGCCACTCGGCCAGCCGGGAAAGGTGCTGGCCGAGGGCACGGGTCACCGCGACTTCCATGCCGGGCGCGACTAGTCCGGAGCTCACCAGACCGTCGGCGATGCGCATGGCTTCGACGTCCGCGTCGGTGAACACCATCTCGTCGTCTTCGACGGTGGCGAAACCCAGTGCCCGCCACAGCCGGCGCGAGCGTTCTTCGGGTACGCCCGCCCGTTTCGCCACTTCGAGCCGGGTGTAGCGGCGGGGCCCGCCGAGCAGGGCGCGTTCCAGGCGCTGCTGCAGGTCCCGGGAAGTATCGGCCACGGACTCAGGTGGTGTGCACGATCAGCACGTCGACGCCCGACTTCCGGGCCACTTCCGCCGGGACCGAGCCCAGGATCCGCCCGGCGAGGGTGTTCAGGCCGCGGTTGCCGACCACCAGCAGGTCAGCCTTGCGGTCCTTCACGACCTTCCGCAGCATGTCGACCGGCTGGCCTTCCAGCGCGACCGTTTCGATGTTCGCGGCACCGACCTTCGCGGCACGATCCCGCGCGGACTGCAGCGTGTCCTCAGCGGGCGCGGACCCGACTACCTGGTAAGCCTCGTCGCCCAGCTCGTCCTGCGCGCGTTCCACGTCTTGGCGGCTGGCCGGGTGGTACGCGCAGACGACGACGAGCGTCGCCCCTGCGTCAGCAGCCACCCCAGCGGCCTTGTCCACCGCGGCGAAGGACGAGTCGGACCCGTCCGTGCCCACCACCACAGTCCGATAGACAGCCATCCACAACCTCCCGGCGATCGGTCAGCGGGGCGGCGCGGCCCCTTCGCGGGGGAAGGTTACTCGCCAGTCGGTTTTCCCGCCGGGCGCGGTTGCGGCTGCGGCTTGGGCACGTCGGACGTGCGCAGCCGGACGGTCTGCTCGACGTCGCGGTTCGCCGCGGGCTTTCCGCTGTTCGCGGGGGCGTTTTTGGCACCCTGACCAGCGGAGTTCTGCCCGGCCGGAGTGCTGGGCTTGCCGCCCTGCGCACCCGCTGCGGTGGCGCCGCCTGCCTGCGTGCCGATCGCGGCGGACTTCGGCCCGGACCCGTTGGCCTCCTCGACGGCCGCCTTGATGTCCGCGGGAACGGCTCCGTCGGTCTCGCCGAGCACGTGCTGCGCCTCGGCCAGCACGGTGCGCGCCGACCGGACCTGCTCGGCCAGGCTCGCCCGGACCGTGCGCAGGGCCTCGACCCGCTCGTTGGCCTGGGTGATCCGGCGGTTGGACTCGTCGGTGGCGGTGCGGACGCGGCGGCGGGCCTCGTCGGCCGCTTCCGCGAGCCGCGCGTTGGCCTCGGTGATCGAGTCCTGGCGGCGCTTGTTCGCGTCGGCGACCGATTCGCGCTGGCGACGGTCGATGTCGGCCTTGGCCGCGGTCTCTTCTTCCAGCACCTTCGCCCGGATCGCGGCCGCGTCCTCGGCGGCCTCGCGGACCCGGCGTTCGGCCTCGGCCTTGCTGGCTGCCTCCTGCTCGGCCAGCACGCGCATCGCCTCGGCGCGGCGGGTGGCCATGGCGATCTCGAAGTCTTCCTCGACCTGCGTGCGGCGGGCCTCGGACTCCGCGTCGAGCTTCTTGCGCTCGGCCTCGGCCTCGTCGGTGATCCGCTTCGCCTCGGCGCGCGCGTCCTCGAGCACCTTGCGGTGCTCGGCTTCCATCTCCTTGCGGCGCAGGTCGAGCTCGGTGAGCAGCTGCTCGTACCGGGCGCGCATGGCGCTGGCGTCGGTCTCCGCCTTGGCCCGGATGTGGCCGGCTTCGGCCTCGGCGCGGGCGCGGGTGTCGGCGGCCTCGTCCTGCGCCAGCCGCAGCATCCGCTGGAGGCGCTCGGACAGGCCCTCGACGCTCGTCGGCGGCTGCGCGAGCCGGTCGACCTGACCGCGCAGATCGGCGATCTCGCCGCGCGCGACTTCCAGCTGCCGGGCCAGGTCGCCGGACTGGGCGATGGCGGCGTCGCGGTCGGCGGTGAGCATCTTCAGGTCGCCGTCGAGCCGTTCGAGGTGCTCGTCGACCTGCGCTCGGGCGTACCCCCGCTTCGCTACGTCGAAGCCGGCTCCCAGCGGCACGAGTTCGCGTTCATCGCCAAGACTCATGCCCCCACCGTAGTCGCTCCGCGGTCACGGACGGGTGAGCACCCACGGGGTCCGGCCGCTCGTGCGGCGAGCGGCCGGACCGAAGAGGCAGGTGGTCTGCCCTCAAGCGCCGCGGAAGGCGTTGATTCCGTCGAGGTGCTTGGCGCGCAGCTCTTCGTCGCGGACGCCGAGCCCTTCCTCCGGGGCGAGGGCGAGCACGCCGACCTTGCCCTGGTGTGCGTTGCGGTGCACGTCAAGGGCGGCTTGGCCGGTCTCTTCGAGCGAGTACGTCTTCGACAGCGTCGGGTGGATGAGGCCCTTCGCGATCAGCCGGTTGGCCTCCCACGATTCGCGGTAATTGGCGAAGTGCGAGCCGATGATCCGCTTGAGGTTCATCCACAGGTACCGGTTGTCGTACTGGTGCATGTAGCCCGAGGTGGACGCGCAGGTGACGATGGTGCCGCCCTTGCGTGCGGCGTAGACGGAAGCGCCGAAGGTCTCGCGGCCCGGGTGCTCGAACACGATGTCCGGGTCCTCGCCGCCGGTCAGCTCGCGGATCTTCGCGCCGAAGCGCTGCCATTCCTTCGGGTCCTGCTCGTTCTCGTTCTTCCAGAACTTGTAGCCCTCGGCGGTGCGGTCGATGATCAGCTCCGCGCCGAGCTTGCGGCAGATCTCGGCTTTTTCGGGGCTGGACACGACACACACCGGGATCGCGCCGCCGTTGAGCGCGTACTGCGTCGCGTACGAGCCGAGCCCGCCCGACGCGCCCCAGATCAGCACGACGTCGCCCTGCTTCATGTCCGCGCCGTTGCGCGACACCAACTGCCGGTACGCGGTCGAGTTCACCAGGCCGGGCGAGGCGGATTCCTCCCAGGTCAGGTGCGCCGGCTTCGGCATCAGCTGGTTGGCCTTGACCAGCGCGATCTCGGCGAGCCCGCCGAAGTTCGTCTCGAAGCCCCAGATCCGCTGCTCGGTGTCGAGCATCGTGTCGTTGTGCCCGTCCGGGCCTTCCAGTTCGACGTTCAGGCAGTGCGCGACGACCTCGTCGCCGGGCTTCCAGTTGTGCACGCCCGCGCCGGTGCGCAGCACGACGCCGGACAGGTCGGAGCCGACGACGTGGTACGGCAGGTCGTGCCGCTTGGCCAGCGGCGAGAGCTTCCCGTACTTGCGGAGGAATTTGAACGTCGGGATCGGCTCGAAGATCGACGTCCAGACGGTGTTGTAGTTGATCGCGCTGGCCATCACCGCGACCAGCGCCTCGCCCGGGCCGAGCTCCGGCGTCGGGACGTCGTCGACGTGCAGCGAGCGGCGCGGGTCCTTGTCCCGGCTTTCGAGGCCCTCGAACATGTCGACCTCGTCCGCGTGCACGGTGACGCCCCGGTAGGTCTCGGGCACGGGCAGCTCGGCGATCGCGTCGAGGCGGCCGTTCAGGATCGCCTGCTGGATCTCGTCGAGGTGCGACATCGGGAACCTCCAGGGGTCGGTCGCGGCGCGCGACAGGACGAAATTACTCGTCGGTAACCGGGGGCCTCACTGTACGAGACAAAGGCCTTGTGTACGAGTCGAAGTGTGACCAACGAATCTTGACCGGCTGGCCAGTCAAGGCGCATAGTCGGAATTGGGAAATCTCCCTGAACGGCTCTTTTCCGGCGGAGGTGAGCACGAATGAGTGAAGTCTCGACGCGCGCCTGGACGCGGCCCTACGACTGGGCCGAGGTCGTGATTGGTGTTGTCGCCGCTCTTTCACCCCTTTGGCTGAGCACGAACACCACGATGGTGTGGACGATGGTGGTCCTCGGTGCGCTGATCGCGATCGACGGCCTGGTGTCGCTCGCGACGCCGAGCATGGTTTACGGCGAGGGCGTGCAGATCGTCCTCGGCGCGTTGCTGTTCATCGCGCCGTGGGTGATGGGGTATACGGAATTCAACGGGGCGTCGTGGACGTCCTGGGTCGGCGGTGCGCTGACGATCATCGCCGGCGCGGCCGCGATGCCGGAGGCCAACGCCGCCCACCGGATGGCGGGCCAGCACTGATCGGGGCAGCGGAGCTCCGGCTAGGAAGGTGACATGACCGACGACTCGGCGAAGGAACGGATCCTGTGCGCGGCGGAGGAGCTGTTCGCCGAGTCCGGCTTCGAGGCGACCCCGACGTCCCGCATCGCGGAGCGCGCCGGGGTCCCGAAGGGCCTGGTCCACTATTACTTCCGCCGCAAGTCCGACCTGCTGGCCGCGTTGGTCGACCGGCTGCCGGACGAACGCATCGAACCCGCCGCGGTCGTCGTTCCCGGCGACCTGGCGGGTTCCCTGCGCAGACTGGTCGGCGAACTCGACCGTCGGTTCACCGGCTCGCTCGGGCTCTCGCACCTGTTGTGGCGCGAGGCCGACACGCACCACGTGGTCCGCGACGCGCTGTCCGAACGCTTCCAGCAACTGGTCCGGCTGATGCGGTCGGTGATCGTGGCCGCGACCGGCGGACGGCTCGCCGGGGCGGACATCGACAACGCGTCCGGGCTGTTGGCCCGAGCGGTCACCCACCGGCACGCGACGGCCCGGCACACCGGGGACGACCGACCGGCGGAGTTCGACGGCGAGCTGACGTTCGTGGCGAACGCCTTGGCGGCGCGGGTGCCGAAGGGAAAGCCGCCAGCTCCGGCTTCGTGAGAGTTCTCGTGAGTGTTTATGCCGGTTAGAACCGGCGTCGCCGCTCACGAGCTTTTTTTAGCGCGCGGGCTCGACCAGCTCGACCAAAACCCCGCCCGCGTCCTTCGGATGCACGAAGTTGACCCGGCTGTTCGACGTTCCGCGCTTGGCCGCGTCGTACAGCAGCCGCAGTCCCTGCGCCCGAAGCGCCTCCGCCGCGGCGTCCACATCGGACACTCGCAGCGCGAGCTGCTGAAGGCCGGGCCCGTTGCGGCCGATGAACTTCGCGATCGTCGAATCGTCCCGGGACGGGGCGAGCAGCTGGATCATCGTCTCGGTGCCCGCGGTACCCGGGGCGCGCAGCATCGCCTCGCGCACGCCCTGCTCGTCGTTCACCTCCTCGTGCGCGACCTCCAGGCCGAAGTGGTCGCGGTGGAAGGCGATGGCCGCGTCGAGGTCGGGCACGGCGATGCCGACGTGGTCGATCGCGGTCACGAAGGGCTTGAGCACGGATGCGCTGGGCTCGGTGTCCATACCGGGGAGGATAAGCCCCGCCCGGCCTCGGACAACCCCGCGTGCGCCCCCTCACACTGGCTCCATCAAGACGCGCCGGGAAGCCCGTCCAGGCCGTATCGTGGGAACACTGCCAGTGCACCGATGCTTTGGAGGACGACGTGTCCGGTTCCGTGATCCTGGGCGCTGCCCGTACCCCGATCGGGCGGCTGCTCGGCTCGTTGAAGGACTTCTCGGGAGCCCAGCTGGGCGGGATCGCGATCAAGGTCGCGCTCGAACGGGCGGGCGTCTCCCCGGACCAGGTCCAGTACACGATCATGGGCCAGGTGCTCACCGCCGGCGCGGGCCAGATCCCGGCGCGCCAGGCCGCGGTCGCCGCGGGCATCCCGATGGACGTTCCGGCGCTGACGATCAACAAGGTCTGCCTTTCCGGCCTCGACGCGATCGCGCTCGCCGACCAGCTGATCCGCGCGGGCGAGTTCGACCTCGTCGTCGCGGGCGGCCAGGAGTCGATGACGCAGGCGCCGCACCTGCTGCCGAAGTCCCGCGCGGGCTTCAAATACGGCGACACCACGCTGGTCGACCACATGGCCTACGACGGCCTGTTCTGCGCGTTCGACCAGGTCGCGATGGGCGTTTCGACGGAGAAGCACAACGCTCGCTACAGCGTCACCCGCGAGCAGCAGGACGCGTTCTCCGCGCGTTCGCACCAGCGGGCCGCGGCCGCGATCGAGGCCGGGTTCTTCCGCGAGGAGATCGCGCCGGTGTCGATCCCGCAGCGCAAGGGCGACCCGGTCGTGTTCTCCACCGACGAGGGCGTGCGCGCGGACACCACTGGCGACAGCCTCGCGAAGCTGCGTCCGGCGTTCGCCTCGGACGGCACCATCACCGCGGGGTCGGCGTCGCAGATTTCCGACGGCGCGGCCGCGGTGATCGTGGCCAGCCCGGAGAAGGCGGCCGAGCTGGGCATCACGCCGCTGGCCGAGATCGGCGCGCACGGCGTCGTCGCCGGTCCGGACGCGAGCCTGCACGAGCAGCCGTCGAACGCGATCCTCGCCGCGCTGAAGAAGGCGAAGCTGGAGGTCGGCGACCTGGACCTGGTGGAGATCAACGAGGCGTTCGCCGCGGTCGGCCTGGTGTCGAGCGAGAAGCTCGGGCTGGACGAGTCGAAGGTGAACGTCAACGGCGGCGCGATCGCGCTCGGCCACCCGATCGGCGCTTCCGGTGCGCGGCTGGCCGTGCACCTGGTGCACGAGCTGCGCCGTCGCGGCGGCGGTCTCGGCGCGGCCGCGCTGTGCGGCGGCGGCGGCCAGGGCGACGCGCTGCTGATCCGCGTTCCGTCGGCGTAAGTTGCCCGGCCCGGACCTCGATGAGCTGGTCGGCCGCGCGCGGGAAGGACAACCGCGCGCGGTCGCCCGGCTCATTTCGCTTGTCGAGGACTCTTCGCCGCGAGTCGCGGACATCGCCCGAGCGTTGACGCCCTACACCGGGCGCGCTCGCGTCGTCGGGCTGACCGGTCCGCCCGGGGTCGGCAAATCGACGTCGACGTCCGCGCTGCTCACCGCCTTGCGCGGCGAGGGTTTGCGGGTCGGGGTGCTGGCGATCGACCCGTCGTCTCCGTTCTCCGGCGGTGCTTTGCTCGGCGACCGGATCCGGATGACCGAGCACGCCACGGATCCCGGCGTCTTCATCCGCTCGATGGCCACCCGGGGACATCTCGGCGGCCTTTCGTGGGCTACCCCGCAGGCGGTGCGGGTGCTGGACGCCGCCGGGTTCGACGTGGTGCTGATCGAGACTGTCGGGGTTGGACAGTCCGAAGTGGACGTTGTGAAACTGGCCGACACCACGGTGGTATTGCTGGCCCCGGGAATGGGCGACGGCATCCAGGCGGCGAAGGCCGGTGTCTTGGAGATCGCGGACGTGTTCGTGGTCAACAAAGCCGATCGCGACGGCGCCGACGCGACGGTGCACGACCTGAAGCAGATGATCACCTTGGCGCGTCGCGAATTGCGCGGGCCGAGTTGGCGACAGCCGATCGTCCGCACAGTCGCGGCGAAGGGCGAGGGCGTCGATGAGGTGGTGTCGGCGTTGCGCACACATCACGAATGGCTTGTCGCGCATGGGGAATTGGACCGCCGCCGCGCCGCCCGCGCCCGGGAGGAAGTCGCCGCGATCGCGTTGCGGAGGTTGCACGCGGAGCTGGCGGATCTCCGGCACGGCGACCGGCTGGGCGACTTGGCGGCGCGAGTGGTGGCCCGGGAACTGGACCCGTTCGCGGCGGCGGACCGGTTGATCGCGGAGCTGAAGGGCTAACGGCTCGTGAGTGTTTATCCCGGTTCTAACCGGAATAAATACTCACGACCTTTGCGCGGTCTCGTACAACGGCTTCGTCACCTTGCTGCTGAACTGCGGCCCCACTAAGTACCGTGTGCAGCCCGCATCGCGCTCGCACGGTTTCCCGTCCGCGGCAAAGAATCCCGCGTGAGTGTTGTCTCCGACGACCGTGCCTAGACCGGTCGTCGGGTTGAAGTCCCGCAACCGGGGGCCGCCGCTCGAACCGCCGCCCATGACGCACGCCGTGCCCCACTGATCGGGAGAGTCCGGATAAGTCGGCGTGCCGGTCCACTGCCGTGCGGTGCCGGTGCAATACGCCAGCCGCGCCCCGGTGTACTCCGGCAGGCCCTCGCGAGCCGGATCGGATGCCGCCCGCGGGTAGCCGAACTGGGTCACCTTCGCCGCGCCTGGCCGGTCGAACCCGATCTGCTGCGCGCCGACCGCGTCCTGTACCAGTTGTCCTGATTCGTTCGGGCCGAGGACCGCGAAGGCTTGGTCGTAGGTGTCGAACTTCCGCGCGTTCTGCTGATCGTTCGCGAGCCAGGTGCGGTCGGCGACGCCGATCCGGGCGGCGAACTTTCCGTACGGCGCCTGGCCGTCGTGGTAGCCGGGGACGAACATGAGGTGCGCGTTCCAGGCGTTGTGCTCACCGAGGAGATCGGTGTCGTTGACGCAGTGCCCGGCCGTGACGATCGTGCTGCGGTTCTTGCTGCGGACGACGGTCGCCGTGCAGCTCGCGTCCTCGCCGTGGTCGGTGTAGAACAGCCGGCCGACCGTCTTCGGGAGCGGGTCCGGCCACGGGGCGCCGTCGGGACCGCTCTTCGGCGGGTTCTGCGACGACGGCTCGGTCAGCGCGGCCAGCCGTTGCGGGGTCCAGTAGGCGAACACCGCCTGCTGTTCGGCGGCGGAGGACGCGAGCGGTTGCTGCACGGGACCGGCGGGAACGGCGAGCAGTCCGGCGACCAGCCCGGCGAGAAGGGGAGTGATCATGAAACCGCACGGTAGGAGACGGGTGTCAGGAACCGGTCAGGATGCGACTTTCGCCGGAAGCGCGGGCAGTTTCCCGTCCCTATACTGCGATCCTCCGTGCACTGGGAGGGAACCGGAATGAAGAAACTGCTCGTGTCCGTGCTGACCGCGTTGTCGCTGGTCGCCGTTGCTGCACCGGCTTCGGCGGCTCCGGTGCCGCCGAAGGTCACCTCGGGGCCGTGCCAGTACACCTCGACGCCGGACGATCCCGCCGTGCGCCCGGTTTCGCTCCCGCGCGATCCGAAGCACACGCCGGACCGCGGCAGCGTCGACGTCGCCGTGTTCTCCAACCAGGGCCTGCTCCCGCTGAAGCTCAACCGCGCGCAGGCTCCGTGCACCGTGCAGAGCTTCCTGCACTTGGCGGCCAACGGCTTCTACAACCAGACGACCTGTCACCGGCTCACCGCGTACCCGACGCTGAAGGTCCTGCAGTGCGGCGACCCGTCGGGCACCGGCGAGGGCGGCCCTGGCTACAAGTTCCGCGACGAACTCCCCACGACGCTCCCGCCCGCGCCCTCCGACCCGACCGGCAAGCGCCGGACGTACGCGCGCGGCCTGCTGGCCATGGCGAATGCCGGACCGGACACGAACGGCTCGCAGTTCTTCGTGGTGTACGGCGATTCCAGCCTGCTGCCGAACTACACGGTCTTCGGCACGGTCGGCTCGGCCGGGCTGCGCACGCTGGACCGCGTCGCGGCGGGCGGCATCCAGCCGGACGCGGACACGCCGCCCGGGAAGACGCCGGTGGACGGGAAGCCGGTCCGGAAGACGGATCTCGAGCTGGTTTTGCCGTTGTGCTTGTTCTGTGGTCGCTGAGGTCGCGCCTGGCCGGGTAGAGGTGCGACCCGAGTCTGGCCAGGTGCTGCACTTCTCTGAAGACCCGGGGATCACGAGCCGCTCGGACCGGCGGAACCGGTCGGCGACCTGCTGCGCCTGCACGAGCAGGCGGGAATTCAGCTGCGAGTGCTGGCGAACCTCTGGCCGTTCTGGGACGCGGTGACCCGCCAGCACGCCGGAATTCAGCGGAATCCGGCTCCGCAACGCTCGGCCACGCGCCCTGACTGGCCCACGCCACCGACGCCGAACTGGACCACCCGCCTAGGCCAATCCCGATTAGCGTGGATGGCATGACGAAGCGAATCCCGCTCGCCACGGGCGGGTTGTACCAAGCGATGTCCCACCTGCAGGGCGAGGTGAAGAAGGCCAGCGCGAACGCGGGGCTCGACGTGAAGCTCATCGAGCTGGTCAAGATGCGCGCGTCGCAGATCAACGGATGCGCCTTCTGTCTCGACATGCACGCGGCGGAGGCCGTCGCGGCCGGGGAAGCGCCGCGGCGGCTTTACGTGCTCGAGGGGTGGCGCGAGACCGAACTGTTCACCGAGCAGGAACGTGCCGCGCTCGCCTACACCGAGGCGATGACCCTGATCTCGGACCACAAGGACGTTCCCGAAGACGTCTACGCCGAGGCGGTCCGCGTGTTCACCGAGGACCAGTATCGCGCGCTGGCGTGGTGCGTCGTCGCCATCAACACCTGGAACCGGCTCATGGTCGCGAGCCACGCCGCGTTGCCGGAGCGTGCGGAGTGACCGCCGGGAAGCTGCGGGCGCTGCATGTCCCGGGGAAACCGTTGATCCTGCCGAACGCCTGGGACGCGGATACCGCGCAGGCGGTGGAAGCGGCCAGATTTCCCATCGTGGCAACGAGTTCCGCGGCGGTCGCTGCGGCGCTGGGCCAGGCGGACCACGAGGGCGCGTCCGCGGACGAGATGCTCGCTGCGGCCAAGCGGATCGTGGACGCGGTGTCGGTGCCGGTGACCGTCGATGCCGAGGCTGGATACGGCTTGGCCGCGGCGGATCTCGCTGCCCGGTTGAAGGAAATCGGCGCGGTCGGCTGCAACATCGAGGACACCGACCACGGCAAGGGCAGTCAGCGACCGGCGGCGGAACAAGCGGAGTGGCTCGCCGAGCTGCGCCGCGCGGCCGGCGACGGGCTTGTGGTCAACGCGCGGGTGGATTCGTTCCTCGGGGCGCCGGACGAGCAAGCGGTGCTCGACGACGCTGTCGCCCGCGGGCGCGCGTACCTCGAAGCCGGCGCCGACTGCGTGTACCCGATTCTCGTGCGTTCGCCGGAAGTGCTGGCCGAATTCGTCCGTCAGGTGGGCGGTCCGGTCAATGCTTCGGCGCTTCCCGGCGGTCCGGGTCTGGCCGGGCTTGCCGAACTGGGGGTAGCCCGGATTTCCCTGGGGGCCGGGTTGTGGCGGTATCTGCGCCGTGTGCTGGAAGGCTCCCTCGACGGGATCGCGCAGGGGAAGCTGCCCTATTGAAAAAACCGCAGGGTGCCGCGAAGAAGCGGCACCCAGCGGTTTCAGTGCGTAAAACTCAGTGCTGCACGGCCTTTTCCGCGCCCGCGCCGGTCAGCGCCCGGACTTCCATTTCGGCGTACTTCGCCTTGTCGTGTTCCTTCGACAGGATCGTGCCGAGCCAGCCGAGGATGAACGCGATCGGGATGGACACCAGACCCGGGTTGTCGAGCGGGAACCAGTGGAAGTCGACACCCTGCAGCATCGACGCGCTCTTGCCCGTCTTCGGGTCGACCGGCTTCCCGGAAACGGCGGGCGAGAACACGATGAGCACGATCGTCACGATCAGCCCGCCGTAAATGCTCCACAGCGCGCCCTGGGTGTTGAAGCGTTTCCAGAACAGCGAGTACAGAATCGTCGGCAGGTTGGCCGAAGCCGCCACCGCGAAGGCCAGCGCCACCAGGAACGCGACGTTCTGCCCATTCGCCAGAATGCCGCCGAGAATCGCGACGATGCCGATCACCACGGCGGTGATCCGGGCGACCCGGACCTCCGAACCGGTGTTGGCCTTGCCCTTCTTCAGCACGTTCGCGTACACGTCGTGGGCGAACGAGGCGGACGCGGTGATCGTCAATCCCGCGACCACGGCGAGGATCGTGGCGAACGCGATCGCCGAGATCAACCCCAGCAGCACCGGGCCGCCGAGGTTCAGCGCCAGCAACGGCGCCGCGGAGTTCACGCCGCCCGGCGCCTTCTTGATCGCGTCCGGTCCGACCAGCGCGCCCGCGCCGTAGCCGAGCACCAGGGTGAACAGGTAGAACACGCCGATCAGCACGATCGCCCACACCACCGAACGACGCGCCTCGCGCGCGGTCGGCACGGTGTAGAAGCGCATCAGCACGTGCGGCAGGCCCGCGGTGCCCAGCACCAGCGCGATGCCGAGGGAGAAGAAGTCCAGCTTCGTCGTGCCGTCCTTGCCGTACTGCTTGCCCGGTCCGAGCAGCGCTTCGCCGGCGTGGCCCGCCTTGTCGACCGCGCCCTGCAGCAGCGCGGAGAAGTTGAAGCCGTACTTGCCGAGCACCCACAGCGTCATCGCCAGCGCGCCGATGATCAGCAGCGCCGCCTTGATGATCTGCACCCAGGTGGTGCCCTTCATGCCGCCGATGAGGACGTAGGCGATCATGATCACGCCGACCACCGCGATCACCAGCGACTGCGCGGCTTTGCCCTCGATGCCCAGCAGCAGCGCGACCAGACCGCCCGCGCCCGCCATCTGCGCCAGCAGGTAGAAGAACGACACCACGAGCGTCGAAACCGCCGCCGCCGCGCGCACCGGACGTTGTTTCATCCGGAACGCCAGCACGTCGCCCATGGTGAACTTGCCGGTGTTGCGCAGCAGTTCCGCCACCAGCAGCAGCGCGACCAGCCACGCCACCAGGAAGCCGATCGAGTACAGGAACCCGTCGTAGCCGTACACCGCGATGGCGCCGGCGATGCCGAGGAACGACGCCGCCGACAGATAGTCGCCGGAGATCGCGATGCCGTTCTGCGGGCCGGTGAACGCGCGGCCGGCCGCGTAGTAGTCGGACGCGGTCTTCGTGTTGCGGCTCGCGCGGAACACGATCACCAGGGTGATGACCACGAACAGCGCGAAGATGGTGATGTTGAGCGTGGGATTGCTGCCCTCGACGCTCGCGGCGAGTGTCTTCACTCCGCCTCCTTCGCCGGGTTCTCGATGTCGTCCTTGATCCGCTCGGCGAGCGGGTCCAGCTTCTTGTTGGCGTAGCGCACGTACAGCCACGTGATGAGGAACGTGGAGACGAACTGCAGCAGCCCGAAGAGAAGGCCGACGGTGAAGTTGCCGGTGATCTTCGTGCTCATGAATCCGTGCGCGTAGTCGGCGAGCAGGACGTAGAGCAGGTACCAGGCGAGGAACAGGCCGGCCATCGGGAACACGAACCGGCGCAGCCGGCCGCGGAGTTCGCGGAACTCGGCGCTGTCGTGCGCCTGCTCCCAGATCGTTTCCGGCGGTGCGCCGGACGGGTCGCCTGCGCTCATGGGATCTCCCTTGTGCGACGCTGCGGATGTGGCCCGCGACACAGTAGGGAGGACTCCGAGCCGGCGGAACCGTCAGCGGCTCAAACGTCTCGCCGCGCGACGAACGGTTGACGAACGGTCACCGGAAACGGACGAAGGGCGTTCGTCGAGGTGCAGCCGCAGCATCGCGGCCTCGGCCCAGGACGGTGGGCGCCCGCGCAGTGACACCATGGTCATCACGCCGAACGCGAGCGGCACCGACCAGGGTGCCGGTTGCGAGACCAAGATCGCCACCCAACCCTGCAACGGCGGTCCGGCCAGCGCGAAGAGGATTGACCCGGACGAGGCCGCCAGTCCGGTGAGCACACCCGCGATAGCGCCTGCCGCGGTGAGCCGCCGCCACCAGATGCCGAGCACGAGCAGCGGGCAGAACGTGGAAGCGGCGACGGTGAACCCCCACGTCACGAGCACTCCGGCGTCGAGCCGCGCGGACGGCAGCGCGAGCAGCACCATCGCGATCGCGGCGAACACGACTGTCACCCGCAGGCGGCGCAGGCCGCCGGGCATCAGGTCGTAGGCGATCGCGCCGGACATCACCAGCAGCAATCCCAATGACGTCGCCAGAAACGCCGCGAACGCGCCCGCAGTGAGCAAAGCGGTGAACAGTTGCCCGGCCCAGCTGTGATCGACTTGCGAGGGCAGCGCGACGACCACGGTGTCGGTGTTGCCGGACAGGTACAGCTGCGGCACGAGCACCCGGCCGAGCACGCCGTAGATGCCGGGGAAGAGGTAGAAGACTCCGAGCAGCGCCACGGTGATCGCGGCCGTGCGGCGCGCGGCGCGGCCGTCCGGGCTGGTGTGGAAGCGCATCAGGACGTGCGGGAGGCCCATCGTGCCGAGGACGGTCGCGATGAGGACCGCCCAGGTGCCGAGCAGCGGGTACCCCTTGTCGATCTCCAGCAGCGGACGCTGCCAGTCCGGCCCGCCGAGCGCGACCTCTCCGCTGACGCCGGGAACCTGGGTACCGGCGGCGAAGGTGAGCTGTTCTCCCTTGTGCACCGCCAATTGTCCCGGCGGGACGGTGCCGCGGCCCTCGATCGCGGTGGGTTCGCGGAGGGTGAGGGTGACGTCGTGGTCGAACTGCACCGGGGTGGCGTGCGAGAAGCGGGTGAACTCGACCGGCGTGAGGCTGGCGTCGCGGGTTTCGGAGCCGACGTGGAGCACCAGCCACAGCGCGGGAACGAGGAACAGCACCAGTTTCAGGAAGAACTGGAACGCCTGGACGTACGTCGCCGCGCGCATCCCGCCCAGAGCGAGCGTGACGCTGACTGCGGTGCCCGCGATGACCACGCCGACCCAGTACGGAGTTCCGCCGACTGCGGTGAGGACCAGCCCGGCCGTGCGGAATTGCGGGACTACGTAGATGGTTCCGATCACCAGCACGACAACCGCGGCGAGACGGCGCAGCGCGGGGGAGGCGAGCCGCGCCTCGGCGAAGTCGGGGACGGTGAGCGCGCCGGATCTCCGCATGGGCGCGGCGACGAGCACCAGCATCGCGACGTAGCCCGCGGTGAAGCCGACCGGATACCAGAGCGCGCCGACGCCGTCCTTCACCATCAGTCCGGCGACGCCGAGGAACGACGCGGCGGAGAGGTATTCGCCGGAGACCGCGGCGGAGTTCACGAAGGGGGAGATTCGCCGTGAGGCCACGAGGAAGTCGGAGGTCGTGCGCATGGCGGCGACCCCGCGCACGCCGATGAGCAGCGTGACGAGGACGACCGGGGCTACCGCGAGCGCGATGTCCATTTCACCGATCGTCCTCGATCTTCTCCGCGCGGCGCAGCTGCCACCACGAGAGCCCGGCCAGCACCGGGTACGGCAGGACCGCGATCAGCAGCCAGGACAGCGGAATTCCCCACACCCGCACGCTGTCGAGCGACGGGGCGAGCGAGAACAGCACCGGCAAGCCCAGCACCAGCACGAACATCGCCACGAGCGCGGGGATTCCGCGACGGCGCTGGATCCGGTACAGCACCGCCGCGCGTTCCGCTTCCGGCGCGCGCAGGCGGGGCATCCGCCACCGGCCGCGTTCGAGCCGCCGCGACCGGGCGAGCCTCGTCTGCGGACTGGTGACGGCGACGCGTCTGGTACGGCTCACCGGACGGCCCGCGCAACCTTCGTGCGCGGCAACGCCGGTTCTAACCGGGATTGCCGCTCACGAGCCGCGACGCACGAGCGGCTCACCGGGTGCTCCCGAGCTGCCCGCGCTGTGCCGCTTCCAGCAAGCGGTCCCGAAGATCCCGCGCGTGCCGTCGGCTCACTGGCACATCGCCAGCCTCGGTGTGCGCCAGCAATCCGCCGGTCGTGTCGCTGCGCAGCTCCAGCACCGCGCTCACGGCCAGCAGGAATCCGCGGTGTACCCGGGTAAATCCGGTGCCCTCCCAATACTCCTCGAGCCGCGAGATCGGCATCCGCACTGGATGCACGCCGCCGCGCGTGTGCAGCCGGACGTAATCGCCGTTGGCCTCGGCGAAAAGCACATCGTCGCGCCGGACGTAACGAGTGCGGCCGCCGGAATCGACCGGCAGAGCGGCCATCGCGTCCGGCGAGGACTTCCGGCGTCCACTCGGCACGAGGCGGGTTACCTTCGCCAGCGCGGCGGAAAGCCGTTCCGTACGAACCGGTTTGAGCAGATAGTCCACCGCGCCGATGCCGTACGCGGCCACCGCGTGCCCGTCGTGCGCGGTGACGAACACGATCACCGGCGGCTCGGACAGTTTCGCCAGCAGCGTCGCGAGTTCCAGCCCGTCCAAGCCGGGCATGGAAATGTCGAGGAAGACCGCGTCGAAATGGTCTGCTTGCAACAGTTTCAGTGCCTTCAACGCATCGCTCGCGCCGACGACCTCGCCGACTTCCGGTGCTTCGCGCAGCATCCGGCACAGTTCGTCCAACGCCGGCGCGAGATCGTCGACAGCCAGCACCCGCAGCCCGCTCACGGCAGCACCCCCGGCTGGAACCGCGGTACTCGCAGGACGACCCGGGTGCCTTCGCCGACCGCGGTTTCCACGGTCAGCCCGTACCAGGCCCCGTAGACCGTGCGCAGTCGTCTGTCCACATTGGCCATTCCGAGCCCGGTGCCGTCGCCGCTGCCCGCGAGGATGGCGGCGGCGCGCTCGGGCTCCATGCCGACCCCGTCGTCCTCGACGCTGATCACGCAGTCGTTCCCTTCCGCCTGTCCGTGCACCTGGACGAGCCCGGTGCCCGACCGCGGCTCGATGCCGTGCCGGATCGCGTTTTCCACGAGGGGTTCGAGTACCAGGTACGGCACCGCCACCGCAAGCACTTCCGGCGCGACGCGCACCTGCACCTTCAGTCTTTCGCCCAGCACCGCCCGCTGCAGCGCGAGATACGTCTCCACCGCGCGGAACTCCTCGGCGACGACGGTGTACTCGCCGTGCCGCGACAGGCTGTAGCGGGTGTAGTCGGCGAAATCCAGCATCAGATCGCGGGCGCGGTCCGGTTCCGACCGGACGAACGACGCGATGACGGTGAGCGCGTTGTAGACGAAATGCGGCGACATCTCCGCGCGCAGCGCCCGGAGTTCGGCTTGCGCTGCCTGGTCCGCCGAAGCTTCGAGCCGACCCCGCTCCAAAGCCTGCACCACGAGGTCCGAAGCCTGCCGGGTCACCGCGCCAGGCACCTCGCCGACCAGCAGCAACGCGCCCGCCAGTTCATCGTGGACATGCAACGGAACCGCCGTCACCCCGTTCGCGGCGATCGGTTCCTCTTGGTGCAGCACGTCGTCCAGAATTTGGGACACCGCGTCGTCGGCGCCGGGGCGGCCGGACCACATCAAGGTGCCGGACAGATCGGCCAGCCCCAGCCCGGCCACGCCGAACAGCCGTCGCAGACCGTGTGCGGCGCGTCGGGCGCGGACTCCGGACAGGCCGTCCTTCAGGTCGTCGGCGACTTTCCGCGCCGCGCCGAGCACGCCGACGGCGTCCGGGCGGGAGCGCCACGGCAGCCGGGCACTCTCGGTCATCGACGGCCTCCCCTCGGGTACCTGGGGGAGTTGATACTAGCGCCGAACACGGCGAAGGGGACTTTCCGTGCGGAAAGTCCCCTTCGGTCGAGCCTGAGGCTAGCAGCTCTGCTTGTAGAAGTACTTCGAATTGGCGTCCAGGTCGTCCTTGGTGATCGAGTGCAGCTGCGCGGTCAGGTTCCGCTCGTTCGGCTTGCCTTCGAGCGCGGCCACCGCCTGGTCGACGCCCTTCGTGCCGATCTGCGCCGGGTCCTGTGCGATGAGCGCCTGGTACTCGCCCTTCTTCAGACCGTCCACTTCGGACGGGCTGGCGTCGAAGCCGACCAGGTTGACCTTGCCGATCTTGCCCGCGTTGCGCAGGCCGGTCGCCGCGCCCTCGCCGGTGTTGAGGTTGGTGGCGAAGATCCCGACGAGGTCCGGCGTCGAGACCAGCGCCGCGGTCACCTTCGACGCGGCCTGGTCCGGTTCGTTCTTGGTGAACTGGATGCCCGCGGACTTGAGGTTCGGGTGGTTTTTCAGCTCGTCCTCGAAGCCTTTGGCGCGGGCGGCAGTGGTGGACGTGCCCGCGATAGTGTCGAGGATCAGCACCGAACCCGGCTTGTCGCCGACCAGCTTCGCCATGGTCTGCGCGGCGAGCTTGCCGCCCTCGGCGTTGTCCGAGGAAACCGACGACACCGCGACGCTCTTGTCCTTGAGCGAAGTGTCGACCTCGACGATCTTCGCGCCGCGGTCCTTCACCAGCTGGATCGGAGCGAGCATCGCCTGGTCGTCGGTCGGCGCGACGAGCAGCGCGGCGGGCGGGTTGGAGCCCATCGCGTTCACGATCGAGGTCTGCATGGCCGCGTCGAACTTCTGCGGCGCCTGCGTGGTCAGCTCGTAGCCGAGCTTCTTCGCTTCCGCCTCCGCGCCGCACTGCATCGAGATGTAGAACGGCTCCGCCTGCACGCCCGGCACCAGCGCCAGCTTCTTGCTGTTCGCGGAGTTCTCGCCGGGTTTGTCCCCGGACCCGCTCTGCCCGATCTGCCCGGCGCCGCACGCGGCCACCAGCATCGCCGCGGACGCGAGAGTCCCCGCGGCGAGGAAGGTTTTGCTGAACTTCATCGTAAGCACCTCTTTGTACTCGGGGACCGATTCAGCGGGAGTTGCGCTTGCGGCGACGGCGCTGGTCGAACCACACCGCCGCGATCAGGACCGCGCCGATCGCGATGTATTGCCAGTAGTCCTGCACGTGGGTGATGTTCAAGCCCTTGTTCAGCACTGCCGGGATGAACACCCCGATCACCGTGCCGAGCATCGAGCCGACGCCGCCGAAGAGGCTGGTGCCGCCCATCACCGTCGCGGAGATGGCGTTCAGATTGTCGTTGGTGTGCGCCGAGATCGTGGTCGAGTTCTGGTACGCCAGCGACATGAAACCGGCGATCCCGGCCAGGAAACCGGTGAGCAGGTACACCTTCAGCAGGTGCGCGGTCACGCCGATGCCGGAGCGGCGCGCCGCCTCGGCGTTCGAGCCGACCGCGAACGTGTAGCGGCCGAACCGCGTGGTGTGCAGCAGCCACGCGCCGATCAGCGTGATCACCACGGCCACCAGCACCAGGTCCGGGATCCCGCCGAACAGTGTGCCGTAGCCGAGCGTCTGGTTCAGTTCGGTGGGCACGCTGCGCACGTCCGACCCGTTGTTGAGCAGGTACGACACGCCGAGCGCGGCGCCCATGGTGCCGAGCGTGACGATCAGCGGCGGGATGCCCGCCACCGCGATGAGAAATCCGTTGATCAGGCCCCAGAGCGTGCCCGCGAGCACCGCCGCGACGAGCCCGACGGTGATGACGCCCCAGCCGGCGTGCGTGGCGTTGCCGCCGCTGAGCGCTTCCATGGTCTTGCCCGCGACCATCCCGGCGAAGATCAGCACTGATCCGACGGACAGGTCGATGCCGGAGGTGATGATCACGAACGTCATGCCGACCGAAAGCACCAGCAGCACGGACGTTTCGTTCAGCAGCGTCTGCAAGGTGAACAGATTCGCGAACTGGCCGCGCGCGATGGCGGTGAACACCGCGATCAGCGCGATCAGCACCAGCGCGATCCAGAACGTGTTGGCTCCGACGAGCCGTTTGCCCAGCGGAGGCTTGACGAACTCGCCGTCCACAGCGGTCTGGATGTCCTTGACCGGTGCGCTCATGCCGCCTCCTCCTGGACCAGCGCCCCGGTCATCGCCGCGACCAGATCCTCGAGTTTCGTGTCCGGCCCGGAGAACCGGGCGACGCGCCTGCCCTGCAGCAGCACCTCGATCCGGTCCGACACCGACAGCACCTCAGGCATGTTGTGGCTGATCAGCACCACCGCGATGCCCTTGTCCCGGACCTTCTTGATCACGTCCAGCACCCGTCCGCGCTGCCGCACGCCCAGCGCCGCGGTCGGTTCGTCCATGAACACGACCTTCGACGCCCAGGCCACCGACCGCGCCACCGCGACGCTCTGCCGTTGCCCGCCGGACAACGAGCCGATCGACACTTCGGTGCTCTGCAGCGTGACGCCGAGCTTCTCGAACTCGACCACTGCCTGGCGGCGCATCTCCGCCTTGTCCAGCATGCCGAGCTTTCCCAGAATGCCCTTGCGCGGGATTTCCCGGCCGAGGAACAGGTTCGCCGCCGGATCGAGGTCCGGCGCGACGGCGAGATCCTGGTACACCGTCTCGATCCCGGCCCGGCGCGCGGCCACCGGCGAATCGAGGTGGACCTCTTTCCCGTCGAGCAAGATCCGGCCCGACGTCGGCTGTTCGGCCCCGGACAGGCACTTCACGAGCGTGGACTTGCCCGCGCCGTTGTCGCCGATCAATGCGGTCACCTCGCCCGCACGCGCCTGGAAAGACGCGCCGCGCAAGGCTTCCACCGATCCGTAGTGCTTGGTCAGGTCCACCGCGTCGAGCAGGACCTCGCTCATCGGCGCTAACTCCCTTCGGGGGCAGGCGGGCGGCAGCGGATGACAGTGAGCGACCCGGACAGCTCGGTCTGGCCCGCGGAGAACGGCACCGCGTAGGTGTCGCCCTTGGCCATCGGGAACTCGCCGCCGTGCTCGGTACGCAGGATGCCCTCGCCGTCGAGCGCGACGAGCACGCTGAACGACGGGTCGAGAGAAAAGGCGTTGCCGGACAACTGAATCCGGTCAGCGCGGAAGAACTCCGCGGAGCCCGGCGCGAGCAAGTCCACAGTGGTCGCTTCGTCGCCGGAGGTGTGCTTCACGATCGTCTTGAGCCGGTCGTCGTCCCAGCCCGAGGCGTCGAGCGTTTCGATCGCGGTGTCGAAGCCGATCCCGAGGTGACCCTTTTCCGGCGAGGCAAGGAAATCACGCCACTCCAGGGTCAGCGAGAAGTCCGTCGGCTGCTGCAATTCGACGACGAACACGCCCTCGCCGATCGCGTGCGGCAGCCCGGCCGGGATGTAGACCGTGTCGCCCGCTTGCACCGGGATGCTGTTGAGCGCGCCCAGCATGCTCGGCGCGTCCTGCTCGCGGGTCCATTCGGCGACGGTTTCCTTGCTCAGCGTTTCCCGGAAACCCGGGTACACGCGCGGGTCGTCGCCGTAGGTGCCGACCACGATCCACGCCTCGGTCTTGCCGAAGTGCGAGTCGAAGTGCTTGCGGGCGAAGGAATCCGTCGGGTGGAAGTGCACCGGAAGCCGCTGTCCGGCATCGAGCAGCTTGACCAGCAAGCCGGTCGAGTCGCCGAGTTTGGCGACGTGCGCCGCGCCCAGCCACGCGTCCGGGTCGCCGCCGACCGCGTCGCGCAGCCAGATCCCGCTGGGCAGCTTGGTGAGACCGTTGGTCTCCTGGCCGTACATGGTCGTGACGGAACCGACCCAGTCCTCCGGCCCGAATTTCGAGTCGGTGCCGGTGGCGCCGCGCAGCGCGGCGATGGCGTCGCCGCCCCGGTAGAACTGCGGCGGCTGGTTGGCCGGGAGCGCGACCGGCTCGAGGTGCTTGGTCACAGGGCGGCCTCACCGGAACCGCGGGCGACTAGGTGCACGGGCAGAACTACCTTTCTCGGGGCGGACTGGTCTCCCTGGATGCGGGCGAACAGCAGCTCGGCCGCTGCGTGCCCGAGGGCGCTGACGTCGTGGGCGATCACGGTGACCGGCGGGTCGAGCAGGTCCGCCAGTTCGAAATCGTCGAAGCTCACCAGCGCGGGCCGGTGCTCGGAATGCGCGAGCGCGCGCAGCAGGTGCACCGCGACCCGGTTGTTGCCCGCGATCACGGCGGTGGCCGGATTCGGCCCGCCGATCAGCTTGCGCACGGCATGGCCGACGGTTTCCGGGGTCGGCGTCTGCATCGCCACGAGGCTCTCGTCGTAGGAGATCCCGTTGCGCACACAGCCTTCGCGGAACCCGCGGAGCCGTTCGGCGGCGGTGAAGATGTCCGGGCTGTCGCCGAGGAACGCGATCCGGCGGTGGCCGTGCCGCACGAGGTGGCCGACCGCCTCGATGGTGCCGCCGAGGTTGTCCACGAGCACGGTGTCGGCCACGATGTCGCCTGCCGGGCGGTCGAGGAACACGACTGGCGTGCCCGCGCGCATCTCCGGCACGAGATACCCGTGCTGCAGCCCGGCGGGCACGATCAGCAGCCCGTCCACGCGCCGCGCGCAGAACTCCAGCGACAGTTCGCGTTCGCGGTCGGAATTCTCGCCGGACGACCCGGTCAGCACGTGCCTGCCGAACGACGTCGCGATCCGTTCCACCGCGCGGTTCAGCTCGGAGTAGAAGGGGTTGCCGACGTCCTCGACGACCAGGCCGATGGTGCCGGTGGTCGAGCCGCGGCGCAGGTTGCGGGCGCCGAGGTTCCGCCGGAACCCCAGCTGTTCGATCGCGGCCACCACGCGCTCGGCGGTGTCCGGATGCACCGCGGGCTCGTCGTTGACGACCCGCGACACCGTTTTGATGCTGACGCCGGCCAGCCGGGCCACATCGCTCATCGTGGCCCGCCTGCTGGCGGGGCGGGGGAGTCCGTCCGCGTCCCGGCCCGAGTGAGACAACGTTGTCATAATGCGGGGGATTGGACACCATCCGGCCGCTCGGTGTCAATGCTTGCCGGTCCGCGCTGCCCGCTTCGACGAATCCGCTGGTGCGGATGGTGGACATCGTTGTCTTGAATCGGACAGGCTCTCACCGCGGTCTTGACGATCCGGTGAGCCATTGCCGAAGGTAGCCCGCATCGACGGTGCGCGACAAGGTTGTCATCGATGCCTCGACGGCTGGTGACGCAGTTCGCGCCGGACAACTGGAGAGGCGATGGCGATGGCGCGAGCGCGCTGGAGAGCCGGACTGATCTTCCTGACATCCGCGGTCGTGGCGGCCGGGGCCTGCGTGGTCCCCGCCGCCCCCGCACTGGCCGATCCCGCGAAGACCACCGACCTGGCGAAATGGGTGAACCCGTTCGTCGGCACCCGGCCCGGCGGCGCGGACCACGGCACCGGCGGCGGCGCGGGCAACACCTTCCCCGGCGCGGTGGCGCCGTTCGGGATGGTGCAGTGGAGCCCGGACACGAAGAAATCCCAGCCGGGCGGCTATTTCTACGACGACAACACGATCACCGGGTTCAGCCTCACGCACCTTTCCGGCGCGGGCTGCACCACGTACCAGGACCTGCCGTTCATGCCGTACGTCGGCGAGATCAGCACGTCGCCAGCGACCGATCCGGGCCACTACACCTCGACGTTCTCGCATCAGAACGAGCACGCGACTGCCGGCGCTTACGACGTCGCCCTCGACAACGGCGCGAAGGTCGAACTGAGCGCGACGCAGCGCACCGGTTCCGGGCGCTTCACCTACCCGGCGGGCGCGGCGTCCACCTTGCTGGTCAACACTTCCGGCTCGGTCAACGGCACCGACGACGCGTCGATCAGCATCGGCAAGGACACCATCAGCGGCTGGGCGACCAGCGGCCGGTTCTGCGGCGCGAAGAACTCGTACCGGGTCTACTTCTCGGCGAAGTTCGACACCCCGTTCGAGTCGGTCGGGACGTGGAAGAACGGCGCGGTGACGCCGGGCAAGACCGCGGAAACCGGCGGTGCCAGGGCAAAGGTCGCGCAGCCCAACGGCATCGGCTCCTCGATGGCGCGCCCGGCGGCGGCGAAACCGCAGGACACGACCGTCAGCGGACCGGGCAGCGGCGGTTACGTGACGTTCCCGAACCTGAACGGCGCGCAGGTCAACGTCCAGGTCGGACTGTCCTTTGTGTCCGTCGACGGGGCGAAGGCGAACCTGAAGGCGGAGAACAACGGCAAGAAGTCGTTCGACGCGGTGGCCGCGTCCGCGCGGAAGGCGTGGAACGACGAGCTCGGCAAGATCCAGGTCAGCGGCGGCAGCGACGCCGACACCACGACGTTCTACACCTCGCTCTACCACTCGCTGATCCAGCCGAACGTCTTCTCCGATGTGGACGGTCGTTACCCCGGCTTCGACGGCCGGATCCACCAGGCCGAACGCGGGCACGCGACGTACACCAACATCTCCGGCTGGGACATCTACCGCTCCGAGGTCCCGCTGCTGGCCACGATCGCGCCGAAGCAGACTTCGGATCTCGTGCGTTCGATGATGGCCTTCGCCGAACAAGGCGGCTCGTGGGACCGCTGGACGGTGGCGAACGACTACACCGGCGTGATGAACGGGGACCCGTACCACATCATCGTTTCCAGCGCCTACGCGTTCGGCGCGCGTGACTTCGACGCGCAGAAAGCGTTGCTGCTCATGATCAAGGGTGCGACGCAGCCGACGCAGGGCTACACCGAACGGCCGGGGCTGCAGGACTACCAACGACTCGGCTACGTCCCCGGCGCGGCGGCGGACACGCTGGAGTACACGAGCGCGGACTTCGCCATCGCCCAGTTCGCGAAGCGGCTCGGCGACAGCGCTACGTACACCACGTTCATGAAGCGTGCGCAGAACTGGCAGAACCTCTACAACCCGGGCAGCGGACACCTGCAGCCGCGCAACTCGGACGGCTCGTTCTCCGGGAACTACGACCCGGCCAGCTCGCAGGGCTGGGTCGAGGGCAACGGCGCGCAGTACGACTGGATGGTCCCGTACGACCTCGCCGGTCTCGTGACCGCGTTCGGCGGCACCACCGCCACGCAGTCGCGTTTGGACACTTTCTTCACGAAGCTGAACGCCGGAACCCATGAGCCGTATGCGTTCCTGGGCAACGAGCCGAACTCGAACGCACCCTACGTGTACTCGTTCGCGGGTGCCCCGGCGAAGACGCAGAACATCGTGCGCCGGGCGATGGACGAGCTGTACAACCCGCGCCCGGAGGGCCTGATCGGCAACGACGACCTCGGGCAGATGTCGTCCTGGTACGTCTGGTCCGCGCTCGGCGTCTACCCGGAGATCCCGGGCCGCGCCGAAACCGTGCTGACCACGCCGCGCTTCGCGCACGCCGAGGTGACCACCGGAGCGGGCAAGAAGATCACCGTCAATGCGCCCGGCACCGGCGAGTACACCAGCAGTCTCAAGGTGAACGGCACTTCGGCCAGCAAAGCCTGGCTGTCGGAAGGGCTGCTTTCGCAGGGCGGAAAGCTGGACTTCACGCGGTCGGCGACTGCTACGTCGTGGGGCTCTGCGGCCACCGACGCGCCGCCGTCGTTCCGTGAGCAGGAGAAGCCGAGCCTGTCCTTTGTGGACCCAGCACGCGCGGTGGTGCCCGCTGGCACGACCTCGACCGCTTCGGTGGGCGTGCAGGATCTGTCCGGCACCGCGAAGACCTGGACCTACTCGGCGGGTAGCACGGACGGCATCACGCTCACGCCCGCGACCGGTTCCGTCCAGGTTCCGGCGGCGGGGAAGGGCAGCGCTCAGGTGACCGTGAGCGTTCCGGCGGGCACTTCCGACGGTCCGCGCCGGATCCCGGTCACCTTCTCCTCGCCGGGTCTCGCCGACGCACAGGCGGTGCTGACCGTCCTGGTGGCGAAGCCGAACAGCTGGCTGGCCACAGTGGACAACACCGGTCTCTCGCCGGACGCGAACTCGGCGGCCGGGAACTTCGACGGCGGCGGCTGGAGCTATTCGGCGGACGCGCTGGCCAAGGCCGGTGCCAAACCGGGCAGCACAGTGTCGAGCGACGGGCTGAACTTCACCTGGCCGTCGTACCCGGTCGGCGACCCGGACAACGTCGTCGCCGCGGGCCAGACGATCAACCTGTCCGGTTCGGGACGGCTCGCGCTGCTCGGCTCCGCCAGCAACGGCAACGCACAGGGCACGCTCACCGTCACCTACACCGACGGCAGCAAATCCACCGCCACCGTCGGATTCTCCGACTGGACCCTCGGCGGCGGCGGAGCGCAGCCGGCGTTCGGCAACCGGATCGTCCTGTCCACCCCGTACCGCAACTCCGCGGGCGGCGACCCGCAGCAGATCCGCACGATGGTGTTCGCCACCGCGCCGATCACGCTGGACGCGGGCAAAACCGTCGCGAGCGTGACGCTGCCGAACGGCGTCAGCGGCGGCTCGCTGCACGTGTTCGCCATCGCCGCGGGCTGATCCAGACGCGTTCCGTGAAGGGCCCCTTGAGGGAATCCAATTCCCTCAAGGGGCCCTTCACGGACCTTTCCCAAGGAGTCGCATGAGGAGCAGAGTTTTGGCGGGCGCGATGGCGCTCGCTGTTACGGCGGCGGCGCTGACGCCGGTCGCGGCACAAGCGCGTCCGGCTGATCCGCTGGACGCGGTGAACACGTTCATCGGCACCCAGGACGAGGGCAACACCTTCCCCGGTGCGTCCGCGCCGTTCGGCATGGTCCAGTCCAGCCCGATCACGACGCACTACGCGGGCTATCTCTACACCGACACCGCGATCCGCGGCTTCGGCCATTTCTTCCTGTCCGGCGCGGGATGCTGGGAACAGGGCGGCCTGGTGTCCATGCTGCCCACCACCGGCGACATCGGACCGGGCGCGGCGTTCGACACCAGCAAGCCCGCGACCTTCGACCAAGCCAAGTACGCCGCGCCGTACACGCACGAAGGCGAGGTCGGCAAACCCGGCTACTACAAGGTGCACCTCACCGGCTACGGCGGCATCGACGTCGAAACCACCGCCAGCACTCGCAGCGGCGTCGAACGGTACTCCTTCGATAAATCCGGTCCAGCAAACGTTTTCGTGAACGTCGGGCAGGCGAACGCGAAGGAACCGGTCAGCGGCAGCAGCGTCCGGATCGTCGACGACCACACCATCGCGGGCACTGTCGAATCGCAGGCTTTCTGCGGCGGCAAGCCCTACACCACTTACTTCACCACGAAATTCGACCAGCCGTTTTCTTCCTACGGCACCTGGTCGCCAGATGGAGGCACGCCCGGCAGCCGCTCGGCACAAGGCGGTGCGGGCCTGCGCGGAGCATGGCTGACCTTCCCGAAGGGCGGTCAAGTCACTGCCACCACGTCGATTTCCCAAGTGGACGCTCGCGGCGCGGACATCAACCTCGCCGACTCGCGCGTCCGCCCGTTCGATGCGGTGAAGAACGACGTCCAGCGCGCCTGGCGTCGTGAACTGTCCAGTGTGGACATCACTGGCGGCACCCCGGACGACCGGACAGTCTTCTACACCTCCCTCTACCACGCCTTCCTGCAACCGCTGACCGCGAACGACGCCGACGGCCGGTACTACGGCTTCGACAAGAAGATCCACCGCGCCATCGGCTGGACGTACTACGACTTCTTCTCCCTCTGGGACACCTACCGTTCGCAGAACCAGTTGCTGGCGCTGCTGAAACCGGACCGGGCCAGGGATGTCGCGAAGAGCATTCTCGCCATCCACGACCAAGGAGGCTGGCTCCCGCGCTGGGCCTACGCGAGCCAGGAAACGAACACCATGACTGGAGATCCGGTCACGCCGTTCCTGGTCGACCTGTGGCGCTTCGGCGCGTTGAGCGGCGACGAAATGCACGCGTACCAAGCGTTGCTGCAGAACTCCCGCGAGATCCCGCCCGCGTCGTCGCCGTTCCAAGGTCGCTCCGGAAACGCGAGCTACCAGGCCGACGGATTCGTCCAATACGATCCGAACTTCCCGAAAAAGGGCCAGGACACCGATCCGGCACACGGTGCGTCAGCGACCCTCGAGTACGCCCTCGGCGACTGTTCCCTCTCCGTCATGGCCTCCGCGCTCGGCCGGAAACAGGACGCGAAACAGCTGGCGGCCAAGGGCCGGACGTACGCGACGCTGTGGGATTCGTCCGTGACCGACCGCGGCTTCACCGGCTACTTCCGCCCGAAGGTCACCGGCGGCAGCTGGTACACCCCGGCCGACGGCCCGTACAGCCCGCAAGGCCAGGACGGCTTCCACGAGGGCACGGCGTGGCAGTACCAGTGGCTGGTGCAGCAGGACGTGCCCGGCCTGGTCGCGAAGATGGGCGGCGCGGCCAACGCGGGCAAGCGGCTCGACGACTTCTTCGCCTACGACGACCTCGTGAAGGACCCGGCGAAGACCGCGCACGAGAAGTGGGTCGTCGGCCCGTACGACTACTACAAGCAGTTCCGCTACAACCCCAACAACGAGCCCGATCTGCACTCGCCGTGGATGTACACGCTCACCGGACAGCCGTGGAAGACCTCCGCGGTGGTGCGGGCCGCGCACACGCTGTTCACGAACGCCCCCAACGGCGTCACCGGAAACGACGACCTCGGCACCATGTCCGCCTGGTACGTCTTCAGCGCGCTCGGCCTCTACCCGGCCGTCCCGGGCACCGGCAACTTCGTGCTCAACGCGCCGCGGTTCGCCAAGTCCGTGCTGCATCTGCCGAACGGCCGCGACTTCACTGTCAACGCGCGCGGCGCGAACGGGGCGCAACTGCAGTACGTCTCCGGGCTGCGCGTCAACGGCACGGCGTCGGACAAAACGTTCGTCAGCCTCGAACAACTGCGCCGCGGGTCCACTCTGGACTTCTCGCTGACCGGCGACGCGCCCAAGGCCACGTGGGGAACGTCACGCGCCTCCGCGCCGCCTTCTCCTTGTGCCGGTTAGTAATCGCGGTAGGACAGTCGGTGAAGGCCGCCTCCCGGATCTTGGGATCGGGAGGCGGTCTTCACCGTTAACCGGGCATTTCCCGCACGTTTCCGCCTCTCGTCCGGAATTGGTGCAGACCAATGCCGGGATCGCTCGTGACCAGAGTCACGGGCCCCGGTGTTCCGGTGAGGCCGATCACGCCTCACACTGGTCTCATACCCGTTCGACAGCGCTGTTGACGCCAGGCGGTTTCCGTCCGCCTTGGACAGTCGCGTCGGACGTGTTTTTTGTGTGTGCAGTCAGCACGCACCAGGTGACGCACAGGAGGATGTCGTGTCCAGCAAGGCCGCTCTCGTGTTCCGCGTGGCCGCAGTCGCCGAGGCCCTGTCCTGGCTCGGCTTGCTGATCGGGATGTTTCTCAAGTACGTCGTCGGCGCCTCTAACGAGGGCGGCGTGCCCGTCCTCGGCATGGTGCACGGCGTCGTCTTCGCCCTGTACGTGATCACCTCCCTGTCCGTGGCGAAGCCGCTGGGCTGGCGGGGCAAGACCCTGGTGCTGGCGCTGCTCGCGAGCATCCCGCCGCTGTTCACCTGGCTGTTCGAGAAGTGGGCGCTGCGCAACGGCAAGCTCGACGGCCCGCAGCGGCTCACCCACGGCGGCGTCGGGCTCTTCGTCCGCGCGCAGGAGCCGGTCGGCGTCTGATCTTCCGCTTTTCCGAAGGGCCCGTGCGAACAGCGCGGGCCCTTCGTGCGTTACGAGGTGAAATCGCCCGCGGACTTGCGGACCTTGGTGAGCAGTTCGGTCAGCTGCTCCACCTGCCGCTCGGTGAGCCCGGTGAGCCCGAAGTCGATGCCGGTCACCGCGGCGGTGGCGGTTTCCCGCAGCGCGCGGCCGTCGTCGGTGATCTCGACGAGCGTCGTGCGCCGGTCGGTCGGATGCGGCACGCGCTTCACGAGCCCGTCGCGCTCGAGCCGGTCCACTATGTTGGTGACGCTGGTGGGATGCAGCTGCAGCCGTTCGCCCATCACCCGCATCGGCAGCCGCGCGTTGCGGGAGAAGGTGAGCAGCACGAGCGCCTCGTAGCGGGCGAAGGTGAGGCCGTGCGGCTTGAGAGCGCCGTCGACCGCCGACTGGATGATCTGCTGCACCCGCATCACACCGGTGACCGCGGCCATGGTTCCGGCCGGGCCGATCCGGTCTTCCCACAGCTGCGCGGCACGGGCGATCGGATCGAACGGCAGCGGACGGTTCATGGCAACCGAAGCTACCAGCGGGTACCCCGGTCGTGGGGGTCGCCCTGCGAGAACAGGGAAGGAAATCGACATGATCGTCGCGTTCAGCGTGAGCCCCTCGGCGGGGGAGCCGGACGGCGGAGTCAGCGAGGCCGTCTCGCGCGCGGTGAAGGTGGTGCGCGAATCGGGGCTGCCGAACTCGACCAGCTCGATGTTCACCGAGATCGAGGGTGAATGGGACGAGGTCATGGCGGTGGTGAAGAAGGCGGTGGAAGCCGCGGGCGAGGGCTCGGCGCGCGTCGGGCTGGTGCTGAAGGCCGACATCCGCCCCGGCTACGACTCCGGCCAGCTGGCCGCGAAGGTCGAGCGCGTCGAGGCGCACCTGCGAGAGGACTGAGCCGCGGAACCCGGGCTACGGAATCGGCGGTGTGAACGCGACCGTCCAGCGTCCCTTGGCGCTGGTGACCGCGAGCCGGTAGCTGAACTGCTCGCCGGCCCCGGTCTTCCCGCGCACGACGGCCGCGGTGGGGGAGTGCTCGTCCGGCGACAGCTGCACGGAGATGTCGCGCGCGTTGCCGTCCTTGAGGACGCTGACGTAGTCCTTGGCGAGATCGCCGCCGCCGGAGCCGGGGACGTCGAAGAGCCCGGCGAGCGCGTCCGCGTCCCGCCCGCTCAGCGCGGAGGTCAGTTCGGTGCGCAGTTCTGGCGGGGAGGCCGCCCCGGGCGGGTCCTGATGCCCGACGGTCACCGTGATGCTGACGATCCACGCCACCGCGACCACGACCGCGACGGCCACCGTGGCGTTGCGCCGGCTCAGCATCCTCGGGCCTCCTCGTTGTCCTCGCGGAGAGCATGCCTCAGTGGCGTGCTCATGCCAAAAGCGAACCTCGGGGCTGCTGCTGAACTCTCGCGGCGAGGCGTGCCAGGATGGAGGGCGTGACACACCCACGCGGATCTGCAGCGAACTCAGCGGCCATGTCCGCCGCGTTGTCCGGCGCGGTCGACCTGTCCGCGCTCAAGGCAAGGGCGGAAGCGAGCCGGAACCAGCCGCCTTCGGGCGCCGGGCAGCCGGACGGCGCCCCCGCCCCGTCGTCGGACGCGGTGCTCGAAGTCACCGAGGCGACCTTCCAATCCGTCGTCGAACTCTCGCTCAACCAGCTCGTGGTCGTCGACCTGTGGGCCGGGTTCTCCGAGCAGTGCCAGCAGCTGACCGCGGTGCTGGAGCGGCTGGCAGGCGAGAGCGGCGGAACCTGGGTGCTCGCGAAGGTCGACGTCGAGGCGAACCCGCGCATCGCGCAGGCGTTCGGCGCGCAATCGGTCCCGACCGTGGTCGCGATCGCCGGCGGCCAGCCCGTGGACGCGTTCTCCGGCGCGCTGCCGGAGCCGGAGATCCGCAAGTGGCTCGGCTCCCTGCTCGACGCCCTGCGCGACCGTCTCCCGGGCATCCGTGCCGCCGAGGAGGCCCGCGGCCCGGTCGAGGAGCCGGAAGACCCGCGCTTCACCGAGGCCGAGGAAGCCTTCGAGCAGGGCGACTACGCCGCCGCACAGGCCGCGTACGAGCGCATCCTGGACGCCGAACCGGCCAACGAGCTGGCGAAGAACGCCCTGGCGCAGGTCAAGTTCACCGCCCGCGCCGAAGCCGCCGACCCGAGCGCCCGCGAGAAGGCCGAAGCCGACCCGAAGGACCTCGACGCCCAGCTGGCGGCCGCCGACCTGGACATCGCGGAACAGGACGTCGAGGGTGCGTTCCGCCGCCTGGTCGACGTCGTCCGCCGCACCGCGGGCGACGACCGCAACCGCGTCCGCGAACACCTGGTCGCCCTGTTCGAACTCTTCGACCCGGCCGACGAGCGCGTCGCGAAGGCCCGCCGCGACCTGGCGAGCGCCCTTTTCTGAGCTGACGGACGAGAAGGGCCGCACCGGAGCGTTCCGGCGCGGCCCTTTTTCGTTCCCGGCTCAGGCGTATTGCTTGGAGCAGGAAGACGACCCCTCGAGATACCCGCGCCGCAGCGCCTCGACCCGGTCGAACCCGCTGTCCGGCCGCTCCCCGTTCACGTTCGCCGACACCAGCCCGTCCGGCCGGAGCAGATCCGCGATCGCCTCGTCCAGATCCCCGGACGACAGCTTCAGCCGCACCCCGCCGGTCGGATGGTTCGAGAACGCCGCCCAAGCCCCCACCAGGCACGCAGTCCGCAACCCGGCGTTAGGCGTGTCGATCGACGCCCCGACGCCCTTCTGAATCCCCACCGCATACCGAGACGCCAGCTCCGAGAAGGCCGCGAAGTCGCCGAGCCCGCCGCCGGCCTTGCCCGCCATCTCGGCTTCCTGATCCACCGGCTCGGCCAGCTTCTCCAGCGCCCGCTGATCGAAGTTCACCGTATTGTCGTTCGGGCAATAAGACGCGGGCGGCGTGCTGGGCCCGCCGGGGCAGCTGCCCGGCCCGGCCCGGAACTGCGGCCCCTGCACTCCCGCGCCCTTGAACGCCTCGTCAAGGCTGGCCTTGAGGTCCGACAGGGTGTTCTCGCCGAGTTTCGCGTCGCCCTTCCCCTTGTCGCCCGAGTCGAACGGCCGTTCAGTCAACCGCTTCTGCACGTTCTGCGCGTTCATCCCCGCGCATTCCTTCGGCCCCTTCTCGAACCCGGCCTGGAACGCATACGTCCGGTCGAACGCCGTGCCGTGCGCCTGCCGGTCGGTCGCGCTGGTCCCGGCCTGGTCGCGGATGAAGAACATCGCCGCCAGGATCTGGTCCAGCCCCTCGGCCGTCGACACCCGGTAGAACTTGCTCTTGTCCTCGGCCACCCACCGGAAATACCCGCCGGCGAAACAGTCCGCCTGCTGTTCCTTCACGACCGTCGGCGTCGACTTCGAAATCCCCGCCACGGAGCCGAGCCGGTACTGGATCGCATGGCCGAACTCGTGCGCCAGCACGGTCACCACCGACATCGGCCCGAACCGCTTGCGCAGCATCGGCAGCAGCACACCGCGGTCCCACGCCACCGAATCGTCGCCCGCGCAGTAGAAGGCGTTCACGAGCTGCTTGACGCTGCCGCACGCGGTGTTCTGGGTGTCGCGCTTCGAGTCGTACGACAGCAGCGACTTGACCGGCTCGAACCGCTTGCCGCCGAACTCCGCGGGCAGCGCCTCGCTCCAGTACGCCTGCACGTCGGCGATCGCGGCGGTGGCGAGCTGGTCGTCCTCGCCGCCGCTGGCGTTGCGCACCCGCAGGTCCGGCCGCGGCGCGTCCGACCGCAGCCCGCTTTCGAAATGCGTGACCGGCAGCCCGGCGACGTTCCCGGCGCCCGGCGTCGCCGCGGGAGCCTTGTCCCCGCACGCGGCTGTCCCCAGCACGGTCGCCACGACCAGCGCGACCAGCGCGTACCGGCGTCCCCCTCGGCTCATGTTCCCTCGTTCCACTTCCGCGTCCGACAACGAACCGGGACATTACTGACCCGGATGGCGCAACGTGCGGACAATCCCCGAAGTGGGGCGCGAGCGCGCGCGGAGCGGGCCGGATATCGTCGCTGACCATGCGTGCAGTCCGCCGGTTCACCGTCCGCGCCAGCCTGCCCGAGCCGCTCGCCGGGCTCGGGGCCCTCGCGACCAACCTTCGCTGGACCTGGCATCCGCCGACGCGCGACCTGTTCGCCTCGATGGACGCCGGGCTGTTCGACAAGATCCGCGACCCGCTGCGCATGCTCACCGCGCTGCCGCCGGAGCGGCTCGAGGAGCTGGCGAAGGACGAGGACTTCCTGAACCGCACCCGCGAGGCCGCGGCCGGGCTGGAGCGCTACCTGAGCGAACCGCGCTGGTACCAGCGGCGCACCGACGACGGCCTGCCGGAAGCGGTCGCGTACTTCTCGATGGAGTTCGGGGTCACCGAAGCGCTGCCGAACTACTCCGGCGGCCTCGGCGTGCTCGCCGGCGACCACCTCAAGGCGGCCTCGGACCTCGGCGTGCCGATGGTCGGCGTCGGCCTGCTGTACCGGTCCGGCTACTTCCGCCAGGGCCTGTCGCTCGACGGCTGGCAGGTCGAGCACTACCCGGTGATCGACCCGAACGCGTTCCCGCTGGAGCTGGTCGCCGAGGACGGCCGCCCGGTGCTGGTCGAGGTCGCCATGCCGGGCGGGCGCGACCTGCGCGCGCAGATGTGGCGGGCGCGCGTCGGCCGGATCCCGCTGCTGCTGCTCGACACCGACATCGAGGCCAACGACGAGGACCTCCGCTCGGTCACCGACCGGCTCTACGGCGGCGACGCCGACCACCGGATCCGCCAGGAGATCCTGGCCGGGATCGGCGGATTCCGCGCGGTGCGGAAGTTCTGCGAGCTGACCGGGCATCCGCAGCCGAAGGTGTTCCACACCAACGAGGGCCACGCCGGATTCCTCGGCCTGGAGCGCGCCCGCGAGATCATCCAGTCCGACCGGCTCGCCTTCGACGAGGCACTGCCCGCGGTCCGCGCCGGCACCGTGTTCACGACGCACACGCCGGTCAGCGCGGGCATCGACCGCTTCCCGGTCGATCTCGTGCAGCGCTACTTCTCCGACGGCAGGCTCGTCCCGGACGTCGACGTCCGCCGCGTGCTGCAACTCGGCGCGGAGGACAACCCGGGCCTGTTCAACATGGCGCACATGGGACTGCGGCTGGCACAACGTGCGAACGGCGTCTCCGAGCTGCACGGCCGCGTCACGCGCCGGATGTTTTCCCGGCTGTGGCCCGGTTTCGACGACGCCGAGGTGCCGATCGCGTCCATCACCAACGGCGTGCACGGGCCGACCTGGGTGGCGCGCGAGCTGAGCGCGCTGCTCGGCGGCAACCACGAGGAGTTCGGCCACGAAGGCCGCACGCCGGACAGTTCGCTGCGCGACGGCGTCAGCGACCAGCAGCTGTGGGAACTGCGCCGGGAACTGCGGGGAAAGCTCGTCGGCGAGGTCCGGCGGCGGGTGCGGGCGGCGTGGATGCAGCGCGGCGCGTCAGCACTGGAACTCGGCTGGACCGACCGCGTTTTCGACCCGGACGTGCTGACCGTCGGCTTCGCCCGCCGCGTCCCGACGTACAAACGGCTCACGCTGATGCTGCGCGATCCGGACCGGCTGCGCGCGCTGCTGCTGGACGAGAAGCGGCCGATCCAGATCGTGATCGGCGGCAAATCGCATCCCGCCGACGAGAACGGCAAGCAGCTGATCCAGCAGATCGTGCGCTTCGTCGACGATCCCGCGGTCCGGCACCGCATCGTCTTCCTGCCGGACTACGACATGTCGATGGCCCGCTACCTCTACCGCGGCTGCGACGTGTGGCTGAACAACCCCGTGCGGACGCTGGAGGCGTGCGGCACGTCCGGGATGAAGTCGGCGCTCAACGGCGGCCTGAACCTGTCCATCAAGGACGGTTGGTGGGACGAGTGCTACGACGGCTCCAACGGCTGGGCCATCCCCACCGCGGACGGCGTCACCGACCCGCTCCGCCGCGACGACCTCGAAGCCGCCGCGCTGTATGACCTGCTGGGCCAGCAGATCGCGCCGCTCTACTACGACACCGGCGCGGACGGCGTGCCGACCGGCTGGCTCGCGATGGTCTGGCACACCCTGGAAACGCTGGGCCCGCGCGTGCAGGCGTCGCGGATGGTGCGCGAGTACGTCGATTCCGGCTACCTGCCCGCGTCGCGGATGGTCGCCGCCGCCACCGACAACAGCCACCAGGGCGCGCTTTCGCTGGCGGACTACCGGACCAAACTGGAAGTCGCCTGGCCGCGCGTGCGGATCTTCGACGCCGAACTCCAGTACGACCACACCGGACGCCTCGTGGTCGGCGCCGAGGTCACCATCCGCGCCAGGATCGACCTCGCCGGGCTCGAACCGTCCGAAGTGGACATCCAAGCCGTGGTGGGCCAGGTCGGCGACGGGGACGAACTCGCGGACTCGGTGCAGGTCCCGATGACGCCGGACGGAATCGGCGCGTTCGCCGCGACCCTGCGCCTGCCGCGCGCGGGCTCGGTCGGCTACACGGTGCGGGTGCTGCCGAAACACCCGCTGCTGGCGAGCCCGGCGGAGCTGGCGCGCGTCGTACTGGCCTGACGCTCCCAGTCCCGCGACGGTCCGTGAAGGCCACCTTGAGGGAATCAGATTCCCTCAGGGTTCCCCTCACAGACCTTCGCGCTTCGGCTCACGGGACCGCGGGCGACCCGCCCTCCCGCACCGGCAACCCCGCCGCCGCCCAAGCCCGGAACCCGCCCACGAGATCCGTAGCCCGCACCAGCCCCAGCCGCTGCAAATCCGCCGCCGCCAGGCTCGACGCGTACCCCTCGTTGCACACCACCACCGCGACGGTCTCGGCCGAAACCCCCGGCAGCCGCCACTCGCTGTCCGGGGCCAGCCGCCACTCCAGGTGAATCCGCTCGACCACCACGGACCCGGGGATCTCGCCCTCGGCGACCCGGTTGGCGTGCGGCCGGATGTCGACGATCAGCGCGCCCTCGGCCTGCAGATCAGCGGCGCGCGCCGGGTCCGCCCGGTCTAGCGCGGACCGGGCGTCGGCGAGAAAACCTTCGATAGCGGTCATGACCGCACAATGGCAGGCAGCGGCGGGATCTCGTTCGGCACGTCGGCGAGGCTCGTGTATTCGCGGGTTGGCACCAGCGGCGGCGAGTAGGCGTGCACGCTGGCCGCCGGTTCCTCGCCGACGCCGAGCACCTGGTGCGCGCGCCCGGCGCCGAAGCCGATGCCCTGCCCGGCGGTGTGCGTGCGACGGCGCACCGGACCGCCGGGGTAGCGGTACTCCTCGCCGAGTTCGCCCTGCAGCACGGTGAACGAACCCGACGCGCCGCCGTGGTCGTGCGGTTTCGTGTGCTGGCCGGGCAGCCACGACAGCAGCCACAGCTCGACGCCGTCGGTGAGCGCCAGGCGCGCCCACCAGCGCCGGTCCTCGTCGAAGCGCAGGACGTCGCGCAGGCTGGTGGTCAGTTCGGTGGTGACCGTGCGGGTCAGGTCGGCCAGCTCGCGCGGCGTCCACAGCAGCCGCGACGGGTGCAGCAGCTCGGACAGCAGCGGATCGGTCAGCTGAGGGTGGATCTCGACTTCCGGACGGACGATGGACGTGGTCAACGGAGGCTCCCGGAAAATAGCTCGGATGGTGCCGGACGCGAGGCGACGCGGCACGCCGACGAGGATCAGCGTGCGTGCCGCGCCCGGCTACACCCGCTGGAAGCCACCAGGAGAAGGTCGATCGCGCGACGGCGCCACAACACGGGGCGCGCGGACCTGACCATGCCGTGGATGCTGCCACAGCGCCGCGGGCGCGGCCGGTCGTCCCATCCGCTGGACACCCCGCGCGCCGTTACCCCCGGGCGGGTGCGCGACCGCGCCCGGGCGACCGCCACAATGGGCTCGTGAGCGAGCCGATCCTGCCCAGCGATCCTGACGACCTCGTCGTGCGGATGTCCGGTGTCGGCGTCCGCCGTACCGGAAACGACCTCCTCGCGGCCCTCGACTGGGCGGTCGAGCTGGACGAGCGATGGGTGGTGCTCGGGCCCAACGGGGCCGGCAAGACCACCCTGCTGCGCCTGGCCGCCGCCGAACTGCACCCCACCTCCGGCACGGTCGACCTGCTCGGCGACCGCATCGGCAAGGTGAACATCTTCGACCTCCGCCCGCGCATCGGGTTCACCTCCGCCGCGATCGCCCAGCGCGTGCCCGGCGACGAGCAGGTCGCCGACGTCGTGGTCAGCGCCGGCTACGCGGTGATGGGCCGCTGGCGCGAGCAGTACGACCGGATGGACCTCGACCGGGCGACCGAACTGCTCGGCACGCTCGGCATCGCGCACCTGGCCGAGCGCACGTTCGGCACGCTGAGCGAGGGCGAGCGCAAACGCGTGCTGATCGCCCGGTCGCTGATGACCGACCCGGAGCTGCTGCTGCTCGACGAGCCCGCCGCCGGCCTCGACCTCGGCGGCCGCGAGGACCTCGTGGCCCGGCTGTCGGTGCTCGCGATGGACCCGGACGCGCCGGCGATGGTGCTGGTCACCCACCACGTCGAGGAGATCCCGCCGGGCTTCACTCACGCGCTGCTGCTGCGCGAGGGCCGCGCGGTGGTGTCCGGGCTGGTGGACGACGTGATCACCGGCGAGAACCTGTCCAAGACGTTCGACCAGGACCTGGTGCTGGAGCGTTCGGGCGAGCGGTTCTTCGCCCGCCGCAGGTAAGTTGTCCCTACCGGCCGGTAGCCTGCAAGCGCCGCGTAAACGCCGTTAACGAGGAGGAGTCGCGTGGGAGAGTTCGTAACCCTGGAGGTCGAGGGCGGAGTCGGCACGATCCGGCTGGACCGGCCGCCGGTCAACGCGCTGAACAACCAGGTGCAGGCCGAGCTCGCCGAGGCCGCGCGCGAGGCGTCCGACCGCGACGACGTGCGCGCGGTGATCCTCTACGGCGGCGAGAAGACCTTCGCCGGCGGCGCGGACATCAAGGAGATGTCCTCCCGCACGTACCCGGAGATCGCGAAGTTCGGCGCCGAGCTGACCGCGTCGCTCGCCCGGGTCGCGAACATCCCGAAGCCGGTCGTCTGCGCGATCACCGGCTACGCCCTCGGCGGCGGCCTGGAGCTGGCGCTCACCGCGGACTGGCGGATCGCGGGCGACAACGTGAAGGTCGGCCAGCCGGAGATCCAGCTCGGCATCATCCCCGGTGCGGGCGGCACGCAGCGGCTGACCCGGCTGATCGGCCCGAGCAAGGCCAAGGACCTGATCTTCACCGGCCGGTTCGTGAAGGCCGAAGAGGCTTTGAAACTGGGCATCGTCGACGAGGTCGTGGCCCCGGACGACGTGTACGCCGCCGCGCACAAGTGGGCCTCGCAGTTCGCGAACGGCCCGGCGGTGGCGCTGCGCGCGGCCAAGACGGCGATCGACTCCGGCCTCGACGTCGACCTGGCCACCGGCCTGAAGATCGAGACGCAGCTGTTCACCGCGCTGTGGGCGACCGAGGACCAGCGCAACGGCATGCAGTCGTTCATCGACAACGGCCCCGGCAAAGCCAGTTTCGAGGGGAAGTGACTTCCGTGTCCGACTCAGGAGTGTCCGACCCGGCGCCGAACCCGCACGCCACTGAAGACGAGGTCAAGGCGGCCTACGCCGACCCGAAGCTCGCGAACGTCCTCTACCACGACTGGGAAGCCGGGACGTACGACGAGAAGTGGTCCATTTCCTACGACGAGCGCTGCATCTCCTACGCCACTGACGTGTTCAACGCGGTCGCGGGCGACGACGGCCAGCCGTACCAGCACGCGATGGAACTGGGCAGCGGCACCGGTTTCTTCCTGCTGAACCTGATGCAGGGCGGCGTCGCGAAGAAGGGTTCGGTCACCGACCTGTCGCCGGGCATGGTGCAGGTCGCGCTGCGCAACGCCGAAGGCCTCGGCCTGGACGTCGACGGCCGGGTCGCCGACGCGGAGCGGATCCCTTACGACGACAACACGTTCGACCTCGTGGTCGGGCACGCGGTGCTGCACCACATCCCGGACGTGCGCCAGGCTTTCGGCGAGGTGCTGCGCGTGCTCAAGCCGGGCGGGCGGTTCGTGTTCGCCGGCGAGCCGACGAAAATCGGCGACCGCTACGCGCGCCGGCTGGGCCAGTTCACCTGGTACCTCACCACGAACATCACCAAGCTGCCCGCGTTGAGCGGCTGGCGGCGTCCGCAGTCCGAATTGGACGAGTCCTCGCGCGCGGCGGCGCTGGAGGCCGTGGTCGACATCCACACCTTCGACCCGTCCGAGCTCGAGTCGATGGCGCGCGGCGCTGGTGCCCAGGACGTTCGCGCGGTCACCGAGGAGTTCTCGGCGGCGCTGGCCGGCTGGCCGATCCGCACCTTCGAGGCCGCGGTGCCGCAGGAGAAGCTCACCGTGCGCTGGCGGCTGTTCGCCTACCACCTCTGGCTGCGACTGTCCGCTTTGGACAAGAAGCTGCTGTCGAAGGTGCTGCCGCGCGAGCTGTTCTACAACGTGATGATCACCGGGACCAAGCGGCCGTCCTGAATTGCCCTACAGTTTCACGCTCGACGACGTCGCCTTCCTGCGCTCCGGCGCGGGACGGGCGGCGCTCGCCGAGTGCTCCACTTTGGACGCCGCGCGGATCGCGGACGTCACCGCGGCACGTCGCTTGGTCGGTGAGCACGCTTCCCCGGTGCTGGAAACCGTTGCGCTGCGCCGTAAATCGGTCCTGAAGCTGCCTTCGTCCGCCGAGTGGCTGTTCACTGGCGACGCCTTGCAACAGGCGAGCGCTACTCCGGTGGCCCGGCATCGAGCTTCCCGGCTGGCCGGTCTCGCGGTGCATGACGTCACCTGCTCAGTGGGTGCCGACCTGGTCGAGCTGTCCCGCGTCGCTTCGGTGGCGATCGGGTCCGATGTGGACCCGGTCCGGCTGGAAATGGCTCAGTACAACGCTTCCGTCGCTGGAGTTTCGCCGCTTGTCGCGCGGGCCGACGCCTTGCGCCCGGTTTCCCGGGACACTGCGGTGGTCGCCGATCCCGCCCGCCGTGACTCCGCAGGCCGCCGAGTGTGGCGTCCGGCCGACTTTCTGCCGCCGCTGGACGAACTCGTGGCCGCCTACCCCGGCCGGGTCCTGTCGGTCAAATGCGCGCCCGGCATGGATTTCTCCATCGCGCCCTGGGCGGACGAGGTGGAACTCGTGTCGCTCGACGGTCAAGTCCGCGAGGCTTGTCTGTGGCGAGGGCTTTCGTCGGGTGTCACACGCCGGGCGACAGTGTTGCGTTCGGACGGTACACAGTGGACCCTCACGGACGCGGAACCCGACGACATTCCCGTGCGGGCAGCGGGGGAGTGGCTGGTAGACCCCGACGGCGCGGTCGTGCGAGCCGGACTCGTGCGGCATTACGCGGCGCGGAATGGGTTATGGCAGCTGGACGAACGCATCGCCTACCTCACCGGTGACACGCCACCACCTGGAGTGCGTGCGTTCCGCGTTCTGGAACAACTGCCGTACCGTGAAAAAACGCTCGGGCAGACGTTGAAGAAGTTCGACGTCGGACGGCTGGAAATCCTCGTCCGAGGTCTCGACGTAGACCCGGACGCCTTGCGTCGCAAGCTGAAACCGCGCGGTCACGAAGAGTCCACTGTGGTGCTGACGAGGATCGGCCGGTCGCCGGTGGCGTTCGTGTGCCGGGCCGAACGCATCCCCACGGAGGGTTTTCAAGCCGGATAACGCGGCGTAAGTTCTGCGGGTTGGCGAATAATTACTGGAGGGTCGCTGTGTCTCGTTTTCCCGCTCTCGTCAAACTGGCCGCCGCCGCGGCCATCGGCGCCACCGTCGCAGGCGGCGCGACCGCGCTCGCCGGGTCGGACGCTGTCACCGCCGCGCACGGCCGGGAGCCGGCCAACATCGGCCAGGTGAAGAACGACGTCAAGGCGTACTACGGCGACTGGCTCGACGCGTCCGGCAAGCACCACTACTCCGAGACCAGCCGGTTCGTCACCGACACCAAGCGCGTGGTCGCCGACGCGAAGCGGTCCCTGCAGCAGAAGCTGGGGAAGGTGAAGAACCCGGCGATCGTGCTCGACGTGGACGACACGTCCGAGATCACCTACGGCTGGGAAGCCGACAACGACTTCGGCTTCGACCCGGTGAAGCAGCAGAAAGCCATCGACGACGGCACTTTCGAGGCCAACAAGCCGGTGCTGGAACTGGCGAAGTGGGCCGCCGACCACGGCGTGCAGGTCTACTTCCTGACCGGCCGCAACGACAAGCAGGGCCCGCAGTCGCTCAAGAACCTCGCGAACGAGGGCTATCCGACGCCGGCCGGGGCGTACTTCAAGCCGAAGACCACCGCGCCGGACTACCTGCCGTGCGGGCTGAACTGCAACACCGTGCAGTACAAGTCGGGCACCCGCGCGCACATCCAGTCGACTGGCGCGCACATCGTGCTCAACCTCGGCGACCAGTTCAGCGACCTCGAAGGCGGCTACGCCGATCACCCGGTGAAACTGCCGAACCCGATGTACTACCTGCCCTGAGTTTTGCCGGAAGCAGCCCGGGTCCCGCGCCGGGCCCGGGCTGCTCCGTATTTCGTCAGCCGGAGTATCCGGCGAAGATCTTCGAGAATTCATAGGGCTGCTGGGAAATGTTGGTGCACCGGTACAGCGCGCCGGTGCACGCGTTCGCGTCGCGGCCGAGTTCCCAGAACGACAGCATTCCCATGTGGACACTCTGCGCGAAGCTCACCACCGCGCTGGCGTCCTTCTGGTAGAAGATCTCGTTCTGCGAATCGTTGACGCCCAGCATCGGCGTCAGACCGACTTTCTGCCAAGCGTCCGCATCGGACAGTCCGAGTGCCGTTTTCAGTTGCGCCTGCGTGGATTGCGCCGCCTGGATCGCCTTGGCCCCTTGGTCGCCGGAGCCCTGGTAGTAGTCCATCGCCATGACGTTCACCAGGTCGAGATTGACGCCCGCGTCCCGCGCCGAGGTCACGACGTTCAGCCCGTCCGACGTGAGACCGGTGGGCAGCACCGGCAGCGTCAGCGAAATCTTGAGCCCGGGGTTGTCGTCCTGCACCTTTTTCAGTGCTTCGGAACGAAGTGTGATCGAACCGGGATCGGCGACCGCCGCGCCCTCGATGTCGACGTCGATGTACTTGAGGTCGTAGGCTTTGATCACTGCTTCGTACTCGCCGACGAGCGAGTTGACGTCACCGCACGCCTGCGCGAGCTCGACGCCGGACGCGCCGCCGAAGGAGACCTTGACGTCCCCGCCGGCCGCGCGGATCTTCGCGATTTCGTCGGACTGCCAGCCTTGCCGGGGATCGTAAGCAGCGAACCAGCTGGCCTTGCACGCGGCTCCGGTGACAAAGCCGAGCGTGAAACTCTTGATGCCGCTCTGCTCGGACATCGTCGACAACACGGGCGACGGCCACGCGCCCATGTCCACATAGGGCGCGAGCACGATCGACGAGTCGCTCGCCGCCGCCGCGGCGCCCTGAGGGACCGCGAGTCCGGCTACGGCCAGCAACCCGCCGAGCGCGGCCGCCAGTTTCCGGGGGGAGGACAGACGCATGGGTGGAACCTCCACGGTGAGGACCGAGGGGTGGAAAACCCCTGTCCAAATGGTATAGACCAATAACTCCGTGGAGGCCATACGCCATTAGTATGCCGATCCGTCCCGCTGAGCGGGATTCAGTGCTGTGCGGCGAGCCGATACCGCAGGTCGATCGCGAGCGCGGGATCCCCGTCGTGCACACGATCCCACCGAACCGGCTTCCCGCCCGGATTGTCGAACAGCCGGATGCCGGACCCGAGCATCACCGGCATCAGATGCACGATGAACTCGTCGACAATCCCCAGTTCAACGCATTGTCGCGCGATATCCTGGCTGTGCAGCTCAAGATCTTTCCCGTCCGCCGCCGCGAGCCCGATTTCGACCGCCTCGCGGACGTCGCAGCCGAGAAACGTGACGCCGTCCTCGGCCGGCGCGTCCTCCGGATGATGGGTGAGCACGAAAACCGGACCGCTCCACGCCCCGCCGTACGGCTGCTTGGCGACCTCTCCGGGAACCCTCGCCACTAGTGCGTCAAACCCGCGCCGCCCGCCCAGAATCGCCCCGACCCGCGCGACGGATTCCTCGTGCACCCCCGGCGCGACGCGCACCCCCGACATCCAGTCCATCGCATGCCCGTCCGCGGCGACGAACCCGTCCAGCGACATCGCGACGTGCCACAACACCTTGCCCATGAGTCCTCCTCGTTCTTTCGATACGAGGTAGACCGGCAGGGCGGCGAAAACTCATCGGTCCTCGGAGGTCAGATTCTCCGCGCAGATCCTCAGCAGCTCAGCCAGCCGCCGCCGCTCGGATTCCGGCATCCCGGCCAGCATCCGTTCCTCGACGTCGGCGACCACCCGCTCCGCGTCTTTCAGCCGAGCCTCGCCGGTCGCGGTGAGCCGCACCGGTCGCGCCCGTCCCGTCGACGCTTCCTCGGCAACCGCGACCAGCCCGGCCGTCTTCAGTCCGGCCAGCACGTCCCGCAACGACTGTCGCGTCACAAAACACTGCCGCGCCAGTTCGGCCGACGATGCCCCCGGGTTCTCCGCCAGCGCCGCCAACACCGCGTACTGCGACATCGACAACCCGATCGGCCGCAATAGCTCGTCGGACGCCTGCCGGAACGCCTGCTGCACCCGCTTCACCAGATACCCCGGCCGTCGCGCCGTCGCCTCTTGACTCATGACAGGAACCTTACACATAATGAGGCCCTTGTCAGGAACCTGTCACAGGAGGGCCTCATGACGCACACGACCATCAGCACCGACGCCGACGTCGCCACCCTGGTGAACGTCTTCACCGTCGCCCCGGAGAAGCAGCAAGCCCTGGTCAAGGTCCTCGCGACGGCGACGGAGGACGTCATTCGCCACCAGGCCGGCTTCGTGTCCGCGAACCTCCACGCGAGCACCGACGGCACGCGTGTCGTGAACTACGCCCAGTGGGCCAGCGCCGAGGCCCTCCAGGCGATGCTCGTCGCTCCGGAATGCCAAGAGCACATGTCCGCCGCTTTGGCCTTGGCCGAATGCGAACCGCACCTGTACACCGTGGAATCCGTGCACCACGCCTGATCTGAGGCCACTCTGCGCTGAGGCTCTCGCGAAGCGCTGAAGTTCCCCAGCTGACGCCTCTTTCCGCCGGGTCGGAGCGGCCTCGCCCCTTCTCCTTCCGGCTCCATCAGCCGCGTACCGCTCGTCGCGGCGATCCGGTCCGGCCGCCCCCAGGCCGACCGAACCGGAACCGCCGCACCACCGTCACCCCTTCCGAGCCACCAGCACCGTGTCCCGAACCACCGTCTCCGCCCCGACCGCAGCCCGCTCCCGAACCTCCGCGGCCACCGAATCCCAAGACTGGTCCAGCGTCTCCGCCACTTCCTCAGCCGTGAACATCATGTCCGGCATGTGCGGCCGCCCGGCGTGCACGTCCGCGGGGTCGTGCCCGACCACCAGCAACGTCCCGCCCGGAGCGACAGCGTCCGCGAGCCGCGCGAACGCCACCGTCCGGGCCGCCGACGGCACGTGCAGGAAATGCGACGTCACCAGGTCGAACTTCGACTCGGGCACCCACTCGCCCAGATCCGCGGCGACCCACGTGATCCGCTCGGCGACCCCGAGTTTCGCCGCCTGCGCGCGCCCGCGTTCGATGGCCGTCGTGGAGAAATCGACCGCCGTCACGCGCCAGCCCTGCTGCGCGAGCCAGATCGCGTCGCCGCCTTCGCCGCAGCCAGCGTCCAGCGCGTGGCCCGGCTCCAGGTCGCGAGCCTCGGTCACGAGCTGATCGTTCGGCCGTCCGCTCCACATTTCGTCCTTCGAGCGATACCGCTCCTCCCAGGAACCGCGGTCGAACGGCGGATGCTCGTTGGCCCGCGCGACCTCTCGCTCCATCTCGTGCGAGAACGGCATTTCCCGCCGCCGCACGGCTTCCGCGGCCTCCTCCTCGACCAGTTCGCCGTTGATCGCCGCCCCGGCCATCAGCCCCGCCGCGGCCGAAACCACGACCTGCGCCCGCATGTCCGTGACGTTCCCCGCCACCCACAAGCCAGGCACGGACGTCCGGCCGGCCGCGTCCGCGGGCACCTTCGTGCCGATCACGAAACCGTTGAACTCCACCGGTTCCGGCTCGATTCCCAGCGGCGCGAGAAAGTCCGCCCGCGTCCTGGCCGGCGCCGCGACAGCCAGCGCCTCGCGCGCCACGACCTCGCCCGACTCAAGCCGTACCCCGGTCAGCTGGTCGTCCTCGGCCTCGATCGCCGCGACGACGCCGTCCACGATCCGGATTCCGCGCGCCAGCAGCGGAGCCTCGTCGAAATCCCCGTGCGTGTGCCGGAAAACCACGACGTCGTCGGTCAGCTGTCGCCACATCAGCGCCTGGTGCACGGTCATCGGACCGGTCGACAGCACGCCGATCGCCCGGTCGCGCACCTCCCAGCCGTGGCAGTACGGGCAGTGCAGCACGTCCCGTCCCCACCGCGCCGCCAGCCCGGCGACCTCGGGCAACTCGTCGACGAGGCCGGTCGCGACCAGCACCCGCCGCGCGTGCGTGCGCCGCCCGTCGGCCAGCGAGACCTCGAAACCGTTGTCCCCCTTGGCAATCGACGTCACCGTCTGCGCGACCACCTCGCCGCCGTACCCGGCCAGCTCCGCACGGCCGAGCGAAAGCAATTCGGCGGGCGGCGTGCTTTCGCGGCCAAGATAGTTGTGCACGTGCCCGGCCGGCGCGTTGCGCGGTTCGCCGGAATCCACGACCAGCACCGACCGCCGGGACCGCGCGAGCGCCACCGCTCCGCTGAGCCCGGCCGCGCCGCCGCCGACCACCACCACGTCGTACTTCTCGTCCACTGGATCCTCCTGTAGTCCCCGTGCCCTGGACTATCCGGAGAACGCGCCGACTTGACAAAGTTCTTTGCCGAAGTGGCAAATTGAACGGCATGAGCGAAGACGACCAGGACCTCGGCGAGGTCCTGCACGCGGTCGGCCCGAGGCTGCGCGCCCTGCGCAAGCAGCGCAACGCGACGCTGACCGGCCTCTCGGAAACGACCGGGATCTCGGTGAGCACGCTGTCGCGGCTCGAAGCCGGCCAGCGCAAACCGACCCTGGAGCTGCTGCTCGCGCTGGCCCGCGCCTACCAGGTCCCGCTCGACGAACTGGTCGGCGCGCCCCCGGCAGGCGATCCGCGCCTGCACCCGAAACCGTTCGTCCGGGACGGCCGGACCTACCTGCCGCTCACCCGGCGTCCGGGCGGCCTGCGCGCCTACAAGATGATCCTCCCGCCAGAGCGTTCCGCCGAGCCTCCCGACCAGCGGGTCCACGAGGGATACGAGTGGATGTACGTCCTGTCCGGACGGCTCCGCCTGATGCTCGGCGAGCACGACGTAATCCTTCAGCCGGGCGAGGTTGCGGAGTTCGACACGCACGTTCCGCACTGGTTCGGCAACGCCGGCGCCGAGCCCTGCGAGGTACTGGCCCTTTTCGGCCCGCAAGGGGAGCGTTTCCATGTCCGCGCCCGGCCCGCCTCTTGACGCATACCCATATCGGCATATGATTGCCGCATGGCACGGGCAGCGACCACCGCGGACGTCTTCAACGCCGTCGCCGAACCACGGCGCCGGGAAATCCTGGACGTCCTCGTCGGCGGCGAACGCCCGGTGAACGATCTCGTCCGCGTGCTGGGCCTCGGGCAGCCGCAGGTGTCGAAGCATCTGCGGGTGCTGCGCGAGGTCGGCGCGGTCGAGGCGCGAGACGAGGGCAGGCAACGCCTCTACCGGCTGAACGCCCGCGCTCTCAAACCGATCCACGACTGGGTGCGCCGCTACGAACGTTCCTGGGAGGAACGGTTCGCCTCGCTGGACGCCGTGCTGGAAGAGATGGGCTCGACCGAGGAGAACGACCATGGCCGACACGACAACCGGCACGGCGAAGGTGACTCTGCCCGCTGACGACCAGATCCTGATCACCCGGGATTTCGCCGCTCCGCGCCGGCACGTCTATCGGGCCTGGACCACGCCGGACCTGGTGAAGCGCTGGTGGGCGGGCAAACGGGGCACCGTGACGTCCGTGGACATCGACCTTCGGGTCGGCGGCCGGTGGCGCTACGTGATGACCGCGAACGGCGATTTCGAGGTCGCCTTTCACGGCGAATATCGAGAAATAGTCCCCAACGAACGCCTGGTCCACACCGAGGTCTACGAAACCCCGGGAGTGACGGACGCGGACGCCCCCGTCGTCACCGTGACGTTCGCCGAATCGGGCGACCGCACCACGGTGACGATGCTGACCGAAACGCACACCAAGGAACTGCGCGACGCCATTCTGGAATCCGGCATGGAAGGCGGCATGCAGGAGTCGATGGACGCACTGGAGGAAGTCGCGGTTTCGCTGCCGTGAACCGGCGGGCGGCCTGGGTTCCGCTGTCCGGGCTGCCTTGATTCAGCCGTACGAGTAAAACCCCTCGCCGGTTTTGATCCCGAGCTTCCCCGCGTCGACATACGTGCGCAGCAGGTCCCGCGGCCCGGCCGGAAGGTGCGGATTTTCGTCCGCGTAATGGTTTTCGATGTCCAGCACGACGTCCAGGCCGACCTGATCCATCATCTGGAACGGCCCGTACGGCAGATTCCAGTTGATCTTGAACATCCCGTCCACGTCCTCGGGCCGGGCGACGCCTTCTGCGACCACGGCGAGAGATTCCCGTTTGATCGCCGCCCACACGCGGTTGAAAATGAATCCGACGCTTTCCTTGCGTGCCTCGAACGGATGAATGCCGAACTCCGGCAACACCCCGAGCAGCGTGTCGAGCACCGTCCGGCCGGTTTGGCCGTCGGACATGAGGTCGACCGCGTTCGCCGTCGGCGGCATGTAGAAGTGGATATTGCACAGCCGCGATTTGTCGCGCACCTTTTCGGCCATCATCCGCGACGGGTATGACGACGAGTTCGTGGCGAAAATGGTGTCGGCGGGCGCGGCCTCGTCGATTTGGCCCCACAGCGGGATTTTGATGTCCAGCCGCTCCGGCACCGCCTCGACGACGAGCCACGCGTCGCGCAGGGCGTCCTCGATCGACGCCGCGTCCTCGACCCGGCCGATCTCGCCGCTGCCGCGCTTTTCGAGCAGCACGGGCAACGCCTCCGCCACGTATTCCGCTGCCGCCGCGACCTGTTCGGCGCTCGGGTCGCTGATCCGCACGGTTCCGCCGCGCGAGGCGAACATCAGCGCGATGCGCCTTCCCAGCGTCCCGGCACCGAACACGGTCACCGGCCGGTCGCGGATCTGGTCGAATGTGTACGCGTACGGCATGGCGGCTCACCTTTCGATCTTGAGCCAAGAAGACCATCCGTCCCCGCCCGCCGCAATTCCGCGCCCACTGGTGGGGGACCGGCTGCGTAGAATGCGGCGGTGGTCGATGTTCGCGAGGTTCGCCGTCTCTGTTACGGCTTCGCCCGTCGCACCGGCGGAACCCTCGCCGAATTCCGCGTCCCGGACGTCACGCCGAACTTCTGGCAAGCCATCGTCCAGTATCCCGGCCGCACGATCTCGGTCGTCGCCGCCAGCGACGCACCGCTGCTCGCGCTCGCCCGGCCCCGCTCGCTCGACTTCGCGCCGTCCCGGGAATGGGGTCCGCTGGAGTTCGTCGACGAGCCGGAACTGGCCGCCGTGCTGGCGGAAACGGAGCAATTCCGGGTGCTCACGCCAGCCGACCTCGAACGCTCCTTCAACGCCGAGGACTGGCCGCACCTCACCCCATCCGACATCGCGTACTGGAAACCGGCGACAGTCGGCGAAGCCTTGTTCACTTACTGGGACTGACCTCCCGGACTCCGGACAGCGGAAAGGTGCCGCCGCCGGAAATCGTGACGGAGCCGGTGAACACGTCCCCGTCGACCGTGCCGGTCACGTTCACCTCGAAGCGGACCGGATCAGTCACCAACGCCGCGAAGGCGATCTCCCGGCCGTCGACCGTTCCGGACACGATGGGGACCGTGACTTTCAGCTGAGTGTCGAAAATGGAGCCGGACACCGCGGTGCCGTCGGTCGCGAGGTCGAGAAGCAGGTCTTTGCTCCCGGCCGGGTGGACGAACGTGATCTTCCAGCGGCCGCCCGGGCCGGTTTTCCCGCTGGCGGGCCGGGAACGCTGCTCCGGGCGCGCCACCGGCACCGGAGCCTCGCCGAGCGCGGGTTGTCCAGGCTTCACCTGAACCCCCGCGGAATTCAGGAACCCCGCCATCATCCGGTAATAGCCGACGAGAAACAGGATCTCGATGATCTCCGCATGATCGCGGGTCGCGGCGAGCGCCGTCCAAGTTTCGTCGGACACAAAGACATTCGCACACAGCTCGTCCACGGCGCACAGCACCGCGTCGTCCTCGGGCGGCCAACTGGCGTCCGGGTCGGAGAGGGCCGCGATCTCCGCTTCAGTCGCTCCGCCCCCGAGCGCGGCGGGCGCGTGGTTGGCCCATTCGTACGGCGCGTCGCACCGGAGCGCGACGCGGAGGATCGCCAACTCGCGGATCCGCGGATGCAGTTTTCCTTGGCTCAACAGGTAAGCGCCCAACGCCCCCGACGCCTGCATCACCTCCGGCGCGCGAGCGAGGACCTGGATCACGGTATCCGCGCCGAGTTTCGCAAGCTTTTGCTGTTCGGGGTCCATCTCGTCGAGTTCGAGCGGCGGGATGCGGGGAATCGTCGCGTGCGGCACGGTCAGTTTCCTTCCGCGGGCAGGCGATCGAGCGCCGCCCGCGCTTCGTCGAGGCTGAGCTGCGGATGCGAGTGGAGGTCGATCAACGCGCGGGCGAGCAGGTGGTCGCCCGCCGGACTGAGGATGTCGACGCCGGCCGCGCGAGAAATATGCTGGTGCAGCACAGTGATCGACAACGCCATCGCAGCACCGACCGCGGCCCGCACCTTGGGCTCGACCGTCGGCGGATCCGACCGCCGCCGATCAGCGACGACGAGCCGTTTCACGCCAGCGTCGACCATCTCGTCGAACAACGGCGCAGCTCCGCCTTCGACCAGCGCCCGAATGAGGTAATCCCGATACGGGCCGACGGCGATCCGCGCCGCCGCAACGGGGTTTGCGGTGGTGCTGATGGCTGGGGTGTCGGGGTTTGCGGCGGCGCTGGCGGTCGGGGAGTCGGGGTTTGTGGCGGCGCTGGCTGCTGGGGTGTCGGGGTTCGCGACGGTGTTGGTGGCCGGGGAGTCTGGATCTGCGGCGGCGCTGGCCGCTGAGGTGTCAGGGTTTGCGGTGGTGCTGGCGGCCGGGGTGTCGGGATCCGCGGCAGCGCTGGCAGCCGGGACGTCGGTGTCGGTCAACTCGGCCAAGTCGGCCGGAACCTGGTCGTTGAGCTGGCGGAGAAGCTTCGCCAGGTGCGCATCGCACGCCTCGCGAAGCGCCTGTTTGGACCCGAAGTGGTGCCGCACCAACCCCAAGGACACCCCGGCTTCCGCCGCGATGCCCCGGATCGTGGCGCGCTCGAAGCCGTGCTCGCCGAAGTGCCGCATCGCCGCGTCGCGAATCCGGGCGCGCGCGGTCAAGTCGCCAGGGTCGGTCATGACACCGCCACTATACGCATGAACAGCAGGCTATACCTCTGTATAGCCATCGCGCCAGATGCAGCGCAACAACACCGTTGTCCCCGCGCTACTGCTGGTCAGAACTGCTTTTCGCCGCCATCGACGTAGATGTTCGCCCCAAGGATGAAGCTGCTCTGCTTCGACGCGAGGAACAGCACAGCATCGGCGACCTCGCGCGGCGTCCCCATCCGGCCGAGCGGAACTCGCGCCGCGAAACTCGCCCGGGCCTCGTCGACCTTGTCCGCGCCGACCGCCTTCTCGAGCACCGGCGTGTCGATGGTTCCAGGCGAAACCACATTGACCCGGATGCCGCGGCCCTTCAGCTCGTTGGCCCAAGTCCGAGCGTAGGAGCGAAGCGCGGCCTTGGATGCCGAATACGTCCCGAACGACTCAAGGCCGTCATCCGCGCGGACCGAAGAATTCAGGATCACCGACGCGCCCTTGTTGAGCAGCGGCAACGCTTTCTGGACAGTGAAAAGCGTGCCGCGAACGTTGGTGTCGAAGACCTGGTCGAAGTGCTCCGCAGTCGTCTCCTCCAAGCTCGCGAAAGATCCCGCCGCCGCGTTGGCGAAAACGATGTCGAGCCCCCTGCCTCGAGCGCGAACCGCGTCGTAAAGCCGATCCAGGTCGGCGAGATCAGCGATGTCACCCGGTACCGCGGTTGCCGAACCAATGGTCTTCACGGCCGCATCCAGCGCTTCCCGGTTCCGGCCAGTGATGAAGACGTGCACCCCCTCGCTCGCGAGCCGTTCGGCAGCGGCCAGACCGATCCCGCTGCTGCCGCCGGTGACGACCGCCGTCTTGCCCTTGAGCTGTCCCATTGCTGACCTCCGATTATTTCAGTACCGATCGGTACTAAACGAAACCGTAGCACTTCCGGACCGATCGGTACTGAATGGGTACACTGATGCGGTGACCACTCAGGGCAAGGCGCACCTCGGCCGTCCGCGCGGCTTCGACGCCGACGAGGCACTGCGGCGCGCCATGCTGGTGTTCTGGGAGCAGGGCTACGAAGGAGCCAGCCTGGCGGACCTGACCGGAGCCATGGGCATCACGAAAACCAGCATGTACGCGGCTTTCGGCAACAAAGAACAGTTGTTCCGCAAGGCTTTAGCGCTCTACGACGAGGGTCCCGCCTCCTATGGCTCACGCGCCTGGGCGGAGCCGACCGCCGCCAAAGTGGCCGCCGCGGTCCTCAACGGCGCCGTCCAAGCAACAACTGATCCTGATTGTCCGCCCGGATGCCTGGGCGTCCAGGGGTCGCTGGCAGCGGGCGAACTAGGCCTGCCCGCGCGCGAATTGCTGGTCGAATGGCGCAATGCCGCACGTCGAGCGCTGGAGAAACGCTTCCAGCGCGCCATAGACGAACACGATTTGCCCCCATCTGCCGATCCGGCACGGCTAGCTCGCTACATCATGACGGTCGCGTTCGGCATCGCCGTGGAAGCAGCCAGCGGCGCAAGCCGGGAAGAGCTGCAAGAAGTCGCCGACGCAGCCCTGTGCAACTGGCCAGAGTTTCAGCGACCGCAGTAAAGATCGACCGCGACGGTCATCCGTTCCCGGAACTCGTCACGAGTCTCCGCGTCATGCTTGATGCCGATCGCCGTGCTGATCAACGTCCCGGCCACGTCGCCAGCGGAGCGGCCACCGATCGCCTCAACGACGAGCGCACGAAACTGCTTCGGGTATTCGGCTGGCATAGTGCCAAGCAATTCGGGATTCGAGTCAATCAATACCCCGATTTCCGCGGCCATCGCCCCGACGTAACGACCGGCCCAATGATCGAACGCCTTGATCAACCGCTCACGCAGCGGTCGCCGCGAATCGGCGAGAGCGCTCCGCGCCGCCTCGATGCTGCTGTCGAGCGAATGCCGCACCGTGGCCCGGAACAGCTCCGGCTTGGACGAGAAGTAGAAGTACAGGCCAGGGCGCGAGATGTCCGCAGCCTGCGCGACGTCGTCCATGGATGCCTTGCGATAGCCGTAGCGCGCGAAAACCTCCAACGCCGAGTCCAGCACCTGCGTACGCCGATCACTGCCCATAGTCACACTGTACAGACTGAACCTAACCCGTATAGTTCGAAGGGTGCCTCAAACCTCCCCGATCCACACAGCCTCCGACGCCACCAGCACTCCCGGCGACGTCGTCACGGACCGGAACCCCCCGGCTTTCGACGCCACCAGCACCGCCGCTGACGTCGTCGCGGGCCTGATCCACACGGCGTTCGACGCCCCTAGCACCACCCCTGACGTCGTCGCAGATCTGATCCACACAGCCTTCGACGCCACCAGCACCGCCGCCGATGTCGTCGCAGGCCTGAACCTCACCGGCATCCGCGCTGTCGTCACCGGCGCCACGTCTGGCCTAGGCCGTGAAACAGCCCGCGCGCTCGCCTCGGCCGGCGCCGACGTCACCCTGGCCGTGCGCGACACCGCCGCTGGCAAGCGCGTCGCCAACGACATCGCCACGTCCACCGGAAACCGCGCTGTCCGCGCCGCGCATCTGGAACTGGCCGACCTCGCCACAGTCGCCCGCTTCACCAGCAACTGGGACGGCCCGCTGCACCTGCTGATCAACAACGCCGGTGTCATGCGCCCGACGCTGGGCCGCACCCCGCAGGGCTGGGAACTGCATTTCGCGACCAATCACCTAGGCCACTTCGCACTGGCACTGGGTCTGCACGACGCCCTCACCGCCGGCGCGAACGACCGAGGATCGGCCCGAATCGTCGCAGTGACCTCCGGCGCGCACATGTACTCATCTGTTGTCTTCGATGACATCCACTTTACTCAGCGAGCCTACGACCCCCAACTGGCTTACGGACAGTCGAAAACGGCCAACTCGCTGTTCACGGTGGAAGCGACCCGCCGATGGTCGTCCGACGGAATCGTCGCCAACGCAGTCAACCCGGGCGGAGTTTCCACTGGCCTGCAACGAGATTTCACCCAAGACATGAAGGACCACCTAGACCGTCTGGAAGCCGCCGGCGTCTTCGCCTACAAAACCATCGAACAAGGCGCGGCCACCACGCTCGTCGCCGCGACCGCCCCAGAATTCGCCCATAACGGTGGTCATTACCTGGACGACTGCACCGAAGCCGCGACAGTTCCCGACGACGTCGACTTGGCAGGCAACAGCCACGCTGTCAAACGCTGGGCCCGCGACGGTGCCACCGCGCGGAGACTGTGGGAGGTGTCCCTGGACCTGATCCGTCAATACTGATTAGGCCCACTGGATATCCCAACGCAGTCAGCGCAAAGCAGGTTATTTGTTGCCACCAGGGCGTTTCCCCTAGGGGCACGGCCTACATCCGCTAGGTTTCCGGCGTGGACACGACAGACAAGGTCTCGGATCTGTGGTTGTCGTTGCGGGTGGCGAACTCGATGGACCACAGCATGGAGCGGACCGCGCTGCTGGCCGACGCAGTGCGAATGGCCGACCGCCTGCGAGAACCGCGGGCCGCGTTCCGGTCCCGTCGGATGCTCGCCGAGGCCTATCGGCTCGACGGCAGCTGGGACCGGGTGCGCGGCCTGTTCTATGAATGTCTCGACGCGTATGACCAGGGCTGGTGGCAGTTCGACCAGAAGGACGAGGCCGAATTGCTCGGCTGGTACGCCTGGTTTGTCGAGTGCATGGTCGACTTCCCAGACCTCAGTCTCGAGGAAATCCGTGCCGCTCTACGGGGAGCGGAGCGTCGATACGCGGCAGCCGGTTTGCCTCAGCACGAGGTCTACTCGGCGCAGCGCGGAGTAGCCGCACACCTCGGCGACTGGGCGACCGCAGACGACGCCCACCTGCGCTGGGTCGCCACTGCGCCGACCGACGAAGATGACCGATGGCTCGACGTCGCCTCGATCGATCACCACCTGTGCAAGGGAGAACCGACTCGCGCACGGTACATCGCGGCCGCGATGCTGGAAAACCCCGCGTCCTTAGAGGAACCGATCACGGCCGTCCGCTGCCTGATGCTGCTGCCGTTGGCCCGCGCCGGTGAATGGGACCTGGCGGCCCTGACCTTCCGTCGCATCCGGCGCGCCATGTCCGGTGAGTTCTTTTCACTGGAACATGTCGGTCTCATCATCGAATTCTGCGCACTGACCGGCAACGCATTCGTCGGCGTCGACTGGCTGGCCGCAATGGCAGGCTTCGAGGCACGGCAACGGCCTCGCCACCATGGAATTCGCTGCCTCGGCCGCAGTGCTGGCCAGCGAACTGGTCCGCGCCGGCCGCGGAGACACGGTGCTGGACCTGGGACCCGAAGACCCCAACACCGTCCCTCTGCGGGTTCTCGCTCGCCGAATGCGCCGCCTCGCGCTGGACTTGGCCGAACAGTTCGATCGCCGCAACGGCAACACTTTCCAAGGCGACCGGATTCGCACCCGTCTCGCCTCCCAGCCGCTCACCGACTTCCTGCCGCTCGAACCGACCAGCCGTCCGCCGCTGAATGTGCTGCCACCGTCCGGGCTGTCCGATGAGGACCTTCTCGCCCGCGCGGAATGGCACGACCTGCGCTGCGAAGCCGACGAAGCGCGCGCTTGCCTCACGGTCGTGTCCGAGAAGCTCCCACCGCACCTCAGCGCACGACTGATCGAGCTACGCGCGAAGTTCTTTCAAAGCGAGGAAACCGAACCAGCGCTGCGCTACGCCATCGACATCTACCACCAGCACGGCGACCAACCACGCGCCTTGCTCGCCGAATGCTGGCTCAGCCTGTGGACCGCCCACACCGGCCGCCCCGACGAAGCGCTCGCGAATGCCGTCACCGCAGTCGGACAACTACGCCTCTCCGGTGACGACACTTCGTGCGCCTGGGGCGAATACTGGCTGGCCTATCTCCTTGCCAGCCAAGGCGCACACGCCGACGCACTAGCCGCACTCGCCCGCGGCCAACGACACGCCGAGGCCGCGTCAGACCACCTGGCGCGAGGCACGCTCTTAATCCTCGACACCACGCTACGCCCGTCGCGCGCCACCGCCACAGCCGCGCTGGACGCCTTCATTTCCGCCCGCGCACCGGAAAAAGCGTTGGAAGCACTAGAACTACTTACACACCATGATGGTTACCTGGAGGTCCTCGAGAACATTCTATCCGCTCCACCCCAAGGAATGCCCCGCCTGATCGGGCGAATGCGCTACCTCCGCGCCTGCTCTCCGCTCGACCCCGCGCACTCCGCCGACGACCTCACCGAAGCCGTCGGCCAGGCCGCACTACGAGGTCAGGACACCGCCGAACAATGGCTGCAGCTGGCCCAGGCCAACCACGCCGCCGGTCGATACGAAGACGCCGTCGACGCCGGCCAACGCGCGACCGAACGGATCGACCCGCACAGCGACGCCCGCGACCAAGCCGCTTACCTGCTCGCAGACAGCTATCGCCACCTAGGCGACCACCGCGCGGCCCTCCGTGAATACCGCCGCCTCGCCGACGGTGACGGCGCACTGGCAGCCCAGGCATTTGTCGCTGGCACCGCTTTGCTGGAACAGCTAGGCATCACCGACTGGCCGACCTAACTCTTCTCGGCGCTCGCCCTCCGTGCCTAGCTCGCGGATTCTCATACTTTGCCGCAGCTCTCCAAGGACAGCCCGGCCGACGAGCTGGGGGCATGCACTGCTTCTCAGATCCCACGCTCAGTGCGCGACAGCACTTGCCACAGCTGGCGATCCCGAGCCCCCGGCTTTCGCCACTGAACGGCGAAAGCGCCGTCAACGCGACAAACCGCCAATCCGCGAGACGGCACAGTTTCACTCTCAAGCCGTCACCGCGCAGGTCAGGCCGTCGGCCGCCCCGCCCCCGCGTAGTCGTCGCCCGGCTTCCGATACGGATGAACCTGCACCGCCTGCCCAGTCTGCGGCGCGTCGATCATCTGCTGGTTCCCGATGTAAAGCCCCACATGATGGATCTTCGTTGTCGGCGCACCGTAGAAGATCAAATCCCCCAACTGGGGTTCGCTCACATGGGCAACGCTGCGGAACTGCGTGTCCGCCGTCCGCATCAGCCTGACGTCAGCGCTCGCATAAGCCGCGGTCGTGAGACCGGAACAGTCAAAACCGGGGTCGGCGTCGCGTGTGCCGTTGCCACCCCAGACGTACGGCAGCCCAATCTGATCAATCGCGAAGTCGACAGCCGTGAGCACCGCCGGATTGGGCGGCTGCTCGCTCTGCCCGACTGTGCCGTAGACATTGGTAGTCGCAAGCGTCCGATGCAGCACCACCGGCGCCGGCTCCAACGTGGCGACCCCGTTCCACCAGTCCGTCGCCAGATCCCGGCCATTCGCACAGAGCGCACGCCCAGCCGTGAGCGCCGCATCGTCGATGTTCTGAATGTCAGCCTTACCGCCGGACGCACTCCGCTGCCACTTGCTCCACACGGCAGGGGAGAGCTGCAACGGCCCCGCGGCTCCCGGCGTCGAAACGGTCCGGTGATAAAAGTCGAGAATCTCTACTGTGCCAAGAGGTTTCGCGAGAGTCCCGTTTTCCCTGACTTGATTACCCTGAGCCCGCCCGTGATCGCTGGTGATCTTCCCGATCGCAGCGAGAGTGATCCAAGACAGGTGACAATCGGGCTGTTCCTTGCTGAGCGTGACAGTCGCCTGCGCGTACCCGTTCATTGCCCGCAACGGAATATCGAGCCACTGACTGGTCCGCGACGCCCACGCCCCGAACTCCCCAGCCCGCGGCACCCCAGGCTGAACCGGCACCACCAACGTAGGCGCAGGGGACGCCGAAACCGTCTTCGAAGTCGTCGGCACCACCGACGATGTCGCCGCGACGTTCCCAGAATTCGCGTCGCTGGCCCCACCCGGCAGAACCTGCACCGCGACAGCCAACGCTGCAACGACCACCACAACAGCCGCCAACGCGATCACAGCCCGCCGGTTCCGCGCGAGAAACCCCTGCCGCGGGTGCGCCGCTCCCTCGCCACCCATTGGCTGTGTCTCGTCGCCGCTCAGCGGCGAAACGCTGGTCGTCTGAGCAACGTCGCCACCCAACGGCGAGGCAGCACCCCGCTCATCCCTCTCGCCATTCAGCGGCGAATCAGCGGTCGATCCAAATCTGTCGCCGTCCGACGGCAACAGAGCCTCCGGTCCGGGGTCGTCGCCACCTAACGGCGACACGCTGGTCAACTCAGGCGCGTCACCACTCAACGACGACTCATCAGCCACCCCGGAAGTTTCGCCACTCAGCGGCGACACGCTGGTCGACCCAGGATTCTCGCCGTCCACCGACGACGCCCCGCCCACGAATGCCCTACCCGCGCCGACCGATTCACCGCCCACTGGCGACGCCCGCCCCGCTGACGGATCACCCGACTCAACCGATTCGCCACTCACCGGCAACGAACCCGTGCCTCCAGGCTCGCCACCGTCTGAACCGGCGGTCGCGTCAGGCGTGACCTGGGATTCGCCATCCAGCGGCAATGAACCCGCGCCCCCAAGCTCGCCACCGTCCGAACCGGCGGCCGCATCAGGCCTGACCTGGGATTCGCCACTCACCGGCAACGAACTCGCGCCCCCAAGCTCACCACCGCCCGAACCCGCCGCCGCGCCAGACCCGACCTGCGATTCGCCATCCAGCGGCGATCTCCCGGCCCCCTCCATCACCGACCCCCGGCGAGTCTCGACAACACGAACTCGCGCAGCACATCCAGCTCCGTGTCCACCGCCACCTCGACCGCCCTCCCGACCGGCGCAGTCGGGACCGCCCGGCGGTCGACGATCGTCATGCCGCGGGTCGGGCCGAGGCCGGAGTCGATGTCGACCGGGTAAGTCTCCGTGCGCAGGATGCCCGGGCGGATCGCCTCGGCGACGGCCACCGCGTCGTGCAGGACGATGCCTTCGTAGCCGAGCACCTGCCGGTAATGCGCGAGGTAGTCCGGCGTGAACGAGTCCAGCGCCTGCCCGACCGGTCCGGACGCGGCGAGTTTCGCCAGCCACGCGCTGTCGACCGCGCACCGGTGAGTGAGATCGAGGGGGACCATCACGCAGGGGACGTCGTCCTCGGCGAGCACCCGACGTGCCGCGTCCGGGTCGGCCCAGATGTTGAATTCGGAGACCGCGGTCGAGTTGCCCAGGGTGAGCGCGCCGCCCATCAGGACGATTCGCGCGATCTTCGATCGCACCCCGGGGTGGGCCGCGAGCAGGGCGGCGATGTTCGTGAGGGGACCGATCGGCGCGATGGTCACCGGTTCGTCCGAGGCTTCGAGCAGCGAGACCATCAGGCCGACCGCGTCGGAATCCTCGAGCGGGCGGGTCGCGTCGGGCAGTGAAGCGGCGTGCCCGGAAAGCCCGTCGGAACCGTGGACCGTGCTCGACCGGTGCAGTTCGCGGTAGAGGAGGGGCCGCGAGGCACCCGCGGCGACCGGGACGTCCGGGCGGTCGCACAGCTGGAGCAGCCGGCGCGCGTTCGAGGTCGTCGTGGTCAGCGGGACGTTGCCGAAGACTGTGGTCACGCCCAGCAGGTCGACGTCCGTCGACCTCGCGGCCAACGCGATCGCGAAAGCATCATCGACGCCGGGGTCGGTGTCGATGATCAGCTTGGTCCCCATCGTGCTCCCCTTGCCTGTGGCTGGCCGTCGTCCACAGGTTACGGTCAACGGCATGACGTCGATGTGGGGTGCGCCCGCGTTGTCGCGCGTGCGTGCCTGGCGGCGGGCCCGGCGGGACCCGCACCAGGCGAAGTTCCTGACGGCCGACTCGCTGCGCTGGGTGCTGCGCAATCGCGCGTACACGCCGTGGTACCTCGTGCGTTACTACCGGCTGCTCAAATTCCGCATCGCGAACCCGCACATCATCCTGCGCGGCATGCTGTTCCTCGGCAAGAACGTCGAGATCCACTGCCGTCCCGGATACGGCCGGCTGGAGATCGGCCGTTGGGTGCACATCGGCGACGGCAACGCCATCCGCTGTCACGAGGGGTCCCTTCGCATCGGCGACAAGTCGGTGTTCGGGCGGCAGAACGTGATCAACTGCTATCTCGACATCGAGCTCGGCGCCGCCACGCTCGTCGCCGACTGGGTCTACATCTGCGACTTCGACCACGTGACCGCGGACATCCACGTGCCGATCAAGGACCAGGGCATCGTCAAGTCGCCGGTCCGGATCGGCCCGGACACGTGGCTCGGCACGAAGGTCAGCGTCCTCAAGGGAACGCGCATCGGCCGCGGCAGCGTCCTCGGCGCGCACGCGGTCGTGCGCGGTGACATCCCGGACTACTCGATCGCGGTCGGTTCACCGGCCCGGGTGGTTCGCAACCGCGAGGACGACTACGCCGCGGATGAGGCCCGGCGCGAGGCTGTCGCCGACATGGCGCGCAAGGCGAACAAAGCACTGCAGAAGACGCTCGGCGACAGCTGACGCGGCGTGGCCGCATGCCGAGTTCGCTCGCGAAAATGGCCTGACAGCGTCGATAGCCTCACTTTATGAGCGAAGCCCTGCGTCGGCACGTAGCCGCCTTCAACGATCGTGACCTTCAAGCGCTCCTCGACGGCTTCACCGAGGACGCGGTCTGGATCACCGGCAGCAGCGTAGTGCGCGGACGCGAAGAACTCACCGAGCTGTTCAGCAGTGCCATGGAACAACTTCTCCCGACCTTGACGGTCGAAAACGTTCTCGCGGACGGTGACCAGGTCGCCACCCAATTGACCGAACGCCTCACCCACAACGGCGAGAACCACGTTTTCGCTATCGCCAGCTTCTATCGGCTGGCTGGAGACCGCATCAAGTCGGCGAAGATCTACCGCGAGGGCAGCGCCGAACTCGGCTGACCGGCGTTGCCGTTTTTTGGCGAATCACGCTGACCTGCGTAAACCCTCGCCTGTGCGGCTCGATTCGCCGGTCGGCGGCAGGCAACGACCTGTCTTCAGCCGTCGCCGTGGAGAGACGACTCGGACAGAGCCTTCGCCACTATGTCGTCGATAAAGGCGGTCTTCGCCGCCGTGTAAGCAGCACGGTCAGTACAGAATCGCTGGGCGAGTGATCGCTTCAGCGTCACGTACGAGTGAGCCGTGTCGGGGTGGGCGCGCAGGAAATCCCGGAACGCGAGTACTCGAGCGAGATTCTCGTTGTCGGCTGCGGAGACGTAGAGGTGGTGCGGCGGTGTGCCGGGAGACCGGGTGAATGCTTCTCGCCCGGGAATGCCGAGATCGCCTTCGCGCCGGTAACCGATCGCCCGCAGACTGGCGGCAACAGCGGACAGATCGTCGTGGCTGGCGACGACGACGGTCAGATCGGTGATCGGCTTGGCGGCCAGCCCGGGGCCCGCGGTGCTGCCGACATGCTCGACACGTCGCGCGAGTCCGCCCAATGCTGCGGTGATGCGGTCGCGGAGGCCAGCGAATGTCCGAGGCCAGCGCGGGTCGTAGTCCACGATCTCGACTGGGATGTCCACCCGGGTCGTCCTTTCGACGCGTCCCGTCGCCGGCGCGCATCGAAAGGCGCACGTCACCTAGCAGCGGCCGCTGGGCCTGTTGCCAGTCAGCGGCGAAACCAGAAACACCAGCGACACCAGCAACATCTCAGAGCAGGAAGTGGAACAACGGACTCCCCGGCTCCACCTGCTCCACCTGCAGCGGACTCTTCTCCAGCCGCGCCAGCAGCCCGGGCAGGTCCGCGCGCCGCGGGATCTCGACGCCGATCAGCGCCGGACCGATCTCCCGGTTGTTGCGCTTCACGTACTCGAACCGGGTGATGTCATCCTCCGGCCCGAGGATTTCGTCAAGGAACCGCCGGAGCGCACCGGGTTCCTGCGGGAAGCTGACGAGGAAGTAGTGCTTCAACCCCTCGTGCATCAGCGAGCGTTCGAGGATTTCGCTGTACCGGCTGACGTCGTTGTTGCCGCCGGACACGATGCACACCACCGTCTGCCCCGGCTCGATCTGCACACTGGTCCCGAGCGAAGCAGCCGCGAGCGCGCCCGCGGGTTCAGCGATGATGCCGTCCGACTGGTACATCGACAGCATCTCCGTGCACACCGCACCCTCGGCGACGGACGTCAGATCCGCGCCGCTGTCCCGGATCAACGGGAACGTCACCTGGCCGGCCTCGCGCACCGCTGCGCCGTCCACGAACGGGTCGACCGCGTCGATCCGCACCGGTTTGCCCGCTTCGATAGCTGCAGCCATACACATCGCCCCCGCCGGCTCGACGCCGACGACCCGGATGTCCGGATGCCGCTCGCGAACCCACGTCGCGATCCCGGCCAGCAACCCGCCGCCGCCGACCGGCACGACCAGGACATCCGGCACGAAGCCGAGCTGCGAAACCACTTCGAGCGCGACAGTCCCCTGACCGGCGACAGTGCGGACGTCGTCGAACGCGGGCACGAGCGTCGCTCCAGTGCGGTGAGCGTCGTCCTTAGCCGCAGCGAAGGCGTCTTCGTACGTCTCGCCAACGACGATGACCTCGATGTGCGCGCCGCCGAGCGCTGCAATGCGCTGACGCTTCTGCCGAGGCGTCGTGCCCGGCACGTACACGCGACCGTTCGCCCCTAAACGGCGACACGCGTACGCGACGCCCTGCGCGTGGTTGCCGGCGCTTGCGCATACGACACCGCGCGCCCGCGTCGCAGCGTCGAGCTGCACGATGAAGTTGTACGCGCCGCGGATCTTGTACGAGCGCACAGTCTGCTGGTCTTCGCGCTTAAGCCAGACGCGCGCGTCTACGCGGGACGAGAGACGCGCGTTGGGCTCAAGGGGCGTGCGCGTGACCACGCCCGCGAGCCGTTCGGCGGCCTGTTCGACCAGTTCTGCGTTCACCGTGTCGATGTCGTGCACTCGGGTGAATGTACTTCGCACCCGGTGACCACGTACGGGGCACTCACGTCACCGACCGCGTTCACGTCTTCGGCACCGCCGGGTACGGGACGAAGGTGCTGGTGTTTTCGTCGACCGTGAGCGGTTTGCCGATTGCCGGAAACGCGCGTTGCGAACAAGCGGGCCGATCGCACACTTTGCAACCCATGCCGATCGGCGTCGCGGCGGCGGGTTCGTCCAGGTCAAGGCCGGTTGAGTAGATCAGCCGGCCGGCGTGCCGCAGCTCGCAGCCGAGGCCGACGGTGAACGTCTTGCCCGGGCTGCCGTAGCCGCCGATATTGCGCGACACCGTCCGCGCGACCCAGAAGTACCGCTTGCCGTCCGGCAGCGCCGCGATCTGCGTGAGGATCTTGCCCGGCGAGGTGAAGGCCTCGTAGATGTTCCACAACGGGCAAGCCCCGCCGACCCGCGAGAAGTGAAAACCCGCCGCGGACTGGCGCTTCGACATGTTCCCGGCCCGGTCCACCCGCACGAACGAGAACGGCACCCCGCGCTGTTTTGGCCGCTGAAGAGTCGACAGCCGGTGGCAGGTGGTCTCGAAACCGACGCCGAAGTGGTCGCAAAGCCGCTCGATGTCATACCGGAACTCCTCAGCCGCGGCCAGGAACGGGCCGTACGGGAGGATCAGCGCGCCGGCGAAGTAATTCGCAAGGCCGACCCGCGCGAGCGTCCGCGCGGCTGGGCCGGAAAACGCCCACGAATCGGCAAGTTCGGTGATCAAGTCGTCGTATTCCAGCAGCGCGATCTGGGACGCCATCCGGAACGCCTGCTGTCCGACCCGCAGGCTCGGTGCCAGCCGCAACACCCGCGTCGCCGGTTCGTACCGGTGCTGCTCACCGGCGGATTCGTTGATGCCCTCGCTCGTCACGTCGACGCCGTAGCGCTGCCACAGCCGTTCCTTGAGCGACCCGAGCACCGCTCCGCGCCGCAGCGGGATCTCGGCGGCCATCCGTTCGGCGCGCTCGTCCAGCTCGGCGACGTAGTTTTCCCGCTCGTAGAAGAAGTCGCGGACCTCCTCGTGCGGCAACGGCGCGGCGGCGCTCCCGTGCAGGCCCAGGCCGTTTTCCGTAGTCAGCGCGGCCGTGCTCTCGACCGCGTTGCGGTAGCTGCGGTGCAGTTTGACCAGCGCCTGGGCGATCGACGGCAGGTTGCTGGCCAGGTCGTTCAGCTCGCTCGTGGTCGCTTCGACGCCCACAGCCTCGTCGAGCAGGGCTTCCTTCACGTCGGCGACGAGCCGCGACGTGTCGTTGTTCGCGAAAAACTCCGTGTCGACGCCGAATGCCTGCGTGATCCGCAGCAGCACCGGCACGGTCAGCGGGCGCGAGTTGTGCTCGATCTGATTGAGGTAACTGGGTGAGATCTCGAGCACACGGGCGAGGTCCGCCTGGCTCATCGACCGGCTTTCTCGCAAATGCCGCAGCCGCGCCCCGGCGAAAGTTTTGTCCATGAGAGCTCCGTCCGGCCGGAAGGTTTCCGGGCCTGAACGATTACGTGAACGATCAAGCCCGCGAATTTTCGCTGCGGTTGCGAACGGCAGATTCGCAACCTTTGCAACATGCTAGGCAATCTTCGCAGAAATTGGCAAATTGGAGCCGTAGACCGAGTTTTCCCGCTCGTGTCAGGGTCGTGACCAGGCAAGGCGAGCAATCGCAAACTTCGCAACACGGGAGAGTCCGATGACCGAGCAGGCCAATCAGCTCGAGCAGGCGGCGGCCGAGCTGGCCGAGCAGTGGAAGACCGACCCCCGCTGGGCGGGTGTCCAGCGGACCTACTCCGCCGCCGACGTGGTGAAGCTTCGCGGTTCGGTCGTCGAAGAGCACACCCTCGCCCGCCGCGGCGCGGAGAAGCTGTGGGAGCTGCTGCACAGCGAGGACTACGTCCACGCGCTGGGCGCCCTCACCGGCAACCAGGCCGTGCAGCAGGTGCGCGCCGGCCTGAAGGCCATCTACCTGTCCGGCTGGCAGGTCGCCGCCGACGCCAACCTCGCCGGCCAGACCTACCCGGACCAGAGCCTCTACCCGGCCAACTCGGTCCCGGCCGTCGTCCGCCGCATCAACAACGCGCTGGGCCGCGCCGACCAGATCAACTGGGCCGAGGGCAACGGCGACATCGACTGGTTCGCCCCGATCGTCGCCGACGCCGAGGCTGGCTTCGGCGGTCCGCTGAACGCGTTCGAGCTGATGAAGGGCATGATCGCGGCCGGAGCCGCGGGCGTGCACTGGGAAGACCAGCTCGCTTCCGAGAAGAAGTGCGGTCACCTCGGCGGCAAGGTCCTCATCCCGACCAAGCAGCACGAGCGCACCCTGAACGCCGCCCGTCTCGCCGCCGACGTGCTGAACGTGCCGTCCCTGGTCGTCGCCCGCACCGACGCGCAGGCCGCGACCCTGCTGACCAGCGACGTCGACGAGCGCGACCGCAAGTACCTCACCGGCGGCCGCACCTCCGAGGGCTTCTACGAGGTCAACAACGGCATCGAGCCGTGCATCGACCGCGGCCTGGCCTACGCGCAGTACGCCGACCTGCTGTGGATGGAGACCTCCACGCCGGACCTCGAGGTCGCCCGCAAGTACGCCGAGGCGATCAAGGCGCAGTACCCGGACCAGATGCTGGCCTACAACTGCTCGCCGTCGTTCAACTGGAAGAAGCACCTCGACGACGACACCATCGCGCGGTTCCAGCGCGAACTCGGCGCCATGGGCTACAAGTTCCAGTTCATCACGCTGGCCGGCTTCCACGCGCTGAACTACTCGATGTTCGACCTGGCGCACGGTTACGCCCGCGAAGGCATGAGCGCCTACGTCGACCTGCAGGAGCGCGAGTTCGCTTCGGAGGAGCGCGGCTACACCGCCACGAAGCACCAGCGCGAGGTCGGCACCGGCTGGTTCGACCTGGTGTCCACCGCGCTGAACCCGGAGAGCTCGACCACCGCGCTCAAGGGTTCGACCGAAGAAGACCAGTTCCACTGACGCACCCCGCGGGCCGGCGATTCCGGTCGCCGGCCCGCCCCCTTCCTTTCCCCCTTCGCGGAGGTACGAGATGGCTGACACGTTGAACACCCGCATCGAGGTCACCGGGCCCGCCGATGGCCGCTTCGCCGAGATCCTCACCCCGGCAGCACTGGACTTCGTAGCCAAACTCGACAACACCTTCGCCGGACGCCGCCGCGAACTCCTCGATGAGCGCCGACGCCGTCGCGAGCGTCTGCAGTCGGGGGAGGAGCAGCTGGACTTCCTGCCCGAGACGCGGTCGATCCGTTCGGACGAGAGCTGGCACATCGCCCCCGTCGCGCCCGGTCTCGAGGACCGGCGCGTCGAGATCACCGGCCCGACCGACCGCAAGATGACGGTCAACGCGCTCAACTCCGGCGCGAAGGTGTGGCTGGCGGACTTCGAGGACGCTACCTCGCCGACCTGGCACAACGTCATCGACGGCCAGCTCAACCTGTTCGACGCCATCCGCCGCAACATCGACTTCACCACCGAGGCCGGCAAGCGCTACACGATCGGCGACGACCCGGCGACGATCGTCGCCCGTCCTCGCGGCTGGCACCTGGTCGAGAAGCACATCCGCATCGACGGCCGCCCGGTTTCGGCGAGCCTCGTGGACTTCGGCCTGTACTTCTTCCACAACGCCCGGCAGCTTCTGGCGCGCGGCAGCGGCCCGTACTTCTACCTGCCGAAGCTGGAAAGCCACCAGGAAGCGCGGCTGTGGAACGACGTTTTCCTGCTGGCGCAGAAGGAACTCGGCATCCCGCGCGGCACGATCCGCGCGACCGTGCTGATCGAGACGATCACCGCGGCCTTCGAGATGGACGAGATCCTCTACGAACTGCGCGAGCACGCGGCGGGCCTGAACGCCGGTCGCTGGGACTACATCTTCAGCGTCATCAAAAACTTCTCCGCGCACGGTGCCGACTTCGTGCTGCCGGACCGCGCCCAGGTGACGATGACGGTCCCCTTCATGCGCGCCTACACCGAACTGCTCGTCAGCACCTGCCACCGTCGCGGCGCGCACGCGATCGGCGGGATGGCGGCGTTCATCCCGAGCAAGGACCCGGTCACCAACGAGAACGCGCTCGAGAAGGTCCGTCAGGACAAGGAACGCGAGGCAGGCGACGGCTTCGACGGCTCGTGGGTCGCGCACCCCGGCCTGGTCCCGGTGTGCCGCGAGGTTTTCGACCGCGTGCTCGGCGGCTGGCCGAACCAACTCGGCAAGCTGCGCGAAGACGTGACGGTCGACGCTTCGGACCTGCTCGACGTCGCAAGCGCCGGCGGCGAAGTGACGGAAGCGGGCGTGCGGGCGAACATCAACGTCGCCCTCCGCTACATCGACTCCTGGCTGCGCGGCACCGGTGCGGCAGCGATCCACAACCTCATGGAGGACGCCGCGACGGCCGAGATCGCGCGGTGCCAGGTGTGGCAGTGGATCCGCAACGGCACGAAGCTCGAGGACGGCACGGCGCTGACCCACGAGCTGGCCGGCGAATTCCTGGACGACGAACTGGCGAAGGTCCGCGCAGACCTCGGCCAGTCGGCCCGCCTCGACGACGCCCGCGCGATCTTCACCGAAACCGCCCTCGGCGAGAAGCTGCCGAGCTTCCTCACGACGGTCGCCTACGCCCGTTACCTGACCGAGCGGTGACAAGCTCCGGTCGCCAGTGACCTGACCACCGGCGACCGGTTACCCCGCACCACATTTTGGGATGGTGCTGGGAACGGGTCCGGTGGCGGAGGCTCCCCGCCACCGGACCCGGGTCTTTCCGGACCCGCGCCCTTTCGCCGCTGGTTGGCGACGGGCGCGGGTTTTCGGCTTCGGGGAGTTTTCTGGCGGTCTGGGATTGGGTCTTCGCTTCCGGGTTGAGCCTGTCTTGGGTTTCCCCACTTCCGGGCTGCGTTCGCTTTCGGGTAGTCCCTCTCTTTCTGTCGTCGCCCGTCTGAGTGCTCGGATGCGGGTCTCTGCTCGATTTCGGGCCACCCCGTCCTGGGTAGCCGCTCGCTTGCGGGCGCTGTCCGGCCTCGCCCGCGTGCCCCGCTCGGATTCTGCTCTGTTCATCCTGCTCAGCTTGGATGCTTCACGATCGGATCCACCTTGCCGCAGTTGTTCGGCAACGGATCCTGATACGGCAGTAGGACTCCTTTGCCGACGGTCCTCGTCCGGCCCACCCGATCGCCGCATCCGGCTCGCACGATCCACCCGCGCGACGCTCGCACGCCACTCGTACGATCCAGCTCGGACGTGCCCAGCCGCCCGATCCATCCGGCCGGGCACCTCCTGTCGAACAGCCGCGTTCCGCGAGGATCCTTGCCGAGTCGAGCGTCCGATTTGCTCAACCGGTGTCCGGCCTCGACCGCCAAGTCAACGCGCGCTCCAGACGGACGATCCGACCGAAAATCCGACACCTCGCCCCGTCCGACCGACGATCCGAGCGGCCGCGCAGAACCCTCCGGCCCCGGCCTCGGTCGCCCGAACTACCGTTGCCGCTAAGTGGCGAATACCTGGTCAACGCCACTTTCCGTGCGACCGTCGCCTTGCCGACCACCGCATCGCCTCCCTTGGCAGCAACCCCGACGTCTCTCCGTCCACCTGCCGAGCACCCCTTGCCTATTTGATTCGACATACATATATTGCACATGTAACTACCTGGGGGAGCGTCGCCGGCGAGGGTGCCGAGCAGCTTCCGATCTCACTCTCACCCGGAGAAACCATGCACTGGCTCTACCTCGGCATCGCTGTCTTCTTCGAGATCGCCTTCGCGCTCGGAGCCAACGCAACCGACGGGTTCACCAAGCTGTGGCCGTCGGTGTTCACGCTGGTCATGGCGGCCGGCGGCATCTTCTTCCTCAGCCGCGCCCTGCTGACCATGGACGTCGGCGTCGGCTACGCGATCTGGACCGGTCTCGGCTCGGTCGGCATCGTGCTGCTGGGCGCGCTGATCTTCAAAGAGAAGCTCAACTGGCGCAAGCTCATCGGCTTCGGCCTGGTGGTCTGCGGCATCATCGGCCTTCAGCTGACCGGTGCCTGACCCTCTTCTTCCTGTCCCCGAAAGGATTTCCGCTGTGTCCGTTCAGCCAGAAGCAGCACCAGCCATCGCACCGGAAAAGACGCAGACCGCTCGCCGGGCATGGGGCATTCTCCTCTTCGCCGGGGTCTGCGAAATCGCGTTCGCCGTCAGCACGGACGGCAGCCGCGGCTTCGCCAACCTGCCGTGGTCGATCGCCACCGTGATCACCGCTGCCGCAACGATTTTCACCCTCAGCCTGGCCTTGCGCACCATCGACGTCGGCGTCGGCTACGCGGTTTGGACCGGCATCGGCGCGAGCGGAGCCGCGATCTTCGGCGCGATCATCTTCGGCGAAAGCCTGGGACCGTTGCGCATTCTGTTCCTCGCAGTGATCATCGCCGGTGTCATCTGCCTCAAACTCGCCGGTGGCTCAACCGATTCGGCGAAAACCGACGACTGACCGTATTCAACCCGGCGTCCCAGTGACACTCGCCAGCTGTCACTGAATCTGCCGAAACCTGGCCGCAGGCAACGTGATCACCTTTCTTCACTACGCTGCACCGGCGCGGCACCACTGTTTGCGAAGAACCCGGAGGCCAGTCGAATGCCCACAGCGACCGTCAACGACCGTCCGATCTTCTTCGCCGACACCGGGGGAGACGGACCGGCCTTGTTGCTGGGACACGGCTACTTCCTGGACCACTCAACCTTCTCGCCGCAAGCAGCGACGCTCGCGCCGGAGCGGCGCGTTATCACCTGGGACGCCCGCGGCCATGGGCAAACCCCGGACGACGACCCCGGCTCGTCATACACCTATTGGGACCAGGCCGAGGACGCGCTCGGCCTGCTGAACCACCTGGGCGTTGAACGCGCCGTCGTCGGTGGACTGTCCCAAGGCGGCTTCACCGCGCTACGGATTGCGTTGCTGGCACCCGAACGTGTCGCAGGACTGGTGCTGTGGGACACCGAAGCAACATCGTGCGATCCAGCCGACAAAGCAGCCTATGGCGGCATGTTCGCCGCCTTGCGCGAATACGGACCAATTGATGACTTGATCATACCCCTGTCGACGCAACTGCTCGGAGAATCCGACCTGCGTGACGAGCTGCGCGCACGATGGCGCGCCGCACCCACGCTGCCGCTAGGCCCGGCCGCGCACTGCCTGCTGGAGCGAGATGACGTCTCGGGCCGCCTGAACGAGATCACCTGCCCGACGTTGCTGATGTGGGGCGAGCAGGACGTTTCCCTCCCGCGCGACCGCATGGACCTGCTGAGCGAACGCCTCCCCAACGCCGGCAGCGTGCACGTCATCCACAGCGCGGCCCACACTCCGACCCTGACTCATCCAGAGCAGGTCAACCCACTGCTGCAACAGTTCCTGCAGACGTTGGCCTGACCGGTTCGGCCAAAGTTCGGCCAAACAATCCGGGCCGGATGGTGAAACTGCGCGGCCCGACGATTCTTCCAGGCTGCTTACCCAACCAGAATGCCTGCGCCGGTCAGTCCAAGACCGCGCACCTCAACGGTCTCCCTACAGCGTGAGGCTTGACGAGCGCTCAATTGCATGCACGCACATGTGCTATACAAGAGGTCTCGGCACCACTTCTCGATGCCGGGCGAGGTTTTGCCGGAGAGGTCGTTCCCGTGGCCACCACACCTTCCCCTGGACGCAAGTCGGCAGGGGCGAAACTCACCACCCTCGGCGCGATGTGGCCCCGCATGATGGCGCTTCGCAGCCGCGTCGACCACGAGGTCGAGCAAGCCTTGCAACGGCAGTTGCACTTGGGTTTCTCGGAATTCGTCGCACTGATGTCGCTGGCCGATCGCCCCGACGGCGAGCTCCGCATGCAGGAACTGGCTGACGCGACGTCGCTCAACCAGAGCTCCGCGACCCGCCTCGTCGGCCGCCTTGAGCGTACCGGCCTCACCGAACGACGTCTCTGCGAATACGACCGCCGCGGCGTCTACACCGGAATCACCGACGCCGGACGTGCCACCTTGCGCAAAGCCGTCCCGGTCTACGAAACCGCCCTGGCGAGCGCTTTCGACCGAGTGGGGGCAGACCCCGACTACCGCGACCTGATCGCCGCCGTCGACCCTCGCTGACAAGCGTCCTGACCAGGCATTCGCCACTGAACGGCGAATCTCGCGAACCCCGCCGGCCAGCGCGTCCTACACCTCGAACGCGTTGCCAGTCGCGATCTTCGGCCGCCCCAATTCTACCGGCTCGCCGACACGCGCCCGCCGGTAGACCTCGACGGTCGCCTCCGCGATCCGCCCCCAATCGAAGTCCGCGCCAAGCCGAGCCTGCGCCGCCCGCGCACGCCGGGTCGCGGCCGGAACGTCGCTCAAGACCGTCGTCACGGACGAGGCGAGCCCGGCGACGTCACCCGGCGCGAAAGCCAGGCCGGTCTCCCCGTCGATGACAACCTCGCCGAGCCCACCTGCCGTCGAAGCCACCAGCGGCGCTTTCGCGGCCGCGGCCTCAAGCGCGACGATCCCGAACGGCTCGTACCTGCTCGGCAGCACGACCGCATCGGCCGCGGCCAGGAGTGCGCGCAGGTCGCGGTCCGAAAGATGACCGACGAAGTCCACCGCCCGGCGAATTCGCAGCTTTCGAGCCTGCGCGACAAGCTCGTCGTGATGTCGCCCTTTTCCGGCGACAACCACTCGCGTCCCAGGGAACTGGCGGCGGATCCGGGGCAACGCGGCCAGCAGGTCCTGCACACCCTTTTCCCACTCCAGTCGGCCGAAGTACAGCAGGAACGGAGCACCGTCCGGACTGTGCTGTTCCCGCATCCTCGCGACTTCACCGGACGACACGCGCCAGCTGCGTCCCTCGATGCCGTTGTGGATCACCGCGACGTCGGCAGGGTCGATCTCGAAGAGGTGCGCGACCTCCTTGCGCATGGCCTGCGAACAGGTGATCACCGCGTCGGCCCGGTTGGCGAGCCACCACTCGACCGAATGCACCTGCTGGTTGAGCGGATGCGACAGCCAACCCGAATGCCGGCCTGCTTCGGTCGCGTGAATCGTCCCGACGAGCGGAACCCGAGCAGCCTCGGCGACAGCGATGGCCGGATGAGTGACCAGCCAGTCGTGGGCATGGACGACGTCGGGTTGCCACGTGCGGAGCAAATCCTGCGCCGCCCGGATCATGGCGTGGCCCATGGCGAGCGTCCACGCGACAAGATCCCGCTCGAAGGTCAGGTGCATCGGATCTTCGGCCACGCGGACGACCCGGACCCCCTCGATGACCCGATCGCTGCGCGGATGCGTCGACGCGTCGGTGCCCGCGGTGTGCCGGCAGAGCACGACTACCTCGTGACCCTGCTGCGCGAGATGCCGCGCCAGCGCGTGAACGTGCCGGGCCAGCCCGCCGATGACCACCGGCGGGTACTCCCAGGACAACATCAGCACGCGCATGGCCCGAGGTTACTCGCCAGTCGCTTACCCTGGGGCGGCCGCCCGAACGACCGCCGGAAAGCCTGTCCGACGCCTGGCCGAAAAGTGCCTGGACAGGGAAGAATCTGCTGGTCAGAGCGATTTGCCAAAAAACGGCAACAGCTCCGCCTGGCCGGCCAGTCAGCCCGTGAAGAACCGCATCCTCGCAGCTCAGCGCTGCTATCCCGCCCCAGTAGCGACTGTCAGGCTGATGCGTGAGTTCCGGCGGCGGTCGCCTGCCGAGATTGCTGCCTTCGCTCGATGCAGCCGCCCCTCGCTCTCGGCGCTGAAGCGGGCTCGCGAGCGGCTGACCAGCTGTTAGCCATTGAGTGGCGAAACGGTCGTCGACACCTGCTTCGCAACGTCGCCGCAGGACGTCCCACCGAAGACCAGCCATCGGCTGCCGACCGTCGGCAGCCGACATTTGACCCATCGAGCAGGATCGGTTCACCGGCTGTCCGAGCAGCCCTCAAGCCATCCCGCTGATCGCGATTCTCTGCCACCATGATCGGTGATGACTCCAACAGAGCCCGAATGGCAGCGTGCCGATCCGCCGCTGACCACACCGTGGACCGACCGAGTCGACCCGGCTGCGGTGCTGCCCGAGTACCCGCGCCCCCAGCTCCGCCGGCCGGAATGGCTGAGCCTCAACGGCATCTGGGAGTACGCAGGATGGCCTGCTTCGCCCGCGGAGCCGCGACCCGTCGGGTACAGCGAGCGCATCCTGGTTCCCTTCGCACCGGAATCGGCGCTCTCCGGAATCGGCAGACGCGACGAAGTGCTGTGGTACCGGCGGTTGTTCGAGATCCCGGAAAGCTGGAGCAGGCGAAGGGTGTTGCTGCATTTCGGTGCAGTCGACCAGAAAGCCGAAGTGCGGGTCAACAACCAGACGGTGGTCACCCATGAGGGCGGGTACACGTCGTTCTCAGCGGATATCACGGACGCGCTCCGTGCATCAGGACCGCAGGAAATTACCGTTCGCGCAGAGGACCGTACGGACATCGAGCCGTACCCGATCGGCAAGCAGCGCAACGAACCTGGCGGTATCTGCTACACGCCGACGTCGGGAATCTGGCAGACCGTGTGGGTCGAGCCGGTGCCGAACGAGCGCGTCTCCGCCCTGGAAGTCACCTCGGATCTGTCTGGTGTGTCAGTGTTCCCGCAGGTCACTGGCGGTACTCAGGTGGAGTTGATCGTTTCGCCGCAAAACGGCGACGAGGCAGCGCGCGTTCACGGCGCCGTCGGCGCGCGGCTGCGGGCCAACCTTCCGGAACCGCATCCGTGGTCTCCGGACGATCCGTTTCTCTACGACATCACCGTCCGGCTTCTGGATGCACACGGTGAGGTCCTGGACGAGATCGCCAGCTATTGCGGCCTGCGAACGGTAGAGATCGTCCCGGATGTCGACGGACGGCCACGGATCGCTTTGAACAATCGGATCACCTTCTTGCACGGACCACTCGACCAGGGCTACTGGCCGGACGGCGGTTACACGGCTCCGACGGACGAGGCGCTCAGGTTCGATCTCGAGAAGACGAAGGAACTCGGGTTCAACCTGGTCCGCAAGCACGTCAAGGTCGAGCCCGCGCGCTGGTACTACTGGGCGGACCGGCTGGGCCTGGCTGTCTGGCAGGACATGCCGTCGCTGGTCGTCTCGTTCGCGGGCCCGCCCGGGCACGCGCCGGATCCCTTGCCCGAAGGACAGCAGCGATTCGAGACCGAGCTGCGGGAAATGATCGCCCAGCTGCGCAATATCACGTCGATCGTCGCCTGGGTGCCGTTCAACGAAGGCTGGGGAGAATTCGACACGGCCCGGATAGCGACGCTCGTGAAGGAACTCGACCCGACCCGGCTGGTGATCGCCAACAGCGGGGTGAACTGTTGCTTCTCCCGCCCGGACACCGGGGCCGGTGACATCTACGACGATCACACCTACGTCGGACCGGGGGAGCCGCACGAGAGGGACCATCGCGCACTGGTGGACGGCGAATACGGCGGCCTGGGCTTAGTCCTCGAAGACCACATCTGGCCGGGCCCGCCAAACGCCTACGAAATGACGACCGATTCGGCGCACCTCACTCGCCGGTACTCGGAGGTCAGCGAACGTCTCGAAGGGTTGGTTTCCGAGCTGGGGCTGTCCGGCGCGATCTACACTCAGACCACTGATGTAGAGAACGAAGTGAACGGCCTCCTCACCTACGACCGGCGAATGCAGAAGCTCGACTTCGCCGACGCCGCGAACCACAACCAAGCAGTGATCGCGCGCGGTTCGTACCCCGAGGTGAAGACCGCCGCCGAGCTGGCTGCCGAGGCTCCGGACAGCCGTTGACCTGCGATTCGCCACTGAGCGGCAACGCATGATCTGCCGTTCCGCACAGAGTTGGGGCATGGAGGACGAACCAAGCTGACTTGCGATTCGCCGCTCAGTGGCGACTAGCTGGTCAATGGCGCTTCGATGCTGGCGAGGTGCCGTTCAGCTCGGACGTGCTGCTTCGCTCTCGCCGCCCAGCGACGAAGGTGCCGCGGCGGCCGGTGGCGTCGAATTTGCCCGCCAACGGCGACGGCAGCTGGCGGCCCGGCCGGTGTCGCGGAGCTGACGTCGCCGCGAGTGGCGTCGTTAGCTCATGGCACTCCATGTCGTTGGTCAGCTGTCGCCGATGAGAGGCGAGAACGCGGTGAGGGAGCAGCGGCGAGGTACGCCTGGCCTTTCGCCACTGAACGGCAACGGCGCGAATCAACGGCCAGCGGCATCCCATCCGGAACCCAGCTGACTCCGCTTCGGCAAGCAGTTGCCGAAAAACGGCAAATGCTCTCCGGCCGCTATAAACGCAGGCCGGAGAGCCGGACCGAAGCTCAGGCAGGCAGGGCCGCTTCGATCGCCGCGACGATCGTCTCGTCTTCGGGCTCCGTGCGCGGGCGGAAGCGACCGAGGACCTTGCCGTCCGGGCTGATCAGGAACTTCTCGAAGTTCCACTGCACGTCGCCGGCTTCGCCGTCCGCGTCGGGAGTTTCCGTGATGCTCGCGTAGAGCGGGTGCCGGTCTTCGCCGTTGACGTCGATCTTCTCGAACAGCGGGAACGACACTCCGTACGTGGTGGAGCAGAACGTCTGGATTTCCTCCGCGGTGCCCGGCTCCTGGCCGGCGAACTGGTTGCACGGGAACCCGACCACCGAGAAGCCCTTGTCGCCGTAGCGTTCCTGCAGACGTTCCAAACCGGTGTACTGCGGCGTCAACCCGCACTTCGACGCCACGTTCACCACGAGCAGCGTCTTGCCGGCCAGCGGTCCGCCGAGAGTGGCGTCGTCGCCGGACAGGGTCTTGAGCGGCAGGTCACGGATTCCCATGGAATTCCCTTCTATCGTCACGCGGAAGGACGGCGCAGGGCGCGCGCGTCCAGATGTCCGAACGGGCCGTCGGCCCGGCGGTATTCCTCGGCCAGAGCAAGCGCGCGGGCACGATCCCCGCTGCGGAGCAACCCTGCCAGGGCATCGAATCGTTCGGTGTGCACGCGGGCGCGCCGGCGGGCGTAGTCGGCGGCGGAGTCTTTCGTGACCATGAACGCCCAGTCGCTGGACAGAGCCATCATCGCCTCGGCGACGGCCTGGTCGGCAACGACGTCGCGAGTGGTCCCGTCCTGCTTGTCGACCAAGTCGAGCAGCCGGGTCTGCAGCGCGGTGTTGTCCTGCACCATGTCCGCGACCTGTTCGCCGTCCCAGACTCGCCAGTCCTTGCCCGAACCCCACGAAGATGCGGGCAGTTGGACCGGCTCGCCCAGATGGCCGGCCTCGAGCGCGCCGCGCAATGTGGTCACGCGGACGCCTGCCTCGGGCAGCGCACGCAGGATCCCTTCGAGCCAGGCGGGGCCCTCATGCCACCAGTGCCCGAATAGTTCCGTGTCGTAGGCGGCAACTACCAGCGATTCGCGGCCGTTTTGCTCGCGGAGGGACCGCAGGCGCGCGACGACTGTTTCGACGAAATCCTTGACGTGCGAACCTAGAACGTCCGCGGCGAGCGTCGGGTCGTAGGGGGCTTTGTCTTGTGGTTCAACGGTTTTCCCGGTGACACGCGACGCCTTCAGCCCGACCTCGTGTGCCCAGGTGTGGAAGTCCCGGTACGCCGCATGGCCCGGATAGCCTGCTTTCGGCGACCAAACCCGGTACGTGACTTCGAGATCGCGGCCGAAGCAGACGACGTCGGAGTCGCCGACGGGATGCGCGGCCGAAGTGTCACCATGGAGTGAAGGGCCGTCGACAAGGAAGCGTCGAACACCGGCGTCGTGATAATCTTGTTCCATTCCCGGTGCATAACCACATTCAGGTGCCCAAATACCTTCTTGTGCGCGGCCAATGCGCAGCGCGGTGTCCTCTAACCCAGCCTGGAGGGCGAATCGTCGCACCCTCTGGTCCAGCAACGGCTGGAACGGATGCGCCAGCGGCCCGCCGAGCAGCTCGATCGTGTCACTGTCCACAAGCGACCGCAGGATCGGCGAGAAACCGTGTCGCCAGCGCGTTTCCAGCTCCTCGGTGGCGTGCATCGCGGCTTGGTGCTCGGCGGCGGCGAGGTCGCGCAGCAACGGATCGCCGTGCCAGAGCGTCGATGCGTGCTGCGTGCGCAGCTGCCAGTGGCCGACCCAGTCGTGGCAGGCGCGGATGGCGTACGGATCGTCAAGCTGAGCGGCGAGCACTGGCGTCATGCCGAGCGTCAAGACGTCGCGTCGCCCCTCAGCGGCGAAACGGCGCAGCAGGTCGACGACCGGCAGGTACGAATGCGTCCACGCCTGGTACAGCCATTCCTCGCCGACCGGCCAGCTGCCATGGTGCGGCAGCCACGGCAGGTGGCTGTGCAGGACGAGGCAGAACGTGCCTTCGGGCGCGGGATTCCGGGCGCTCACGGGCGCACCGCCACGGCCACCAGGTCGAGGCTCGCGTCGAGGTCGTCGTCGTGGACGGCGAAGTCGTCGGCCCGGATCGCCGCGACGTCCGCGAGGAGGTCGGCCGGCCAGGTGGCCTGTCCGGGAAGGGAGCCCATGACGACGTCCAGTTGGGCGTCGATGATGGAGCCGCCGTAGCGGGTTTCGGTGGTACGCAGGGTTTCCGCATGGTGCAGCCCGTCCAGCGCGGCGACGGTGAACCCGGCCGCGCGCAGCAGTCCGTCCAATTCGGACGGTGCCAGTTCGCGCGTGTGGAACGGGTTGAGCGGGGTGTCGCTGTCCGGCGTGAAGGTGAGCCGGTTCGGGGTGGTGACCAGCAGTTTCCCGCCTGGGCGCAGGACGCGGAAGCATTCGGCCAGGAAAGCGTCCTGGTCCCAGAGATGCTCGATCACCTGGAAGTTCGCCACCACGTCGACGGCACCGTCCCGCAGCGGGAGGTACGCCAGGTTCGCCCGCGCGACGGCGACGTCCGGATACCGGCGTGCGACATGCTCGGTGGTCGGCACGTCGTAGTCCAGCGCGAGCACTCGACGGGCGTGCCGGGCGATAAGCCCGGCGCCGTAGCCCTCGCCGCAGCCGGCTTCGAGCACCGTCGCATCGGTGCAGTGGGGGAGGAGGGCGAGGTAGGCGGCTTCATGGCGGCGGAACCAGTAATTTTCCTCGGGGATGCCGGGGACGGTCCGTTCGCCGGTGAGGTGCAGTGCCTCAGCCCGGGTGGCTGCGTTGGTCACCTGCGCGACCCTAGCGCCTGTCACGTTTCGCGCAGCCGTCTCGTTCCAGCCGTATGCAACGGACGATCACGCGCATCCTCCTGACCCTGCTCGGTCTCTACACCCTGGTGCAGGGGCTGTGGCCGCTGCTCGACCCGATGGGGTTCTACCAGGACTTTCCCGGTTTCCGGCACGGGTGGGTCTCCATGGACGGGCCCTACAACGAGCACTTCATCATCGATTTCGGCGGCCTCAGCCTGGCGCTCGGCGTGATGCTCGTCGGCGCTGCAGTGATGGGCACCACAGCTGTCGCGCGGCTGGTGGCGGTCGCGGCGCTGCTGTTCGCCGTGCCGCACCTCATCTACCACGCGGGTCACGTCGGGCACTATCCGCAGTTCGACCAGGTGCTCGTCATCGGCGGGCTCGCGGTGACGGTCCTGCTGCCGCTCGTGGTGCTTTTGGTCCCGGGGCGGCGAATCGAGGTCAGTTCGACGGCGACACCGTGATGCTGAGCGCGCCCGGGCCGACGTGAGCTCCTATCACGGTGCTCGCGTCGCCCACCACGATCTCGCCCGCGCCGGGCACGCGCTCCCGCAACTTCCGGACGACCTCGCTCTCGTCCGAGCCGAATCGGGTCACCGCGAGGTCCACCGGTTGGTCGCCGGCGGCCTTCGCGGCCAGGTCCACGAGCCGGTTCATCGCTCGTTTAGTGCCGGGAACGCGGGCGAGCGGGCTCACTTCTCCATTGCGGACGGTGAGCAGCGGCTTGATCGCGAACGCACTTCCGAGCATCGACTGGGCGGCACCGATCCGTCCCGATCGCCGCAGGTACTCAAGGGTGTCCACGTAGATGAGTTCGGTCGAGTTGCGCACTCGCCGTTCAGCGGCGTCTAGCACCCGCTCGAGCTGTCCGCCGGCCCCGGCGACGCGCGCGGCGGACACCGCTGCGTAGCCGAGACTCATGCTGGCCGTCCCGCTGTCGAGGATGTGCACCGGAATCCGGACCTGCTGGGCGGCTTCGCGGGCGGCTTCGACGGTCTGCGAAAGCCGTCCGGAGATGTGCAGGCTCACGATGGCGGACGCGCCGGCGGAGGCCGCGTCCTGGTAGGTCCAGAAAAACGCGCCCGGATCGGGCGGCGAGGTCGTGACGGCCGCGCCGGATTTCATGGTCTGGATGAGCTCGCTGCGGTCGAAGCGGTGCTCGTCGTCCGTCTGGTCTCCGACGTGCAGCTGGACCTGGACGACACTGATTCGCCACTGAGCGGCGAGTTGCTCGGGCAGGCACGAGGTCGAGTCGGTGACTACGGCGATGTGCGCGGACATGGTGCCGGAGCGTAACCCCTAACGGCCTACTGCGAGTAAGTGACCGTTGCTCCGATCGGGCGAGCGGCGCGCTGGACGGGCTAACCGGGCAACTACCGGGACGATGGTCCCAATAGATTGCTCATCCAGGTGAATGCCGTCACCTCGAGGGGTCCGGCCGCGGAATTGCCCCTAATCTACCGCTCAGTAGAGCACTGTCCCGCGGCCGAGAGCCGGCCCCAACCGGGAGGTCGAAGAAGACCCATGACGAACATCGTTGTCCTGGTCAAGCAGGTACCGGACACCTACTCGGAGCGGAAGCTCTCCGGTTCCGACAACACCCTTGACCGCGAATCCGCCGACGCCGTGCTCGATGAGATCAACGAGAAGGCCGTCGAAGAGGCCCTCAAGATCAAGGAAGCCGGCGAGGGCGAAGTCACCGTGATCTCGGTCGGCCCGGACCGCGCCACCGACGCGATCCGCAAGGCGCTCTCCATGGGCGCCGACAAGGCCATCCACGTGTCCGACGAGGCGCTGCACGGCTCCGACGCGATCGCCACCGCGAAGGTCATCGCCGCCGCTGTCGGCAAGGTCGAGGGTTACGACCTGATCCTGGCCGGCAACGAGGCGTCCGACGGCCGCGGTGCCGCCGTGCCCGCGATCCTGGCCGAGCTGCTCGGCGTGCCGCAGCTGACCTACGTGCGTCAGCTGACCGTCGAGGGCTCCGCCGTGAAGGCCGACCGCGAGACGGAAGACGGCATCACCCACCTCGAGGCGAATCTGCCGGCGCTGGTGAGCGTGAGCGAGAAGATCAACGAGCCGCGCTACCCGTCGTTCAAGGGCATCATGGCCGCGAAGAAGAAGCCGGTCGAGACGCTGACCATCGCCGACCTCGGCATCGACGCGGGCGAGGTCGGTCTCGGCAACGCGTGGTCGACGGTCGTCGAGGCCTCGCCGAAGCCGCCGCGCACCGCGGGCGAGAAGGTCGAGGACGAGGGCGACGGCGGCTCGAAGGTCGCCGAGTACCTGGTCGCGCAGAAGCTCATCTGAGACACGGTTTCGAGGAGGATTCCAGAAAATGGCTGAAGTACTCGTCCTCGTCGACCACGTCGACGGTGATGTCAAGAAGGTCACGCTCGAGCTGCTGACCGCCGCGCGCGCTCTCGGCGAGCCCTCCGCCGTCGTGGTGGGCCCGACCGGCACCGCGGCGAAGGCTAAGGAAGCGCTCGCCGGCCACGGCGCGGCGAAGGTGTACGTCGCCGAGGGCGACGACGCTGCCGGTTACCTGGTGACCCCGAAGGTCGACGTGCTCGCGAAGCTCGCCGAGCAGGTCTCGCCGGCCGCGGTGCTCGTCGCCGCCAGCGCCGAGGGCAAGGAGGTGGCCGCGCGGGTCGCGCTGCGGCTGGGCTCCGGTCTGCTCTACGACGCGGTCGGTGTCAACGCCGACGGCACCGTGGACCAGTCCATCTTCGGTGGCGCGTTCTCCGTGAAGGCCAAGGCCTCCAAGGGCGCGCCGGTTGTGTCGGTGCGTCCGGGTGCGGTCGAGGCGGAAGCCGCCGATGGCGCGGCTGCCGAGGAGACCGTCGAGATTCCGGCGCAGGACCCGGCGAAGGCCGCCAAGATCACCGGCATCGAGCCGGTCGTCGGCGGCGACCGTCCGGAGCTGACCGAGGCGTCGATCGTCGTGTCCGGTGGCCGCGGCGTCGGCTCGGCGGAGAAGTTCGACGTCGTCGAGAAGCTGGCCGACTCGCTCGGCGCGGCTGTCGGCGCGTCCCGTGCCGCTGTCGACTCCGGCTACTACCCGGCGCAGTTCCAGGTCGGCCAGACCGGCAAGACGGTGTCGCCGCAGCTGTACATCGCGCTCGGCATCTCCGGCGCGATCCAGCACCGCGCCGGCATGCAGACGTCGAAGACGATCATCGCGGTCAACAAGGACGCCGAGGCTCCGATCTTCGAGATCGCCGACTTCGGTGTGGTGGGCGACCTGTTCAACGTCGCGCCGCAGCTGACCGAGGCTGTCGACAAGCGCAAGGGCTGACGCTCTCTTTCGCCCGGAAGGCCGTCGCGTGCTCGCCACGCGGCGGCCTTCCGCGTTCTCCGGAACCTTCTCGTCTGTCTGAGAGGAACCTGAGAACCCGCAATTAACTCAACGTGCACTGACCGGTCATCGATTGGCACTCTCCGAGGCTGCTTACCGGCAGGTACACCTTGACCATGACGTCGTCACAGCTCCTCGTCAGTACTGATCAGGCGGGTGCCGACCTTCCCGCAGGCGCGCCGCGGTATTCGCTTCTGGTCGCCAACGGGAACGATGAAGTGCTCGCCGCACAGAAACTGCGATACCGGGTTTTCGCCGAGGAAATGGGGGCGGAACTGCATTCCCCGGAGCCCGGCCGGGATGTCGACTACTTCGACGAATTCTGCGACCACCTCGTGGTCCGCGACGACAACACCGGCGAGATCGTCGGCTGCTACCGCATGCTTCCGCCGGACCGCGCCGCGCAGGCCGGAAAGCTGTACTCCGACAGCGAATTCGACCTGACGACGCTCGCCGCGCTGCGGCCGTCCTTGGTCGAGACCGGACGGTCTTGCGTCCACCCCGACCACCGCAGCGGTGCCGTTGTGAGCCTGGTGTGGGCCGGGATCGCGCGCTACATGCTCCTTTCCGGACACCGCTATCTCGCCGGCTGCGCTTCGGTCCAGCTGAACGATGGCGGCAGCTACGCCGCGGGCGTCTGGGATGTCTTGCGCACCAAGCACCACGCTGACGACTCGTTGCGCGTCTCGCCGTTGCACCCGTGGGACCCAGGCGCGATCGCGCGTCCTGATCGGACCATGCTTCCGCCGCTGATCAAGGGTTACGTGCGGCTCGGCGCCAAAGTGTGCGGCCCGCCGGCGCTCGACGCCGACTTCGGGGTCGCGGACTTCTTCGTCCTGCTTGATCTGCAGCAGGTCGACGAGCGGTACTTGAAGTTCTTCCTCGGAGCACAAGGATGAGTCACGCTTGGATGCCGACGTCGCCTTGCGGTGACGGCTGCCTCACTGAAGGCGCGCCGACAGTTGCCTTACCGCGGCGAATTTTGCGGTTCACCGCAGCGATTTCCGTGGTCTTCGCGGCGCTGCTGGTCGCGCCGGCGTTGCTGGTGATTCGCGGACGGAGCCGGGAACGCTTGCTGCGCCGGATTTTCCGGGCGGTGCTAAGGGCGTTCGGCGTGCGGATGTCTGTTGTGGGCGGTGCGGACTTCCTCGCCGCTCCGGCCGGTCGCGGCGCGCTCGTGGTGAACAACCACATTTCGTGGCTGGACATCATCGCCATCAACGCTCTACGTCCAATGCGGGCGCTCGCGAAGATCGAAATCGGCTCCTGGCCGATCCTGGGTACGCTCGTGCGTCGCGGCGGCAGTATTTTCCTGGACCGCAACCGTTTGCGTACCTTGCCGGGCACCATGTCCGAACTGGCCGACAGCCTTCGCTCCGGCGCGCTCGTCAACGTCACCCCCGAGGGCACCACCTGGTGCGGCCTGGCCTCCGGCCGCTTCACGACGGCCACCTTCCAAGCCGCGATCGACGGCGGCGTCCCGGTCCGGCCGATCGCCCTTCGCTACCGCCTCGCCGACGGCCGCGAAACCAGCCAGCCGGCGTTCATCGGGCCGGAGTCGCTCATCGCCTCCCTCCGCCGGGTCGCCGCACTGCGCGGCCTGGTCCTGGAAGTGCACGTGTGCCCGGAGATCGCTCCCGGCCGCGCCGAAGACCGCCGTTCGCTGGCGGCTCTTGCCGAGGGCGCTGTCCACTCGGCCCTCGGCACAGTCCGCATCCCGCCACAGCGTCGCCGGGTCCTGGTCGGCCGTCGCGCGCCCTCCCAGCCGGTTGTGCACTGACGAACACCCTGGTCACCGGACTGCGGAGGGGTTTTGCCGTTTTTTGGCGACACCCCTCCGCGACTCTCCGACCCCTGCGGGCCGGTCTCTCCACCGGCCGCAGTCAGCCCATTCGCCACTCAACGGCAACAGCCACCTAACTTGCCTCGCCGCCGGACGGCCGCGACTGCCCGTCCCTCCACCTGTGACCGCCGCCCGCCATCCGTCGCCGCCGAATGGCGACGAATCGCTCGCGTCGGCACACCTGGTCTCCGCGCTCCGGATTCATCGCCGTCAAGTGGCGACAGTCGCTTGCCTCGGCGCGCACACACCTCGAGCTCAGCCTTTTCGCCACTGAGCGGCAACGGCCCGCGGTTGTCGCAAACCTCTGACACTGCCCTGTCAGATCGCCCGCAGGCGCACCATTGTCGATCTTAGCCGACAATCGCGGTCAGGAAACGGCAATAGTCAGCTTCCCACCAGGGTGCCCGTTCCGGCTCTCCTCCTGCGCAGCTGCCGCTTCCTCTAACGGAAAGGTCTTCCCCTGCGCAATCCGCAGTCCATTGTGTACATACCGGAGGATCTCGTTCAGTACCTCTTGCGTCTGCCCGTCCTGGCCTCCAGACGAGAAAGGCAGACCGAGCTCGAACGCCGCGCCATCCGCAATGGTCACGATGCGTTCCTTCGACCCTCGCAGCTCGACCGATTCCGGCAAAACGCCATGCCCAGACGCGTCGAACACCGCGTCCACCGGGCGGTCCGCCACTTCACGGACCCTCTCCAGCCACCCGTCGCCGTAACGCACCGGAATCGCGCCCAGTGCTTTCACCTCATCGAGATTGCGCTGTCCAGCCGTTCCGATCACCGTCGCGCCCAAAGCGATCGCGATCTGTGTCGCGAACCGGCCGACAGCGCCACTCGCTCCGTGGACAACCAACAGTTCGCCAGCTTTGACATCGAGCAGACGCAACACGCGCAACGCGGTTTCGCCAGCAACCGGCAACGCCGCCGCGTCGTCCCAGGAGAGGTCAGCCGGCTTGCGAACGATCGCTCCGCCGAGCGCGAACTCCGCGTACCCGCCGGTCGCTGACCAGCCGAACACCTCATCTCCGACGCCGAATTCAACGCCGTCGCCCACCGCGTCGACTACTCCCGCGATTTCCAGCCCCGGGATCTGCGGACCTTCGAGCGCCGCGCCGCCGGCCATCGCCCCAGAACGGATCTTCCAGTCGATCGGGTTGATCCCCGCGCGCCGGACGGCGACCCGGACCTGGCCCGGGCCGGGCTCCGGCGTCGGGACATCCTTCAGTTGCAGCACTTCGGGCCCGCCGTACTCGGCGAATGTGATGGCTCGCATCTCGGTTCGCACTCTCCTTCGGTCGCCGTACGTCCTACTTAAAGCCAGCCAGCATCCGGCGCATTCCGAACCGCACGCTCGATTCGCCAGTAAACGGCAACACCCTCGCCCTGTCGCGCTGCCTCTCCTTCGCCTGACCCAGCGTCGTGACGCAGACAATGCCCGACGGTGGCACACAAGAAGCCTGATTCATCGGTCTAGGCGACCAAGACAACGTCAGCAGCTACCCGGCGTCATCGACTTCCTGCGCCGAACGCCCCTCGATTGCCCGGACGCGGCATCCGCAGGGATCCCGCAGATCCGGGCCTCCCAAGCGTGAACCGCGGAACCCCACCCTGACGCCTCGAAATCCATCCGGATGCGATGTCCCACCGCCCACCCCGAAAGGCCGGCCGACAGCTTGACCTCCAGAGCGCTGGAGGTTGCAAGCTCGCGATCATGAGCCAGACCGTCGAAGCACAGCCCCGAAAAAGCGTGCTCTGGAGTCGCGAACACCGTCTTGTCACCGTCGGCCTGCTGCTTGTGGTCACACTGGTGGCCTTCGAAAACATGGGCGTCGCCACTGCGATGCCGACGCTGGTCGCCGAACTGAACGGGTTCGCCCTCTATTCCTGGCCGTTCACCACGTTCTTGGTGGCCAGCGTCGTCGCCACCGTTTTGTCCGGACGACTAGGCGACCGCAGAGGACCAGCGCCAGCTCTCCTGGTGGGGCCGGTGCTATTCGCCGCGGGACTAGCCGTCGCAGGTGTCGCCACCACGATGCCGATGCTCCTGGCCGGCCGTGCGCTGCAGGGCTTCGGCTCGGGATTTCTGCTGGTGTCCGTCTCGCTGTTGATCGCGCTGACGTTCACCGACCGCGAACGCCCCGTCATCTATGCCGCCAATGCTGCTGCTTGGGTCCTCCCAGCGGTCATCGGCCCGTCCGTTGCCGGTTTGGTGACCGTGACCGTCGGCTGGCGATGGGTCTTCCTCGGGCTGCTCCCGCTGGTCGGGATTGGAGTCGTCCTCCTTTGCAAGATCACTCGCGGTTTGCCTGCCCATGAGCCGCTGCGAGCCGGACGTCGCGCAGGCATCATCGCCGCTGTTGTAGCTGCGCTCGGAGTCGCCGCCCTGAGCTGGGCCGCACAACACCCATCGCCTGCCGCGCTTGCCTACGGAGTTGCGGGTCTTGTCGCGCTAGCCGTCGCATTGCGCAAGCTCCTGCCTGCCGGAACCATGACCTCTCGTCCCGGATTGCCGACGGTGGTCGCCTCTCGTGCCCTGCTCGCCGGCGCATATGCGGGCATGGAGGCGTATCTCCCGCTGACCATGACCGCCGTCCACGGCTATAGCCCCGCTCTCGCTGGCCTGCCGCTGACAATCACCGCACTTGGCTGGTCCGCAGCGTCGGCTCTCCAAGGCCGATTCCTCGACTGGTCGCGGGAGGCATCGCTGCGCACCGGCTTCGTGCTCGTCGCGGTGGGTCTGGTCGGCTTCGGATTTGTCGCCCAACCGTGGTTCCCCGCCTGGGTGGCCTTCGCTGTCTGCGCAGTCGGCGGCGCGGGGATGGGAATCGCGATGCCCGCCGTCTCGGTCCTCCTGTTGCGCTACTCGCCGGAAGGGGAGCGGGGGTTCAACACCTCCGCAATGCAGCTGGCCGACTGGGTCGGATCAGCGCTGCTCATTGGCCTCGGCGGGGTGCTTCTGGCCGCTGTCGCCTCCGCCGCTCAGCCTTCTGCCGCGATGGGACTGCTCAGTGTCGCCCTCGTCCTGCTCGCGCTGCTCGGCGTCCGACTCACGAGCAGGTGGCCGAAACAGGTGTGACGTGCCACTCTGCGGCCTGGGGCGAGCTTCGTCACACGCCGCATCGGTCTACCCTGATAGGGCGATGACCTATCTCGACCACGCGGCAACCACTCCGATGCTGCCCGAAGCCATTGCGGCGATGACTGAGGCTTTGTCCACCGTGGGCAACGCCTCCGCGCTGCATTCTTCGGGACGGCGAGCTCGGCGGGCCGTCGAGGAAGCACGCGAAGTGATCGCCGCCGCTTTGGGCGCGCGGCCGTCGGAAGTCATCTTCACCGGCGGCGGTACGGAGAGTGACAACCTCGCGGTCAAGGGCATCTTCTGGGCCCGCAGCGGCGAGGACTCGGCTCGGCGTCGCATCCTGTGCAGCACGGTCGAGCATCACGCGGTCCTCGACACGGTCGAGTGGCTGGAGCAGCACTCCGGTGCCGAGATCACCTGGCTCGAAGTTGACGACCAGGGCCGGGTGTCGCCGGAAACGCTGCGCGCTGCGATTGATTCGGCCCCAGAGACGGTTGCCCTCGCGACGGTGATGTGGGCGAACAACGAGGTCGGCACTGTCAATCCGATCGCCGCGCTCGCCGAGGTGTGCAACGAATACGCGGTCCCTCTGCACACCGACGCAGTCCAGGCGGTCGGTGCAGTTCCCGTCGACTTCACCGCATCCGGCGCGGCCGCGCTCACACTGACCGGGCACAAGCTCGGCGGCCCGTACGGTGTCGGCGCGCTTCTCCTCGACCGCGACACCTCGTGCGTCCCCGTCCTCCACGGCGGTGGCCAGGAACGCAGCGTCCGCTCGGGCACCCTCGACGTTCCTGCGATCGCCGGCTTCGCCGCTGCGGTGCAAGCGGCGATCAGCGGCCGCGCGGAGTATGCCACCCGGGTCGAGAAGCTGCGTGACGAGCTCGTCGCTGCGGTCCTGCGCGAGATCCCGGACGCGATACTGAACGGCCGCGACGGTGAGCGTTTGCCGAGCCACGCTCACTTCACGTTCCCCGGCTGCGCGGGTGACAGCCTGCTGATGCTCTTGGACGCCAAGGGGATCGAGTGCTCCACCGGTTCGGCGTGCACCGCGGGTGTCGCGCAACCAAGTCACGTTCTCCTGGCGATGGGGGCTGACGCCGCTGCAGCCCGCGGCTCGCTTCGATTTTCGCTTGGCCACACGTCCACGCTGGAGGACGTGCACACGCTGGCCCGCGAGATCGGTGGCGTTGTCACCCGCGCCCGACAGGCCGGTCTCGCCGGCATGCGCAAGCAAACGCAGAAGCAAGAGGTGTAAAGCAATGCGGGTATTGGCCGCAATGAGCGGAGGAGTCGACTCGGCCGTCGCCGCTGCGCGTGCAGTGGACGCCGGCCACGACGTCGTCGGAGTGCACCTGGCGCTTTCGGCTCAACCTGGCACGCTGCGGACTGGTTCCCGCGGCTGCTGCACCATCGAGGATTCACATGACGCCCGCCGGGCCGCGGACATCCTCGGTATCCCGTTCTACATCTGGGATTTCGCTGAGCGTTTCACCGAAGAGGTCGTTGAGACATTCGTCGGCGAGTACGCGGCAGGCCGCACGCCGAACCCTTGCGTGACTTGCAACGAGAAGATCAAGTTCGAGGCGCTGCTTGAGAAGGCGCTCGCTCTTGGCTTCGACGCTGTTGCGACCGGCCACTATGCGCGGCTGGCGACCGTCGACGGCGAGCTGGAACTTCGCCGGAGCGCGGACGAAGGCAAAGACCAGTCGTACGTGCTGGCTTCACTGCAGCCAGAGCAGCTTCGCCATGCGATGTTTCCGCTGGGCGACTCCTGGAAGTCGGACGTGCGGGCCGAGGCGGAGCAGCGTGGGCTTTCCGTGGCACGAAAGCCGGATAGTCACGACATTTGCTTCATCCCGGACGGCGACACCAAGAAGTTCTTGGAGAAGCGGCTTGGCGAGCGTCCCGGCGAACTGGTCGATGCTGAGACGGGTGCGGTGCTCGGGCGTCACACCGGCGTGCACGGATTCACCGTAGGCCAGCGGAAGGGCCTCGGTATCGACGCGCCGGCCGCTGATGGGCGACCTCGTTATGTCCTTTCGCTCGAACCTGTTTCGGGCACTGTGAAGGTCGGGTCGTCGGCAGACCTGGGTGTCCAGGCCATCGACGCGGACCGGGCGATCTGGCCGAGCGGACGAGCCTTGGACGGACCGACTGAATGCACCGTCCAGGTTCGCGCACATGGCGGCATCGCCGATGCGGTCGCCGAAGTGGATGAAGACGGGCAGGTCTCCATCCAGCTGCGCGAGCCGTTGCGCGGTGTGGCACCGGGCCAGGTCGTTGTCCTTTATCGGCAAGACGACCAGGCCGGCGACCTCGTCCTCGGGAGCGCCAAGATCTCTGGCACGCACTGATCTCCTTACGCGCCTAGGCGTTCCTCTCCAGGTTCTTCTGGCGTGGGCTGGGGATCGTGCAGCGGCGGAGGTGCGCTTTCAGCTTTCTCGCCAGTCGGTGTCGTGACGATGAGCTTTCCGTCCTGCAGGACCTCGTAGGTCCAGTCGGCTCGATTCTTAAGACGGCGGTGCCGTAGGCAGTAGCTCAACGTCGAGTCTGTGTCCGCGGAATCTGGCCCAGTTGGTTCCGTCAGGCAGTTCTGCGCGGGCCGCGGGCAGCCGGGCTGTCGGCACTCACGGTCGCGGACCCGAACGAACTCGTCCACATCGATGCTCGGCCGATACCGGAACTTGCCGACCTCGATCACTTGTCCGGTCAGCGGGTCAGTAATGACCCGGCGGACGATTGTGTCGGGGCCAGTGGCGATATGACGCGCGAGCTCGGCCGGGATATGACCGTGCCCGGCCAGCTCAGCGGGATTGTCGTTGAGCCCCAGGTAGGTCTGCAGATCGACATAGAGATACACCTCGGTCTGCTCAGGCACGCCGCCTTTGCCGCTGAGCAAGAGATCGATCGCGACGTCAGCGCGCAGCTGGTCGAGGGTTCGCTTCTCGTCGCCCGTCTTGAGCGATCGAGCGATCTTGTCGACGCGGAGGTAGGCCGCTGTAGCTTTGTCGGTCGAGACGTTGTCGACTGAGATCCGCGAGATGCCTTCGCTCTGGTGCTGCAGGATGACGCGACGCTCGGCTTTGCGCTGAGCTAGTCGGTCCATCGCACCGTCTGGGTCGATTTTCGTTGCGGCGTAAGCGGTTGCCTTGCGGACCTGGGTTGGGTTCTTGTCCTCTAGCCGGTGTTCGAGTAAGTAATCGACCATCCGTGCATGGCGGTCGGACAGCTGGCTCGTCCCGTCGGTGACCTTCATGGCGCGATAGAGGTCGAACTTGCCCTCATCCATCAGTCGGAAGGTGCGAGGCAGACGCTGAGCCAGAGCTTCGGCGGCGGCGATCATCGCTCCGGCTCGAGTATCGGTGATGTGCAAGGCAATCGCGAACTCGCACGCCAGCTCGTGCGGGTCTGATCTTCGTCTTCGCATGCCCGCCATGCAATGCAGCTGCAGCGCCTGCAAGCGGGCGATCTGGCGGTTCGCGTCCTTCACGGCCGCCATCAGCTGATCTGTCTGCAGTCGATTGAAGAGGTCGAGGTTTGCGTGCATGGTGCGAAGCAGGAACGCGAGGTCTGCGGTTTCGGTGGTCTTGTGGGTTTGATCGGCTTGGTTTGCCGGTGTGGTCGACTTGCTCATGATCGTCACGATACGCATCTATTCGAGCACAGTCAGCTAAATTGTACGAAGGGACCCATCGTGCGATCACTTGGCTTTTGCGTGACGACTCTGGCACGGTGAAAGTCGGGTGATCGCGCGCGTGGACGGCTGAAGCTGTGCAGAGGAGGTGATCAGAGATGCAGCTTGAAACCTGTGTGACTCGCGACGAAGCCCAATCGTTCGTAGAAGCGGTGTGCTGCCGTCCTCGTTGTATCCGAGGTGAGCTGGACCAGGTTGCAGCCGCGTCGCCGTGATTCGTCGATGGCCCACTGTACGAGCTGTGCGCCCAAGCCTGAGCCGCGGTGATCGCGGTGCACGCGCACAGCTTCGATTTGCCCGCGAAGGGCCCCGCGCCGCGCGAGGCCGGGGATGATCGTGAGCTGAAGTGTGGCTATTGGCAGGTCGTTTGATGTTGCGACGACCAGCAGCTGATTTGGGTCTGCAGCAATGGTTTTGAATGCTTGCAGGTAGGGCGCGAGGTCGGTTGGCGAGTCGCGGCTTGCTCCGAGTTGGTCGTCCGCAAGCATCTAGACGATTGCTTCGACGTCTTCGGGGCGAGCTCGTCTGACAGTGATGGGAGGCACGGAGGATCAGTATTCCATCGGGAGAGTGATCGACGGTTGTCCGCTACGTGGTCTTGTAGCGGCGAATGCCGTCGACGTCTTCGGCTGCGAGCTTGTTCTGCGAGACCAGGAGATCCAGGTGCGCGCCAGTCTCGAGGACGGCGAGCATCTGATTGAAGGCGTCCATTTCGGACAGTTTGCGGCCGCGGCGGGTCCAGCCGAGGCGACTGGCGGCTTCGAAAGCGGTGGTTGCTCCGGCTTCGATTTGAGTCGCCATCGTTTCGAGACGTTGCCGGTGGTGTTCGAGAAGCTCGTCGATCCGGGCGTGCACGCTGTCGGTGACTGGGCCATGAGCCGGCAGCATGCGCCGGTCCGGCATGCCGCGGACCAGCCGAAGCGAGTCGAGATAGTCGTTCAGCGGCAACTCAGCCGGAACTGGTTGGAAGCCGATCGACGGAGTGATGTGCGGGAGCACGTGGTCGCCGGAGAACAAGAGGCCGGCAGCGCCGTCTACGAAAACCACATGCCCGTTGGTGTGCCCAGGGGTATGGACCACGTCGAACTCGCGGTCGGGCAGCACTGCTCGCCGGCCGGGCGTCAGCCATTCGTCCGGCTCTTCCCAAAGATTCGCCTCGGTGTGGCGAGGTTCCGAACCGAACAGCTTGCTGAGCGCGGTGATGACCTCTTGCCCGCCGCTGAGGCGGAGGAGGTCGAGTTGGGCTTGCATGGGGAACTGGTTCGGGTTGGCGCTCGCGTCGAGCGAAGGTTGCTCGAGCTTGCCCAGGGCGATCCGGTTGCCGAACTCTCGCCGAAGCGCGACTGCCTGCGTGTAGTGGTCCCGGTGGACATGGGTGATGAGGAACTCTCGAACATCGCCGAGTTCGGCATCGATCGCTTTGAGTGCGTCGGCCAATAACTGGCGAGATTCAGTGAGGGACCAACCCGAGTCGACGAGCACGAGATTCGTGCCGTCGGTGACTGCGTAGACGTTGACCGCGCGCAGGGCGTCGTTCGGCAGCGGCAGTGGGATTCGGTAGATGCCGGCGGCCACTTCGTAGACCCCGGGATCCGCCCAGTTCGAGTTACTGCCTTCGGGCAACGGCTCCACGGCGACCTCCGTCCAGGCGGGACCTCGGCGTCCCGGACTTTCCTTACATTGGGCCGTATTCCGGTCGCTGTCCACCTGACGGTGCTGAGACACCGGTCACGTGGTCAGCCGGGTTGCGCGGTGAGCGCGAGGTCGATGGTCAACGTTGTCGCGACGAGCATGCTGGCCAGCGGCTCGGGGACCTGCAGCGGGATCTCTACGAGATAGGCGTTGCCGCTGATCGGCGAAAGTTCCGGTGACGGGTGTCCGACGTGGGCGACCTCGGTGCCGACTGGGTCCTCGACGGTGACTTCCCATCGTTGCCGGCCACTGGCGACGACCCTGGCGATTGCCTTGCCTTCGGCGCGCAGGGTGAAGCGGACAGCGCCTGCGCTGGCGGGGATGATTTCGCCGATCGGCGTCCCGTCCGCGCGGGTGACCACGAAGCGGGCCAGCGGGTCCTTCGACGGTTTCTCGACCTTGAGGACAGTGCTCTGGTTCGCGTCGCGGACCTCGAACCTGCGGCTGACGTACTGGTCGGATTTCCAGAAGAGCTGAATGACTTTGCGCAGGAAACTGGGAGTAGTGACAGCAACTCCGCCAATGTGGAGGCCCTGGCGATCGAACACGCCGTACTCCTCGCCGGCGGCGGTCGGCTTCGCCTCCCGGCTGACGTAAAGGACCGGCTCGGTGAAGAGAGTCCGCTCAAAGGAGCGGCTTGAAGCCCGGCGGTACGGTGCTCCGGGCATAGTGCCCCGCCGCGGCTCCCGGGCGGATGCGTCACCGGGTGTTTTGCCGGGCGGTGGCGGGGCGGAGCTGGTCATGACGATCCAGACTAACGCGGTGACCGCGAATTCGGTGCAGGCAAAGGGATATGCGGCGAATGTCCGGCTATTGCCGCGCGGTCGGGTGAAGCTTGTCCTGAGGGGCGGTGCGGACTGCGGCCGCCCGTTCCGCGACAATCCGGCCTGTGAGCGAACGACCTTGGCCTGCGGGCGCGGCGACGGGAATCGGGTCCATGCCGGGGACCGATCCCGTCGAGGCCGCCGCCGTCGTGTTCGGAGAGCTTCCCGGCTTCCCGTATGTGCCCGAATTGCCGGCGCGCGGCGTCGGCGCCGACCTGCTGGGCCGGACCGCGGCGTTGCTCGTGGACCTCGCCGTCGAGGTGGTGCCCAGCGGTTATCGCGTGGCCGGGCGGCCTGGTCACGACCATCGTCGTGGGCGTGACCTGCTCCAGTGGGACCTCGACGCCGTCCAAGCCGCCCGCGAGAACGCTGGTGCGCCAGCAGTCCTCAAGACCCAGATCGCCGGACCGTGGACGCTCGGCGCGGGGATCGAGCTCGCCCGCGGGCATCGGGTGCTCACTGACCGCGGGGCGTTGCGGGACTTCACCTCGTCGCTGCTCGACGGGCTTTCTCAGCACGTCGCGGAGCTGACCGCGAGGACCGGCGCGCCGGTGGTCGTGCAGCTCGACGAGCCGTCGTTGCCTGCTGTTCTCTCCGGAAAACTGACTACTCCGTCGGGATACGGCAACGTCCCCGCAGTGCCTGAGCCTGAGGTTCGGGAGCTGCTGGCGACGACAATCGAACGGATCGGAGCGATGACCGGGCAGCCGGTCGTCGTCCACTGCTGCGCTCCGCGTCCGCCGATCGCGCTCTTCCGCGCCGCGGGTGCTGGTGCCGTCGCGTTCGACATCAGCATGCTCGCCGGGGCGTCCGCCGCGCTTCTGGACGAGATTGGCGAGGCTTGGGACAGCGGCATTTCGTTCTTCCTGGGCCTCGTGCCAGCTACGGACCCGGTGACGGCTCCGGGGTTGAAGGACATCGCGTTGCCGGCGCTCAGGCTCGTGGACCGGCTGGGCTTCAACCGTTCGATCCTGGCCGAGCGCGCTGTTCCGACGCCTGCGTGCGGTCTGGCCGGTGCCACGAACGAGTGGATGCGCCGGGCGCTCGCTCTCAGTCGCGACCTGGGCAAAGGGTTTGTGGAGCCGCCCGAGAACTGGTGATTCCGCGGGACGTCCTGCTGTCGTCACGCGTACCGTGGCTAGTGAAGAGAAACAACCGGGGGAAATTCCGAATTATGCGTTTGTTCCGTCGTCGCCGCTCGGAAGCTGACACTGAAGCCGCGCCGCCAGATCCCCGTACGCCATGGCCTGAGCAGCAGGTGCCGTCCGACGCTTCTGCTGCGGCGGTTGCGTTCTGGGAAGGGTGGTACGACCTCTTGCCCGAGGTCAGTGCTGCGCTGGGCGAGGGCGAGCCGCATCGCGTCGAGCACGATCTGTGCGTGCTGGTCGAGACGCTGCACCCTCGGCTGCACTTTTCGCTTGAGCGTGGCCGGAAGGCGATCTACGCGCTGGTCGTCAGCGGACAGGAAGACCCGGAGCTGCGCCCCTACACCGACGCGTGGAAAGCGGCTGGACCGCCGGACGACGCGATCTGGGAGTACCACGATTCGGTGCCTCCGGTCCCGGATCCGACCGAGGTGACGGTGAACCTGGGCGAGCATCGCATCTCGCTGGCTGACGTCCGGGTTGTCGCGCAGGTGGACGACGGCGTGGTTGACGTGGCTGTCCATCACCCCGCGTTCGCGGACCTGGACGAGGCCTCGCGCACCACGATGACGTTCCTGCCGCTCGACGCGACGCTGGGCGAGCGTCTGGCCGCCGAGCGGCTGGGCCGGGTCGAGACCGCCGAGGCCGAGCCGGAAGGCACGATCGATCTTCTGGAGTTCCGGGAGCTGGTCCGCGGGCTGACAGAGCAACCGGACGGAAGTGTCGGTGCCTCCGGCTAGGCTCACCACCTGTGAGCAGCACCGACCTTCCCCAAGACCAGGTGGCCGTGGAGGCCGCCCAGGACGTGACCGACGTGCCGGCCGACGTGCGCGAGCGGCACGGCGCGCTTGCCGAGGAGATCCGCGGCCATCAGTTCCGGTACTACGTGCTGGACTCGCCGATCGTCTCCGATGGCCAGTTTGACGCGCTCCTGGGCGACCTCCAAGAGATCGAGGACGAGTATCCGGCGCTGGTCACGCCTGATTCGCCGACCCAGAACGTCGGCGGCACGTTCTCCACCGAGTTCACCGCGCACGACCACCTCGAGCGCATGCTGAGCCTGGACAACGTGTTCGACACCGACGAGTTCCTCACCTGGGTCGAGCGCGTCGAGAAGGAAATCGGGTCCACGGAATACCTGGCCGAGCTGAAAATCGACGGCCTGGCCATCAACCTGCTCTACGAAAACGGCAAGCTCACCAGGGGTCTCACCCGCGGCGACGGGCGCACGGGCGAGGACGTCACGCTCAACATCCGTACCCTCGACCAGGTACCGGACGAGCTGACCGGCACCGACGAGTTCCCCGTGCCGAAGCTCGTCGAGGTGCGCGGCGAGGTCTACTTCCGCGTCGAGGACTTCCTCGAGCTCAACGCGAAGATGGTCGAGGCGGGCAAACTGCCGTACGCGAACCCGCGCAACACAGCTGCTGGGTCGCTGCGGCAGAAGGATCCGAAGGTCACCAGGGAGCGCCGGCTCCGGCTGATCTGTCACGGTCTCGGCAAGCGGGACGGCTTCGAGCCGGTCACGCAGTCGCATGCCTACGACGCGCTGGCGGCCTGGGGGTTGCCGGTGTCGCCACACACGCGAGTGCTCCGGACCGGCAAGGAACTTACCGATCACATCGCCTATTGGGGTGAACATCGGCACGACGCCGAGCACGAGATCGACGGCGTCGTGATCAAGGTCGACCAGGTCACGCTGCAGCGCCGACTCGGCACCACGTCGCGCGCGCCGCGGTGGGCGATCGCGTACAAGTATCCGCCGGAAGAAGCGATCACGACGCTGCTCGACATCCAGGTCGGTGTAGGGCGCACGGGGCGGGTCACGCCGTTCGCCGTCACCGAGCCGGTCAAGGTCGCGGGCTCGACGGTCGCGCGCGCGACGCTGCACAACCAGGAAGAGGTCAAGCGCAAGGGCGTGCTGATCGGCGACCGGATCGTCATCCGCAAGGCCGGCGACGTGATTCCCGAGGTGCTCGGTCCCGTCGTCGACGCACGGACCGGTGACGAGCGCGAATTCGTGATGCCCACCGAATGCCCGGAATGCGGTACGGAACTCGCCTACCAGAAGGAAGGCGACAAGGACATCCGGTGCCCGAACACCCGGTTCTGTCCAGCCCAGCTGCGGGAAAGGCTGTTCCACCTCGCCGGGCGCGGTGCGTTCGACATCGAGGTGCTCGGGTACGAGGCGGCTGTCGCGTTGCTTGACGCGAGGGTGGTCGCCGACGAGGGCGACGTGTTCGACCTCAGCGAGGAGTCGCTCGCCGAGGTGGAGTTGTTCCGTACCAAGGCGGGCGACCTGTCGGCGAACGCACGGAAGCTCCTGGCGAACCTCGATTCGGCGAAGGACCGTCCGCTGTGGAAAGTGATCGTCGCGCTGTCGATCCGGCATGTCGGGCCGACCGCGGCGCAGGCGCTCGCGCGGGAATTCGGTTCGCTGCAACGGATCGAGGACGCAAGCGAGGAGGAACTCGCGGACGTCGACGGCGTAGGCCCGACCATCGCGCACGCGGTGCAGGAATGGTTCGAGGTCGGCTGGCACCGGGAAATCGTCGAAAAATGGCGACGGTCCGGGGTTCGGATGGAGGAAGAGCGCGACGAGTCCATCCCGCGGAATCTCGAAGGCCTGTCGATCGTGGTGACCGGCTCGCTCGACGGGTTTTCCCGTGATGAGGCGAAAGAAGTCATCATGGCGCGCGGTGGCAAGGCCGCAGGATCCGTGTCGAAGAAAACGGCGTTCGTCGTGGTGGGCGACGCGCCGGGGTCGAAGTACGAGAAGGCTGTGCAGTTGAAGGTGCCGGTGCTGGACGAGAACGGGTTCCGCGCGTTGCTGGAGCGCGGTCCGGAAGCGGCTGCGGAACTTGCGCTCGACACCGGCGCGGACGAGGAAGCTGAGGGCGGCGATGAGTGACGTGGAGATTCGCCCGGCGCGGCCGGAGGAGTTCGATGCGCTCGGCGAGGTGACCGTCGAGGCTTACCGGATCGAGGGATTCTTCGATACTGATGCCGCGTACGAGGCGAAACTTCGGGACGTTTCAGGACGGGCGCAGCACGCCGAATTGCTGGTCGCGGTCGATCCGGACGGTCAGGTCGTGGGGTCGGTCGCGATTGTCCAGCCGGGGAGCAAGCTCTCCGAGATTTCCCAGCCGGGGGAGTTGGAGTTCCGCATGCTGGCGGTCTCGTCGGCCGCGCGCGGTCGAGGGGTCGGGGAGGCGCTTACCCAGGCGGTGCTGGCCCGCGGCCGGGAACTCGGCGTCGACCGGGTGGTGCTGAGCAGCCTCGACGTGATGCGGAAGGCGCACCGGCTTTACGAGCGGATCGGGTTCCGGCGGTTGCCGGGGCGGGACTGGCATCCGCATCCGGGGGTCAACCTGATCGCGTACGAATACGGCTTCTGAGGCTTCATTCTCGCAGGTCAGAGGCTTTTGCCGTTTTTTGGCGAAAGCGTTGGGCGGGGTTCGCCGGTGGTATTCGCCGTTGAGTGGCGACGGTTTGGTGGACCCCGCCCCGGCTCTCGTCCGCTGCTGGTGGGTGCTTGGTCTGCCTGGCCGTGAGCGTTGGTCCGGCTCGATCGGTCACGGACGTCGTTAGTGGATGGGCTGTGCGTGGCGTGTCTGCTTGGCGAGCTTCAACCGGCTATGGGTTGTAACGTGTAGATGTCTGGCTTCGACTCAAGCTGTCACGCGTTAAGTACCGACTCGTACCGAGGAAGCGTGATCATGGCGAAGTTCGTTCAAGCCGCCGTTCCGGTCGTTGGCGTTGCCGCGTTTCTTGCCGTCGCGTGTAATGCAGCACCACAGCCCGGTGGCACCTCAACGACGACGGTCACGGCGGCGACCGTGACCGCGACGGTAGCCGAGTCCGCGACGGCGACCATGAGCGCGCCGATTAGCGCTGCGCAGCCGGCGACAATCAAAGTCCCTGACGTGTCCGGCATGAATCACCAGGATGCGCAGGACGCCATGCAGGCGGCCGGGCTGTACAACTTGCGAGAGGTCGATTCGTCCGGGAAGAAGCGCATCATGATCATCGACCGGAACTGGTGTCAGACCGGGCAGGATCCCAAGCCCGGTGCCGTGGTTTCGGCCGGCACAGTCGTCACGCTCTATGCCGACAAGTGTTGATTGCCGCCGTCCGGCACGCCAAGGAACCGGTCGCCGGACAGATTCCCCCTCTCCGGGGAGATTGTCTGCACTTGAGGACAGCGGATTGCGAGTAAGGCCGCACGCAATGAACCGCTGAGCCAGCCCGCACTGCTTCCAGAAACGGTCTGAACAGTCGGGTACCAGTATCCGAAACGCCCGGCCAAACGCTCAGCTGCCCGACCTGTTTAGGACAGCCGACCCAGCACTTGGATCAGCCGTCCAGAACCACCGCGACGATCCCGGCGAAGTGCGCCAGCCGAGCGACCTCCGCGGCGCGGAAGTTGGGTCCACCAGGCCGGGCGACGAGCATCGCCTTCCCGGGCTTGCCGAGCGGAGTAGCAGCCAGCTCGGTGCCGAGTTCCTTCCACGTCTCCGGAACCCAGGAATCCTCGCCGTCCAGGACGGTCGCACGCTCCAGCGGCAGCCAAGGCAAGTCTGTGAACGGGTTCTCTGGCGCCGCACTCGACGAAGCCAAGCGTCGCGGCCCCGATTCCGTATGCTCGACGATCACCGCCCAGCCAGCACGGATGATCTTCGGCACACCTTCGGCGAGCAAGTCCAGCCCGGCTTTTGGCTGAGCGGCGATCTCTTCGACCAGCTCCAGCTCGCGGTGGGTGTCGAGGATGCCCGCGTACGGCCGCACCGCGTCGACCTCGACGCCTTCCACGCTCTCGGCCGCGGTGATCAGCGCGTCCGGGAGCCGGCCCGACGGGAGTTCGACCACCAGGTCGTCGATCGCGAGCCCGCCGCCGCGTTCCACCACGTCCACGCTCAGGATGTCGGCCCCGACTGTGCCGAGCGCGGTCGCGACCGCGCCGAGCGTGCCGGGGGAGTCCGGTAGCTGGACCCGGATCAGGAACGACACCACGCGCCCCTCTCGCCTCAGGCGTCCCAGCCCTGTCGTGGGACGCGCTTGCCGGGCGCCGATTGTGACAGACCGGGTACCCGCGGGGGCCCGCTGTCCGGCAAGCGGGACGCCCTGCCCGGCGCCCGCGGCCCGATAACCCGGTCGAACCGTCCGACGCCGTCACCATAGACTTGCAGCTTCCGAGAGCACCCGCACAGCACACCCCGGGAGTCACCCGCGTGCCCAACATTTCCCGAGACGAGGTCGCACACCTCGCCAGGCTGGCCAGGCTGGCCGTGACCGACGACGAGCTGGACGTTTTCGCCGGCCAGCTCGACCAGATCCTCGACTCGGTGGCGAAGGTCAGCGAAGTCGCCGCGGAGGACGTCCCGCCGACCTCGCACGCCGTGCCGCTGACGAACGTCTTCCGCGAGGACACCGTCCGGCCCAGCCTCGAGCAACAGGACGCGTTGGCCGCCGCGCCGGCCGCCGAGGACGGCCGGTTCCGGGTGCCGCGGATCCTGGGAGAAGAACAGTGAGCGAACTCGTCAAGCTGACCGCCGCCGAGCTGGCGGCGAAGATCCACACGCGCGAGGTGTCCGCGGTCGAGGTCGCGCAGGCGCACCTGGACCGCATCGCCGCGGTGGACGACCACGTGCACGCGTTCCTGCACGTCGACACCGAAGGCGCGCTCGGCGCGGCCAAGGCTGTCGACGAGCAGCTGGCCGCGGGGGAGCAGCCGGCGTCGCCGCTGGCAGGCGTCCCGCTGGCGCTGAAGGACGTGCTGACCACGAAGGGCGTGCCGACGACCTGTGGGTCTCGCACGCTCGAGGGCTGGCTGCCGCCGTACGACGCGACGGTCACGCGCAAGCTGCGCGAAGCCGGCGTCGTGATCCTCGGCAAGACGAACATGGACGAGTTCGCGATGGGCTCCTCCACGGAGAACTCGGCGTACGGCCCGACGCACAACCCGTGGGACCACGCGCGCATCCCGGGCGGTTCGGGCGGTGGCTCCTCAGCGGCGATTTCGGCGTTCGAGGCGGCTCTCGCGATCGGTACGGACACTGGCGGCTCGATCCGTCAGCCCGGCTCTGTCACCGGCACTGTGGGCGTGAAGCCGACGTACGGCGGAGTGTCGCGCTATGGCCTCGTGGCGTTCTCGTCTTCGCTCGACCAGGCCGGCCCGTGTGCGCGTACGGTGCTTGACGCCGCGCTGCTGCACGAAGCGATCGCTGGCTACGACCCGATGGACTCGACGTCCATCAACGCACCGGTGCCGCCGGTTGTCGCTGCGGCGCGCGAAGGCGCGAAGGGCGACCTGACCGGCGTACGCGTCGGCGTCGTGAAGGAGTTCAGCGGCGACGGTTACCAGCCGGGCGTGCTGCGGTCGTTCGAGGCGGCCGTGGAGCAGCTTCGCGCTCTCGGCGCCGAAGTGGTCGAGGTGTCGTGCCCGCACTTCACGTACGCGCTGCCTGCGTACTACCTGATCGCGCCGAGTGAGGCGTCGTCGAACCTCGCGCGCTTCGACGCGATGCGGTACGGCCTGCGCGTCTCGGACGACGGCCAGCACAGTGCCGAAGAAGTCATGTCGCTGACGCGCGAGAAGGGCTTCGGCGCTGAGGTGAAGCGTCGCATCATGCTTGGCACGTACGCGCTTTCGTCGGGCTACTACGACGCGTACTACGGCTCCGCGCAGAAGGTGCGCACGCTCATCACGCGCGACTTCACGCAGGCCTTCGAGAAGGTCGACGTGCTCGTGTCGCCGACGACGCCGACCACGGCGTTCAAGCTCGGCGAGCGCGTGGACGATCCGATGGCGATGTACCTCGCCGACTTGTGCACCATCCCGTCGAATCTCGCCGGGAACGCCGCCATGAGCGTCCCGAGCGGACTGTCCGACGAGGACGGGCTGCCGGTCGGCCTGCAGATCATGGCCCCCGCGCTCGCCGACGACCGGCTGTACCGCGTCGGCGCCGCGTACGAGGCCGCGCGCGACGCCGCTGCCGGCGGCTCGCTCGTGCACCAGGCTCCGGAGCTGGGAGGAACGAAGTGACTGCCGTGGCCGAGTTGATGGACTACGCCGAGGTCCTCGAGCGCTTCGACCCCGTGCTCGGGCTCGAGGTCCACGTGGAGCTCAGCACGAACACCAAGATGTTCTGCGGCTGCGTCAACGAGTTCGGCGGCGAGCCGAACACCAAGACGTGCCCGACCTGCCTCGGCCTGCCCGGTTCGCTGCCGGCCGTGAACGGCAAGGCGGTCGAGGGCGCGATCCGGATCGGTCTCGCGCTCAACTGCGAGATCGCGGAGTGGTGCCGGTTCGCCCGGAAGAACTACTTCTACCCGGACATGCCGAAGAACTTCCAGACGTCGCAGTACGACGAGCCGATCGCGTTCGACGGCTACCTCGACGTGACGCTGGACGACGGCGAGGTCGTGCGCGTCGAGATCGAGCGCGCGCACATGGAGGAGGACACCGGCAAGTCGCTGCACATCGGCGGCGCGACCGGTCGGATCCACGGTGCCGAGCACTCGCTGCTCGACTACAACCGCGCCGGCGTGCCGCTGATCGAGATCGTCACCAAGCCGATCACCGGCACCGGCGAGCGGGCGCCCGAAGTGGCGCGCGCGTACGTCACCGCGTTGCGCGACCTGCTGCGGGCGCTTGACGTGTCCGACGTCCGCATGGACCAGGGCTCGCTGCGCTGCGACGCGAACGTGTCGCTCATGGCCAAGGACGCAACGGAATTCGGCACGCGCACGGAGACGAAGAACGTCAACTCCCTGCGCAGCGTCGAACGCGCGGTGAGGTACGAGATGACGCGCCAGGCGGCAATTCTTGCCGAGGGCGGGTCGATCCGGCAGGAGACGCGGCACTTCCAGGAGGCCGACGGCACCACGTCGTCCGGGCGCGCCAAGGAAACCGCGGAGGACTACCGGTACTTCCCGGAGCCCGACCTCGTGCCGATCGCGCCGTCGCGCGAATGGGTCGAGGAACTGCGCGCGACGCTGCCGGAGATGCCGTGGGAGCGGCGCAAGCGGATCCAGGAAGAGTGGAAACTCTCCGACGAAGCGCTGCGTGACCTGCTGAACGTCGGTGCCGTCGACCTCGTCGCGGCAACGGTCGAGGCTGGCGCGAAGCCGGACGAGGCGCGCGGCTGGTGGGTCAACACGCTGGCGCAGGAAGCGAACACGCGCGAGGTCGAGCTGACCGAGCTGGCGATCACGCCGGCGCAGGTCGCCGAGGTGATCGGGCTCGTGTCCTCCGGTGAGCTGACGAACAAGCTCGCCAAGGAGGTCGTGCAGGGCATTCTCGCGGGCGAGGGTTCGCCGCGCGAGGTCGTCGAGAAGCGCGGTCTGAAGGTCGTCTCCGACGATTCGGCGCTGCTCACCGCTGTCGACGAAGCGTTGGCCGCGCAGCCGGACATCGCCGACAAGATCCGCGGCGGCAAGGTCGCCGCGGCGGGCGCGATCGTCGGCGCGGTGATGAAGGCGACCAAGGGCCAGGCCGACGCCAAGCGCGTGCGCGAGCTGATCATCGAGCGCGTCGGTTCCTGAGTGGCTTTCTCGCTCCGACGCGTCACCTGGCGCGAGTGGCTCGGCCTGGCGGCCGGGCTGCTCGCGGTCGGGTCGACGCCGCTGCCCTGGACTGTGCTGTCGGCGGACACCGCGACGTCGGACGTCCGCGACGCGTTCGGGACGTTGCCGCACAGCGACGTCGTGCGTACGGCGTGGCATTCGGATCTCTTCTCGTGGGGTCCTCCGCTGTTGCTCGTCGTGGTCGGGCTGGCGGTGGTGTTGTTCGGGCAGGTCACGAAGGCGCGCGTGAGCGGGTTGCCGCAGCTGTGGCTGGTCGGCGGACTGGTGACGGTTTTGCTGATGGTGATCGGCTGGACGACGCTGGACTGGGTGTTCGACAGCGATCAGCGTGCGTTCCTGGACGCTGCCGGGGTGTCGATCTCTGGCGGGATCGGGCGATATCTGGGGATGGCGTTCGCGGTCGGGTCGGTCGTGGTGGCGATTGTGGACATCCGGGCGGCTCGGGCGGAGAGCCGGGCTTCGCGTCGTCGCCGCTGAACGGCGATCCGGTGGTGCCTGGATTAGGGAACTTCTGGCGGATTCGCCGTTGAACGGCGACGGGGCAGGGACTCCTGGTTGATGCGGGTTTTGGCGGATTTGCCGCTGTGTGGCGACGGTGCTCCGGGTTGAGAGGTGCCGTCTCGCAGATTCGCCATCAAGCGGCGACTAGGCGCTCTCGATTGGGCGGCGGCTTCGGACGGATTTGCCGTTGAGCGGCTGTCAGGTGCTCTCAGCTGGGGCGGTTTGAGGGATTTGCCGTTGAGTGGCTACGGGGTGCTCCTGGTTGAGAGGGCAGTTTTTCGCGGAGTTGCTTCCGACTGACGGGGTTTCGGAGTTGTGCTGCCGTTGCTACCGAGTTTGCCGTTGGGTGCCGAAATGGGTAGCGGGGTGCTCGGAGCGGGCTGTCGTCGCTACCGAGTTTTGCCATTGGCCGACGACAGGGACAGCGGCGGATCTCGCGGGTGGCCGTTGAGCGGCGACGGCGACGGACCGATGCCGATGTTGGTGGTGATGTCGGGGCGACGTCGATCTTGAGTCGGTGCCGTCAGCGTCGATGGCGGGTCGGTGATCGTCGCCGTTTAGTGGCGACTCCCGCCGGAACCGATGCCGACCGGGAGCGCACGGCAGGGGAGACAGGCGGCTTGCGTCAGGCCGAGTCGCTGGCCGCGGCGACCGGATCGGTTATTGCCACTAAACGGCTAACCGCAGGTCAACCAGCCAAACGACCCGGAAACGGCTCTCAACCAGACGCGCCCGGCATCAGTCCTTGCCCGGACCGCCGCCCGTGTCGCTCACCACGATCAGGACCACGCGGTCATCGCTGGAGACTGGCTTTCCGCCGTCCTTGTTGACGGTCCCGGCGACCGCCAGCTGGGGGTTGATCATGCTCATGGAAGAGAGCCGGCCGTACGTCGTGGCGGCCTTGCTTTTGCCGTCGAGGGTGACCGTCGGCTTGCCGGTGACCGCGCCGTCCTTGTTGACCGGCACGTTCTGCATGCCGGTGGAGGACGCGATGCCGAGGATGCCGTTCGCGTCGACGAAATCGACGCACCCGCCTAGAGAGGGCTTGTCCTGCCAGGTCCACGCGGGTGCGCTGAGCGGCTGCCCGGACTGGAGGCGGTACACGGCGTCCGGACCGCTGGCCGGGTGGTCGGTCACCCAGGTGCGCTTCCCGTCGGACGAGCGGCAGACGCCGCCGGGGGAGTGCAGGCCCGAGGAGTAGACGGCGGATCCGGATGTCGGATTTCCGGTCGCCGGTTTTCCGGACACGTCGATGCGCAGGACCTTGCCTGCCAGGGAATTCGGGTCCGCGGCTGCGGCAGGATTGCCCGCGTCGCCCGTCGCGACGAGCAGTGCGCCGCTTCCGTCGCTGGCCAGTGCGCCGCGGTTGCCGGTCGAGCCCTTCGGGATTCCGGTCAGCACCGGCTTTGGAGCCTGGCCCTTGGCGAAGCGCACGACTCGGTTGTCCGACGCCGTGGTTACGTACGCGAAGACCAGCTGGTCCTCGACGTAACTAGGCGACAGCGCAAGGCTGGTGAGCCCGCCATCGCCGTCGGCTCGGACGTCCAGTTGCGCGAACGACGTCGCGTCGTGTCCGGAGCTGGCCAGCATGACCCGGCCGGTTTTCCGTTCGCCGGCGAGAGCGGCGGGTGCGGATCCCTCGCCGGGAAGTCCCGCGACGGCGGCGACCGTGTCCAGGCAAGTCGCGATGACCGCCTTGTCGAAGTCCTTGCAGCCCTGCGGAGGCGGAACCGGCGAGGGCGGCGCTTGCGCGGGCCCGGTGCGCGGACCGTTGCCGGAGCCGTCGCCGTGCTCCTGGACCTGCGGCGGAGATTCAGGGCTCGGCACCGGTGCGGGAGTGAATGTCTGGCCGGCGGCAGTGTCGTCGAACCGGGCGCAGCCGGAGAGCACGAGGCCGCCGCAGGCGAGGAGGGCCAGCGGCGCCGACCACCGGTACCGGGTACGCATGATGCCCCAGCCTAGGTGGCGCGGCGTGAGCCACTGGTAAGTGGCTACCGTGGTGATCATGACAGTCACCGTGCTGGTCCCGGACGACGAGGGCGTCGCCGTGCTGTCCGAAATCCCTCTCGTCAACGCGGTGCGTTACGAATGGGGCCGCCCGCTGCCACCGGAGGCTGCGAAAGCCGAGGTGCTCGTCCCGGCCATGGATTCGGTGGGCGACGACATCTGGAGCGATCTGCCGAACCTCAAGCTGGTGCAGCTCCTGACCGCGGGCGCGGAAGACTGGGTCGGTCGGGTCCCGGACGGCGTCTTGTTGTCCACCTGCCGAGGTGCGCACAGCGGCAGCCTGGCGGAATGGGTGGTTGGCGTCCTGCTCTCGATGTACCGGAACCTGGACGTTTACGCGGCGGCGCAGCGGGCTGGGCGTTGGGAGCAGTTGCCGTCGGACACTCTGCAGGGCCAGCGCGTATTGATCGTCGGGGCTGGGGACGTCGGGCGGCAGCTGCGGCGGCGGTTGGAACCGTTCGACGTGCGCTGCACGATGGTGGGGATGTCGGCGCGTGAAGGCGTACACGGTGTCGACGAGTTGCCGAAGCTGCTGCCGAACCACGATGTGGTGGTCATGATGGTGCCGCTTACTTCGCGGACGCGGGGCATGGTCGACGCCGACTTCCTCGCGGCGATGCGTGATGAAGCGGTGCTGGTCAATGCTGCTCAAGGGCCAGTTGTGGTCACTGACGCGCTCGCGGCGGAACTCGCTGCGGGAAGGCTTCGTGCCGCGCTCGATGTGACCGATCCGGAACCGTTGCCAGCGGGCCATCCGCTGTGGACAGCACCTGGTTTCGTGCTGACGCCGCACGTGGCGGGCGCGGTGCGGGGCGTCCGGCGGCGCGCTTATTTGGTGGCCGCGGCGGAAATCGCCCGGTACGCTGGCGGTGAGCTACCTGGCAATCTCGTGCGCGGCGAATACTGATCATTTCCCGAATGTCGGCTCAGGCCTCAGGGTGAACCCTGAAAGAGCCCCTGACCTCGGCGTGCTCGCTCGCGGGTCACGGCTGAATCCCCTAACCTTCGCCGCGTGACCACTCAAGGGGACGACTACCAGACCAGCGTGCTGTCCGGTGTCGAGGACTCTGCCGGCAACGACTACGACGAACCGCGGCAGGGCGGTCTCGGCTTCGGCCTGCTCGTCTTGCGCCTGGGGCTCGGCGTGATCATGGGTGCGCACGGGCTGCAGCATTTGTTCGGCGCTTTCGGCGGGCCGGGCGTCGGCGGGTTCGCGCAGGTGCTCGAGATGTTCGGGTACCACAAACAGACGACGCTGCTGTCCTGGATCACGGGCATCACCGAGGTCGCGGGCAGTGCGCTGCTGATCGTCGGCCTGTTCACGCCGCTCGCCGCTGCGGGGCTGCTGGGCGTGGCCGCGAACATCGTCTACGCGAAGTTCCACGGCGGCTTTTTCGAGGGCAACGGTCAGGGCTGGGAGTACGAGCTGCTGCTGGGGCTCTGTGCGCTGACGCTGATCTTCACCGGGGCGGGCACCATCTCGCTGGAGCGGAACACACCGTGGCGGAAGCGGCCGTTGCCCCTGGGGCTTATTTCGCTGCTGTTGGCCGCGGCTGCGTCTGTGGTGGTCATCGTTCTGACTCGCTGACGCGTCCGGCGGCAATGTTGCTGACGCCTCCGGCACCCCGACGGTGCTTACGCGTCCGATGCTGCCGTTGCTGACTGTCTGGGCGGACGTCATTGACACGTCGGCGACTGCACGAGGCCGCGCCGGGGTCGATGGGTCGTTTCGCCGCTTACCAGGCCGTGGGTGTGTTGCCGTTCCGTGGCGAATGCCTGGTCAGAGGGCAGAATTCAGGCGATGGCAGGTCGTTCGTCGCCGACGGATTGGCTCGTGAGCGGCGAGGGCGTTGACAGCTGGAGGCTAAACCGCGACCGGGCAGTCTGAGGCGAGAGACCCGGCGGCGTGTTGGTGAGAGGTCAGCAGGGGCGCGACGGCAGAGAGCTCGGGTGGTGTGGGGACCGTGTGCGCGGGCGGCCGGGCTCGACCGGTGGCTCTTGCACGCGGAGCGTGCGGCGGGTTCGCCGCCGGGCGGAAGGTTCTCCAGGCGTGGCGGTGGGTCTGCCTCGATGCGCGCGTGTGACAGCGGTCGGTGGCCCGGGCCTCGGGTTCTGGCGCAGCCGAGGGGACCGTTAGCCGTTTAGCGGCGAATTGCGTTGACCAGGGCTCTGACGACAGCGGACCTGAGAGCTCAGCGGTCGAAGCCGTCTAGTCGAAGCACAAGAAAGGGGCCCGTGCACCACGCGCGGGCCCCTTCCCTCAAAAGCAAAACCGGAACAGCGGGGGATCAGCGGCTCGGGTCCCGAACCGCGCCGGTGTCGGCCGACGTGGCCATCCGGGCGTACGCCCGCAGCGCCGCGGTGATCGGACGCTGCCGGTCCTTCGGCTGCCACGGACGTTCCGAAGCGTCCATCTTCGCCCGCCGCTCGGCCAGAACCTCCGGTTCGACCAGCAGCTCAAGCCGGCGCTCGTGGACGTCCAGGACGATCTGGTCGCCGTTCTCCACCAGGCCGATCAGGCCGCCCGCGGCGGCTTCCGGCGAGATGTGGCCGACCGAGATGCCCGAGGAGCCGCCGGAGAACCGGCCGTCGGTGATCAGGGCGCACTTCTTGCCGAGGCCGGAGCCCTTGAGGAAGGCCGTCGGGTGCAGCATTTCCTGCATGCCGGGACCGCCTGCCGGGCCCTCGTAGCGGATGACCAGCACCTCGCCCGGCTGGATCTCCTTCTTGAGGATCGCCGAGACGGCTTCCTCCTGGCTCTCCAGCACCCGTGCCGGGCCCTGGAAATGCCACAGATCCTCGTCGATTCCCGCGGACTTGATCACAGCGCCGTTCTCGGCCAGGTTGCCGCGCAGGATCGCGAGGCCCCCGTCCTTCGTGTAGGCGTGTTCGACGTCCCGGATGCAGCCGCCGGCGGCGTCGGTGTCCAGCGACGACCAGCGGTTTTCCGTCGAGAACGCCTTCGTGGTCCGGACTCCGCCCGGCGCGGCGTGGAACAGCTCCACCGCCCTTTCTGACGGAGACTCGGCGCGGATGTCCCACTCGTTCAGCCACGTGGCGATGTCCGGAGCGTGGACCGCGTGCACGTCGGTGTTCAGCAGCCCGCCGCGGTACAGCTCGCCCAGGATGGCGGGGATTCCGCCGGCCCGGTGGACGTCTTCCATGTGGTAATCGGAGTTCGGCGCGACCTTCGACAGGCACGGCACCCGCCGCCCGATGGCGTCGATGTCGCTGATCGTGAAGTCGACCTCGCCCTCCTGTGCGGCGGCGAGGATGTGCAGCACGGTGTTCGTCGACCCGCCCATGGCCATGTCGAGCGCCATCGCGTTCTCGAACGCCTTCTTCGTGGCGATCGAACGCGGCAACGCCGACTCGTCGTCATCGCCGTACCAGCGCTTGCACAGCTCGACCACCGTGCGTCCGGCGTTGGAGAACAGGTCTCGCCGGGCGGCGTGCGTCGCGAGCGTGGAACCGTTGCCCGGCAGCGACAAGCCCAGCGCTTCGGTGAGGCAGTTCATCGAGTTCGCGGTGAACATGCCGGAGCACGAACCGCAGGTCGGGCAGGCGGAGCGCTCGACCTCGGACAGGCCCGCCTCGTCGATCGCCGAGTTCGCGGACGCCGCGATGGTGGTGATCAAGTCGGTCGGGGCCTGCGCGACGCCCTCGACGACCACAGCCTTGCCGGCTTCCATCGGACCGCCGGAGACGAACACGGTCGGGATGTTCAGCCGCATCGCGGCGTTGAGCATGCCCGGCGTGATCTTGTCGCAGTTGGAGATGCACACCAGCGCGTCGGCCTGGTGCGCGTTGACCATGTACTCCACCGAGTCGGCGATGATCTCGCGCGAGGGCAGCGAGTAGAGCATGCCCGAGTGGCCCATCGCGATGCCGTCGTCGACCGCGATCGTGTGGAATTCGCGCGCGATGCCGCCGGCTTCGGCGACCGCCTCGGCGACGATCTCGCCGAGGTCCTTGAGGTGCACGTGGCCGGGCACGAACTGGGTGTAGGAGTTGGCGATCGCGACGATCGGCTTGCCGAAATCGCTGTCGGTCATTCCGGTCGCACGCCAGAGCGAGCGTGCGCCCGCCGCGTTGCGACCGTGGGTGGTGGTCCGGGAACGGAGGTGCGGCACGGCATTCTCCCAGGTCAGAAGGCTGAACCAGGCGGAGGGGAACTGCGGCTCCGCAAACTGGTCCTACCAATTCTACTCGGCTGGTTTGCCGTTGCCTCCGCCGGTCCGTTCCGCCTCGGCGGAAGGCTCCGGTTCGACGGGCTCCGGAGCCTGCTCTGGAGCCGATTCCGGGGCAGACTCAGGAGCAGGTTCAGGAGCGGTCTCCGGCGACGTCTCAGCGGCCGGTTTCCGCCCGGTGAGCTCCTCGTCGCTCAGCACGCCCGACGGGTCCTTGATCTTGCCCTCGCTGACCAGAGCCAGTACCGGAAGGTGCCGCGTCCGCACCGTGGGAAGGCCGACCTGGGTGTCGTCGCCGAGAACCGCGCGCACGCGGGCCTTGTTCGTGATCGCCAGGCCCTTCAGCGACGACCACGGCAGATCGCGCTTCCCGAAGACCGTCCGGATGTGCAGTCCTTCGCGCGTCGCGACGGTGCGCGTGCGCGCGACGAACACGAGCAGCGCGAGCGGGAAGACGTACAGCCACTGGAATCCGCCGATCTCGCCCAGTGCGATAGGTGTCACACAGACGGTCAGCAGACCGATCGCGAGATACGCCGTGGTCGGGATGCGGAACACGGCCTTCCGGCCCTCGTCCGCACGCTGGTCCTGCTGTTTCTTGGCCACGCAGGAATGGTGCACCGATGCCGGGAGTGACCTGCGTCCGGGTCGCGCGGGAGCAGTACTGGCCGTCCACGATGCGGAATCGCCGTCCCGCAGAGTTGACACTCGCCTGGGCGCGCGACTAACGTCGGGGCCGTGATTACGCAGACCGGTCTCGTACTTCCTCAGCGCGCCGACGCTTAGGAAGAGTCCTCTGCGTCGACGCGCGACCCTCGTGCGACCTTACGGTCGGCGGGGGTTTTTTGTTGCGTGAAACCGGTTCCCCGACCGGAAGTACGGCCCAGACAACCCGAACGAGTGACACCGAGAACCCACGAGGCAGAACCGATGACCAGTGCCACGTCGCGCAGCGACGCGAAGCCCGGGCCGACCGCGCCCGGTGTCCCAGGAGCACGTCCGAAGCCCGCCCCGCCGGCGGGTACGCCGGTGCGCGTCACCGGCGCGCAGTCGCTCGTCCGCTCCCTCGAGGCGGTCGGCGCGGAGGTCGTGTTCGGCATTCCGGGTGGCACCATCCTTCCCGCCTACGACCCGTTGCTCGACTCGACGAAGGTCCGGCACGTCCTCGTCCGCCACGAGCAGGGCGCCGGGCACGCCGCCACCGGTTACGCGCAGGCGACCGGCAAGGTCGGCGTCTGCATGGCCACCTCGGGTCCGGGCGCCACGAACCTCGTCACTCCGCTGGCCGACGCCAACATGGACTCGGTCCCGGTCGTCGCCATCACCGGGCAGCAGTCGCGCAGCCTGATCGGCACCGACGCGTTCCAGGAAGCCGACATCTGCGGCATCACCATGCCGATCACCAAGCACAACTTCCTCGTCACCGACCCGGCGGAGATCCCGCGGGCGATCGCCGAGGCGTTCCACCTGGCCGCGACCGGACGTCCGGGCCCGGTCCTGGTGGACATCCCCAAGGACGTGCTGCAGGAGATGACCTCGTTCTCCTGGCCGCCCGAACTCCGGCTGCCCGGCTACCGCCCGACGCTGCGCCCGCACGGCAAGCAGGTCCGCGAAGCCGCGAAGCTGATCGCGCAGGCCCAGCGGCCGGTGCTGTACGTCGGCGGCGGCGTGATCAAGGCCGAGGCGTCCGAGCAGCTGCTTGCGCTGGCCGAGCTGACGGGCATCCCGGTCGCTACCACGCTGATGGCACGCGGCGCTTTCCCCGACTCGCACCGCCAGCACGTCGGCATGCCGGGCATGCACGGTTCGGTCGCCGCAGTCGCCTCGATGCAGCGTGCCGACCTGCTGGTCGCGCTCGGCGCCCGGTTCGACGACCGCGTCACCGGTCAGCTGTCGTCGTTCGCGCCGGACGCGAAGATCGTCCACGCGGACATCGACCCGGCCGAGATCTCCAAGAACCGCAAGGCGGACGTGCCGATCGTCGGCGACTGCAAGGAGATCATCGGCGAGCTGATCGACGCGGTGAAGACCGAGTTCGAGCGCGAACGTCCCGACCTGAGCGACTGGTGGACGCAGGTCGACTCGTGGCGCGACGACTACCCGTCGGGCTACGAATGGCCCGACGACGGTTCGCTGTCGCCGCAGTACGTCATCGAGCGGATCGGCGAGCTGGTCGGCCCGGACGCGGTGTACGCCGCGGGCGTCGGGCAGCACCAGATGTGGGCCGCGCAGTTCGTGAAGTACGAGAAGCCGCGCACCTGGATCAACTCCGGCGGCCTCGGCACCATGGGCTTCGCCGTCCCGGCCGCGATGGGCGCGCAGTTCGGCCTGCCGGACACGCCCGTCTGGGCGATCGACGGCGACGGCTGCTTCCAGATGACCAACCAGGAACTCGCCACGTGCGCCATCGAGGGCGCGCCGATCAAGGTCGCCGTGATCAACAACGGCAACCTCGGCATGGTCCGCCAGTGGCAGAACCTGTTCTACTCCGAGCGGTACTCCAACACCGACCTCGGCACGCACAAGCACCGCATCCCGGACTTCACGCTGCTGGCCGAGGCTCTCGGCTGCGCCGGCCTGCGCTGCGAGGCCAAGGAGGACGTCGACGCGACGATCCGGCGCGCGATGGAGATCAACGACCGCCCCGTCGTGATCGATTTCGTCGTGGGGAAGGATGCCCAGGTGTGGCCGATGGTCGCCGCGGGCACCGGGAACGACGAGATCATGGCCGTGCGCGGCATCCGGCCGCTGTTCGACGACGACGAGGTTTCGCAGGAAGCCGCCGAGGCCGCGGCCGCGGAGGGAGAGCAAGCATGACTGTCCACACGCTGAGCGTGCTGGTCGAGAACAAGCCCGGTGTGCTCGCCCGGGTCTCCGGACTGTTCTCCCGCCGCGGCTTCAACATCGAGTCCCTTGCTGTCGGGCCCACGGAGAACCCCGAGGTGTCCCGGATGACGATCGTGGTCGCCGTTGAGGAGCTACCGCTCGAACAGGTGACCAAACAGCTCAACAAGCTGGTGAACGTGATCAAGATCGTCGAGCTGGAAGCAGGCAGCGCGGTGCAGCGCGAACTGCTCCTCGTCAAGGTCAGGGCCGACGCCACCGTGCGCAGCCAGGTCCTCGAGACCGTCCAGCTCTTCCGCGCCAAGGTGGTGGACGTCTCGCCCGAGGCGCTCACCGTCGAGGCGACCGGGACGTCGGACAAGATCGGCGCGCTGCTGCGGATGCTGGAGCCGTACGGCATCCGCGAACTCGTCCAGTCCGGCATGGTCGCGGTGGGCCGCGGGGCCCGCTCGATCACCGCCACTTCTCCCCGCTGAACCAAAGATTTCGTGTAAGTACGGAAGGAAGTAGTACCCCCCATGGCAGTGGAAATCTTCTACGACGACGACGCCGACCTGTCGATCATCCAGGGTCGCAAGGTCGCCGTGATCGGCTACGGCAGCCAGGGCCACGCGCACTCGCTCAGCCTGCGCGACTCGGGCGTCGACGTCCGGATCGGCCTGCAGGAGGGGTCCAAGTCCCGGGCGAAGGCCGAGGAGCAGGGCCTGCGCGTGCTGTCGGTCGCCGAGGCGGCCGCCGAGGCCGACGTGATCATGATCCTCGCGCCGGACACGAAGCAGCGCTTCATCTACGACGAGCACATCGCGCCGAACCTCAAGGACGGCGACGCGCTCTTCTTCGGCCACGGCTTCAACATCCGGTACGACCTGATCAAGCCGCCGGCCAACGTCGACGTCGCCATGGTCGCTCCGAAGGGCCCGGGCCACCTGGTCCGCCGCCAGTTCGTGGACGGCAAGGGCGTGCCCTGCCTGATCGCGGTCGAGCAGGACGCTTCGGGCAACGCCCAGGCGCTCGCGCTGTCCTACGCCGCGGCGATCGGCGGCGCGCGGGCCGGCGTCATCAAGACGACCTTCACCGAGGAGACCGAGACCGACCTGTTCGGCGAGCAGGCCGTGCTGTGCGGCGGCGCGTCCGCGCTGGTGCAGACCGGTTTCGAGGTGCTCACCGAGGCCGGCTACGCCCCGGAGATCGCCTACTTCGAGGTGCTGCACGAGCTGAAGCTGATCGTCGACCTCATGTACGAGGGCGGCATCGCGCGCCAGCGCTACTCCATCTCCGACACCGCCGAGTACGGCGACCTCACCCGCGGCCCGCGCGTCATCTCGCCAGCCGTCAAGGAGGAGATGAAGAAGATCCTGGGCGAGATCCAGGACGGCACCTTCGCCCGCGAGTGGGTCGCCGAGGACGAGGCCGGACGGCCGAAGTTCACGAAGCTCGAGGAAGAGGGCAACCAGCACCCGATCGAGAAGACCGGCAAGAAGCTGCGCGACCTGATGTCGTGGGTGGACCGGCCGATCACCGAGACCGCCTGACCCGGTATCTCAGGAAGAGGCCCTGTCGTCCGTTCGCCGGACGGCGGGGCCTCTTTTCCGTTCCAAGGCGGTGCCGCCGAACGGCGGATACGCTGTGCCGATGAGCCGCCCGACCGACGACAAGGCGCACATCAGGCACGAACTCGACCTGACCGGCGCGACCTGGATCCGCGCCGAACCGGCGGGCGTGACCCTGGAGCATTGCGCGGAGTACGCGTTCGTCCCGCATTCGGACGGGGTGACCTACGTGGCCATCCGGCAGCCGACGGACCCGGACGGGGCGGTGCTGGTTTTTACGCCTTCGGAATGGGACGCGTTCACGCGCGGGGTCCGGGATGGCGAGTTCGAGTTGCCGGGGGAGTCGTAGGCCTTCGCTTGCGTGGCTTCGTGCTGGGAGGAGCGGGATGGGCTGGATGCCTGGCCTGTGGACGGTAGTTGCCCCGTAGAGGCGAATGTGACGTTTGCGGCGTGACTGTCTAGGCCGGAGGTCAGTGTCGAGTGCCCGCGCCTCCGGCGTTCCCTGCCAGTGGGTTAGACCGGGTCGTCCGGGATCAGACGGCTCCGAGGGTCGCGATGAGTTCGATGACCTGGTAGGCCGTCGGAAAGTCCGGCGCCTGGTAGCGCAGGGTGCGGCCGTCGGCGAGTTCCATTCCCGGCACCAGCAGCGCGTGTTCGGTCATCCGGGGCCGATGTACCTGGACTTCCAGCTGGACCAGGCCGTCGAAGCGCAGCGGCCGGACGTCCTCGCGACCGGCCAGCGCCTCGGGTACCGCCTGCTCGATACGGTCGCATGCCTCGTCAGGATGCAGCATCGCCGCTGCGAGAGCACCCAGCGCGCGTTTGACCACTACTGAGCGGATGCCCGGCGCAACCTCGGCCGCCTCGGTCGCGACAGTGTCATCGCCGCTTACCAGCACGGGCGGTGCGCCGAAGTGCGCCGCGAGCGCGGTGTTCAGACCGAGTTCGCCCAATGAACGGCCATTGCAACGCACGTCCGCGACGGTCCCGCCGGAGATGGTGTGCGACATGACCGAACGGGGCGTGCCGGCCTTGCCGTGATAGCCGATGAACAGCACAGCGTCCGTCTCTTCGGCCAATCCCGCCATCATCCCGCCGGGTTTGGGCGTGCCGCGGAGCAACTCGACTCGTCGGTCCAGCAATTCGGGCAGGAGGTTCCGGAAGCTCGCGTGCGCCTCGGTGACCTGTACCTGTGCGGCCGCGTCGAAGGCGTAAATCCCTCGGACTGCGGCATTGGCCTCCGCGGTGAGCAGCTTGCGGTTGCGCTCGTATTCGCTGTGCCCGGGAATGACCTCTTCGCCGTGGACCACCCCGGCGATTCCCTCCATGTCGACCGAGACGAGCACCCGCATCCCCATCACACCTTCCTCGGCGTCGCGCGGCTAGAGATGCCACCTTATCGAGCGATCCGGTGCGATCACCTTGTCTCGCTGGGATGAGTTCTCGGGCCGGCTAATCCCCAGCTGACCAGGGATTAGCCGATTCGCGGCGAATCTGTCTTCGTCGGACCATCGCGTGTCCCGGCGATTCGCCACCAGGAGGCCAGAGCGGCCGCTGCCGGTCTGCTCGGGCCGGCCGTCAGGACGGCAGGAAGATCGCGGCCGCCGCGTCCGCGAGTGCGTCGGGGCTCGGCGAATCCGACTCGGTTTGCGCCAGGTGCTGTAGCCCGAGAATGGCCGCGTAAGCGACTCGCGCCCGGTTCGCCGCCTGGTCCGGCGGGAGGCCAAGCTCGCGGTAAGTGTTGGTCAGAAGGTTCAGCCTAGCTTGATTGACGCGGCTGACCGCTTCCTTGACCCGAGGGTCGTTCCGGTCGCCGAGCAAGCTCAGGTGCACCGACGGCGCTAACGGCTGGACGGAGCGCACGACGGCGGTGAGCAGCTCGCGCAGTCGTTGCCCCGGATCGGCGATCGCGGCGTACTCGGCGAGTCCCGCTTCGCCGTGGTTTCGCCACCAATCGGCGAGAGCCGCGGTGATCAGCTCGTCCCGGTTGCGGAAGTGCGCGTAAAAGCTGCCCTTGGTCACGCCGAGCGTCCGCGCGAGCGGTTCGACTCCGACCGCGGCCAGCCCGCCGTCCGCGATCGCCTTCAGCGCGGCCCGTGTCCAGTCCTGGGCGGACAGCCGGGGCGAATCGTTCACCATGCGCGGAGGATACGCCACCGTATTGACGGCTTGCCTCGCGCTGGATACGGTGGCGTATCAATACGCACCCGTATCCATACGCTGCCGTACTGGGGAGTGATCGAAATGGCACATCCGAAGGTTCGCCGAGTAGTCACCGGACATGACTCCGACGGCAAGTCCCGTGTGGTCGACGACTGTGTCGTCGAGCCGATCACTTCCGACCTGATGCCCGGCTGCGCGGTCTACCGGCTTTGGGGGCGGGACGAACGGCCGATGTTCCCGGACGACGGTTCGCCACGTCGCGGCGAGGCGTACTACCCGTCGCGAGACGGTTCGCGGTTCATGATCAACACGATCGCGCCCGGCGAGCTGACACCGTCGCCGGATGTCGACCTGACTACCGCCTGGGAAAAGCTGGAGCGCCAAGCACCGGGCGCAGCCGCCGTGATGGAGCCTGACGCGCCAGGCATGCACACCACCGACAGCCTCGATTACGTCCTCGTCGTCTCGGGCGAGGTCACGTTGGAACTGGACGACGGAGACCAGGCGGTCCTGCGTGCAGGCGATGTCCTCATCCAGAACGGCACGCGGCACGCCTGGCGAAACCACGGTGCCGAACCGTGCACGATCGTCGGCGTCGCTGTCGGCGCGGATCGGGCGTAGACCAGGTTTCGCCGCTGAGTGGCGACGGCTCTTTTGCGGATCTTTGCCCGCCGGGTTTGACATTGACATTGTGACAAGGTCTTCACTGGTCGGCGGAGGTGATCCCGATGAACTCGACACAAATGAAATCCCAGCTCACGCGACTGATCGAGGCGTTGGGTGCCGGGGACTCGTCGACGCGGCTGCGGGTCGCGCTGAGGATCGGAACGCACCCGGACGGCCCTGGTCTCGTCGAGGCGCTCGTCGCACGGTGCGCGATCGAGCCGGACTTTTTCGTGCGCGACATGCTCACCTGGGCGTTGACCCGGTTCCCGGCAGAGGACACGGTGCCGCGGCTTCTCGAGGAACTGCGGTCCGCGGTCGCGCAGGCCAGGAGCCAATCGCTGCACACGTTGTCGAAAATCGGTGACCGGAACGTGTGGCCAGCGATCACCCGATCGTTGCTGCGCGACGCCGACGACGAGGTCGCGAGAAGCGCCTGGCGGGCGGCTGTCGTCCTCGTGCCCGACGAGGACAAGGCCGGACTGGCCGCAGAACTGGCGACACAGCTCGGCCGCGGCGACCGGGCACTGCAGCTCAGCCTCAGCCGGGCGTTGGTCGCGCTCGGCACCGTGATCGAGCCGGCATTGGAGGCCACACTGATGAGTGCTGACCCGGCCGTTCGGGCACACGCCGTCGCCACTGAGCGGCTGCTTCGTGACCCGGACACCGGTTTCGACCAGGCCGTGGACGAGGCGAAACGGATCGTCGCGCTGGGTCCGGAGCGGGCTCAGGAAACCGCGTGCTGATCGGCGAGGTCGCCCGCCGCTCGGGGGTGAGTACCCGGATGCTCCGGCACTACGACGCCCTCGGGCTGGTGCGGCCGACCGGCCGCACCGTGGGCGGCTATCGCGAATACTCCGCCGACGACATCCGCCGGATCTTCCACGTGGAGAGTCTCCGGTCGCTCGGGATGTCGCTGCGGCAGATCGGCCGAGCGCTGGAGGATCCCGCTTTCGTGCCGGCGGAGCTGGTCGGCGATCTCATCCGGCGGACTGAAGACCGGCTGAAGCGGGAGCAGGAACTGCTCGACCGGCTCCGTGCGGTCGATGCGTCGGCACCCTCCGGGTGGGAGGGTGCCTTGCGCATCGTCGAGCTGCTGCGCGGGCTCAATTCGCCTGGTGCTGCTCGCCGGCAGCAGACCGTTTTGTCTCCCACCGACGACGTGCCGGTCCCCGCTGAGGTCCTGGCCAGAGCAGTCCTCGCCGAATCCGATCCGAACGTCGCCGGTGCCTTGCGATGGGCTCTTGCCCGGACTGAGGGCGACATAGTGGCGAATGTGGCGTCCGGTCTTCGCTCGGAAAACGCCGAAATCCGCCGACGCGCGATCCTGGCGCTCATCGAGTTGCCCGGCGACGACTCGACGGCGGTGTTGATGGACGCGCTCGCCGCCTCGGACGTTGTGGTCCGTCGGCATGCGGCGCTCGCCTTGGGGGCACGCGGTGCCGAGGAAGCTGTGCCGACGCTTGTCGAAATGGTCGTCGAGGGGCGAAATGACGTCGAGGCGGCTGAAGTTTTGGGCGCGCTGGCGGATGAGGGTGTGGATGGGATTGTCGGCGCGTTGGCTGATGCGGTGGCGGCGCATCCCGCGGATTCCGCGGTGCGGATCCGGTTGACGCAGGCGCTCGCGGAGATGCCGGGGACTCTTGCGCTGGAGGCGTTGCGGTTGCTGGCGGGGGACAGGGACCCGGCTGTGGCGTTGGTGGCTTCGGCGCTTGCGAAGGTTGTTGGAGAGCGTGGGGGCACTGGTGGGGTCGCTGGAAGCAACTAGGGCTTGCGCGGCTGGCTTGGGGAGATTCGGGGATTGGCGCTGGTCAGAGGTATTTGCCATTTAATGGCGAAAGCTGTGATCGGGCGCGTTGTTGTTCAGCGGCGACTGGGGCGTGGCCGGTTGGGCGGCGGCTTACGGGATGAATTGCCGTTGCTTGGCGAAAGCTGTCGGGTTGTCTGCGGCCAGCCAACGGGGGCGGGCATTCGCCGTTCAGCGACGAGAGTTGCGGGGGATTCGGCTGAGCAGCGAAAGCTGCGATGGCGGGTGTTTGCCGTTTAGAGGCGAGGGCTGGGCTGAGTTCTTGCTGCGCATTCGCCGGGAGCCGGTGGTGGATGTTGCCGCTGAATGGCGACGGTGGTTTCAACGGTCGGTTGGTTGCTGCCCGGCGAGGTGAAGCCGAGTTGCCGTTAAGGGGCGAGGTTGTGGTGAACCGTCGCTGTGCGGTGACGGTGTCCACCATCGGTGAGGATGTCGCCATTTAGTGGCGACGGTGGTCCAGTCCCGGCCGAGGCGTTGCCGTTCGGCGGCGACACTGTGGTGGAGTTGCCGTCATTCGGCGACGCGGGCGATGAGTTCTGGCAGGCGGCCGGTGGCCGCGGCCAGGGCGAGGTGGTCGCCGTAGTCGCGGGATTCGATGATCTGGCCGTCGCGGATGCGCATGGCGAAGATGTTGTTCACCTGGAACGCCGTCCCGGAACTGGTTTCGCCTACGTAGGTCGACTCGCCGATGATGACTTCTGGGTCGGTGCTCAGATGGAGCACTAAGTCGGTCACTTCGATTTGGAGGGCCAGCGCGGCACCGGCGGCGAAGTGCGCGCGCAGGTCATCTCGGGTGCGGAGGATGGGGGCACCGGGCAGAAACGGGTGTCGGATATCGGTTTTTGCCGCATAGAGGTCGGGGAGTTCGGACCAGCGTCCGTCGGCGACGCCGAAGACGACTCGCTGGAATACGCCTTCGCGGCTGTTCGCGGGGAAGAGCTCAGCCGGGCGTGGTGCGACGGGGCGAGGTTCGTAAGCGGGCGCTTGGGCGTACGCCTCGGCTAGGCCGGTGGTCGCGTTCTGGATGGCGGCCAGGCGTAGGTAGTCGTGGTAGTCGCGGGTGTGGGCGAGGAGTCCGTCGCGGGCGCGGAGGACTTGGATGTTGGCCGTTTCGGTCGTCTGGCCGGTTTTCCTCGACTCGGCTGTGTACTGGTATTCGGCGACGATGACCTCGGGGTCGGCGGTTTCGTGGATGGTTACGTCGTGGCGTTTCAGACGGAGGGTCTGGCCAAGGCCGCTGATGAAACGGTCGTGCAGTGCGGCGCGGCCTTCTAGCCGTCCGGGCCTGGGTACTGCGGTGGGGTGCTCTACGACGGTGTCTTCGGCGTAGAGCTGGGCGAGGTCGGCGAAGCGGCCGTCGGTGATTCCGGTGGAGAGCTGGTCGAACAGGTCGCGTGGGGTGCGCATGAAGGCCTCCGCAGGCGTTGAGTTAACCGGAGTCTGTAGTCCGATAAGATACGGACTACAGACTCCGATTGTCTAGCGGGGAGAGTTGCCGATTAGTGGCGACGGAGGCGGTGCAGTAGTTCTTGCGCGGCGGGGCTGTCGCAGGCTTCTGCCCAGCCTTCGGGGGTGCTGTTCCAGAGAGCGTCGCGGGCGGTGAGGTCGGCGCCGGCATTCACGAGGATCTCGATGACGTCCAGTCGGTTGCTCTGGGCCGCCAGGTGCAGCGCCGTGACGCCGACGCCGTGGCGTGGGCCGCCGAAGGTGGCGACGTGGTTGACATTCGCGCCGAGCGACAGCAGGGTCTCTGTTGCCGCTGAGTGGCCATACTTCGCTGCCCAGGTGAGAGCGGTGCCGCGGTAGACGTCGGCGTCCAGGTTTGCGCCGCGCGACGTCAGGGTGCGCAGTGCGGCTACTTGGTTGTTGCGGGCGGCCCAGGACAGTGATTCGTCGAGGATCTCTGTGGGGTCGTTTGTTGGTTGCCAGAAGGGAAAACCGCTGTGGGGGCGATAGAACTCACGGTGCGCTCCGGCTGCTGGGGAAAGAGTCCCCTGTGGACTGACGAGTTCATCCAGTAGTGCTTCATCGCCGAGACCGGCTGCGACGCGCAGGTTGTGAGGGGACCGTTCGTGCGTTGCCAGTTTTTCGGCAACGGCGCGATTTCCCCAAAATAGGGCCACAACGAGCGGGGTTCCGCCGTCGCCGCGGCCTGAGACGGCCAAGGGCGCGCCGGCGTTGATCAAGAGGTCGGCGATCAGCGGTAAATTGCTGTAGGCGGCTTGATGGAGGGCAGTCCATCCATGCGCGTTGGCTCGCGCGGGGTCGGCACCGTGGGCGAGAAGGATGCGGACGAGGCGTTCGTCGTGGGTCGCGGACGCCATGCCGAGGAGATCGTTCCCGTTGGTGCCTCGGGCGTGGGCCAGGTGCGGGGCTTCGGTGAGCAGCGTTGACAGGCCGTCCAGGTCTCGGGCTTCTACCAGCTGATAGGCCCGGGCGAACGGTTCGCCGTTTTTCGGCAAATCCTCGACATGGGCCTTCAACGCCCGCCAGGTTGGAAAGCCGTGCTCCTGGGCGATGACGGTTAGTGCGCCGGCGCGAGTCAGCGGTTGGTCGTGGCGGTCGAAGGCGGCGCGGGCGGCCGGAGTGTCGTCTTCGGCTGAGGCGAGGAGGCCGACGGCGCGGCCTCGGTAGTACTCGACGTCCTGGTGGTAGGCGTGCTGGACGTCCGGGCCGTGCTCGGCGATTCGGCGGACGTACGTCTGAAGCTGCGGCCAGCTGGGGAATCCGTAGCGGCGAGCGAGCCGGAACTGCGCTTCCGACAGCGCGATCGAGTCGGCGCGGGCGAGTTCCTTCGCCTGTTTGCGGAGTTGGCCGAGGTCGGGTTTGGCGGGCAAGGCCGTCATCAGGGAGTCCTTCCTTCCCTTGCGCGCCCCGTGGTCCGCCGGCACCGGGCAGGGAAGAAGGAAAGCTCGGCAACTCGTGGTACGGGGGTGGGCTCGGCCCTTTCCGCGGACAGGACGCGGCCCCTGCCGCGCGAGAAACACTGTAACTCAAAGGGTCAATGCCCGCCGGTGATGACGCTGACCGCGATGCCGAGCGTGGCCGTGTTGTACATGAACGACAGCACGCTGTGCGCGAGCACCAGGGAGCGGATCGACGTCGTCCGCGTTTCGACGTCCGAGACCGCGAAGCTTGTTCCGATGGTGAAGGCGAAATAGGTGAAATCGGCGAGCGTGGGACGCTCGGTTTCGGGGAAGCGGAAGTGCTGCGTCGGGAGGCTGTCGTAGTAGGTCTGTGCGTAGCGTTCCGCGTAGCCGAAGTGCAGGATCGCCCAGGCCAGGAGGACTGCCGGGACGCCGACGACCTTCGCGTCGGTCGGGTCGATGCCGGTCGTTTCCGGCAGCACGATCGACAGTCCGCCGGTGACGCCGACGAGACTGGTCAACAGCGTGAACAACAGTCCGAGCCGACGGCCGAGAACGCCTTTAAGCCACCGGGCGTCGGTGTGGTCGATTTTCCGGCTACGGGACACTCGCGCGATGCGGATGCCGAGATAGATCAGCGCGAGCAGATCCCAGAGGAGAAGGGCGAGGACGTTGTCGTCGTTGACTAGGGTGACGATCCCCAGCGCCAGCAGGATGAATTCGACCATCCGGGACGCGGCGAGGGCGAGTTTCGTGAACACCGGCGGCTCCGGGGGCGAACGCGGGCGAGGCGTCTGGCGAAGATAACAGCGGGTTTGTGGTCGCTGGGCGGCGAAACGGCCCTGGCGAGGTCGCCTGTTCAGGGGAAGTTCCGTGTCCGCCGGGGATGTCTCCGGTAAAGATGGAGGTGTCGGTACGTCGGAGGTGGGCGGTTTCGCCGCTCACTGGCGAATCGGTGGTGAGCTGGGTTTCCAGCGGTTGTCGGGATGGTGTCGGCAATCGCGGGTCGGCCAGTGGCCGAATTTTGGCGAGACCCCGGCGGGCAGGCCGGGGCGGGGGTGGGGCTTTCACGAAACCTCTCGAAAGCCCCACCGGGAATCAGGACACGAGCGAGGCGAGGTGACGCCAGCCGTCGAGCGGAATCTCCGGTCCGGCACCGAGGACTTGGACGCAGACGTGGTCTGCGCCGGCTTCGAGGTGTGCGCGGATTCGGTCGGTGACGTCCTGCTCGCTGCGGTAGGCCACGATCGCGTCGACGAGGCGGTCGCTGCCGCCGTCGGCCAGATCTTCTTCGGTGTAGCCGAGGCGGCGCAGATTCGCTCGTTGGTGTGCGGCCAGCCGCACGTATCCGGCGACGTGTTCGCGGGCGATTTGCCGTGCCCGCACAGGATCCGGGTCGAGGACGACGGCTTGTTCGGCGGCTAGGTAGGCGTCGGGTCCCATCGCTTCCCGGGCGGACGCCGTGTGCTCCGGAGGGACGAAATACGTGTGGGCGCCGTCGGCCTGGGCGGCCGCTAGTTTCAACATCTTTGGTCCGAGGGCGGCTAACAGCCGACGCGGTCGCGTACTGGAAGCGCCATCAGCGGGGAAGTCCAGGTCTGCCGCATCCATGGCGGCGAGGTAGTCCTGCATCGCACGGCCTCCGCCGCCGGGCCGATGTCCGCCGAGTCCGAGCGTGAACCGGCCCGGATACGCCTCGGCCAGCGTGCGTCCAGCAGCTTCCGCGGCCGCTGCCGTTCGTTCAGAAAAGCGCGCGATCCCGGTTGCCACAGTCAACTTCGTCGTCGCCTCGAGCAGCAACGCCGCCTGGGCGAACGCCTCCCGCCCGCGGTACTCGCCGAACCACAGCGCGGCGAAACCCAGCGACTCGATCTCGCCCGCAGCCGTGCGTACCTCGCCGATTTCCTTGCCGTCAAAGGCGAACGTCCAGATTCCCACTGTCATCGCGTCCCGCCTTCCCCGGTGGTGGTCAGCATTGCGAACACATCCACAACAGACTCCAAGAAGTTCCTGGCCGCGGAAGCGCGGCGTCGGTCCCGGCGCAGCCCGGCTGGTCGTCCACTGAGGACGCACCCCAGAACCGGAGGCTGCCTCCGGTTACTATACGGAGGAAGCCTCCGATTTGTCACGGGTTAAGCTCGGACCCGAGATGACCGACGCCAAGCCGATGCGCGCGGACGCCCGCCGCAACTACGAACGCCTGCTCACCGAAGCGAGGCGCGTCTTCGCCGAACGCGGCGTCGATGCCTCGCTCGAGGACGTCGCGCGCAGCGCCGGCGTCGGGATCGGCACCCTCTACCGCCACTTCCCGACCAGGGGAGACCTGGTCGAGACGCTGCTGCGGGACCGGTTCGACACCCAGGCGGAGAAGGCGCGCGAACTGCTTCTCGCCGAAGATCCGCTCGAGGCCCTGTACGCCTGGCTTATCGGCTTCGGCGAAACCTCCGCCGTTTACCGTGGGCTTACCGAAATGCTGGCCGACGCCTTCGACGATCCCGAATCGCGGCTGCACGCCTCCTGCGACGCGATGCGCGACGCCGCGTCCCAACTAGTGGACAGGGCGCAGGCGGCCGGCGTTTTCCGCGCCGACGTGACCGTCCAGGAGCTGCTTTTGTTGCTGCACGGTGCTTCCTGGGCCGGATCCCACCTGCCGGGCGAAGGCGGTACAGAGCGCCTGATGGCGCTTGTCTTCACCGGATTACGAACAAGTGAACAGCGGGGGCAGCGGGCTGTCAGCGCACCGCGTTAAACTCCCGCGAGTCCGGGCACAACGACGTGCGCCGCGAGAGAGCGTCCTCGATTTCGTGACCAGATAGTGGGAGCCGCATCGTGACCAAGCCCAGCAAACCCGTAGTCCTCATCGCGGAGAAGCTCGCGCCCTCCGTGCTGAGTGTGTTCGGTGAAGAGGTAGAGGTCCGGCACGTGGACGGCACCGACCGTCCCGCTCTGCTCGAGGCGGTGAAGAGCGCCGACGCGCTCTTGGTCCGATCCGCCACCAAGGTCGACGCCGAGGTGCTCGGGGCGACCACTCAGCTGAAGGTCGTCGCCCGCGCGGGCGTCGGCCTGGACAACGTCGAGGTCCCGGCCGCCACCGAGCGCGGCGTGCTCGTGGTGAACGCGCCGACGTCGAACATCGTCTCCGCCGCCGAGCACGCGGTCGCGCTGCTGCTCGCGGTCGCCCGCCGCGTTCCCGCCGCCGACCAGAGCCTGCGCGGCGGCGAGTGGAAGCGCAGCTCGTTCTCCGGCGTCGAGATCAACGGCAAGACGGTCGGCGTCGTCGGGCTCGGCAAGATCGGCCAGCTGTTCGCGCAGCGGCTCGCCGCCTTCGGGGCCAAGCTCATCGCGTACGACCCCTACGTATCGGCCGCGCGCGCCGGCCAGCTGGGCATCGAGCTGGTCACCCTCGACGAGCTGCTGGAGCGCGCCGACGCGATCTCCATCCACCTGCCGAAGACGCCGGAGACCAAGGGTCTCATCGACGCCGAAGCGCTCAAGAAGACCAAGCCCGGCGTGATCATCGTCAACGCCGCCCGCGGCGGTCTGATCGTCGAGGAAGCGCTGGCCGACTCGGTGCGCAGCGGCCACGTCGGCGGCGCGGGCATCGACGTGTTCGTCACCGAGCCGACCACCGAGAGCCCGCTGTTCAACCTGCCGAACGTCGTCGTCACGCCGCACCTCGGCGCGTCCACCGCCGAGGCGCAGGACCGCGCGGGCACGGACGTCGCGCGTTCGGTGCTGCTTGCGCTGCGCGGCGACTTCGTGCCGGACGCGGTGAACGTGTCCGGCGGCGGCGCGGTCGGCGAGCACGTGCGGCCGTACCTGTCGCTCACCCAGAAGCTCGGCCAGGTGCTGACCGCGCTGAACCCGAAGGCCCCGACGTCGCTGACCGTCGAGGTCAAGGGCGAGATCTCCAGCGAAGACACTGCGGTGCTGAAGCTGGCGGCGCTGCGCGGGTTGTTCGCGGGCGTGGTCGAGGACCAGGTCACCTTCGTGAACGCGCCGCGGCTAGCCGAGGAGCTCGGCGTGCAGGCGGAGCTGGTTACCGAGTCGGAGAGCCCGAAGTTCCGCAGCCTGGTCACCCTTCGCGCGGTGCACGGCGACGGCGCGACGCTCACCGTGTCCGGTTCGGTCACCGGCAAGGACGAGGTCGAGAAGATCGTCGAGGTCAAGGGCAGGCACTTCGACCTCCGCGCCGAGGGCGACGTCCTGGTCATCGAGTACCCGGACCGTCCTGGTGTCATGGGCCGCGTCGGCACGCTGCTCGGCGAGGCCGGCATCAACATCGAGGCCGCGCAGATCAGCCAGAGCACCGACGGTTCCGACTCGATCATGCTGCTGCGCGTCGACCGGCACGTGGACGCGAATGTGCTCGAGCCGATCGGTGCCACCGTAGGTGCGCACACCATCCGCGCCGTCGACTTCAGCTAGTCCAGATTCCGCGCAGGCGGCCCCTTTCCCGGACTTCGGGAGAGGGGCCGTTTCGTCGTTCACCCGGACCGGCAACATTCGGGTAACGGAGCTTTTTCCGCACGAAAGTAGGGGTTTCGGACAGCTAGGTTCTTGCCGCGAGGCTGAACCACGCGCCGTGAGAGCACGGTGCGGCGCCGGTGCTCACCGTCGGGGGTACGAGTGGGGAGCGCGGGCAGGTTCGTGATCCGGGCCTCGAGAAGGGGTTACTCACATGAGCAGAACCCGGTTGCCCGGGTGGGCTGCCCGCTCGGTGGTCGTGGGTTCCGCGGTGGTGCTGGCGGCGGCCGTCGCCGTGCCCGCGGCGTCCGCGCAGAGCGCGCCGCTGGCCGAGCCGGTCGCTCCGGCGAAGGTCGACGCCAGCAAGGTCCAGGGCAAGCTTTCGCCCCGGCTGAGCGCGGCGCAGGGGCAGATCACCGCGTTCGTCGAGCTGGCCAAGAAACCCGCGGTGGACGCGTTCAAGGAGGAACAGGGCAAGGGCAAGGAGAAGGCCAAGCAGGCGGCGAAGGCGGCTAAGGCCGACGTCGCCGCGGCGGTCAGCTCCGTCGTGGGGCAGCTGCGGTCCGCGGATGCGGGCACGAAGCTGGTCACGCAGACGGCCAACGCGGTGCCCGGCGCGGTCGTCACCGCCGACGCGGCCAAGATCCGCGAGCTCGCGCAGCGGCCGGACGTCGTCTCGGTGCGCACTGTCGTGCCGAAGAACCGCACCAACGCCAGCGCCGAACAGCTCACCAATACGCTTGTCAGCTGGCAGAAAACCGGCAAGTTCGGCGACAACATCCGCGTCGGCGTGATCGACGACGGCATCGACTACACCCACGCCGACTTCGGCGGCCCCGGCACGCCTGAGGCGTACAAGGCGGTCGACCGGGCGAAGCCGTCGCCGTTGTTCCCGAGCGCCAAGGTGGTCGGCGGCACCGACCTCGTCGGCGACGATTACGACTCGGCGGGCAAGACTGGATCGCCGACGCCGGTGCCGGACCCCAACCCGATCGCGTGCGGCGAGCACGGCACGCACGTCGCGGGCACGATCGGCGGCTTCGGCGTCAACGCCGACGGCAGCACGTTCACCGGCGATTACAAGAAGCTGAACAAGAAGACGCTCGACGCCATGCGGATCGGGCCGGGCACCGCGCCGAAGGCGTTGCTGTACGCGATCAAGGTGTTCGGCTGCAAGGGTTCCACGAACGTCACGTCGCAGGCGCTGGACTGGGCGCTCGACCCGGACGGCGACGGCGACTTCACCGATCACCTCGACGTCGTGAACCTGTCGCTGGGCAGCGACTTCGGCGCGCCGGACGACCCGGACTCGCTGTTCGTGCGCAAGCTCGCGCAGAACAACGTGCTGCCGGTGATCTCGGCGGGCAACGGCGGCGACATCAACGACATCGCCGGTTCGCCGGGCAACACCCCGGAAGCGCTCACCGTGGCCAGCAGCCGCGACGCGGGCGAACTGCGGGACGCGATCGAGGTCAAGACGCCGACCGCCGGACAGCAGCCGGGCCAGTACAGCCAGGAATACACCGGCTACGACACCCTCGACCTCACCGCGCCGGTGGTGCCGATTTCGGCGAGCAACAACGCCGGCTGTGCCGCCTATTCGGCTGAGGACAAGGCAAAGGTCGCGGGCAAGATCGCGTGGCTGGAGTGGGACGACAACGACGCCACCCGGCCGTGCGGTTCCGCCGCGCGGGCCAACAACGCGCAGGCCGCGGGTGCCAAGGGCGTGCTGCTTTCGTCCACTGTGGAGCACTTCGGTGCGGGTATCGCGGGCAACGCGGCGGTTCCGATGTTCCAGCTCACCGGCAAGGCCACCCAGGCCGCGCGGACGGGCTTGACCGCGGGCACGCTCACTGTTCGGCTCTACGGTGCCGGACGGACGACGCTGCAGACCTACGACCAGTCCATCGTGGACACTCCCAGCTCGTTCACCTCGCGCGGCGGACGTGGTCCGTCGGTGAAGCCGGACGTCGCAGCTCCTGGCGACACGATCACGTCGGCGTTCCGCGGCAGCGGTAACGAGCGTCTGGTCATCTCGGGCACGTCGATGGCCGCGCCGCACACGTCGGGCATCACGGCGCTGGTCCGCCAGGCGCATCCGGACTGGAGCGTCGAAGAGGTCAAGGCCGACGTCGTGGGCACTGCGGTGCACGACATCACTGACGGAGCCGGCCACACCTACGGCCCGCAGCGCGTCGGTGCCGGCCGGATCGACGCGAAAGCCGCGCTGGACAACCAGGTTCTCGCGTACGTGCAGGATGACCCGGGCGCAGTGAGCGTCACGTTCGGCACTGTCGAGGCGGCCGGTCCGGTGACCTTGAGCAAGACGATCAAGGTGGTCAACAAGGGCGTCAAGGCGGCTGAGTACTCGGTGGGCTACGAGGCGGTCAACAACCTGCCCGGTGTCGAGTACACAGTGGACAAGAGCTCGGTGAAGCTGAACCCGCGCGGGGTCGCGACGGTGAAGGTGACGCTGAAGATCACCGACCCGAAGGCGCTGCGCAAGGTTCTCGACCCGACCATGGCGGCTTCGCAGGCCGGGCTCGCCCGCCAGTTCGTGGCCGACGCTTCGGGCCGGGTCGCGTTCACCCCGAAGAACGGCGCGACCGTTCCTCTGCGGGTGGCCGTGTACTCGTCGCCGAAGCCGGTTTCGGCGATCACCACCCCGGGCGGCGTGCGCTTCGGCGCGAACGCCGACCAGGCCGTGCTGAACCTCGGCGGCAAGGGCATCGACCAGGGCAGCGGCTCCCAGCGGTACCGCTCGCTGATCAGCGTGCTCGAACTGCAGGCCGAATCGCCGCAGCTGCCGGAATGCGACTCGCACGTCACGTCCGACTGCACCCTCAACCGCACCGCGAAGGGCGGCGACCTGCGCTACATCGGCGCGGCGTCGACGGCCCCGCTCGCCAAGGCGCAGGGCGAGCCGGAGAACGCGACGCTGGCGTTCGGGATCACGACCTGGAGCGATTTCGCGAACCTCGGCAGCAACACGGTGCCGTTCGTGGACATCGACACCAACGGCGACGGCAAGCCGGACTTCGAAACCTTCGTGACGAAGGCGAAGGGGTCGGACGTGCTGCTCGTCAACACGGTCTCGCTGACCAAGCCGGGCAACCCGTCGGTGGACCTGCAGGCGATCAACGGGCAGCTCGGAGACGTCGACACCAACGTGTTCGACTCGAACGTGATGGTGCTGCCGGTCAGCATCGCCGCGCTCGGCATCGACCCGAAGGAGGCGTCGCACCGGATCAGCTACACGGTCGGCACCAGCGGGTACTACGTCGCGCCGGGTACCACGAACGGGTTGATCGACCAGGTCAGCACTCCGCTGTCGTTCGACGCGCTCGCGCCGGCGTACTCGGTCCAGGGCGGCGGCGACGCGGCGCTGGGCTACGTCGCCAAGCCGGGAACGGCTCTGGTGGTCAACCGCGACAAGGCCGCCGTCGCCGGGGACAAGGCGAAGGGCCTGCTGGCGATCGAGCACCACAACGCGACCGGGCAGCGCGCCTCGGTCGTGCGGATCGAATCGGAGCTCCCGCGCGGCTGACCTGGTTCACCCTTTAAGGGGAACCTGAGGTGAGTCGCGGAAGCGGCCGCATCGCGAGACGCGGGGGCTTGCCCAGGCTGTCCGGCCTGGGCAAGCCCCCGTTTCCGTTCGCCCGAACGGGTGTCTCACCCTGTGGGAGGATGCGGCATAAGGGTGGTGCGGCTACGGCACCTTGTCTACGGCCGGTAACCTTCCGCTGCTGGCGTTTTTGTGCGAATGGGCCATCGGTGCGCCCGGTGGCCTGGGCTACGGAGGTGTGTGGATGCGGCTCGCGGTGATCCCAGGGGACGGGATCGGGCCCGAGGTGGTCTCCGAGGCGCTCAAGGTGCTCGGTGAGGTAGCACCGGCGGCGGAGATCACGAACTACGACCTCGGCGCCTCGCGGTGGCACGCCACCGGGGAGTTGCTCCCGGAGTCGGTGCTGGGCGAATTGCGCCAGCACGACGCGATCCTGCTCGGCGCGGTCGGCGACCCGACGGTGCCCAGCGGAATCCTCGAACGCGGCCTGCTGCTGCGGCTGCGGTTCGAGCTGGACCACCACGTGAACCTGCGCCCGGCGCGGCTGTACCCCGGAGTGCGCGGCCCGCTGGCCGACGCCGGGGACGTCGACATGATCGTGGTGCGCGAAGGCACTGAAGGCCCGTACGCGGGCAACGGCGGCCTGCTGCGCAAGGACACCGAGCACGAGATCGCCACCGAGGTCAGCGTCAACACGGCCTTCGGCGTGCGGCGCGTGGTCGCGGACGCGTTCAACCGCGCCGAGGAGCGTCCGCGCAAGCACCTCACGCTCGTCCACAAGACCAACGTGCTGGAGCACGCGGGTTCGTTGTGGTCGCGGATCGTCGAAGAGGTTTCGCTGGAGCACCCGGACGTCACCGTGGCGTACTCGCACGTGGACGCCGCCACGATCCACATGGTCACCGACCCGTCGCGGTTCGACGTGATCGTCACCGACAATCTCTTCGGCGACATCATCACCGACCTCGCGGCAGCGGTGACCGGCGGCATCGGCCTCGCGGCCAGCGGGAACCTCGACATCACGCGCCGGAACCCGAGCATGTTCGAGCCGGTGCACGGCAGCGCGCCGGACATCGCGGGCCAGGGTCTTGCCGACCCGACCGCCGCGGTGCTGTCGGTGTCGCTCCTGCTGGACCACCTGGGCCACAAGGAAGCGGCGCGGCGCATCGAGGCTTCGGTGGCCTTCGATCTCGCTACGCGCGACCAGTCGTCGCCCGGCGCGACCCAGGCGATCGGCGACCGCCTCGCGGCGCTGGTCTCGTCGAACGCCCCCCGTCAGGCCGGCTGACCGCCTGAGCATTTTCGGACCCCCGCCGCGGAAGCCGGTCGAAATCCGGCGCTGACCCGCAACGGTAGGCCTTCGGCTCCTTTTTCTGGAGCCGAAGGCGAGCCCGATACCGGCGGAGGTTCCTCGAACCTCGTCCCCTCCCGTCGTGGTCTGCGGGAGACGACACTCCCGCCGCCGGCGGCTGCCGTCTTTTGCGGGCCCAATGTTTCGATTGGGTCGTCGCCGGTGGTGTCTTCGTCTACGCCTTCGTCTGAAGGGCGTTCTGCTTGTCCTGGTCCTGTGTATGGCGGGGCTGGGGGTTCGCCGGTTTTCGGCGACGGCGGTTCTGGTGGGGTTTCGCCGCCTGCTGCCGGTGGGGATTCGTCGGCGGTTTTCGGGGGCGGCTCTCTTTCGCCGTTGAGTGGCGAGAGTGTTTCGGTGCCGTCTGGCGGTGGTCCGCTGGCGGGTGGTTCCAGCGGTTCGGGTTCCTCGCCTTGTGGTGGCGAGGACGCTTTTGGCCGTTCGCCATCTCACGGTGACGGTGTTCCGGACGTTTTGCCTTTGAACGGCGACGGTGCGTCGGCCCATTCGAGCTCGCGTGGTGGCGATGCCGCGGATCATGCGCTGTCTAGTGGTGATGGTTGGTCGGCCAGTTCGGGTTCGCGGGCTGCTCGTGCCTCGAGTGTTTCGCCGTCTCGTGGCGACGGTGCGTCGGATGATTCGAATCCAGGCGGTGGTGGCACAGATGGATCGCCGTCCGGCGGCGACGGTGCCTTGGACGGTTCAGGTCCGTGCGGTGACGGTGCTTCAGATCTTCCGTCGCTGAACGGCGAAGGTGGTTCAAGCGCTTCGCCATCCAGCGGCAATGGCGGTGCACCCGACCTGAGCCGAGCTGACGGTGCGGCGGCAGGGGAGGATTCGCCATTTCGCGGCAACGCAGTGCACCGTCGCGGTGGGCTGCCGATCGACGAGCCACAACCTGACGACTCGGTTAGCCGCGAACTGACCGACTCCGGTGCTCGCGTCGTTTCGCCGCCGGATGACCAATCCGCGCGTGAAAGCACCGTTTCGCCGCGGGTCGGCAAATCCAAGCGCCAGCGGGTCAAATCCGAAAGCCAGCGGGTCGCGTCGCCGTTCAGTGGCGAATCCCAGGTCAGCGCCGTTGCCGTTCAGCGACGACGGCCGTTGACCCCGGTGCTCCTCGGGCTCGGCGTGGCGTTGCTCGGGTCGATTGTCATCGCTGTCGGGATCGGGACGGTAGCGGTGCCGGTCACTCACACGTGGGCCTTTCTCCGCGCGGGGTTGTTCGGCGGGACGATCAGTCCGGACGAAGTCGGGCAGTACCGGATCATCTGGGACCTCCGGCTTCCTCGCGTTCTGCTCGCGGTGGTCGTCGGCGCTGGGCTGTCGACGGTCGGCGTCGCGATTCAAGCCATGGTGCGCAACGCGCTCGCCGAGCCGTATGTGCTGGGGATTTCCTCTGGCGCATCGGTCGGGGCGACAGCGGTGACGTTGTTCGGCGTTTTCGCGTCGCTCGGGATCTATGCGTTGTCGGTCGGGGCGTTCGTGGCTGCGCTCGCCGCGACTTTGATCGTCTATCTCGTCGCCCGTACGCGGCAAGGGCTTACGCCGTTGCGTCTGGTTCTCACCGGAACGACGTTGTCCTACGGGTTTTTCGCAATCACCACGGTGATCGTCTTCCAAGCGCCGAACGGAGAGGCCGCTCGGTCGGCGCTGTTCTGGCTTCTCGGCAGTCTCGCCGGCGCGAATTGGGGCACGTTGCCGATCGCCGCGATCGTGGTGGTGGGTGGGGTCTTGTTGCTGATGGCACTGGCCGGCCGGCTCAACGCACTCGCGATGGGCGACGAAGCGGCGACGACTCTCGGCGTCGACGTCGGGAAGCTGCGGATCCTCCTGTTCATCGTTTGTGCAGCCATGACCGGGGTTTTGGTCGCGGTGAGCGGAGCGATCGGATTCGTCGGCCTGATCCTTCCGCACCTGGTACGGCTGGTCGTCGGTGCTGATCATCGTCGGGTGCTTGCGGTCGCGCCGCTTGCTGGTGCGGTCTTCCTGGTGTGGGTGGACGTCGCGGCGCGGGTGCTCGCCGCGCCCGAAGAGTTGCCGATCGGGGTGCTCACCGCGGCGGTCGGGGTGCCGGCCTTCCTGCTCTTGATGCGCCGGCGCGCATACGTGTTCGGAGGTGCGTGAATGGACCTCTCGCTCAACGGCGTCAGCGTGACCGCGGCCGGCCGCAAGCTGGTCGACGACGTGACCCTCGAAGCTCGGCAAGGCCAATTCGTCGGACTGCTCGGCCCGAACGGCAGCGGCAAGTCGACGACTTTGCGCGCCGTCTACCAAGTGCTCAAGCCATCGGCCGGAGCAGTCCTCGTCGATGGTCAGCCGGTGGACGGCATGGCACCGCGAAAGCGGGCACGCGCGATCGCTGCGGTCGCGCAGGAATCGCATGCGGAGTTCGACTTCACCGTCGCTGAGGTGGTGGCGATGGGGCGAATGCCGCATCACGGCCTGCTCGACCGCATGAGCGCAGCCGACCATCAGCTGTGCGCAGCCGCGCTGGATCAAGTCGGCTTGGCGCACCTGGCCGACCGGGGCGTACTCACGTTGTCCGGCGGCGAACGGCAACGCGTGCTGATCGCGCGCGCACTCGCGCAGCAGCCACGGCTCCTGGTGCTCGACGAGCCGACCAACCATCTCGACATCCGGCACCAGCTCGAAGTCCTAGCGCTCGCTCGTGCCAGCGGGCCGACGGTGCTGGCAGCGCTCCACGACTTGAACCTGGCCGCAGCTATGTGCGACATGGTGCACGTGCTCGACCACGGACGCCTCGTCGCGAGCGGAACCCCGGCTGAGGTGCTCACGCCTGCTTTGCTCGCGGACGTGTTCGGGGTGCGCGGCCATGTCGTGCCGCATCCCGCTACGGGGCGTCCGCAGTTGTTGTTCGACCGGCTCGGGTCCCAGGAGGACAGTCATGCGTAGGACAGTCGCGGTGATCGTGACGGTCGCCCTCGTCGCCACGGGATGTGGCGCTCAAGTGTCCGAAGGGGACGGTGGCGCGTCCCCGGCCGGATTTCCCGTGACGGTGACCAACTGCGGTTCGTCGTTGACCGTGTCCAAACCTCCTTCTCGGGTCGTGACAAATGACATTGGCATCACCGAGCTGATGTTCGCGCTCGGCTTGGGCGACCGGATGGCCGGTTACGTGGTCGACAAAGGACAGTCCAGCGGGGTGGCATCGTCGCCCTGGAAAGCCGATTTCGCCAAGGTGCCCAAGCTCGCGGAGAAGATCAACCGCGAGGTGGTGCAGGGCGCGGGAGCGGACCTCGTGTTCGCGGGCTGGAGCTACGGCTTCTCGGAAGCAACCGGGTTCACCCCGGATTCCCTGGGGAAGCTGGGCATCTCCAGCTACTTGCTCACCGAGGCGTGCCGCAACGGGAATGGCAAGCAGCGAGGCATCATGCGACCGCTCGACGCGCTGTACACAGATGTGCGCAATGTGGGGAAAATGTTCGGAATCAGTGATCGTGCAGAACGTTTGATCGAAGAGTACCGCGCTCGGGTCGCCGCTGTCACGAACGCGGTGCCTGCCGGACGGCCGAAGCCCAAGGTCTTCCTCTACGACGACGGCCGTGACCAGCCATTCACCTCCGGACGCAACGCGGGCCCGGACGAAATCATCACCAAATCGGGTGGTGCCAACATCTTCGCGGACCTCAACGACAGCTGGACGAGTGTCAGCTGGGAAGCCGTGATCCAGCGTGCGCCGGACGTCATCCTCATCAATGACTACGGCGGCGAGGTCGGCAGCGTGGCCGACAAGGAGAACTTCCTCCGCTCGCGCCCCGGCCTGCGCGACATTCCGGCGGTCAAGGAAGGGCGCTTCTTCGCGCTGCCGTACGCGGCCTTGGTGGAGGGACCGCGAAATGCGGCGGCCGTCGAAGAATTCGGCCGCTACCTGGCGAAGCTGCCCGGCTGACGCTCTCAGAAGGTGGGAAGCTTCGCCCGGCGTTTGGAAGCCGGGCGAAGCTGTGGCATGATGGCCGACATGACCGCCCTCTCCATCATTATTGCCTTGCGCGCCGGATAGACGCTCCACAAGAGCTACCGGCGCGCAACCTCTCGCACCCATGCGGGAGGTTTTTTTGTTGCCTGGACCAGGTTCTGCCCCGCCACAAGGAGAACACCGTGACCCGCACGGAACCCGCCGGCACGCCGCTCGGCGATGCCTTCCACCTCTACGACACCACTTTGCGCGACGGTGCTCAGCGCGAAGGAATCACCTACTCCGTCACGGACAAACTGGCCGTCGCGCGGCTGCTGGACGAGCTGGGTGTCGGGTTCATCGAGGGCGGCTGGCCGGGTGCGCTGCCGAAGGACACGGAGTTCTTTTCCCGTGCGGCAAAGGGAGAATTGCCGCTCAAGCATGCTGCGCTCGTCGCGTTCGGGTCCACGCGCAAGGCGGGAACGACGGCAGACAAAGACCCGCAGGTCCGTGCCCTTTTGGATTCGGAGGCTCCGGTCATCACATTGGTGGCCAAATCAGACCTCCGGCACATCGAGCGGGCGCTGCGGGTCGACGTCGACGAGGCGTGTGCGATGGTACGGGACACGGTCGCGTTCCTCGTCGGCGAAGGACGTCGCGTTTTCCTTGACGCAGAACACTTTTTCGACGGCTACACTTTCTCTCCCGAAACTTCGCTGCGGGTGCTCGACGCGGCGGCGCACGCGGGCGCGGACGTTCTCGTGCTGTGCGACACCAATGGCGGCCAGTTGCCGCTAGGACTTGCTGAAACCGTAGGCAAGATCAAGGAAAAGACCGGATTCCGGCTCGGAATCCATTGCCAGGATGACACTTCCTGTGCCGTGGCGAACTCTGTCGCCGCGGTGCAGGCCGGCGCGACGCACGTGCAGTGCACCGCGAACGGCTACGGGGAACGGGCAGGCAACGCCGACCTGTTCGCCGTAACGGGAAACCTCGTGACCAAGCTCGGAATGGAGGTCCTCCCGACCGGAGGCGCCGCCGAGCTCACTCGCGTCTCCCATGCTTTGGCCGAAATCGCCAACCTCGCACCCGACACCCACCAGGCCTACGTCGGGTCGTCCGCTTTCGCCCACAAGGCGGGGCTGCACGCGAGCGCGATCAAGGTGGATCCGTTGTTGTACAACCACATCGATCCGTCTTCTGTCGGCAACGGCATGCGAGTACTGGTCACGGAGATGGCCGGCAGGGCCAGCCTCGAGCTCAAGGGACGTGAACTCGGGGTCGACCTTGCCGGCCGGCCTGACGCACTCACGAACGCGGTGCGGAAGGTGAAAGCACTCGAATCGGAAGGCTGGTCGTTCGAGGCGGCCGACGCCTCGCTGGGGTTGTTGCTGCGCCGAGAGGTCGAGGAGGTTTCCGGCGAAAAGTCGGATCCGCCGCCGTTCGAACTGGAGTCGTATCGGGTGGTGCTGGACCACCGTCCGGACGGCGAGGTTGTTTCCGAGGCGACGGTGAAGGTGCACGTCGCGGGCGAGCGGGTCATCGCCACGGCGGAAGGGAACGGCCCGGTGCATGCGCTCGACGCGGCGCTGCGCCAGGCGTTGACGCCGTATCTGTCCTGGTTGGACAGCATGGAGCTGGCCGATTACAAGGTGCGGATCCTGCCTTCGAACCCAGGCACGGACGCCGTTACGCGGGTACTTCTCGAAACTAGTGACCGCGAACACGAATGGACGACTGTCGGGGTGCACGGCAGCATCGTCGAGGCGAGCTGGCTGGCGTTGCGTGACGCGTTGGTGCACAAGAGCCTGACGGTCGCGTCGGGGCGGGAGCAGGCGGTGGCTGAGCTGGGAGTGGCTGCTGTGGGCAGGTGAGTCTGGTCTGTGGGTGAGTCGCGTTGGGACGTTTGCGAGTCCTTCGTGTGGGTGGGTATCGCGGCTCACAGTTGGGTCTATCGGCGACCGTTTGTGCTGGGTGCTGAGAGGAGTGGTCGTTTCTTGCTGGTGTGAAGGGTCCCTTCACACCAGTGCGGTCACGGCCGGTTAGCCGGTGCGAGGGTCCCTTTGCTCGGAATCGAGCGAAGGGGACTGTTGCGCACGCTCGGGGTGCGCGACAGTCGGTGGGTATACGTAGACTGGTGTGGTGCGTCTAGCTCGTATTGCTCATCCCAGTGGTGTCGCGTTCGCTTCGATCGAGGGGGACGGCGACGATGCCCAGGTCCTGGAGATCGCGGAACATCCGTTCGGCCAGCCGAACTTCACCGGCAAGCGCTGGCCGCTCGCCGACGTGCGGCTGCTCGCGCCGATCCTGCCGTCGAAGGTGATCGCCGTCGGCCGGAACTACGCGAAGCACGCGGCAGAGCTCGGCAATGAGGTGCCGTCCGCGCCGATGCTGTTCATCAAGCCGTCCACGACGGTGGTCGGGCCGAACGCGCCGATTCGCCGTCCGTCGGATGTCGGCCGCGTCGACTTCGAGGGCGAACTCGCGGTCGTCATCGGACAGCCGGTCAAGAACGTGCCCGCAGCCCGCGCGGCCAGTGTGATCCTCGGTTACACGGTCGCGAACGACGTGAGCGCGCGCGACCTGCAGAAGTCCGACGGCCAGTGGGGCCGGGCGAAGGGGTTCGACACCTTCTGCCCGCTCGGTCCGTGGATCGACACGTCGATCGACCCGTCCGACCTGGCGCTCCGCAGCGAGGTCGACGGGGAGCTGAAGCAGGACGGCCGGACTTCGGATCTCGTGCACAAGGTGCCCGAGCTGGTGGAGTTCGTGTCGCGGGTGATGACGCTCCTTCCCGGCGACGTCATCCTCACCGGCACGCCGGAGGGAGTCGGTCCGATCGTCGACGGTCAGTCGGTGTCCATCACGATTGACGGTCTCGGGACTCTGACGAATCCGGTGCAGGACCTCTGAGCTGGCTGTCGCCATTTTTCGGCGACAGGGGGTCGGCGGGTGGGTTCGGGTGTTGCCGTTTAGTGGCGAATCCCTGGTCGGGGCTGGTTTTCTGGCCGTTGGGGTCGGGCGGCGGCTCCGGCTCTTGCCACTAAGCGGCGCGGCGGGTTGCTGATGTCGGAGTTGGCGGACACATGGTGGCGTTGCCGCTGAGCGGCGAATGGTGTTGGCGCTCCGGTTGGTGAGCGATTGACGCTGTCGTCGTTGAGTGGCGAGAGACGACTTGGTGCTCGGTTGGTCGGGCAGCCGTTGCTGTTGCCGTTAAGCGGCGAGAAGTGAGTTGGTGCTCGCGTCGGTGAAGCAGCGGGTGCAGTTGCCGTTGAGTGGCAGGTCGGCGGGCAAGAGGCGTTGCCGTTTGGTGGCGAATCGGTGGTTGGGTTAGTGGTGTGCCGGTTCTGCTGGGCGGCGGGCGAAGGCTGGTGCGGATTCCCGGCGGATGCCTACGCCGATGAGGAATGCCGGGATGCGGGCGAGTTTCGGGAAGCGCTTGAGCAGCGTGATCAATTGCGGCGGGGGTCCGTCGGCGAGGCCGCTCATCACGGGGCCCATGACGCGGCGGTGAAGAAGGCGTTGCAAGCCCTGGACGGCGACAGTCGGCAGGAGGCGACGGCTGCGGACGGCGGTGAGGTCCTTTTCGGTCGGCCTGCCTCGCAGGAGCGGGTCGGCCAGTAGCCTCGCGGCGGCGACGGCGTCTTGTACCGCCAGGTTGATTCCGACGCCGCCTATCGGTGACATCGCGTGGGCGGCGTCGCCGATGCAGAGCAGGCCGTCGACGTGCCAGCGGTTCAGGCGGTTGAGGCGGACGTCGAGGAACTTGACGTCGTCTATGGATTTCAGCTCGTGCACTCGGTCGGCGAATTCCGGGCAGACCTCGGTGACGTCGCGGCGGAAGCTTTCGATGCCTGCCTCGTTCAGGTCTTTGCCCTTCGGCGTGAGGTAGGCGATCTGGTAGTAGCCCTTGCGTGGCAACGGCACTGCGAAGTGGCGCTTGCTCATCCTCGGCATCAACGTGGCTTCCCGCTCTTCGGCCTTGCGGGAGAGGCGGAACCACCAGGCGTCGAACGGGGTGTAGTACTCGCGCGGGGTCAGACCGGCCGAGCGGCGGGCCAGTGACCAGCGGCCGTCGGCGGCGATTACGAGGTTGGCCGTTAGTTCGCCTTCGGTTCCGTCGGCGGTGCGGTAGCGGACGCCTGTGACCCGCCGGCCGGAGCGGAGGAGGCCGGTCATTTCGGTTTCCAGGCGCAGGGTGAAGGTTGGTTCTTTCTGAGCTGTCTCGGCGAGCAGGTCTAGGAAATCCCATTGGGGGACCATCGCGACGTACGGGCGGGGGACCTTCAGCAGCGACATGTCGGCGAGGGTCAGCGGGGCGCCGTCGGGGGTCGGGAGTCCGACGGTGGTCACTTTGGTGTGCGGCAGCGCCTCGAACTTCTCGCCGAGGCCCAGTTCGTCCAGGAGCGCGAGGGTGGACGGATGGACGGTGTCGCCGCGGAAATCGCGGAGGAAATCCGCGTGCTTCTCCAGCACCGTGACCTCTACGCCTGCTCGGGCCAGGAGCAGTCCCGCCACCATGCCAGCCGGTCCGCCGCCGACGATGACGCACCCCGTGTGCTCGGTCATCTTCCCCAGCTCCCCTCTTATTCATCGTCTGATGAATAACTTGAGGATGCACCTTGGGTGGACGGTGCGTCAAGTCGGCCGTTGGGGTGTGTTCGTGACCGCGGAGAGCTGGGATGGATGTTGCGGTCGAGGCGGGGGTGGTGAAGGCGCCAAGAGGCGGGGCTGGTGTCGGGAGTTCCAAAGGCGGCTGGGGGAGTGTTTGCGGCAGTCGGGCGCGGTGGGTGAGGGCGGTTGGTGGTTTGCGGGTGGCGAAGTCGTGAGGTGGGCGTTGGAGAAGGGTTGCCGCCTTGGAGCGGGATTGCGGAGGCGGGAAGTGTGACTGGTCGGTGTCGGCAGGGGAGTTGATGTTGCCGCGCGGGGACCAGAATGTGGGGAGTTTGCGTAATGGTGTGTGGATCGCGTATGTGGATCTCGGGAGAGCGATGGGGGTGCTGCCGTCCGGATCGGAAAGAGCGAAGTGTCGATATTTTTCGGGAAAAGATTTCGGGCGGTTGGTTCGGTGGCGGAACTTATGCGTGGTTGTTGTTGCTTTGGGGTGGCGGTGTCCGGGAGGGCACGTTCTGCGGCGGGAAAGGGTTGGGGTGACAGGGTTTTCAGGCGAGAGCGCGAGCGGAGGTCGGCGCGAGGGGGCGAGGAGATCGTTCGGAATTTGTAAGTTCCCGGGGAGAGTGGAGTAAGCGTCTTTCACCCGCTCGGCCCTCTGGGGCGGTGGTGAACGTCACCGGGCGGACACTTTGTGCACCGGCGGTAGAGCCGGTCAGCGGCAACGGCTCGGAGGTAATCACCTTTTTGGCCGCGTTGCGAACGCGGCGAGTGCCCTAGCCTCACGGGGTGGATTTCGCCCCGGCCGCTCTGTCGCGTGCTCGTACTGCCCCGCCGGCCGCTGTCGGCCGCGAACCGTGGGTGCCTCCTGAGCTGAGCCTGGTTTGCCTCGACATCGATGACACGTTGATCGATTGCACCGCCGCGATCCGCCGTACGCTGCACGCGCTTACTGGGCGCGACGACCTCTGGCCGTTGTGGGATTTGATCACCGAGGAGCACGTCGCGCTCGTTGTCGCCGGGAAGCTCGGCTACGACGTGATGCATCACCGGCGTACTGAATGTTTCCTCGCCGAGTTGGGGATCTTCGGGGACTCCGCGCAAGTGAGCGCGTTCGAGGCGCGCCGGCGGGAGATTTTGGCGCGGTCTTGGCGATTATTCGATGATGTTGTTCCCTGTCTTGAATGGCTGCGCGCCGCCGGGTTGCAGCTCGCAGCCGTGACGAACGCCTCAGGGGTGCATCAGCGGCAGAAAATCGCGGAACTCGGGCTCGCGCCGTTTTTCGACCATGTCGCGATTGCGGGCGAGGTCGGGGTCGCCAAACCCGATCCGGTGATGTTCCACTCGGTGTGCTTGGCGCTGGACTGTCCACCGGAGCGCACGGTGCACGTCGGGGACAAACTCGACACCGACGCCATCGGAGCGTTCGACGCCGGGCTCGGCGCGGTCTGGCTCGACCGCGACGGGACCAGTCGCACTGGCGAGCGCGCGCCGGAGGGAGTACGCACGGTGACGGGTCTCGACGAGCTGCCTGAGCTGCTGGTTTCGGAGTACGCGACGGTCGGCGTGCCCGCCCCGCGGGCGGCGGGGACCCCCGCTGCGACGGTCCGCGGCGGGATGTTCTAGTATTTCTTCTCGTGCGGCACTGACCTGGGCAACCGGGAAAGTACCTCACTGGGGTATGGTGTAATTGGCAGCACGACTGGTTCTGGTCCAGTTAGTCTAGGTTCGAGTCCTGGTACCCCAGCTGCAGAGAGGACCCCCTCTCGGAAGTGCGAAATCGCTTCTGGTAAGTTCTCTCTCGCAAGAAAAGCCCCGGAAACGGGGAAGTTCCTAAGCCCCCGTCGTCTAGCGGCCTAGGACGCCGGCCTCTCACGCCGGTAGCGTGGGTTCGAATCCCATCGGGGGTACAGCCAGCCCGGTTGATCTTTTGATCAACCGGGCTTTGTTGTGTTTATGGGAAAAGCCCGGGGCTGATGGGGTGGGCGGGGCTGGTGGGGGAGGTCGGTGTGGCGCGGGTTGCGAGTGGTGCGCAGAGCTGCTGGGGAGCGGGGAAAGCGGCGGGCGGGGAACGGCGGCGGGTCGGGCGATCGGGAACCGCGGGTGGGGAACGGTGACGGGCGGGTCGGGAACCGCGGGTGGGGAACGGTTGGCTGGCGGGGCGTTCGGGAACCGCAGGTGGGGAACGGCGGCGTGCAGGGCGATCGGGAACCGCGGGTGGAGAACGGTTGCTGGCGGGGCGATGGGGAGCCGCGGGTGGAGAACGGTGGCGGATGGGGCGATCGGGAGCTGTGGGTGGAGAACAGCAGTGGATGGGGCGATCGGGAACCTTGGGTGGGAATTGGCGTGAGCAAGCCGCGCGGAAGCTATTAGACGGGGCACTGCGGCCAGCGCGGTGAGAGGGAACCCGCGGGTGGTAATTGGGATGAGCGAGCCGTGCGGAAGCTGTTAGACGGGGCACTGCGGCCAGCTCGATGAGGGGGAACCGCGGGCGAAAACGGCTGCGGGCCAGCAAAAGCCGAGAGTTGCAGGCGAGTCTCGGCAGGAGGACGGCGGCCGCAACGAAGCGAGCAAGAAAGCCACGGGCCGCGAGTGGGGGAGAGTCCGGCTCAACCCTCCTCGCCGCCGAACATCGCGGCTGCGGAGCGGCCGTTGGCCTGGTTTTCCGTGACATACGGGCGGAGTTCGGCCTCATACCGGGCGAACGCCTCCGGGTGATCCGCAGCTGCCAAGTGGCGGGCCAGCGAACGGGCGCCTAGCAGGGCTTGGGAGGTGCCCATGCCCGCGGCGGGCGCGGCGCAGTATCCGGCGTCTCCCAGCAGGGCGATTCGGCCTGTTGACCAGCTGTCCAGATGCACCTGTGCGTTCGAGCTGAAGTAGAAGTCCGAAGCCTCCGACATCGCCTCCAGCAACAGCGGGGTGTGCCAGGTGTCACCGGCGAAAGCGGCGCGCGTCGCTGCTTCCTGGTCGGCTCGGGAGAGCCGGTCCAGGGCTCCGGAAGGGGTTCCGAAGGACAGGCTCACGGTCAGGCGGTCCGGGTCCGCCGAATTGAACAGGTAGACCGCGGTGCCGTTGGCGGTGCGGAGGAGTCCGTTGTGGTCCAGGCCCAGGAAGTTGGGCATGGTGAAGCCTGCACCGGAGAGGCCTAGGTGTTGCAACGCCGCAAAGTGCGGGGCGAAGGCCAGTTGGCGGACTTTCGAGTACACGCCGTCGGCACCGAAGACCAGGTCATAGGTCTCGGTCGAACCGTCGGTCAGGTCGGCGGTTACGGCGGTCTCAGTTTGCGCCAGCGACGCGATCGAGGTGCCGAAGCGGTACTCGACATGATCGACAGTCAGGTCGTACAGCAGCTCGTTCAGGACGCGTTTCGGCACCTCCAGCTCACCGGCGAAAGCCTCGGCGGGGAGTCGGTCTACCTGCGTGCCGTCGCGGTCGACGAGGGTGGTTCCGGTCATTTTCGTGTCGTGGCGGCGGACTGCGTCGAGGATGCCCAGCTCGGACAGGACATCGAAGGCGGCGCCGCGGAAATCCACGGCGTAGCCGGTGTGCCGGAGGGCGGGCGCGCGTTCGACGAGCGTCACGCGGTGGCCGGCGCGGGTGAGGAGTTCGGCGAGGGTCGTGCCTGCTACGCCGGCACCGGAGATGAGGACGTTCGAGGAGGTCATGGGGGAAACGTAGCGCGGGTTTGTCCATTTGGCCAAACCATTTGGATAAACCAGGTGGGCAAGCTAGGGTGTCGCCATGGGCAATCGCGAGGATCTGCTGGCCGGGGCGAAGCGGTGCTTGATCGAGCGGGGCTGGGGCAACACGACGGTGCGCGACATCGCGGCCGCGGCGGGGGTCAGTCACGCGGCGATCGGGTATCACTTCGGGTCGCGGGACGCGTTGCTGACGCAGGCGCTCGTGGCGGCGGTCGACGAGCTCGGCGGCGAGGTCGCGGATTCGTCGTTCGACCTGTCCGAGCAGGGGCTGAAGCGGATGATCGGCAGCTTCGGCGAGCATCGGGCGCTGTGGGTCGCGCAGCTGGAGGCGATCGTGCAGGCGGAGCGGTCGTCGGACGTGCGCGAGCATCTCGTGCAAGGGCTGCGGGAAGCTCGCAAAGGGGTCGGCGGGGCGGTGCAGAGCGCGTTGGTGATCGGGCTGATGGTGCAGTGGCTGCTGGACCCGGAGGAAGCGCCGTCGGCGAAAGAGGTGACCGACGGGATTCGCGCGGTGGCGGCGGAAATCTAGACCCAGACCGCGTCGGCCGGGTTTCCGGCCGGGGGTTCGCCGCCGGCTTCGGCGAAGGCGGTCAGGGCGTCGACCAGGCCGCGGCGGGCCGATTCGGGCATTTTTTCCACGATGGCGGCGATTTCGCGACGCCGGCGATGGGTGACGACGCGGACGATCCGGTCGCCTTCCTGGGTGAGTTCGATGACGACCTCGCGCCGGGACGACGGATTGCCCAACCGGGCGACCAGCGCGACCGCGACCAGGCGGTCGATCATCCGGCTCGCGGTGGAAGGGGTGACGCCGAGATGTTCGGCGAGCGCGGCCTGTTTGAGCGGGCCGCGGGAATGCAGCACTACCAGCAGCCGGAACTGCGGCACCGTGATGAGATCGCCCGCCGAGGCGATGGACCGCGCGGACACGGCGACGAGCAGGCGGGAAGCGGTGAGCACGGCTTCGGTGACCGCGTCGACGTCGTCGGGTCCGTCGGTGCGGGCAGGAATCGGCGCGCGAGACATGCGACCAGTGTGCCGTATCGCGCGGCGGATTCCGCTCGATAACGGGGCTGGGCAACGAATCAGGAGGAGCAGGGCCTCATCAACTGCCCTGCGCGGTTGAAAAAGAAACGACCCCGCCGTCCCGGAGAGCGGGAGGCGGGGTCGTTCCGGCGGCTGCTCAGAGACCGGCGAAAGCCTGGTCCACGAACTGCTTGTGCTGATCCGCCCACTGCTTCGCGGCGGTCTTTTCCTGGCCCTTCGGGGCCTTCTGGATCGCGTCCTCGAGCGAACCGAGGTCCTCGTCCGACATCTTCAGCTTCTTGGCCACGCCGGCGAGCGCCGGGAAGTCCTTGTCGAAGCCCTTGCGGCCCAGCGCGTGGATCTGCTCGCCCTTGCCCATGGCGCCCTTCGGGTCCTTGAGATCCTTGAGCTGGTAGCGCGAGTACGCCCAGTGCGGGTGCCACAGCGTCACGACGATCGGCTTCTTCGCCTTGATCGAGCTGTCGAGCGCGGCCAGCATCGCGGTGGTCGACGAGTTCTGCAGGGTCAGCGCGCCGTCGAGGCCGTACTGCGGGACCGCGTTCTTCTGCACGATGCCCGTCTCGCCCGCGCTCGCCTCGATGCCGGTGATCTTGCCGCCGAACATGCTCGCCTTGTCCTTGAGGTCGGCGATGCTGTTGACGTCGCTCACGTAGTCCGGCACCGCGAGGTTGAGGGTCGCGTTGTCGTACCAGACGCCGAGGTCTTCGAGCTTGTCCTTGTACTGGTCCCAGTACTGCTTGTGCGTCGCGGGCAGCCACGAGTCGAGGAACAGGTCGACGTCGCCCTTCGCGAGGCCCGCGTAGATCGGGCCGACGTCGAGCATCTGCGTCTTGACCTTGTAGCCCTTCTCCTCCAGCACCGCCTGGTACAGGTTGGTGAGGGCGACGTCCTCGTCCCAGTTGATGTAGCCGATGGTGACGCTCTTGGCTTCCTGGCTGTTGCCCGACTGGGACTCCCGGCCGCCGCACGCCGCGGTGAGGCCGACCAGGGCCGTCACGGCGGCGCCCACGGCGAAGATCCGGCTGAGCCGTTTCGATGTGCGCACTCGTTCGTCCTTTCTCGTTGCGGTGGAGGTGGATCAGGCCGCGTCGGCCCGGCGAAGGGCGCGGCCCACCGCAGAGCGCGCCCCGAGCGAGGAGGTGAGCCGGTCGAGGTAGATGGCCAGCACGACGACGCCGAGACCGGCCTGGAAACCCAGGTCCAGCTTCAGGCTCGTGACCGCGGCGTACACCTCGGCGCCGAGCCCTGGCGCGCCGACCATGCCGGAGATCACGACCATGGACAGCGAAAGCATGATGATCTGGTTGATGCCGGCCATGATCGACGGCATCGCGAGCGGGATCTGGATCTCCCGCAGGATCCGCCGCGGCGGCGAGCCGAACGCCTCGCCCGCCTCGACCATTTCCGGATCGACCTGGCGGATGCCGAGTTCGGTCAGCCGCACGCCCGGCGGCAGCGAGAACACGACGGTCGCCACCACGCCCGGCACCGGGCCGATCGAGAAGAAGAAAATGACCGGGATCAGGTAGACGAACGCGGGCAGCGTCTGCATGAAGTCCAGGACCGGCTTCACGATCCGGCTCACCGTTTCGTTGCGCGCGGCCGCGATCCCGACCGGCACCGCGATCGCCACCGCGACCACGCCGGAGATCAGCACCTGCGAAAGCGTCTGCATCGCGGACGGGAATTCGCGCAGGCTGTCGATGAGCGCGAACCCGATCGCCGAGCCGAGGCCGAACTTCCAGCCGCGCAGCCACCAGCCGAGCCCGGCGAACACCACGACCAGGACCGGCCACGGAAGCCAGGTCAGCCCCGAGGCGAGCCCGGTGACCGCGCCGTTGACGATTTTGTCGACGAAATCGAAGAAGGGGCCGATGTTGCCCTGCAGCCAGTCGATGATCGCCTTGAACCAGGTGCCGACGGGAATCTGCGGCAGGTCGCCGACGAGGACGTTGTCAGACACGGGCGTTCACCTCCTGGTCGTTGTTTTCTTCTGTGCTCAGCGCGTTCAGCAGCGCCTCGCGGGTCACCATGCCGAGCAGCGCGCCCTCGGCGTCGACGACCGCGAGCGGCGCGGGCGCGGAAGCGGCGTGGCCGAACAGGTCGGCCATCTGGGTTTCCGGCGCGGTGCGCGCGGCGGAACGGTCGACGATTCCGGCGATCGTTTTCTCGCCGCGGTCGGCGGCTTCGCTCACCGCGCGCCGGTCGACCGCGCCGGCGAACTTGCCGTCCTCGGTCACCAGCACGCCGGCGAGTTCGTTCCGGCGCATCGTTTCCAGCGCTTCGGCGGGCGTCGTCGCCGGGGTGAACGAGATTTCCGCGGGCTTCATCACGGCGGACGCGGTGAGCACCCGGCTGCGGTCGACGTCGCGCACGAACTTCGCGACGTATTCGTCGGCCGGTTCGGTGAGCATCTCCTGCGCGGTCGCGACCTGCACGATCCGGCCGTCGCGCATCATCGCGATCCGGTCGCCCAAGCGCATCGCCTCGTTGAGATCGTGCGTGATGAACACGATCGTCTTGCCCAGCTGCCGCTGCAGGTTCAGGAGCTGGTCCTGCATCTCCTTGCGGATCAACGGGTCCAGCGCGCTGAACGCCTCGTCCATCAGCAGGATCTCGGTGTCCGCGGCCAGCGCGCGGGCGAGGCCGACGCGCTGGCGCATCCCGCCGGACAGCTGACCGGGCAACCGGTCCTCCCATCCGGTGAGGCCGACCATCTCCAGCGCTTCGGCGGTGCGTTCGCGCTGCCGCTCGCGCGGCGCGTTCTGCACGCTCAGCCCGTAGGCGACGTTCTCCGCGACCGTGCGGTGCGGGAACAGCGCGAAGTGCTGGAACACCATGCTCATCCGCCGCTGGCGCAGTTCGCGCACCTCGGCCGCGGACTTTTCGGTGAGGTCGATGTCGTCCACCAGAACCCGGCCGGAGGTGGCCGGGAGCAATCCGTTCAGCGTGCGCAGCAGGGTCGACTTGCCCGAACCGGACAGCCCCATCACCACGAAAATCTCGCCGCGCTCCACGGTAAAGGAGGCGTCGATCACCGCCGCGGTCACGCCGGGCAGCTCCAATTCGGCGCGATCGGCGCCGTTCTCCAGCTTGCCGACCGCTTCTTCCGCCCGGCGGCCGAACACTTTGTACAGCTTCTCCACACGAACTATCGGCACAGTCGTCTCATGTTCTTCGCATTCGGGGTCCTTGCCGGGCGACATGATTGCATAGACCAACACTGATCGGAGCCGATCGCGCGACCGGTTCACCGATGACGGCCGGTTTTCGTGGCCCGGCACCCACTTTCGCGGACGCGGCGCGCGCGCCCGCGAGACACCGCTGCGGCAGCGGGGAAAAGACGGTGTGCGCTGGCGAAACCAGTCCGGATTCGCCCGTTCGCCCGACTGGATTACGCGTGGCCACAGTGCGTGGTTGTCACGTTCGCATAACAACCCGAAAGTCTGTTGTGGACCTTGCGCGGCCTGGGTGATCGCGGACACCCGACGGCCACGCAAGGTGGCGAATCGGGCACAGCAAGGAAACCCCGGCGACCGCTTCGCGCGGGTGTTCGCACTTGCTTGGGGGAACAGGTGATCGAATGGAGGCGCGTGCGAGATGGCCGATGTGATCAGGAAAACGCCGCGGCCGTCCCTCGGTTTCCTTCGCGCTGCGCGGAGATGCGGTCGAGACGGCGGAAGGGGTCTGCTGGCTCACAGTCTGCCGATCGCACGGCCCTGAGCGCGCTTCGAGATCCGGACGGGCAAGCGTGCCAACGGATCTTGAGAACGGTCGGCGGAACGCTCTTCTGCCGCTTCGGAATCGGCGGCGGCGCGGGCGCGGACTTCATCGGCGGGGCGGTCGAGCCCGGCGTCCCGATGTCGGGCAGTGCCTCCAGAGCGGGAAAAAAGGGCAGAGATGCGACAAGCCCCGCCCGGGGAGAAGCCGGGCGGGGCTTGTCTTCTGCTTCCGGAAAACCGGAGTTACTTCTTCTTCGCGGCCGAGGTGCGCTTGGCCGGAGCCTTCTTCGCGGTCGCCGTGGTCTTCTTGGCGGCCGGCTTGGCGGCGGCCTTCGCCCGCGTGGTGGTGGCCTTCGGAGCCGCCTTGGCCGCGGTGGCCTTGGTGGCGGTCGCCTTGGCGCGGGTGGTGGTGGCCTTCGCGGCGGTGGCCTTGGCGGGAGCCTTGGCCGCGGTGGCGCGGGTGCGGGTGGCGGCCGGCTTGGCGGCGGTGGCCTTGGCGCGAGTGGTGGTCGTCGCCGTGGCGCGGGTCGCGGTCGCCTTCGCGGTGCTGGCGGTCGCACGCTTCACGGCAGTCGCCTTCGGCAGCTTCTTCGTGCCGGAGATGACGTCCTTGAACGTGGTGCCCGCGCGGAACGCCGGAACGTTGGTCTTCTTGACCCGCACGGCTTCGCCGGTGCGCGGGTTGCGAGCGGTGCGGGCGGCACGCGCGCGCTTCTCGAAGACACCGAAGCCGGTGATGGTGACCTTTTCGCCCTTGTGGACGGTGCGGATGATGATGTCGACGAGACCGTCGACGGCTTCCGCTGCTGCCTTCTTGTCGCCGATGCGCTCCGACAGAGCTTCGATCAGCTGGGCCTTGTTGGCCATTCCAGTTCCTCCAACCAGAACTTGTTTTATACGGCCATACAGGCCGAACGCAGTCATTATCACCCATAGACTTCGCAAGTCCAATCGGGACCTGCCTTTTTCGTTGCCGCGTCCGGGTTACTGACGACCCTCGCGAGGCTCGCGGCTCCGGATTCTTTCACTGGCCGGAAGACCCGCGAGAGTGCTTGCGGCGTCGGCAAAGTCGCATGTAGACACCCGCTGTCCTGCGGTTTTGTCTTTTCTTGAGGTGGGGCGGCCGAGTCGTGCGCGGCCGCTCGGGCGACCCGCGAAGCGGCCGGACGGTCTACTGAGGACGATCGAAAACCGCGCGAAAAAGACTGTCTCCCACGGGCGTGGCGGAGAGGCGGACCGGGGTTGGGGCGTGGTGGGAGCGGGGCGTTGGGGCTTCCTCGATCGGGTCGGCGGGGAGGGGGCGGCGCGCCGGGTTTGCGGCGGATGGGTTCGATTGGGCCGGAGGGGAAGGCTGCGGCGGGGGAATCGCGCACGGGGCGGAAAGGTTCGCGGTGCCGGGTTCGCGTTCGGCGGGGTTTGGCTGACGGCCGCGGTGTGCTTCCGGCGGAGTGCGTTCGCCGTGTACCGCTTTGGGGAGGGTTGCCGGTGCGGGAAAGGCTGCCTCCCGACGGTGTGGCGGAGAGGCAGTTGGAGTTGGGGCCGGGCGTTAGGGGCGTTCCTGGAGTGCGTCGGCGGCGAGGAGATTGGCCGCCCGTCGCGCGCCTGGCTTGCGGTCGATCGGGCCGGGGCGGGGGGATTACGCACGGGGCGGAAACGTTCGCGACACCGGGTTCGCGCTTGGGGGACGGCCGCGGTGTGCTTCGGGCGGAGTGCGTTCGCCGCGCCGGGTGAAGGCCGCCGGTGCGAAAAAGGCCGCCTCCCGCCGGGGTGGCGGAGAGGCGGCCTGAAGTTGGGGCGCGGTGGGAGCGGGGCGTCAGAGGCGTTCCTGGAGCGCGTCGGCGGCGGCGAGGAGATCGGCCGCCCATCGGGCGCCGGGCTTGCGCCCTATGCGTTCGATCGGACCGGACACCGACACCGCGGCGACGACGGTGCCGGAGGAATCGCGCACCGGGGCCGAAACGCTCGCGACGCCCGGCTCGCGTTCGGCGACGCTTTGCGCCCAGCCGCGGCGGCGCACTTCGAGCAAAGTGCGTTCGCCGTAAACCGCGTCGGCGAGGATCGTCCGCTGCGTGTGCGGATCCGACCACGCGGCAAGGACCTTCGCGCCCGAGCCCGCCGTCATCGGCAGCCGCGAACCGATCGGAACCGTGTCGCGCAAACCGCTCGGCGGTTCCGCGGTCGAAACGCACACGCGCTGCACGCCGTCGCGCCGGTAAAGCTGAACGCTTTCGCCGGTGATGTCCCGAAGCTTCGGCAGCACCGAACTCGCCGCGTCGAGCAACGGGTCGGTCGACCCGCCCGCGAGTTCGGCGAGCGCCGTGCCCGGCCGCCAGCGCCCGTCCGGCCCTCGCCGCAACAGGCGGTGCACTTCGAGCCCGACCGCGAGCCGGTGCGCGGTCGCGCGAGGAAGCCCGGTGCGCGTGCAGAGTTCCGCCAGCCCGCACGGGTCCTCGGCGACCGCCTGCAGTACGGCCACGGCTTTGTCCAGTACTCCGATACCGCTATGCTGTCCCACGACGCGATACTATCTTCCCGCACTGTGGGAAGTCCAGAATCTGGGAAAAACGAAACCCGGAGCCGCGGACAGCCGCGGCTGCCCCCTCCTCACCGGCACTGTCCGGGTTCCGTGCTCCCGGCCGATCCCGTGGAAGGAGCCGGAGATGACCAGCCCCACCGGCAAGGCTCGTACGCTGGCGGAGAAGGTGTGGGACAGCCACCTCGTGCGCCGAGGCGAAGGCGCCGAACCGGATCTGCTCTACATCGACCTCCACTTGGTGCACGAAGTGACCAGCCCGCAGGCGTTCGACGGACTGCGGCTGGCCGGGCGGCCGGTGCGCCGCCCCGACCTCACCATCGCCACCGAGGACCACAACGTCCCCACGGTGGACATCGACCTCCCGATCGCCGACCCGGTGTCCCGCACCCAGGTCGACACGCTTCGCCGCAACTGCAAGGAGTTCGGCGTCCGGCTGCACCCGATGGGCGACGCCGAACAGGGCATCGTGCACGTGATCGGACCGCAGCTCGGGCTGACCCAGCCCGGAACCACCGTGGTGTGCGGCGACAGTCACACCTCGACGCACGGCGCGTTCGGCGCGATGGCGTTCGGCATCGGCACTTCCGAGGTCGAGCACGTGCTCGCCACCCAGACGCTGCCGCTGCGGCCGTTCAAGACGATGGCGATCAACGTCGACGGCACGCTGCAGCCGGGCGTCACCGCGAAGGACGTGATCCTCGCGGTGATCGCCAAAATCGGCACCGGCGGCGGTCAGGGCTACGTCCTGGAGTACCGCGGCAAGGCCATCGAAGAGCTGTCGATGGAAGCCCGGATGACCATCTGCAACATGTCGATCGAGGCGGGCGCGCGCGCCGGCATGATCGCTCCGGACGAAACGACCTTCGCCTACCTCAAGGGCCGTCCGCACGCGCCGAAGGGCGAGGACTGGGACGCCGCCGTCGCCGCCTGGCGCGAGCTGCGCACCGACGAGGGCGCGGAATTCGACGCCGAGGTCCACCTCGACGCGGACCAGCTGACGCCGTTCGTGACGTGGGGCACCAACCCCGGACAGGGCCTGCCGCTGGGCGACTCGGTGCCGGATCCGGCCGCGATCGCCGACGAGAACGCGCGCTTCGCCGCCGAGAAGGCGCTGTCCTATATGGATCTCGAACCGGGCACCCCGCTGCGCGAGATCGCCGTGGACACGGTCTTCCTCGGCTCCTGCACCAACGGCCGGATCGAGGACCTGCGCGCCGCGGCGGAGGTGCTGCGCGGGCGGAAGGTGGCCGATTCGGTCCGGATGCTCGTGGTGCCCGGTTCGATGCGGGTGCGCAAGACCGCCGAGGAGGAAGGCCTGGACAAGATCTTCTCCGAGGCGGGAGCCGAATGGCGGCAGGCGGGCTGCTCCATGTGTCTCGGGATGAACCCGGACCAGCTCGCCCCCGGCGAGCGCAGCGCATCCACCTCCAACCGCAACTTCGAGGGACGGCAGGGCAAGGGCGGGCGCACGCACCTCGTCTCGCCGCTCGTGGCCGCCGCCACCGCCGTGCGCGGGACGCTGTCCTCGCCCGCCGACCTGCCCGCCTGACTTCCCGGAGAGGAGCTCCCACCATGGAACCGTTCACCCAGCACACCGGGATCGGGGTCCCGCTGCGCAGGTCCAACGTGGACACTGACCAGATCATCCCGGCCGTCTACCTCAAGCGCGTGACCCGCACCGGATTCGAGGACGGGCTGTTCGCCGCCTGGCGCGCGCAGGAGGACTTCATCCTCAATCAGGAACCGTTCTCCAACGGGTCGGTGCTCGTCGCCGGACCGGACTTCGGCACCGGTTCGTCGCGCGAGCACGCCGTGTGGGCGTTGCTGGACTACGGCTTCCGGGTCGTCATCTCGTCCCGTTTCGCCGACATCTTCCGCGGCAACTCGGGCAAGGGCGGCCTCGTCGCCGCGCAGTGCGAGCAGTCGGATGTCGAACTGCTCTGGAAGCTGCTGGAGAACGAGCCCGGCACCGAGGTGTCGGTGGACCTCGAAGCCAAGACCGTGCGGGCCAAGGACTTCACCGCGCCGTTCCAGATCGACGACTACGTCCGCTGGCGGCTGCTCGAAGGACTCGACGACATCGCGCTGACTCTGCGCCACGCGGGGGACATCGACTCGTTCGAGTCGAAGCGGCCTTCCTGGAAGCCCGCGACGCTTCCCGCCGCGACCTCCTGACCCGCGCCGCCGGGGCCGGATTCCCTGCTCGGAAAGGGAATCCGCCCCCGGCGGGCCCCGTCCACGCCCATGCCAAACGGAGCCTCCCGGGACCGGAATCGGGTCCTTCGGGAGGGCGGAACCGTTCCCGCCGCAAGGGAAAATTTCGCATGCCGTTTGGAATTTGTGCTGTCTTGGTAATACCGTGTGCGTTAGTCGGCCGACCTGGCCGTGGACGAAGAGTTCTTCTTGGAGGGACTGGAATGGCCAACAAGGCCCAGCTGATCGAGGCGCTGTCGGAGCGTCTGGGCGACAAAAAGGTTGCTTCGGAGGCCGTCGACGGTCTCGTCGACATCATCATCCGGACGGTCAACAAGGGCGAGAAGGTGAACATCACCGGCTTCGGGGTGTTCGAGAAGCGCGCTCGTGCCGCCCGCACCGCGCGGAACCCGCGCACCGGCGAAACCGTGCGAGTGAAGAAGACGAACGTTCCGGCGTTCCGCGCGGGCACCACGTTCAAGGACGTCATTTCCGGTTCGAAGAAGCTGCCGAAGGCCACGGCGGCGAAGCGTGCCACCGGCACCACCGCGCGCGCCACGACCACCCGCGCCGCGTCGACGACTGCCACGCGCGCCGCGTCGACCACTGCCACGCGCAGCACCCGTGCCACGGCGGCGAAGCCCGCTGCCACGCGCACCCGCGCCACCGCGGCCAAGGCTCCCGCCAAGGCCGCCGCAGCCAAGACGACGACGCGCGCGACGGCCGCGAAGGCCACCACCACGCGTGCGAAGGCGGCCCCGAAGGCCACCACGACGCGGGCGAAGGCAGCCGCCAAGCCGGCCGCGAAGACCACTGCGGCAGCGAAGAAGACCACGGCCGCGGCCAAGAAGGCCCCGGCGAAGCGGACTTCGGCGGCCAAGAAGAAGTAGCCTCGGTATTCGTTGCTTCGCGGCAGGGCCCCGACCTCGGGTGAGGTCGGGGCCCTGCCGCGTTTTCGGGGGCTGATCGGCTGGACGGGTGGAAAACGGCGTGGCGGGAGGGTTTCGCGGGGCAGTTGCTAGGAGCCGCGCGGGGACGGATTGAGGTGTCGTGGGGGCTGGGGTTTCGGGGACACCGCCGGGGGCGGCGGGCTGGGGGATGAGTTGTTGTGCTGGTGGGTCGGGAGCCGGGTGGGGCTTGCGGAGCGGCTGAGCCGTTGTGGGGCGCGGAGTTTCCCGACCGGGTGAGGGCGGCCGGTCCGGTGAGCTGATCCAGGGGCAGGGGCTCTGAGCCGGCGCTGGGAGCTGTTGTGATCGCAGGGCTTTCGGGAGGGACGAGACGGCGGACAAGCGTGCGGAGATCAGGAATCCGCCGCACCGCAGGGGTTGGCCCGGCCTCGGTCCGGAAGAGCCTGCGGCAGCGGGAAGACAGCGTTTCCCGAGGTCGGAGAGCTGCGAAGCCCGCGAAAAGAACCCGCAGGATTGCTGATAAGACAACAGTTCCAGGCTGTCCCAGCCGCACGCGGAGGCGGGCCGGGAAGGCAATCGGATTGGCTGATCCGACGCTCGGAGATAAATCCCCGTCGGGGGTAATTAAACCCTTCGAACCTGTCTGGGACGTCGCTTATGCCGGGACCGGGGATAAGTCCTGAGCGTCGCTCAGCAATACCGGTCTCTATAGAAACCGCGGCTCGTCGAATGGAGACGAGAAGGGCCCGGCGTCGCCGAAGCAACGCCGGGCCCCGCGAAAAGATCAGCCTGCCGAAGGCACCGGCGCGGGAAGGGGGCTCGGGTAATAATCCGCGCCCACCAGAACCGGCCCGTCGTCGCCGGGAGAGAACGACAGGACCCACAGCGAGCCCTTCTTGCTCGGCACCACTCCGTCGCGGGCGGCGGGCAGTTCCAGGCCGTCCCGGTCCGCCAGTGCGCTCACCAGGTCCGGGATCACCCCGCCCTGGCTGCTGATCAGCGGGGTGCCCCCGTCGGCCGCGATCGCCAGCAGGCGGCGGATTCCCTGCAGCGGGTCGGGCCAGTAGCCCTCTTCCGACAGCAACGGCTCGTGCCGCACCTCGACGCCGAGTGCGTCCGCGACTCCGCCGACGGTCTGCACGCACCGCAGCCGCGGCGCGGAGAACACCCGGTCGGGGCCGAAGAGCGGCAGCAGGTCTCGCAGCGCCGCAGCTTGGCGCTGACCGGCTTCGGACAGCGGACGGAGGTCGTCGTCGCCCGTCCAGTCTTCGCGTTTGCCTGCTTTGGCGTGGCGCACCAGCAACACCGTCGTCGGCGCGGGCGGGAGGGCGCAGAACTCGCGCAGCACCCGGACATCCGCCGGTCGCGTGAGCAACTGCTCGGCCGTGATCGGGTCCAGCCAGCGCAGTTCGTCGACCTCTTCGTTGGGCTCGAAGGCGCCGGAAACGGCTTCGCCGCTGAAGTAGTCGACGCTCTTGCGCAGCAGCCGCCCGTTGTTCTTCGCCGGGACCTCGTACCTCGTCTGCGCGACATAGCGCCCCAGCACCGCGCGGAACCCGGTCTCCTCGGCGATCTCGCGCACCGCGGTGGCCGCGATCGTCTCGCCCGGGTCGACCTTTCCTTTCGGCAGCGACCAATCGTCGTAGCGGGGCCGGTGCACGAGGGCGACCTCGAACCCGGCTCCGGCGCGGCGCCAGAGCACCGCGCCGGCGGCCCGGACGTCCACGCTCATCCGACGGCCCCGTGCCGCTTCGCGAGTTCGAGCTGGTGGTCGCGCACCTGCGAACCGGCGGCCGGGAACGGCTGCCATTCGCCGGAGGAGCTGAGCACCCAGCAGCGCGTGTGCGGGTCGAGCGCCGAATCGAACACGTCGTCCAGCTGCCGCGTCAGCCTCGGGTCCTTGACCCGCACCAGCGCCTCGATCCGGCGGTCGAGGTTGCGGTGCATCATGTCCGCGCTGCCGATCCAGTGCGTGCCGCCCGCGCGGAAGTGGAACACCCGCGAGTGCTCGAGGAACCGGCCGAGGATCGAGCGGACCCGGATGTTCTCGCTCAAGCCCTCGACGCCCGGCTTCAGCGAGCAGATCCCGCGCACCACCACGTCGACCGGAACGCCGGCTTGGGAAGCGTGGTACAGCGCGTCGATCACCTGCTCGTCGACGAGCGAGTTGCACTTGATCCGGATGCCCGCTTCGAGCCCGGCGCGCGCGAGTTCGATCTCCTCGCCGATCGCGCGCACGATGCCGCGGCGGATGCCGTGCGGCGACGTGAGGATCGTGCGGTAGGTGTCCTGGCGCGAGTAGCCGGTGAGGACGTTGAACAGATCGGTGATGTCCGCGCCGATGCTCGGGTCCGCGGTGAGCAGCCCGAGGTCTTCGTACAGCCGCGCGGTCTTCGGGTTGTAGTTGCCGGTGCCGATGTGGCAGTAGCGGCGGATGGTCGAACCCTCCTGCCGCACCACCATCGACACCTTGCAGTGCGTTTTGAGGCCCACCAAGCCGTACACCACGTGCACGCCCGCGCGCTCCAGCGTGCGCGCCCAGGTGATGTTGGCCTGCTCGTCGAACCGCGCCTTGATCTCCACCAGCGCCACGACCTGCTTGCCCGCCTCGGCGGCGTCGATCAGCGCGTCCACGATCGGCGAATCGCCGGACGTCCGGTACAGCGTCTGCTTGATCGCCAGCACCTTCGAATCGGCCGCGGCCTGTTCGATGAACCGCTGCACGCTCGTGGAGAACGAATCGTAGGGGTGGTGCACCAGGACGTCGCCCTCGCGCAGCGTCGCGAACACGCTCTTGGGCGTCTCGCGTTCGCCGAACGCCGGATGCGTCGCGGGCACGAACGGCCGGTCCTTCAATTCCTTGCGGTCCACCGCGGACAGCTGGAACAGGCAGGTGAGGTCGAGCAGCCCCGGTACCTCGACGACGTCCTCGGGGTCGACTTCCAGCTCGCGCAGCAGCAGTTCGAGCATGTGCTCGCTCATGTCCTGCGCGACCTCGAGCCGCACCGGCGGGCCGAACCGGCGTTGCGCCAGCTCGCGTTCCAGCGCCTGCAACAGGTCCTCGTCGCGGTCTTCCTCGACCTCGAAGTCGGCGTTGCGGGTGACGCGGAAGACGTGGTGCTCGGTCACCTCCATACCGGTGAACAGATCGCTCAGGTGCGCGGAGATCAGTTCCTCGAGCGGCAGGAAGGTGGCGGTCCGGCTGCCGCGCTCGGTTTCCACGCGCATCAGCCGCGGCACGTTGCTCGGCACCTTCACGCGCGCGAACCGTTCGAGCCCGCCTTGCGGGTCCCGCACGGTGACCGCGAGGTTGAGCGACAGCCCCGAGATGTACGGGAACGGGTGCGCCGGGTCGACCGCGAGCGGCGTGAGCACCGGGAAGATCTGCTCGGAGAAGTAGCTCGACAGCCGCAGCTGGTCGGCCCCGGACAGGTCGGCCCAGCCGACGAGCCGGATGTCCTGCTCGGCCAGCTGCGGGCGCAGGTGGTCCTCGAACGCGGCGGTGTGCCGCTCGACCAGGTCCTGGTTGCGCTTGGCGATGTAGTCCAGCTGTTCGCGCGGCGTGAGCCCGTCCGCGCTGCGCACCGACAGGCCGGTGCCGTCGCGCCGTTTCAGCCCGGCGACCCGGACCATGTAGAACTCGTCCAAATTGGACGCGAAAATGGCGAGGAACTTGGCCCGTTCGAGCAGCGGCTGCGATTCGTCCTCGGCCAGCGCGAGCACGCGGGCGTTGAAGTCGAGCCAGGACAGCTCGCGGTTGAAATAACGGTCGTCGGGAAGCGACTCGACGGCGGTGGGCGCGGAGGTGACGGCGGGCGGGGCTGAGGGAACGGAACGGAATTCCTCGCCGCTCTCAGTAGTGGTCCGGCGCGATCGCACGGCGGCGGGCGGCGCGGCGGGCTTCTTCGCGGTGGTGCGCAGCGCGCTCGAAGCGGTGCTCTTGCGCTTGGCCGGTTTGGCGTTGTCTTCCGAAGCCGCCTTGGGTTTTGCCCGACGGGCCGCAGCGGCGTCAGCGGTCCCGCGCGAGGTCGCCTTCCCGCCCGCGGTGCGCGGGGCCGGGGACGAGGGGGATGCGCTGCTGCCGCTCTTCACGCGCCGCCGGGCCGGAGTGCTGCCGTCTTCTGTGCTCACGCTGCCCATTGTTCACTACGAAGCCGCGGTTTGCGCAGGCCGCGATGAAGGTCGAGTGAACACGTCAGCGCAATTGCGCCCGTTCGGCCGGGAGCAATGCCGCAGTGCGCTTCCCCAGGCCGAGCTTCGCGGCGTGGCGGAGATCATCTTCGGTGTCGACGTCGCTGCGCAGCGACGGCAGCGCTTGGGTGAGAGGAATCGCACCGGACGCGCGATGCAGTTCCGCGGAGCCGGCGCCGAACCGCGGGTCGAGAGGTTTCCCCGGAGCGGACAGCAACAGCGTGGTCCCGGTGCCCTGCCGGTCGAACACCACCGCGCGGCGGCCCGCGGCTTCGGTCAGCGCCTGCTCCAGGTCGACCGCGCGCAACGCCGGAAGATCCGCTTGGAGCGCGCCGACTACTCCGTCCGGTGCGTCCGCGCGCAGCAGCTCCGCACCGTGGCGCAACGCTTCGTTGAGCCCGCCGCCCGCCGGTTCGGCGACCAGCTCGACGCCGAGACCGGCCAATTCGGACAGCGCGGCCGGATCGGCGGTGACGACGAGCACCCGCCGGACCCCGGCGACCGACGTGACCGCGGCCAGCGTGTCGCAGGCCAGCGCCAGCACCAGCTCCGCGTGCCGGTGCGCGGCGACCGCCCCGCGCAGCCGGGACTTGCCCGTGCCCGGCGGTTTCAGCGGCATGACCAGGTCTGCGTCCACCTGTCCATCTTTACCCGAAACCCGTCTCGCGCGCGGTGAGCGCACCCTCCCTGGACTGCGCGAACCGGAGCGCGGCAGGATCACCCGGAGCAGAGGCGACCCGAGGAGGAGAACTGTGGCACGGCGTGAGAAGGGCGGATTCTGGGTGGGGCTGGCCGCCGCCGCGTTCTACCCGATGACCGCGATCGGCAAGCGGGTGTACCTCGGCGCGGAGAAAATCCCCCGGCAAGGGCCCGCGGTGCTGGTGATGAACCACATCTCGCACCTCGACCCGCCGGTCGACGCGGTGTTCGTGCACCGGCAGAAGCGGGTGCCGCGGTTCTTCCTCAAGGCGAGCCTGAAGGACGTGCCGGTCTTCGGCCGGATCGTGACCGGGTCCGGGCAGATCCCGGTGGCGCGCGGGTCGAGCGCCGCGGGCGACAGCCTCAAGGCCGCGCACCAGGCGCTCGAAGAGGGCAAGGTCATCGTGATCTACCCCGAGGGCACCATCACGAAGGACCCGCTGGGCTGGCCGAAGGAGGCCTACAGCGGCGCGGCGCGGCTGGCGCTGCAGAACGACGTCCCGGTGATCCCGATCGCGCGCTGGGGCACGAACAAGATCTTCAACGGCTACACCAAGAAGTTCACGCCGTTCCCGCGCAAGACGGTGACGCACCTGGTCGGGGATCCGATCGACCTGTCGCGGTTCCGCGGCGCGAACCCGCGCAGCGCCTCGACGCTGCGTGAGGTCACCGCGGTGATGATGGACGAGGTCACCCGTCTGCTGGCGGAGATCCGGCAGGAGGAACCGCCGGTGAAGAAGCCGGATACCGAGGCCGCAGCGGAGACCAAAGCGGAGATCACCGCAGAGCCCAAGGCGGAGACCGAGAAGCCGGAGGACGGTGCCTGATGGCGGGTTTCGCCGCCGACGTGCAACGGGTCACCGTGCTCGGCGCGGGTTCGTGGGGCACCGCGTTCGCGAAGGTGCTCGGCGACGCGGGCCGGGACGTGACGATGTGGGCGCGCCGGGAAAGCGTCGCGGAGGAGATCCGGGAGCGGCACACCAACGAGTCGTATCTGCCGGGAACCTCGTTGCCGGAGCGGATCACCGCGACGGCCGACGCGGCAGCGGCATTGGACGGCGCGCAGGCAGTGGTGCTCGGGGTGCCGAGCCAGAGCCTGCGCGCGAACCTCACCGGCTGGCAGCCGCTGCTGCCGCCGGACGCGATCCTGGTCAGCCTGGCCAAGGGCGTGGAACTGGGCACGCTCAAGCGGATGAGCGAGGTGATCGCCGAACTCGCTCGCGTCGCGCCGGGCGAGATCGTGGTGGTGTCCGGGCCGAATTTGGCCCGCGAGATCGCCGACGGGCAGCCTGCCGCCGCGGTGGTCGCGTGCGCGGATCACGAGCGGGCGAAAGCGGTGCAGCAGGCGACGTCGAACCAGTATTTCCGGCCCTACACCAACACCGACGTGGTGGGCTGCGAGCTGGGCGGCGCGTGCAAGAACGTGATCGCGCTCAGCTGCGGCATGGCCGCCGGAATGGGCTTGGGCGCGAACACGACGGCGACGCTCATCACGCGCGGTCTCGCCGAAATGGCGCGGCTCGGCGCGAAACTCGGCGCGGACCCGCTGACCTTCGCCGGTCTCGCCGGGCTCGGGGACCTGGTGGCGACGTGCTCGTCGCCGTTGTCGCGCAACCGCACCTTCGGCGAACGGCTCGGCCGCGGCGAGACGCTGGCCGAGGCGCAGGCGGCGGCCGGCGGGCAGGTCGCGGAGGGCGTCGCGTCGTGCTCGTCGATCCGCGAACTGGCGCAGCGGGCCGGCGTCGACATGCCGATCACGGACGCGATGTACCGGGTGTGCCACGAGGGCGTCGACCCGCGGCAGGCGGGCGCGGAGCTGCTCGGGCGGTCGCGGAAGCCGGAGTGGAGCTGAGTCTCGTGAGCGGCGGCGCCGGTGAGAACCGGGATTGCCGCTCACGAGGCCTGGGCGGGTACCGGGGAGTGTGAACCTGCGCTCACCAGGGCGGTCCAGGGGGTGAGACGGGTTGACCGGGCGGTCCGGGGCTGGTTCTCTGTGCGGCATGCTGACGTGCGAGATGACGATGCGGCCGGGGTCCTCCGACCTCCGCCCCGTCATGGGCATGTCGTGTCGCTGTTGTCGGTGAACTCAGCCCCGGCCCAGTTCGACACCCATCTTCTTCCCGTGAGGACTTCTTTTCATGTTCGCCGTTCCGGACAACACCCTGCTGCGTCCCGAGAACCCCGCCCTGCGCCACCCGGTCCGCGTCGCCGTCGACGTGGCCGCCGACCGGGAACGCTGGGGCAGCCTGCTGCGCTACGACCCCGACGAGCGGTTCTCGGCGCTGGTCGAACGCACTGAGGACCAGGAGATCTGGCTGCTCAGCTGGCTTCCCGGCCAGTACACCGACCTGCACGACCACGCCTTCGCGACCGGCGCGTTCACCGTCGTGTCCGGGCGGCTGACCGAAACCGTCGCGCGGCGTGCCCCGGGCGGGCGCGCGGTGACCGAGGTGCACGGGCTGTCCGCCGGGCAGTCACGGGTGTTCGGGCCGGGTTACGTGCACGAGGTGCGCAACGACGGCCCGGATCCGGCGATCAGCGTGCACGTCTACCGCCAGGGCGGCCGGCAGATGCGCTCGTACCAGGCGAATCCGGTGGACGGCCCGTTCCGGGCGTGATCAGCGGTCGAGGTCGCCGCGCAGCCTGAACTGCCGCTCGATCTCCTCCCGGCCGACGCCCGCGGCCAGCAGAACCTGCAGCAGGATCCGCGATTTCCGCGGGCACAGCCAGCCGGCCATCGTCGCGCCCATCCGGATCAGGCTCGATTCGGAGCCGTGAAACCCGTATGTGCTGCGGAAAGTCGGGCCCGCGCCGGTCCGGGACGCGACGACGACCGGCACCTCCGCCGCCGCGATCACGTCTGCCGTGGAGGTCGACACGTGCCCCACTCCATTGGCAGCGACCACGACACCGCGCGCACCGCCCTTGAGCACCATCGACAGCAATTCGCCCGAATCGTCGAGCCCTGATTCCACCAGCGGAACGAGATCGACATTCTCGGCTCCCGGCAGCACCGGCAACCGCGGCGGCGACGGGTGGAAGTAATGCACCGCGCCTTCGGCGACCATGCCGAGCGGGCCCGCGGGCCGCGACGAAAACGTTTCGACGTGGCTGGAATGCGTCTTCCGCACCCACCTCGCGGCGTGCACGTCGTCGTTGAACGCCACCAGCGCGCCCCGGCCGCGGCTGCGCGGATCGGCGGCGACGGTGAGCGCGGCGAGGATGTTCGCCTGTCCGTCCGGACTGGGCAGGCTCGGGTTCCGCATCGCGCCGGTGATCACCACCGGCGCGTCGGACGGCCACGTGAGGTCGAACAGGTACGCCGTTTCCTCCAGCGTATCCGTGCCCTGCACCACCACGAAACCGTCCGCGCCCGCCTCGATCTGCTCGATCCCCCACTGCCGCGTCCGCGCGAGCGTCGCGTAATCCATCGACGAACTCGACAGCCCGGCGAGCGTCGCCGCGGTGACCTCCATCGGCAGCCGGGAACCGAGGTCTCCCAGCAGGTCCTCGGCGCTCAGCCGCGGCACGACGCCGTCTTCGATCGAACGTCCGGGAGCCATCGAGATGGTGCCGCCCAGCGCGGCGACGGCGATGCGAGTCATGCCTCGCACTCTATGCGGGGCGCTGGGCCTGCAGGGTGTAGCTCGCGGCGATCCGGCGCGGGTTGTCGCGCAGCCGCCATTCGCCGTTCCCGGCCTCTTCCATCTCGTGCGGCAGCGCGTTCCACGCCGCGGTGTCGTGCTCGGTCAGCCCGGTCAGGATCAGGCCCTGGTCGAGCAGCGCGGTGACGATCTCGCCGAGCGAATGGTTCCAGCTGTGCGTGGTCGTCGTCTTCACCGGTTCGTCCGTGTCGACGTAAGTGGTGTCGTCGCTGAACACGAGCGGTTCGTCGTGCTCGAAGTAGTCGTACTTCGGCCACGCGCGTTCGGATTCGTCGTCGAGCGTCCACAGCATCGGGTGGCCTTCGCGCAGGAACAGCCGTCCGCCCGGCCGCAGCAACCGCGCGACGACCTCCGCCCAGGGCGCGATCTTCGGCAGCCAGCAAAGCGCGCCGATCCCGGTGTACACCAGGTCGAACGTGTTCTCGCCGAACACTTTCACCGCGTCGTAGACGTTCGCCTCGCGGTAGTCGATGTCCGCGCCGGTGGCGTCGGCGAGCTTGCGCGCCTCGGCGAGCGACGCCGGGGAAAGGTCCAGACCAGAGACCTCGGCTCCGAGCCGGTGCAGCGACAGCGTGTCCGTGCCGATGTGGCACTGCAGGTGGACGGTGCGCAGCCCGGAAACGTCGCCGAGGCGCGGCTGGTCGAAGCGCACGATCTGGCTCAGATGCGCGGGATCGGCCTTGAACTTGTCGAACTCGTAGTACGCCGAGCGCGCGTGGATCGGCGCGCGGTCGTCCCAATTGGCTCGGTTGATCTCGAACGAATCCGTCACGCCATCTCCGCCACGCTGCGCTGCACGCAGAACTCGTTGCCTTCCGGGTCCTGCAAAACGACCCAGCCGCTGCCGTCTTCGCGACGGTGATCGGAATGCAGCCTCGCGCCGATTTCGAGCAGCCGCTCTACCTCTTCGTCGCGGGTCCCGTTGTCCGGCTTCAGGCAGACGTGCAGCCGGTTTTTGATCGTCTTGGGCTCCGGAACGGCGATGAACAGCAGCGTGACGCCGGAGTCGAGCGTGATGCCGATCTCCTCCTCGCCCGGTTTGTCGTCCTCGCCGACCGGGCGGCCGGTCACCTTGGTCCAGAACTGAGCCAGTTCCCACGGGTCGGCGCAGTCGACGGTGATGTTGTCCACGTACGAGGTCATCGGGCTCCTTGTGCCAGGGTTGCTGCCGGTCCGGAGTCTGCCCGGATTGCCCGATGCGCGCGAGCGCTTTCCTGTCGAGTCGCTGTCAGCTGGGGGTTCGGCTCGCGCGCCCGCTCGGACGTCGCGGAGGATGGCAGGGTGGAGAACCCGAACCCGGTGCGGCTGCTCGTCGTGGACGACGAGCCGCACATCGCCGACCTGGTCGCGACCGTCGCCCGTTACGAGGGCTGGCAGGCCGTCACGGCCGGATGCGGCGCCGACGCGCTCGCGCGCGCCGCGGAGTTCGCTCCCGACATCGTCGTGCTCGACCTCATGCTGCCGGATTTCGACGGTTTCACCGTGCTCGACAAGCTGCGCGAGAAGCACGACGCGGTCCCGGTGGTTTTCCTGACCGCGAAGGACGCGACCGCCGACCGCATCGCCGGCCTCACCCGTGGGGGTGACGACTACCTCGTCAAGCCGTTCTCTGTCGAGGAGTTGATGGCGCGGCTGCGCGCGGTGCTGCGACGGACGTCCGAAAAGCCGGAGACCCGCACGGTTGTCCTGCAGGTGGGCGACCTCACGCTGGACGAGGAGACGCACGAAGTCCGCCGTGGAGGTCAGCTCGCCGAGCTGACGCCGACCGAGTACGAGCTGCTGCGCTACCTGATGCGGCGCTCGCCGGCGGTGCTCACGAAGGCGCAGATTCTCGACCACGTCTGGGAGTACGACTTCGGCGGACGGTCCAATGTGGTCGAACTCGCGATCTCGCGGTTGCGGCGCAAGCTCGACACCGAGGCGGAACCGCTGATCCACACCGTGCGCGGCGTCGGGTATTCCGTGCGACAGGCGGAGCGGTGAACCGGATCGGGCGCTGGGCTCGCCGGTGGTACCGGGCCTGGCGCGCTTCCCGGCTTGGCACGCGGCTGGCGTTCGGGCTGGGTGCGTTGTCGCTGGTGGTGTTCGCGATCGTCGGGGCGCTGACGGTCGAGCTGATGCACGATTACCTCAACCGGCGGCTCGACGAGCAGCTCAAGACCAGCCAGGTCGCGCAGGTGCCGCATCTGCGCGAATCGAAGGACAATCCGGAAGTCGTCTACTCCTGGTACTCGGCGGTTTTCGACGTGCGGGAGGGGCACGCGACCCCGCAGCCGGGCAGCACGTTGCCCAGCGATGTGCGGCCGCTGGCGCGGATCGCCGAAGAGACGACCAGCGGCGACCTTTTCCGCACGATCACCTTGCCCGGTCAGGGTTCTTACCGGGTGCGGGCGTGTCCGGTGGAGACTTCGCAGAACGGGACCGGCACCGTGCTGCTGAGTGCCGCGCCGCAGGCCGACCTCGACAACACTGTGCAGCAGTTGATGTTGATCGAGGTGATCGCGTTCCTGATCGCGTTGGCGATTCTCGTCGTCGCCGGGCGAGTGGTGCTGCGGCGTGGATTGCGGCCGTTGTCGGACATGGCCGGTACCGCGCACGACATCGCCTCGCACGACCTCACCGCCACTGCGGATTTGCCGGTGCGCGCATCCGGCACTGGCGGTGGCGCGGAGGTCGAGGAGTTGCGGACGGCGTTCAATCTGATGTTGAGCCACATCGAGTCGTCGCTGGCCGCGCGCACCGAGGCGAATGATCGGCTGCGCCGGTTTGTCGCCGATGCTTCGCATGAACTGCGGACGCCGTTGACGTCGATCCGCGGCTATGCCGATCTTTTCCGTTACGCCGCCGCGAATGAGCCGGAGGAACGCGAGGCGCATCTGGAGAAGATCCGGGCCGAGACCGCGCGGATGAGCGTGCTGGTGGACGATTTGCTGCTGCTCGCCCGTCTTGACGCGCGCGACGCCGAACCGCCGGTGCGTCCGCAGCGAATGGATCTCACCGAGGTCGCCGCGGCTGCCGCGGACGCGTTCCGGGCCGGTCGTCCGGGGTATCCGCTGGCGGTGTCGATTCCGGAGGAACCGGTGCTGCTGCACGCGGATCCGGCGCGGGTGCGGCAGATTCTGGACAACCTGCTCGCGAACGCGGCGGTGCATACGAGCGAGGGAACGCCGGTCGAACTGGCGGTGACGGTGACCGGCGGAATGGCCGTCGCCACCGTCGCCGATGCCGGGCCGGGGATTTCGCCGGAGGACCAGCAGCGGATTTTCGACCGGTTCTATCGCGTCGACAACTCCCGCACCCGGGCCGCCGGCGGAACCGGGCTGGGGTTGTCGGTGGTGCATTCGCTGGTGGTCGAGCACGGCGGGACGGTTTCGCTGGACAGCCGTCCTGGGCGGACGGTGTTTACCGTGCGGTTGCCGCTGTCTTCGTGACGCGCGCGGCGACGTGCTCGGGCACTTCCCAGCCTGGCGGGAGGTCGGCGGAGGGTTCCGGCTCGCCGAAGGTCGTGCGCACCGGCAGCACTCCTGCCCAGGCGGCGTTCGCGGCGACGTCTTCGGGTTCGTCGTCGGGTCCTTCGGCTCGGAGCTTCACCGACGCCTCAGCCAGGTCGAGCGCGATCACCGAAACCGCCGCAAATTCCTTCTTGTTCACCGGACGCGCGTGTTCCCACGAACCAGGGGAGAGGTGGTCGGTGAGCACGTGCAGGCCGCGCATCTTCTCGTCCGGGTCGGTCACCAGCCGGGCCCGGCCGAGGATCACCGCGCTGCGGTAGTTGACCGAGTGGTTGTTCACCGAGCGGCAATAGACGATGCCGTCGAGCAGGGTCACCGTCACGCAGATGTCGGTTTCCCCGGCGGCGGCTCGCAGACTGGCCGCGCCCGTGGAACCATGCAAGTACAGGGTGTCGCCGTCGCGGCCGTATCCGGTGGGCAGCACCAGCGGGACGCCGTCGCGGACCACGCCGAGGTGGCAGATCAGCGCCTCGTCGAGCACGGCGTGCAGCGCGGCGCGCTCGCTGGCGGCGCGGTGGCGTTTGCGGCCGAGCGTGGTGCGTTCGGTGGGCGAAAGGCTGCTCATGCGTTCAGTGTGCGGCGAGCAAGTGGCTACGTTGAATGTCCACTTCTTCTACACTTGAGAAGTCCACTTCGCTGTAACGGAGGTCCGCCGTGTCTTACGCCGACACCGCCCTGCCGGTGAGTCTCGACCGCGACGCGGCCACCCCGCTGGCCGTGCAGCTGGCCGACGCGCTGCGCGAAGCCGCGGCCGGCGGACACCTCCGCGGCGGCGATCGGCTGCCGTCCACGCGCGCGCTGGCTGAACGGCTCGGTGTCTCGCGCACGGTCACTTCCGCTGCGTACGAGCAACTTCACGCGGAGGGCTGGATCGCCGGGCGACACGGCTCTGGCACCTATGTGACTACTCCGCCGACCCGTGCCGCCGCGTCCGTCACGGTGCCCGGTTCGCTTCTCGCGGAGCCGGAATCGAGCCCGGTGCTCGACCTCACGCCGGGCGCGCCGTGGGCTGGCGGGCTCGACCGTGCGGCGTGGCGGCGAGCGTGGCGCGCAGCTGCGGATCCCGAACCGCTCACGCGGGCGCACCGCGCCGGGCTGCCGGAATATCGCGCGACTGTGTCGGAACACCTGCTGCGCCACCGCGGTCTGGCGGCGGGCTCAGTGCTGGCGACCGGCGGTACCACCGCGGCTGTCGTGGAACTCGCCGCCGCGGTGTTGCGCCGAGGTGCGGTCGTCGCCTTCGAGGAACCTGGTTATCAGCGTGCGGTGCAAGCGTTCCGGCAGGCCGGACTCACCGTCGTGGGCGTGCCGGTGGACGAGGAAGGCCTGCGCCCGGACGCGATTCCCGCCGGTGCGCGCGCGGTTTACTGCTCGCCCGCGCACCAGTACCCGATGGGCAGCCGGATGAGCGCGGCCCGGCGCGTGCAGCTCGTGGAACGCGCTCGCGCGGAAGGCATGCTGGTCATCGAGGACGACTACGACGGCGAGTTGCGCTTCGACGTCGCCCCGCTGCCGATGCTGGCCGCGCTCGCCCCGGATGTCGTCGTGCACCTCGGGACCACCAGCAAAATCCTCACTCCGACGCTCGGCGCGGGCTGGCTCGTCGCGCCCGCCGCGGTGGCTGATTCCGTGCTGGCGTACCGAGATCTCACCGGCACCCGCCCGTCGCCGGCGGGGCAGCGGGTGCTGGTCGAACTGGCCCGCACCGGCGATCTGGGACGGCACCTGCGGAAGCTGCGCCGGGAAATGGCCGAACGCCGGACGGTGCTGGTGGCCGCGCTGTCGACCGCCGGGATCCCGTTCGTCGGCGACGACGCCGGTGCGCATCTGGTGGTGCCGACGGAAAGCGCCGAGGCGGAGGCACAGTTGATCGCCGCGGCGGAAAAACATTCGATCCGGCTCGACGGGCTGGCACGCCATTTCGCCGGAACGCCGACGATGCACGGCATCGCCCTGGGGTACGCGGGCTGCTCGCGGGAGGCGTTGATGGCCGCGGTGCCGACGCTGGTCGATCTTCTCCGCTGAAAGCACGACTGGGATGTCTGTGAGGGCCACCCTGAGGGAATCAGATTCCCGCAGGGTTCCCTTCACGGACATCTGCGGCGACCAGCGCAGACACCCCCGGCGCGCGCTGTCGGCGATCCTCACCCGGTACGGTGACCGGCTATGAGCGCTGAAAAGATCCGGGTCGCGGTCGTGTTCGGTGGCCGCAGCAGCGAGCACACCATCTCGTGCCTGTCCGCGGGCAGTGTGATCTCGAACCTGGATCCGGACCGCTTCGAGGTGCTCCCGGTCGGTGTCACGCCGAGCGGCGGCTGGGTGCTCGGCACCGGCGACCCGAAGCAGCTCAGCATCCAGGGCCGCGAGCTGCCGACGGTCGAGTCCGGCCGCGCGCTCGTGCTCGCCGGAGACCCGACCAGTCGCGAGCTGCGCACGGTCGACCCTGGCCAGGCCACCGAGGTGCTCGGCACCGTCGACGTCGTCTTCCCGGTGCTGCACGGCGCCTTCGGCGAGGACGGCACCATCCAGGGCCTGCTCGAACTCGCCGACCTCCCGTACGTCGGCCCTGGCGTGCTCGCCAGCGCGGCGGCGATGGACAAGGAATACGCGAAGAAGCTGCTCGCCGCGGAAGGGCTTCCGGTCGGCACCTACGCCGCGCTGCGCCGCGGACAGTCCACTTTGGCCGAACAGGACCGCGAACGCCTTGGCCTGCCGGTGTTCGTGAAGCCCTCGCGCGCCGGTTCGTCGGTCGGCATCTCGCGGGTCGCGGACTGGGCCGACCTGGACGCCGCGATCGAGCTGGCCCGGCGCACCGATCCCAAGGTGCTCGTCGAGGCCGCGGTGCGTGGGCGCGAGGTCGAATGCGGCGTGCTGGAATTCCCGGACGGCCGCGTCGAAGCGTCGCTCCCGGCCGAGATCCGGGTGCTCGCCGAGGGCGAGGACGCCTGGTACGACTTCGAAACCAAGTACCTCGGCGAGGACGCCGAGCTGGACATCCCGGCCAAACTGGACGACGCCCTCACCGACCGGCTGCGCGCGATGGCCGTCGAGGCGTTCCGCGCGCTCGACTGCCAGGGGCTCGCCCGCGTCGACTTCTTCGTGACCGAGGAGGGCGACTTGGTGATCAATGAGGTCAACACGATGCCCGGCTTCACCACGAAGTCCGCCTACCCGAAGATGTGGGAGGTGACCGGGGTGGATTATCCGACGTTGTTGTCGACGCTGATCGACACCGCGCTCGCCCGGGGCACCGGCCTGCGCTGACGCGACCGGAGGGACTCAGCGCGTGCAGATCGCATCCCGGCTCGACCGGCTCCCGGTCACCCGGCGGCACCGGTATTTCGTCGCAGTGGTCGGCATCGCCACCTTCTTCGACCTCTACGACCTGTTCCTCGCCGCGACCATCAGCACCGTCCTCACCAAGGAATTCGGCGTCACCCCGACGACGCTGAAGTACGTCCTGGCGTCGGCGTTCGTCGGCGCGTTCGTGGGCGCGGTGTTCCTCGGCAGGCTGGCCGACCGTTTCGGCCGGCGGCGCGCGTTCCTGCTCACGCTGGGCCTGTACTCGGTCTTCACGCTGCTCGGCGCGTTCAGCACCGATGTGTGGATGCTGGTGATCTGCCGCTTCATCGCTGGGATCGGCATCGGCGCGGAACTGCCGATCGCCGACGCCTATCTCGCCGATCTGTTGCCCGCTCGCGCCCGCGGCCGCGCGACAGCTTGGGCTTACACGATCGGCTTCTGCGGCGTGCCCGCCGCCGGCTTCCTCGCTCGCGCGCTCGTCGGCCACTCGCCACTCGGCATCGACGGCTGGCGCTGGCTGTTCGTGATCGGCGCGCTGGGTGCGGCGGTCGTGTGGGCGTTGCGGTTCACGCTGCCGGAATCGCCGCGTTGGCTTGCGGCACAAGGCAGAATCGGCGAAGCGGACGAGATCGTGCGCAAGCTCGAAGCGAGCGCGCCGCAGCCGTTGCCCGAACCGGAGCCGGAACCGCCCGCGCCCGAACCGGTGCGCGCGTCGGCGTTGCTGCGTCCGCCGTGGTTCCGCCGCACGGCGATGCTGTACGTCTTCCAGCTGCTGCAGTCGTTCGGCTACTACGGCTTCGGCTCGCTGGTGCCGATTGTGCTGGCGGCCAAGGGTTTCGGCCTCGTCAGCTCCCTGACCTTCGCCGCGCTCACCTTCCTCGGCTATCCGATCGGCTCCGCGCTGTCCATCCCGATCATCGAACGGCTGGAACGCAAGTGGCTGATCGTCGCGAGCGCGGCGGCGATGGCGGTGTTCGGGCTGGCCTTCGGCTACGCCACATCCGGCGTCCTGATCGCGGTGTTCGGCTTCTGCTACACCGCCGTCAGCAACGTCTTCTCCAACGCCTTCCACACCTACCAGGGCGAGCTGTTCCCGACGTCGCTGCGCGGCACCGCGGCCGGTTCGGCCTACGCGCTGTCCCGGCTGGCGACGGCCGCGATGCCGTTCGTGCTGCTGCCGGTCCTGCATTCGGCGGGCGCGACGACGATGTTCGCCGTGGTCGCGGCTGCGATGGTGCTGCTGATGATCGACGTCGCGGTGCTCGGGCCGCGCACCACCGGCGAATCGCTGGAGACGATCGCGGCTAGAACTTCAACGGCTTGACCGGAAGCTTGGCCGCGATCGCGTCCGAAATGGTCTGCAGCGGACCCGTTCCCGCGCTCGCCGGGACGGTCAGCGCCAGGTAGACCGGCCGGTCGACGGCGTACCAGGTGGCCGAATCGCCCTGCTCGATCTGCAGCCACTGCACCTTGTTGACCACGCGCAGCGGCGAGGTCCGGGTGAGGTCCGGCGGGCGTTCCAGACCGCAGCGCAGCACGACCGGATCCGGTTCGCCCCACGCGACGGTGGCCTTCGGCGCGGGCTCGGCGAGCGTGCGCGGCGACAGTTCCTTGCCGTTCGACGTGAGCGTGGCCGGGATCCCGGCGATCAGCTTCGCGCAGTCCGGCGACCCGGCCTGCGGCGCGGGAACGGAAACGAGCGCGAGCGGCTGGTTCGGGTCGGGCTGTCCGGAGGAGCTCTTCGTCAGCGCGACGACCGCGACCGCGACCGCCAGCGCGGCCACGAGCAACGACGCGGTGACGAGGACGACCTTCGGCGGAGCCCCGGTGTCGGTGTCTGCCACCGCCTCAGTGGACCACGCGTCAGAGGTGGACGACCGGGCAGGTCAGCGTGCGCGTGATCCCTTCCACGTTCTGCACGCGGGCGACGACGAGCTGGCCGAGCTGGTCCACAGTGTCCGCCGCGGCGCGCACGATCACGTCGTACGGACCGGTGACGTCCTCGGAGCTGGTCACGCCCGGGACCCCGGCGATCTCCGCAGCCACCGCGGCCGCCTTGCCGACCTCGGTCTGGATGAGGATGTATGCGTGGACCACGGCGTGCCCTTTCGTCGGTGGCGGTCTAGTCGAGGTAGGAACGGTGTAGACGGTGTAGGAAACGTAGCGCCAGCCCTGGGAAAAACCTAGGGGATCCGATAGTCGGTGGCCGATCCGACACAGGCAAGGGAAACGGGAGGTGACCGGTGTCACCGGACGAGCACTCGGTGGCCGCGACAGGCGAGTTCGGCCTGATCCGGCGGGTCACCGAAGGACGCGCGCAGCCCGCGTCGACATTGCTGGGCCCCGGCGACGACGCGGCGGTTCTCGCCGCGCCGGACGGCCGCGTGGTCGTGACGACCGACGTGCTGGTGCACGGCGTGCATTTCCGGCTCGACTGGTCGAGCCCGGAACAGGCCGGGCGCAAGGCGGTCGCGGTGAATCTGTCCGACATCGCGGCGATGGGCGCGAAACCGACGTCGGTGGTCGTCGGGCTCGCGTGCCCGGCCGACACCCCGGCGCGGGTCGTGACCGAGATCATGGACGGCATGTGGGCCGAGGCGAAGACGGCGGGCATCGGGGTGTCCGGCGGCGATCTCGTCAGCGCGGACCAGCTCGTGATCAGCGTCACCGCATTAGGCGACCTCGAAGACCGCGAACCGGTGACCCGTTCCGGCGCGCGTCCCGGCGACGTGCTCGCGGTGTGCGGACGGCTCGGCTGGGCCGCGGCCGGGCTCGCGGTGCTGCGTCGCGGATTCCGGTCGCCGGTCGGCGTGGTGAACGCGCAGCGCTGCCCGGAACCGCCGTATACCGCCGGTCCGCAGGCCGCGCGCGCCGGTGCGACGGCGATGATGGACATCTCCGACGGCCTGCTCGCCGATCTCGCGCACCTGGCCGCGGCTTCCGAGGTCGGGCTCGACGTGCAGACCGCGCTGCTCGAGGTGTCGACTCGGCTGAAGGAGGTCGGCAGCGCGCTGGGCGCGGATCCGCTGCAGTGGGTGCTGACCGGCGGCGAGGACCACGCGCTGGTCGCGACGTTCCCGCCGTTCGACGACCTTCCCGAGGGCTGGCGCAAGATCGGCGTGGTCACCATGCCCGGCTCCGGGGTCACTGTGGACGGCAAGGAGTTCGACCAGCAAGGCGGCTGGGAGCACTGGCAGCAGTGATCCTTCATTAGGCTGTTCGCGTGGACATCCGTGTCGTCGCCTTCGACCATCCCGACGCCGTCAAGCTGATGGCCGAGGTGCAGCTGGAGTACGTGCGCCGCTACGGCTCCGAGGACGAGACCCCGATGGACCCCGCGGAGTTCGCGCCGCCGCGGGGCCTGTTTCTGGTCGGGTACCTGGACAACTCGCCGGTGGCGTCCGGCGCCTGGCGCGCGCACGACGGTCCCGCGCCGACGTTCCGGCCCGGCGATGTCGAGATCAAGCGGATGTACGTGATCGAATCCGCGCGGGGCCGCGGTTTCGCCCGCGCGATGCTCGCCGAACTGGAACGCACCGCGGTCGACGCCGGACGGCGCCGGGTCGTGCTGGAGACGGGCACCGAGCAGCCGGAGGCGATCGCCCTCTACCGTTCGTCGGGTTACGACGAGATCCCGGCTTTCGGTTACTACGGGGACATGCCCGAAAGCCGTTATTACGGCAAGGATCTCGTCCACGGCTGACGACACTGAACGATTCGGAGGCGGCCTTGGCCATCTACGCGCTCGGCGACCTGGTCCCGACCATCCACCCGGACGCCTACGTCCATCCCGACGCCACGGTGATCGGCGATGTCCGGATCGGACCGCGCGCGTCGGTCTGGCCGCAGACGGTGCTGCGCGGCGACCACGGGTACATCGAGATCGGCGAACGCTCGAACGTGCAGGACGGCTGCGTCATCCACTGCACCGCGCGGCATCCGACGATCATCGGCCCCTCCTCGGCGGTCGGGCACGCGGTGCACATCGAGGGCGCGAAGATCGGCACCGGCTGCCTGATCGCTTCGGGTTCGGTGGTGCTGAACGGAAGCGTGATCGAGGACGGCGGCATGGTCGGCGCGGGCGCGGTGCTGTCGTACGAATCGACGGTCGGCACCGGCGAGATCGCGCTGGGTGTTCCGGCGAAAACGCGGCCGAACAAGTCGTTTTCGGAAGACCAGATCGCTTCGGTGGTGGATTCCTACGTCCGGCGCGGGGCCCGGTTCCGCGCCGAGTTGCGCAGGCTGGACCCGCCACAGTGACCCCGGGCACGTGCCGCTAGGCTCGCGGGCCGTGACTGGACGACCGCTGGACGAAATCGTCGAAGCCGGCTGGGCGAAGGCCCTTGAACCAGTGGCCCCGCAGGTAGCCGCGATGGGGGAGTTCCTCCGCGCCGAGATCGCCGCGGGCCGCACCTATCTTCCCGCGGGCGAGCACGTGCTGCGCGCGTTCAAGCAGCCGTTCGACGACGTCCGCGTGCTGATCGTCGGGCAGGACCCGTACCCGACGCCCGGGCACGCGGTCGGGCTGAGCTTCTCGGTGGCCCCGGACGTGCGGCCGATCCCGAAGAGCCTGATCAACATCTACCAGGAGTACTGCGAGGACCTGGGCCATCCGACGCCCGCCAACGGCGACCTGACCCCGTGGGCGGAGCAGGGCGTGCTGCTGCTGAACCGGTCGCTCACCGTGCAGCCGCACAAGTCCAACTCGCACCAGGGCAAGGGCTGGGAGCAGGTCACCGAGCAGGCGATCAAGGCGCTCGCCGCGCGCGGCGGACCGCTGGTGGCGATTCTGTGGGGCCGCAACGCGCGGAACCTGCGGCCGATGCTCGGCGAGGTGCCGTGCATCGAATCGGCGCACCCGAGCCCGCTCTCGGCGCGCAACGGCTTCTTCGGGTCGCGTCCGTTCAGCCGGGCGAACCAGCTTCTGGTCCAGCAGGGCGCGGAACCGCTCGACTGGAAACTTCCCTGACGCGGCGTGTCCAGTTCCGGCGATCGGCGCCGACCACCAGGGTAAGCAACGACTGAAACCCTGGAGGAACGCCATGACCGCCACCGTCACGTCCGCCGACGGCACCCCCATCGCCTTCGACACTTACGGCTCGGGTTCGCCGGTGCTGCTGGTCGGCGGCGCGGTGAACGACCGGACGACCGTCGCCGCACTGGCCGCGGTGCTCGCCGACGCGGGATTCACCGCGATCGCCTACGACCGGAGAGGCCGCGGCGACAGCGGCGACGCCCAGGTCTACGCGGTCGAGCGCGAGATCGACGACCTCGAGGTGCTGATCGAGGCGGTCGGCGGATCGGCCGCGCTGTTCGGCCACTCGTCCGGCGCGATCCTGGCCCTGGAAGCGGCGGCGCGCGGCCTGCCGGTCACGAAGGCGGCGGTGTACGAACCGCCGTTCATCGTCGACGACCGCCCGCGTCCCGCCGAAGACCTGATCGACCGGGTGAGCGCCTGTCTCGCCGACGGCGACCGAGACGGCGCGGTCGAGTTGTTCCTGGTCGAGGGCGCCGGGACCCCGGCGGAGATGGTGGAGTCGATGAAGGCCGCGCCGGTGTGGGGCTGGTTCGTCGGCCTGGCGCACACGCTGCCCTACGACCTGGCCGTCTGCGGCCGTGGGAGCCGCCTGCCGGAAGACCGGCTGGCCGCGATCACCGTGCCGGTGCTGTCGCTGTCGGGCGGTGAAGGGGACGCGTGGATGACGTCGTCCGCGAAGGCTGTCGCGGCTGCTGTCGCGCATGGACGGTACGAGGAGGTCCCGGGACAGGACCACGGGGTGCTGAACGCGCCGGAGTCCCTGCGGAAGGTCCTGACGGACTTCCTGCGGTGACGCGGTGACGAAAAAGGGGCGGGCGCCGAAGCACTCGCCCCTCCAACCTCAAAGACAAACCCCAAGGGAAAATCTCAAGGCGACCCAACGCGGGGGTCCAGGGGGCTAGCCCCCTGGCGGGGGCCCGGGGGTTCGACCCCCGGAAGACACCCGAAAAACGAAAATGGCGAGCGCCCTCCGCGAGCACTCGCCACCGTTCGTTTTTCCGGCTCAGCCGCGGACGACCTTGCCAGCCTTGATGCACGAGGTGCAGGCGTTCAGGCGCTTGCGCTGGGACACGCCGACCTTCGCGTGCACAACCTGGATGTTCGGGTTCCACCGGCGGTTGGTACGCCGGTGGGAGTGCGAGACCGACTTGCCGAAGCCGGGTCCCTTGCCACAGACGTCGCACACGGCAGCCACGTCGAACTCCTCTGGATATGGGACAAAGAATGCGCGCCTGAACTTGCCAGGCAACTCGACCATAGTAACGAGTGGTCTCGGAGGCCTTGCCGCGGGGTCGTTACCCTCGCGGGGACCGGCTAGGAGGTTACGGGGTGCGGGTGCTGGACGCGGCGGCGGTGTCGGGCTGGGCGGCGGCTTCTGTGCGCAGCTTGGACAGGCTGCGCACGGCCATCGACGGCATCAACGTCTATCCGGTCGCGGACTCCGATACCGGCTCCAACCTGCTGTACACGATGACCGGCGCGCACGAGGCGCTCACCAGTGCGGAACCGGTCGACGCCGCGGAGGCGCTGGCTGTCCTGGCGCGCGGGGCGGTGGCGCACGCGCGGGGCAACTCGGGCGTGATCCTTTCCCAGGTCGTGCGCGGGATGGCCGACTGGGCTTCCACCGGCGGGGATCTCGACGGCACCGGCCTCGCCGCCGCGCTCGGGCACGCGGACCAGGCCGCCACGGGCGCGGTCAGCAGGCCGGTGGCCGGGACGATGCTGACCGTCCTGCACGCTGTGGCCGCCGCTGTCCGGGGGACGTCGCGGACGTTGCCCGAGGTCGCGCACGAGGTCGTCACCGTGGCCGCAGCGGCTCTCGAAGAGACGCCCAAGCAGCTGCCCGCGCTGGCCAAGGCCGGAGTCGTCGACGCCGGGGGCCGCGGGCTGGTCGCGGTGCTCGACGCGCTGGCAGGCGTGATCACCGGCGAAACCGAAGAACCCGGGCACGACCTGCGGGCCGTCGCTTCGCTGCCGGAGCAGGTGCCGTACGCGTGGGAGGTCATGTACTTGCTGGACGAGGTCGACGAGGCCCGGCTGCCGGCGTTGCGGAAGGAACTGAGCGGGTTCGGCGACAGCGTGACCGTGGCAGGCGACGGTTCGGGCAGCCACGCGGTGCACGTCCACTGCGCGGACATCGGCGCGGCCATCGAAGCCGGGCTGCAGCTGGGCAGGCCGCGGCGGATCCGGGTCGAACCGCTGATCACGCCGACGCCGATCGAACCGGGCGCCGGGATCGACCGGTCCGTGGTCGCGGTGGTGCGCGGCGGCGGGCTCGCCGAACTGCTGCGGGCCGAGGGCGTCGCCGTGCTGGCGGTCGCCGACGGCGAGCTTCCCAGCGTCGAGGACATGATCGGGCTGTTCAACGAGGCGGCCGGGCAGCATCTGAGCGTGCTGCCGGGCGGCCCGGACCTCACCGCGGCCGCCGACACCGCCGCCGGGCATCCGATGACGGGCGAGCGCGACGTCGTGGTGATCCCCTGCTCGTCGCCGGTGCAGGTGCTGGCCGCGCTCGCGGTGCACGACGGCGAGCGCCGGGTCAACGACGACGTCGTCGCGATGGCCGAGGCGGCGGGCGCCACCAGGCGTGGCGAGCTGCGGATCGCCAGGGAAGAGTCGCTAACCTGGGTGGGCCGGGCCCAGTCCGGCGACGTGATCGGTCTGGTCGACGACGAGGTGGTACTGATCGAACCCGCCCCGGCGTCGGCGACGAATCTCGTCGCGGCCGCGGTCAGCGTGCTCAACCGGATGCTGGCGCTCGGCGGCGAGCTGGTCACCGTCCTGAGCGGGGCGGACGCTCCGCCGAGGGTGGCCGCGGAGCTCGCCGAGCAACTGCGGCTGGAGCACCCCGAGGTGGAGTTGACGAGTTACGCCGGCGGTCAAAGCGACGCTGTGCTGCTGATGGGGGTCGAATAATCATGGCCGGGCTTCGCGACAAACTCCCGCTGCTGCTGGGCGCGAAAACGGCGAAAGCGCTCTCGAGTGCGCTCGACATCGAGACGGTTTCCGATCTGCTGCGCCACTATCCGCGCCGCTACGCCGAACGCGGCGAGCTGACCGACATCGCCGGGCTGGAGCTCGGCGAGCACGCGACCGTGCTGGCGCGGATCGAGAAGATCAGCAAGCGCCGGATGAAATCCCGCAACGGCACCATCCTCGACATGGTGATCACCGACGGCAAGCGACGGCTCGCGTGCGCGTTCTTCAACCAGGCGTGGCGCGAGAAGGACCTGGCGCCGGGCAAGACCGGGCTGTTCGCGGGCAAGGTCACCGCGTTCCGGGACACGCTGCAGCTGGCCAACCCGGAGTACGAACTGCTCGACGCCGAACGCGAGGCCGAGGCGGTCGACAACTTCCTCGCCGAGATCATCCCGGTCTACCCGGCCGCCCAAGGCATGCCGACCTGGTCGATCGCCAAATGCGTGCGGCAGGTGCTGGACGTGCTGGAGGTCGGCGAGGACCCGATGCCCGACGAACTGCTCAAGCGGCACGGGCTGCCCGGCCTCGAGCGGGCGTTGCGCGGCATCCACCGGCCGGAGGACTGGGCGCACCTGGAGTCGTCGCGGCACCGGCTCAAATGGGACGAAGCGATGGCCGTGCAGCTGATTTTCGCGCAGCGACGGCATTCCGCGGTGTCGCGCCCGGCGAAGGCGAGCCCGCACGTCGACGGCGGCCTTCTCGACGCGTTCGACAAGCGGCTGCCCTTCGATCTCACTGCGGGCCAGCGCGCGATCGGTGACGAGATTGCCGCTGACATGTCGACCGAGCACCCGATGAACCGGTTGCTGCAGGGCGAAGTCGGGTCTGGCAAGACGGTGGTCGCGCTGCGGGCGATGCTGCAGGCCGTCGACTCCGGACGGCAGGCGGCGATGCTCGCGCCCACCGAGGTTTTGGCCGCGCAGCACGCGCGCTCGCTGCGCGAAATGCTCGGCGACATCGGCATGGCGGGCGAACTCGGCGCGGCCGAGAACGCCACCCGGATCACGCTGCTCACCGGGTCGATGGGTGCGAAGGAACGCAAGAAAGCTTTGCTGGAGACGGTAAGCGGCGAGGCGGGCATCGTCGTCGGCACGCACGCGCTGATCCAGGACACCGTGCAGTTCGCGGATCTCGGGCTCGTGGTCGTGGACGAACAGCACCGGTTCGGTGTCGAGCAACGGGATGCTCTGCGCTCGCGCGGTGCGGATTCGACGAGCCCGCACGTGCTGGTCATGACGGCGACGCCGATCCCGCGCACGGTCGCCATGACGGTCTACGGCGACCTGGAAATCTCGGCGCTGCGCGAAATGCCGGTCGGCCGCTCGCCGATCAAGACGACGGTCGTGCCGGTCGCGGAGAAGCCCGCGTGGTTCGACCGGGTGTGGCAGCGGGTCAGCGAGGAAGTCGGCAAGGGACACCAGGCGTACGTCGTGTGCCCGCGCATCGGCGACGAACCGCCGTCGGACAAGAGCGACAAACGTCCGCCGCTCGCGGTGCTGGACGTCGCGCCGGATCTCGCCAACGGCGCGTTGAAGGGCTTGAAGATCGCCGCCCTGCACGGCCGGATGCCGACGGACGAGAAGGACGCCGTCATGCAGGCGTTCGGCGCGGGGAAGGTCGAGGTCCTGGTCGCGACGACCGTGGTCGAGGTCGGCGTGAACGTCCCCAACGCGACGGCGATGGTCATCCTCGACGCCGACCGCTTCGGCGTGAGCCAGCTGCACCAGCTGCGCGGCCGCGTCGGGCGGGGGAGCGTGCCCGGATTGTGCTTGCTGGTAACGGAAACCCTGGACGGGACTTCCACGCGCGAACGGCTGGCTGCGGTCGAGTCCACAACGGACGGTTTCGAACTGTCCCGATTGGACTTGGAGCTTCGCCGGGAGGGCGACATTCTCGGTGCGGCGCAGTCGGGCAAGCGGTCTGGGCTGAAGCTGTTGTCGTTGCTGCGCGACGAGGACGTGATCACTGAGGCGCGGGCGCAGGCTCAGGAGATCGTGACGAGCGATCCGGAGCTGGCCTCGTTGCCTGGGCTGGCGCAGATGGTGGCCGACGTGGTGGATCTGGAGCGGGCGGAGTACCTCGAGAAGAGCTGACGCGCCTGTCGGGCGAGGACTTCGTCCGATGCGCGAAGGGGGCCTGGACTTTTCGTCCCGGCCCCCTTCGCGCGTTGTCAGTTCGTGTCCGGTCGGCTTGGGTGCTCAGGCGTCGTAGATGTCGTCGTCCGAGTCGTAGCCGTGCCTTCCTCCGCTGGAGTGGCCGCCGCTGTAGCCGCCACCGCTGTAGCCGCCGCCACCGCTGTAGCCGCCGCCGCTGGAGTGGCCGCCGCTGTAGCTACCGCCGCCGCCGCTGTAGCCACCACTGCCGCTGTAGCCGCCTCCGCTGCTGTAGGAGGTGCCGCCGGAATGACTGCCGCTGCTCGGCCCGTAGACGTACTGGGTGCCGTTCCGGCCGCTGGTGGTGTAGCTGCCGCCCGAGTGGCCGCTGCCGCCGTAACCGCCGGAATGACTGCTCCCGCCGTAGCCGCCGCTGGAATGACCGCCGCCGGAGTGGCTGTAACCGCCGCCGGAGTGGCCGTAGCTGCTTCCGCCGTAGCCCCCGCTGGAATGGCTGCCGGTGCTGGGTCCGTAGACGTACTGGGTGCCGCCGTGCCCGCTGCTGCTGTATCCGCCTGAATGGCTGCTGCCGCCATGACCGCCGGAATAGCTGCCGCCGCCGGAATAGTGGCTGCTGCCTCCGTAGCCGCCGCTGCTGTAGTGGCCGCTGCTGCCGTAAGTACCACCGCTGCTGTAGTGGCCGCCGCTCGAGGAGCCCGGCGGATGGACGGTCTGGACATAAGGCGCCGAACTCGACGACGACCCGGCGTGCCCGCCGGAGTAGCTCGTGTGCCCGCCGCCGCCGGAATAACCGCCGCCGCTGTAGCCGCCGCTCCCGCTGCTCGGCTGGACCTTCTTGACCTCCGGCCGGTACTCCGCGACCGGGTTGCCGCGGTAGTTGGGGGCCTTCGGATCCCACCATTGCCGGTTGGCGCCGTTGCTCGGGGTCGCGTCCCGGTACTTTTGCTCCTTGCCGCCGCTCTTGTCGGAATCAGCGCGCTTCTCGAGCCAGCCGAAGGAATTGGGGTCTTCGTTGTGCGCCTTGTTCTGCGGGTAGGTGTTCTTGTAGCCCTTTTTGTTCCAGTGCGCGCTGGCCGAGGGGTTGTGCCCCATGACGAGGTTGCTGTGGCCCTTGACGATCCCGGTCGGCTTTCCCTGGTAGTCCCGGGTGTAATAGCGCCGGTTCGGGTCCATGTACCACTTGGTGTCTTCGCCCCGCTTGTTGAACGAGGGCGGCGGCGACACCGCGTTGCGCTTGAAGATCGGCCGCATCTTCCCGCTGCTGTGGGACAGGTTGGTGTACCCGTAGTCCTTCCGCCGGTTCTTTTTCCCGGACTTCTTGTGCTCCACGTACACCGTCCCGCCCGGTGACTGCTTGCGCGAACGGCCCTGCGGGTCCGGCGTGAGGCTGGGCCCGCGGTCGTAGGGGTCGGGGCTGGGGCTGCGGCTCGAACAGCTGCTGCCCGCGAGGCCGAGCGGGTCGACCAGGACGTGCGGGTTGCTGACGTAGGCGTGCGGGTCCGGTCCGCCGGCCAGCCCGATCGGGTCCGGGCTCACGTAGCGGGCGAGCGCCGGGTCGTAGTAGCGGTGCAAGTTGTAGTGCAGACCGGTTTCCGCGTCGAAGTACTGGCCCTGGAACCGCAGCGGCGTACCGGTTTCCCCGGCAGTGTCGACTAGCAGGCCGAACAGGCTGGTGCGGGCGTGCCAGACGACCTCGCCCTGGTCGTCGAGCAGTTCGGTCGGCGTGCCGGAGGGTTCGGCCACGATGGCGAAGAACTGCTCGTCGATGTTGTCCTGCGAGTCCTCCGAAACGGGACGGCGGCGCTGCAGCAGCGGCCGGAAGCTGTCCATCTCGTAGTCCCACACAGTCGTTTCGGCTGTGCCGTCGACGGTGCGGGTCTCCTCGACCAGAGTGTCGCCGTCCCAGACGAAATCGACGCGTTCGAGCGAGGCGTCTCCGTCGGCGGCGAAGTGCTCCTTGCGGATCCGGCGGCCGATCGGGTCGTAGGTGTAGCGCCACGAGGTGCCGTCCGGGACCTGGACCGCGACCAGCCGTTCCAGCGGACCCCAGGTGTACTCCCAGGTCCGCCCGTCCTCATGCTGGCGAGTGAGCATCCGGCCGGCGTCGTCGTAGGTGTAGCGGACGCCGCCCGCCTCGGTGATCACCGACGCCGGGCCCGCGCGCCTGCCGAGCCGGTCCTCTTCTTCCGGCGCGGGCCAGGCGGCGTCGACGAGCCGTCCGGTCGCGTCGTAGGCGTACTGCTCGCTCCAGCCCTCCGCGCGGACCGACGTGACCCGGCCGCGGACGTCGAGGGTGAACCAGCGCGAGCCGGACGTCTGGTCGTCGATCCGGGCGGGCACCCCGTCGGGCCGGTAGTGGTAGCGCCGGTCGCGGCCCAGTTCGCCGGACGCGGCCTGCACGGCCTGCCCCGACAGCTGCCCGGCCGGGTCCCAGGAGCGCAGGATCGCCGCGCCCTTGCCGAACGTGCGGCGGACCTCGCGGCCGGCCGGGTCGTACTCGAACCGCGTGGTCCGGCCAGAGGCGTGCATCGCGGCGAGTTCGCCGGCTTTGCTGTACTCCCACACGCTTTCCGCCCCGGACGGTGTCTGCCGCCGGACCAGATTGCCCGCGCTGTCGTATTCGGAACGGAGGGTGCGCCCGTTGACCGTCTCGGAGATCACGCGACCGGCCGCGTCCCGCGTGTACTCGACGCGGGTGGTTCCGTCGTCGACAGCGGCGAGCTGGCCGAGGACGTCGTGTTCGAACCGGGTCCGCACGGTCCCGGACGGCCCCTCGACGACCTCCTCGACGAGGTTGCCGCGCAGATCGCGGCTCATGGTCACGACGTCGCCGGACTGGCTGCGGATCTCGGTCAGCTCGCCTGCCGCGTTGTAGCGGTAGGTCGAGGACGCGCCGCCGAAATCGGTTTCGCGGACGAGGTTTCCGGCCGGGTCGTACTCGTACCGCCAGACCTGGCCGTGTTCGTTGGTGACGCCGGTCAGCCGCAGTTCGGTGTCGTAGGAGTATTCGAGCCGGGTGCCGTCGGGCCGGATCTCGGCGGAGATCAGGTCGAAGTGGGTCACTTCCTGCTGGGTGATCGCGGACGAGGCGTCGGCGTGCAGGCGGTTGTTTCCCTCGCCGTCGTAATGCCATTCGTCCGTCGACCCGTCCGCGCGGCGGTGCCAGGCGAGCGAGCCGTTGACGGTGTAGCCGAATTCTTCGACCGCGCCGGTCGGGTCGACGGTCGAGGAGAGCCTGCCGAAACAGTCGTACCGGTACGCGGTCGTCGCGCCGTGCGGGTCGGTCACGGTGATCGGGTTGCCCGCGTCGTCGGACACCACGGTCAGCTTCACGCCCGCCGGATCGGTGACCGAGGCGAGATGGCCCCACTCGTCGTAGGTGTAGACGGTGGTGCCGCCGCCGGGTTCGACGAACCGGGTGACGTTGCCGCGTTCGTCGTATTCCCACCGGGTTTCGACGCCAGGAGCCTCGACCAGCCGCAGCGGCTGGCCGAACTCGTCGCGCTCGACGGACCATTCCGTGCCGTCCGGCCGGTGCATGCCGATCAGGTTGTTCAGCTCGTCGTAGCGGTAGCGCTGGGTGCGGCCGAGTTCGTCGGTTTCGCTGAGCAGCCGGTCGCGGTCGTCCCATTCGTAGCTGCGGGACGCGCCGAGCGCGTTGACCTCGCGCAGCAGCTGACCGGATTCGTTGAGGTGGAAGGCGGTGCGGTTGCCGAGCGAATCGACGACGTGGGTGACCAGGTTGACCAGGTCGTACTCCATCGTGACGGTGAGGCAGTCGCCCGAGCCCTCGGTGCGCACGACCCGGCCGGTCTCGTCGTAGTGGAAGCGGTACCACTCGCCGTTGCGGTCGGACCACGCCTCGATCCGGCCCGAGCGGTCGTAGACGTACCGGAACGGGAGCCCGGATTCGTTGGTGACCTCGGTGAGGTTGCCGTCGACGTAGCCGTAGCGGACCAGTTGCACCTCGGCGCCGTCCCCGGTGACCGTCGACAGCCCGGTGACGAGCCCGTCCTCGGTGGCGACGATGATCCGGTAGCCGCCGCTGTGCCGGATCGCGACCGGCGTGCCGCGCGGGTCGCGCTCGAAGTAGATGTGCTCGTCGTTGCGGTCGGCGATCGAGCGGATCGGCCGGACCTGCTGGCTGCCGCGCTCGAAGGTGAGGATCCGCTGCCGCTCCCGGTCTTCGAGGACGAACCCGCCGCCGGGCTCCTGCGCGAGAAACCGCGCGGGCCCGTGCTCGGCGGCCACCCACTCGTCGCCGTGCGGACGCGGGAAGACCTGGACGATCCCGTCCGAGCCGGCGAACCACACCTGGTCGTCGTGCACCTCGACCCGTACGTCCAAAGTGGACACCCAAGCCCCGCCGAGCCAGCCGCCCGCGCGGAACGCGGAGAAGTGCGCGCGCTCGAAGACCATCGGCAGCGCGCTGCGGAACACCGCGTCGGTCTCGGTCATCACCATCTGCCCGCTCGCGACGTCGATCGGGTCGCCGGTGGTGCAGATGTTGTCCAGCGAGCGCGAGTTCTCGCCCTGTTTGTCCAGCGACCGGGCTCCGCCCTGCCCGCCGCGTGCCCCGGACGCCGACGTGTGGCCGTCCGACCCGCCCCTGACCCCGTTCGGCCCGTCGGGTCCCGGCTCGGGCTTGTCCGTCTGGTGGTGGCCACCGCCGTGCTCGCCGGACGTGTGGGCGTTGCCGCTGTGGTCGCCGGACGCCGTGGTGCTGTCGTCCTTGGGATTGGACCTGGGTTTTTCGGACTTGACGTTGATGTCCTTGGGCGTGTGCGCCGGCGCGTTCTTGCCGCTCTTGAGTCCCTTCAACGCCTTTCCGGCGTCCTCGAACAGCGTCCCGGCCTTCTTCAGCAGCGGGATCAACGCCTTGAGCGCCTTGACCAGCTTCGTCGTCACCTGCGTGATCTTGGAAGCGGTTTTCGCCACCGCCGACACGACCTGCGGCACCACCCAGGCCATGCCGATCCCGAGCGTGAACAGCACCTGCAACGCCCACGAGATCAGGTGCCCGACCAGATCCGCGATCGTGTCCCGCACCAGCGACCGGACCGCCGCCACGATCTCGCCCGCGGTCTTGACGCCGCTCGCCGCGCCCTCGCTGCCCTTCTGCGCACTGCCGATCAGAGCGGAGGTGTCTTCCGCCTTTTTGCGGTAAGTGTCGGCTGCTTCGCCTTGCCAGTCTTGAAGATCCTTCTTGACCAGCTCGCCCAGCTCGGCCGAAACGCTCTCGAGTTCTTTGGCGACATTCGTCCAGGTCTCCGCCTGCGACTTGATCTCGTCCGCCTTGCCGGTGAGCGCGTCGAGCGCCTCCTTGAGCGGCCCGACATGCTCCATCAACCACCCGACCCCCGCGGCGAAAATCGCGCCGAACGGATCCATCACCGCGGTGAGCACGTCGAGCGCGGTCCCGACCGCCCCGATCGCGACGGCCGCCCAGTTCTTGCTCTCGATCGCGGTCTTGAGTCCGGTCGCGTCCTCCAGCAGAGGAATCCCGGACATCGCGGTCGTGGAGTCCTTCACCGGCGCGATCAACGGGTTGGTCATCGGTTGTCCCATTTCCTGGTACGCACGGGCATGACGAACGAGCGGAGCCTGATCCGCCAATCTGCCGAGGCTATCGGCTGGGCGCCGCAGGTGCCGCCGGGGCGCGGCGGTGATGCCTGAAGTCCCGGAACCCTTGCCCGAACACACTCTTCCCGCCCTCCGGCCCGGTCCCTTTTGCCTGGCTCGGTGACTGTCCTTTGTGGTCACTCCGGTAAACCGCATGCGGGCCGGCGGGCTGGTGTGCTGAACTGCCCGCGGATGATCGTCGCCGAGCCGCTGGAGGAATGGTGCCCGAACTCGTGATCCGCCCCGCGACCCCGGATGACGCGCGCGGCATCGCGGCCGTCCACGTAGGTTCCTGGCAAGCGGCCTACGCGGGTCTGCTGCCGGACGAGTTCCTGTCCGGCCTGTCGATCGAGACGCGGGAAAAGTTCTGGGCCTCGAACCTGGCAGACACCTCCCGACCGCACACCGTACTGGCGGCAGCCACCGCCGAGTCAATCACCGGTTTCGCGGTCTTCGGCCCCAGCCGCGACGACGACGCCACCCCGCGGACCGGCGAACTGTCGTCGATCTACCTCCTGCCCTCAGAGTGGGGCCGGGGGATGGGACGAGCGCTGCACGAGGAGTGCGTACGCGGCCTGAAGACCCAGTTCGAGACGGCGACGCTGTGGGTGCTGTCGACGAACACTCGGGCCCGGAAGTTCTATGAACGAGCCGGGTGGGTTACGGACGGAAAGACCAAGGTAGAGACGATGTCCGACGGGGCGGTGACTTTGGAGGAGGTCCGGTACCGGTTGGTGGGTGAGGGCTAGGCTTCGTTGCTTCGTTGCTTCGTTGCTTCGTTGCTTCGTTGCTTCGTTGCTTCGTTGCTTCGTTGCTTCGTTGCTTCGTTGCTTCGTTGCTTCGTCACCGCTCGCCCTTGCTCACTCGGTAGCTCCTCGCCGCCGCCGAATCGTCACCAGTCGGCAGCCGTCTACCGGCGATTGCTGCTCCAGCCGCTGACAGGCGGCCCCGGGACCTGCTCCCACCGTTGTCGCCAATGCGGTCGCGGGCAAGCGGGTCGCCGCTGAGTGGCGACTGCCTGCTCAACCTGGACCCGGCGGAACATTCGCCGTTTTGCGGTGAATGCCGAGTCGGTTCATCTGCGAGCCCCGCCGCCGCGCGGCGAGCGGAGAGTCATCTCGCCTGCCAGCTTTGCTTCGCTGTCGCCGTTTTGCGGTGAACGCCGCCAGTTCACCTGCCAACTTCGCTCCGCCATCACCGTCGAACGGCGAATCCCAAGTCAGCCCACCCGCCAACCCCACTCCACCCGTCGCCATTTTCCGGCACCAAGCCTCCTCGCCCCAGCCGTGAATCAACCCCCGTCGCCATTCCCCGGCACCCGCCTGCACAACACCCCCGCCCGAGCCGCCGCTGCCCCCGCCTCCGCCGCGACCTCGGCCGTCTCCTCCGACACCGGCTCTCGCGACACGAACAACCGGTAAAACACCGGCCCGCACACCGTCCGCGTCACCTCGTCCGGATCAGTGTCAGCCGGAACCTCCCCACGCGCCACCGCCCGCTCCACGATCACCGCGGCTCGGGCATGCCGATCCTCGTAGAACTCGCGCAGCGCTTCAGCCGCTCGTTCCGAGTGGAATGCCGCCAGCACCGCGGCCGTCGGCAGTTCGCGTTGCCCCGGAGAGGTCAACGCGATCACCACGTCCAACGCCATTTGCCGCAAATCGGCAACAAGCGAACCGGTGTCCGCCGGGCTCCACGGTTCGTCCGTGCCGAACCTCAACGCCGCCGCGACCAGCCCTTCGCGCGATTCCCATCGCCGATAAACCGTCGTCTTGTGCACTCCCGACCGCTCGGCGACGGCTTCGACTGTCAGGTCGGTGAACCCGACCTCCGCCAGCAGATCGAGCGTTGCCCGCAAAACGGCGACGCGCGTGCGTTCGGTACGCCCGCCCGGCCGGCTGGTCCCCGGTAACTCAGTTGCCAATCGCTACCCCTGTTGCATTAGTGTCCTCAGTATGACACCGCTGAGCACCCGTTCGCCGCTGGAGGGCGACGTCGCCTCGATCACCGACCTGATCGGCGACGCGCGCATCGTCGCGATCGGCGAGAACAACCATCACATCCGCGAGTTCGGCGAGCTCCGCACTCGGTTGCTCCGCCGGCTCGTCGAAGACCACGGGTTCACGGTGCTCGGCTTCGAATCGGGATTCGCCGAGGGCGACCTGGTGCAGCAGTGGCTGAGCGGCGGCCCCGGCACCGTCGGCGACGTCGGGCGAGAAGGATTCACCTTCTCCCTCGGCGAGTCGGCCGAAGTGCACGAAATGCTGACCTGGATGCGCAGCCACGGCGGCGTCCGCTTCTCCGGACTCGACCTGCCCAGCTCGGCCGGTTCGCCGCAACCGGCGTTGCGGATTGTCCGCACCTTCGTGGAGGAAGTCGATCCGGAGGTGCTTCCGCTGGTCGACGCCGCGATCACCGCGTCCGAGCCATATTCGGCGGTCAGCAGCGCGGTCGCGCCTGGCCGTTATGCGGCAATGACCGCCGCTGACCGGGACGCGGCGACCGCTGCGTTGACGACTCTCGTAGCGCACCTTCGTTCCCTGTCGCCAGTTTATCGGCAACGGAGTGAGCCGGCCCGGTACGCCATCGCCGAACACCACGCGGTCGGCGCGCTTCGCGTCGACACGTACCTGCGCGAACTCAGCGCGATGATGGCGGGAACGGCACCGTCGCTCCAGGGGTCGTCTCGCGACACGTACATGGCCGCCACCGTGAAGCTGCTCCGCCAGCTACACGGCGAAGGCGAGAAGATCGTGATGATGGTCCACAACGGACACCTGCAGCGAGTGCCCTTCGCCGCATTGCCGACCATGACGTTCCCTTCCGCAGGCACGCACCTCGCCGCAGAGTTCGGCGACGACTACTTCGCTCTCGGCCTGACCGCAGGCACCGGCACGACCACCGGCCTCGAACCGGACGAGACCGAGCGTCTCGGGTTCCGTGTCTATGAGCAGGAACTTGAGCCGCCTGTCGAGGGCAGTGTCGAAGCGGCTTTGGCCGGTTCGGATCCGTGCGTGGTCGATTTGCGGCAAGACCGAGCGCACGGCCTGACCGGACCGTCGAGCCTGCGGCACGCGCACATGTTCACGAAGGTCGACGTCGCGCAAGCCTTCGACGCGCTGGTCTATCTGCCGACGATGTCGGTGAGCGCGCACGTCTCTGCCGCGAAGTAGACGCCGGTCGGTCAGTGGCTCGCCACTCAGCGGCGAATCCTGTCGGTCGCCAATGCTTGGCCGCGTAGTGGCGAAGCCGATCGTTCGGTCAACAGTTAGCCGCCGAGCGGCGAAACCTGTCGGTCTGCCAGCGGTTGGCCATCCAGCGGCGAAACCTGCCAGTCGGTCAACGGTTCGCCACGCATTGGCGAGTCCTGCCAGCCTGCCACCCGGTAGCCGCTCAGCGGCGAAACTTGTCGGTCGACCACCCGTTAGCCGTCCAGCGGCGAAACATCGATAGTCGCGGTCCATCGTCCCCCTCACTGGTCGCCTACTGGTGCGTCCGGCCGGGCGGACGCCGGACAGGGACCAGCCCATCGTGTGACGTCGAGTTGCCGCCGAATGGCGACCGGGATACGACCGCAGGCATGCGGAACCGAGCGGCTCGTGGCCTTTTTTCGGCAACACTGACATTCCTGCTGGTCGCCGGTGTGCAACCGGCCGCGCTGGCGGCGAGCGGAACTCAGGCCAACCCGCCGAGTTGGGCGCTCGACCGGATCGACCAGCGAACCGGCCTCGATCAGAAATACCGCTACGACTCGGACGGCTCCGGCGTCACTGTCTACGTGATCGACAGCGGCGTCGATGCCAAACACCCGGATCTGCAGGGCCGAGTCATGCCTGGCAAGGATTTCCTCACCGCCGGCTCGGACACGTCGGACACCAACGGCCACGGCACCCGGGTCGCGGGAATCGTTGCGGGACACAGCTACGGCGTCGCCAAAGGCGCGCAGATCTTCCCGGTCCGAGTGCTCGACAAGGCCGGCGGCGGCGCGACCGACACGATCATCGCCGGCTTGAACTGGGTCGCCCAGAACGCGCATCAGCCAGCGGTCGCGGTGCTGGGCATCGGCGGGGTGCCGAACGAGCAGCTCGACAACGCGGTCAAGGGCGTCGCCGCGGTGATGCCGATCGTGATCCCGGCGGGGGAGGGCAGCACCGACGCGAGCCAGACCTCGCCCGCCCGAGTGCCTGAAGCGCTCACCGTGGGAGCGACCGACGTCCAGGACCAGGTCGCGCCCTTCTCGAACTTCGGCACGTCGCTCGACCTGTACGCACCGGGCGTCGACATCCCCGCCCCGATCGCCGGCACCGCTGATGCCGGGACCTTGTCCGGCACCGCGATGGCGGCCGCGGTGACGGCCGGCGCGGTAGCCCTCTACCGGTCTGCGCACCCCGATGCCGCGCCCAATGCGGTCGGCGAAGCAATTGTGCAGGACGCAACGCAGAACGTGGTCAAGAATGCGCCCTCCGGAACTGCGAATCGGCTGTTGTGCACACTGCCTGCGGGAACGCCCTGACGGTTGCGGGACGACGGCTCGGCCAGCATCATGCATGCAGGTCGGCGTGCATGATGTCCATCACCTGGACTACGGCTCCCGCACCGCGGGACGAACCGGGTAACGTGCCTTCGATACCGATCCGAAAAGGGAAGGACCGGGCATGTTCCGCAAAGTGCTGGTGGCCAATCGCGGCGAAATCGCGATCCGGGCGTTCCGCGCAGGCTACGAACTGGGCGCGGGCACAGTGGCTGTGTTTCCGCACGAAGACCGCAACTCTCTGCACCGGCTGAAGGCCGACGAGGCCTACGAGATCGGCGAACCGGGTCATCCGGTCCGCGCGTACCTCTCGGTCGAGGAGATCGTCAAGGCCGCCAAGAAGGCGGGCGCGGACGCGGTCTATCCGGGCTATGGCTTCCTGTCGGAGAACCCCGACCTGGCCATGGCCTGCGAAGAAGCGGGGATCACCTTCGTCGGCCCGAGCGCCGACATCCTCGAACTGACCGGCAACAAGGCGCGCGCGGTCAAGGCAGCGCGCGAGGCCGGTGTGCCGGTGCTCGGTTCGTCGCAGCCGTCCAGCAATGTCGACGAACTGGTCGCGGCGGCCGACGAACTCGGTTTCCCCGTGTTCGTCAAGGCGGTCGCCGGCGGCGGCGGTCGCGGCATGCGGCGCGTCGAGGACCCGGCTTTGCTGCGCGAGTCGATCGAGGCCGCCGCGCGCGAGGCCGAATCCGCGTTCGGCGACCCGACCGTGTTCCTGGAGAAGGCCGTGGTCGAACCGCGGCACATCGAGGTCCAGATCCTCGCCGACGGCGAGGGCAACGTGATCCACCTCTTCGAGCGCGACTGTTCCGTGCAGCGTCGCCACCAGAAGGTCGTCGAGCTGGCCCCCGCGCCGAACCTCGACCCCGAACTGCGCGACCGCATCTGCGCCGACGCAGTGAAGTTCGCCCGGCAGATCGGCTACCGCAACGCGGGCACTGTCGAATTCCTGCTGGACCGCCAGGGCAAGCACGTGTTCATCGAAATGAACCCGCGCATCCAGGTCGAGCACACGGTCACCGAAGAGGTCACCGACGTCGACCTCGTGCAGTCCCAGCTGCGGATCGCCTCCGGGGAAACTCTCGACGACCTCGGCCTGTCGCAGGACAAGATCTACCTGCGCGGCGCCGCGCTCCAGTGCCGCATCACGACCGAGGACCCGGCCAACGGTTTCCGCCCGGACATCGGCATGATCAGCGCCTACCGTTCGCCGGGCGGTTCGGGCATCCGGCTCGACGGCGGGACCGCGTTCTCCGGCACCGAGATCAGCGCCCACTTCGACTCGCTGCTGGTGAAACTCACCTGCCGCGGCCGCGATTTCCGCACTGCGGTCGGCCGCGCCCGCCGCGCGGTCGCCGAGTTCCGTATCCGCGGAGTGGCGACGAACATCCCGTTCCTCCAGGCGGTGCTGGACGACCCGGACTTCCGCGAGGGCAACGTCACCACGTCGTTCATCGAGGAACGGCCGCATCTGCTGACCGCGCGCCACTCCGCCGACCGCGGCACGCGCCTGCTCACCTACCTCGCCGACCAGACGGTGAACCGGCCGAACGGCGAGCGTCCGCGCACTCCCGAGGCCGCGGCGAAGCTGCCGAAACTGCCCGCGGACCTCACTCCTCCGGACGGCTCCAAGCAGCGGCTGACCGAACTCGGCCCCGAGGGATTCGCGCGCTGGCTGCGGGAAACGCCGCAACTCGGCGTCACGGACACCACCTTCCGCGACGCACACCAGTCGCTCCTCGCGACGCGTGTTCGGACGAAGGATCTGCTCGCCGTCGCACCGGTTGTTGCCGCGACGGTGCCGCAACTGCTGTCCCTGGAGTGCTGGGGCGGCGCGACCTACGACGTCGCGCTGCGCTTCCTCGCCGAGGATCCGTGGGAACGGCTGGAGCGGCTCCGCAAAGCCGTGCCGAACATCTGTCTGCAGATGCTTCTGCGCGGTCGCAACACCGTGGGCTACACGCCTTATCCGACCGAGGTCACCACGGCTTTCGTCGAGGAGGCCACCGCGACCGGCATCGACATCTTCCGCATCTTCGACGCGCTCAACGACGTCGAGCAGATGCGGCCGGCCATCGAAGCCGTCCGTGCCACCGGCACCGCGGTCGCCGAGGTCGCGCTCTGCTACACCTCCGATCTGTCGGATCCGAACGAAAAGCTCTACACGCTCGACTACTACCTCAAGCTCGCCGAGCAGATCGTCGGAGCCGGGGCGCACGTCCTGGCGATCAAGGACATGGCCGGCCTGCTCCGCGCGCCGGCCGCGGCTCGGCTGGTGACCGCGCTGCGCAAGGAATTCGACCTTCCAGTGCACATCCACACGCACGACACCGCCGGCGGTCAGCTCGCCACCTACCTGGCTGCCATCCAGGCTGGCGCCGACGCTGTGGACGGTGCTGTGTCCTCGATGGCGGGCACCACGTCGCAGCCGTCGCTCGGTTCGATCGTCGCGGCGACCGACCACTCCGACCGCAGCACCGGCCTCGACCTGCACGCGATCGGCGACCTGGAGCCGTACTGGGAGAGCGTCCGCAAGATCTACGCCCCGTTCGAGGCTGGTCTCGCTTCGCCCACCGGTCGCGTCTACGACCACGAGATTCCCGGCGGTCAGCTCTCCAACCTGCGCACGCAGGCGATCGCGCTGGGCCTCGGCGACCGGTTCGAGGACATCGAGGCCATGTACGCCGCGGCGGACAAGATCCTCGGCCACCTCGTGAAGGTCACGCCTTCGTCCAAAGTGGTCGGCGATCTCGCACTGCACCTCGTCGGCGCAGGCGTTTCCCCGGCGGACTTCGAGGCGGAGCCGAACAAGTTCGACATCCCCGACTCGGTGATCGGGTTCCTGCGCGGCGAACTGGGCGACCCGCCCGGCGGCTGGCCGGAACCGTTCCGCACCAAGGCGCTCGAAGGCCGTTCGGCGGCCAAGCCGGTCGCCGAACTGTCCGAAGAGGACCACAAGGAACTCGCGGAGAACCGCCGCGGCGCGTTGAACCGGCTGCTGTTCCCCGGGCCTACCAAGGAATTCCTCGCGCACCGCGACGCATACGGCGACACCAGCGTGCTCCCGAGCAAGGACTTCTTCTACGGTCTGCGCCCGGGCGAGGAGTACTCGGTCGACCTCGAGCCCGGCGTCCGGCTGCTCATCGAGCTGGAAGCCATCGGCGAGGCCGACGAACGCGGCATGCGGACCGTCATGTCCACGCTCAACGGCCAGCTGCGGCCGATCCAGATCCGGGACCGTTCCATCGCCTCGGACATCCCGGCCACCGAAAAGGCCGAGAAGGGCAACCCGAAGCAGATCGCCGCGCCGTTCGCGGGCGTGGTGACGCTGCAGGTGGCCGAGGGCGACCAGGTGGCGGCGGGAGCGACCGTGGCGACGATCGAGGCCATGAAGATGGAAGCGTCGATCACCGCTTCGGCGGCGGGCAAAGTCGGTCGGCTGGCAATCACCTCCGTTCAGCAGGTCGAGGGCGGAGACCTTCTCATCGTGCTCGAATAACCCGCTCTCGCGCCACTTTTTGCCGCACGAGGGGTCCCTTCGCTCCAAAACGGAGCGAGGGGACCCCTCGCACCATTTACTGCTCGCCTTTTCCGGGGTGTTCGCGCTAGCGTCGATGCATGCTGATCAACGCGGTGCCGCAATGGCAGGGCGCGATCAGTCCCAGAGCCAAGGGGCTGGTCGAGGGCTGCCGCGCACTTTCCGAACTGGCCGGGCACGTGCTCGGCAAACCGGTGCACCACGTGCGCCAGGACGCAGCGACGTCCGACGTCGTGACCGGGATAGCCAACCGGGCCGTGCTCACGGGCACGAACCGGCAGCTGCAGCTCGCTGCGCTCGAAGCGCCGGAAGGCCCGGTGCTCACGATCGGCGGCGACTGCGGCGTTGAGCTGGTCCCGGTCGGCGTCGCGCGTTTCCGTTACGGCGCAACGCTTGGCGTCGCGTGGTTCGACGCGCACGCGGACTTGAACACGGCGGATTCCTCGCCGTCCGGCGCGTATCACGGCATGGTGCTGCGGTCGCTGCTCGGCGAGGGCGACAAGGATTTCGCCGCGAGCCCGGCGCTCGAACGAGGCCGGGCAGTGCTGTTCGGCACCCGTTCGCTCGATTCCGCGGAAGAGGAGGCCATTGCCGGCGGTCTCGCCGTGCGCTCCGACGATGTCGCCGGAGCGCTGAACGCCGCGGGAGCCGACCGCGTTTATCTGCATGTGGATTTGGACATTCTCGATCCCGAAGAGTTCCCCGGAGTGAATTATCCGGAGCCGGGCGGGATCACGATTGCCGAATTGGCCGAAGCGATCGACGGACTTTCCGGAATGGATGTCGTCGGTGCGGGCATCACGGAATGCATCGGCACGGAAGTCGCCGCGCTGGAACCCGTGCTGGCCGCGGTGGGGAGGGTGCTGATGGAGGGCTGAACCTCCGCATCGAGGCGGTGAGATCCGCGCCTCGTCCGGTGAGTGGACCACGGGAACGCACGGGCAAGAAGGAGGTGTGCCCGAGACCGTGCGGAAGACGGTTCACAGAACGGCGAAAACCGCGCCGGCCGGATGAGCAGCCCGGATTCACTGCGGCGGTGCGTCCAGGCTCGCCAACGCCACGCGCACGGCGTCGACGGCTTCGTCCGGCGCGACCCCGAGTTCCCGGCTGTGCCGGGCGTATTCGGCGGCCGCGTTGCGAAGCAGGGTGCCCGGATCCGGTCGTTCGGCCGGGCCGGTCACGACGGTTCCGCGTGCTCGTGCGGTGGTGACCCAGCCGGAGGCCTCAAGCTCGCGGTACACGCGGGCGACGGTCCCGGAGGCGAGCCCGAGATCCCTCGAAAGCTGACGGATCGGCGGCAGGCGGGCGTCCCTGGCAAGGGCGCCGGTCGTGATCGCGCGGACGATTTGGTCGTGCACCTGACGCCAGGGCGGAACCCCGCTTTCGGCGTCGACCACTACTCGCAGCGGCATCTACCGCGCTGCCGTGGTTGTCGTGCGCTGCTTCGGCGGCGGGCCGACGATCGCGAGGAACGCGGCCACGGTGAGCACGAACGCGAGGAACGTGGCGATGTCCCCGATCCTCCCGACGGTCCAGCCGAGTGTGGCAGCCGTTCCGGTGCCGAGCCCGAGAGCGACGCGGGCGCTGCGAACGCGCAGTGCCAGGTCGACCTCCGGGTCGCCGGCGGCCGGACGCCGCACAGCGAGGAGCACGATGATCCAGGACACCGCGGCCGCGCCGACGGTCACCGCGAGCGGGCCCCATTGCCGCAAAACGGCGAGATGCACGACGGCGGCGACGGTGGCCAGTCCGGAGACGATGACCGTCCACAACGGAGCGAAATCGAGCACGCCGCGCGGTGCGAGCATGGCTTCCCTGCGGGGTCCCCGCGTGGGTCGCTGCGCGAGGATTTCGGCGGCGAGGCTGCCGAGCAGCACCACGAACACCAGCGAGTTCGCGTTCCGTTCGCCGACGAGATCCGTCGCGCCCGGGATGAGCGGGAGGCCGAGGAACAGCCACGGATACCAGAATCGCCGACGGCGCAGGTAGCGCACGGCCACCGACACCTGGTCGGCGGCCGGGTTCCGCACGCCCCATTTCGCGAGCAGCCGAGCGCCTTGCTTCTCGCCTGGCCACAACGCGACGAGGATGATCAGGCCGAACAAGCCGGTGATGCCCGCGACGGCGAGTGCCGAGTCGAGTTGCATCGTGGACCCCTCCCTCTTGTATCAAGCACATGCTACAAGAGGGCTGTCGACTTTGCCGTGTGACGCTCTGTGGTCGTATTCGTTGCCCGCTGGGTCGCCGCTGAAGGCAGGCACTCTGGTTCGCCCGTTCGTACGCACGGCGTAGCGCGCCTGGTGGTGTGTTGTCGCGATGTGCCGCTCCGACCTCGTGAACTTGTCACGAACGTGACAAGAAATCGGTTTCTTCGGCGACTCGTGACACATTTGGCGTTGGTTTTTCGATGTGTCGGGTGTCACCCCTCAATGGGCGCGGGGGCTTCCGGCGGCGCTGCGGCGCCGCCGGGGAACCGGGGCGGAGCGAAGGAGCTGCGATGTCGGTGGAGCGGGGACTCGATCACGCTGTGCCGCCGGCTGCGCTGCCGCGCAAACTCGCCGAGATCCTGCGGCCCGAGCTGGCGAGCCTGTCCGCCGAGATCGTCGACGAAATCCGCGCGACGATTCCCGCCTACGCGCGCCCGCTCGACGGTCCGTACGGGAGATCGATCCGTGCGGGTGTCGAGTATGCGATCACGCTGTTCGTCGCGCAGATCGCTGACCCGCGGGCGTCGAAAGAGCAGTCGCACGAGGTGCACCATCGGCTCGGGCAGAACGAGATGCGGGAGGGGCGGAGCCTCGACACCTTGCAGTCGGCCTATCGCGTAGGCGCGCGTGTGTCGTGGCGCCGGATCATGCGCGTCGGACGGCGGGCTGGTCTTTCGTCGGCAGTGATGTCGCAGCTGGCTGATGCCATGTTGGCGTTTATGGACGAATTGGCGTCTGTCGCGCTGGATGGCTACTTGGAGGCGAAAGCCCGCACAGCTGGCGCATTGGACACTTGGCGGCGACGGCTGCTCGGCGTGTTGCTGGAAGTACCGGCCGCTCCGCCGAAGGCTATTGCGGAGCTGGCGCAGCTCACCGGTTGGGCTGTGCCGGAACAGGCGTCGCCGATTGCCGTCCATTCGCCGCTGAACGGCAGGGCTCGCCGGCACGCGACGCTGGACTCCGATGTCCTGGCGGAACTGGACTCCGCCGAACCGTGCATCGTCGTCCCTGGCGCGGTTAACGGTGCCCGGCTGGCGACACTTCAGGCAGCGCTCCCGAATTGCCAGCTGTCGGTTGGGCCGTGTGTTCCGTTGGCCAGCCTCGCCGATTCCCTGCGCTGGGCACGCCGGACGTTGGTTCTCGCCGATAGGGGGCGAATCCCCTCCGAGCGGGTCCTCCGCGCGGAGGAACACCTTGCAGCTCTGCTGGTGCATTCGGACGGTGCGCTGACGGAACTCCTTCGTGCTCGGCTGTTCGCTCCCTTGACGGACATGACCGACAAGCAACAGGATCGTTTGCTCGAAACGCTGCGCGCCTGGCTCGACAGTCAGGGGAACGTGGTCGAAATCGCTGAGCGTCTGCAGGTGCATCCGCAGACGGTGCGGTATCGCATGCGCCAGTTGCAGGCGACGTTCGGCGAGCTGCTGCGCGATCCGGCCGCGCGGTTCGAAATGGAACTGGTCCTGCGCGCGGCCGCGCCCGAGAACCTGCGGGCGGAACTGCTATGGCCACCACCGCTCAAGAGCGCGAGCGTGGTGCCGGCCAGTCGACGGCCCAGCTCGTACGAGGATGCGAAAAGCCGCCGCTGACCAGCGGGTCCCGGCTGTTGCCGAAAAATGGCGAAACGTCGGCGAGCGCCTTTCGACGCCGGGTTGACGTGCTTCGGGCCGGCCGCGGCTGAGTTGGCGTAATGCGGACTGGCTGCGGCTGAGTTGGCAGCAGTTGGTCGTGTCGATGGTTCGCCGACGGTGTGGTGGATAGCGATTGGTCAGGTCGGCGGAGGAGAGGGTGTCGCTGGTTTGGCGGTCCAGCGTCGAACCAGCGAGTGGCTGAACCGACGTTGTGCGAGGTGTTGTTTGGTGGCGGCGAGGATTTGCCGTTCCGCGGCCATAGCCCGTCAGATCATCGTGGCTGCGGCGCGGGGCTGGGGGCGGCGTTGGCTGAAGGCGGTGTTTGTCAGTTCGGCCGGGGAGACGGGGAGCCGGCTGTGGCGGGGTGGTTCGTTGTCGAGCCGGGGGTTGGCGGGGTTGTCTCTGTCCCGGTATTGAGTGTCCGTCCGGTGTTTGGCGCGGTGTTCGGTTTGGGGGTCGAGCCCGGCGGGGTCGGAGGTGGCGGGCACTGGGTGTGGTTCGGCTTGGTGCATTCGCCGAAGTTGACCGCGACGACCTTGGCCTGGTTGATGTTCGTCGTGGTGGAGGCCATGCCGGTCAACAGGGGGCTGAGCGGTTCGGTGACGCCGCAGTGGACGAACGGGGGCAACGTGAAACCGCGGTAGTCGGGGTCCGGCGCGTTCGGGTCGGTACCGACGGTGCCGCCTTGCAGTGCGTTGTACGGGCCGAAGAGGTTGAGGGAAATCGGCGAGGCGGAGACGCAGTCCGGGCCGAGGTCGAGGGGGACGCCATTGACCTCGGCGTTGCTCATCCTGGCCATGACCTTGACGTGAGTGGTCAGGATCGTCTCGCCGGGCGGTGCGCTGAGCTGCGCGTTGAGTTCGATCAGCTTGCCGTTGCGGTAGTCGACGGGGAGGAACTCGACCGTGGCGCTTACCGGCACGAAGCCGAAACCCAGGACGGTCGCCGTGACCGGCTTGAAGCCGACGGACCCGGTGATCGTGCTCGGATCGTGCTGGATGCCGTTGTCGTCCAGCACAATCGTCCAGACTCCGTTGAGCAGGCCGGTCGGTTTGCTGGTGACGGTCGCGCCCAGCCGGTAGATCGACGAACTGGCGACGATTTGCACCAGGTTCAGCGGCGTCACGATGGTGAACCCGCCGCTGTCCTGCGGGGCGGCTTCATCGCGCGGCGCGGCGGCCGGCGGAGTGGCCGGGTTGCCTGTGCTTGGTTTGGCGGGAGCTGGGGCGACGAGGATCGAGGCCAGCGCGGTCTTCTGGCCCGGGGCCAGAGTGCACCGGACTGGCGTAGCCTCGGAGGTGGCTTCGGTCGCCGGTTTTAGAGCGATGGTCGGGGCACCGACATCGAAGGTGACTTCGCCGGGGACGGTGATCGCCTGGTCCGGCAAGTCCGCGGTAGCGGTGAACTGGATGTCGCCGTTTTCTGGCAACGGCGTGGGAGCGATCGTGAACGGCGCGGGGATCGCGGTGCTTTTGTCGCCTTGATGTGCGGTCAGGCCCAGGGTCAAGCCGCCGCGGAGGCTGGTGGCGGGGGCCGGTGCCAGTTGGGTCGCGACGGCCCTGGGAAGCGTGAACGACGCGGTCAAGGAACGGAATTTGACCGCGGTGCCGACTGTCGCCGTCACGGGCAGGGTGGCGGTCGTCTTGAGAGTGATCCGCTGGGGGCCGGCGGGGGCGGCGAACGGGCAGTCGAGGGCGACGTCCGCGGACGCTTGTTGTTCGCCGGACGAGCGCGGGGCGGCCGGGGGCGTCGTGTCGGTCGCGGCGGAGCTGATGCCGGTGAGGCCGCCAGTTCCGATCGACAGGGCGGCGAGGATCGCCAGCGCGCTGAAGGTCGTGCGGCGGGCAGTCAGTCTGCGGAGTGCTGGCATTGAGACGCCCTCCTCGCCCGCGGGAAATCGTTCTCGGGCGAAGTTACCGGTGGGTTTACCAGGCGGGCAAGAGGGTTGGCCGCGAGGGCGTATTTCCCTTGGCGGAGCAGGGTTTTCTTATGCTCGCGGGCTAGTTCGGAGCGGTGTTTTCATCGGAATCTGACAAAGAACCCGCGCGCCCGCCGACGGCTGCGATTATCGCCGGAAAAGTGCGGAGAAAGGGGCTGCGATGGCGACCGGATACAGACGGTGGGGCAGGGCCGCGGCACTCGTTGCCGCGGTCGTCGCGCTCGGGACGGGCGAGGTGACTGCGGCTGCCGCGAGTGCGCCGCAGTTGACGGCGGCGAACGGTGTCTACGCGTGGGGGGTGACGAATGCGATTCTCCGGACGCCGACGACAGTCTCGTCCGGCGTCTCAGCGGTGTCGGCTGGGGGACTGGTCGCGCTGGCACTCAAGAACGGTGCCGTGATCGCCTGGGGGGACAACAACTTCGGCGAGACCGAGGTGCCCGCGGACCTCGCGTCCGGGACGAGTCAGATCGCCGCCGGCTGGACGCACGGGCTCGGCCTCAAGGGCGGCAAGGTGTACGCGTGGGGGAACGACTGGTACGGCCAGACCGATCTTCCGGCAACGGTGGCCAGCGGCGTGACGGCGATTTCCACCAGTTCGGTGCACAGCCTCGCATTGCTGCAGAATGGCCAGGTCGTGAGCTGGGGCAGCCGATCGGACGTGCCGGACTTCGCGCAGTCGGGCGTCACCGCGATTTCGGCGGGCGGGGACCACAACCTCGTGCTGAAGAATGGCGGCGTGCTCGCGTGGGGCAGCAACACGTACGGCCAGGCAACGGTTCCGGCGGCGGCGCAATCTGGGGTGACGGCGATTTCGACCGGGTTCGAGCACAGTCTCGCGCTCAAAAACGGCGGCGTGCTCGCATGGGGGCGCGACAACGTCGGCCAGACTGACGTGCCGTCGGCGGCGACGAGCGGGGTGGTCGCGATCGACGCGGGATGGAACCACAATTTCGCGTTCAAGGCGGACGGGTCTGTCGTCGGCTGGGGCAACAACACCTACGGCCAGGCGACCGTGCCCCGGCCGCCGATCTGCGGGCCGGTCGTCAGCGGGTCGGCGGGCGACGAGTTCAGCCTGGTGGTGACGGATCGTTCAATTCCCTGCCACTGAACCGACGGCGGAGGGACGGCCGTTCGCCGCCCCTCCGCCGGGATGGGTCAGGAAATGGTGCCCGACGGGCTGAAGCTGGTGCCCGACGGAGCGGTGCACTGCATGGTCCAAGGGGTCCAGCTGCCGTCCGACGCCTTGTGGAACTCGAGTTGTGCGGAGAGCCCGGTGTCGAGGCCGAACGTCACCGTGCCGGGGCTGGCGGGCGCGGTGTAGGTCGGGATCGACGACGTCGACGTCTGCGCGATGTTCACCGTGATCGGGCCGCCTGCCGGGTAAATCTGCTCCGGGATCTGCAGGCCGGAGGCGTCCGACGGGGAGAGCGAGCCGTTGTCGACGGTGATCGGGACGTCGGCGGTGCCGCGGATTCCGTCGTATCCCGCGGCGGTGAGCAGCGCGTGGACCAGCGAGGTGATGGTCGCGGTGCCGGAAACGTTGGTCGGCGTGGTGGTTCCGTTGACAGGGATCGTGTCCGGGCCGTTGAACTGCGCGGTGACCGCCACGTTCTGGGCCGGGATGGCCGGGAACGTGCAGCTGTACGTCGCGGGGCCGGCCTGGTAGGTCGCGGTGGCGGCCGAGGCCGTGCCCGCGGTCAGGACCGCGATCGCGCCTACGGCGACGCCGGTCATCACGCCTGTGGACAGTCTGCTGAGCCGGGGCATACCATTCTCCTTAGATCGGATTGCAGTTTTCGCGGCGATCCTGCGCAGTGGGGACGGAGGTTTCCGCGGATTCCGTTCCGGGACATTCGCCGGGAACGGGGATCGGCTCGGTAGGGAATCCCGGCCGCGAGCCCAAGGTTACCCGTGAGTTCAGTCGGCAACAACCCTGGTCCGCGCCTGTTTCGCGGGTTGGCAACTGGACCGATTCTTTTGTCAGCGGCAGCGTAAACAGTATCGTCGTTTCGTTGAGGGATGACAATTCCGGGAAGGTCGGGTATGCGAAAACGGAGTGCCGGAACAGTTTCCGGCACTCCGTTTTCGTGTTGTTGATCAGTTCTTGGAGGTGAGAGTCAGGGAGATCGTGTTGTCCGGGCCGGACACCAGTGCGCCCAGTGCGAGATCGGCGATGAAGCAGTTCTTGAAGTCTGGAATGGTGTAGTTTCCGGTAAGCGTGATCGGCTTGGTGATGTCGACGTTCGCCGCGGCCAGGGTCAGGTCGATCGGTTTGACGGTCGTGCAGCTGCCGGGCACCGTCGGCACCGGGAAGACCGGCACGATCGGGCCTGCCCAGATGTCGCTGATCTCCATGTTCGCGGTCTCGTGGGTGGTGAGGGTGCCGTTCGCGAGGGTGCCGGTGGCGGGCGCGGTCGGGGTGACGGTGACCGTCGCCTTGATCTTGAAACCGCCCGCGAGCAGTGAAATGTGCGCGGTGGACGGCGGCAATTGCAGATTGGCGTTGAGGCCCACGGCTCCGGTTTGGTCGTCGACGAGGAGATTTCCGGCGAGACTTCCGGGGCCGAGGTCGAGCGTGCTGCCGGTCTTCTTGACGACCGTGCTTCCGGTCACCGAGTAAGAGATCGGAATGGGTATTTCGGTCGCCGACGCGGGAACGGCGGAGGCGAGGCTGACCGCGGTCGCGGCGGCCGCTGCGAGCACGCCGATTCGGGCGATCCGGGAAATGGGCATGACGGTACTCCTTCGGCGGTGAGGAAACAGAATTTCATCGGGGCGAGAGGTCGGTGATGCACCAGTTTCCGTCAATTCGCTGAGCGGTGACGGACAGTTGTGCGGCGGCTGTCTCCGGAGTGGCGGAATTCCCTCTCGTGGCGGACTGGTCCAGGAAAACGAGCAACTGCGCGTGGTCATTCGCGAGTTGCTGCACGGAGGCAGCGGAGACGCGAGAGGTGAGGGTCAGGCGTTGGTTCGGGGCCATGGTGCGGACCTGGGCGAAGAGCTTTTCGTAGGAATCGCGGGCGTGGCCGCGAAGCAGGGTGGCTGCGGCGTTCTCGGTGACGTCGGTTTTGTCGTAGGTGTAGGAGAAGATCTTGTTGAGGGCGAGGCTGACGGCGGAGGTGACTTCGGCGGTGGCGGGTTGATCGGTGAGCGCGTGGTTGGAGGCGGCGTCGGACGCGGAGGTGGAGCGAGCTTCGACGGTGCACCAGACGCCGGCTGCGGTGAGGAGTGCGGTCAAGGACAGGAGGAGTGCGGGGAGACGGCGGGTGTTGGCCGGGGTGGAGGGGGCGGGATCTGTGGGAGGTGGGGAGTCGGCGGGATCTGAGGGAGGCGGGGAGTCGGCGGGAGGTCGGGAGTCGGCGGGGCCTGCGGGAGGCGGGGAGGGAGTTGGCTCGGCGTCGAGCGGGTCGGGAGCGGAGGGTTGGGCAGCTTGGGGTTCGGCGGCCGGGGGTTGGGCGGTTTCGGGTTCGGAGACGGGAGGTTGGGTGGGCTCGATGGCGGCGGGTGGTTGATCTGGACGGGAGGTTGTTGCGGACAGGTGGGGAGTTGAGGCGGACGGTGGGGGAGTTGAGTCGGTGGGGTGCGGGGTGGTTTCTGCGGTGATGGGAGGGCGAGTGGCTGCGTTGGCCGGATGGGCGGCTGTGTTGGCTGACTGAGTGGCTGCGTTGGCCGGATGGGCGGCTGCGTTGGCTGGCTGGGCGGCTGTGGTTTCTGCGGTGATGGGCGGGTCGGCGGCTTTGTCTGCTGTTTGGGCGGCTGCGGCTTCCGCTGTCGTTCGCGGATCGGCAGCTGATACCACGGCAGAAGCGGCGGACGGCTGTTCGGCTTCCGTTGCGTCCGCTGGGGAATCGACCGGCCCGGTGGATGACTTCGACCGGCGCACGGTGAGTTTCATGATCCGGCCACCCCCCATTGCTCCAGTGAGCTGAGTTTCCAGCCGGAGGCTGTGCGGGTCATCGTCGCTGCCAGGCGGGTGCGGCGGATGGGTTGTGCGGTGCCGTCCTTGGTGACCGTGATTTCCACTGAGGCGAGGAGTTTCGCGGTGCCTGCTTCGGCGTCCAGGTCGGAGAGTCCGGCGTCGAGGACGTGGCCGGTGGTGGTGGAGCCGTCGGACGGGATGTTGCTGGGCAGGGACGTCTGCAGGGTGCCGGTCGTCGCGGATTGCCAGTGGGCTAGGGCTTGGTCTCGGTGTTGTGGATCGAAGGTGGTCACGGTGGTGATCAGGGTGCGGCCGACGGTGACGGCCTCGTCTCTGGTCGTGCCCGCGGTTGAGGTGGGGGCGGTCGCGGCGGCGTGCCACGACCAGGCTGACCAGGCGGCGAAAGCGGCGGCTGCGGTCAGGGCGATTCCGGCGGCCCAGATCAGGGGGCGGCGGGGTTTGGCGGTGGAGGGGGCCGGGGTGTCTGCGTCGACGGGTGGGGCAGAGGTCTGATCGTTGGCGGCGGGGCGCTCGGAGCCGCTGGTAACGGGACAGGAAGCAGCAGTAGACGGCGAGGTGGCGTCACCGGAAGAAGCAACCTCAGCAGAAGGCAAGGCGACATAACCGGAAGAAGCAACCTCCGGCGACACCTTCAGTTTCCCCGGCGTAGCCACAGCATCTCCTCCAGATCAGTCGACGTCGGAAGCCCTCCGGCCACCCCGGAAACTCCCCCGGGCTTGGCCGGCTCCGGCACCCCGGGATGCGGAGCGTTCTGCGAACCGCGCACCGACGACGGGTCCCCGGCGGGCAAGGTGCAGGCGGCGGAGGTGTTGAACGGGAGCACCGGCAGTTCCGCGCTGCTGCGGACCTTCGTGCTCTCGTACCCCTTCCTGCACGGAGGCGGGTCGAAGAACGTCAAGGCCAGCGACAGTTTCCCGCCGTCGGGAGTGATGGCCGACGACGTCGCGGCGACGGTTTTCGGCAGGGTCACCAGCAACTGCTCGAGGCCGTCGGTTCGGGCGCTGAAGACGTCGGCCGTCGTGAGCAGGTTTGCCATCAGGATGGGCAGGCCGGGGCTGGTGTCCCGCAGCAAACCCGTCACCTGGGTCGCGGCGGGCGGGGCGGTGGCGATCAGTTTTCGCAGGTCGCCGTCCGAGGAGGCCAGTTGCGAGGCGAACAGGCGGGCGTTTCGGCTGAAGTCTCGCCACGCTGTCGAGGAGGCGGCTTGGGTTTTCAGCACCGTCGAGCCGTCGTCGATGAGTTTCACTGTCTGCGGCAGGTGGGCGGAGGCGGAGTTCGTGAAGGATCTCGCGGTGTCCATCAGCAGTTGCAGGTCAGGGCCGCTGCCTTGCAACGCGTTGTCCAGTTCGTTCACCACTGTGCGCAGGTCCTCTGTCGGCACCGAAGCGGTCAATGAGTCCACATCGGACAGGAACGTCTGCACCGGAAGCGGCAGGGCGGTCGCGCTGCGGGGGATTACGCTGCCGTCCTCCAGAAAAGGCCCGCGGTCGGTTGACGGTTGCAGGTCGACGTACTGCTCGCCGACGGCGGACCGGTTCGCGACGATTGCGCGGGAGTTGGAAGGGATCGGCGGGGCGGACGTGTCCAGCAGCAGGTCCGCTTCCATGCCGTGGTCGGTCAGGCGCAGCGGGCCGATCCGGCCGACGGCCACGCCTCGGTAGGTGACCTCGCCGTTGGTGAAGATGCCGCCGCCTTCGGAAAGTTCCAGGCGGACGGTGTAGGTGCCGGCGCCGACAAGGCGCGCGATTCCGGCGTATTTCGCGCCGACGAAGGAAGTCGCGGCCAAGGCGACGATCACGAAAGCGATGACCTGAAGCCGGATCCGTCTGGTGAGCATCAGTGGCCCCCTGGCGAGAGCGGGAGCGTCGGGAGGCCTGGCGGGACGCCTTGGCCAGGCGGGGGCAGCGGAACGCCGGAGCCGGGAACCATCGAGGCGTAGACGTTGACGTAGTCGCCCTTGATCGCGTCCAGCACGGGGTCGGTGAACGGGAACGAGGGCAGGATTTCCAACGCCTTGGGCAGGTTTTGGCCCGCATCGGCCAGGCGGTGCAGGATGGGGGCGAGTGCGCGCAGGTCGGCGGCGAGGTCGTCGCGGCTCTTGTTCGTGACGTCAGTGGCCACTGTGGACAGTTGGTCCAGCGATTGCAGCATCGTCACCAGTTGCGGTCGCTGGTCGGTGAGGGTCTTCAAGCCCGGGGTGAGATCGGTGAGGGCGTCGGCGATCTGGGAGTTTCGGTCAGCCAGCGTCGCGGAGAGGTGGTTGAGGCCGTCCAGGGCGGCGGTGATGTCGCGGCGGTGGGCGTCCAGGTTCGTCATGAGCTGGTTGACTCCGGCGAGGAAGCTGCGGATCTCCTCCTCGTTGCCGTCCATGGCCTTCGTCAGTTCGCGGTTGATCGTCTGCAGCTGACCGATTCCGCCGCCGTTGAGCAGCAGGGACAGCGCGCCGAAGATCTCCTCGAACTCCGGGTTGCGGTTGGTTCGCGACACCGGGATGACGGCCTTGTCGCCCAACTGGCCGGAGGGTGCGGTGACGGGCGCGGCCAGTTCGACGAATTTCTCGCCCAGCAGCGACGATTGCCGCAGGCGGGCGACGGCGTTCGCGGGCAGGTGGACGTCGCCGTTGACGGCCAAGACGGTTTCGGCGGTCCAGCCGTCGGAGCCCAGCCGGATCGACTGGACGCGGCCGACGGGGACGTCGTCCACCTTCACCGCGGCCTGCGGGACCAGGTCCAGGACATCGGCGAACTGGACGGTGATCTCGTACGGATGCGCGCCGAGGTCCGCGCCGCCGGGCAGCGGGAGGTCGTAGACGCCCCGGAAGCCGCCGGGTGCGGCGCAGCCGGCGAGCGTGCTCACTGCCAGCGCAAGCAAAAGCCGTCGCGCCTTCATCGGCCGCCTCCCGTCACGGCCACGTCCGTTGCCGGCAGCGGCAGGTATTCCAGCAGGTTGGAGCGTCCCTGCAGACGTCCGGTGGCCGGATCGACCGCGTTCAGCACGTTCTGGGCGGCCAGCGGGGCGACGTCCAGCGCTTCGGCCAGCGAAGCGCGTTGGTCGACCAGGAGCTGCGTCGTCTTGGCCAGTTTGTCTACATTGGACTTGATCGCGGCTCGGTTGTCCCGGATGAAGCCCTGGACGGAGGCGAGCGCGCCGGCGAGCGAGCGCAGGGCGTCGGAAAGCTCGAAGCGGTTCGCGGCGAGGGTGTCGGACACTTTGGCCAGCTGCTGGTTGACGTCCGCGACCTGGTGGTCGTTCGTGGCGAGCATGGTGGTGAACTTCTGCAGCTCGTCGACCGTTCCGAACAGGTCCGAGGAGTTGCCCGCCAGCGTGCGCGCGAGGCGGGCGAAGTCGCGGACGGAGGTGTTGAACGCCTTGCCGTTGCCGTCCAGGTTTGCCGCGCCGGTGCGCAGAAGATCCGACAGCGCGCCGTTGGCGTTCGCGCCGTTCGGGCCGAGGGCTTTGCTCAGCGTGTCCAGGCTCGAGTACAGCTGGTCCAGCTCCACCGGCGTGCCCGTGCGGTCGGTGCCGATCACCGCGCCGTCGGCCAAGCGCGGGCCGCTTCGGGCGAGTTTGCCCAGCTGGACGTAGCGGTCCGCGACCACGCTCGGCGCGATGACCAGCGCGGTGGTGTCGGCGGCGACCGGGATGTGCGGATCTACCGATAAGTCGACACGGACCTGCTCGCCCTGCGGGAGGACCGCGGTGACTTCGCCGACCTTCACCCCGAGCACCCGGACGTCGGATCCACTGTAGACACCGACGGCTCGCGAAAAATAAGCCGTGACACGGTATCGGCCGGATCCGGAGAACACCCACCACAGCACGCCGCAGACCACCAAGGCCATCACCAGCAGGAAGACGACGAAACGGTATGCGCGCGCGGTCATTTCGCGCCTCCCTTCGGCGGGGTGCACGGATCGCGGTTCTCCGGGATGAGCCCGCACAGATAGCTGTCGATCCAGCGGCCGTTGCCCGCCGTGTTGTTCAGCACGCGGAAGTACGGCCCGGCGAGCTTGAGGCTTTGCGTGAGGTTCGCGTCTTGGCGTTGCAGCAGATCGGTGACCTGGTCAAGCTGCTTGAGCGCTGGAGCGAGCTGCGCGGTGTTGTCCGAAACCAGGCCGGACAGCTGTTTCGCGAGCTGCTGGGTTCCGACGAGCAGCTGGTGGATCGCTTCGCGGCGGTGGTCCAGTTCGGTGAGCAGCAGATCGCCGTCCTTGACGAGCTTCTCGAAGTCGTCATTCGAGCTGGCGAGGGTGGTGGTCAGCTTGCGCGCGTTGGCCAGCAGTTCGGCGATCTCGTTGTCGCGCGACGAGACCGTTTTCGACAGCGCGCTGAGCCCGTCGAGCGCGGTGCGGACGTGCTGCGGCGAGTTGCGGAAGGTGTCGCTGATTGTCGAGAAGCTGGTCGCGAGCTGTTTCGTGTCGATCGCGCCCGCGGTGTCGGCGAGGCCGTTGAACGCGTCGGTCACGTCGTACGGGGTCACCGTGCGGTCGCGCGGTATGGGCTGGTCCGGGTTCTGCTCCGCGCGCCCGGACGGGTCGAGGGCGAGGAATTTCCGGCCCAGCAACGTTTTGATCTTGATCTGCGCGGACGTCCGGTCGCCGATCCAGGCGTTCTTCACCCGGAAGCTGACCAGCACGTGGTCGTCGTCCAGGTCGACCCGGGACACCTCGCCGACCTTGATCCCGGCGATCCGCACCTCGTCGTCCGCCTGCAGCCCGGCGGCCTCGCCGAATTCGGCCTGGTAGGTGGTGCCGCCGAGGAACGGAAGGTTGTTGTAGTTCAGCGTGCCGGTGAGGATCGCGGCCAGCACGACGCTGCCGACGACCCCCAGCACGAGCGGATTGCGCTCCCGGAACGACTTCACGCGCCACACCTCGCCGCGGTCGCCGGCACCCCGCGCGGCGGTGTCGTTTGCAGGACGGCGCTGCAGAGGTAGAAGTTCATCCACGAGCCGTACGACCCGAGCGCGCCGATGCCGTTCAGCTTGCGCGGCAACGTGGTCAGAGCCTTGTCCACGTCGGCTTCCCCCTTGTTCAGGTTCTGGGTCAGCGCGTCGAGCCCGGAGATGCTGTCCTTCAGGCCGGGCCGGATTTCGGTGAGCAATCCGCTGGTGGACTGCGTCAGCTCGGCCAGGCCGGACACCGCGTCGCCGATCGCCGTGCGGTCCTCGGCGAGGCCGGACACGAGCTGTCGCAGGGTCGACACCAGCGTCGCGAGCGAATCTCCCTTGCCGTTCACGGTTTTCAGCACCGAGTTCAGGTTGCCGATCACCTCGCCGATCACGCGGTCCCGGCTGGCGAGCGTGCTGGTGAGCGATCCGGTGTGCTGCAGCAGTTCGGTCACTGTGCCGCCTTCCCCTTGCAGCACTTGGACGATCTCGCCGGACAGATCGTTGACGTCCTTGGGCGACAGTGCTTGGAAGAGCGGTTTGAAGCCGTTGAAAAGGTCGGTCAAGTCGAGCGCGGGAGTCGTGCGGTCGAGGGGGATTTCGCCGCCCGGCGGCAATACTCCGGAGTTGGTGCGGGGGCGTTCCAGTGCGAGATAGCGCTGGCCGACCATGTTGCGGTACTTGATCACCGCGGTCACGTTGGCGGGCACTGTGCGGCCGTTCTCGAGCGAAAAACTGACGTGCGCGCGGTTGTGGCCGGTCACGCCGAGGTCTTCGATCTGCCCGACCTTCACGCCGGAAATCCGCACGTCGTCGCCGACATTCAACGCGGTGGCGTCGAGGAAAGTGGCCCCGTACCGCTGGCTCCCGCCGACCGAGCCGCCGGTGATCGACAAGGCGAGAATGACCGTCGCGAGGACCGTGACCAGGATGAAGATCAGGCTTTTGACCAGGGGAGCGGCAAGGTTTCTCACTTCGCCGTCACCTCCGTTCCGCGGTAGAGCGGGCCGACGAGCACGCTGCCCCACGTCGGCACGTCAGCGGTCGAAATGCCCAGTGACGGCGCGACCAACGAAGCCAGGAACTGCTGCTCCTGCGGGGAATTGGCGATGCCGAGGTCGCCGGGCGACGGCACGGTCGCCGGAGTTCCGGCGGTCGGCGCCACCCCGCTCGGGTAGCAGCGCGGGCCGGTTTTCTCGGTGTACGCCGGATCGTCCTTGCCCGGCACGTATTTCCCGCGCGACTTCGACACAGTGACCTCGACGTGTATTCCGGGTTCTTTCGACCCGGCGCCGAGGACCCGGTCCATCGACGGTTTTAAGTCGGTGAGCGCCTGTAGAGTGCAAGGGAAGCTGGGGGAGTACTTAGCGCCGATTTCGAGCGGACGGCGGCTGTCGGAGGACAACGCGATGATGTTGTTCCGGTTCTGCCGCAGGAACGTCGTGAGGTCCCGCGACGACGTCGTGACCTGCTGATACAGCGAGCCGAGGTCCGTGCGCTTCGCGTCGACCGTGCCGAGGGTGACTGACGAATCGGTGAGCGCGTCGAGCAGATCGGGTGCGATGTCGCCGTACATCTGGGTGACGGTGGCCAGGTCGCGCACGTTTCGGTCCAGCTGCGGCAGGTTCGGGTTGAACCGCCGCAGGTAGTCCGACGCGGTCGCGAGCGTCTGGCCCAGTTGCGCGCCCCGGCCTTGCAACGCAGTGGAAACCGCGGTCAGCGTGGTCGCCAGTTTCTGCGGCTGCACGGCTTTCAGCACCGGCAGCAGGTTGTCGAAGACCCGCTCCAGTTCGATCGCGTTCGCCGACCGGTCCTGAGAGATCACGTCTCCGGCCCGCAACGGCCGCTTGCGCTCAGTGTCCGGAATGGACAGTTGCACGTACCGTTCGCCGAAGAGGGTCTTGGGCACCAGCAGCGCGGAGACGTTGACCGGCAGCCATTTCACCTGCTCCGGATCCAGCGCCAGCGAGATCTCCGCGCCGCCGCGGATCGCGTGCACGCCCCGGATTTCGCCGACCACGACGCCGCGCGCCTTCACCTGCCCGCCCGCGCGCAGCTGGTTGCCGACGCGGTCGGCCTGCAGCGTCACTGGGACCGTGGTGGTGAAGTCCTTGTTGTAGATCTTCACCGTGAGCAGCACGAACGCCGACAGCGCCGCGAGGAACAGCACCCCGGCGGTGCGGACTCGGGTCTTGTGCCAGCGCCGGTTCATCCGGCCACCTGGACGGTCGTCGTGGCGCCCCAGATGGCCAGGCTGAGGAAGAAGTCCAGGACGCTGATCGCGACGATCGCCGTCCGCACCGCCCGTCCGACCGCGACGCCGACGCCCGCCGGACCGCCGCTCGCGCGGAAGCCGTAGTAGCAATGCGCGAGCACCACGACGACGCTGAAGATCAGCACTTTCCCGAACGACCAGAGCACGTCGCCGGGTGGCAGGAACAGCAGGAAGTAATGATCGTACGTGCCCGCCGACTGCCCGAAGCCCCACACCGTGACCTGCCGCGACGCGAGATACGACGACAACAGCCCCACGGCGTACAGCGGAATCACCGCGATGAACCCGGCGATCACCCGCGTGGTCACCAGATACGGCACGCTCGGGATGCCCATCACCTCGAGCGCGTCGATCTCCTCCGAGATCCGCATCGCGCCCAGTTGCGCGGTGAACCCGCAGCCGACCGTCGCCGACAACGCCAGCCCGGCCACCAGCGGCGCGATCTCGCGCGTGTTGAAGTACGCCGAAATGAACCCGGCGAACGCCGAAGTGCCCACCTGGTTCAGCGCCGAATACCCTTGCAGCCCAACGACAGTTCCGGTCGCGACGGTCATCCCGACCATGACGCCGATGGTCCCGCCGATCACCGCCAGCGCGCCGCTGCCGAAGCTCACCTCGGCCAGCAGCCGGACGATCTCGCGCAGGTACCGGCGCAGCGCGCGCGGCACCCAGCCGAGCGCGCGCAGGAAGAACAGGATCTGGTCGCCGAGAGTGTCGAGGAAGCCGAGCCTGCGGTCGATGGCTTCGAGCACGCGCGTCGGAGTCGGGGTGGCCATCAGCTTCCCTTCGGCGGCACGAGCTGGAGGTACACCGTGGTGAGGATCAGGTTCAGCACGAACAGCAGCAGGAACGTGATGACGACGGACTGGTTCACCGCGTCGCCGACGCCCTTCGGCCCGCCGCGCGGGTTCAGCCCTCGATACGACGCGACGACTGCGGCGACGAAGCCGAACAGCAGCGCCTTGACCTCGCTGATCCACAGGTCGGGAAGCTGCGCCAGCGCGGAGAAACTCGCCAGGTACGCGCCCGGAGTGCCGCCCTGCATGATCACGTTGAAGAAGTAGCCGCCGAGGACGCCGACCACGCTGACCATGCCGTTGAGGAACACCGCCACGCCCATCGCGGCCAGCACGCGCGGCACGATCAGCCGCTGGATCGGCGAAACCCCGAGGACCTCCATCGCGTCGATTTCCTCGCGGATCGTGCGGGAGCCGAGGTCCGCGCACATCGCGCTGCCGCCCGCCCCCGCGATCAGCAGGGCGGTCACGATCGGACTGGCCTGCTGGATGATCGCCAGCACGCTCGCCGCGCCGGTGAACGACTGCGCGCCGATCTGCGTGGTCAGCGACCCAATGTGCAGTGCGATCACCGCGCCGAACGGGATCGACACCAGCGCGGTCGGCAGGATCGACACGCTCGCGATGAACCAGAACTGCTGCACGAGTTCACGGAACTGGAACGGACGGCGGAACGTCAGCCGGACGACGTCGAGCCCCAGCGCGTAAAGCCGGCCGGTCTGGTGCAGTGCCGCGGCGCCGGGAAACGCCATCGCCCGACCTCCCAGCAATTTCCGGGCACGGCGGAATGCCCGCCGAACGCCCGTTCCGGTGCTGATCCGTTTGGCGGATCGGGACGGAAGGAAAGCGTCGGCAGGGTTACCGTGCGGTTTCGTTACTGGTCAGTACGCTAACGAGGGCCTTGCCCGCAGACAAGAACTTGCCCCGTCCTGCGGGGTCACGGCGTCGTAACCGCCGAATTCTTGTGCGGTTGTGACAACTGCCGGGAATGCGGTTGTCAGTGCCGGAAAATAAATACCGGTGCGGCGGTTTCCGGATATTTCAGCGGGCGAGCCAGCGGTGCAGGGAAGCCGTCAGCGCCTCGGGTGCGTCGAACTGGATCAGGTGTCCGGCCGAACGGACCAATTCCAGCCCGGCGCCCGGGATCATCCCGGCGAGCCGGTGCGCGCGGTCGACCGGGATCCAGGTGTCCTCGGTGCCCCAGACGACGAGCGTGGGCACGTTGATGTCGCGATAGCGCGGCTCGATTTCGTCGGTGTACCGCTGATCGGCCTGTGCGATCTGCCGGTAAAAGGCTGCCTGTCCAGCCGAACCGAGCCACGGCGTGACAAGCACGTCGTGCGCTTCGGCGGACAACGGACGGTGGGCGGCACCGGCGATGTACTCCCGCACCAGAGCTTCGTGCAGGTTCGGCGGCAGCTGCGCGAACACGTCCGCGTTTTCCGCCACCAGACGGAAGAACTCCGAACCCCACGGTGCCAGCGCGACGACGTCCACCAGCGCCAGCGACCGGTAAGCCGCGCCGTGCAACAGAAACGCGCGCAGGCTGACCGCGCCGCCGTAGTCGTGCGCCACGACGTCCGGCTCTTCGAGACCCCAATGGTCCAGCAGCGCGGCGAAAGTCTCGCCCTGCGCGGCCAGCGAAACGTCCTGCCCCTCGGCCATCGTGGAACTGCCGTAGCCCGGCATGTCCCACAGGTACACCGTGAAGTCCTGCGCGAACGTCGAGGCGATCGGTTCCCACAGCTTCGACGACCACGGCGTGCCGTGACAGAACACGAGCGGCGGCCCCGAACCCTGCCGGGACCACCGCACCTGCTGGCCGTGCCAGTCGAAGACCTCCATCAGCGCTTCAGGTCCGCGACGATCTCGTACGAACGCACGCGGTCCTCGTGGCCGTGCACCATCGTGGTGATCATCAGCTCGTTGGCGTCGGTGTCGGCCAGCAGCTGGTCCAGTCCCTTCCGGACGCTCTCCGGCCCGCCGACGATGCTCGACCCGAACCGCTCGGCGAGGAACGCGCGGTCCATCTCGGTGTACGGGTACTCGGCGGCGTCCTCCGGCGTCGGCAGCGCGATGGGACGACCGCGGCGGAGGCTGAGGAAGGTCAGCCCGCTCGGCCCGGCCAGGTACTCCGCGCGCTCGTCGGTCTCAGCGGCGATCACCTGCACGCCGAGCATCACGTACGGCTCGGAAAGGACTTCCGACGGCTGGAAGTTCTCGCGGTACAGCCGGACCGCCGGAATCGTGTTCTCGGCGGCGAAGTGGTGCGCGAAGGAGAACGGCAGCCCTAGCCGTCCGGCCAGCTGCGCGCTGAAGCCGGACGAGCCGAGCAGCCACACCGGCGGTTTGTTGCCCTCGGCGGTGACCGCGTTGACGCCGCGCGCCGCGTCCGGCTCGAAGTAGCTGATGAGCTCCATCAGGTGCTCGGGGAAGTTCTCCGCGGACAGCCCGCCCGGCCCGCGAAGCGCGAGCGCGGTGCGCTGGTCGGTGCCCGGCGCGCGGCCGATGCCCAGGTCGATCCGGCCGGGGTGGAACGCCTCCAGCGTGCCGAACTGCTCGGCCACCACGAGCGGCGCGTGGTTCGGCAGCATGATCCCGCCGGAGCCGACGCGAATGCTCTCGGTGGCGTCCGCGACGTGCCCGATCAGCACCGCCGTGGCCGAGCTGGCGATGCCGGGCATGTTGTGGTGCTCGGCGAGCCAGTACCGGTGGTAGCCCAGCCGCTCGGCGTTGCGGGCGAGATCGAGCGTGTTGCGCAGCGCCTCGCCGACCCCCTTCCCTTCGGAAACGGGGGAGAGGTCGAGCACGGACAGCGGCACGTCAGGCAGGGAGGTCACGTACAGCCGTAACGCGCGCGGCCGCGATTCCCTTCCCGCCTTACGCGCGGGGCAGCCAGTCCGGGTTCGAGGCGAGCACGATCAGCTGCTGCGTCGCGCGGGTGAGCGCGACGTACAGCACGCGCCGCCCGGTCGAGGACTCGGTGACCAGGTCCATTGGCTCGACCAGCACGACCGCGTCGTATTCGAGGCCCTTCGAATCGAGGCTGCCGACGACCTTGAGCCGCTCGTCGGTCTGCCCGGCGAGCCAGCCTTCGACCTCTTCGACGCGGTCCATGGCAGTGATCACACCGACCGTGCCCTCGACAGCGCCGAGCAGTTCCTTCGCCGCGGTCTGCGTCGCCGTCGCCAAAGCGGCCTGGTCGACCGGACGGACCTCCGGCTCGATTCCGGTGGTGCGCACGGCCTTGGGCAGTTCGTCGGCCTGCGCGTGGCCGGCCACGACCTTCGCCGCGAGGTCGAAGATCTCCGCCGAGTTCCGGTAGTTCGTGCGCAGCGTGAAGCGCCGTCGCGTGGTCTTCACGCCGAACGCCTGGTCGCGCGCCTGCGCCGCCTCGTCCGGATCCGGCCACGAGCTCTGCACCGGGTCGCCCACGACGGTCCAGCTCGCGTACTTGCCGCGACGGCCGACCATCCGCCACTGCATCGGCGAAAGGTCCTGCGATTCGTCGACGACCACGTGCGAGTACTCGTCGTAATGCTCCGGACGGTGCGGCGCGCCTCCGGAACTGCCGCGCTCCGGGGCCGCCTCGACCACGGTCTGGCGACGACGGCGCTTCGGCTCCGGCCCGACCAGCACGCGCAGCTCGTCCAGCAACGCGACGTCGGCCACCGACCAGCCACGCGAACGGTCCTCGAAATCGGCCGCCAGCAAGCTGATCTCGTTCCGGTTCAGAATGCCCTTCGACGCCGCGGCGAGCCGCTTCTCGGCGCCGAGCCACTTGAGCACCTGCGCCGGGTACAGCGTCGGCCACCACACCACGAGGAAGCGGTGGAATTCGATGCGCTCGCCGAGATCGTGGATCAGCTCCGCGCGGTCGATCTCCTTGCCGTCCGCCTTCGCGTACTCCTCGGCCTTGTCCGCGAGCGCGCCCAGCAACAGCTCTGCCACGCGTACGCGCGACCGGTTCGGCGGCGCGCCCTGCGTGTGCGCCTTGCGCCGTACCTTCTCCAGCTCGCGCGCGGTGAGCTTCAGGACTTCGCCGCGGTAGACGATCTTCAGCTCCGTCGGTGCTTCGGGCGGGGTGTCGCGCAACGCGCGCAGAAGCACCTTCCGTATCCGCAGCGAACCCTTGATCGCGGCCAGTGCGGCTGTGTCCTGCCGTGTCGCTTCGAGACCGTCGAGCACTTCGCCGAGCGCGCGCAGCTCTACGTTCGTTTCGCCCATCGACGGCAACACGCGCGAGATGTACGTGGTGAAGACGCCCGACGGACCGATGACCAGTACGCCCGCGCCGCCGAGCTGACGGCGATGCCGGTACAGCAGGTACGCCGCGCGGTGCAGCGCGACAGCCGTCTTGCCGGTGCCCGGGCCGCCGGTGATCTCGGTGACCCCGCGCCACGGCGCGCGGATGACCTCGTCCTGTTCCTTCTGGATCGTGGCCACGATGTCGCGCATCTTCTCGCCGCGCGAGCGGCCGAGCGCGGCCATCAGCGCGCCCTCGCCGACGATCTGCATGTCCTCGGGCACGGCGTCGGCGATCAGCACGTCGTCGTCCACGTCCAGCACCGTCTGCCCGGAGCAGCGGATGACGCGGCGGCGCACGACGTCCATCGGCTCTTCGGCGGTGGCCTGGTAGAACGCGGCGGCGGCGGGCGCGCGCCAGTCGGTGACCAGGTTGTCGAACTCGGTGTCGCGGATCCCGAGCCGGCCCACGTAGATGTGCTCGCGGTCGAGGTGGTCGAGCCTGCCGAAGACCAGGCCCTCGTACTCGGCGTCGAGCGTCTGCAGGGTCTGGTTCGCGTGGTAGACCATCATGTCGCGTTCGAACAGCATCGACGCCTGCTCGAAGATCGCTTCGCGCTGGGCGCCTTGGCCGAGCTCGTAGCCCTTGGCCCGCATCGCCTCGGCCTGGGTCCGCAGCTCGGCGAGCCGCGTGTAGACCCGGTCGACGTGTGCCTGCTCGACGGCGATCTCAGCCCGTCTCACCCGGGGTTCCGACACGCAACGCTCCCTTGAACACCATGACTTCGCCTCTGGAGGGCGAAGAACGACTCTACGCGCCCGCGCGCGAGGGTTCGGCAAGTCCTGCCCAACGCCACATCGCGACCTTGGGCGAAGATGGCCGGGTGACGAGGATCGTGGCGGGGAAGGCGGGCGGACGGCGGCTGAAGGTGCCGCCCAAGGGCACCCGTCCGACGTCGGAGCGGGTGCGGGAAGCGCTGTTCAACGCCCTCGAAGTGGCCGGTGAGCTGGACGGCGCCCGCGTGCTCGACCTCTACGCCGGCTCGGGCGCGCTCGGTCTCGAAGCGCTTTCGCGGGGTGCTGCGGACGCGTGGTTCGTAGAAGCCGACCGTCGGGCGGCAGACGTGCTTCGCGGCAACGTCGCCGAACTGCGGCTAGGCGGAACTGTGCGCGCGGGCCAGGTCGAGACGGTCGTCGCCGCTCCTGCGTCGGTGCAGTTCGACGTCGTGCTCGCAGACCCGCCGTACGCGGTCGACGCTGCTTCGCTGGGCACAGTGCTCGCTTCGTTGCACAGCGGTGGCTGGCTCGCGGACGGCGCGTTGACGGTGATTGAACGGGCTGCGCGCGACGGTGCTCCAGTCTGGCCGTCGACCTTTAAGCCGCTTCGCGATAAGCGCTACGGAGATACGGCGCTGTACTGGGCTGAGTACGACAGCTCATCTGAGGTGTGACGCAGTCGTCACGAGTGCGCGCGCGACCGCGTGGCTTGATAGCGTCCGCGCCATGCGGCGTGCGGTCTGTCCCGGTTCTTACGATCCGGCCACCAACGGACATCTCGACATCATCGAGCGTGCTTCGGCGCTCTTCGACGAGGTTGTCGTCGCCGTGGGGGTGAACAAGAGCAAGAAGGGCCTCTTCAGCGTCGAGGAACGCATGGAGATCCTGCGCGAGATCACCGCGAAGCTGCCGAACGTACGCGTCGATTCGTGGCAGGGCCTGCTCGTGGACTACTGCCGCGACAACGACATCGCCGCGGTCGCGAAGGGCCTTCGCTCGGTCAGCGACTTCGACTACGAACTGCAGATGGCCCAGATGAACCGCGAGCTCACCGGCCTCGAAACGCTGCTGATGGCCAACAACCCGGCGTACGGGTTCGTGTCCAGTTCGCTGGTCAAGGAGATCGCGGCGCTCGGCGGCGACATCGAGAACCTGGTGCCGCCGGTGGTGTACGAACGCCTCGTCGCGGTCTACGCCAAACAGGACTGAGCACCGTGTCCGGCCGGAAGGCCAGACCAGCGGCCGATTTAGCCTGAACGGATTACAGCCTTCGTCGGGACTTCGGCCGCGACCTGAAGCTGTTCACCTCACGTCATTCTGCGGACTACCCGACCGGGTTACCGTCCGAAAATGACCAACAACCGCAGCCGCATAGTCGGTGTCCTTTTCGCACTGCTGGTCGGTTTCCTGGGGTTCGGCACGGCCGCGGAGGCCGTCCCGATGTCCCCGGCAGCGCCGGCGTCCGTGCAGCCGAAGCAGAACTCCTGTGGGGATCTGTCCGGGTTCACGCACGTCAAGCTGTCGGCGCTGCCCGCGCAGGCGACTGACACCTACAAGCTCATCCAGACGAACGGCCCGTTCCCGTACCCGAAGAACGACGGCGTCGTGTTCACCAACCGCGAGGGGATCCTGCCCTCCTGCGCGTCGAGCTACTACCACGAGTACACCGTGCCCACGCCCGGTTCGAGCAACCGCGGCACCCGCCGGATCGTGACCGGCCAGGGCGGCGAGTACTTCTACACCGGCGACCACTACGAGTCGTTCCAGGTCATCGACATCGACGGCGGCAGCACCCCGACGAAGTGCGGCGACCTGTCGAAGCTGAGCCCGGTCGGCTACTCGACGCTGTCCGATGAGGCCAAGAAGGTCGTCGACGGCGTGCGTGCGGGCACCCTCAGCGACGGCACGACCTACCAGAACCGCGAGGGCGTCCTGCCCGCGTGCGACGCCGGCTACTACACGCTGTACGACGTCGGCTCGGAGGACCGCGTGATCTCCGGCGACGGCGGCGAGCTCGTCTACACGCCGGACCACTACGCCACCTTCCAGAAGATCGATCTCAACGGCTGATTCCGACGCGACGGGGCGGTCCTGCCGGCGGGCAGGACCGCCCCTTCTGTTCTGCGCCAGGACACGCCCGGTCGGGTGCTCGTTCACCGGTTCAGGCTGCGAAGCGGGCAGACTGGAAGCCAGTGATCGGGGAAACTGCTTGAGGGAGTTGCCGTGTACCGGGTTTTCGAGGCACTCGACGAGCTCGTCACGATCGTCGAAGAGGCCCGTGGGGTTCCCATGACGTCCAGCTGCGTGGTGCCCCGCGGCGACGTCCTCGAGCTGCTCGACGACGTCCGCGACGCGCTTCCCGGCGAAGTGGACGACGCGCAGGACGTGCTCGACAAACGCGACGACCTGCTGCTGGCCGCGCGCAAGGAGGCGGGCGAGACCGTCGCCGGCGCGAACGAGGAAGCCGAGCGGACGGTGTCGGACGCCACGTCCGAGGCTGAGCGCATCCTCGCCGACGCGCGCGCCCGCGCGGAGCAGATGCTGGGCGACGCCCACAACGAGGCCGAGCGCATGGTCGCGGGCGGGCAGGCCGAGTACCAGAACCTCACCGAACGGTCCCGCGCCGAGTCCGAGCGGATGATCCAGGCCGGCCGCGACGCCTACGACCGCGCGATCGAGGACGCCCGCGCCGAACAGGCCCGGCTCGTCTCGCAGACCGAGGTCGTGCAGGCCGCGCACGCCGAATCCGCGCGCATCGTCGACGAGGCGCACGCCGAGGCCGACCGTCAGCGCGCCGACTGCGACGCGTACGTGGACGGCAAGCTGGCCGAGTTCTCCGAGCTGCTGGCCACCACGCTGCGCACGGTCGACTCGGGCCGCAACCACCTGCGTTCGCCCTCGACCGGCCACGGCGGCGGCCGCTCGACGCTGTACGACTACCAGGTCTGAGCTCCCGTCTCGCGAGGCTGATCCCGGTTCCCGCCGGGACCAGCGCGCACCAGGTCAGGCCAGGCGCCGCAGCGACCTGCGCGGGGCCTGCGTACGCTGGTAGGCGATGTCCGAAAACCCTGCCCAGAACCCCCGCCCCGCGCAGCTCGACGACCGCAGCCCGTGGGTGGTCGACACCCGTGAGCTCGGCCGCCGCGCGGGACTCAGCCGGGAGCTGCGCCGCAGCGCGCCCGTGCCGACCGCGCTCGGCGTCCCCGGCGTGCTCGAAATCCGCGAAGGCGAGCCCGTCGAGCTCGACCTGATGCTCGAATCCGTCGTCGAAGGCGTCCTCGTCACCGGCACCGCCGAGGCCGTGGCCGCCGGCGAGTGCTCGCGCTGCCTCGACCCGGTCACCGAGACCATCGAGGTGGACCTCACCGAGCTGTTCGCCTACCCGGGATCGGCCACCGAGGAGACCACCGACGAGGACGAGATCCCCCGCCTGGTCGACGACCGGATCGACCTCGAGCCGACCGTCCGCGACGCCGTGGTGCTGGCGCTTCCGCTCGCCCCGCTGTGCCGCGAGGACTGCCCGGGACTGTGCATCGAATGCGGCGTCAAGTGGGCCGATCTCGAGCCCGGACACGGGCATGAGAAGATAGATCCTCGGTGGGCCGCGCTGGTCGAGCGATTCGACGAGAACGCGGGCGAAAAGCCTGCGCACGGCTCCGGAGAGCAAGCCTGACGAGCGTCCAGCTCGATCCGGGAGAAGTAAGTTCGCTCGCATCCGCGAGCAGACCGTTTGAAGGAGATCTACTCGTGGCCGTCCCGAAGCGGAAGATGTCGCGATCCAACACGCGCTCCCGCCGCAGCCAGTGGAAGGCGGCTCCGGTTCAGCTGGTGCCCTGCTCCAACCGCGCCTGCCGCCAGCCGAAAATCCAGCACGTCGCTTGCCCGGCCTGCGGCCAGCACAACGGCCGCCAGGTCGTCGAGCCCGCCTGAGCGGGCAGCCGACCATGGGGGGTAAGCCCGTCGGAGGACCCGCGGCCGAACCCGCATCGTTGCTCGAGGCGCTCGGGGTCGTTCTCGACCCCGAGCTGCTCCGTCTTTCGCTCACGCACCGCTCGTACGCGTACGAGCACGGCGGCCTGCCGCCGAACGAGCGACTGGAGTTCCTCGGAGACGCGGTGCTCGGTCTCGTCGTCACCGACCACCTCTACACCACCCACCCCGACCTGCCCGAGGGCCAGCTCGCGAAGCTGCGCGCCAGCGTCGTCAACATGCACGCGCTGGCGGGCGTCGCACGCGGGCTCGGCGAGGGCGGGCTCGGGGCGCATCTGCTGCTGGGCAAGGGCGAAGAGCTCACCGGCGGCCGGGACAAGGCGAGCATCCTCGCCGACGGTCTCGAAGCCGTCATCGGCGCCACGTACCTCGCGCACGGCATCGAGGTCGCGCGCAAGCTGGTGCACCACCTCTTCGACGGGTTGCTGGCCGAGGCTCCGCTGCGCGGGGCAGGCCTCGACTGGAAGACCAGCCTGCAGGAGCTGACCGCCTCCGGGGGACTCGGCGTGCCCGAGTACCGCGTCGAGGACAGCGGTCCCGACCACCGCAAGGAATTCACCGCTACCGTGCTGGTGGCGGGCCGCGCGCTGGGCGAAGGCAACGGCACCACGAAGAAGGAAGCCGAGCAGAAGGCCGCGGAGACCGCCTGGCGGGCTCTGTCGGAGGAACTCGGCACGGGCGACGACGCGAGCTGAGTCGTTTTTCTTTCCGGGGCTGGTCGACTCTAGGTCGGCCGGCCCCGTTTTTCGTTGCCAGTGCACGGGCCTCCGTTTTTTGTCGGGGGCGCCGGGCAGAATGAGCGCATGCCCGAACTACCCGAGGTCGAGGTCGTCCGTGCCGGCCTCGAAGCGCACGTCGCCGGCCGTACCGTCCGTGCCGTCGAGGTGCTGCACGACCGCGCCATCCGGCGGCACGCCCAAGGAGCCGCCGACTTCACCGGACGGCTCGCCGGAGTCACGATCGAGGCCGCCCGGCGGCGCGGCAAATACCTGTGGCTGGAACTGTCCGACGGCGAGGCGGTGCTGGCGCATCTCGGCATGAGCGGCCAGATGCTGGTGCAGGCCGAGGACGCGCCGGACGAGAAACACCTGCGCGTCCGCGTCCGGTTCGCCGACGACGGGCCGGAACTGCGTTTCGTCGACCAGCGCACGTTCGGCGGCCTTGCCCTGGACGAACTGGTCGAGGTCGACGGCGACAGCCTGCCCGGCACCATCGCGCACATCGCCCGGGACCCGATGGATCCGAAGTTCGATCCGGAGGCCGCCGTGCGGGCGCTGCGTTCGCGGCGGACCGAGGTGAAGCGCGCGCTGCTCGACCAGACGCTGGTTTCCGGGGTGGGCAACATCTATGCCGACGAGGCGTTGTGGCGCTCCAAACTGCACTGGTCGCGGCCGACCGAGAAACTCACTGCCGCACAAGGCAGAACGCTGGTGTCCGCGGCCAGCGACGTGATGTCGGCGGCGCTGCTGGCGGGCGGGACGTCGTTTGACGCGCTTTATGTGAATGTGAACGGACAGTCGGGGTATTTCGAGCGCTCGCTTGACGCGTACGGCCAGGAGGGGATGCCGTGCCGCCGGTGCGGTTCGGCGATCCGGCGGGAGCCGTTCATGAACCGGTCGTCGTTTTCGTGCCCGAGGTGCCAGCGACGGGCGCGGGCGGCGTAATCGCACGGTCCTCGGCGCGGACGGCTCGCTCGGCAGCAGGCGTTGGGCGGGCGCGCCGAGCGCAGGACCTGCGCTCCGCTGGCAATTCCGCCTTAGCCAGGTTCTGGGTCAGGCATGGTGCGGCCCGGGCCCAGGTTTTGGCCCAGGCATGGTGCGGCCCCAACTCGAACCCGAACGCGACGTGGTGGCGCGGGCGGCGTTCGATGTCGAGTTCGTTCGGGGTTCTCGAACGTCCGCGGGCCCTGGTTGACCGAAAGCCGAACGTCCACGGGTCCTGGTTGGCCGGATAACCGAGCGCCAGCGGGTCCTGGTTGGCCGAAAGCCGAACGTCCGCGGGTCCTGGTTGGCCGGATAACCGAGCGCCAGCATGCCTTTCGCACATGGATCAGCCGTCCGTCGTCCTCGACGTCTCGCGGGCGAAGAGCGGTTCCGCCGCTTCCAGCCGCGGGGCCGAGATGCCTAACCGCCGGGCTTCGGCCAGCGTGTCCCGGCAGACCTCGCGCGGCTCCTCGGCGTCGGGGTCGTTGTGTGCCGTGAAACTCGCGCGCACGGGCGCGACGTGAGCAGTCAGCCAGGCGAGCACGGGGGCCGTCAGCCAGGTGGGCATCCGGAACAGAAGCAGACCGCCCCGGTGCCGGCGCAGGTCGATACCACGCGCTTTGAGGAGCGGCAGAAGCTCGCGGCCGGCCAGCAGGCCCTCGCGCAGGTCGCCCGTCGCCCCGGCCAGTTTGGACAGGGAACCCAGCCGCAGGCCTTGGGAGAACAGGCCGGCGTCCGACACGAAATGGACCCACAGCCAGCCGCGGAAGTCCGGCCGCTCCTTGATCCGGAGCCCGGCCTCGCGAAATGCCTGGCGCACGGCCAGTCCCCGGTCGGTCGGGGGTTGGCCGAGAGTGCCGAAGACGACCGACCGCAGCAGGAATCCGCGGAGCACACCGTCGGCGCCAAAACCTCCGCCTCCCTGGGGAAAGCCCCAGGCGACCTGGTCGACGGGGAGTGCGCCGATCGCGTCCAGCGGCTCGGCCCAGACGTTGCCGAAGACGAGCACTGTGGCCTGGTTGACGCGCGGAGCGAGGAAGGCCGTCGCCTCCGCGAGGCGGTGGTGCGAAACGCTGAGCACGATCAGGTCGAAGTCGTGGTCCGGCTCCAATTCCTCGCGGAGGCGCACTGGCCACTTCTCTGCGACGCGCTGCCCCCACAGCCGCTGCCGCGTATCGAACAGGTCGAGGTCCACTGCGTCTCCGTACGTCGCCGCGCGGCCCGGTCGGACGTAGAACTCGACGTGATGTCCCGCCCGCTGCAGGGCCCATCCGTAGAGGGTGGCGATCACGCCTCGGCCGAACATCAGGATCTTCACGCCGCACCTCGTGGGGTAGCATTCTATGTGGAGACAATCTCCACTTCTCAAAATATGGAGATCGTCTCCACTTGTCAACGCGAGGGAGCGCATGACCGCCGACAAGCCGCTGCGGGCCGATGCCCGGCGCAACCGCGATGTCCTGATCGCCAAGGCGCGAGAGATCTTCGACGCCGGCGAATTCTTCGACCTGCGCTTCGACGACTTCGCCCGCCTGGCCGGGGTCGGCACCGGCACGCTGTACCGGCATTTCCCCACCCGGGAGGCGCTGGCCGAGGCGGTCTACCGAGGGGAAGTCGCCGCGCTGTGCGATCGCGCCCGCGAGCTGCAGGCCACGTTGCCCGCGGCGGAGGCTTTGGCGACCTTCCTGCGCGGCATGGTCGACCACATCGACGCCCACGAGGGCCTGGCCCGGACGCTGGCCACGCTCATGGCCGAGGGTTCGGGCGACCTCGCCGAGGGCAGTCAGGCGTTGGAGCAAGCGGTCGCCGACCTGGTGGCCGCTGCCGTGCGCGAGGGCACCGTTCGCGACGACGTGGGCTCCGGTGCCGTGATGATGGTGCTGCACGGCATCGGCGCGGCCCATGACCGCCCGGGGTGGCGGGCCGAGGCCGACGATGTCATCACCCTCGTGCTGGACGGGCTGCGCCGCCCGCAGTGACACAGTGCGTGAGCGAAGGATCCGGTCCCAGCGCTGTGAATTTTCAGGAGGCGTGAGGTCGTGCGCGAAGGCGCGCGAAAACCAAGCCAGCAACGGTAATCGCCACCGCGAGCCAAGCGAACCAGTCGCCGAAGCGCGTGTGGAACGTCTGGCCGGGACCCGCGGGAACGTCGGCAACGACCGCCGTGAACGGGGCCGGTCCGCCGGTGCGGGCTTCGCCGAGGACGCGGCCGTAGCCGTCGGACAGCATCAGGCTTCCGTTCGCGTCGGAGAGCGCGATCGACTGTCCACTTTCGACACCCCGGAGCAGTGCGTTGCGGGTGTGCTGCCAGCCGCCCTCGTCGTCGCTGCCCGGCGGGACCGCCAGTTCCGCCGGGATCGCGAGGACGCGCGAACCGGCGGCGGCGTAGTCGCGGCTGGGGGAGGCGAACGTCGTGTCGCCGCAGATCACCAGTCCGGTCGGGGCCTCGGCACCCGGGACGAACACCAGCTCCCGGCCCGGCGGGCTCACCAGGTCGTGGTGCTTCAGGTACCGAGCGGGCGCGGCGCCGTCGGCGGGGAAGGCCAGCGCGTAGTCGTAGTTGTGCTTGCCCGGCCGGTCGTAGTACTCGAAGCCGACCACGATCGCCGCGCCCCGGGCCTTGGCCGCCTCCCGCATCGGCTCGACCAGGGCGGCTGGCCATTCTTCCTCGGCGCTGAAAGCGGCTTCGGGCAATACGACGAGCTTCACGCCGTCCGGCATGGCTGAAATCTGCTGGATGTAGTCGTGGACCAGGGCGCGGCCTTGAGCGGTGCCGAGTTCAGGACCCCAGTGATAGCCCGCATTTTGCGTGACAGCGGCCATTCGCACCGTCGGACCGCCTGTGCCGGAAAGCCGTAGCGCACCGCCGCCAAGGGACAAAGCCACAATGACCGCTGCGACAACGCCAATGCGCAGCCGGGAAGCTCCGGGCGCGCACATCGCGGCGACCGCGCAAGCGGGCAGCAGCACCAGGAATTCGACGCCCCACATCCCCGCCCACGAAGCGGTTTGCAGCACGAGCGGCGCGTCGCCCTGATCGTTGGCGAGGGAACCCATCATCCCCATCGGGTTCAGCACGGTGATCAGGTAAACGAGAGCGGTCCACGCCGCCGGTGCGGCCAGGCTCGCCAGCAGCATCCGGCGGCGGCGCACTAACGCCCAGAAAAGCCAGACCGTGAAGGTGAACACCAGCGACATCCCGACGTCGATGGCGGTTCCGAACGGCCACAACGGTTCGTCGCCGGAATGTGCTTGGTAGGCCCACATATTCGCGGTGCCGAGCAGGAACGCGCCGAACGCGGTGCTCACGGTGGTCCAGCCGCTGGCGCGGGTTGCCAGCAGCAGCACCGGAAACGGTGCGAGCCAGGTCAGCGCGGCGACCGGCGCGAGCCCGGTGCCGAAGTAGAAGAGCGCCGCCGAAGACAGCAACGCGGCCGGGGTCTGCCAGCGGGCATTACGTTCTGAGGCCATCGAAAATCCTCCGGGAAGTACGTCGGCACAGCGCGCGGAACTCGGGTTCCGTCGCCCCCATCCGGCCGGCGAGGTAGTGCAGGACCATGCCTTGCGTTTGCGTGCTGACGGTCAGCGCGGCTTCCAGCGGATCGTCGTCGCGCAGCATGCCGTCGCGGATGCCTTCTTCGATCAGCCGGACCAGCGCGGTGAACGGCGGCGAGCCGGGTTCGCGGAAACCGTCCGGGTACAGCCGGGCTTGGGCTCCGTCGTCGGTCATCAGGAAGCGGTACAGATGCGGCTGGCCGAGGGCGAAATCCAGGAACCGGTCCAGCAGTGCGTCGAAGCGGTCGAGCCATTCGCCGTCCGGCGCCGGGTCTTTCCACGCCGCGCCCAATTCCCGGCCGGTGGCGTCGGCGACTGCGCGCAGCAGGACCTCGCGGTTCTCGTAATGCCGGTAGATCGCCATCGCGGTGACTCCGGCGGCTTCGGCGACCCGGCGCATGCTGACCGCCGCCGCGCCCTCGGCGGCGATGATCTCGCGCGCTGCCGCCGCGAGCCGTTCGGCTGTCGGGATCTCGACCATGTCTACACTGTAGACCTCGACGTCTACGTTGTATACCTGACCGTTCGTCTCCCGCTGACCTGGCCGAATGGGCAGCGATACCGCCGAACGGCGGCTCGCCGCGCACACTACTGCGCTATGCGTGGTAGCTTCTCTCGCGCAGGACCGGGGAAGGAACGCCGTGGAGATCAGTCAGCTGCTCAAGGGAGTGCTGGACCTGGCGGTCCTCGCGGTGCTGCGCGACGACGACGGGTACGGCTACGACGTGCTGCGAAGACTTCGCGTCGCCGGCCTGGAGGAGGTCGGGGACGCCTCGGTGTACGGCACGCTGCGGCGGCTGTACAAGGCGGGATTGCTGACGTCGTACGTGGTCCCGAGCGAAGAGGGTCCGCACCGCAAGTACTACAGCTTGAACGACCGGGGCCGGGCGCGGCTCGCCGAATCGGCGCGCACCTGGCGCAGCTTCGCGTCCATTATGGACAGTTTGGTGAAAGAGCGGGCCTGACCGCGCGGACAGGCGAAACCGCGGGCACGAATCGGGGAGAGGCAGCATGAGCACGGACAAGCCGACGGCCGCGCGGGTGTACCTGTCGAGGGTGCGCACCGCGCTCGCGGACCTGCCCGCGGGCGAGATCGAGGAACTGCTCGAGGACGTCCGGCCGCAGCTGGCCGAGATGGAGTCGGAGGCGGGCGCGGCGGCGCGGATCGAGGACCTCGTCGCGCGGCTCGGCACCCCGGAGAGCTACGCGGCCGAGCTGCGGGCGTCCGGCGGCTACCCGCCCGCTCCGGCGGCTCCGGAAGCGGCGACCGAGGTGCTCCCGGCGGCGAAGCCGGGCCGGGTCGGACCGCGGCTTGCCTTGTGGGGCTTGGTGTTCTGCGCGGCGGGCACGGCGCTGGTCGCGTTCTACACCGCGGTGCGTTTCGACGCCGAAGCGCTGGCCGGGATGATCTTGCTGGCCCCGGTGTTCGCGGTGAGCGTGGCGTTCCTGTTGCTCCGCGGGGTCGACGCGATGCGGGAGCTGCCGGAAGTGGTTCGCGCGCGGGCGATGGTGAAGTCGATGCGGGAGGACCGGTCGGCCGACCGCGCGCTCACGTATCTCAATTCGCTGAAGCCGGCGTGGTGGGTGGTCTGCGGGTTCGCGCTGCTGGCGTTCGGGCTGCTGCTGATGATCCGGGACCTGCACGCGGTTCTGCTGCTGCCGGTGCTGCTGGTCGGAGCGGGCCTGGTGATGTGGGCGGGCCCGCGGATCAAGGTGGACGGCCGGATGCTGTGGATCGCGGTGCCGGTGTCGGCGTTCGTGGTGGGCAGCGCGTTCGGCGGCCTCGGCGCGGCAGTGCACCTTGTTCGGGACCGCACGTATTCGTCGAGTTCCACCCCGGCGTACGCCTCGTCGATGTACGAGGACTCCCACGGCAACGAGGCGCTGCGCTACGGCCAGCACGAACTGACCAACCTGTACGTCTTCGACGCGAACGGCAAACCGCTCGAGGACGTCTACCTGTACGACGACCGCGGCCGCCCGCTCGCCATCACGCGCTACGGCTGCGAGAAGGACACCGGCACGAGCCAGATGACCGGGCAGGACAACCAGTTCCCGCGCCCGAAGGTCGTCGAAGGAGTGCAGGACGACCACGGGAACGTCAACGGCTACAACGGTTATCGCGGCTATTGCCGGGAGGACGCTGGGGTGCCGTTCGCGGCGGTGATCCCGAAGCCCGCTCCGGCGACGTCGGTTCCTCCGGCCACTCCGACGAAGGCCGCTCCGCCGACGAGGTAGCAGCTTCCGGGGCGAGGTCGGCTTCGTGCGGGTTAATCCCGGTTGGAACCGGCAAAGGCGCTCACGAGGCCAGCGCCACGACGGCCGCCGCCCTGGCTCCGACGATCGTCTTCGACGTTGGCCGTCGCTCCGACTCCGACAACCGCCTCCAACGTTGGCCGCCGCCCTGGCTCCGGCAATCGTCTCCGACGTTGGCCGTCGCTCCGGCTCCGGCAACCGCCTCCGACGTCGACCCGGTCGCTGCTGGGTGTTCGGCAGGGGCGGGTTAGGTCCGAGAAGCGGCCGGGAACGCCGGAGGTTGGCCAGACCGGCCTCTCGCTTCGTCACGAGAGAAGACCCCGGAACGCGAAACCGGGCGCCCAAGGCCGCGAACGGCCCGGGCGCCCGGGAGGCGAGTTGCCGGAACTCAGTGGTTGAACGCCGAGCGCGCGGCCAGGTCTGCCAGCAGCTGGCGGCCCTTCTCGGCGTTGCGCGGCTGCGACAGCACGTCGTAGCGCTGTGCCACCAGCTGGCTCTGCGAGATGAACCCTCGCTTGTTGCGGTTCGCCGCGTAGCCCAGCGCGCCGAAGGCCACGTTGAACACGACACCCGCGGCGAGGCCGAGCACGATCGACAGCAGCCCGGCGGCCGGGTTGAGCATGCTCAGCACCAGGCCGAGGAACAGGCCGAACACCGCGCCGGACATGGCCGCGCTGCTGAGCATCCGGCTCCAGCTCATCTTGCCCGCGATGCGCTCCACGAGCATCGGCTGGACGCCGACGATCGTGACGTCGGCGACCGGGAAGTCAGCGTGCGCGAGGTGGTCGACGGCCTGCTGGGCCTGCTCGTAGGACTCGTAGGACCCGATCGGCCACCCGGTGGGCAGCGTCGGGAGCTGCGGCCGCGCCTGCTGCTGGCTGAACGTGGTCTGCGTGAATGCTTCAGTCATCCCTCTCACCTCTCTTGCCCGGTCCAACGCACGAGGCGGCGGATTTGGTCCCGGACGCACCCGATTCACAGTATCTTCTCAGCCGGGCAACCCGGACATAGCAGGCGCCGCGCGGGTGAAGCCGGTGGAGCGCGAGTCTAAAGGTATAGGAAAATACCTTTCGGTGGATTGACCCGCCCGCGACGGCCCGGTAGGAAGAAGCCGCAAAGGACCTGATCCGAACCTTTGGGGCGATGCGATGCCGGCCAGGCGAGGAATGCTCACGCTCGAAGATCTCCGCGAACGGGTGACGGCGGGCACGATCGACACGGTGCTCGTCGCCCTCACCGACATGCAGGGCCGGCTCCAGGGCAAGCGCTGTTCGGCGGAGTACTTCCTCGAAGAGGTGGTCGGCCACGCCACCGAGGCGTGCAACTACCTGCTCGCGGTGGACGTCGACATGAACACCGTCGACGGCTACGACATCTCGTCCTGGCAAAGCGGCTACGGCGACTTCGTGCTCCGGCCGGATTTCGCGACGCTGCGGGAGATTCCGTGGCAGGAGGGCACCGCGCTGGTGCTCGCGGACGTCGAGCGCGTGCAGGGCGGCCCGGTTTCCGTTTCGCCGCGCCAGGTGCTGCGCCGCCAGCTCGACCGGCTCGCCGAGCACGACCTGAAGGCGTACGTGGGCACCGAACTCGAGTTCATCGTGTTCGACGACTCCTACGAGTCCGCCTGGGACAAGCGCTACCACGACCTCAAACCGTCCAATCAGTACAACGTCGACTACTCGATGCTCGGCACCGCGCGCATCGAGCCGCTGCTGCGCCGGATCCGCAACGGGATGGCGGGCGCGGGCCTGTACCCGGAGTCGGCGAAGGGCGAGTGCAACCCGGGTCAGCACGAGATCGCCTTCCGCTACGCCGAAGCGCTCGCGACCTGCGACAACCACGGCATCTACAAAAACGGCGCGAAGGAGATCGCCGCGCAGGAGGGCAAGAGCCTCACGTTCATGGCGAAGTACAACGAACGCGAGGGCAACTCCTGCCACATCCACCTGAGCCTTCGCAGCAAGTCCGGCGAAGCGGTGCTTCCCGGCGACGGCGAACACGGCTTCTCGAAGCTGATGCAGCACTTCCTCGCCGGACAGCTGGAAGCGTTGCGCGAGCTGACGTACTTCTTCGCCCCGAACATCAACTCGTACAAGCGTTACGTCCCTGGCAGCTTCGCGCCGACAGCGATCGCGTGGGGCACGGACAACCGTACGTGCGCGTTGCGCGTAGTCGGGCACGGTGACGGGTTGCGCGTCGAGAACCGCGTACCCGGCGGAGACGTGAACCCGTACCTCGCTGTCGCCGCGATGATCGCTGCCGGGCTGCACGGCATCGAGAACGAGCTGCCGTTGGAGCCTGAGTTCGTGGGCAACGCGTACGCGTCCGACAAGCCCACTGTGCCCGTCACGCTTGCTGAAGCGGCTGAAGTCCTCAAAGGCAGCCGTATCGCGCGAGATGCCTTCGGTGCCGATGTAGTCGACCATTACCTCAACGCCGCGCGGATCGAGCGCGAAGCGTACGAGCGAGCTGTGACCGATTGGGAGCGCATCCGTGGTTTCGAACGACTCTGACCCACCCGTCATCGGGCTCAGCACCTATTCGGAACGGGCGAAGTTCCTGGCCTGGGACACCGAAGCGACGCTGCTGCACCGGGTGTACGCGGACTGCGTGGTCAAGGCGGGCGGGATTCCGGTGCTGCTGCCGCCGGTGAGCACGAATTACGACGCGCTCGTGGGACGCATCGACGGCCTCGTCCTCACCGGTGGTGCGGACGTCGAACCCAGCCGTTACGGCCAGGAGCCGCACCCGGCGACCTACATCCGCCCGGAGCGCGACGCGTTCGAGTTCGGCCTGTTCGAGGCGGCGCGCACGGCTGGAAAACCGGTGCTCGGGGTGTGTCGCGGGCTGCAGGTGATGAGTGTCGCGCTCGGCGGCACGCTCTCGCAGCACCTGCCGGAAACCCTCGGCGACGCAACGCATCAGCCAGCTCCGGCGACGTTCGGCACCAGCACCGTCAGCCTCGTCGACGGCACGCGGGCGGCGGAGATTCTGGGTCAGGAAACGAAAGTCCAGTGTTACCACCATCAGGCGATTGACCGGCTCGGCTCCGGCTTGATTGCCTCCGGGCACGCGGCGGACGGCACGGTCGAGGCCGCGGAGGTGCCGGGGGAGTTCGTGCTCGGCGTGCAGTGGCATCCGGAGCAGGACAGCGACGACGTCCGGCTGTTCGCCGCGCTGGTGAACGCCGCGCAGGAGGGGAAATGACGACGTTCGAGGTGCGCAACCCGGCGACCGCGGAAGTGGTGCGCCAGGTCGAACTGACCAGCGAGGCGGAGACCGACGCCGCGATCGCCCGCGCGCACGCCGCGTTCCCGGCCTGGCGGGCGGTCGCCCCGGGCGATCGGGCGAGGCTGCTGCGCCGGTTCGCGGACGCGGTCGACGCCGACGTCGAGAACCTGGCCCGGCTGGAGGTCGAGAACTCCGGGCACACCATCGGCAACGCCCGCTGGGAAGCGGGCAACGTGCGCGACCTGCTCGAATACTCCGCCGGTGCGCCGGAACGCTTGCTGGGCAAGCAAATCCCGGTCGACGGCGGCGTCAACGTCACTTTCCACGAGCCGCTGGGCGTGGTCGGCGTGATCGTGCCGTGGAACTTCCCGATGCCGATCGCGGGCTGGGGCTTCGCGCCGGCGCTCGCGGCGGGCAACACGGTCGTGCTCAAACCGGCCGAGCTGACCCCGCTCACCGCGCTGCGGCTGGCCGAACTCGCCCGCGAGGCCGGAATCCCTGAGGACGTCTTCCAGGTATTGCCGGGCAAGGGATCGGTTGTCGGGCAACGGTTTGTCACGCATCCGGCAGTGCGCAAGGTCGTGTTCACCGGGTCCACCGAGGTCGGCAAGCAGGTCATGGCCGGCTGCGCGGCGCAGGTGAAACGGGTGACGCTGGAGCTGGGCGGCAAGAACGCCAACATCGTGTTCGCCGACGCCGATCTGGAGAAGGCCGCGGCGACCGCGCCGTACGGAGTGTTCGACAACGCCGGGCAGGACTGCTGCGCGCGGTCGCTGATCCTGGTGCAGGACAACGTTTACGACCGCTTCCTCGAACTGCTCGAACCCGCGGTGCAGGGCGTGGTCGTCGGCGATCCGGGCGACGAGGCGACCGAGATGGGCCCGCTGATTTCCGCGGACCACCACGCCAAGGTCTCTTCTTACGTCACCGAGCAGACGCCGGTCGCGTTCCGCGGCAGCGCGCCGTCCGGGCCGGGTTACTGGTTCGCGCCGACAGTCGTGCTCCCGCCGGGTTTGGACGATCCGCTGGCCCGCGACGAGATCTTCGGCCCGGTCGTCGCGGTGGTCCGCTTCCGTGATGAGGCCGAGGCGGTACGGATGGCCAACGACACCGAATACGGCCTGTCCGGCTCGATCTGGACGCGCGACGTCGGCCGCGCCTTCCGGGTCGCGCGCGGGGTCGAATCCGGGAACCTGTCGGTGAATTCGCACTCGTCGGTCCGCTACTGGACGCCTTTCGGCGGCTTCAAGCAGTCCGGCCTCGGCCGTGAGCTGGGCCCTGATGCCGCCGCTGTTTTCACTGAAACCAAGAACGTTTTCCTGAGCACGGAGGAATGACCCACGATGGTGCAGCGTTTTGACGGCCGCGTCGCGGTGATCACCGGCGGCGCGAGCGGCATCGGCCTCGCCACCGCCAAGCGACTCGCGAGCGAGGGCGCGAAGGTGGTGATCGGCGACGTCACGCCGGAGCAGGGCAAGGCGGCGGCCGACGCCGTGGGCGGGGCCTTCGTCCAGGTCGACGTCACCGACGCGGACCAGGTCGAGGCCCTTTTCCAGACGACGGTCGACGAGTTCGGCGCGGTCGATGTCGCGTTCAACAACGCGGGCATCTCGCCGCCGGAGGACGACTCGATCCTCACCACCGGCATCGAAGCCTGGGAGAAGGTGCAGCGGGTCAACCTGACCTCGGTGTACCTGTGCTGCAAGGCCGTGTTGCCGCACATGCAGCGCCAGGGCCGCGGTTCGATCGTGAACACCGCGTCGTTCGTGGCCGTGATGGGGGCCGCGACGTCGCAGATTTCGTACACCGCTTCGAAGGGCGGCGTGCTCGCCATGACGCGCGAGCTGGGCGTGCAGTTCGCGCGCGAGAACATCCGGGTTAACGCGCTGTGCCCGGGGCCGGTCAACACTCCGCTGCTGAAGGAGCTTTTCGCGAAGGACCCGGAGCGCGCGGCTCGCCGCTTGGTGCACGTGCCGGTCGGCCGGTTTGCCGAGCCGGAGGAGATCGCGGCCGCGGTGGCGTTCCTGGCGAGCGACGACGCCAGCTTCATCACCGCCGCGCAGTTCCTGGTCGACGGCGGCATCTCGGGCGCGTATGTAACCCCGCTGTGACTGTCCGTGAAGGGCTCCTTGAGGGAATCAGATTCCCTCAAGGAGCCCTTCACGGACCTTTGGCAGGGGGTGTGGCGTAGGCCGGGAGCGGTAGACTGGCGCGTGAAGCGGCAGGTAGGGTGGCCGCAACCACAACTGAACACAGGGCCGTTCGAGCCGGAGCGGGAGAGTCCCATGTCAGCAGTGGGACACCGAAGGAGCAAACTCCCCGGAATCTCTCAGGTAACCGCTACCGCTTTTGGCGAGGCCACTCTGGAAAGCAGGCGCACCCGCGCCTCACCCAAGGTGAAAGCCGCGTCGAGCGCGGTGAAACTCTCAGGTGCCCATGACAGAGGGGGAGTTCCCAGTGCACCGCCGCGCCCGGTGCCCGTCCCGAGGAGCTCCCATCACCTCCACCCCCTTCGACACCCGCCACATCGGTCCCGGCGAGGCCGAGCGGGCGAAGATGCTCGCCGAATGCGGTTACGGAAGCCTGGACGCCCTCGTGGAAGCGGCGGTGCCGACCGCCATCCGCACCGCGGGCGACCTGGCGCTGCCGGAGCCGGCGTCCGAGGACGAGGCCACCGCTGAGCTGCGCGCGCTCGCCTCGCGCAACCGGCCGATGACGCAGATGATCGGCCTCGGCTACTCCGACACCGTCACTCCGGGCGTGATCCGCCGCAACGTGCTCGAGAACCCGGCCTGGTACACCGCGTACACGCCCTACCAGCCGGAGATCTCGCAGGGCCGGCTCGAAGCGCTGCTGAACTTCCAGACCGCGGTGTCCGACCTGACCGGGCTGGCGATCGCCAACGCCTCGATGCTCGACGAGTCCACCGCCGTCGCCGAGGCGATGACGCTGATGCGCCGGGCGGCGAAGTCGAAGTCCAATGTGGTCGTTCTCGACTCCGAATGCCTTCCGCAGACCATCGAGGTCGTGCGGACCCGCGCCGCCGGCCTCGGCATCGATGTGCAGGTGCGCGACCTGCTCACCGGTCTGCCCGAGGAGTTCTTCGGCGTCGTCGTGCAGTACCCCGGCGCGTCCGGCGTGCTGCGCGGCCGCGGTTTCTACCACGCGGTTTCCGAAGCGGCGAAGGCCGCGGGCGCGCTGTACACGGTCGCTGCTGACCTTCTCGCGCTCACCTTGATCGCCGCGCCCGGCGAGTTCGGCGCGGACGTCGCCGTCGGCTCCACGCAGCGCTTCGGCGTGCCGCTGGGCTACGGCGGTCCGCACGCCGGGTACATGGCGGTGCGCGCTGGCCTGGAGCGCTCGCTGCCGGGCCGTCTCGTGGGCGTGTCCGTGGACGCAGACGGCAACACTGCGTACCGCCTAGCGCTGCAGACGCGCGAACAGCACATCCGTCGCGAGAAGGCGACCTCCAACATCTGTACCGCGCAGGTGCTGCCCGCGGTGCTTGCGTCGATGTACGCGGTCTACCACGGTCCCGAGGGCCTGAAGGCGATCGCGACGCGAGTTCACGAACTCGCAGCCGGTCTCGCGAACGCGCTGCGCGCCGGTGGTGTCGAGGTCGCTCACGAGGCCTTCTTCGACACTGTCGTCGCGAAGGTGCCTGGCCGCGCCGCTGAGGTGCACGCTGCTGCACGCGAGGCGGGGATCAACCTCGGCCACATCGATGCCGACCACGTCCGCATCGCCTCCGACGAGGTCACGCGTCCCGACACGCTCGCGAAGGTGCTTCGCGCCTTCGGCGTCGACAGCGCTTGGGAAGCCGCGCAGGCGCTCCCGAACGGTCTCGCCCGCGAGAGCGGCTACCTGACGCACGAGGTGTTCAGTAGCCACCGGTCCGAGACGTCGATGCTGCGTTACCTGCGCCGCCTCGCTGACCAGGACTTCGCGCTCGACCGCGGGATGATCCCGCTCGGCTCGTGCACGATGAAGCTCAACGCCACCACCGAAATGGAGCCGATCAGCTGGCGCGAGTTCGCGGGCATCCACCCGTTCGCGCCCGCCGAGGACGCCGAGGGTTACCACGAGCTGGTCCGTCAGCTGTCCGGTTGGCTGTGCGAGGTCACCGGCTACGACCAGGTGTCGCTGCAGCCGAACGCGGGCAGCCAGGGCGAGCTCGCCGGGCTGCTGGCCATCCGCGCCTACCACCAGGCGAACGGCCAGCCCGAGCGCGACGTCTGCCTGATCCCGTCGTCCGCGCACGGCACCAACGCCGCGTCCGCGGTGCTCGCCGGGATGCGCGTGGTCGTGGTCAAGTGCACCGACGAGGGCAACGTCGACCTCGAAGACCTGCAGTCCAAAGTGGACGCCCACAGCGGCGACCTCGCCGCGATCATGGTCACCTACCCGTCCACGCACGGCGTCTACGAGCACGGCATCGAGCGGCTCGCCAAGATCGTGCACGACGGCGGCGGCCAGGTGTACGTCGACGGCGCGAACCTCAACGCCCTGCTGGGCCTGGCGAAGCCGGGCGAGTTCGGCGGCGACGTCTCGCACCTGAACCTGCACAAGACGTTCTGCATCCCGCACGGCGGCGGCGGTCCCGGCGTCGGCCCGGTCGCGGTGCGCGAACACCTCGCGCCGTACCTGCCGAACCACCCGCTGCTGGCGCAGGCCGGACCGGACACCGGCGTCGGCCCGATCAGCGGCGCGCCGTACGGCTCGGCGTCGATCCTCCCGATCTCCTGGGCGTACGTGCGGATGATGGGCGCGCCCGGGCTCACCGAGGCCACCAAGGTCGCGGTGCTCGCGGCCAACTACATCGCCGCCCGGCTCGCACCGCACTACCCGGTGCTCTACACCGGCCAGGACGGCCTGGTCGCGCACGAGTGCATCCTCGACCTGCGCGGCATCACCAAGGAAACCGGCGTGACCGTGGACGACGTCGCGAAGCGGCTCATCGACTACGGCTTCCACGCGCCGACCATGTCCTTCCCGGTCGCGGGCACGCTCATGGTCGAGCCCACCGAGAGCGAGGACCTCGCCGAGATCGACCGGTTCTGCGAGGCGATGATCGCCATCCGCCGCGAGATCGACGAGGTCGCGGCCGGCCGTTGGACCGCCGAGACGAGCCCGCTGCGCGGCGCGCCGCACACCGCTTCGTCGGTCATCGGCGAGTGGACCGCGGACTACGACCGCGAGCTGGCGGCGTACCCGAGCGGCGTGGCGCGCAGGACCAAGTACTGGCCGCCGGTGCGGCGGATCGACGGCGCGCGCGGCGACCGCAACCTCGTCTGCTCCTGCCCGCCCCTCGACTCGTACGACGCGTGAGCGCGACCTCCGCTCGCGACAACGAAAGGCTTCCTGTGACGGAAACCCCCCTGCACCAGGTTCATAAAGACCTCGGCGCGCTGTTCACCGATTTCGCCGGCTGGTCGATGCCGGTGCGCTACGCCAGCGAACTGGCCGAGCACAAGGCCGTGCGCGAGGCGGCCGGGCTGTTCGACCTGTCGCACATGGCCGAGATCCACGTCCGCGGCGCGCAGGCCGCCGACGTGCTCGACTACGCGCTGGTCGGCAACCTGACCGGCGTGAAGCCGGGCCGCGCCCGCTACACGATGATCTGCGACGCCGACGGCGGCGTGCTGGACGACCTGGTCGTCTACCGGCTCGCCGACGAGGAGTACCTGGTCGTGGCGAACGCGGGCAACGCGACCGTGGTCGCGGACGCGCTGGCCGAGCGCGTCGCCGGATTCGACGCGGTGGTGGAGAACCGGTCCGCGGACACCGCGCTCATCGCGGTCCAGGGCCCGAAGGCGGTCGACATCCTCGCCGCGGTGACCGACGCCGACCTCGCTTCGCTGAAGTACTACGCGAGCGTGCCCGCCGTCGTGAAGGGCATCGAGGTGCTGCTGGCCCGCACCGGCTACACCGGCGAGGACGGCTTCGAGCTGTTCGTGCCCGCCGCGCAGGCTCCGGCGTTGTGGCAGCTGCTGACCGAGGCAGGCCAGGAGCACGGCTTGGTCCCGTGCGGGCTCGCCTGCCGTGACACGCTGCGCCTGGAAGCCGGAATGCCGTTGTACGGCAACGAACTCAGCCGCGAGCTGAACCCGTTCGCCGCCGGCCTCGGCCGGGTCGTGAAGTTCGAGAAGCCGGGCGACTTCGTGGGCCGCGCGGCCCTGGAGGAGCTGAAGAAGGCCGACGTCCCGCGCGTGCGGGTCGGCCTGCGCGGCACCGGCCGCCGCGCCCCGCGGCACGGGTACGCCGTGCTGTCCGGGGATGCCACTATCGGGGAGATCACCAGCGGCGCGCTGTCGCCGACGCTGGGATACCCGATCGCCATGGCGTATGTAGACCGGGAGCACGCCGAGCCCGGCACCGCGCTGTCCGTCGACATCCGGGGCCGCGTCGAGCCGGTCGAGGTCGTCGCCCTGCCCTTCTACTCCCGAGCCTGAGAGGCCTCCGAACACATGAGCATCCCCCAGAACCTGTCCTACACGAAGGAACACGAGTGGCTGTCGGTCTCCGACGGCGTCGCGACGGTGGGCATCACCGCGTTCGCGGCCGGCTCGCTCGGCGACATCGTGTTCGTGCAGCTGCCCGGCGTCGGCGACACCGTCACCGCGGGCGAGGTGTTCGGCGAGGTCGAGTCGACGAAATCGGTCAGCGAGCTGTACTCGCCGGTCAGCGGCGAGGTGGTGGCGGTGAACGAGGCCACATCGGACACCCCCGAGGTCATCAACTCCGACCCCTACACCGAAGGATGGCTGCTGCAGGTGCGGCTCTCGGGCGACGTCCCGGAGCTGCTCGACGCGTCCGCGTACGCCGAGCTGACCCAGGAGAACTGATGACCGCCCCGTTCGACGCCCACCTGTCCGAGGTCGACCCCGAGGTCGCCGCCGCGGTGGCCGCGGAGCTGGACCGCCAGCAGTCGACGCTCGAGATGATCGCCTCGGAGAACTTCGCGCCGGTCGGCGTGCTCGAGGCGCAGGGCTCGGTGCTGACCAACAAGTACGCCGAGGGCTACCCGGGCCGCCGCTACTACGGCGGCTGCGAGCACGTCGACGTCGTCGAGCAGCTCGCGATCGACCGGGCCAAGGCGCTGTTCGGCGCGGAGCACGCGAACGTGCAGCCGCACTCGGGCGCGCAGGCCAACGCGGCGGCGATGTTCGCGGTGCTGAAGCCGGGCGACACCATCCTCGGCCTCGACCTCGCGCACGGCGGTCACCTGACGCACGGAATGAAGATCAACTTCTCCGGCAAGCTGTACAATGTGGTCGCCTACCACGTCGACAAGGAGACCGGGATCGTCGACGTCGCCGAGATCGAGCGGCTGGCGGTCGAGCACAAGCCGAAGCTGATCATCGCCGGCTGGTCGGCCTACCCGCGTCAGCTCGACTTCGCCGAGTTCCGCCGGATCGCCGACCTCGTCGACGCCAAGCTGATGGTCGACATGGCGCACTTCGCCGGTCTCGTGGCCGCCGGGCTGCACCCGTCGCCGGTGCCGCACGCGGACATCGTCACGACCACCACGCACAAGACCCTCGGCGGTCCGCGCGGCGGGCTGATCCTCTCCCGCCAGGAGCTGGCGAAGAAGATCAACTCGGCCGTGTTCCCCGGTCAGCAGGGCGGGCCGCTGGAGCACGTGATCGCGGCCAAGGCCGTGGCGCTGAAGATCGCCGCGACCGACGCGTTCCGCGAGCGCCAGGAGCGCACCCTGGAAGGCGCGAAGCTTCTCGCCGACCGGCTGTCGCGCACCGACTGCGCCGAGGCGGGCGTCCGCGTCCTCACCGGCGGCACCGACGTGCACCTGGTGCTCGTCGACCTGGTGAACTCCCAGCTCAACGGCCAGGAAGCGGAGGACCGGCTGCACTCGGTCGGGATCACCGTCAACCGCAACGCGGTGCCGTTCGACCCGCGTCCGCCGATGGTCACCTCGGGACTGCGGATCGGCACCCCGGCGCTGGCCACCCGCGGTTTCGGCGCCGACGACTTCACCGAGGTCGCCGACATCATCGCCGAGACGCTGAAGCCGGACTTCGACGAAGCCGCGCAGCAGGCGCTGCGCACCCGGGTCGAGCTGCTGGCGAAGAAGCACCCGCTGTACGCGGACCTGAGCCGATGAGCGCGCAGCCCGAGGGGCGGAAGTTGTTGCGGCTTGAGGTGCGCAACAGCGAGACGCCGATCGAGAAGAAGCCGTCGTGGATCAAGACGCGCGTGCGGATGGGTCCGGAGTTCACTGAGCTGAAGGGCTTGGTGAAGCGCGAGGGTCTGCACACGGTTTGTGAAGAGGCCGGTTGTCCCAACATCTACGAATGCTGGGAAGACCGCGAAGCCACCTTCCTGATCGGCGGCGACCAGTGCACGCGGCGCTGTGACTTCTGCCAGATCGACACCGGCAAGCCTGCTGCGTTGGATCGCACCGAGCCGCGGAAGGTCGCGGAATCGGTGCAGGCCATGGGGTTGCGGTACTCGACGATCACCGGCGTGGCTCGCGACGACCTGGCTGATGGTGGTGCGTGGCTGTACGCGGAGACCGTTCGGCAGATCCACGCGTTGAACCCGGGTACCGGCGTCGAACTGCTGATCCCGGACTTCAATGCGGAGCCGGATCAGCTGGCCGAGGTGTTCGGGTCGCGTCCGGAGGTGTTGGCGCACAACGTGGAGACGGTGCCGCGGATCTTCAAGCGGATCCGCCCCGGCTTCCGGTACGCCCGCTCGCTGGACGTGATCACCCAGGCCCGCGCGGCGGGTTTGGTGACGAAGTCGAACCTGATCCTCGGGATGGGTGAGACTCCCGACGAGGTCAGCGTCGCGTTGCAGGATCTGTTCGACGCCGGGTGCGAGATCATCACGATCACCCAGTACCTGCGGCCCTCGCCCCGGCACCACCCGGTGGACCGCTGGGTCAAGCCGGAAGAGTTCGTGGAGCACGCGAAAACCGCTGAGGCTATTGGATTCCCGGGTGTGATGGCGGGGCCGCTGGTGCGGTCTTCGTATCGCGCGGGCCGGTTGTACGCGCAGACCAAGGCCCATCGGGGCGAGGAACTGCCGGAGAACCTGGCCCACCTGACCGCCGAGGGACCGGCGGCACAAGAAGCCAGCAGCGTGCTGGCGAGGAACTAAGAGAAGGGGCGGATCAATGGCGATCAGCGTCTTCGACCTGTTTTCGATCGGCATCGGGCCGTCGAGTTCGCACACGGTCGGCCCGATGCGGGCGGCCAAGACCTTTGTGGACGGTCTGGTCGAGGACGGAGTGCTGGAGCGGGTCGCGCGGGTGCAGGCCGAGTTGTTCGGTTCCCTCGGCGCGACCGGATTCGGGCACGGCAGCGACAAGGCGGTGCTGCTCGGGCTGTCCGGCGAGAAGCCGGAGGAGATCGACACCGACACGGTGCCCGCCAAGGTGGCGGCGATCCGGGAGTCCGGGCGGCTGGCTGTCGGCGGGACGCACGAGGTGGCGTTCGTCGAGGACACCGACCTGACGATGCACCGGCGGAAGTCCCTGCCTGCGCATCCGAACGGGATGGTGTTCCGGGCGTTCGCCGCAGATGGTTCGCTGGTGCGGGAGCGGACGTATTACTCGGTCGGCGGCGGTTTCGTGCGCGACGAGTCGTACGAGACCGACGCGGTGTTCGTGGAGGATTCCACGCCGGTGCCTTATCCGTTCCGCACTGGGGCGGATCTGCTGAAGCATTGTGCGGACACCGGGCTGCCCGTCAGCGAGATCATGCTGCAGAACGAGCTTTCCTGGCGCAGTCGCGAGGAGGTTCGGGACGGGCTGCTCGAGATCTGGCAGGTGATGGTCGAGTGCGTGCGCAACGGGTATACGCACGAGGGCGTGCTGCCTGGCGGGCTGAAGGTGCCTCGGCGAGCGAAGTCGTTGCACGACAAGCTGCTCGCTGAAGACGGTGCGGACGATCCGCTGTACGCGATGGACTGGGTCAGTCTGTACGCGCTCGCGGTGAACGAGGAGAACGCTGCCGGGGGTCGGGTGGTTACTGCTCCGACTAATGGTGCGGCGGGGATCATTCCCGCGGTGTTGCACTATTACCAGCGGTTCGTGCGCGGGGCTTCGGACGACGGCATCGTCACCTTCCTGCTTACTGCTGGCGCGATCGGCTCGATCCTCAAGCAGACCGGGTCTATTTCCGGCGCCGAGGTCGGCTGCCAGGGCGAGGTCGGTTCGGCCTCGGCGATGGCTGCCGCCGGACTGACCGAGGTGCAGGGCGGATCGCCCGCGCAGGTGGAGAACGCGGCCGAGATCGGGGTCGAGCATCACCTCGGGCTCACCTGCGATCCGGTGGGCGGGCTGGTGCAGATCCCGTGCATCGAGCGGAATGCCGTGGGTGCGTCGAAGGCGATCCACGCCGCGCGAATGGCGCTGCGCGGCGATGGCAGCCACGTGGTGACGCTGGACAAGGCGATCAAGACGATGCGCGAGACCGGCGCGGACATGTCGGTGAAGTACAAGGAGACCGCGCGCGGCGGACTGGCCGTGAACGTCATCGAGTGCTGATTTTCGTTCCGTGAAGGACTCCTTGAGGGAATCAGATTCCCTCAAGGAGTCCTTCACGGCTTTTCGGCGTCGCGAGGCGCAGGCCCAGTTCCATCAGCCACCAGCCCAGCCGTTGCCGGGCGGGTGCGCGGGGCGTGGGCGGATAGCGGACGGCGGCGGCGCGCAGCTCGTCTTGCCGGGCGGCGGCCAGCGCTTGCAGGAACGGGTTCATCAGGATTCCCCCTGGTCTTCGGAAGTGACGGTCGCGTGCGGGAACGCCGCCCACTGCGTGATCACCGTTTCGTCGCCCGGACGCGCCGGACGGCGGTAGCGTTCGATCACCGCTTCGATTTCTTCGATCAGCCGCTGGGATTCGCTCGGGGTGAGCGGCATCCGGGTGCTGCTCAGCGTCGCGCTGTCCTGCCATTCGCCGGCCCAGCGCGGCAGCTCCGAGACGAACTGCGCTTGTTCGCGATAGCGGATGTCCACGTGCTGGTGCAGGAAAGCCATGAGCGGTCCGGCCATGTCCGGGTCGTCGACGAAGTCGGCCGCGCGCATCCGGGTCGACTCCTGCGCCGCCTTCCACCAGCGTTCGCGCTTCGAGCCCCGGCTGGTGTCTTCCGCGACCAGTCCGGCGTCCGCGAGCTGGCGCAGATGCCACGACGTGGTTCCGGAGCTTTCGCCGACGCGCTTGCCGAGCCCGGTCGCGGTGGCCGGGCCGTCGACGGTGAGCAGGTCCAGCAGCTCCATCCGCAACGGATGCGCCAGCGCACGCAGGGTGCGGGCGTCGATCTGGCGGGCGCGGCGTTCGTCGGGCATGCTCCGTACTCTAGACCGCAGAGAACTCTTTGCAAAGAGTTCTCTGCAATCAGGCAGCATAGAATCGGACAGGTGGAGTCGACCTCGGTGGTGAGCGCGAACGCGGCCCTGTTCCGGCCGGTGCGTGCCGGGAACGCCTTCGAGGAGACCGTCGAGCGGCTGTTGCAGGCGATCCGGCTCGGTGTCGTCGGCGGGGGGGACCGGCTGCCCTCCGAGCGCGAGCTGGCCGAGCGGCTCGGCGTGAGCCGGGTGACCTTGCGCGAGGCGATTCGCGCGCTGGCCGACGCGGGGTACGTCGAGTCGCGGCGCGGGCGGTACGGCGGCACGTTCGTGAACGAGAAACTGCCGGATCCGGCGGAACGCGCGGTCGGCGAGGTGGACGCGGCGGGGCTGGAGGACGCGCTCTGCCTGCGGCATGTGCTGGAGACCGGCGCGGCGGAGGCGGCCGCGGCCCGGACGTTGAGTCCGGCCGATCGGCAGCATCTCACCGGCACGCTCGCGGAGGCGTCGGCGGCCGGTCTCGCCGATTACCGGCGAAAGGACTCGCGGCTGCACCTCGCGATCGCCGAGGTCACCGCGTCCGCGTCGCTGACCAGCACGGTCGCCGACGCGCGGACGCGGGTCAACCGGCTGCTCGACCGGATTCCGCTGCTCGAGCCCAATCTGGAGCACTCGAACGCGCAGCACGAGGCGATCGTCGACGCGATCCTGGCCGGCGATCCGGTGGCCGCGCGACAGGCGATGGCCGAGCACATCGAGGGCACCGCGTCGTTGCTGCGCGCGTTCCTCGCGTGATCAATTCACGGACTCGGCAGAACCTTGTCACTGGTTCAGTCGTCCTTCATTCGTGGAGCCAGCCCCGGAGAGTGACCGATCCGCTGTTGTCCGTCGCAAGTGGCGCCGTATCCGCAGGGGTGCCTACTACCTGACCGGGTTCGCGGTCGGCGTGCCGCTGATCGCGTTCTGGATCGCCTACCTGCTGCTGGACGTCCGCAGCCCGCAGGACGTCCTCGCCTCGCTCGGCAAAACCGTCACGCTGAAGTACTCCGACGGCAGCGAGCTGCTGCGCGTCGTGCCTCCGGGCGGCGACCGGCGGTTCGTGCCGTTCGACCAGATCCCGCAGAAGCTGCGCGACGCCATCGTCGCCACCGAGGATCCGACCTTCTGGGCCAACTCCGGCTTCGACCCGACCGGGATCGGCCGCGCGTTCCTGACCGGAGTCGGCGGCGGGTCCGGGATCACCCAGCAGTACATCAAGAAATCGACCGGCGACGAGGATTCGACCCTCTCCCGGAAAATGCAGGAACTCGTGCTCGCCACGAAAATCACCCAGCAGCAGAGCAAGGAACAGATCTTCGAGAGCTACGTCAACATCATTTCCTTCGGCCGCAACACTTTCGGCCCGGCCGCGGCGATGAACGCGTTCTTCGGCCGCCCGCTCGACAACAGCATCACCTGGAGCGAGGCCGCGTTCCTGGCCGGGATGATCCAGTCGCCGTCGGTGCACGACCCGGCGGTGTCCGGCGATGAGCACGCGGCGAAACGCTGGCGATACGTACGGGACAAGTTGGTCGAGCGCGGCTATCTGAAGAACGCCGACGGCATGGCCTACCCGGGCGCGGAGATCAAGCCGCCCGCGGAAACGCGAGTGAGCCTGAATTACGACCAGTACCACCTCAAACAGCGAGTGCTGGCGGAATTGGAGGCGGCCGGTTTCTCGATTTCCCGTTTGCAGCAAGGGAATCTGACCGTCCAAACCACACTCGACCCAGGGCTGCAGAATGCCGCGCACACCACGTTGAGCGACCGGTTGAAGGGTGAACCGGCAGAGTTCCGCGGCGCTTTGGTGGCGGTTGATCCGACCAACGGCGCGGTGCGTGCGTACGACGGCGGCAACAACGGCGTCCGAGATTATGCGGCAACCGGGCACGCGCTCGGCTCCGCGTTCTCCCCGTTCACCGCGGCGGCTGGCTTGAAGAACGGGATGTCGCTGGAGGAGAAAGTGGCTGCTCCCAGGGAGATTCAGTATCTCGGCGAGAAGTTCGAGTATCCGCCGAAGTGCCCGCAGCCCTGCACTTTGCGCAGCGCCCTGACCTCAGGCGCGGACACTCCGTTCATCACGGTGTCCAAGAAGATCGGCGTCGACGAGGTGAGCGCGGCGGCGCGTTCGGCGGGAATTCCGGACGAGGTGGACGGCACGCCGACGATGCGCGAACAGGACGGCGTCACGATCGGCTCGGGCATCGTCGTCGGCCGGTATCCGATGCGGCCGCTCGACGTGGCCGGGGCGTACGCGACCTACGCCGCCAACGGCATGCACGCGGCGGTGCACCTCGTGGACAAGGTGCTCGACCGGTCGGGGAAAGTCGTGTGGCAGCACGAAAACCAGCCGGTTTCCGCGGTTCCGGAGGAGGTGGCACGGGACGTGACGTCGGCGTTGCGGACGACGCTGCCGGACGGTCGGGCGGCGGCTTTGCGCACGGGCGAGTTCGAGCGCGGCAATTCGCGCGACAACCAGGACGCCTGGGCGATCGGCTACACGCCGCAGCTGGCGACGGCGGTGTGGCTCGGCTCCGACGACGACCGCAAGCTGGTCGACGCGGACGGCAAGAAGGTGACCGGCGAGTCGGTCCCGGCGGACGTGTGGCGGTCCTTCATGGCCCGCCGTTGAATCAGGCGGCCCGGCGGCTGACCTTCGGGATCACCATCGGGCTCCCGCTCTCCGGGCACTCCATCACCCGGCACGGCAGTTCGAAGATCCGCTCGACGTTCTCCGCCGTCACGACCTCCTCCGGCGTCCCGGTGGCCAGCACCTTCCCGTCGCGCATCGCGATCAGGTGCGTCGCGTACCGGGCCGCGTGGTTGAGGTCGTGCAGCACCGCGACCAGCGTGCGGCCCTGTTCGCTGTGCAGGGTCGCGCAGAGGTCGAGGATGTCGAGCTGGTGCGCGATGTCCAGGTACGTCGTCGGTTCGTCGAGCAGCAGCAGATCGGTCTGCTGGGCGAGCGCCATCGCCATCCAGACGCGCTGGCGCTGCCCGCCGGACAGCTCGTCCACCATCCGCTCGGCGAGATCGTCGACGCCGGTCGCGCGCATCGAATCGGCGACCACCGTCGCGTCCTCGCGGGACCATTGGCGCAGCAGTTTCTGGTGCGGGTACCGGCCGCGGGCGACGAGGTCGGCCACGGTGATCCCGTCCGGCGCGATGGAGCTTTGCGGCAGCAGCCCGAGCCGGCGCGCGACCTCCTTCGCGCCGTAGCTGGTGATCACCTCGCCGTCGAGATAGACCGAGCCCGCGCGCGGCTTCAGCATGCGGGCGAGCGCGCGCAGCAGGGTCGTCTTGCCGCAGGCGTTGGGGCCGACGATGACCGTGAACGACTTGTCCGGGATGACCACGCCGAGGCGTTCGGCGACCGTGCGGCCGTCGTAGGCCAGGGTCAGGTCCTCGGCGTGCAGTCGGGTGTCTTCGCTCGTCAGTGCCACACAGGTAAGGCTAACCTAGTGACCCCCGTCCGGGGAGTTCCGTGGGTCGCATTAGCGAACAGTGACCGGCCGGTGCCATGATGCGTCCGGGAGAATCCCGGGCAGAGCGAGGGTGGGATGGACGACTACCGCGTCGTCGCGGACGAACTCGCCGCCGACATCGAAGCCGGCCGGCTGCGCCCCGGCGACCGGCTGCCGCCGCAGCGGAAGTTCGCGCGAGACCGCGGCATCGCGGGCTCCACCGCGGCCCGCGTGTACGGCGAACTCGTCCGGCGCGGCCTGGCGATCGGCGAGGTCGGCCGGGGCACTTTCGTGCGCGCCGCGAAGCCCGGACCGGAGCCGGCGCTGTCCGAACCAGGCGACGCGCGGGTGGACCTCGAACTCAATTTCGCCGTGCTGCCAAGCCAATCGGCCAAACTCGCGCAAGCGCTCGAACCCGTGCTGCGCGCGGACGTCTTCACCGACGCCCTGCATCCGCTCGGCGCGGCCGGCACCAAAGCGGTCCGCGAGGCCGCCGTCGCCATGCTCGCCCGCGGTGCTTGGAAGCCGGATCCGGACCAGGTGCTGGTCGCGGGCAACGGACGGCAGGGCATCGCGGCCTCGCTCGCCGCGTTCGTGCCGACCGGCGAGCGGCTGGCGGTCGAATCCCTGACGTACCCGGTGGTCAAGGCCGCGGCGACCCGGCTCGGCATCGAACTGGTCCCCATCGAAACCGACGCGCACGGCCTGGTCCCGGCCGCGCTCGCGGCGAGCGCTCCGGTGCGGGCGCTGTACGTCCAGCCGACCCTGCACAATCCGCTCGGCACCACGATGCCGCCGCAGCGCCGCGCCGAACTGGCCGCGACTGTCCGCAGGCTGGACCTGCCGGTGATCGAGGACGGCATCTACACCTTCCTCCGCCCGGACACCGAACCGCTCGCCGCGTTGATGCCCGAGCGGACGGTTTTCGTGGACAGCCTGTCGAAACGCGTCGCGCCCGGGCTCACCGCCGGCTTCCTCGTGGTGCCGCCGGCGTGGGTCGCGCGGCTGGCGAGCGCGATCCGGTCCGGCGGCTGGGCGGCTTCGCGATTCTCCGTGGAAGCGGCGCGGCGGTGGATCACCGGCGGCGTGCTGGCGGAGGTCGAAGCGGCGAAGCGCGCAGATGCCGGTGTGCGGGCGAGGATCGTCGCCGAGCGGCTGGCGGGCTTCCAGGTGTACGGCGACGCTGCGGCTTATCACCGGTGGTGGGTGCTGCCGGAGCAGTGGCGGGCCGAGACTTTCGTGGCCGCCGCCGCGCGCCGGGGGATCGCGTTGTCCCCGGCGGCGGCGTTTTCGGTGGTGCCGGGGCACGCCCCGAACGCGGTGCGGATCGCGGTGTCCGCGCCTGCGGAGGAGACGCTGGGGAGTGCGTTGGAGGTGCTGGCGTCGCTGGCCAGCGGGTTGCCGGAGGACACCTTGGTGGAGTAGGGCGTCGTGAGTGGCAACGCCGCTTAGAACCGGCGTTGCCACTCACGAGCGGCGGGGTGGCCGGGCGTCGTGAGTGATAAACACTCACGACGTTGCTAGGCCTTCCTGCGCCACACCAGTCGCGTCAGCGTCCCCGCCACCGCTGCCGGAGCGGGCTGCCGTGGCCGTTTCTTGGCTTCTGGCGCGGATTCCGGCATCACCCGATACACGAGATGCGCCGCGAACCGCGCGAGGTCCGGTGCCGCCAGCGAGGCCAGTTCCGCGGCCCGGCCCTCGGGCAGGCTCAGGATCTGCGGCCGCCGCTCGATCGCCTTCACCACCAGCGCCGCCGCGCGTTCCGGCGAACTCGCGGGCAGTCCGCGGTACGACCCGGTCGGCGCGATCATGTCCGTGCGCACCAACGGCATCCGCACCGACGAGAACGTCACGCCATCGGACAGCGTTTCGCGGCCGGCGGTCAGGCTGAACTCCTCGAGCGCCGCTTTTGAAGCCAGGTAAGCGGAAAATCGCGGGGTGTCGGTCTGCAGGCCCTGCGTGGTGACGTTCACGACGTGGCCGAACCGGCGTTCGGTCATCGACGGCAGCAGTCCGAGGATCAGCCGCACCGGGCCGAAGTAGTTGATGGCCATGGTGCGTTCGTAGTCGTGGAACCGCTCCGTCGACAGCTGCACCGAGCGTCGGATGGACCGTCCGGCGTTGTTCACCAAGACGTCTACCGCACCGTGGTCCGCTAGAACGGCCTTCACGAGACCGTCGACCGCGTCGCCGTCTGTGAGGTCGCACGGGTACGTCGCTGCTTCGCCGCCAGCCGCAGTGATCTCGCTACGCACGTCTTCTAGTTCTTCGGCCCGGCGCGCGACGAGAAGCACCTTCGCGCCGCGACGCGCGACAGCAAGCGCACTCGCGCGGCCAATGCCGGACGAAGCACCGGTAATGAGGACAACGCGTCCTTCGAGTCCCGGACGGCGAGCGTGGTCAGGGTCGAGATGCGCGCGCCAGTACCGGTACAGCGGTTCGGCGTAGTCGCGAAGCTCGGGAAGGTGGACGCCGCTGCCGTACAGCTCCGAAGTAGTGCGCGCGGTGTCGAATTCCACCTCCATGTTCAGGTGGGGGAGCACTTCGAGCGGAATTCCCAGCTCCGTCAACACTGCTGCGCGCGTCGCACGTCCAGTCGGCAGGCGGTCCACAGCGGTCGCGAGGCGGGACGCTGTTGTGCGAAGCAGGCCAGACGGCACAGTCCTGCGTACGCGCGGTGCCCCGGCGACACGGGCGAAGGCGTTGTAGACCTTGTGCAGCTTCTGCGGTCGCGGCGACGCGAGGTGATACGTACTGCCCGAAGGCGCTTCGCGGTGCATGAGGTTTTCCATCGCGGCGACGACATAGTCGACCGGGACGAGGTTGGTTGCCCCGAAGTCGGGCGCGACGAGCGGAAGCTGCTTCGGCAGCGCGGCGAGCCGCGAGATGGCTGGCAGGAAGTAGTACGGGCCGTCGATCTTGTCCATCTCGCCGGTGCGCGAATCGCCGACGACCGCCGAGGGGCGGTAGACGCGGAACGGCACGTCGGACTGTTCCCGGACGAGCTTTTCCGCCTCGAACTTCGTGGCGTGGTACGGAGAACTGAAGGACTGCCCGAGGTCGAAGTCGGTTTCGGTGAAGCGCCCTGCGTGATCGCCCGCGACCGCGATGGACGAAACGTGGTGCAGCAGCCCCGCATCGGAGGCCGCGGCGAAGGCGATCAGGTTCCGGGTGCCCTCGACGTTCGCCGCCCGGTTGGCCGCGTCGTCGGCGGTGAAGTCGTAGATCGCGCCGAGGTGGACGACGTGATCGATCCCGTCGTAGCCGGCCGGGTCGAGGCCGAGCAGCGGTTCGGTGAGGTCGCCGACGGCGGGGATCAGCCGGTCGGCGTTCGGCCAGTCCCGCGAGATCTCGGCGAGCCGGTCGCGCGAGGTGTTGCGGACGAGCACGTGGACGGCGGTCGTGTCCCGCCGCGCGAGCAACCGGGCGACCAGGCGCTTCCCGAGGAAGCCCGTCGCGCCCGTGACGAAGTAGGTGGTCATGGCCGGCACCTTTCGGGGTCTGCGGGTGCCGACTCTACCTACTCATGAGTAGGAACGGTAGTTGTCAGTCGGTTCCGGTGCGTCCCGCCGACGTCGCGGTGGCCACCACGGCGTCGCGCAGTGCCGCGCGCAGCCGCCCGACCTCCAGCGGCCCCAGCACCGCCGCCTCTCCCGGCGGCGCGACCAGGACGACCTTGTCGTCACTGCTCACGAACACCGTCACGTCCCGGCGCCTGCCCGCCAGGTCCCGGCAGCCGACCGTCCACTCGTTCCGCACCGCACTGTCGTCCCGCGCTGTCACGACCCTCGCCCTCCGATCACGTCGTACCCGTGTCCTTCGTGCGGGGGTGTGACCGGGCCCTCCGGGGCGTCTTACGCCGGTTCACCCGAATTGCCTACTGGCCGGTTTTCCACGGGGTGTGACCGGCCGGATACCGGAGTAGCGTCGGCGACCGCACGCTGCGGGCACTCCTCGGGAGGACGGATGTCGGAACCTCGGAAGATCGTCGTCGTCGGATCCGGGCTGGCCGGTGCCACTGCGGCAGCGACAGTCCGAGAACGTGGTTTCGACGGCGACGTCCTGGTGCTCGGAGCCGACACGCACCGGCCGTACGAGCTGCCGCCGCTGTCGAAAGCCGTGCTGCTCGGCAACGCCGACGAACCCGACTGGGTGCGCGACGAGGGCTACTGGGACGAGCACGACATCCGGCTGCTCTCCGGCACCACCGCGACCCGGGTGGAACTGGGCGCACGTCTCGTCCTCGACGACGCTGGCGGCGAGCACCGCTACGACCGTCTCGTCTTAGCGACCGGCTCGCGCCCGCGGACGTTGAAAGTGCCCGGAGGCGACCTGCCGGGCCTCTACACGCTTCGCACTCTCGACGACGCACTGAGGCTGCGCGCGGCTTTCGAAGCAGCGAAGCGAGTACTGATCGTCGGCGCGGGCTGGATCGGCACCGAAGCCGCCGCTGCCGCGCGTACGCACGGTGCCGAGGTGACTGTGGTCGCTCCGGAGAAGCTGCCGCTCGCCAACGTCCTCGGCGACGAAGTTGCCCGGGCGTTCTACCGCCTGCATGAAGAACACGGCGTGCAGTGGCGTCTCGGCGAAGGCGTCGCAGCGATCACTGGTGACACGGCAGCGACCGGCGTCCGGCTGTCGAGCGGCGAAGAGCTGTACGCCGACGTTGTGCTTATCGCGGTCGGCGCGGCCCCTCGCGTCGAGTTGGCGCACGCTGCCGGCCTGGAACTTGCCGACGATGGTGGCGTCGACGTCGATGCGGGTCTGCGTACAGCGGCACCTGACGTCTATGCGATCGGCGACATCGCTTCAGAGTTCCATCCGCGCTACGGCCGCCGCGTACGTGTTGAGCATTGGGCGACAGCGAGTACGCAGGGCGAGCACGTGGCGGCCAACCTCTTTGGCGCGAACGAGCCGTACTTGAACAGCCCGTACTTCTTCTCCGACCAATACGACCCAGACCGCGGCGGCCCCGCGATCGGCTGTGAGTACCGCGGCCTGCCCGTCTTGGACCGGGACCGCGTCGTCGTGCGCGGCGACCTCGAGGCCTACAACTTCACCGCGTTCTGGGTGACGCCGGGCGGCGAGGTTTCGGCCGCGATGAACGTGAACCAGTGGGACGACGGGGACGCGCTGCAGAAGCTGGTCGACGAACGCATCGCGGTCACCGACGACCAGCTGCGGAGCGGGAATCTCGCCGACCTGGGCTGACCGTCAGCGTCGCGAACGACAACAAGGCGAGCACCCCGAACCCGGCCATCGTGGCGGTCATCGGAACCGCCGTGCCGGAACCGCCGAGCCCGACCAGCGGTGTCGCGATCCCGCCGATCGCGAACTGCAGCACGCCCAGCAGCGCGGACGCCGAACCCGCCGTGCGCGCGTGCCCGGCGAGGGCGAGCGAGCTGGCGTTCGGACTGATGATTCCGATGCAGGACACCATGAGCAGCAACGGAATCAGCAACGCTGGCAGCGGCAGTCGCAGGGTCCCCGCGGCCAGCGTCGCGAGGCCGGAAATCGTCGACACAGTCAGCCCCGCGCGCAGCAGCTTCCGCTCGGGGAACCGGCCGACGAGCCATCCGTTGAGCTGTCCGGCGAGCACGATGCCGACCCCGTTGAGCCCGAACACGACGCTGTATTCCTGCGGGCTCAGGCGGTAAACGTCCTGCAGCGCGAACGACGAACCCGAGATGTACGCGAACAACGCGGCGAAGTTCAGCCCCGCGGTGAGCGCGTAGCCGACGAACGTGCGGTCGGCAAGCAGACGTCCGTACGTGCGAAGCACCCCGCCCAGCCGCGCCGGATGCCGCCGCTCGACCGGCAACGGCTCCGGCAGCGCGAACGCGACCGCGGCGAGCAGCAGCGCGCCGAACCCGGTGAGGACGACGAACACGCCGCGCCAGGACGTGAACGTGAGCAACTGCCCGCCGAGCACCGGCGCGAGGATCGGCGCGAGACCGTTGACGAGCAGGAGCAGCGAGAAGAATTTCGTCATCGCGGTGCCGGTGTAGAGGTCGCGGACAGCCGCGCGGGCGATCACGATCCCCGCCGCCGCGCCGAGCGCCTGAACACTCCGAGCGGCGATCAGCAATTCGACGCCAGGACTCGCCGCCGCCGCGACCGACCCGGCGATGTACAGCCCCAACCCGACCAGCAACGGCCGCCGCCGTCCGAAGGAATCCGACAACGGCCCGGCGATGATCTGCCCGACCGCGAGCCCGACGACGAACGCGGTGAGCGTCAGCTGGACGGTGGTGTCGGAGGCCTGGAAGTCGCCCGCCATCCGGGGAAGGGCGGGGAGGTACATGTCGATGGAGAGGGGTCCGAAGGCGGAGAGGCCGCCGAGGATGAGAAGACGCCGGATCTTGCCCTGGCGGGGGTGCTCGGGGAGGGTGGCGGGGTGTTCGACGGCGGGGTGCTCCGTGGTGGAAGGGGCCGTGGCGGGGTGATCGGCTGCGGGATGATCCGGTGTGGTGCGGTCAGCTGTGGACTGATCCGCCGCGGAATGATCAAGAGCTGCCTGATCGGCCGACGAATAGTCTGCACCGGAACCCTCCGTCGCGAGCAGCCACGCACCGTCCGGCAACGGCACTGCCCGCTCAGCGGCACACCACTCGTCGTCCGCGCCGATCTCCGGAACGCCAGCCGCGCCGCGGTTGTCCCGGGGGCCTTGCTGGTTCTGGTCGCCGGGCTCTCGCACCCCGCCGTCACCGATGCCCCGCCTGCTCGCCGCGTCGGAGCGGTCTCGAGGACCTCGCTGGTTCTGGTCGCTGGGCTGGCGCACCGCGTCACTGATGCCGCGCCCGCCTACCGTGTCGGGGCGGTTTCGGGGATCTCGCTGGTTCTGGTCGCCGGGCTCGCGCACCCCGCCGTCTCCGATGCCCCGCCCGCCCGCCGCCTCGGAGCGACCTCGGGAATCTCGCCCCTCCGCGTCCCCCGATCCGCCCCCGCTGCCCGCCCTCAACTCGCCGCCTTCCCCTCCGCCGCGCGAAGCCGAAGCCTCAGCCGCCCGACCTCGCGGCCCAGTCGCATCGTCCGCTCCCATCCGCGCCGCACCGTCCCCCTCGTCGTGGCGGGACCTCCCCGCCAGGACGAGTGTCCGTTATCCGCCCGGAACCCCGGTGATCGGATCAATTTCCGCACCAAATCCCGCTTCCCTCTAGATCTGCCGCCGTCCGATGCGCTATACATCGGATGTATCGCGAACTGGGTGTCGAGAGAGGGGTTCGTCCGTGCGGTTTGTGCGTCTCGGGGCAGCGGGGGCTGAGCGTCCGTTCGTCCGTGCCGGTGACGGCACCCTCCACGACCTCTCCGGGGTCACGCCGGACATCGACGGCGCGTTCCTCGCCGGCGACGGGCCGGCGAAGGCCGCGCAGGCGCTCGAGGCCGGGGAGCTGCCGGTCGTCGACGGGGCAGGGCTGCGGGTCGGCGCGCCGATCGCCGCGCCGGGCAAGATCGTCTGCATCGGCATGAACTACCGTCGCCACGCCGAAGAAACCGGCGCGGCCGTGCCGGCTGAGCCGGTGCTGTTCATGAAGGCTCCCGACGTAATGGTCGGACCGTTCGACGAGGTGCTCGTCCCGCGCGGCTCCACGGCCACCGACTGGGAGGTCGAACTCGGCGTCGTCATCGGGAAAACCGCGCGCTATCTGGAAAGCGCGGACGAGGCGCTGGCGCACGTCGCCGGATATGTCGTGTCCAACGATGTCTCCGAGCGCGATTTCCAGCTCAACCGCGGCGGCCAGTGGGACAAGGGCAAGAACTGCGAGACCTTCAACCCGCTCGGCCCGGAACTGGTGACCGCCGAAGAGATCCCCGACCCGCAGGCCCTCGGGCTGCGCACCTGGGTCAACGGCGTGAAGGTGCAGGATTCGTCCACAAAGGACATGGTGTTCGGCGTCGCCGAGATCATCCGTTACCTGAGCCAGTTCATGGTGTTGCGCCCCGGCGACTTGATCAACACTGGCACCCCCGAAGGCGTCGCGCTCGGGCAGCCCGAGCCGAAGCCGTACCTGCGCGCGGGCGACGTCGTCGAGCTGGAAATCGACGGCCTCGGCAAGCAGCGCCAGACCTTCGGGCAGGCCTGACATGGCGAAAATCGTGGCCATGGAGGTCCGGGACGTCCGGTTCCCGACGTCGCGCGACCTCGACGGTTCGGACGCGATGAACCCGGATCCGGACTATTCGGCGGCCTACGTCGAACTGCACACCGACGCCGGACCGGACGGTTACGGCCTCGCGTTCACCATCGGCCGGGGCAACGACGTGCAGGCCGCCGCGATCCGCGCGCTGGCACCGCATGTGGTCGGCCGCGATGTGCCGGAAGACGCGGAAGCGCTCGGTGCGCTCTCGCGGGCATTGGTCGGCGACTCGCAGTTTCGTTGGCTGGGACCGGAAAAGGGCGTCGCGCACATGGCGATCGGCGCGATCGTCAACGCCGCGTGGGATCTCGCCGCGCGCCGTGCCGGACTGCCGCTGTGGAAGTTCGCGTCGCGGATGACGCCGGAGGAACTGGTGTCCCTTGTGGACTTCCGCTACCTCTCGGACGCGCTTACCGAACAGGAAGCGCTCGACATCCTGCGCGCCGCCGAATCCGGGAAAGCCGAACGAATCGCGCGGCTCGAGGCCGAGGGCTATCGCGCGTACAGCACGTCGGCGGGCTGGCTTGGCTACTCCGACGCGAAACTGGTGCGGCTGGCCGAACAGGCCGTCGCCGACGGTTTCGAGATGATCAAACTCAAGGTCGGCGGGAATCTCGAGGACGATGTCCGGCGGATGAAGCTGGCCCGTGAGACTGTCGGCGCGGACATCCGGGTCGCGGTTGACGCGAACCAGCGCTGGGATGTAGCGACGGCAGTGTCGTGGATGACCGCGTTGGCACCGTTCGATCCATATTGGATTGAAGAACCGACCTCGCCGGACGACGTTCTCGGGCACGCGGCCATCGCGAAGGCGCTCGCGCCGATCAAGGTCGCTACCGGCGAGCACGTGCAAAACCGGGTGGTGTTCAAGCAATTGCTGCAGGCCGGTGCGATCGACGTGCTGCAGCTGGACGCCGCACGTGTCGGTGGAGTGAACGAGAATCTCGCGATCCTGTTGCTGGCGGCCAAATTCGGTGTTCCGGTGTGTCCGCACGCCGGTGGGGTCGGGCTGTGCGAGCTCGTGCGGCATCTGTCCATGTTCGACTTCGTGGCAGTGTCCGGTTCGGACGAAGACCGCAGCATCGAATGGGTTGACCACCTGCACGACCACTTCACCGACCCGGCCGTCGTGCGCGACGGCCGCTACCTCGCTCCGACCGCACCGGGCTTTTCCGCGCGCATGCACGACGCTACGCTGCGCCGGTTCAGCTTCCCGGACGGTCCTGAATGGACGGAGAACGCGCAGTGAGCGAATTCGACGGCCTGGTCGCCGCAGTCACCGGCGGCGCGTCGGGCATCGGCCTGGCCACGGCGAACCTGCTGGCCGAGCGCGGCGCGCGGGTGGCTGTGCTCGACCTCAAGACCGACGAGGTTCCCGAGCCGCTGACCGGATTCCGCTGCGACGTGACGTCCGACGCCGAGGTCCGCGCCGCTGTCGACGCGGTGGCCGAACGCTTCGGCCGCCTCGACATCCTCATCAACAACGCGGGAATCGGCGCGCAGGGCGACGTCACCGCGAACGACGACGACGAGTGGCACCGCGCGTACGACGTGAACGTGGTCGGCATGGTGCGCACGGCTCGGGCTGCGTTGCCGCACTTGAAAAACTCGCCCGCGGCGGCGGTCGTGAACACCTGCTCGATCGCCGCGTGGGCCGGATTGCCTGCACGGGCTCTGTACTCGGCGACGAAGGGCGCGGTGCTGTCGCTGACCCTCGCGATGGCTACCGACCATTTGCCGGACCGGATCCGCGTCAACTGCGTGTGCCCCGGCACCGCGGACACCCCATGGGTCGGCAGGTTGCTCGACACCGCCGCGGACCCCTCAGCGGAGCGGGAAGCACTCGCTGCCCGCCAGCCGATGGGAAGGCTGGTCACCGCGGACGAGGTCGCGAACGCGATCGCGTACCTGGCCAGCCCGCTCTCGGCATCGACTACCGGCACCGCGCTCGCGGTGGACGGCGGCATGTACGGCCTGCGTCCGCGCGGACCCGTGCAGAACTGATCTGCTTAGCCAAAAAGGCCTGTCATCAAGGAGGATGCGGTGCGTACGAAGGTGATCCGGCTGGCTGCCGCGGTGGCCGCCTGCGGTTTGGTGCTCGGTGCGTGCGGGTCCACTAAGGACAAACCGGCGACCGCGGCGAGCGGCGGCGGCACCGGCAAGGTCGGGGCGACGCTGCCCCTGCTGACCTCGCCGTTCTGGCAGGCCTACAACAAATACGTGCCGCAGATGGCGAAAGAGCAAGGGCTCGACGCGCTGCCCACGGTGAACGCCGACAGCGACCCGGCGAAGCTCATCACGGACATCGGCACGCTGCTGAACCAGGGCGTGAAGGGGCTCGTCGTCACGCCGCTCGACTCGGCTGCGGTTGTCGCCGGGCTGAAGCAGGCCGAAAACAAGGGTGTCCCGGTGGTCGCGGTCGACGTCGCGCCGGAGAGCGGCAAGGTCGCGATGGTGGTCCGCGCGGACAACAAGGCGTACGGAACCAAGGCGTGCGAAGAAATCGGCAAGCGCGTGAAGAGCGGCAAGGTCGTGCAGGTGATGGGCGACCTCGCGTCGGTCAACGGCCGCGACCGGTCGGCGGCGTTCCGCGAGTGCATGAAGCAGAAGTACCCGGACGTCAAGGTGCTCGAGGTCGCCGCCGAATGGAAGGCGGACAAGGCTTCGTCCGGTTTGGACAGTCTGCTGACCGCGAACCCGGACATCAAGGGCGTGTACATGCAGGCGGGCGGCGTCTACCTCGCGCCGACCGAGCAGGCGCTCAAGCGCAAGAACCTGTTCTTCCCGGTCGGCGACCCGAAGCACGTGGTGCTCGTGAGCAACGACGGCATCCCGCAGGAACTCACCGCGATCCGCAACGGCGAACTCGACGCGACCGTCTCGCAGCCCGCTGACGCCTACGCCAAGTACGGCATGTACTGGCTCAAGAAGGCGATGGCGGGCGAGACGTTCAAGCCAGGCCCGACCGACCACGACTCCACGATCGTCGAGATCAGCCCCGGCATCCTGGAAGACCAGCTGCCCGCGCCGGTCGTGACCAAGGACAACGTGGACGACAAAGCGTTGTGGGGTAACAACCTGTGAGCGCGCCGGTAGTGCAGGCGGACGGCGTCGGGAAGCGGTACGGGCCAACCGTGGCGCTGCACGACGTTAGCCTCACCGTGCGGCCCGGCGAGTCACACGCACTCGTCGGCCGCAACGGGGCGGGCAAGTCCACCCTGGTGTCCATCCTCACTGGACTGTCCGAAACGGACACCGGCAGTGTTTCCTTCGGCGGCGTCCGAGCTCCTTCGCTGTCCAAACAGGACGACTGGAAGGCGCGCGTGGCGTGTGTGTACCAGCACGCGATGGTGGTGCCGCAGCTGACGGTCGCGGAGAATCTTTTCCTGAACCGGCAGGCGCAGGGTGGGTTCTCGATCGGCTGGAAGAAGCTGCGTCGTCAGGCGCGAGAGCTGCTGGACTCCTGGGACGTCCGGGTCGATGTGGACACTCCGGCGGGTGATCTGTCCGTTGAGGACCGTCAGTTCGTCGAAATCGCTCGCGCGTTGAGTTATGGTGCCCGGTTCATCGTGCTGGACGAGCCGACCGCGCAGCTGGACAGCCAAGCCATCGAACGGCTTTTCGACCGCATGCGGCAAATGCAGGAGAACGGCGTCACCTTCCTGTTCATCTCGCACCACCTGCATGAGGTTTATGAGGTGTGCCAAGCGGTTACCGTCTTGCGGGACGCTCGGCACGTGCTCACCGCACCCGTCGACGAGGTCAGCCGCGCGGCGCTGGTCGACGCGATGACGGGGGAGCAGGGCGGCCTCGCTGTACGCGACGCTGCCACCCGCGACCCGCTGGCGGCGGACGCCGAAGAGGTGCTCACCGTCGATGACCTGTCCGGCGACGGTTTCCACGACGTCTCGCTGCGGGTCCACCGCGGCGAGGTAGTCGGCCTCGCCGGCAGCAACGCGAGCGGTAAACACCAGGTCGCCGAGACGGTGTACGGCCTGCGCGCCCCTACTTCCGGAACCGTTGCCGTAGATGGAAAACGCCTGCCGCCAGGCGACATTCCGGCTGCCCTGCGCGCGGGCATCGGCTGTGTCCCCAGGGACCGGCACCACGAAGGTCTCGTGCTGGAACACTCCATTATGGACAACGCGACTCTGTCCGTGCTCGACCGGATGGGCCGCGGCGGTCTGGCGTCCCCGAAAGTCCGCCGCGAACGCGGCACACGCGCTTTGAGCGATTACGACATCGTGGCAGCCAGCCCGGACCAGCCCGTTTCGGATTTGTCCGGCGGAAATCAGCAAAAAGTAGTGCTCGCCAGGGCCTTGGAGAGCGACCCGCGCGTGGTGGTGCTGATCAACCCCACCGCGGGAGTGGATGTGAAGTCGAAGGAGGCTCTGCTCGCGGTCGTGGACCGGGTGCGGGCCGAGGGGAAGGCGGTGCTGCTCGTGAGCGACGAGCTGGACGATCTGCGCCTGGCCGACCGGGTGCTGGTGCTGCGCGCGGGTGCGGTGGCCGCCGTCCACCAGGCCGGCTGGTCCGACGGGGACCTGGTGGCGGATATCGAAGGAGTCGGGCTCCATGACTGACCTGATGAGCGACCCGCAGACGGCGCTGCCCGCGGTGCGCGCGAAGCGCCGGAAGTCGGCGTGGCTGCGCGAACTGGCGCTGCTGCCCGCGCTCGTGGTGGTGTTCGTGATCGGCGGGCTGATCAGCGACACGTTCTTCACCTTCGACAACATCATCAGCATCCTCTCCGCGGCGGCGGCGTTGTCGCTGGTGGTGCTGGGCGAGTCGCTGGTGCTGCTGACCGGCAAGTTCGACCTGTCGCTGGAATCCACGATGGGCATCGCCCCGGCGATCGGCGCGATGCTGGTCATCCCGGCGGCGTCCTCCGGCTTTGGTACTGAATGGCCCTCGGTGCTCGGCCTGGTGGCGATTCCCGTGGTGGGCGCGTTGATCGGCTTCGTGAACGGCTTCCTGATCGTGAAGCTGAAGCTGAACGCGTTCATCGTGACGCTGGCGATGCTGACGGTCCTGCGCGGAACCCAGATCGGCACGACGAACGGCAAGACGCTGTTCGATCAGCTGGACGCTTTCACCGCGTTGGCGACGACGACGTTCGCCGGGCTGCCCATGTCGGTGTGGCTCGCGGCGGTGCTGTTCGTGGTCTTCGGGCTGGGCCTGCGCTACCACCGAGTCGGCCGCTCACTGTACGCAATCGGCGGCAACCGAGAAGCGGCACGGGCCGCGGGCATCCGGGTGGACCGCATCTCGTGGGCGGTGTTCGTGGTGGCCGGGGTACTGGCTGCCATCGGCGGTCTCGCGTACACGGGCTACGTCGGCGCTCTCGGCGCCGACCAGGGCGACGGCCTGATCCTGCAGGTCTTCGCCGCCGCGGTGATCGGCGGCGTTTCGCTGGACGGCGGCCGGGGCACGCTGGTCGGGGCGCTGACCGGGGTGCTGTTGCTGCAGTCGGTGGACAGCCTGCTGCGCATCGCCCAGGTCCCGGCGGAATGGCTGAAGGCGATTTACGGCGGGATCATCCTGATCGCGTTGATCATCAGCCGGTATGCCGGCGGAAAGCCCCAGACCTGATCGGCGGAGGTTCGGTGATCATCCGACCTTCTTGGCGGGTGGCCTCGGTGGGTGGCTCGATGGGTGGCTTGTGGGGGCGCAACCTGGTGGGCGGTCCGACGGGCGGCCTGTGGGGCGCCTCGGCGGGGGGCTTGTCGGGCGGTGCGGTCGCTGGCCGGGTAGGCGGTTTGCGGGGCCGTAACCCGGTGGGCTGTTCGGCGGGTGGCCTGCGGAGTGTCCCGGCGGGCGGTTTGTTGGGCAGTGCGGTGGCTGGCCGGGTAGGTCGCTTGTGGAGCCGTAACCCGGTGGGCTGTTCGGCCGGTGGTCTGGGGAGTGTCCCGGTGGGTGGTTTGTGGGACTGCACGGTGGGTTGCCCGGCGGGTGACCTCTGGAGTGGCCCGGCGGGTGGCCGGTTGGCAGATGCCGTGGGCGGCTCGATAGCTGGCGCTGTCGTTGACTCGACGGGCAGTCTGCGGGAAGGCCCGGCGGGCGACCCGATGGCTGGCGCGATGACAGGCGCGGTGGCTGGCTCAGCGAGGCGATCCGTGAAGGGGCTCTTCATCGCACAAGGGCCGGAGCCGATGAAGGGACCCCTCATCCCGCCGGTCAGCGAACGAGGCTCCGCCGCGTCAGTCGAGCGCGCGCGATGGGTCCGTTCGCCCTTCCCGGTTTGGTCCCAGACGATCCCCGTCCCGCCCCAAGCGCGAAAGTCCGCGTCGCACCGACCGGGCGTGCGTGATGGGTCCATTCGTTTCGCCCGGCATGGTGTGAAGGGTCCCGTCACTCCCATCGTGCAGGTGCGAAAGTCCCCCTCGCTCCAACCAAACGCGAGTGAAGGGTCCCTCCACTCCATACGACAAGGAGTGAAGGGACCCTTCACCACAACGAGCCGCGCAGAAACCGCCACCGGTCCCGTTCGGTCGGGAACGGCCGCTCTTGCCGCCTGGCGAGGAAATGACTTCGTGTCCGTTCGGCTGGGAACCAGTGCCGTGCCCGCTCGGTCAAGAACCGATGCCGTGCCCGTCCAGTCAGGAACCGCAGCCCCTGCCGTCTGGCGAGGAACCGACTTTGTGCCCGTTCGGCCGGAAACCGGCGCCGTGCCCGTCCGGCCGGGAATCGATGCCGTGTCCGCTCAGCCAGGAACCGCCGCACTCCCTGGCTGGTCAGGAAGCGGCAGGTTCGGCGTCATCGCCAGCGGCGGCGTCATCCTCGACGAGGGTGCTGCGCAGCCACTGCTCCACTCCGGCCACGTGCACCGTCGCCCACGAGCGGGCCAGTTCTGGTTCCCGGGCGGCGATCGCGTCGTAGATCGCGGCGTGTTGTTCCCGGGTCCGGGCGACCGCGCCTTCTTGGGTGAGGCCGCGCCAGATCCGGGCTCGCGCCGTCGGGCCGGAGAGGCTTTCGAGCAGCGAGCACAGCACCGGGTTGCCCGAGCCGTCCGCGATTTTGCGGTGGAACTGCAAATCATTGGCCACCAGCGCTTCGACGGTCGGCGATTCCTCCAGTTCGCCCAGCATCGCGCCAAGCTCGGCGACGTCCTCGTCGCGCATGTGCAGAGCCGCCATCGCCGTCGCCGCGGGCTCCAGAATCCGCCGTACGGCAAGGAAATCGAGCACGGTGTCGTCGCGGTGAAAATCGACGACGAAGGTCATCGCGTCGAGCAGCAGGTTCGGCTCCAGGCTGGTGACGTACGTGCCGTCGCCCTGGCGCACGTCCAGCACCCGGATCAGGCACAGCGCCTTCACCGCTTCCCTCAGCGAACTGCGGGACAGCCCCAGCCGCTGCGCCAGCTCGGCCTCCTTGGGGAGCCGGTCGCCCGGGGCCAGCTCGCCCGAAATGATCATGTCCTTGATCTTGTCGATCGCGACATCGGTGACGGGCATCGGGACCGCCCTCCCTGCAGAGACCTCGGATGTTTACCCCCTACAGCGTGCCACGACTCCCGTCAGGAGGAACGATGACCCATAGCCCGGCGCCGCAAACGGTCGCATTGCGCACCCGGCTCAAGCCCGGAACGGAGAAAATCTACGAGGAGGTGCACGCGGTGATCCCGGAGGATCTGGACGCCGCGCTGCGCCGCGCCGGGGTGCGCTCGTGGCGGATCTGGCGTGACGGGCTCGACCTGTTCCACTTCGTCGAGGTCGACGATTTCGAGCAGATGCGCGCGAAACTCGCCGACGACCCGGCTGACATCGCGTGGCAGAAGCGGATCAACGAACTCCTCGACCTCGACCATTCCGACGTCGCCCACGGTCTCGGGCTGGTGTGGCAACTCCCGGCGGAGGCGTGACCGTGGACCTTCCTCCGCTGGGACTCGGCGGCGCGCAGCTGGGCAACCTCTACCACGCGGTGCCGGACGAAACCGCCGCGGCGAGCGTGCGGCGGGCGTGGGACGAGGGGATCCGCTACTTCGACACTGCGCCGCACTACGGGCTCGGACTGTCCGAACGCCGACTCGGCGCTGTGCTGGCGGCGTACCCGCGCGACGAGTACGTCCTGTCCACGAAAGTGGGGCGGGTGTTGGAGCCGCGCGCGGTGGCGCCGGGGGAACGCGACGACCAGGGCTTCGACGTTCCCGGGACTTACCGCCGCCGCTGGGATTTCAGTCGCGACGGGGTGCTGCGTTCGCTGGAGTCGAGCCTGGAACGGCTGGGTCTCGACCGCATCGATCTGGTGTACGTGCACGATCCCGACGATCATTTCGAGGAAGCGGTTTCTGGCGCATTCCCGGCATTGCTGGAGTTGCGGGAGCAGGGCGTCGTGGGCGCGATCGGGGCCGGGATGAACCAGGCGCCGATGCTGGCGGAATTCGTGCGCCGGTTCGACCTCGACCATGTCCTGATGGCCGGTCGCTACACCTTGCTGAACCAGCCGGCATTGGACGAGTTGTTGCCGCTGTGCGTCGAACGCGGCGTCGGTGTCGTGGCCGGCGGCGTGTTCAACGGTGGCATTCTCGCGACTGAACAACCCGGCACTATTTACGATTACACGGCCGCGCCTGCGGATCTCGTTGAAAAGGCGCAGAAAATCGCGGAAATCTGCGCACGGCACGGTGTTTCCCTGCCGGAGGCCGCACTGGCGTTGCCGCGCACGCACCCCGCGGTCGTGTCGGTCGTCGTCGGCGCGCACGATGCCGAGCAGGTGTCGCTGAACGTTCGCCGCGCAGCGGCGAATATCCCGGCCGTACTGTGGGACGACCTCGCCGACGCCGGCCTGCTGAGGTCGGCCGCCCGCCCCGTCGTGTCCGGAGGAGCCCAGTGATCGATTCGCATCACCACCTGTGGGATCCGGCGCGCCGCGAGTACCCGTGGATGTCCGGCGACGCGCTGGCTCCGATCCGCAAGCCGTACACCGTCGACGACCTGCGCACGGTGACGACGGCGGCCGGCGTCCACGCCACCGTGTTGGTGCAGACCGTTTCGGACGAGGCGGAAACCGAGGAGTTCCTGGCCACGGCCGCTTCCGAGCCGCTGGTGGCAGGCGTGGTCGGCTGGGTCGACCTCGCCGCCCCGGACGTGTCCGATCGGCTCGCGCGGCTGCGCGAACTCGGCCCGCTGGTCGGCATCCGGCACCAGGTCGAGGACGAACCGGACCCGGATTGGCTGCTGCGCCCGGAAATCCTGCGCGGCCTGACCGCGGTCGGCGCCGCCGGCCTGGTCTACGACCTGCTGGTGGCACCGGCGCAACTGGCCGCCGCCCGGCAGGTCGCCGAACGCTTGCCGGATCTGCGACTGGTCCTCGACCACGCCGCGAAACCGGGCATCGCAGCCGGCGAATGGCAGCCGTGGGCAAACGGCGTCGCATCGCTGGCCGCGCACGAGAACGTGCACTGCAAGCTGTCCGGCTTGGTGACGGAGGCCGACTGGCGCGAATGGCAGGTTGGCCACCTGCGCCGCTACGCAGACCACGTTTTCGAGTCGTTCGGCGCGAACCGGGTCATGTTCGGCTCCGACTGGCCAGTGTGCGAACTGGCTGCAGCGTACGAAGTCGTACTGGACGCGGCGGTGTCGCTGACCGGAACGCTGAGCGACCCAGAACGGCTGGACGTCTTCGAGCACACGGCGGCACGCGTTTATGAATTGAGCTGAGAGATGCGGCGGGCTAAATCCAGAGTGCCGTGCGAAACAGAGCCTGTCGACCTATTCAGCGGTCCGCGGCGGCGTTCCAGCCGTTCGAGTGACGAAACCGGCTCAGAAGTCCTGGCCCTGCACCATCTCGCGGAGCTTGGACAGCGCGCGGTGCTGCGTGACGCGGACGTTGCCGGCCGAAATGCCCAGCGTCTCGGCGGTCTCGTTGGCGCTGAGGCCGACGACGATGCGCAGCGCCAGGATCTCCTGCTGCAGCGGGGCGAGGCGGGTGAGCAACTCCTGCAGACGGCTGCCGAGGTCGAGGCGCAGCGCGTGCGATTCCGGCTCGTTGCCGCCGGCGAGCGGGTGCTCGGGCAGCTCGGGAACCGGCTCGGAACGGTCGCGCGCGACGGCCCGGTAGGCGTCGGCGACCTTGTTGGCCGCGATCGCGTGCACGAGGTAAAGGAACGAGCCGCCGCGGTCCTGATAGTCGGGAAGGGCCTTGAGAACGGCCATGCAGACGTCCTGCGCGACGTCGTCGGCGGCGAGGTAAGAGAGGTCGCGGCCACCCATCCGGGCCCGGCAGTAACGGGCGACAACGGGGCGGAGCACGAGCAGCAAATCGGCGATCGCGGCTTGATCGCCCTTTCCCGCGGCGCGTACCAGCGGGTCGAGGTCTTCCTTGGTCAGGCGTCCACCGGACCGGGGCAGCGTCGCAGGGCTCACGTAGCCCGCGACGTCGGACACCGCAGTACGGGACGTCTTCGACGGTGCTGTCATGGTCGTCTCCCCGGCAACCCTGCGACCGTCGCTGTCTAGGGGTCAACACTCTGTGATGTTGCGATCGCAAGTACTCCAATCAAACGGGGGAGCACTGCGATCGTTGCGACGCTCCGTAACCTTAAGCGGCCGGAGGCCGACCGTCCACATTTCAACTACGAATACCCCGTTAGCAGCAGTGGTCTTGACACAAACGAGACCAGTCGACGCACAGTACGAATCCGGCCTCGCAGCATGTGCGGATGTCTGATTTTGTGCGTCACGAAGAGTGACGTCCGGGTAGCGCAACAGAGAGTGGTCGCACTGCGGGTAGAACGGGTTCCACTACCGTTGGTGATCTTGTGGTGCGTCCATTCGCCGTGTCCTGGCGAAAACCCACCAGCGCAGCACCGCGAACCGGACAACCCCGCCGACGAAACTGGCCGCGAGAAGCACCGCGGTTTGCTGCCCGGCTGAGGGGTGCGCGACGACGGCGTCGAGAGCCGCGAGGACGGCTGATCCGTAGCCGGCGTAGAAGGCGAAAGTGACGAGATCCTGAAGATGCCGCTTGCCCGCGCGGCTGCTCCGGTTGGCGAACGTGACGCGCCGGTGGAACTCGGTGTTGCCGACCGTCGTGATCGCGAGCGCGGCGAGATTCGCCCATTGCGCGCCGATTTCCGGGCGGAAGGCGAGGAAGAGGACGGCCTGCAGCCCGGTGGTGACGACACCGGCGGCCAGATACCAGGCCGCATGGCCACCGATCTCGCGGCGGCGGGCGGTGCGGTCGGCGGAGTGGGTCGGCCGATTATCGGCAACGGTCGGAGGTGCGGAATGAGCTGTGGAGACGGCGGCCGGGTTCGGGTGACGGCGGTGGGGGTTGGCTTCGGCTACGAGGTCCGTTGTGGCTCGGGGCGGGCGGCTGGCTTCAGCGGCGGTGTCGTTGGCGGGTTCAGAGGGGCGCGGGTCGGCGTCGCCAGGTGCCGGTTGGTGGTGAGTGCCGTTCGGATTGGCCGTTGAGCGGCGACTGGTGGCAGCCGGGCGCTGTGGTTCGGTGTTGGCGGTTACCGTCTCGCGGCAGGCGCCGTTCGGATTGGCCGCTGACGGGCGACTGGTGGGTTGGCTGGTGGCAACCAGGGGCTGCGGGGCGTCGTTAGCGGTTGCCGCTTCGTGGCGGGAGCGGTTCGGGTTAGCCGTTGAGTGGCGACTGGTGCTCTCTGACGGGAGCGGTTGGGCATCGCCCGTCGCCGGTTGGGGGTGATTGGCGTTCGCGGTGGTCGCTTGGTCGTGGCTGACGAGTTCGTCCCCGGGGCTGGGCGGCAGCGAGGTCGCAGGGGCAGTTGCCGTTTCGCGGCGATGCGCGGTCGAGTTCGCCGCCAGGTGGCGACGGGCGCTCTCGTCTCCGGGCTCCGGCGGGAGTGGATCGACGTCGTCTTCCGACGCCTCGTGGTAACCGGCGCTCGGATTGGCCGCCAGGTGACGACGGGCGTTTTCCTGACGTCGGTCGGCGTCGGAGTCCGGCGAGGCGCTCCGATTGTCAATCTCGTCGGTGAGCGCAGTCGGGCGGTCATCGGCAGCATGGCGCTGGTCAGCGAATTCCTCGAAGTCGCAGGAGCGACCCGAAGGCTCGTCGAGCGTGCGGTATTCCGGTATGGCGTCGATCGCGTCGTCGCCGAGCGGGTCGTTGCTGGCGGCGTCCGAGCCGGTTTTGCGCCGGGGGCGGAGTCCGATCCGGCCGCGCGGCATCCACCTGGTGGTGGTCATAGTTCTGACGCTAGCTCCGCTCAGCCCGCTGACGCCCTGGCTGACCGCAGGAACCAGTGTGATTCCGACGACAGCCGTTCGGCCCGTTTCACCGGAAGTCGCCTCGGGTAGCTCACCACGAACAATCCGGACTTTCGGGAGGTGCCCGTGAGCGGTTCCGGTGACGACGCTCTCCGCGAGAGTCAAGCACCCGGTGCGGACAGTTCCCACGACGGTTCGTTTAGCGCGCCCGCGCCCAGGGCTGCGATGCGTACGGAAAGTGACTCCGACGAGGTCCGTGAAAGTCAGCGTGCGGCGGAGCCGCCGGAGGTTCGGCCGCCGGTGTCCGGCGGGGCGGGCGAGGGGTCGTCCGGCATTGACATGGCCGGGGAGCCGGGCAGTGCGGGCGAGGGCGGACCGGAACCGTTCGACTCGGCCGGGTCCGGCTGGCCTGCGGATCCCAGACCGGGCGAGCGGGTCGACCACGGGGGCTGCACGGTCGCCGACGCGATCCGGTCGGCTATGGCCCGAAGATCCTGATCTCAAACGTATTTGTGACAGGTTCCACCGTCGCGGCACCGGTCTCGCGCTCACACTGCGCGACCGTCGTGCCGCCTTTAGCGTGAAAAACCACCCTGCAACCGACCGTGCGCATCCGACTGCGACGAAGGGAAGGCCGAAAGATGCTGACCGTTACCGAAGCCGCCGCCGAGGCGATCACCGCGTTGACCGCTGAACAAGGCACTGGCTCCGAAGAAAGCGGCCTGCGCTTCGCGCTGCAGAGCATGGAAGGCGACGGCGCTCAACTGGCGCTGTCGGTAGCCCCGGCCCCGGAGGACGGCGACCGCGTCGTCGGCGCCGACGGCGGGGCGAAGGTCTTCCTCGAGCCGCAGGCAGCGGCGTTGCTCGACGACAAGGTCCTCGACGTCCAGCAGGACGACACCGGCGACGTCGCCTTCGCCGTCCTGCCTCAGCAGCAGTCCGCCTGACGACTGCGCAAGCGCCCGGCCACGGGGTTCGCGCGGCGGTGTCCGTCGGCTGATCCCGTGTGCCGTTCGCCGGTGCTGCCGGAGGTCTCGCGACGTCCGGGCCCGGCGAGTTGATCGATGGCCGATCCCTGGGTGGCACTGCCGTCCAAGACCTGGGTTGTCCAAGACGGCTGCGTTGTTGACCAGAAGCGCTCCTGCGGGTGATCGCGGGAGCGCTTCTGCTACTTAGTGCGCAGCCAGTCCTGCACCAGCACTGCCGCCCGTTCTCGCAGCAGGTCCGCGGCGTGGGCACGGGCATAGTCCAGCGACGGCGCGTGGTCGATCAGCGCACTGCTGCCGACGACTCCCAAGCCGGCCAGCGCGTCCGCGTCCAGCTGGATCCGTCCGGCGAGCACCAGCAGCGGGATGCCCGTCCGCCCGGCGCGAGCCGCGATGCCCGCCGGGGCCTTGCCGGACAGTGATTGTTCGTCTAGCGAACCCTCGCCGGTGATCACTAGGTCGGCACCGGTCAGCGCGGCATCGACGCCGGTCAATGCGGCGATCAGGTCGAAGCCGGACTCGACTGTCGCACCGAACCCCGCGATCGCGCCCGCCGCGACACCTCCGCCGGCACCGGCTCCGGGGACGTCGGAGACGTCCGGCGTGCCAGCCTGCACAAGCGCCTTCGCCCAGTGCGACAGTGCTTCGTCGAGCGCTTGGACGTCGTCCGGGGAAGCACCCTTTTGCGGGCCGAAGACGGCCGCCGCCCCGTTCGCGCCTAGCAGCGGATTCGTCACGTCTGTCGCGACCACGACCGGCACCTCGCCCAGTCGTTCCCGCACCGGACTCAGGTCGACGCGCGCGACTTGCGTCAGCGACCCGCCGCCGAGACCGACTGGCGCACCGGACGCGTCGAGGATTCCAGCACCCAGCGCGGCCAGCATCCCGGCACCGCCGTCGGTGCTCGCGGTGCCGCCGACGGTCAGCACGAGCCGCCGCGCCCCGCGGGCGAGGGCGTCGTTCAGCAACTCGCCGACGCCCCACGTGTGTGCGGCGAGCGCGACTTCCCGGCTCGGCGTCACGAACTCGATGCCGCACGCGCGCGCCGATTCGACGTACGCCGTGTCGCCGAGCAGCACGTACCGCGCCTCGACTGGTTCGTCGAGCGGGCCTCGCACCGGCAACCGCACCATCGAGCCGCCCGCGTTCTCGAGCACCTCCAGCGTTCCTTCGCCGCCGTCGGCGACCGGGCACGCGGAGATCTCGGCGTCCGGCAACGCGTCCCGCACGCCGTGCGCGATCGCTTCTGTCACCTCGACCGCGGTCAGGCTTCCTTTGAACTTGTCCGGTGCGATCACGACCCGGGTCATCGGCCCACCTCCGTCAGCGGCTCGGCGCCGGCGAGCACCGAGACGACGTTGCGCGCGGCCAGCACCGCCATCGCCGTCCGCGTTTCCACCGTCGCCGATCCGAGGTGCGGCGTCAGCACCACGTCGTCGCGGTCCAGCAGTCGCGGCTCGACGTCCGGCTCCTTCTCGAACACATCCAGCGCCGCACCCGCGATCTCGCCGGCTTCGAGCGCGTCGGCCAGCGCCGACTCGTCGACCACCGGACCGCGCGTGGTGTTCACGAGGTACGCACTCGGTTTCATCGCCCGCAACGCGTCCGCGTCGACAAGGTGCCGGGTCTCGGGAGTCAGCGGACAGTGCAGCGACACGAAGTCGGAACGCCGCAGCAGTTCGCCGAACGACACGAACTCGCCGTCGAAATCCGGCTTCGCCGACCGTCCGGAGTAGACGACCCGCATCCCGAACGCCGCCGCCCGCTTCGCCACCGCGCGGCCGATCTGGCCGAGCCCGACGATGCCGAGCGTCTTGCCCTGCAAGCCGGACCCGAGCAGGAAACCGAGGTGGAACGACCACGGCTGCCGTGCGCGCAGCAAACGTTCGCCTTCGCCGAGCCGCCGCGAGACGGCCAGCAGCAATCCGAACGCGAGATCCGCGGTGGCGTCGGTGAGCACGCCTGGCGTGTTGGCGACCACGACGCCGCGGTCCGCCAGTGCACTGACGTCCACGTTGTCGTAGCCCACCGCGACGTTGGCGACGACCTTCAGTTCCGGGCCCGCCGCGTCCGCGACTGAGCCGTCGATCCGGTCGTGCAGCATCGACACCACCGCGGCCGATCCGGCGACGAACTTTCGCAGTTCCTCGGGCGTGAGCGGCCGGTCCTCAGACGAGATTTCGACTTCGCCTGCCTCGCCGAGCACCTGCACGGCCTCGTCCGGGATCCAGCGGGTGACAGCGATCTTCGGCATGCGGAGCAGCCTAATGCCGACCGTGCCGCCCGGGCGAGGTTCGCGGCGCGCTCACCGCCGGACACTCGCCTGAGCTGCGACGGAGCGTCCAACCGCGACAGAACGCCGCCGACGCGGACAGTGCCCGAATTCCGCATTGCGGTACCACGCAACGAAATTCCGGTCTGCCGCCGACTGCACCGCTCTGTCTCGCCGCGAAACCCGTTCGCCGACTCCCAGCGCACCGTGTTGTCTTATCGCATCACCTCATCCCTCTCGAAGCTCGCAAACCTTGCGTTGTCTTGTGTCGTCTGTCCGGACGTCCGCTTCACCCTTTGGCACTCCCGCGGGCGGCCGGACCGTGCTATGTTCATATGTAGAACTTCTGTGCGCTATGCGAACACGCTAGCACGGAACGGCGGAAGCAACAAAGATCCAGACGGAAGGGCTCGTGATGGCAAGGGTGCTGTCGCTCGGCGAGGCGATCGCCGAGCTGGTGCACGACGGAGACACCGTCGCTCTCGAGGGCTTCACGCACCTCATCCCGGTGGCGGCCGGGCACGAGATCATCCGTCAGGGCAGGCGGAACCTCACGCTCGTGCGGATGACGCCGGACATCGTCTACGACCAGCTCATCGGCGCGGGCTGCGCGAGCAAGCTGATCTTCTCCTGGGGCGGCAACCCCGGGGTCGGCTCGCTGCACCGGTTCCGCGACGCGGTGCAGCACTCGTGGCCGGCGCCGCTGGAGATCGAGGAACACAGTCACGCGGGCATGGCGAACCGTTATGTCGCAGGCGCTTCCGGGCTGCCGTTCGCCGTGCTGCGCGGCTACACCGGCACCGATCTGCCCGCGCAGACGGACACGATCAAGCCGATCACCTGCCCGTTCACCGGCGAGCAGCTCACCGCGGTGCCCGCGCTGAACCCGGACGTCACGATCGTGCACGCGCAGCGCGCCGACCGGGCGGGCAACGTCCAGCTGTGGGGCATCGCAGGCGTGCAGAAGGAAGCGGTGCTGGCGGCGAAGCGGTCGCTGGTCACCGTGGAGGAGGTCGTCGACGAGCTGAAGCCCCGTCCTGGCGCGCTCGTTCTTCCGTCCTGGGCGGTCACCGCGGTGGCCGAGGTGCCGCGCGGCGCGGCGCCCTCGTACGCCGCTGGGTACTACGAGCGGGACAACGCCGCGTACCAGGCGTGGGACGAGATCGGCCGGGACCGCGAGGAATTCGCCAAGTGGCTGAACGACTTGACCGGGGTGAAGGCATGAGCGAGTACACCGCTGACGAGATGATGAGCATCGCCGCGGCGCGCGCGCTCGGCGAGGGCATGTCGTGTTTCGTCGGGATCGGATTGCCGAGCACGGCGGCCAACCTGGCCCGCCGCACGCACGCCCCGAACCTCACGCTGATCTACGAATCAGGTTGTCTCGGCGCGAAACCGAGCAGGCTGCCGCTGTCGATCGGCGACGGCGAGCTGGCCGACACCGCCGACGCGGTCGTCAGCGTGCCTGAGGTGTTCAACTACTGGCTGCAGCCCGGCCGGATCGACGTCGGGTTCCTCGGCGCGGCGCAGCTCGACAAGTTCGGCAACATCAACACTACGGTCATCGGTTCCGACTACCACGATCCGAAGGTGCGCCTTCCCGGCGCGGGCGGGGCGCCGGAGATCGCCGCGTCCTGCAAGGAAGTGTTCGTCGTGCTGCGCCAGAGCAAGCGCACCTTCGTGGACAAGGTCGACTTCGTGACGTCGTTCGGCCACGGCGCCGGGCGCGGGGACCGGGAACGGCTTGGCCTGCGCGGAGCCGGGCCGACTCTCGTGGTCACCGACCTCGGCCTGATGCGGCCCGATCCGGAAACTGCGGAACTCACGCTCACCGAACTGCACCCCGGGATCGAGCTGGAACAGGTCGTGGAAGCGACGGGGTGGACACTGAAGGCGGCCGCGGACCTCAAGACCACCCCCGCGCCCACCGAACGCGAACTGACTCTGCTCCGTGAACTGAAGAAGGCCGGCGAATGAGCGACGCTTACGTACTCGACGCGATCCGCACTCCCTTCGGGCGCTACGGCGGCGCTCTCTCCGGAGTGCGCCCTGACGACCTGGCCGCGGGCGTGCTCCGTGCGCTGGCCGAGCGCAACGGGCTCGATCCGTCCACTGTGGACGAAGTGGTGCTCGGCGACGCCAACGGCGCGGGCGAAGACAACCGGAACGTGGCACGGATGGCCGCGCTCCTCGCGGGCTGGCCGACGTCGGTTCCCGGTGCGACGGTGAACCGGCTGTGCGGGTCCGGCGTCGAGGCGGCCATGCAGGCGAGCCGGGCGATCCAGGTCGGCGACGCTTCGCTCGTGGTCGCGGGCGGCGTCGAGTCGATGAGCCGCTCGCCGCTGGTGATGCCGAAGCCGGACAAGGCTTTCCCGGCTGGCAACCAGACGCTGTACAACACGGCGCTCGGCTGGCGGATGGTCAACCCGGCGATGCCGTCGCAGTGGACCGTTTCCCTCGGCGAGTCCACCGAACTGCTCGCCGAGCGCTACGGCATCAGCCGGGACGAGCAGGACGCGTTCGCCGCGCGCAGTCACGCGAACGCCGCGCGGGCGTGGGACGAGGGCTTCTACGACGACCACGTGGTTCCGGTGGAAGGCGTCGAACTCACCCGGGACGAGGGCATCCGGCCGGACTCCATGCCCGAGAAGCTCGCGAAGCTGAAAACGGTGTTCCGCAAGGAAAACGGCACCGTCACGGCAGGGAACGCGTCGCCGCTGAACGACGGTGCGTCGGCTTTGCTGCTCGGTGACGCGGCCGCGGCCGAGCGGCTCGGCACGACGCCGCTGGCCCGGATCGCCGGCCGCGGTGCCGCGGGAGTCGACCCGGACGTGTTCGGGATCGGCCCGGTGCGCGCGGCGGAGATCGCGCTCGAACGGGCGGGCATCGGCTGGAACGACGTCGCCGCGGTGGAACTCAACGAGGCGTTCGCAGCACAGTCGTTGGCCTGCCTGAAAGAATGGTCGAAGCTCGACCCGGAGATCGTCAACGTCAACGGCGGGGCCATCGCGATCGGGCACCCGCTCGGCGCGTCCGGCGGCCGGATCATCGGCGCGCTGGCGCATCAGCTCCGCCGCACCGGCGGTCGCTGGGGCCTCGCGGCGATCTGCATCGGCGTCGGCCAGGGTCTCGCAGTCGTGCTCGAGAATCGCTGAGAAAGGGGAGGCATCGTGGCCACACCGACCGACCGGCGCCTGCCGCAGTACCGGCCTGATCCGGACGGCACCCACCCGCCGCTCGACTACGCGCCGTACCGTTCCACCGCGCTGCGGCATCCGACGCAGCCGCTGGTCCTGCTGCCGCAGATGCTCACCGAGGTCACCGGTCCGCTGCTCGGCCCGGGGCGGCTCGGCGAACTCGACAACGACCTCACCCGGCAGCACGCGGGCGAGCCGCAGGGCCAGCGGATCATCGTCACCGGCAGGCTTCTCGACGGCGACGCGCGGCCGATCCGCAACTCGCTCGTGGAGATCTGGCAGGCCAACGCGGGCGGGCGCTACCGGCACACCGGCGACCGCTGGCCGTCCCCGCTCGACCCGAACTTCGACGGGCTCGGCCGCACGCTGACCGACGACGACGGGCGCTACGAGTTCACCACCATCAAACCCGGCGCGTACCCGTGGAAGAACCACGACAACGCGTGGCGTCCCGCGCACATCCACTTCTCGGTGTTCGGCTCGGCGTTCACCCAGCGGCTGGTCACCCAGATGTACTTCCCGGACGACCCGCTGTTCTCGCAGGACCCGATCTTCAACTCCATTCCGGACGAGAAGGCGCGGCAGCGGATGATCTCCCGGTTCGACCTGGACCGCACCGAGGAGGAATGGGCGCTGGCGTTCCAGTTCGACATCGTGGTGCGCGGGCGCGAACAGTCGGTGTTCGAGGACGAGGAGGAGGACGAGTGAGGCTCGAAGGCACTCCCTCGCAGACCGTCGGGCCGTACCTGTCCATCGGACTGCCGTGGGACGACGGGCCGTTCGTGGTTCCGGAAGGCACCGAAGGCGCGGTGTGGATCCGCGGCGGGGTGTACGACGGCGCGGGCAACCCGGTTCCGGACGCGATGATCGAGACGTGGCAGGCGGATCCGGACGGCGGGTTCGACCACCCCGACGATCCGCGCGGCAAGCCGGGCGCGCCGTTCCGCGGGTTCGGCCGGTGTCCCACCGACGAACAAGGCCAATACCGGATTCTCACCCTGCTGCCCGGAATCGTGCCGGACGCGTCCGGGGCTTCTCAGGCGCGGCACATCGACGTGTCGGTGTTCGCCCGCGGGCTGCTGAACCGGGTCGTCACGCGCATTTACTTCGAGGACCAGGACAACGCTGGCGACGCAGTCCTGGCGAGCGTGCCCGAGGAGCGGCGGGACACGTTGCTGGCCAAGAAAGACGGCACCGGCTATCGGTTCGACGTGCGTTTGCAAGGCGAAGGCGAGACGGTGTTCTTCACGGTCTGACCGGCCGTGTCCATTGTGGAGGTTCAAGCGTGAGCAGTGTCCGGGTGCACCGGGTAGTCGAAGGCCCGGCGACGGGTCCGGTGGTGGTGTTCTCCAACTCGATCGGCAGCGACCACCGGATGTGGGAGCCGCAGGTCGCGCCGCTGACCGAACGCGGATTCCGTGTGGTCCGGTACGACACGCGCGGCCACGGGTCGTCGCCGGTGCCGCCGGGGCCGTACGACCTGGCCGATTTGGGCGGCGACGTGCTGGGGCTGCTCGACGACCTCGGCGTCGAGCGCGCGCACTTCGTCGGCCTGTCGCTCGGCGGGATGACCGGGATGTGGCTCGGCGCGCACGCCGCGGACCGGTTGGCGAGCCTCACCCTGTGCTGCACGTCAGCGCTGCTCGGACCGCCCGAGATGTGGGCCGACCGTGCGCGCCTCGTGCGGGCCGAGGGCACTGGGGCGGTCGCGGAAGCGAGTGTCGGGCGCTGGGTCACGGCGGATTACGCGCAGGCGCATCCGGACCAGGTCGCGTACCTGCGCGAGATGGTCGAAGCTCAGCCCGACGAGGGGTATGCCGGGTGTTGCGAGGTGATCGAGCGGATGGACCTCACCGGCGACCTGCCGAAGATCGCCGTCCCGACCCTGGTGATCGCTGGCGCTGACGACCCGTCGACGCCCGCCGAGCCGCACGGGCGGGTCATCGCGGACGGAATCCCCGGAGCCCGGCTCGAGGTCGTCGCCTCCGCCGCGCACCTGGGCAGCTACGAACAGCCGGACGAATTCACCCGGCTGATCCTCGAGCGGATCACGGAGGAACAGTGACCGGAGACCGCTACGAGGCAGGCATGCGGGTGCGCCGCGAGGTGCTCGGCGACGAGCATGTGGACCGGGCGGTCGCGCGGACCACCGAGTTCAGCAAGCCGTTCCAGGAGTACATCACCGAAGCGGCGTGGGGTTCGGTCTGGACGCGCGACGGCCTCGACCGGCGGACCCGAAGCTGCATCACGCTGGCCGCGCTCACCGCGCTGCACTGCCACGACGAGCTGGCCATGCACGTCCGCGCGGCGGTGCGCAACGGGCTTACCGCGGACGAGATCCGCGAGGTCCTGCTCCACACCGGCGTATACGCGGGAGTGCCAGCGGCGAACACGGCGATCGGGATCGCCCAGCGCGTCCTCGCCGAACTGGGAGAACCCACCGCCCAGCCGCCGGCCGGATAGGGTTCGCCGCATGGAATCCGACGACCAGGCCGAACGCGGCGCGCACCACGTGCAGTCGCTGGAACGCGGGCTGGCGGTGATCAAGGCGTTCAGCGCCGAGGCACCGCACCCGACGCTCAGTGACGTCGCGCGCGTCACCGGGCTGACCCGCGCGGCCGCCCGCCGGTTTCTGCTGACGCTCGTGGACCTCGGGTACGTTCGCACCGACGGCAAGTACTTCTCGCTCACCGCGCGCGTGCTGGAACTCGGCTACGCCTATCTGTCCAGCCTGAGCCTGGCCGAGATCTCGCAACCGCACCTGGAGCGGTTGTCGGCGGAAGTGCACGAGTCGAGTTCTGTGTCGGTGCTGGAGATCGCTGACATCGTGTACGTCGCGCGCGTCGCGGTGTCGCGGATCATGACGGTGAGCATCAACGTCGGCACGCGGTTCCCCGCGCACGCCACCTCGATGGGGCACGTGCTGCTCGCCGACATGGACAGGACTGAACTCAACGCTTACTTCATCGTCGCCGACCTCAACCAGCTGACCGCGCGCACGCTCACCCAGCGCGCCGCGCTCGAGGCCGAGCTGGCCCAGGTCCGGGAGCAGGGCTGGGCGATGGTCGACCAGGAACTCGAAGAAGGCCTGCGCTCGGTCGCCGCGCCGATCCGCAACCGGAAGGGCCGCGCGGTCGCCGCGGTGAACATCTCTACGCACGCGAGCCGGACGCCGGTGGACGTCGTCCGGACTCAGTTCGTTCCGCCGCTGCTCGAGACCGCGGCTGCCATTTCGGCAGAGCTCGCCGCTGTCGCGCCCGGGCGAGCGGCGCAGGGCTGAGGAGCGGGGATGTCGGAACCGGTTGCCGGACTGCTGCTCGCCGCCGGAGCGGGGCGGCGGTTCGGCGGGCCCAAAGCGCTGGTCGAGTACGACGGCGAACCGCTGGTTCAGCGGGCGGTCCGGAACCTGGTCGAGGCCGGGTGCGCCTCGGTGCGAGTGGTCGTCGGCGCGTCGGCTGAGCAGGTCCGGGAGCTGCTGCCGCCGGAGGTGACTTCGGTGCCTGCCGCGCGGTGGCAGGACGGGATGGGGGAGTCGCTGAAGGCCGGGCTCGAATCGCTGACGGGGGAGTCGGCGGTGGCGGTGCTGGTGCACCTGGTGGATCTGCCGTGGGTGCCTGCCGAGGCGCTCGCGCGGATCGTCGGGGAGGCTTCCGAGGACGCGGTCGTCCGGGCGGCTTACCAGGGGGTTCCTGGGCATCCGGTGTTGTTCGGGCGACGCTGGTGGGGTGAGGTCGCGGGTTCGGCGAGCGGCGACCGCGGGGCGCGGGAGTGGTTGCGCGGACGGTCTGACGTGCGGCTTGTCGAGTGCGGGGATCTCGGTAGCGGCAGCGATGTCGATCGGCCCGGGGATCTGGCTGGGCCTGGGGCGGAGCGGCGATGAACGGTGCGCGCGCGAGGTCTGGCTGGGGTTCTTCGGTCTGTCTCGTCGGGATGGCGTCGACGCAGGGCTGGGTGATGACGGGCTTGCGGTGACCTGGGCGCGTTGCTGGATCTGGGCGAGTTTCCCGTCCGGGCAGGGGCTGGAGTCCAGGTCGGACTGTGTCGTGCCGCCGAGGCGGCTGGATTCGTCTCCGGCCTGGCGGTGAACGGCGCTGAATCTGCGGCGACCCGGCTTGCGGCTGAGCAGTGCCGGATCGCAGTCCGGGCGGCGGCGAACGGCGAACCTGGCGGTCGCAGATCTACGATCGGGGATGTGACAGAGTCCCTCTCCTCGCCCGACGCGCTCGCGGCTGCCCTCGACACCACCGGTTACCTCGCCGACGAGGGGCTGGCCACCGCGGGATTCCTCGCGACCCAGATGCAGCGACCGCTCTTCTGCGAGGGCGAGCCGGGCACCGGGAAGACGTCGCTGGCGCTCGCATTGGCCGAGGCGTTGCAGTGGCCGTTGGTGCGACTTCAGTGTCACGAGGGCATCGACGCCGCGCAGGCTCTCTACGAATGGGACTTCCCCCGTCAGCTGCTGCACCTGCGCGCTCTCGAAGCGGCCGACGGCGGACGGCTCGACGCGGAAACCGCCGAGCGCTCGCTGTACACGGAGCGGTTCTTGCTCGCGCGTCCTCTGCTGCAGGCGCTCACTACGACGCCGTGCGTGCTGCTTGTGGACGAGATCGACCGTGCTGACGATGAGTTCGAAGCGTTTCTCTTGCAGCTGCTGGACGAATACACCGTCACGATCCCGGAGTACGGCGAGGTGCGTGCCGAACAGCCGCCGCTGGTCGTGCTGACGTCCAACCGGACTCGCGAGGTGCACGACGCGCTCAAGCGGCGGTGCCTTTACCACTGGCTTGAGCATCCGGACCTTGCTCGTGAGATCAGCATCCTGCGCCGCCGGTTGCCCGGGATCGGCGAGACGCTCGCCCGGCAGATCGCCGACGCGGTGCACCGGCTGCGGACGATGGACCTTCTCAAACCGCCGGGCGTCGCCGAATCCCTTGACTGGGCGCGGGCTTTGCTCGCGCTCCAGCGCGACGAACTGGACGCCGCGACGGCCGCGCGCACCCTCGGTGCGGTGCTGAAGTACAGCGAGGATCTCGACCGGGTGCGGGCGAAGCTGGACACCCTGTTCTCCTGAGCATGCGTCCACTGTGGACGGTTGGGTAATTCCGTTGCGGCGGGGTGCCGGATCGGGCATGCTTGGAGCATCACTGGATGACTTCGCCGACTTCACTGATTTTTGTGCCTGTGACTGTTGACTGTGCCGGAAGGAGGGCTCGTGACCGACTTCGTCCGGAGTGCCCTCCTGGTGCTCCGCTGAGTTCCGTTCTTTCCTGAAGGTTCCGCGCGCCCGCCTTGTGCTACCGGGGCTGGCCGCTGCGCGCAACCACGGTCCGCGCACGCTGTCCCGGAGGCGGGACGGCGTGCGCGGCCGCCCTTTGTCGGGGCCGTGGTTGGCGCGGGCTTCGGGGCTTTGGTGCGGCGTAGTGCTGGGCCGCGCGAGCTGAGGCGACTGGGGAGTTGGCGCGGCGTAGTGCTGCGCCCGGTCGAGTTGAGGCGACTGGGGAGTTGGCGCGGCGTAGTGCTGCGCCCGGTCGAGTTGAGGCGGCTGCGGAAGTGGCGCGGCGTAATGCTGGGCTGGTCGAGCTGAGTCGGCTGGGGAGTTGGCGCGGCGTAGTGCTGGGCTGGTCGAGTTGAGGCGGCTGGGACCGTGATGCCGGGCCGGTTGGGCTGAGTCGGCTGAGGAGTTGGTGCGGCGTAATGCTGCGCCCGGTTGAGCTGGGGCAGCTGCGGAAGTTGGTGCAGCCTCGGCTTGGGCTGGGGAGCGGGATGCTCGCGGGTTTCTGCGCGGGCCCTGCCGTGCTGTCTTGTGCTCGGTGTGGGCAAGGGATCTTGGAGTGTTGCTCGGCGGGCGGTGCTGGGTTCACGAACGTTGGTCCGGTGGAGTGCGCCAGCGAAAGCTGGACGGAACGGTCCACAGGCCTCGTGGCGTGGCGAGTTTGCGCGAGACGGAACATCTGCGCGGCCGACGCGGTTGACGCTGGAATGGCGGTGCGGAGGAACACTGGCGAGCTGGAGCAGCTCAAGCCGGAACCGTCGCGCGCCCAAGAACCGCCGCATGCCCAAGAACTTCGGCCCAGTCAAGAACGTCCGCGCGATCAAAGAGCTCTGTATGGCCAGAAACCTCTGCGCCCCAAGATCACTGCCGACAACCGGCACCCTGTGACCGGACGACCGCACCTCACTGTGGCCGAACCGGTCGCTGCCAGGGCGCGTGGAGAACGTCTGGGCAAAGCCGGATCGGCTGTCGCGGCGCGGGTTTCGGCATTGGGGTCACAATGGGGGACATGAACACCCAAGTCGCTGACCCGCTCGCTGGTTACGCGGGGTTCGCGGCGGCGTTGCGCGAGGCGGGCGTCGCCTGTGACGCGCGGCGGGTGCAGGCCTACTTGTCCGGGGTGGCGAAGGTCGATATTGCTCGGCCGACGCAGCTCTACTGGGTCGGCCGCTTGACCCTGTGCTCCGATCCCGACGACCTGCCTCGCTACGAGGAAGCTTTCGCGCGGTGGTTCGAAGGGGACGACAGTCCTAGGGCGACCGCCGGGACTCCGGTGCGGAAGCAGGCGCGGATCGCTCCTCTCATCGCGGCTGGCGGCGAGGGCGACAGCACCCAGGAATCTCACGACACGCTCCGGGTCGCGGCCAGCGATCACGAGGTTCTCCGGCATCGGGATCTCGCCGAGCTCACCAAGGCTGAGCGGGCGCATTTGCGGGAGTTGCTCGCGACGCTGCGGCCGGTGCTGCCCCGGCGGCGGGCGGCGCGGCGGACGCCTTCGCATCGCGGTGCGCTTGATCCGGCGCGGACTTTGCGGGCCATGCTCGCGTCCGGGGGCGAGCCCGTTCGGCTGGCGCATTATCGCCGGGGGACGCGGGCGCGGAAAGTCGTGTTGCTGATCGACGTTTCCGGTTCGATGAGCCCGTATGCCGACGCGTTGCTGCGGTTCGCGCACGTCGTCGCGCGGGCGGCGCCGATGTCGGTCGAGGTGTTTACGCTGGGTACCCGGATGACGCGGGTTTCTCGTCAGCTCAGGCAGCGCGATCCGGAGCAGGCGATGCTCGCCGCTGGCAGCGCGGTGCCTGATTTCGCTGGTGGGACGCGGCTTGGCGAGACGCTTCGGGTGTTTCTCGACCGATGGGGGCAGCGCGGATTCGCGCGACGCGCGGTAGTCACCGTGTTCTCCGACGGGTGGGAACGCGGCGACGTCAGCTTGCTCGCCGAACAGCTCGGCCGGCTGCGTCGTCTCGCGCACGCCGTATTCTGGGTGAATCCGCACGCAGGGCGCGAGGGTTATGCTCCGGTCCAATCCGGCATCGTGGCCGCCCTGCCGCACATCGACCGGTTGCTGGCCGGGCACAGCCTGGCGACGTTGGAACGACTCCTCGGGGAGATTGCCGATGCGTGACGTACTGGACGACGTGTACCGCCGCTGGCAGGCGGGCGAAACGGTCGGGCTCGGCACGGTGGTGGCCACGTTTTCGTCGGCGCCGCGGGCGCCGGGCGCGTCGATGATGGTCGCGCCGGACGGCACGGTCGTCGGGAGCGTCTCCGGCGGCTGCGTCGAGGGCGCGGTCTACGAGCTGGCCAACGACGTCGTCGCCGAGCGGAAGCCGGTTTTGCAGCGCTACGGCGTCAGCGACGACGACGCCTTCGCGGTCGGGCTGACCTGCGGCGGGATCATCGACATCTACGTCGAGCCGGTGGACCGCGCTTCGATGCCGGAGCTGGAGCGCGTCGTCGAGTCGGTGCGCAGCGGCGAACCGGTCGCGGTCGTCACGATCGTGGAGCACGAGACGCCGGGACTGGTCGGCGAGCACATGATCGTGTGGCCGGATCGGGTCGAGGGGTCCCTTGGCTCGTCCCGGATGGACGATGCCGTCGCCGACGACGCGCGCGGGCTTCTCGCCGCTGGACGCACCGGGACGCTCCACTACGGACCGGACGGGCAGCGCCGCGGCGAGGGCATGGCGGTTTTCGTGAACTCCTTCGAACCGCCGCCGCGACTGCTGGTGTTCGGTGCCATCGACTTCGCTGCCGCGATGGCACGGATGGGTGCTTATCTCGGGTATCAGGTGACGGTCTGCGACGCGCGTCCGGTGTTCGCGACCAGCAGCCGGTTCCCGGAGGCGCACGACGTGGTCGTCGACTGGCCGCACCGCTACCTGAAGGCCGAGGCCGACGCGGGACGGGTCGACGCGCGGACGGCGATCGCGGTTCTGACGCACGATCCGAAGTTCGACGTGCCGCTGCTGGAGGTGGCGTTGCGGCTCGACGTCGGGTACGTCGGCGCGATGGGTTCGCGCAAGACGCACGACGACCGGTTCGCGCGGCTTCGCGAGGCGGGGATCACCGAGGGCGAGCTGGAACGCCTGTCGTCGCCGATCGGCCTCGACCTCGGCGCGCGCACGCCGGAGGAGACGGCCGTGTCGATCGCGGCGGAGATCATCGCGCTGCGCTGGAGCGGGACCGGGCGACGACTGGCCGCGTTGACCGGGCGGATTCACAGCTGACCGGGGCGAGGCAGCTGAAAGACGGGCGCTGCCTGGGCTCGGATTGGACGCCTAGTGCTGCGCACCGGGCACGCGGCATGCGCCTGAGAGGACCCGGGGCTCGGCGGCGGTGTCGGGAAGTGCGGTGCCGGGGCGGGCCCGTTCCGGCTGGGCTTGGGAACTTTGCCGGGGAGACGAACGGCGTATTCCCGGCGATAGCGGTGGGGCGGTAGCCGTCGGGAAGTGCGGTGCCAGGGCGGGCCCGTTCCGGCTGGGCTTGGGAACTTTGCCGGGGAGGCGAATGGCGTATCTCCGGCGATAGCGGTGGGGCGATAGCCGTCGGGAAGTGCGGCACCGGGGCGGGCCCGCTCCGGCCGGGACCTGGGAGCGAACAGCGTATCCCCGGCGACAGCGGCGCGGCAGTAGCCGCCAGGACGTCCGGCACCAGCCAGAACCGTCCAGTCCGAGATCAGGCAACCGTGCCGGGCAGCCGGAACGGCCCCCAGCGCCAGCGCAATCCGCCGGGAAAACCCCTTCCAGCAACGAAACCCGGTGAACCCCCGACCCGAAACCCGGCCCTCACGGGAAGATCCGCCCACCACCCCGGACCGCCGAAAAATCACCCGTCCGGCTTCACGCATCTGCGCATCGAAAGCACCAAAAACCCCCGCATCTGCGGAACCATCCCGGCGACGTGCGACATCAGGACTTGTCCGCGCGCGAAAGGCGTAGCACGCTCGCCTGTGAGGCCGATCACGATCGCGCCTTGGCCGTTCCCGAACCGGCCCGCCGCCTCCGCCGGGGCTGGCGGGCATTTGCACTTGGAGGCCTTTGATGCGCATCACCGTCACTGTCGACGGCACGAAATACACCGATGACGTCGAGCCGCGCACCCTGCTCGTCCACTACTTACGGGAACGCGTCGGGAAGGTGGGCACCGTCGTCGGGTGCGACACCAGCAACTGCGGCGCGTGCACCGTCCATCTCGACGGGCACAGCGTGAAATCCTGTTCCGTCCTCGCCGTGCAGGCCGACGGATGCGAGGTCACCACCGTCGAGGGGCTGGCCCGCGACGGCCGGCTGCACCCGGTCCAGCAGGCGTTCCACGACAATCACGCGCTGCAGTGCGGGTTCTGCACGCCGGGCATGATCATGCAGTCCATCGACCTGCTGGCCGACAACCCGGATCCGGACGAGCAGGCCGTCCGCGAGGGGCTCGAGGGCAATCTTTGCCGTTGCACCGGTTACCAGAACATCGTGAAGGCGGTTCGCGACGCCGCCAAGCACATGAGTCCCGGTGCGGGGCCGGACGCCGAGAAGATCGATCAGCCCAACCACGTCGGCGTGGGTGGTGAATGATGACTGCCACGATCGAGCCTGAGGTAGGAAAATCCCGGCGCCGCAAGGAAGACGAGCGGCTGATCACCGGACGCACCCGGTGGACGGACAACATCGTGTTGCCCGGGATGCTGCATCTCGCGGTGCTCCGCAGTCCGCTGGCGCACGCGAAGATCGTTTCTATCGACACCTCCGCGGCCAAGGAAGCCGCTGGCGTCGTAGCCGTTTACACCGCCGCTGACCTCGACCCCGAGGGTGCGATCGGCATGCCGTGCGCGTGGCCGATCACGCCGGACATGGCTGCGCCGCGGCGTCCGATCCTGGCTGCGGATCGGGTGAATTTCGCTGGCGAGGGCGTGGCCGTGGTGGTCGCGCGGTCGTCTGCGGAGGCGCATGACGCGCTCGAGGCGATCGAGGTCGAGTACGAAGACCTGCCGCCAGTTCTCGACTTGGAAGCCGCGCTCGCCGAAGACGCGCCGCTCGTGCACGAGGAGTTGGGCAGCAACAAGAACGCGCTCTGGGTTTTCGATTCGGCTGAGGCGGGCACCGGCGGCAATGTCGAGGAAGCACTGTCCTCTTCGGAGATCGTGCTGAAGCGGCGGTTCCGCCAGCAGCGCCTGGTGCCCGCATTCATGGAGCCGCGCGCGTGCGTGGTCGACCCGACCGGCGCGCAGCTGACCATGTGGTCGGCCACTCAGGTGCCGCACATCCTGCGCGTGATGTCCGCGCTGACGCTGGGCATCCCCGAGCACAAGCTGCGCGTGATCGCTCCGGACGTCGGCGGCGGGTTCGGCGGCAAGATCGGCGTGCTGCCCGAGGAAATGATGTCCGTGCTGATCGCGAACAAGCTCGGCAAACCGGTGAAGTGGAACGAATCCCGGTCCGAGACGATGCTCGCCGCGCACCACGGCCGCGACCAGATCCAGGACATCACGATCTCCGCCAAGGCCGACGGCACGGTCACCGGGCTCAAGGTCGAACTGCTCGCCAACCTCGGCGCGTACAACGGCCTGGTCGGGCCGGGCGTGCCGATTCTCGGCGCGTTCATGTTCAACGCGATCTACAAGATCCCGGCGTACCACTTCGCCTGCACCAACGTGTTCACCACGACCACGCTCACCGACGCCTATCGCGGCGCCGGGCGTCCGGAAGCGACGTTCGCGATCGAGCGGATCATGGACGAGCTGGCCGACGAGCTGGGCATGGACCCGGTGGAGCTGCGCGAAAAGAACTGGATCAAGCACGAGGAATTCCCGTTCACCACGGTCTGCGGGCTCACCTACGACTCCGGCAACTACGAGGCCGCGACCGAGAAGGCGAAAGAACTCTTCGGCTACGACGCGCTGCGCCGCGAGCAGAAGGAACGCCGCGAGGCGAACGATCCGGTGCAGCTCGGCATCGGGATTTCGACGTTCACCGAAATGTGCGGGCTCGCGCCGTCGCGGGTGCTGGGATCGCTCGATTACGGCGCTGGCGGCTGGGAATACGCCTCGCTGCGGATGTTGCCGACCGGCAAGGTCGAGGTGACGACGGGTGCGTCGGCGCACGGCCAGGGGCACGAGACGGCGTGGAGCCAGATCGTCGCCGACCAGCTGGGTGTGTCCTTCGAGGACGTCGAGGTGCTGCACGGCGACACGCAGTCCTCGCACAAGGGCCTCGACACTTACGGCTCGCGTTCGCTGGTCGTCGGCGGTATCGCGATCGTCAAGGCGGCCGAGAAGGTCGTCGCGAAGGCGAAGCCCATCGCCGCGCATCTGCTGGAGTGTTCGGAGGACGACCTCGAGTACTCCGGCGGCAAGTTCACCGTAAAGGGCACGGATTCGTCGACGACCATCCAGGACATCGCGCTCGCGGTGTTCGCCGCGCACAACCTGCCGGACGGCGTCGAACCGTCGCTCGATTCCGACGCCACTTTCGACCCGGAGAATTTCTCCTTCCCTCACGGCACGCACCTGTGTGCGGCCGAAGTGGACACTGAAACGGGCCAGGTGAAACTGCGTTCGTACGTCTGCGTGGACGACGTCGGCAAGGTGGTCAACCCGCTGATCGTCGAAGGCCAGGTGCACGGCGGGCTCGCCCAGGGCATCGCGCAGGCGTTGTTCGAGGAGGCCGTGCACGACGAGAGCGGCACGCTCACCACCGGCACGTTCGCCGACTATCTGCTGCCCTCGGCGGCTGACCTGCCGTCGTTCACCACGGACCGCACGGAAACGCCGTCGACCACGAACCCGTTGGGAGCCAAGGGAGTCGGCGAGGCGGGCACGATCGCTTCGACGCCTGCCGTGGTCAACGCGGTGGTCGACGCGGTGCGCCAGTTCGGGGTGAACGACATCGAAATGCCGCTCACGCCGATGCGCGTGTGGAACGCGGTGCGTAACGGCACCTCCAATGCCGGCGGACCCGGCGGCGAGGCCGGCGGCGGTCTCGGTTCGATCGACGCTTCCGGAGGTGCCCAGTGATCCCGGCTCCGTTCGACTACGTCGCTCCGTCCACGGTGGACGAAGCCGTGCAGGCGCTCGCCGCGGCGGGCGAGGACGCCAAGGTGCTGGCGGGCGGGCAAAGCCTGCTGCCGGTGCTGCGGATGCGGCTCGCCGCGCCGACCACGCTGGTCGACCTCGGCAAAGTCGCCGAAATGCGCGGAGTGCGCGAGGACGGCGACGCGCTCGTGGTCGGTGCGATGACGACGCATTACGAGGTCCAGCGCGACCCATTGATCGCCGAGCACGCCGCGTTGGTGAAAGAAGCGACCGACACTGTCGCGGATCCGCAGGTGCGCCACCGCGGCACGTTCGGCGGCGCGATCGCGCACGCGGACCCGGCTGGCGACCTGCTGGCTCCGGTTCTCGCGCTGGACGGCGAGCTGGTACTCGCCGGTCCGAACGGGCGCCGCACGGTCTCGGCGGCGGAGTTCTTCCAGGACTACTTCACCACCGCACTGGCCCCGGACGAGCTGCTCGTCGAGGTGCGGTTGCCCAAGCACACCGGCTGGCGGGCGCACTACGAGAAATTCAACCGGGTCGCGCAAGCCTGGTCGATGTGCGCGGTGGCGGCCACCGTGCGCACCGAGGGCGGCGTGATCGAGGAAGCCCGGGTGGCGTTGACGAACATGGGCGCGACACCGGTCCGGGCGACTGGCGTCGAGCAGGCGTTGCTCGGCGCGCAGGCCAACGCGGAGACGATCCGGGCGGCCGCCGCGCACGCGGCCGAGGGCACCAACCCGGTCGCGGACGGCAATTCCGACGTCGAATACCGGCAGCACCTCGCGCGGGTGCTGACTGGGCGTGCCGTCGCGGCGGCGGTGGGCGCCTAGCTGACCAGCCGTGAAGGACTCCTTGGGGGAATCTGATTCCCCCAAGGAGTCCTTCACGCCAACGGTGACCGGGAGACGGCCGTAAGGTGGACGGCAACGGCTCGACGCAGTGTGCAGGAGAGGAGGTCGGCCCGTGCGGCTCGACCACGAATTCACCGTCCCCGCCCCGATCGGGGAGGTCTGGCAAGCCGTCATCGACCCGGAGCGGGTCGCCCCGTGCATGCCGGGCGCCTCGCTCACCAAGGTGGAGGGCGACACCTTCGCGGGCACGGTGAAGGTCAAGCTGGGGCCGATTTCGCTGCTGTACAAGGGAACTGGCGAGTTCCTGGAGAAGGACGAGGCGGCCCGCAAGGTCGTCATCAAGGCGTCCGGCAAGGACTCGCGCGGCGGCGGCACCGCGGCCGCGACGGTCACCCTCACGCTCACCGAGCGCGACGGCGGAACGCACGGCGCGGTCGCCACCGACCTGGCGATCACCGGACGTCCGGCGCAGTTCGGGCGCGGGCTGATCTCCGAGGTCGGCGGCAAGATCCTGGACACCTTCGCGGGGAACCTCGCGGCCTCGCTGGAGACTCCGGCCAAGGAGGCCGAGGCCCCGGCTCCGGCTGCGGCTTCGAAGGACAAGGCTGAAGAGAAGCCCGCCGAGAAACCCGCTGAAGCACCCGCCGCCGAGGATAAGCCGGTCGCCGCCGAGAAGCCTGCCGCCGAGGAGAAGCCGCATCTGCGGAGCGTTCCGGCAGGCGGTTCGACCGGCGAGACCGAGGCGATCGACCTGCTCGACTACGCCGGGCAGTCCGTCGCGAAGCGGCTCGCCCCGGTCGCCGCGGGCGCGGTCGTGCTGCTGATCGTGCTGGCCATCGTGCGGAAGCTGCGCCGCCGCTGACTGGCCAGGAGGTTGCCCCGTCGCTCTACTCAGAGCGTGCCCGGTGGGCAGTTCGCGGGGTGGTTTTTCCCTCGGTTCGGCTAGATCCGGAGCGGACCCGCTACCCTGGGCAACTTCCGTAGGCCGAATTTCGCGTGGGGGCGCCCGTGACGCAGGCACCTGTCCCCATCGGGGTGCGCGGCGCGGTGACGTCCTGGCGCGGCTGGCCGCCGCGCTGGACGATGTGGGCGGTCGCTCGGCGGCGCTGGATCGGCTACGCGATGGCGTGCGAGGCCGTCGCCGTGGCGGTCACGGTGACGGGTCTCGCGACCGGCTTCGGCGGTCCGGTGCAGTTGAGTTCGTTCGGAGTGCTCGTCGGGCTCGGCATCGCGCAGGCCGAGATGTCGCGGCGGATCGAGCGCCTGCGACGGTGGATGAGCGGCCAGACGCACATCAACGTCACGTCCGTCTGGTACCTCGCCGGCGCGTTCCTGCTTCCGCCGGCGTGGGTCGCGTTGCTGGCGTTGGTGCTGTACCTGCATCTGTGGCTGCGAGTGTGGCGACACGTGCGTACGCGGCCCGCGCATCGCTTCGCGGCGAGTACGGCGTGGGCGATGCTGTCGTGCTTCGCGGCGTCTGCGGTGTTGACCATCGGCGGTCTGGATCAAGATCGGATCGACACCGCGTACGGCGTCCTCGCGCTCGTCCTGGCGGCAGCTGTCTTCGAGTTGGTGAACGTCGTCCTCGTAGCGACGGGCATCTACCTGTACACGAACAGCCGTTCTCCCGCGGACCTCATCGGCACCTGGGAGGACAACGCCTTCGAGATCGCGACGCTCTGTCTCGGCGGCCTCGCGGCGCTGGCGTTCGTCCATCAGCCGGTGCTGGTGGTGTTCGTGCTGCCGCCGTTGCTGTTGCTGCACCGCTACCTTCTGCTGAAACAGCAGCTGCAGGTGGCAGTCGTGACCGACGAGAAAACCGGGCTGCTCAACACCGCGGGCTGGCACGAACTGGCGACCCGCGAGTTCACCCGGGCCCGGCGGCGGGGAACCGGCAGCGGGTTCGCCGTGCTGATGATCGATCTCGACCACTTCAAGCGCATCAACGACACGTACGGTCACCTCACCGGTGACGAGGTGCTGGCCGCGGTTGCCGTGGCGATCGAGGCTTCGGTGCGGCAAAGCGACACCGTCGGCCGGTTCGGCGGCGAGGAATTCGTGGTGCTGCTGCCCGCGACCGGCGACACCGACGTGCTCGGCATCGCCGAACGGGTGCGGATCGCGGTGCGGGAGCTGACGGTCTCGGTGGGAGGTCCGCTGCGGATCAGCGGACTCTCCGTGTCCGTCGGCGTCGCGTGCTACCCGCAGGCGGGTGCGACGCTCGACGAGGTGCTGAGGTCGGCCGACGCGGCGTTGTACCGGGCGAAAGACGGCGGCCGCAACCGCGTGGCGGTCTGAGCCGGAAATACCGGGCGCGGGCAATTGTTGAACGTTGTATGAGCACTGCGGATCACGAGACCGACGTCGTGGTGATCGGGGCCGGGCAGGCCGGGCTGTCGGCGGCGTATCACCTGCGCCGGGCCGGGTTCGCCAACGAACGCGGGTTCGTCGTGCTCGACCACGGCAAACGCGCGGGCGGCGCGTGGCAGTACCGGTGGCCGTCGCTGGTCGTCGGGAAGGTGCACGGGATCCACGATCTGCCGGGGATGGCGTTCGGGACCCCGGACGCCACGCGGCCGGCGAGCGAGGCCGTGTCGGAGTACTTCGGGCGCTTCGAGAAGACGTACGACCTGCCAATGCACCGTCCGGTCGACGTGACCGCGGTGCGGCGCGCGGGGGAGCGGCTGGTGGTCGAATCGCCCGCGGAGACGTGGGCGGCGCGTGCGGTGATCAGCGCGACCGGGACGTGGGATCGGCCGTTCTGGCCCCGTTATCCCGGCAGTTTCGCCGGGCGGCAGCTGCACACGGCGGATTACCGCGGTGCTGAGGAATTTCGCGACCAGCGCGTGGTGGTCGTGGGCGGCGGGACGTCGGCGGTGCAGTTGCTGATGGAGATCGGCCCGGTCGCGCGTTCGACGGTGTGGGTGACGCGGCGTCCGCCGGTGTGGCGGGAAGAGGAGTTCAGCGAGGACTGGGGACGCATGGCCGTGGCGAAGGTCGACGAGCGGGTGCGGGCCGGGCTTCCGCCGGAGAGCGTGGTGAGCGTGACGGATCTGCCGGTGACGCCGCAGGTGCTCGCCGGTCGGGCGGCGGGGTATCTGGACCGGCGGCCGATGTTCTCGCGGCTGGTCGCCGACGGGGTCGTCTGGGAGGACGGCAGTTTCGAGCCCGCGGACATGATCCTGTGGGCGACCGGGTTCCGGGCCTCGATCGATCACCTGGCTCCGCTGCATCTGCGGACGTCCGGCGGCGGGATCCGGATGGACGGGACCCGGGTGGTCGCCGAGCCGCGGCTGCATCTGATCGGGTACGGGCCGTCGGCGAGCACGGTGGGGGCGAACCGGGCCGGGCGCGCGGCGGTGCAGGAAGTCCGGCGGCTGCTGCAGAGCTGAGGTCTGCGAGGGGAACCTTCCTGTGGGCCGTGAGGGGAACCTTCAGGGGCTTGAGGGTTGCGAGGGGACCCTTCACGGACTTCAGGGGTCGTGAGGGAGCCCTTCACGGACGTGTGCGGGTCGTGAGGGCACCTTCACGGACGTGAGTGTCGTGAGGGCCACCTTCAGGGCTTGCGGGTCGTGAGGGCCACCTTCACGGACGTGAGTGTCGTGAGGGCCACCTTGAGAGAATCAGCGGCCCTGAGGGTTCCCCTCACGGCACTTCCTCGGACGGGAGCGGGGCGTTCCGGTGAGCGGGCAGCGGAACGCGGGTCTTGATCGTTTCACGTCCGTTCCGGGCTTGTCGGGAGAAACCGGGCCCGCTACTCTGCGGTTTTAGTTAGGAAACTTTCTTAACGCAACGAGACGCCGCAGAACCGTAACGCCGCCGCCCTGTTCCCGTCCGGCCCGAAGGAGTGCGACGTGTCCTCGTCCCGTGTCCGAAGTCTCGCCCGGTTCGCGTTACCGGCCGCCGCGGTGGTGCTGTTGCCCGCCGCGGTCTCGCCCGCGCGCGATGCCCAGGCCGCTGCCGCCGATGTGCTGTTGTCCCAAGGGAAACCGGTCAGCACCTCGACGCTTGAGACGTCCACGCTCGGCGGCGACAACGCCGTCGACGGGAACCTCAAGACGCGCTGGGCCAGCGCGGTCAGCGCCGACGCCCAGTGGCTGCGCGTCGACCTCGGGCAGGCTGCCACGATCCACCGGGTCAAGCTGAACTGGGAAGCGGCCTACGCCAAGAAGTACCGCATCGAGATCTCCGACGACGGCGAGAACTTCAAGCCGATCTCGACGGTCACCAACGGCGACGGCGGCACCGACGACCTCACCGGGTTGTCCGGGCACGGCCGGTTCCTGCGCTTCGTCGGCACTGAGCGCGCCACGAAGTACGGCTACTCCCTCTGGGAGCTTCAGGCTTACGGCACCCCGGATTCGTCCGGCGACACCCAGCCTCCCACCACTCCGTCGAACCTCGCCGCGGGCGACATCGGCTCCAACAGCGTCGCGCTGACCTGGGCCGCCGCGACGGACAACGTCGGTGTCAGCGGATACGACGTGCTCCGGGACGGCAAGTCCGTCGCCACCAGCACGTCCACGTCCTACACCGACAACGGCCTCTCGCCGGACACCGACTACACCTACACCGTCCGGGCGAAGGACGCCGCCGGCAACACTTCGCCGGCCAGCACCTCGGTCAAGGTGCACACGAAGCCGGGGACCGCGGGCAACACCTTCGTCCTCGCCGCGGCGGGTGACATCGCCGAACAGTGCACCGCGAGCAGCTCCAGCTGCGTGCACCCGAAGACCGCGAAGCTCGTCCAGGACATGAACCCCGCCGCGGTGATCACCATGGGCGACAACCAGTACGACTCCGAGAACACCGGTCTGTCGCTGCAGAACTTCAAGGACTACTACGACAAGACCTGGGGCAAGTTCAAGAGCATCACGCACCCGGTCCCCGGCAACCACGAGACCTACGACGACAACAAGCCGTTCGAGGCCTACGAGCAGTACTTCGGCAAGATCGCCACGCCGAACGGAAAGCGGTACTACAGCTGGGAAATGGGCAACTGGCACTTCATCGCCCTCGACTCCAACGGCTTCGTCGACGACAACGACGGCGGCGAGCTGAAGGACACCGACCAGATGAACTGGATCAAACAGGACCTGGCGAAGAACACCAAGGGCTGCGTCGCGGCGTACTACCACCACCCGCGGTGGAGCTCCGGCGACCACGGCGACCAGCGCGGTTCCAAGCAGCTGTGGGACCTGTTCGCGCAGAACAAGGTCGATCTGATCCTCAACGGGCACGACCACCACTACGAGCGGTTCGTCCCGCAGGACGCGGGCGGCAAGGCGAACCCGGCCGGTCCGGTCGAGATCATCGGCGGCATGGGCGGCGCGAACCCGTACCCGGTCCACTCCGCGCACCCGACCACGGCGAAGCTGCTCAAGGACACCTTCGGCGTGCTGAAGCTGACGATGACCGACAACAGTTTCTCCGAGCAGCTGATCGGTCTCGACGGCAAGGTCCAGGACAGCAGCCCGACCTACACCTGCCACAACTAGGGGCCGGTCATGTACATCGCGACAAGCCGTAGTTCGGACGTCGCGGCGGGCACCGAGCGCAAAACCGGCCTGCGCCGGGTGTCGGCGAACGTCGTCGCACTCGGCGCGGTCAGCCTGGTCACCGACATCTCCTCGGAGATGGTGACCGCGGTGCTCCCGCTGTATCTGGTGCTCGGCCTCGGGCTGAACCCGCTGCAGTTCGGCCTGCTCGACGGGCTTTACGCGGGAGCCACCGCCGTGGTCCGCGTGCTCGGCGGGCATCTGGCCGACCGGTGGCGCAGGCTCAAGGCGGTCGCCGGGTTCGGCTACGGCTTGTCCGCGGTGTGCAAGCTCGGCCTGGTCGCGGCCGGTTCGTCGGTCGCGGCGATCGGCGTGGTGCTCGCCGCCGACCGGACCGGCAAGGGCCTGCGCACGGCCCCGCGCGACGCGTTGATCTCGCTCAGCAGCGAGCCCGACACGCTCGGCCGGTCGTTCGGCGTGCACCGCGCGATGGACACCGTCGGCGCGTTTCTCGGCCCGCTGGTGGCGATGGCCGTGCTCGCGCTGAGCCTCGGCAGCTACACGTCGGTGTTCTTCACCAGCTTCTGCATCGCGGCGATCGCGGTGATGCTGCTGGTGTTGTTCGTCCGGGACCACAAGCAGGAAATCGCCGACCGGGCCGCGGTCTCTGTCCGGGCGGCGTTCGGATTGCTGCGCGAGCGGGGTTTCCGCCGCGTGGCGGTGTGGGCGGCGCTGCTCGGGTTCGTGACCCTCGGCGATTCCTTTGTGTACCTGGTGCTTCAGCGGCGCTGGGATGTCGCGGCGACGTTCTTTCCGTTGCTGCCGCTCGGCACCGCCGGGGTGTATCTGGTGCTGGCGGTTCCGCTGGGCAAGCTGGCCGACCGGATCGGGCGCTGGCCGGTGTTTCTCGGCGGGCACGTCGCGCTCGTCGCGGCGCTGATCGCGTTGTGCGGGCCGGTGTCCGGATTCTGGCTCGCGGCGCTCGCTTTGGGGCTGCACGGCGTGTTCTACGCGGCTACCGACGGGGTGCTGATGGCCGCCGCCGGACCGTTGGTGCCCGCTGACCTCCGGGCGACCGGTCTCGCGGTGGTCCAAACCGGACAGGCTGCCGCTCGGATGCTCTCGTCTGTCCTCTTCGGACTCGCCTGGACGTTGTGGGATCTTCAGCCCGCAGTCCTCGCGGCGGCCGGAGCACTCGCTGTCGTGGCGCTCGGCGCTGCTTTCGCAAGGCCGGTGCGCAAATGAAAAAGGTCCTTCTCGCTGTTGTCGGCACCGTGGTGCTCGCGGCTGCTGCGGTGGTTTACACCGTTGCCGCGCGGCCTAGCCCGGCCGAACCTGCGAAGGTCGAGCATCTTTCGCTCGCGCCTGGGCAGTTGTTCTTCCGCAGCACCAAGACGGGCAACGTCGGCGTTGTTCCGCTCGCGAATCCTGGTGCCGCACCGAAGTTCAGTGACCTGAAATGCGATCGGTTCGCCGTGTCCGGCACGACCGGGATGTGTCTCGCGGTGCGTCCCGGAACCTTGCCAGCGGTCAGCGACTTCAGCGTCCTTGACCGGAATCTCAATACCGTGCACAAGGATTACCTGCCGGGCACGCCGAGCCGGGCGCGAGTTTCCCCGGACGGCAAACGGGTGTACTGGACGCTGTTCGTCACCGGTGATTCCTATGCTGCCACTGGGTTTTCGACGCGCGCCGGGGTTTACCAGCTGGACAACGGGGAGCTGGAAAAGACGATCGAGGAGCTGCCGGTCCTGGTAGACGGGAAACGGTACTTCTCCTCCGACGTCAACTACTGGGGCATCACGTTCGCCAAGGACGGCAAGCGGTTCTTCTCGACGCTGGGCTCCAAGGGCAAGACCTACTTGATCGAGGGCGACTACGACACCTACCGCGGCAAAGCGCTGCGGGAGAACGTGGAATGCCCGTCCTTGTCGCCGGACGAAACGCGGATCGCGTTCAAGAAGAAGGTCGGGGAGGGCGTCTGGCGGCTGTCCGTGCTCGACCTCAAGACGATGCGGGAGACCGCGCTCGCCGAGACCCGCAGCGTGGACGACCAGGCGTTGTGGCAGGACGACCACACGATCCTGTACGGCCTGGAGAACGCCGTGTGGTCGGTGCCCGCGGACGGGTCCGGGGCCCCGCGCAAGCTGGTCGACGAAGCCGCCTCGCCTGCCGTCGCCAGCTGATTCGACATCTCTTTATGCCGTATAGTACCCTCGCGTCCGGCGATACTATACGACGTAAAGAGATGAGATGGCTGAAGCGACTCTGCACGACGGAACGCGGATCGAAGCGCAGGTGCGCGGGGACGGGCCGGTGCTGCTGCTCCCGGTCGACCCCCGGCCTGCCGAGGGACCGGAGGCCGAGGCGGCCCGGCAGTGGGGCGCCGATCCGGAGCTGGGCCGTTCGCTGATCGAGGGATTCGCCGGGTTCCGGGTGGTGGCCTTCGACTACCAGGGGCACCGGATGGCGCATCCGGCCGACCTGACGCCGGACGTCGTCGCGGCCGATTTCCTGGCGGTGGCGGACGCGGTCGGGGCGGATCGGTTTTCGTACTACGGCTACTCGTGGCTGGCGTTGTCCGGGCTGCAGCTGGCGTTGCGCACGGATCGGCTGGACGCGTTGGCGATGGGCGGGTATCCGCCGCTGGACGGGCCGTATGCGGCAATGCTCGCGGTGACCCGGGCGACGCACGAGATGGCGCTTGCTGGCCCGTCGGCTGAAACTAAAGCTGAGCCGGGGGATTGGGATTCGGTGGACGTCACGTTGTCCACGGGGCAGACGAAGCAGTTCGTGACGTTGTATGAGGCGTTGCAGGACTTTGACGACCAGGCGGTCGAGCTGTCGTGCCCTCGGTTGTGTTTCGCGGGGTCGGAGGATCGGATCGTGTACAGCGAGCGGTGGGGCGGGGTGACCGTCGACATCGCTGGGCCGCTGTTGCGCGAGCGGGCTGAGCTGGAGACGCGGGGGTGGACCGTCGAGGTGCTTGACGGGCTGGACCACATGAGCGCGATGCAGGCGGCCGCAGTGCTGCCGGTGGTGCGGCCTTGGCTGGAAAGAGTCGTGTGAGCTATTCCGCCTGCCGCAGTTCGTGTTCCAGCGCTTCCAGCTCCGCGCCGCCGGCCATTTGCCGGGTCAGCTCGGGCAGTTCGATCTCCGCCTTCTCGTAGGACCCGAGGGCCGCGCCGCGTTTGAGGAGCAGGAAGCGGTCGGCCACTGGGTACGCGTGGTGCGGGTTGTGCGTGATCAGGACGACGCCCAGGCCCCGGTCGCGGGCCTGGGCCACGTACTTCAGCACCACCCCGGCCTGCTTCACGCCCAGCGCGGCCGTCGGCTCGTCCAGGATCAGTACCTTCGCGCCGAAGTGGATCGCCCGGGCGATCGCCACGCACTGCCGTTCGCCGCCGGACAGCGTGCCGACAGGCTGTTCGACGTCTCGCAGGTCGATGCCCAGGTCGGCGAGGGCTTTCTTCGTCAGTTCCCGGCCTTTGCGGCGGTCCAGGGCGCGGAACGGGCCGAAGCCGACGGTCGGTTCCGAGCCGAGGAAGAAGTTGCGCCACACGCTCATCAGCGGCACCACCGCGAGATCCTGATACACCGTGGCGATTCCGCGATCCAGAGCCTCCCTTGGCGAGGAGAACCGCACCGGCGCGCCTTCGACGAGGAACTCGCCTTCGTCGTGCTGGTGCACCCCGGCGAGGATCTTGATCAAAGTGGACTTTCCCGCGCCGTTGTCGCCGAGCACGCAGGTGACTTCGCCCGCATTGACCACTGTGGACACTTCGCGCAGCGCGACCACGGTGCCGTAACGCTTGCCGACGTCCTTGACTTCGAGGAGAGCGTTCATCGCCGGACCCTTTCCGCGCGCCGCCGCAATGCGTTGTTGACCAGGACCGCCGCCAGCAGCATGATCCCGAGGAACAGCATGAACCAGTCGTTGTCCCATCCGGCGAACACGATGCCCTGGCGCGCCATGCCGAAGATCAGCGCGCCGATCGCCGCGCCGACGGCCGAGCCGAACCCGCCGGTCAGCAGGCAGCCCCCGATCACCGCGGCGATGATGTACTGGAATTCCAGTCCGATGCCCTGATTCGCCTGAACGCTCGCGAAGCGCAGGATGTTGATCGAACCGACGAGCCAGCCGGCCAGCGCGGTGCCCATGAACAGCAGGATTTTGGTGCGTACGACCGGAACTCCGACCGCACGCGCGCTTCCCGCCGATCCGCCGACCGCGAAGATCCAGTTGCCGAAGCGCGTCCGCATGAGCAGCCACGCGGCCGCCGCGATCGCGCCGAGCCACCAGACGATGGAGATCTGGAACGGCGTGCCGCCGATGTCCACTGTGGAAGCGAAGACGAAACCGGCGGACGCGTAGCCGTCGGTCGAGCGCATGCCCGAGACCTGGACGGTACCGGTGACCAGTCGCGTCACGCCGAGGTTCAAGCCTTGCAGGGCAAGGAAAGTGCCGAGGGTGACGATGAAGCTGGGCAAGCCGGTCTTCATCACGAGCCAGCCGTTGAACGCGCCGACCGTCAGCGCGAACACCAGCGAGACGAGCAGCGCGAGCCACACGTTCCACCCTGCCTGGGTGGCGAGGATGGCGGTGACCAGCGACGTCGAGGCGGTCATCACGCCCGCGGACAGGTCGAACTCGCCGCCGACCATCAGCAGCGACACCGCCACCGCCATGATGCCCAGCGTCGCCGCGTCGTCCAGCCAGGTCGCGGCTCCGCTGGCGCTGAAGAACTTGTCGGTCGCGAAGGTGAAGAAGAGGAACACCACGACCGCGCCGAGCAGCGCACCGATCTCCGGGCGCACCACCAGCCGGTCGGTCAGCCGCGGCTTCGCCAGGCGTTCGTCGAGGGTCGTCATCGGGTGCCCCTTTGCACGTACTGGCCGACCTTGTCCACTGTGGATTTGTCGACCAGGTCGGGTCCGGTGAGCACCGGTTTGCCGCCGCCGACGACGTTCGCGTTGTCCCGGTACAGCTTCAGGAACTGCACCGGGAGATAGCCCTGTTCGTATTGCTGCTGGTCGACCGCGAACAGCACGTCGCCCGCCTTGATCGCGGCCACGACGTCGGAGTTGAGGTCGAACGTGGCGACCTGCGCCTTCGAGTTCACCGACTTGATCGCGCTCACCGCACGGGCGGCGACCTGCGAGTTCAGCGTGAGGACCGCGTCGATCGACGAGTCGGTCTGCACCGCGCCGCGGATGCGCGATTCGGCGTCGGTCGGGTTGGAGATATCGACCTGCAGCGTCTGCACGGTGCCGGCGAACCCGGTCTTCGCGCCGTCGCAACGCTGCGCCTGTCCGACGTTCCCGGCTTCGTGAATCACGCACAACAGCTTGTGCTTGCCGAGGTCTTTGAACTTCTTCCCGGCTTCCTGACCGGCGATCGACTCGTTCTGCCCGACGTGCGTGAGCGCACCGTACGCCGCGCTCTTGTCTTCGCCGGAGTTGATGGTGATCACCGGGATCCCGGTGCGTACCGCGGCCTCGATGGACGGGCGCAGCGCCTCCGGGTTCGCCATCGACACCACGAGCCCGCCGGTCTGCTGCGCGACTGCGTTGTCGATCAGCTTCGCCTGCGCGCCCGGATCGCCGTCCGAGGTGTATTCGACTTGCACGCCAAGGTCTTTGCCCGCTTGTTCGGCACCGTTTTTCACCACGTTCCAGAACGCGTCGCCCGCGGTGCCGTGCGTGATGACCGAAACCTTCAACGGCCCGGATGGCGTCGGCGCGGCGGCGGGCGCGGTCGTCTTCGGCTCGGCGGCCGGACCGGTGCACGCCGTCAGCAGCAAGCCCGCGGCCAGCAGGCTCGCCACCGCGCGGCCGGAGCGCCGGGTGCGCCCCCAGCGATGGGACATCGTTGTCTCTCCTCGCTTGGTTTTCACGGTCAGCCGGTGATTTCCCGCAGGTACGAGAGGCTGGTCGCGACGTCTTGACCGGGACGGTCCGCCGGGCTGTCCTCGCTCAGCGCGGTGTCCTGTTCCAGCACGTACCAGCCGTCGTAGCCCGCTTCGGCGACGGAGCGGACCATGGCTTCGATGTCCACGTCGCCTTCGCCGAGCGGCACGTAGAGACCTTTGCCGACGGCTTCGGTGTACTGGAGCTTTCCGGTGCGGACGGCTTCGGCCAGTTCGCCGCGGACGTCCTTGAGGTGCAGATGCCCGATCCGCTCGGGATGCCGTCGCGCGAGCGCGACCGGGTCGGTGCCGCCGATCAGGAGGTGGCCGGTGTCCAGGCAGAGCTGGAGATCCGAGTCGGCGAGGAAACATTCGACCTCCGCTTCGGTCTCCACGTGCGTGCCGACGTGCGGGTGCAGGACGGTGCGGAGGCCGTGTTTCGCCGCTGTGTCACGGATCTTGCCCGCTGTGCGGACCAAAGTGGACCATTCGGCGTCGGTAAGGGTGGGCCGTTTGTCGTAACCGTCGAGGCCGGTTGCGGCGGCGAGGACGAGCATTCCGCCGCCGCAGGCCGCGAAGAGCGCCGCTGAGTCTTCCGCTTCCGCGACGGCCGCTTCCGGATTCTCGTGCAGCGGCACGGCCAGGAAGCCGCCGACGAGTTCGAGCTGATGCCTTGCCAGGAGGGCCTTCAGCTCGGCCGGTTCGCGGGGCAGGTAGCCGGGCGGGCCCAATTCCGTTGCGGTGACGCCCAGTCCGGTCATTTCGCTGAGCACGACGGGGGCGTCGAGCACTCGGCCCCAGCCGGGCACCTCGCACACTCCCCACGAGATCGGGGCGGCGGCGACGCGGATTTTCGCGGTCATGGAACCCTCTCCGGTCGGGGGACTGTGCTTGCGTGCCCTTGATTAGAGCGCTCTAAGCTTGTAGCGTCCGACCCGTCGCGTCAAGCGCTTCTCCGGGGAGGTTTTCGCATGGGGAAGCCCACCATGGAGGACGTCGCCGCGCGCGCCGGGGTCTCCCGGGCGCTGGTTTCGCTCGTGATGCGCAACGCGCCGAACGTTTCGGCGCAGCGGCGCGCGGCGGTGCGGAAAGCGGCTGAGGAGCTGGGCTATTCGCCGCACGTGATGGCACGATCGCTGGCGAGCCGGACGTCGACGGTGCTCGGCGTGATGGTGAACGACCTGCGCAACGCGTTCTTCGCCGATGTCGTGGAAGGGCTGGACGCGGCGGCCCAGGCGGCCGGTTTCGATTTGATCCTCAACACCGGCGGCCGGATGCCTTCGAGGGAAGGCGCGGCGCTGCGGAGTCTCCTGTCGTTCCGTCCCGCTGGCGTGGTGCTGTTGTCGCCGGTGGTTCCGGCCGCCGCGATCGAAGCGGCGGCACGGCAGTGTCCGGTAGTGTTGGTATCACGAACTTCTCGATTGTCCACTGTGGATACGGTGAACGACGACGGCGAGGCTGGTGCGGCGTTGGCCGTCGACCATTTGGTACGGCTGGGGCATCGCCGGATCGCGCACCTCGACGGCGGGGGAGCGGCCGGTGCCGCGGCGCGGCGTCGAGGTTTCCGGCAGGCGATGCAGGCACACGGCCTGCAGCCGATCGTGGTGCGCAGCGAGCACACCGACACCGCGGGTGAAAAAGCCGTGCAGGAGCTGTTGTCTTCGTATTCTCCGGTGCCGACGGCATTGCTGGCAGGAAACGACTTCAACGCAGTCGGTGCCATCTCGGCGCTCGAAGAACACGGCCTGCGGGTGCCGGAGGACGTTTCGGTGGTCGGCTACGACAACACGTCGCTGGCTTCCCTCCGGCACATCTCACTGACCACAGTGGACCAGCCGCGCGCGGAAATGGCGAGGCTGGCCTTCGACGCGCTATTGGAACGGGTACGGGGTGAACGCACTGAACCGGTGCGGCATCTGCTTCATCCGTCCCTGGTCGTTCGGGAGACCACGGGGCCGAACTCAGGGGAGGCACAGCGATGAGGTTGGGACTGGCAGGAGCCGGGCGGATCGGCGCCGCGCACGCGGAAACGCTCGCGGGCTTCGATGAAGTCACGTCGGTGGTCGTCGCGGATGTGGATCGGGCGCGAGCGCGGGAGGTCGCCGCCCGGCTCGGTGTCGAGGCGGCTGAGGGAATCGACGCACTGTTCCGGGCTGATCTCGACGGTCTGGTCATCGCGGCGGCCACGGACGCGCATCCGGAGCTGATCATCCAGGCGGTCGACGCACGGGTGCCGGTGTTCTGCGAAAAGCCGGTCGCCGCCGACATCCCCGGCACGCTGGCGGTGATCGACCGGATCGCGGACTCCGACGTTCCGGTGCAGATCGGCTTCCAGCGCCGGTTCGACGCGGGCTACCAGGCCGCGCGCGCCGCGGTGGAGAGCGGGGAACTGGGCTGGCTGCACAGTGTCCGAGCGACCACTTTGGACCCAGCCCCGCCGCCCGCGGCTTACGTCGCGCATTCCGGCGGCCTGTTCCGGGACTGCGGGGTGCACGACTTCGACATCCTCCGCTGGGTGACCGGGCGGGAGGTCGAGGAAGTATTCGCCTTGGGGCGCAACAAAGGCGAGCGGTTCTTCGCCGACGCCGGAGACGTCGACACGGCGGCGGTCGCGATGACTCTGGACGACGGAACCCTCGCGACGGTCTCGCTGACGCGCTACAACGGCGCGGGCTACGACGTGCGCTTCGAAGCCCTCGGCTCGGCGGGGAATGTCGTGGTAGGACTCGACGACCAGGCCCCGCTGCGGTCGGTGGAACCCGGTGTCGGGCCGTTGCCGGGACCGGCGTATCCGGGCTTCATGGAACGGTTCCGGACGGCTTATGCCGCTGAACTGCACGCGTTCCTGGACGTGGCGGCCGGGCAGATCCCGTCGCCGGCGGGAGCGGGGGATGCGTTGGAGGCGTTCTACGTCGCGGAGGCGTGCGAGGTCTCGAGGCGGGAGAACCGCCCGGTGCGGGTTGCCGAGGTGCGGCGGTAGGTCGCGTTTGACCGCCCGTTTCAGCTCTTTGAGCTTGAACCGGCTGAACGTTTCGGCTGTTTCCCTCGCTGGGCGGCTTTCCGGGCCGGGGGATAACGGCCGGGCAGCGAATCGGCGACGTCGCCCGCGCCTCCTTCGACTGCGGCACCGCCCTCGGGAACCCGGCAAGTTCATCTAAATGTCGGAATCCGCCGGTTAACTCAGCCCCGCGGGCGAAGAAGCTTCTCCGCCAACGTATCCACCAGATCCCGCGTCACCACAGCACCCGTCAGCGCACCGTAGACAATCGGCCCGAGCAGAGCGTCCATTGTGGCCTCCGGATCGAAAACCGGAGAAATCTCGCCCGCCTCGGTGGCCGTCGTCAGCATCTCGCGTTCGGCGATCTGGCGCGGTTCCAAGTAACGCTCATGGAACCGAGCCGCCGTCCCCACGTCGTGCTGCGCCTCGGCCAGCAACGTGAGAAGACATTTCCCCGCCGGGTCTTCGGTGAGGAAATCCGCGAAATCGCGCAGGTACGCGCGGATGCTGTCCGCCGTCGGCAGTTCCGTCGGCACTGGCAGGCGTTTCGCGGTGTCCTCGATCAGCGTGTCCAGCAGGATTTCGACCTTGGACGGCCACCAGCGGTAGATCGTCTGCTTCGCGACGCCTGCCCGGCGCGCGATCGCCTCGACGGTCAGCGCGCTGAAGCCGTGCTCGACCAGCAGGTCGTCGGCGGCGTGGAGGACAGCCAACCGCGCGGCCTCGTCACGCCGGTTGCCGGAGCGTGCCCTGCGGGGCTGGGAATTCACTGCGGGCATACCGGACACCTTACCGTGCTACTGTCTAGACGTGACGTCTCGTCTAGACAAAGGAGGGGCCATGGCCGGACGCCGGGCATTGGTGGTCGGAGCTTCGCGGGGGCTGGGATTGGTGCTGGTCACCGAACTGGACCGGCGCGGGTGGGAGGTCGTCGCGACCACTCGCGACGGTGCGGTGCCGCTCGAGGGGATGCGGACCGAGCAGCTCGAGATGACCGACGACGCACAGATCGCCGCGCTGCGCGACAGAGTGGACGGTCCGCTCGACCTGCTTTTCGTGAACGCGGCGATCAATCAAGGGAACCTGCCGATCAGCGAGGTGCCGACGGCGATGTTCACCGAAGTGATGATCACCAACGCGTTGAGCCCCTTGAGAGTCCTCGAAGGACTGCACGATCTGGTCGCGCCCGGCGGCACGGTCGCGGTGATGTCGTCCGAGCAGGGCAGCATCTCGATGAACGTCGAACCCGGATACGAGCTGTACAAGGCGAGCAAGGCCGCGCTCAACCAGCTCATGCGCAGCTACGCCACCCGCCACGAGGGCGACGGGCGGACCAAACTGCTCGTCGACCCCGGGCACAACCGGACGCGGCTCGGCGGGCCGGACGCGCCGTTGCTGCCCGAGGAGAGCATTCCCGCGGTCGTCGACGTCCTGGAAGCCCAGGCAGGCGAGTCGGGGCTGCAGTTCCTCGACCGCTTCGGCAAGCCGGTTCCCTGGTAACGACTGGGCCGATCGGGTAGCGCGCAGCGGCTTCGCATGCCAAGCTGCGGGGCGTGCCTGGATCCGGAGAATCCGAGATCGTGCTGATCCCGCTCGACGAGGCGGGGCTCGAGCGGCTTCTCGAAGCCGCGGTGGCCGACGCCGAACCGACCGAGGTCATGCCGCCGGTGGAAGGACCCGCCGGCTGGAACGAAGCCCGCCGCGAAGCGTTTCTCGCGTTTCACCGCCGACGATCCCTCAACCCGGACACGGCGATCGAGACGACGTGGGTCGTGGAGGTCGACGGCCGGGTCTGCGGGGCGGCCCGGCTGCGGCCGGTGTCCGGGCGGTCCGCGCTGGAGGTCGAGGCCGGGGTGTGGCTCGGCCGTTCGGCGCGCGGACGCGGGATCGGCCGCAAGGTGACCGCGGTGCTGCTGGACGCCGCGCGCGACGGCGGCGCGGCGAAGTTCGTCGCGACGACCACTGTGGACAATGCGGCGGCCCGGCGGCTGCTGAGCGGAACCGGCGCGGAACTCGACGTCCGCGGCACGGAGATCGACGCGCATCTCGACTTCTGAGGTCCGTGAAGGGCCCCTTGGGGGAATCAGATTCCCTAAGGGGCCCTTCACGGACGAGGAGCCAGGGGTCAGTCGAGTTCCAGTTCCGGCGAGTACATGTCGAACCAGTGGTGCAGGTCCAGCGCCCGGTCCATGCCGACGCGCTGCGCCTGGCTGATCGCCGCCGGATCGGTTTCCGCCGACTGCTGCAGCCACTCCCGGCCGACCATCTGGAACACCGGGTTGTCCTTCTGCGCCAAGGCTTCCTTGATCTGCTGCTGCAGCGCGATCGCGTACCCCGGGTCCTGAGTGGACGGATACGGGCTCTTCACCCGGTCCCGCACCGACGCGGGCAGCACGTGCTTGGTCGCGTGCCGCAGCAGGCTCTTTTCCCGGCCGTCGTAGGTCTTCAACGACCACGGCGTGTTGTAGACGTACTCCACGAGCCGGTGGTCGCAGAACGGCACGCGCACTTCAAGGCCCACCGCCATCGACATCCGGTCCTTGCGGTCGAGCAGCTGCCGCACGAAACGCGTCAGGTGCAGGTGGCAGATGACCCGCATCCGGGACTCCCGCTCGGATTCGCCGTCCAGGAGGTCCACTTCGGACACCGCGGTCCGGTACTGGTCGGCGATGTAGGAATCCAGGTCCAGCTTCTTCGCGAGACCTGGTTCGAGCAGCGAACCCCGGTCCTCCATCAGGCTGTTGCGGAACGCCAGCCACGGGAAGGTGTCGGCGTTGACCGCCGCCTCGTCGTGGAACCAGCGGTACCCGCCGAACACCTCGTCGGCCGATTCGCCGGACAGCGCGACCGTCGATTCGCCGCGGATCGCCTTGAACAGCAAGTACAACGACGTGTCCATGTCGCCGAGCCCGGACGGGATGTCGCGGGCGCGCAGCACCTTGCGGCGGACCTCGGGGTCGCTCAGGTCGGCCGGGTTCAGCATCACGTCCTGGTGCGCGGAACCGACGAGCTTGGCGACGTCGCGGATGTAGGGCGAGTCCGGGGTGTCGCGCATCTCGTCGGGCTGGAAGTTCTCCTCCTGCCCGAAAAAGTCGACCGAGAAGGTGCGCAGCTGCTCGCCCTGCTCGGACAGCCGGGCGGCGGCGAGACCGGTGACCGCGCTCGAGTCGAGGCCGCCGGACAGCAGCACGCAGCGCGGGACGTCGGCGACCAGCTGCCGGTGGACGATGTCGGTCATCAGTTCGCGCACGCGCGCGACCGTCGTCTCCTGGTCGTCGGTGTGCTGCTTCGCGTCGAGCTTCCAGTAGGTGCGGGTGTTGATGCCCTCGCGGGTCACGGTCACGACGGTGGCCGGGTCGACCTCGTACATGCCCTTCCACAGCGACCACCCCGGCCGCTTCGTGAAGCCCATCAGCTCGCGCAGGCCGTCGCTGTCGACCACCTTGCGCGCCAACGGGTTCGCCAGGATCGCCTTCGGCTCGGAGCCGAACAGGACGCCGTCGCGGGTGGGGTAGTAGTAGAACGGCTTGATGCCCATCCGGTCGCGGATCATCACGAGCTTCTGGTCGCGCTCGTCCCAGATCGCGAACGCGTACATGCCGTTGAGGTGGTCCACGACCTCGGTGCCCCACTGCAGGTAGCCGTGCAGCACGACCTCGGTGTCGCTGTCGGTCTCCCAGCGGTGGCCGAGTTTGGTGAGTTCTTCACGAAGTTCGGAGAAGTTGTACGCCTCGCCGCTGTAGACCATCGCGACCTCGCCGTTCGGCGTCTTGACGCTCATCGGCTGCCGCCCGCCCGGCAGGTCGATGATGGCGAGCCGGCGATGACCCAGCGCGACCGAACGGCGGACCCACGTGCCCCGGTCGTCGGGTCCTCGGCAGGCCATGGTCTCGGTCATCGCGTCCGCGATCTCTTGCTGCTGGGTGAGATCGGTGTCGTAGGAAACCCAGCCCGCGATTCCGCACATACGAGACCTCCTGGAAGGTAGGGGTTTAGTTAGTTAGTTGATACAACTATTGGTTACTCAGGTGTAACACGGACCCCCGAGCTTTGTCTGCCCGAATTGCACTCTCTGTCCTTGATCCGCTACGCGTTGTGCCGCAAGTCACCCACCAACTACGGACCGTCACCTGCCCCCGCTCGCCCGGATGGCGCTTGACGTAGTGGCACGGGTCACCGGCCGTCAAGATCGCGTAAACGCCCCCAGGTCACCGCGTCAAGGAGGCGTCAGACGCGGGTGCTCACCCTCCGCGACGGCCGCACAGTGGCACTCGACCGACGGTCGCCCGTGCCGGGTGACCCTTTCTGAGAGGTGCCTCGTGGCGGATTTGCTGTACGCCCTATTGCTCATCGGCGTTTTCGTGGTGCTCGCCGGTGTCCTGCGCGGGCTGGAGAAGCTGTGAGCGGCGCGGGCACCGTGGCCAACATCGTCGGCGGACTGCTGGCGCTCGGCCTTCTCGGCTACCTGTTCGTCGCCCTCGTGAGGCCGGAGAAATTCTGAGATGAGTGACGTCGCGGCCGGCTTCCTGCAAGCCGGCGTGCTCCTGGTCGCCCTCGCGGTGGTCTACAAACCCCTCGGCGACTACCTCGCCCGCGTCTTCTCCAGCGAGAAGCACCTGCGGGTCGAGAAGGCCCTGTACAAGATCGTCCGGGTCGACCCGAACACCGAACAGCATTGGAAGACCTACGCCTCGGGCGTGCTCGGCTTCTCGTTCGTCTCGGTGATCCTGCTGTACCTGCTGCAGCGCCTGCAATCGATCCTGCCGTGGAACTTCGGCCGCGGCCCGGTGTCGCCCGCCGTCGCGTTCAACACCGCGGTTTCCTTCGTGACCAACACGAACTGGCAGTCCTACACACCCGAATCGACCATGGGCCACTTCGTCCAGATGACCGGGCTGACGGTGCAGAACTTCCTGTCCGCGGGCGTCGGGCTGGCCGTGGCGATCGCGGTGACGCGCGGGTTCATCCGCTCGCGCACCGACCGGCTCGGCAACTTCTGGGTCGACCTGACGCGCGGCACGATCCGCGTATTGCTGCCGATGGCGTTCATTTTCGCGCTCGTCCTCGTGGCGCTCGGCGTGGTGCAGAGCCTCCGTTCCGGCGTCGCGGTGACGAACCCGGACGGCAGCACCAGCACGATCGCGCTGGCTCCGGCGGCGAGCCAGGAGGCGATCAAGGAACTCGGCACGAACGGCGGCGGCATCTTCAACGCCAACTCCGCGCACCCGTTCGAGAACCCGAACGTCTGGACCAACGTCATCGAGATGTTCCTGATCCTCGTGATCCCGGTCAGCCTCACCCGCGCCTTCGGGCAGCTGGTGGGCAACCGCAAGCAGGGCTACGTCCTGCTGTCGGTGATGGCCGGTCTGTGGGCCGCGATGCTCGCGGTGATCTGGACGTCCGAGTCGCGCACGAACAGCCCCTCGGCTCTCGCCGCGGGGGCGAACCTCGAAGGCAAGGAAGTGCGGTTCGGGATCGGCGGCACGTCGTTGTTCGCCGACACCACCACCGGCACTTCGACCGGCGCGGTCAACGGCGCGCACGACAGCCTGTCCGGCCTTGGCGGCGGCGGCACGATGCTGAACATGCTCTTCGGCGAGATTTCGCCGGGCGGCGTCGGCACCGGGATGTACGGCATTCTCGTGATGGCTGTCATCGCGATGTTCCTGGCGGGCTTGATGGTCGGGCGCACGCCGGAGTACCTGGGCAAGAAGCTCGGCAAGCGCGAGGTCACCAGCGCGGCGATCGCGATGCTGGCGATGCCCACCGTGGTTCTGCTCGGCTCCGGCATCGCCCTGATGATCCCGGCTACGCGTGACGCGCTCGGCAACTCGGGTTCGCATGGACTGTCGGAAGTCCTTTACGGCTACGCGTCCGCCGGCAACAACAACGGCAGTGCGTTCGGCGGTCTCACCGCGACCAGCGACTGGTTCCAGGCGTCGCTTTCGGTGGCGATGCTGATCGGCCGGTTCGTGCCCATCGTCGCGGTGCTCTGCCTGGCGGGTTCGCTTGCCTCGCAGAGGAAGGTCCCCGAAACCGCGGGCACGCTGCCCACCACTGGGCCGCTGTTCGGGACGTTGCTGACCGGCACTGTCGTCCTCGTCGCGGCCCTCACGTTTATCCCGGCGCTCGCGCTGGGGCCGATTGCAGAGGCATTGGCATGACCATCACCCAAGAGCGGACTCCTGAAGAGGAGACGCAGCATCACGTAGAAAACGCCGGACGCGTCGGAGCGGGCGTCTTCAGCCCGAAGCAGCTGTGGTCGTCCATGCCGGACGCGCTGCGCAAACTGCACCCGAAGCATCAGCTCAAAAATCCGGTGATGTTCGTGGTGTGGGCCGGTTCGGTCCTGACCACCGTCTTCGCGGTCACCGACCCGAGCGTCTTCTCCATTCTCATCGCGGTGTGGCTGTGGTTCACCGTCGTGTTCGCGAACCTGGCCGAGGCCGTCGCCGAAGGGCGCGGCAAGGCGCAGGCGGAATCGTTGCGGCGGACCAAAAAGGAAACCGTCGCGCGGCGGCTCACCGAGGACGGCTCCGAGGAGCAGGTGCCCGGAGTGGACCTGCGCATCGGCGACCGGGTGGTGGTCGAGGCCGGACAGGTGATCCCGGGAGACGGCGACGTCGTCGAAGGCATCGCCACGGTGGACGAATCGGCCATCACCGGTGAATCCGCTCCGGTGATCCGCGAGTCCGGCGGCGACCGGTCGGCGGTCACCGGCGGCACCACGGTGCTGAGCGACCGGATCGTGGTGCGGATCAGCACCAAGCCCGGAGAGTCCTTTGTGGACCGGATGATCGCGTTGGTGGAAGGCGCTTCCCGGCAGAAGACGCCGAACGAGATCGCGCTGACCATCCTGCTGTCCACGCTGACCATCATCTTCCTGCTCGCCGTCGTGGCGCTGCAGCCGATGGCCGCCTACTCCGGCAGCGAGCAGTCGGTGATCGTGCTGACCGCGTTGCTGGTCTGCCTGATCCCGACGACGATCGGCGCGCTGCTGAGCGCGATCGGCATCGCCGGGATGGACCGGTTGGTGCAGCGCAACGTCCTCGCCACCTCCGGTCGTGCGGTCGAAGCCGCCGGAGACGTGTCGACGCTGCTGCTGGACAAGACCGGAACGATCACCTTCGGCAACCGGCGCGCGACCGAGCTGATCCCGGTCGGCAAGTCCACTATGGACGACCTGGCGCGCGCGGCCCGGCTGTCCAGCCTCGCCGACGGCACGCCGGAAGGCCGCAGCATTGTCGAGCTGATCGCCGAGCAGCACGGTCTGCCCGGCGCGGCCGACGACAGCGAGAAGCTCGCGGAGTTCGTGCCGTTCACCGCGCAGACTCGGATGAGCGGCGTCGACCTTGATGGCCGCGAGGTCCGCAAGGGCGCGACTTCGGCGGTACGCCAGTGGGTCCGCGAGCGCGGCGGCGACGTGCCGGACGAGACCGAACGCGTCGTGGATGAGATCAGCCAGCAGGGCGGAACCCCGCTGGTAGTCGCCGAAGCGGCGGGCGGCACGGCGTTCGTGCGCGGCGTGATCCGGCTGTCGGACGTGGTGAAGCCGGGCATGAAGGAGCGCTTCGAGGAACTGCGCTCGATGGGCATCAAGACGGTGATGATCACCGGGGACAACCCGCTCACCGCGAAGGCTATCGCGCAGGACGCGGGCGTCGACGACTATCTCGCCGAGGCCAAGCCCGAGGACAAGATGGCGCTCATCAAAAAGGAGCAGGAGGGCGGCCGTCTCGTCGCGATGACCGGCGACGGCACGAACGACGCGCCCGCGCTCGCGCAGTCCGACGTCGGCGTGGCGATGAACACCGGGACCATGGCGGCCAAGGAGGCCGGCAACATGGTCGACCTCGACTCGAACCCGACGAAGCTGATCGAGATCGTCGGCATCGGCAAGCAGCTGCTGATCACCCGCGGCGCGCTCACCACGTTCAGCGTGGCGAACGACCTGGCGAAGTACTTCGCCATCCTGCCCGCGATGTTCACCAGCATCTTCGCCCAGCTCGGCGCGCTGAACATCATGCACCTGTCGACGCCGAAGTCGGCGATCCTCTCCGCGGTGATCTTCAACGCGCTGATCATCGTCGCGCTGATCCCGCTCGCCCTGCGCGGCGTCCGGTACCGGCCGTCGTCGGCGTCCGCGCTGCTGCGCCGCAACCTGCTCGTCTACGGCCTCGGCGGGATCGTGAGCCCGTTCCTCGGGATCTGGGTGATCGACCTGATCGTGCGTCACATTCCAGGGATTGGCTGACATGAACGTCTTGCTCAAGCAGACCTGGGCGGGCCTGCGCCTGCTCATCGCGATGACCGTGCTGCTCGGCATTGTTTACCCGCTCGGGGTGTGGGCGGTGTCCCGCATCCCCGGCCTCCAGGGGCACGCCGAGGGCTCGGTGGTGACGCAGAACGGCCAGGCCGTCGGCTCGTCGCTGATCGGCATCGACCCGGTGCCCGCAGACGCCGCGCACGACCCGTGGTTCCACAACCGGCCCTCCGCCAGCTCGAAGGACGTGCTCGGGCCGGGCGACCCGTCGACGTCGGGGCCGTCCAACAAGGGGCCGTACAACGAGGATCTGACCAAGGCCATCGCGCAGCGGCGGGCTTTGATCGCCCAGCGCGAGGGCGTCACCCCGGCGGAGGTGCCCGCGGACGCGGTGACCGCCTCTGCCTCGGGCCTCGACCCGGCGATCAGCGTCGCCTACGCCAACCTGCAGGTGCTTCGGGTGGCGCGCAACACCGGGCTGAGCGAGGAGAAGGTGCGGCAGCTGGTCGCGGACAACACCACCGGCAACGGAATCGGCGTGCCGGGTGTGAATGTGCTTCGGCTCAACCTTGCCGTGCATTCGGCCGCTCCTGGCGCACACTGAACACTGTGAGCACCTCTGACACACCCCCGAAGCCGCGCCGAGGCGAACTGCGGATCTACCTCGGCGCGGCTCCGGGCGTCGGCAAGACCTTCGCCATGCTGGGCGAAGCGCGCCGCCGCCTCGACCGCGGCACCGACGTGGTCGTCGGCCTGGTCGAGACGCACGGCCGCAAGAAGACCGCCGACCTGCTCGACGGGCTGGAGGTCGTGCCGCGGCGCACGGTCAGCCATCGCGAGCACGAGTTCGCCGAAATGGACCTCGACGCGGTGCTCGCCCGCGCGCCCGAGGTCGTCGTCGTGGACGAGCTGGCGCACACGAACGTGCCCGGCGGGCGGCACGAGAAACGCTGGCAGGACATCGACGAGCTGCTCGAAGCGGGCATCGACGTGCTGTCCACGGTCAACGTCCAGCACCTGCAGAGCCTCAACGACGTCGTCGAGCGGATCACCGGCGTCACCCAGCAGGAAACCGTGCCGGACGAGGTCGTGCGCCGCGCGGAGCAGCTGGAGCTGGTGGACATCACGCCGGAGGCGCTGCGGCGGCGGCTCGCGCACGGCAACGTCTACCCGGCCGAGCGCATCGACGCCGCGCTGGGCAACTACTTCCGGCCCGGCAACCTCACCGCGCTGCGCGAGCTGGCGCTGCTGTGGGTGGCCGACCAGGTCGACGTCGCGCTGCAGCGGTACCGCGCCGAGCAGAAGATCACCGATACGTGGGAAACCCGCGAACGGGTGGTCGTGTCGATCACCGGCGGGCCGGAAAGCGAGACGCTGATCCGGCGCGCCAGCCGGATCGCCACCCGGGCGGGCGCGGAACTGCAGGTCGTGCACATTCTGCGCGGCGACGGTCTCGCCGGGCTCGGGCCGACCGCGATGGCCCGCTGCCGCACGCTGGCCGAGGAGGTCGGCGCGACCTTCCACGCCGTGGTCGGCGACGACGTGCCGACCGCGTTGCTCGACTTCGCGCGCGGGGTCAACGCGACCCAGCTGGTGATCGGCACGTCGCGGCGGTCCCGGGTCGCGCGGCTCTTCGACGAGGGCATCGGCGCGACGGTGATCCAGCAGTCCGGGCCGATCGACGTGCACATGGTCACGCACTCCTACGCCGGCGGACGGCTGCGGGCGCGGCTGGGCACGAGCCCGCTGGCGCCTTCGCGGCTGGTGATGGGCTGGGTGCTGAGCATCGTGGCGCCCGTGGTCGCGACCGGTCTCGGCGTGCTGTTGCGCGACGCGGTCGAGTTCTCCACCGACGTGATCCTCTTCGTGCTGGCCACAGTCATCGTCGCGCTGGTGGGCGGGCTCGGCCCGGCTTTGGTCGCTGCGATCTTCGGTGCTGGGCTGTTGAACTTCTTCTTCACACCGCCGCTGTACACGCTGGATGTGCACAGCCCGCAGAACGTCGTCACGCTGATCGCGATGGTCGTGGTGGCGGTGATGGTGGCGCTGGTCGTCGCTTCCGCTGCTCGACGGGGGGTGGCGGCGGCGCGGGCTCGGACGGAGGCGTCGTTGCTGGCGTCTTATGCGCGCACGGTGCTGACCAATCCGAACCCGATCGAGCGGTTGCTGGAGAAGGTGCGGGAGAACTTCGGCCTCACTTCCGTGACGCTGCTGGAGAAACGCAATGGCAAGTGGGACAAGGTCGCGCTGTCCGGCGGGGAGCCGTGCGCTGACCCGGATGAGGCCGATGTGGACATTGCGGTGACCGCCGACGTGCACCTGACGCTGCGCGGTCGCGCCTTGCCCGCAGCGGACCGTCGAGTGCTGGAAGCCGTTGCGGGACAAGCGTTACTCGCCTTGCGGCAACAGCGGATGGCGGCAGCTGCGGCAGCCGCGGAACGAAAAGCCGAGGCGACCGAACTGCGCACGACGCTGCTGTCCGCAGTCGGACACGACCTGCGGACGCCCCTTACGTCCATCAAGGCGGCGATCGGCAGCCTGCGCGCGCCGGACCTGTCGCTGTCCGATGAGGACACTGAGGAACTGATGGAAGCCGTCGAGCTTTCGGCGGACCGGCTCGCCGGGCTGATCGACAACCTCCTCGACTCTTCACGGCTGGCGACCGGCGCGGTCACCCCGCATCTGCGGCCGGTCGGCTACGACGAGGTGGTCGCCCACGCGTTGTCCAATGTAGACAACACGCAAGGGGTTCAGGTATTCGTGGACGCACGGTTGCCTTCCGTGCAAGCGGATCCCGGCTTGCTGGAACGGGTGATCGCGAACGTGCTCGACAACGCACTCCGGCATGGCGGCGGCGACGTTTCGGCACGGGCGAGCGCGCATTCGGAATTCGTGGAGCTGCGGATCGTGGATCACGGCAAGGGTCTGCGGAAGGGCGCGGCGGAGTCCGCTTTCGCGCCCTTCCAGCGACTGGGCGGGGACCGGGACTCGACGCCGGGCGTCGGGCTGGGGCTGTCCGTCGCGAAGGGGTTCACCGAGGCGATGGGCGGTACGGTTCGCGCCGAGGACACTCCGGGCGGAGGGTTGACGGTGGTGATCTCGCTGCCGGCCTGTACCGGGCGGGAACTCGTGGAAGCTGAACCGGCTGAGGAGGGCGTGGCGCGATGACTGCCGACCAAACGGCGACGGTGCTGGTCGTCGACGACGAACCGCAGATCGTGCGGGCGCTGCGGATCAACCTCAACGCACGCGGGTACAAGGTGATCACCGCACACGACGGCACCGCCGCGCTGAAAGCGGTCGCCGAAACGAAGCCGGACGTGGTGGTGCTCGACCTCGGCCTGCCCGACCTCGACGGCACCGAGGTGATCGCGGGCCTGCGCGGCTGGACCACGGTGCCGATCATCGTGCTGTCCGCGCGCGGCGATTCGGCGGACAAGGTGCAAGCGCTCGACGCCGGTGCCGACGATTACGTGACGAAACCGTTCGGAATGGACGAACTGCTCGCCCGGCTGCGTGCCGCGGTGCGGCGCTCGTCGGTGGTGGGTCCGGACGGCGCGGAAGCCGTGGTGGACACCGGATCGTTCACGATCGACCTGGCGGCGAAGAAGGTGCTGCGCGAGGGCCGGGAGGTGCACCTGACGAAGACGGAATGGGGAGTGCTGGAACTCCTGGTCCGCAACCGGGGGCGGCTGGTGGCGCAGAAACAGTTGCTGCACGAGGTGTGGGGACCGTCGTATGAGACGGAATCCCATTATCTGCGGGTGTATCTGGCGCAGTTGCGGCGGAAGCTGGAGCCGGAGCCTTCCCGGCCGCGGCATTTGCTGACTGAGCCGGGGATGGGGTACCGCTTCGAGGCCTGACCTCTGGCCGGAAAGCGGATTCTTAAAAGACGAGCTGCTCGATCTCCTCGACGCGCCGGGTGAGCCGGAGGGAATTTATTCCTGTCGAGGAGGCTCGGGCTTCCGTGACGAGGGCACGTGCGGCGTCTAATTCGCCCACGCCGGCGTAGGACTCGGCTAGCCAGGTTTGATACAAGGCAACTTCGCGCGCGTGACTGGCTTCGTACCTGCCGATAGCCCGGGTGAGCAGCGGAGCGGCCTCCGCGGGTCGCCCGATTTCGATGAAGCAGCGACCGGCCATGACGTCGATCTCGTCACGGTTCAGCCAGTAAACCCATCCCGGCTCCTTGACCCCGGCGGAACGCGCTTCAAAGGCGTTGTCCACGGCGTCCAACGCTCTCCGCGCAGCGTTGGCGTCTCGAGACCTGGCGTACGCCCAGGCCACGCGCTCCAGCAGCAATGCCCTGGCGACGGGCGTCGCGCGCTCTGCGCCCCTGACAGCAGTCTTCGCCAGCAAGGCCGCGTCTACGGGATTGCCCACGTTTGCCAGCTGGTACGCGAGCGAGGAAAGAAGCTGACCGGCAAGCGCCTGGTCCTCCGCGTCCCGCGCGGCCGAGACGCCACGCAGGTACACCCGCTGCGCTTCCTGATAATGTCCCGCGTCGCTGGCGACCCAGCCGACAAGCTGAGAGAGTTCGCCGATCGCGATCAGGAGCCTGGTGCCGATGCTCTCGGAATAGCTTCCGAATTTCACGATTTCCGTCGTGTCCGCCAATTCCCGGTGCACGATCGGCAGGAGATCCCCTCCGCCGACCGTGTCGTCCAGGCAGCGGAGATCGATCACCCGTCGTTCGATTTCGGAGGTCAGGCTTTCGCCGACCCGCCGCCCGGATGCCCGGTGCACTGCGGCGGGTGTGTCCGCCACCAGCCATTCGTGTGCCACCCGAAGAGGATCCTGCGGCGGGCCGTAGAGAGCGTCCGCCGAGACGTTGAGCGCGCGCGAGTACGCCGTCACATGCTCTGGCCGCACGGTCCGCTTGCCGTTCTCCAGAAGGCTCAAGTACGGCTTGGTGTAATTGGTCTTGACGGCCATGGCGGACAGGCTGACGTCGGCGGCCTCGCGCGCCGCCCGCATCCGCTGGCCTAGCTCAACCATGCCCGCCCGCCACGTTTGCAAACCCTTGTAAACAGCAGCTCTGTTCTCATCACGGCGTGTAACGATCAGGCTACCGGAATGACTATCGCCGTTGAAGAACTAACCGGGCAGGGTCTTGTCCCCGAGGAACTGTTCAACCGGCTCGTGAACCGGATCTCGAAGGAACACGACATCCAGCGCGAGTTCGCCACGCGGATCATGGATCAGGCCCTCGCGTACCTCGGGGCTTGCTCCAAGGCGTCCGAGCCGTTGTCTCCGAGCGAGACCGTCGACATCGGGTGGCACATGTTCATTCTCTACACGCGCGAGTACGCCGAGTTCTGCGACCGGGTGGCAGGCCGGTTCATCCACCACGAACCCGCCGACACCGGAGTCGTCCCGGGCACGAGGACTCCGAAGGACTCGATGAGCGTGACCACGAAGGCCCTGCGCAAGGCCGGGTACGCCGTCGATCTCGAGCTGTGGGCCTCCTCTGCGAAGTGCAACCAGTGCCGGGAAGGGTGCACGCACTCTGGCGGCGACACAGGATGCCACCAGTATCAGCTAGGCGCTGATACGGTCCCCGCGTGATGGAGCGATTCGCCTGGGACGACCTGCCTGCCGCCGTCCGAGACGCGGTCCAGGCACGCCTGGGCGACGTCGTCGTCGTGCGCGAGATCGAGCAGGGACAGAACTGCAACGTCGCTCTGGTGCTGCGCTGCGATCAGGGAGACGTCTTCGTGAAAGGCGTCCGAGGAATCTGCCCGCAAATGCGCTGGCTTCGGAACGAGTCCGAGGCCGGCGATCTCGCTGCTCGCATAGCCCCGGAAACCCGGTTCAGCGAAGACATCGACGCGGACGCCTCCTGGTTCGTCGTCGGGTTCGAGCACGTCGACGGTCGTCCGGCCGACCTGTCTCCGGGTGCCGACGACCTGGCGACTGTCGCCGCGACAGTCGCCAGGATCAACGGCCTCCCCGGGGGCGCGGCGCAGCCGCTCAGCAAACGCTGGGCGCCGACCGACTGGTGGGCCAAGCTCGCGGCCGAGGCCCCGGACAAGGTCGTCGGTTTCGATATCGACGAGCTGACTGACTGGTGCCGGGATACCCCCAGTCTGGTCGAGGGGACCGCTCTGCTCCACACCGATCTCCACGAGCACCAGTTCATGATCGATGACGATTCGCCGTCGGTGCGGGTGATCGATTGGGGGCGGCCCGCCTCGGGTGCGGCGTGGGTCGATGCGGCCTTCTTGGTCGTACGGCTCATCACGGCTGGCCATGAGCCGGGCGAGGCGGAGGAGTGGGCGTCCACGATGCCGTCGTGGTCCATGCGAACGGACAAGGCAGTCACGGCGTTTGCTTGCTATGTAGCGGGATTGTGGAGCTATCGAGCCGCGACCGCGCCGTTTCCTGGAGCGACCAGGCTCGCCACCGCGGCAAAGCAGTATGCCCGGCACCGCTTGGCGAGCTAGTCAACGCGCTGCCGCGTAACGAGACCGGCAACGCACGAAGCCCCCGCCAGTGACAGCGGGGGCTTCGTGGCGCAGATCGGAAACAGGCTGTCGCCGAACGGACTTCAGCGACTCGCGGAACTCGTCGGGTTGGTGTCCGAAGTGGACTCGCTCGGCGAGGACGTCGACGACGGCTGGCCGCCGGTCGAGCTGCTGCCCGGCGGGGGCTTCGGCGACGAGCTGTCCGAGGACGGCGGAGTCGGGTCGGACGACGTCGACGTCGGCGGGGTCACCGTGTGCGAGGGAGGCGTGGTCGTTCCGCCGGTGGGCTTGGTCGGCGGCGGGTCGCTGCGATCCGACGTCGTGCCCGGCACCGGCTGTCCGCCGCCCGGTTGTCCCGCGGGCTGGCCCGCGTTCGGCGGGGGAGTGATCACGCTCGTCGTCGGCTTCCCGTCCGGGCCCACGGCCACCACGGTGGTCGGCGTCGGCGGGGCGGTCTGGCCGGGCGTCGGCGAGCCGGGGACGGTCATCGGGCCGCCCGGGACGGCGTTGCCCGGGACGACGACCTGCGAGCTGCCCTGCAGCCCGCCAAGGCCGCCGCCGGTGCTGTTCGTCGCGGTGTCGGTGACCGAGCCGGGGCCGGCCAGTTCGGCGACCGCGGCGAAGGCTGTCGCCACCACGAGGCCGCTGACGCCCAGGATGGCGTAGCCGGAGCGGCTCAGCCTCCCGCTCGCGCCCTTCGGCGGAGCGGTCGGGGCAGCGCTCACCGCGATCTCGGGCGACGCTGAGCTTGGTTCAGGCCCGTCGGGACGGGACATGCAGGCTCCTTAGAAGAGTCAACGCTCAAGTCGAGGGGCGGCACGGGGGAGCGGGGCTCCGGCCCCGGATGCCAGGCGGGAGATTATCACTGCTCAGGACCCGTTCGCGCGACCGAGGGACAGGACCGTCACGGTCCGCATCCGGGGGCGTGCGGCAGGATGGGGCCGGTGAACGAGCAGGAAACGCCCGTCCGGCTGGCAGCCTGGGTGCACGGGCAGGTGCAAGGTGTCGGTTTCCGCTGGTGGACCCGGAGCCGGGCGCTCGAACTCGGGCTGACCGGATTCGCCAGGAATCTCCCGGACGGGCGTGTTGAGGTGGTCGCGGAGGGTAATCGTGACCACTGTGGGCAATTGCTGGCCGCGCTGCGCTCCGGAACCTCACCCGGACGAGTGGATCAGGTAGTTGAACGCTGGACCGCCGCGAAAGGCGGGCTCGAAGGATTCGCCGAACGCTGAGCCCGCTGTGGCGGTTGCGGCTGATGGGGTGCTTGGGGTTGCCGGGGCGGTCGGACCTGTGCTAGGCGCGCCCGGGCGGCCTGGCCTCCCACGGCGCCGGAGAACCCCCGGGTAGCCTGTCCCGAACCGGGGGAACCGGTAGCCATCCAGTACCCGTGGCCAAGAGGGGTCGGCAGCACGTGCACCTGAAAAGCCTGACGCTCAAGGGCTTCAAGTCCTTCGCCTCGGCGACCACGCTGCGCTTCGAACCCGGCATCACCTGCGTGGTCGGCCCGAACGGCTCCGGAAAGTCGAACGTCCTCGACGCGTTGCGCTGGGTGATGGGCACCCAGGGCGCGAAGGACCTGCGCGGCGGCAAGATGGAAGACGTCATCTTCGCCGGCACCGCGGGCCGCGCGCCGCTCGGCCGCGCCGAGGTCACGCTCACCATCGACAACGCCGACGGCGCGCTGCCGATCGAGTACGCCGAGGTCTCCATCACCCGCCGGATGTTCCGCGACGGCGCGAGCGAGTACGAGATCAACGGCGACCGCTGCCGGCTGATGGACGTCCAGGAACTGCTGTCGGACTCCGGCATCGGCCGCGAGATGCACGTCATCGTCGGGCAGGGGCAGCTCTCGGCGATCCTGGAGTCGAAGCCCGAGGAGCGGCGCGCGTTCATCGAGGAGGCCGCCGGCGTCCTCAAGCACCGCAAGCGCAAAGAGCAGACCCTGCGCAAGCTCAACAACATGCAGGGCAACCTCGACCGGCTCACCGACCTCACCACCGAGCTGCGCCGTCAGCTCAAACCGCTGGGCAAACAGGCCGAGATCGCGCGCAAGGCCCAGTCGGTGCAGTCCGACCTGCGCGACGCCCGGCTCCGGCTGTTCGCCGACGACCTGGTCACCCAGCGCCAGTCCATCGCGCGCGACGAGGCCGACGAGCGCACCGCCCGGCAGCGCCGCGCCGAAGTCGAGCAGGCGCTGGAACTCGTGGCCGCCGAGGAAGCCGAGCTGGAGGCTTCGCTCGCCGAGGACGCGCCGCGGCTGCAGATCGCGCAAGAGACTTGGTACAAGCTGTCCGCGCTTACGGAACGGCTGCGCGGCACCGTGCGCCTGGCGGTGGAGCGGCAGCGGCACCTTTCTTCGGACGTTTCCGCGCCGACTGGCGGTCGTGATCCGGAGGAGCTGCTTGCCGAGGCCGAGCAGGCCGCGGAGCGCGAGCAGGAGCTGACCGAGGCGGTCATGGAGGCCCGCGAACTTCTCGCGGAAACCGTGCTGCGCCGGGAAGATCTCGAACAGCGGGTGCAGGCCGCGGAGCGCGCGCACTGGGCCGCGGTCCGGGCGATCGCCGACCGTCGCGAGGGCATGGCGAAGCTGACCGGTCAGGTCGAAGCGTTGCGCAGCAAGAACGGCGCGACCGCGGAGGAGGTCGACCGGCTGACGGTCGGTCTGCAGGAAGCCGCCGAGCGCGCCGAGATCGCGGTCGAGGAGCTGGAAGAAGCCAAAGCCGTTGGCGGCACGGAAGAATCCGACGACGCCGACCTGCAGCAGCGGCACGACCGTGCGGTGGAGGCGAACAACGCCGCCAAGGCGCGCGTCGAAGAGCTGGTGAAGGCCGAGCGCGGTTCGGAGCGCGAGATCGCGTCGGAGAAGGCGCGCGTCGAGGCCCTGTCGATGGGGCTCAAGCGCAAGGACGGCGCGGGCGCGCTGCTCGGTGCGTCCGCGGAATTGCCGGGCCTGCTCGGCTCGGTCGCCGCGTTGCTCACCGTGCAGCCGGGCCACGAGGTCGCGCTGGCCGCCGCGCTCGGACCGGTGGCCGACGCGGTCGCGGTGTCCGGCGGCGAGAACGCGTTGTCCGCGCTGAAGTACTTGAAGGACACCGATTCCGGTCGCGCCGGGATCGTGCCGGTCAGCACCGGGTCCACTGTGGACACCAGTTCCTGGCCGATGCTGCCCGAGGGCGCGCGCTGGGCCCGCGAGGTCGTCCACGCGCCGGAGCAGCTGCGGCCCGCGGTCGAGAAGGCGCTGGACCGGCTCGCGCTGGTGCCGGGTCTGGACGCCGCGCGCCAGCTCGTGGCGCAGTACCCGGCGGTGCGTGCGGTCACCGCTGAAGGCGATGTCTTCGGGGCCGACTGGATCGCCGGCGGTTCGGCCGCCCGCGAGAGCGTGATCGAGGTCCAGGCGGCGGTCGACGAGGCGCAGGAACGCTTGCGTACGGCCGAACGCGCGCTGGAGCAGTACTCCGCCGAGCTGGAAGGCGCGCGTGCCGAGCAGCAGTCTCGGCGCGAAGAGGTCGGCCAGGCGAAGGACGCGCTCGGCGAAGCCAAGGTGCGCAAGGCACGTTCGTCCGAGCGGCTCAACCGGTTGCAGCAGGCGGCCCGCTCCGCGCAGGCCGAGGTCGAACGGCTGACCCAGCAGCGCGCGAAGGTCGAGCAGAGCCGCGAGCAGGCGCTGGAACAGTTGGCAGAGCTGGAAGAACGGCTCGCTGCGGTCGCCGAACAGCCGGTGGAAGACGACCCGGACACCGCTGAGCGCGACGAGGCCGCCGAGCAGCTTGCCGTGGTGCGGCAGGAAGAAGTCGAAGCGCGGCTCGCGCAGCGCACCGCTGAGGAACGCGCGCGCAGCATCGCCGGGCGAGCGGAATCGTTGCGCCGCGCGGCCTACGCCGAGCAGCAGGCTCGCGAACGCGCGGCCAAGGCCCGGGAAGCGCGAGAGCGGGGCGCGGAAATTGCCAACGCGGTCGTCAACGCCGGTGAGTTCGCGCTGGAACGGATCGAGCTGAGCGTGCAGCGCGCGGCCGCCGAGCGTGACGAAGCCCAGGCACAGCGCCAATCCCGCGAAACCGCGCTCACCGCGGTGCGCGCGAAGGTGCGCGAGCTGTCCGGCGAACTGGAGAAGCTGACCGACGCCGTGCACCGCGACGAGGTGCTGCGCGCCGAACAGAAGCTCCGGCTGGAAACGCTGGAAGCCAAGATCGCCGAGGACTTCGGCATCGGCCTGGCGGACCTGGTCGAGGAGTACGGCCCGGACGTGCCGGTGCCGCCGAGCGCGGGCGAGATGGCCGAGTACGAGGCGGCCAAGGAGCGCGGCGAGGACGTCACACAGCCGCCGCCGATGCCGTTCGACCGCGACACCCAGGCCCGCCGCGCCAAGCGCGCGGAGAAGGACCTGACCCTGCTGGGCAAGGTGAACCCGCTGGCGCTGGAGGAATTCGCGGCGCTGGAGGAGCGGTACAAATTCCTCTCCACCCAGCTGGAAGACCTCAAGGACACCCGCAAGGACCTCGAGGCCGTCATCAAGCAGGTCGACGAGAAGATCCTGGAGGTCTTCGCCTCGGCCTACACCGACGTGGCGCGCGAGTTCGAGACCGTCTTCGGCGTGCTGTTCCCCGGCGGCGAGGGCCGGATGGTGCTCACCGAGCCGAACGATCTGCTCGCCACCGGCGTGGACGTCGAGGCCCGCCCGCCGGGCAAGAAGGTCAAGCGGCTGTCGCTGCTGTCCGGCGGCGAGAAATCGCTGGTGGCGGTCGGCATGCTGGTCGCGATCTTCCGCGCCCGCCCTTCTCCGTTCTACGTGATGGACGAGGTCGAGGCGGCGCTGGACGACACCAACATGCGCCGGCTGATCGGCCTGCTGGAGCAGCTGCGCGATTCGTCGCAGCTGATCATCATCACGCACCAGAAGCCGACGATGGAGATCGCCGACGCGCTGTACGGCGTGAGCATGCAGGGCGACGGCATCACCAAGGTGATCTCGCAGCGGCTGCGCGCCGCGGACGAGGAGCCGGTCCCGGCTTCCTGAGCGGGGTTGCGCCGATCTGGGCGATCCTGCCCGATCGGGCAGGCCTGTCCGGACACTCGTCCGTTCGGCCAACTGCCGCGGAGGCCGCGCGTCTTCAGGGGTGTTCGAAAGCACCACATCCTGGAGGGGATTCGACAATGCGCACCATGGTGGCCCGCACCCTGATTTCCGGTTCGATGCTCGGCGTTGCGCTGGCGGTCGCCGCGTGCGGCGGCGGTTCGCAGACCGGACAGGCCGCGGCGGCGCAGAGTTCGCTGTCCGCCGCGCCGACCGCTTCGTCGGTGGCAGCACCGAGTTCTTCCGCCACGCCCGCTCCGTCCACCCAGGCGCAGGCTCCGACGCACGCGAGCAAGCCCAAGCCGCACCCGACTCCGGCCAAGCAGCCCGGCGACCGCCTGCCGGGCAAGGGCGAACTCGGCAACGGAGCCGACTGCGGCCCGATCGACGGCCCCGGCGGCAAGGTCGACGTGGTGACCGAAGCGATGCCCGCTGGGACCGTCGGCTGCACCGAGGCGATCAACGTGATGTCCGACTATCTGGCCCAGGCGCCGACCAAGGCCGAGGGAACCGGGCGTTTCCTCGACGTCGACGGCTGGAACTGCGGTTACGACGGCGGGAACGGCGGCAGCAAGCAGATTTTCTGTGGCAGCAAGGGTCTTTCGTTCCACGGCAAGGCCGTCTGAGCGAAGCACTTTTCTCTCGCACCCCGGGTACGAACGGGTAGAAAGCGGGCGCCACGGCTGTCCGGGCGAGGCCCGCTGCTGGCACGGTCGATCTCGTCCGGCGGCGCGGTCTTCGCCGCAGCGGCCGGGATCACTTTCAAGGCAGCACTGGGAGAAAGGTTCCACAGCGATCATGCCTTCACTCGTCAAGAGACTCGCGATCGGCGGCGCGGCGGCGCTCGCCCTGGCCGTTACCGTTCCGTCCGGTCAGGCGTTCGCCATCGACCGGGTCGCCTGCAACGGCCGCACCGACTTCGTCCAGCTGCGCCTCGCGGGCGGAAACCCGTGGGACGGCAGCGATGTCGCCTGCTTCGCCAACGGCGGCGCGACGTACGTGGATCTGGGCGGCGTCACCCGGGTCGACTCCGGCAACAACTCGGTGACCCTGTTCTGGGACGGCGGCCGGACCGACCTCGGCCACTGGCAGGGCGGCGACCTGAACTTCGTGCACGTGCGCCAGGTCTGGATCCACTAAGCGGTTTCGCTGACGGCCCGGCTTCCCGAACGCGGGGAAGCCGGGCCTTTCGCTGTCGCACTGCCGACCCGGCGCGGGCCGCTTAGGGTGATCTTGGCCGATCGGCGGCCGCATCCCGGGGAGGAAAATCTTCATGCGCACGAAGCTGTCCAAAGCCGTTGTCACGGCGTCGATTCTCGCGTTCGGCGCGCTGGCCGCGGCTTGCGGCGGGAGCAGCGACACAGCGGCTCCGTCGTCGGTCTCGGCCGCGCCGACGGCCACTTCGGCACCGGAGAGCGCGGCGTCGAGCACCAAGTCCGCGCCCGCGAGCAAAACGCACAGCGCGAGCAAATCCCAGGACAGCAGCCCGGACACCGGCGAGACTGTCGGCCCGCCGGTCGACTGCGGTCCGATCGACGCGCCCAACGGCAAGGTCGGCCTGATCGCCACCGAAACCAAGGCCGGACGTCCCGGCTGCACCGAGGCGATCGACGTGATCACCGAGTATTTCCAGGAAGCCCCCAAGAAAGCCGAGGGCACCGCACACGTGCTGACCGTGAGCGGCTGGCGCTGCATGGCCGACACCGGCGCGCAGGGCAGCGGCCGGATCGGCTGCGACAAGGACGGCATGGTCTTCTACACCCAGCCGTAAACGCACTCTCGCCGGGTTCCCTCGGGAACCCGGCGAGAGAAAAGCGCTGCTAGGCAGGGGTTTCCGCGGGTTCTTCGACCTTCTCGACGTTCGGGTCCACGCCGCGCCGCCGCAGCGACAGCAGGCCGCCGACGATCAGCGTGATCAGCACGCCGGCGAAGGTGTACCAGTACGTCGCCAGCGGCACGAGCGTCTTCGTCGCCGCGCCGAAGTGGAGGTGCACCTCGGTCGTCGCCTTGTCGAATTTCACGAACAGGATCAGGAACGCCATCCCGACCACCGAGCAGGCGAACGCGATCACCGCGTCGGACTGGCGGGCCTTGCGCACCAGCAGCCCGAGGAAGAACGAGCCGAGCAGCGCGCCGTAGGTGTAGCCGACGATCCCGAGGCCCTGCTGGATCACCGGGTCCTTCGAGTTCGTGAACATCGAGGCGAAGACCGCGAACACCGCCGCCCAGATGAGTGTCCACATGCGACCGTGCCGCAGCAGCTTGGCGTCCTCGATCGACTTGTGCGTGAACCGCTGGTAGAGATCGGCGATCGTCGAAGTGGACAGCGCGTTGAGCGCGGACGCGAGCGCGCCCATGGTCGAGGCGAGGATGCCGGCGATCAGCAGCCCGGCCAGCCCGACCGGCAGGTCGTTGACGATGAAGTTGGAGAACACGTCGTCGCCGGACATCTTCCCGGCCGCGACCGCGGTGGCCGTCGAGCCGGTCTTGCCGCCGGTGTAGACCCAGAGCATCGCGCCGACGAGCAGGAACAGCGCGAACTGGATGAACACCACGATGGACGAGCCGATCAGCGCGCGCTGGCCGTCGCGGAGGTTCCGGCACGACAGCAGCCGGCCGACGATCAACTGGTCCGCGCCGTGCGAAGCCATCGACAGGAACGCGCCGCCGACCACCGCGCAGAGGAACGCGTACGGGTTGGTGAGCAGGTTGGCCGTGAAGTCGGTGAGCTGGAAGCGGCCCTGGCTCGAAGCGATCTGCGTCCAGCCGGCCGGCAGCTTCGTGGACAGGAAGATCACCGCGCCGATCGCGCCGAGGATGTAGAGCGACCACTGGATGACGTCGACCCAGATCACCGACTTGATGCCGCCGACGAACGCGTAGATCACGGTGAGCGCGGTCAGCAGCACGACGATGTGCCAGTACTCGGTGTGGATGCCGTAGTGGCCGAGGATCGCCTTGATCGGGATCGCCCCGGCGAACAGCCGCAGCCCCTCGGCGAGCAGCCGCGTCACCACGAAGGTGACCGACGCGGTGCCCTGCAGCCCTCGCCCGAAGCGGCGGCCGAGGAATTCGTACGCGCTCACGTAGTTGCCGCGGAAATAGCGCGGCAGCAGCACGAACGCGGCGATCACCCGGCCGATGATGTAGCCGAAGGCCACTTCCAGGAACAGGAAGGCGCTGCCGAACACGAGCCCGGGCGTGGAGATCACGGTGAGGGTGGACGTCTCGGTCGCCACCACCGAGAGCGTGACCGCCCACCACGGCATGCTGCGCTCGCCGACGAAGTAGTCGTTCGCGGACTTCTGTCTGCGTCCGATCAGCACGCCGATGACCGGCATCGCCGCGAGATACACGATGACGATCACCAGATCGACTGGATTCATGGGGTTCTCCTACCGTGATTGCCCGGATTCCGCGACCCGGAGCCGGGTCGCGGCGCCCCCCAGCGGGGCGGGGAGATTCAGGGGCGCCGCACCCGGCGTCAGCGCGCCGAGCAGGCGGGGACCGCTCGCGCCGGTGGCCGACGGCAGCGTCGCCGGGACGCCGCACCAGCTCAGCCAGCCGAGCAACGCAGTCAGGTAAGCCTCTTTGCCGGAGCCGGGGAGGCCGAGGTCGTCGCTGGTCCGGAGCGCGCCGTCGGGCAGGAGCCGGGCCAGCGCGGCCATCGTGGCGGGGTTCGCGACACCGCCGCCGGACGCGACGACGGTCGCCACGCCGTGCCGCCGGCATTCCGCGGCGACCGTCGCGGCGGTCAGTTCGGTGAGCGTGGCCAGCAGATCCTCCGGGGACAACGGCGGCAGTCCGGACAGGGCTGCGTCCAGGTATCCGCCGTGGAAGTGTTCCTTGCCAGTGGATTTCGGGGGAGGGGCGGCGAAATAGGGGTCCGCCAGCAGCTGGTCGAGCAGGTCTTTCCGGACCGCACCGGCGAGCGCGAGCCGTCCGTCGACGTCGGCGGACAGCTTGCCGTCGCTGACGTGGGCGGCGGCGAGATCGAGCAACGCGTTGGCCGGGCCGGTGTCGTACGCGAGCACCTTGTCGGACTGCGTGATCACGGTGATGTTCGCGATGCCGCCGAGGTTGAGCGCGGCCACCGGACGTCCGGTCTCCTCGGCGAGACCGCGCAGCCACATCGCGTCGAGCGTGCTCGCCAGCGGCGCGCCCTGACCGCCCGCGGTGATGTCGCGGATGCGGAGGTCGGCGATCACCGGCACTCCGGTGCGCTCGGCGATCCACGCCGGCTGCCCGAGCTGGAGCGTGCCGAGCGCGACGCCGTTTTCGACCCAGTGGTAGACGGTCTGGCCGAGCGAGGCGATCACGTCCACCGGTCCGTACGCGGCGATCCCGCGCGCGGCCGCGTCCGCGAACGCCTGGCCGACCCGGGTGTCGAGGACGGTCAGCTGCCGCGCGCTGCTCGGCCGGGGCGGGAGTGCGTCGAGGAGATCCGCGCGGAGGCCGGCGGGATAGGGCACGTCGAGTTCGCCGAGCGGGGTGAGGACGACTGTCCCGTCGTCGTCGCGGATTTCGGCGACCGCGACGTCGATGCCGTCCACGGACGTGCCCGACAGCAGACCGAGGACGCGGAAACAGTGGCCGGCGGGGGAGGTCATCCGATGTGGTCTAGTCAACGCGGAAGGGGTGACGCAAGACGCTTCGTGGAGTCTTGGCCGAATCGGAACCGTTCGCGTTACTCGTTGGCCTGTCGGTGGGGTGTCCCGTGGCTTGTGCACGCGGATGACAGGATGGTGGCGTGTCGAGCACCTGGTTCTGGATCGTTGTCGTCGCCGTCGTCGTCCTGGTCGCCGTTCTGGTGTCCGGGCTGCTCATCGCGCGCAAGCGGCGGATCAGCATGGCCGAGCGGCGCGCGGTCGAAGAGAAGCCGAAGGGCGGCGGGTATGCCGCGAGCGGCGGGATCTCGCTGGCGCCCGGCGGGAAGACCGCGGAGGCCGAGCCTGCCCCCGCTCCGTCTCCGGACCCGGTGGTCGAGCATCCCGTCGAGGACCGCCCGGAGGTCGACGGCCAGCCCGCGGTCGGCGACGACGCCGCGGTCCCGCGAGACTCCGACCAGCGCACGGTGCGCGACGTCAAGCTCCCCGAGCCGGTCGAAGAAGAGGCCCCCGAGGCCCCCAAGACCGTCGAGGCCCCCGAGGCGGTCGTGCCGGGAACGGTCGAGCCGATCGAGGAGATCGAGTCTCCGGCCGGTCGCCTCGAGCGGCTGCGCGGCCGGCTGTCGAAGTCCCGCTCGGTGTTCGGGCAGAGCCTGCTGGGCCTCCTCGGCGGCGGTGACCTGGACGAGGACTCCTGGCAGGACGTCGAAGACACGCTGCTGCTGGCAGACCTCGGCGCCGCCACGACGACCCAGATCGTGGACCGCCTGCGCGACGAACTGAACCGGCGCGCGGTGCGCACGTCGGACGAAGCGCGCGAGCTGCTGCACGAGGTGCTGACCGCGGCGCTGTCGACAGACGCCGAACGCTCGGTCCGCGCCCTGCCGCACGAGGTGGACGGCAAGAAGCAGCCCGCGGTCGTGCTCGTCGCAGGCGTGAACGGCACCGGCAAGACCACGACGACCGGCAAACTCGCGCGAGTCCTGGTGGCCCAAGGCGGAACCGTCGTCCTCGGCGCGGCCGACACCTTCCGCGCCGCCGCCGCCGACCAGCTGCAGACGTGGGGCGAGCGGGTCGGCGCGTCGGTCGTGCGAGGCAAGGAAGGCGCGGACCCGGCCGCGGTCGCGTTCGACGCGGTCAAGCAGGGCATCACCGAGGGCGTGGACACGGTCCTGATCGACACCGCCGGCCGGCTGCACACGAAGACCGGCCTGATGGACGAACTCGGCAAGGTGAAGCGGGTCGTCGAAAAGCAGGCGCGGGTGGACGAGGTGCTGCTCGTGCTGGACGCCACGACCGGACAGAACGGCCTCGCGCAGGCGCGGGTGTTCGGCGAGGTCATCGACGTGACGGGGATCGTCCTGACGAAGCTCGACGGCACGGCCAAGGGCGGGATCGTGTTCCAGGTCCAGCGCGAGCTGGGGGTGCCGGTGAAGCTGGTCGGATTGGGCGAGGGGCCGGATGACCTGGCGCCGTTCGAACCTGGTGCGTTCGTGAACGCTTTGCTGGGCTGATTGCCCTGGCCGGGTGAGTAAGGGGTAAAGCGGACATCTCTCGCAGAGTGGCCTGCCACGGTGAGTGGGGGCCATGCACCGTCCGATCCTCGCCGCCGCCGGTGGACAGAAAGCCGGTCTCACGGCCAAAATCGGCGCGGTGAACGGCACCGATGTGAAGTACAACGTCCAGGTCGATCAGAAACCGATGAATTGAGCCGCGTCGCGCTCCGCCTGCTGACCGAAGCCGACCGAAGCCGCGTCCGCGAAATCCTCTCCACGCCCGAAGTAGCGCAGTGGTGGGGCGAAGCCGACGAGGAAACCGACGGCCTGCTCTCGAAAGAGGGCGACCAGCACGCCTACGCCATCGAGTACCGCGGCGAGACCGTCGGCATCATCCAAAGCTGGGAAGAAACCACACCTCGCTACCGCCACGCCGGAATCGACCTCGCCGTGCACCCCGACCACTACGGTCTCGGGCTCGGCGCGGAGGCGATCCGGATCCTCGCCCAGCGTCTGTTCGACCAAGGCCACCACCGGCTCACCATCGACCCGGCGGCGGCCAACGTCCGTGCGATTCACGTGTACGAGAAGCTCGGCTTCCGCCGCGTCGGGATCCTCCGCGACTACGAGCAGGGGCCCGACGGGACCTGGCACGACGGCCTGCTGATGGACCTCCTCAAAGGCGAACTCAAGGGCGAACTCAAGTAACCGGCAGCTGCTGCGAAAGCCGGTCCGCGATCTTCTGCACCACCGGCGCGATATGGCTCACCGCGTCCGCCGTCAGGCGTCCGGACGGGCCGGAAACCGAGACCGCCGCGGGCACCGGCGCTCCGGGGATCGCGACGGCGATGCAGCGCACTCCGAGCTCCTGTTCCGCCTCGTCCAGCGCGTAACCCTGTCCGGCGATCTTCTTCAGCTCCACCGCGAGCGCGTCCGCGTCGGTGAACGTGTGCTCGGTGTATGCGGGCATCCCCGTACGTTCCAGCAGCGCCGCGACCTCGTCGGCGGGCAGTTCCGCCAGCATCGCCTTGCCCACGCCGGTGCCGTGCGGCAGCAAGCGCCGTCCGACCTCGGTGAACATGCGCATCGAGTGCTTCGAGGGCACCTGTGCGACATACACCACCTCGTCGCGTTCCAGCACCGCCAGGTTCGCCGTCTCGCCGACCTCCTCGACCAGCTCCACCAGCAGCGGCCGCGCCCACGCGCCGAACTGCATGCTCGCGTTCTCGCCGAGCCGGATCAGCCGGGCGCCGAGCGCGTAGTGCCGGTTGGTGTTCTGCCGGACGTAGCCCAGCGACACCAGCGTGCGGATCAGCCGGTGGATCGTCGGCATCGGCAGCCCGGACAGGGTCGCCAGCTCCGACAGGCTGGCCTCTCCGCCAGTGTCCGCCAGGTGCTCCAGCAGCTCGAACGCGCGCTGCAGGGACTGGACGCCGCCGTCTCGTCCGCTCTTCTCAGCCGCCACCAGTGGTCCTCCTCACAGACCCGATTGATGTTCCGCTATGCAGAAACTATAGTCCGTCAGGTAAAAACCGTAGGGACGTTATCCAAAGCACTACTCGGGGTGTTGCGCATGTCTGAGGTCCAGGTTCTCGGCGGGTCCGTCGAGCGTGGGGACGAGATTCTGACGCCGGAAGCCCTCGCTTTCGTAGCGGGCTTGCACGACGAGTACGCCGCACGGCGCGACGAACTCCTCGTCGCGCGGGGCAAGCGGCGCGAGGAGGCCCGTACCACCGGCCGCCTCGATTTCCTCGCCGAGACCAAGGAGGTCCGCGAGAGCGACTGGCAGGTGGCCGGCGCTCCGGCCGCGCTGCGCGACCGCCGCGTGGAGATCACCGGTCCGACCGATCGCAAGATGACCATCAACGCCCTCAACTCCGGCGCCAAGGTGTGGCTCGCCGACTTCGAGGACGCCAACACGCCGCACTGGGCGAACGTCGTGGGCGGCCAGGTCAACCTGTCCGACGCGATCCGCGGCACCATCACGCTCGACCAGAACGGCAAGCACTACGAGCTGAAGCCGGACGTCGAGCACGCGACGATCGTGGTCCGCCCGCGCGGCTGGCACCTCGACGAGCGGAACCTGACCTTCGGCGGGCGCAAGGGCGTCGGCGCGCTGGTCGACTTCGGCCTGTACTTCTTCCACAACGCGCAGGAACTGCTCAACCGCGGCAAGGGCCCGTACTTCTACCTGCCGAAGATGGAAAGCCACCTCGAAGCGCGGCTGTGGAACGACGTGTTCACGCACGCCGAGAAGGCGCTGGGCATCCCGCACGGCACCGTCCGCGCCACCGTGCTGATCGAGACCATCCCGGCCGCGTTCGAGATGGAAGAGATCCTCTACGAACTGCGCGAGCACGCCTCCGGCCTCAACGCAGGCCGCTGGGACTACCTGTTCAGCGTCATCAAGTACTTCCGCGACGCGGGCGAGAAGTTCGTGCTGCCGGACCGCAACTCGGTCACCATGACCGCGCCGTTCATGCGCGCCTACACCGAACTGCTCGTGCGCACCTGCCACAAGCGCGGCGCGTTCGCGATCGGCGGCATGGCGGCGTTCATCCCGAGCAAGGACCCGGACGCCAACAAGGGCGCCTTCGACAAGGTGCACGCCGACAAGTCGCGGGAGGCCGGGGACGGCTTCGACGGTTCGTGGGTGGCGCACCCGGGCATGGTCGCACTCTGCAAGGAAGAGTTCGACAAGGTCCTCGGCGACCAGCCCAACCAGCTGGGCCGCACCCGCGACGAGGTGAGCGTGACCGCCGACCAGCTGCTTGACGTCGCCTCGACGCCGGGCAGCGCCACCGCGGCCGGGCTGCGCGCGGCGGTCGACGTCGGCATCCGCTACCTGGCCTCGTGGCTGGGCGGCAACGGCGCGGCGGCGATCCACAACCTGATGGAGGACGCCGCCACGGCGGAGATCTCGCGGTCGCAGGTGTGGCAGTGGGTCAAGAACGGCACGCAGCTGGACAACGGCGAGAAGGTCACCGCGGAGCTGGTGCGCGGCGTCGTGGCCGACGTCCGCGGCGAGCTCGCGGCGGAGGTCTCCGACGATCTGCTGAAGCCCGCGGTCGAGCTGTTCGAGCAGGTCGCGCTGGCTGAGGAGTTCCCGGACTTCCTGACCCTGCCGGCGTACGAGCACATCCAGTAATGGGCGACGGACGGCTCGCCGAGGACGTCTACCGCAACGCCGACGCGCGGTTGGCCGAGGCCGACGCGCGCGTGGCGGCGCGGTATCCCGGCGAGTCTCCGGGCCGTCGTCCGGTGCACACGGTGTACGTGCCGGCGTCGCAGTACCGCACGCGCCTGGTCGCCGATTGGGGCAAGCAGGCGATGCGGGTCTTCGTCGAACACGGCGACCTGCTGAACCTCGACCCGGCGGTGGCCGAGCGGGTCCGCGAGAAGCTCCTCACCGAGCCGATCGAGGATCTCCGCATCGACTTCGAGGACGGCTACGGCCATCCCGGCGACGAAGCGGAGGACGCGGCCGCGGAGGCCGCCGGGCGGACGCTCGCGACCACCGGCGGTACCCCGTTCGTAGGAATCCGGTTCAAGAGCTTCGAAGCCGCGACGCGGCGTCGGGGCATCCGGACGCTCGATTTGTTCTTGTCCGGCTTGCTGTCCGAAGGATCGCTGCCGGACGGATTCGTGGTGACGCTGCCGAAGGTCACCGCGGTCGAGCAGGTCGAAGTCGCCGCGGAAGTGTTGGGGCGACTGGAAACCGCGTACGGACTGGCGGACCGCGCATTGCGGTTCGAGGTGCAGATCGAGACCGCGCAGTCGATCCTCTCGACTGACGGCACGGTCTCGGTGGCACAGATCATCCAGGCCGCGGACGGCCGGTGCTCGGGCCTGCACTACGGGACTTACGACTACAGCGCGGGTCTCGGCATCAGCGCGGCGTACCAGAGCATGGCGCACCCCGCGGCCGACTTCGCGAAGCAGTTGATGCAGGTCGCGGCTGCCGGAACGGGTGTGCGGCTGTCCGACGGTTCGACCAACCGGCTCCCGGTGGGCGACGACCTGCCGGGTGCGTGGGCCGAACATCTGCGGCTGGTCCGACGGTCGCTGGAGAACGGCTTCTACCAGGGCTGGGACCTGCATCCGCACCAGCTGCCGACCCGGTACGCGGCGACGTACGCCTTCTACCGCGAGGGCGCCCCGGCGGCGGCCAAGCGGTTGCAGGACTACGCGTCGAAGACGGCCGGGGGAGTGCTGGACGAACCCGCTACGGCGGAAGCGCTGGCCCGGTATCTGCTGGGCGGGTACAACTGCGGAGCGCTGGCCGAGTCGGAGCTGCCGTTCGAACCGGCGCGGCTGGACGCGTACGCGCGGCGGCAAGCCTGAACGATCGCGAGTGCCTGTGCTACTCAGCGCAGGCACTCGCGATCGCCGCGGTGTCCCAGTAGAACGGGCGCACCTCGGCGATCCGCCCGTCCTCGATCCGGATCGCCTGCAGGATCGGGAACTCCAGCTCCCGCCCGGTCGCGCGCGCCCGGGCGCGGACCTGGGTGAGCACCACCGACGTCGCGCCGAGGGCGAGGAACTCCTGTTCGCCGATCTCGAACGACTCCCAGATCCGGCTCATCTCGAGGAAGAACTTTTCCAGCCCGGCGTGGCCGTGCCAGTCGCCGCCGAACGGCAGGCCGTCGGCCTGGTGCAGTACGACATCCTCGGCGAAATACGCGGCCAGCGGGGCAAACGAGGCCGAACCGGGGCCACCGGCGGCGAAATACTCAGCTTCGGCTCGATACATGCCGTTGAGCACGGCAGCGGGGTCAGTCACGACCGCCAGCTTGCCCACGCGCCGACGGCGCCGCTGGCGGCAATCGGACTTCGCGGTCCCCGCACCCGGCTGCCCCGGCCTGGGTAGACTTCACGGCGGTCTTTTCGAGGGCGGGAAAGGAAACACGAAAGCCATGGCTGAGGAAACCGGAACGGTCGAAACGCTGGAGTTCCAGTCCGAGGCGCGCCAGCTGCTGCAGCTGATGATCCACTCGATCTACTCGAACAAGGACATCTTCCTGCGCGAGCTGGTCTCCAACGCCTCCGACGCGCTGGACAAGCTGCGGCTGGAGACGTATCGCGACAAGGATCTGCAGGCCGAGACGGAAAACCTGCACATCGAGATCCTCCTCGACGCCGACGCGCGCACCCTCACCGTGCGCGACAACGGCATCGGGATGAGCCGGGACGACGTCGTCAACCTGATCGGCACCATCGCGAAATCCGGCACCGCCGACTTCCTGCGCAAGCTGAAGGAGTCGAAGGAATCCGCGGGCCAGGACCTGATCGGGCAGTTCGGCGTCGGCTTCTACTCCAGTTTCATGGTCGCCGACAAGGTCACCCTGGTGACCCGGCGCGCGGGCTCCGGCGAGGGCGCCCGCTGGGAGTCCACCGGCGAAGGCACCTACACGATCGAAACCCTCGCCGACGCCCCGCAGGGCACCTCGGTGACGCTGCACCTCAAGCCCGCCGACGACGAGGACCACCTCTACGACTACACGTCGCCGTGGAAGGTGCGCGAGATCGTCAAGCGCTACTCGGACTTCATCACCTGGCCGGTGCAGATGGCCAAGGAAAGCAAGGAAGACGAAGAGGGCGGGCTCGAGACCGTCAACTCCATGAAGGCGCTCTGGGCGCGTTCGAAGGACGAGGTCTCCGACGAGGAGTACCACGAGTTCTACAAGCACATCAGCCACGACTGGACCGACCCGCTCGAGACGGTCCGGATGCAGGCCGAGGGCACCTTCGAGTACCAGGCCCTGCTGTTCCTGCCCTCGCGCGCGCCGGTGGACCTGTTCATGCGGGACGCGAAGCGCGGCGTGCAGCTGTACGTCAAGCGCGTGTTCATCATGGACGACTGCGAAGCGCTGATGCCGAACTACCTGCGCTTCGTGAAGGGTGTTGTCGACGCGGCGGATCTGTCGCTGAACGTGTCGCGCGAGATCCTGCAGCAGGACCGGCAGATCCGCGCGATCCGGCGGCGGCTGGAGAAGAAGATCCTCTCGACGGTCAAGACCATGATGACCGAGGAGGCCGAGAAGTACGCGACGTTCTGGTCCGAGTTCGGCCGCGCGGTCAAGGAGGGCCTGATCGACGACCCGGAGAACCGGGAGCAGATCCTGGAGATCTCGTCGTTCGATTCGACGCATCACGCGGAGAAGCCGACCTCGCTGCGCGACTACGTGTCGCGGATGAAGGACGGCCAGGAGCACATCTACTACCTGACCGGCGATTCGCGCACCGTCATCGAGAACTCGCCGCACCTGGAAGCGTTCCGCGCCAAGGGATACGAGGTGCTGATCCTCACCGACCCGGTCGACGAAATGTGGACGGAGTCGGCGAGCGGCTTCGACGGCAAGACGTTCCAGTCGATCGCGAAGGGCGAGGTCGACCTCGGCGACGAGACGTCCGAGGAGAAAAAGGCCGAGTACGAAGACCTGCTGAAGTGGATGTCGGCGACGCTGACCGACACCGTCAAGGAGGTCCGGCTGTCCTCGCGGCTGACGACGTCGCCGTCCTGCATCGTCGGCGACGCGGGCGATCTGACCCCGACGCTGGAGAAGATGTACCGCGCGATGGGGCAGGAACTGCCGCCGGTGAAACGGATTCTGGAGCTCAACCCGGAGCATGCGCTGGTGACCGGCCTGCGCAAGGCGTTCGCCGAGCACCCGGAGGACACCTCGCTGGCCGAGACGGCGGAGCTGCTGCACGGCATGGCGTTGCTGGCCGAGGGCGGCGAGCTGAAGGACCCGAGCCGGTTCCTGAACCTGGTGGCGGATCGCGCGGCCAAGGCGTTGTGAGGCGTTTCGTGAGTGGCTGCACCGGTTTCGGGGCAGCCACTCACGAACCCTTCCGGAGGTGAGTGTCGCATGAGGACAGTCGTCGAGAACGCCGCGATCGCGACGGTCAGCGGTCCCGAGTACCGCCACGGACACGTCGTGATCGAGGACGACCGCATCGCTGCTGTCGGCGACGGAGCCTTCACCGGAGAGGCGGACGAACGCGTCGACGCCGCTGGCTGCCTCGTCACGCCGGGCCTCGTGAACACGCACCATCATCTTTACCAATGGGCTACCCGGGGCCTCGCCGCCGACCACACGCTGTTCGAGTGGCTGGTCGCGCTGTATCCGGTGTGGGCCAAGCTGGACGCGGACATCACGCACGCCGCGGGCACCGCCGGAATGGCGCGGCTCGCGCTGACCGGCTGCACGACGGTCGCCGATCACCACTACGTCTTCCCAGCCGACGGCGGCGATCAGGTGGCCGCGCTCGCCGCCGCACGGGAGCGGATCGGCCTGCGGCTGCACTTGGTCCGCGGCTCGATGGACCGTGGCGAATCGGACGGCGGGCTGCCGCCGGACAGCCTGGTCGAGACCGTCGAGGACGCCCTGCTCGGCACCGAGGCCGCAATCGACCGCTATCACGACGCCTCACCGGGTGCGCATCTGCAGATCGCGGCAGGCCCGTGCTCGCCGTTCACCGTCACCGAGCGGCTGATGGCGGAGTCGGCCGAATTGGCGCGCCGCAAGGGCGTCCGGCTGCACACGCACCTGGCCGAAACCCAGGACGAGGAAAAGCAATGCCTCGCCGAAACCGGTCTCACGCCTGCTGAATACGCGGACAAACTCGGCTGGCTGGCACCGGACGTCTGGCTCGCGCACACCGTGCACCTCGCGCCGGACGCGATCCGCCGGTTCGGCGCGACGTCGACTGGTTCCGCGCATTGCCCGACCTCGAACGGCCGGCTGGGCAGCGGAATCGCCCCGGTGCGGGATTTGCTCGACGCGGGTGCTCCGGTCGGGTTGGGCGTCGACGGCGCGGCTTCGAGCGAATCCGGCGGCTTGGCGGAGGAATTGCACCAGGCGTTGCTGCAGGCCCGGCAACGCGGCGGGCCGAAGGCGTTGACCACGCGGGAAGCGTTGTGGCTCGGCACGATGGGCGGCGCGCGCTGCCTCGGCCGGGAGAGCGAGATGGGCTCGATCGAGGTCGGGAAGCTCGCGGATCTGGCGGTATGGGAGCTGAACGGGCTGAACTACGCGGGGATCGACGACCCGGTCGCGGCGTTGGTGCTGGCCGCGCCGCCGCCGCTGCGGAAGCTGTTCGTGGGCGGACGAACAGTGGTGGATCAAGCGCGGCTCACTACGGCGGACGAGACGGCGATCGCGGGCGAGCTGGCGAAGGCGAGCGCTCGGCTGCGGGAAAGCTGAGTGCGGTGGGCCGCCCTCGCGGACGGCCCACCGGTTCCAGGCTCAGGCTCGTGCCACGGTCCACAGCGCGGTCGGTGCGTGGCAGATCCGCACCCCCACCGCTTCGGGGCTGCCCCCGCTGTTGTTCAGGCAGAGACCGGTCTGGACGTTCTTGAAGTACTTGTTCGTGGTGGACGAGGTCGTCCAGTCAGTGGTGTTGGACGAGCAGGTCGTGGTGAACACGGCCGTTCTGCTCGCGGCGAGGCAGGCGTTGGTCTCCAGGTTCCGGAACTTGCCCGGGGCGTAGTTGGTCCACACCTGGTTCCGCCCCTCGTTGCACTTGAGCGTGTAGACGTCGCCCTTGGTGTTGCTGTCCAGGCAGACGCTGGTTCCCGCGCGCTGGATGTAGAAGTTCGCGATGGCGGTGACGGATTGTTCCCCCGCGGACGCGGTTCCGGACAAGGCGGCAGTCAGCATTGCGGCGGCCGCGCCCTCTCCGGCGAGCCGCAGCATTCCCCTCGATGACATTTCGCAGTCGATGGCCGGACGGGAGACACGCTGCCGGGCGTCGTCCCGAAGCCGTCCCCGCCTCGTCATCCAGCTCACTGCGGGCGGTTGACCAGCACCGTTCCCGCCTCCGCCAGCGGCGCCCGCACCGCCTGGACCGGATCGGTCGCGCTCGGCTTGCGCGCCGCGTCGGAGATCCGCAGCAGCAACGCGACCAGGATGTAGTTCGCGAGCAGCGACGAGCCGCCCTTCGACAGGAACGGCGCGGTGATGCCGGTCTCCGGGATCAGCTTCGTCACTCCGCCGACGACCACGAAGATCTGCATCACCACGGTGAACGCGAGCCCGCCGCCGAGGAGTTTGCCGAAGCTGTCGCGGACCGCGAGCGCGTGCCGCATCCCGCGCAGTGCTATCAGCAGGTACAGCATCAGCACCGCGGCCAGCCCGAGGAAACCCAGTTCCTCGCCGATGCTGGCGGTGATGAAGTCGGTGTTCGCCTCCGGCACGATGTCCGGCCTGCCCGCGCCGAGGCCGGTTCCGCCCATGCCGCCGGTGCCGAGGCCGAACAACCCCTGCGCGACCTGGTACCCGCCGCCGGCCTGGTCGTAGGTCGCGAGCGGGTCCATCCAGTTTGCGACCCGCTGCCGCACGTGGTTGAACAGGAAGTACGCCAGCACGCACCCGCCGGCGAACACCGTCAGCCCGGCGTACACCCAGATCACCCGCTCGGTCGCCAGGTAGATCATCACCAGCACGATCCCGAAGAACAGCAGCGAGGCGCCGAGTTCCTTCTCGAACGCCAGCACCGCGACGCAGCCGAGCGCGGCGAGGATGATCGGCCCGAGGTCGCGCGCCCTCGGCAGTTCGACGCCGAGCATCTTGCGCCCGGCCACGCGGAACAGTTCTCGTTTCGCCACCAGTGTGGTCGCGGCGAAGACGATCAGCAGCAGCTTCGCGAACTCGCCCGGCTGGATCGACAGCGGGCCGATCTTGATCCACACCTTCGCGCCGCCGGCTTCCGACAGCGACGCCGGCAGCAGTGCGGGCAGCAGGACCGCGACGATCCCGGCCAGCCCGGCGAGATAGCCGTAGCGGGTCAGCACTCGGTGATCGCGCACGAACCCGAGCACGGCCAGGAACAACGCCAGCGACACCACCGTCCACAGCACCTGCTGCCCGGCGACGGCCGAGTACACCTTGCCGCGCTGCACCGCCTGTTCGGCGAGCCCGAGGTCGATCCGGTGGATCACCACCAGGCCCAGGCCGTTCAGCAGCACGGTGCACGGCAGGATCAGCGGATCCGCGTGCGGGGCCCAGCGCCGGACCGCGAGGTGCGCCACCGCCGCGACCGCGGTGAACGACGCGCCGTAGCCGATGATCGAGAAGTTGATCTGTCCCAGGGCGTTCGCGTCCACGAGGAGGAACGCGAACCAGACGATCGCCACCGCGAGCAGAAGCAGCCGCAATTCCGTACCGCGCGCGGCAGGCATGAATTTCCCGTCTTTGGCAAGCAGTGAACCGCCGCGAGGGTAGTCACGATTTCTGGCAGGACGCTGAGAATGCGCGGCAATTCGGTCGGACTGTCCGAAAGCGACGAGTTCGCGGCCAGGATATGCTTCGGAAAAAGCGGACGGGCGAGCGGAGAACCAGCGGTGGCGACAGAACTGACCCCGGTGCCGGTCCAGGCGCCGGCGCCAGCCCCGTCGGCGAAAGGAACGAAACGCGCGCTCGGCGCGGCGGTGGCCGCGGTGCTGCTCGCGGCCGCGTTCCTGGTGGTGCTGCACGTCGACCGCTACTGGGGGCCGATCGACCCGGTCAGCGCGATGCTCAGCGACTACGCCTGGACTCCCGGCTGGTGGATGTGGGCGGCGGCGATGCTGCTGACGTCGGCCGGATCGGTGGTGATCGCCGTGGTCCTGCGCCGCCGCGGGCTGCTGTACGGGCCGCTGACGCTCGTCGCGGTGGCCGCCTGGTGCGCCGGGCTCGCGGCGGTGGCGTTGTTCACGAAGGACCCGCAGGGAAATGCGGTGACATGGGTCGGAAAAGTGCATCTCGGCGCGACTGGGATCAGTTGTGTGAGTTTGCCGTTAGCCGGCTGGCTGCTCGGCTGGGCGCACCGGAATTCGCCGCAATGGCGGGGTTACGCGCGCTGGTCGCGCATTTTGGGGCTGACCGCCGTGCCGTTCTTTCTGCCGTTTCTCATTCCGTTCGCGGCTAATGTCGCATTCGGGCAGCATCTGCCGACCGTGGCGACCGGGCTCGTGGAACGGCTGATGGCGGTGCTGGAACTGGCCGAACTGCTCGTGCTGGCCGGATGGGCGTGGCGCGCGGCGGAGTAGCTCAGGTGGCGTCGGGGTCGACCGGCGGGCGTTCGTTGGCCCGCAACGGAACCGGCGCCGGAGCGGGCGGCGGAGTCGGAGCCGGGGGAGTGTCGTCGAGCAGATACCTCGTCACGGCGGCCCGGGGGTTGCCGACTCGCAGGGATTGCAGTTCCTGCAACGGTTTCCGCAGCTCCTGGTACTCGGGGCCGAGCTCCGCTTCCAGCTGGGCTTTGGTGCCCGCGGCGAACCCGCGCGCCCGTTTCAAGGCCTGCGCGGCCCACTGCGCGGCCTCGGGCAGCCGTTCCGGGCCGAGGATGAACAACCCGGCGAGCAACAGAATCACGATGTGGTCGATGCTGAGACCGAACACCGGCCACCTCCTGCGGACCCGGATGTTGGTCCCAGCTTAGCCGTCCCCGGTGCAGCGTTTCCCGTCGTCACCCAGTTCGGTCAGCAGCCGTCGCGCTACGTCGACGACGGCCGCGCCCGCGACCGCCATCGGTTCAGTCGTCCGCATGGAGCGGCACAACACGAACGCGCCCTCCAGGCTGGTCACCAAGGCGAGCGTGAGCGTGCGCGCGTGCTCCTCGGGAAGGCCGAAGGCGGAGAACCCCTTGGTGCCCGCTTTGGTCCACGCCTCGAACACGTCCGCGGTGGCCTTGCGCAGGGGTTCGTTCGTGGTCGCCACTTCGAGCGCGACGGTCGCGATCGGGCAGCCTTCGACGTAGTCCGTGTCGAGCAGCGTGGTGACCGCGCCCGCGAAGAAGGTTTCGAGGCCGGTGATCAGGTCCGGCGCCGGGGTGATGAAGACTTCGAACAGCTGCGCGTACTGCATCCCCGAGGTGCGTACCACTTCTTCGCCCAGCTGTTCCTTGCCGCCGGGGAAGAAGTGGTACACCGACCCGAAGGGCGCGCCGGCCTTCTCGACAATCTGCTTCATGCCGGTGCCGGCGTACCCGCCTTGCCGGAACAGCTCCGCCCCGGCGGCGAGGATGCGGTCCTTGGTGCCTGTCACGCCACCGAGGATAACTCCTTGACAGTAGAGCGTTCTATCAAGCGCGGCCGGAGCACCAGGTTGAGCACCACCGCGGTCACACAGCCCGCGCTGATCCCGGAGTTGAGCACGACCTGCAGCGCCGCCGGGAACCCGGAGTAGAAGTCCGGCATGACGATCGGGATCAGCCCGACCCCGAGCGACGCGGCGACGATCGCGACGTTGACCGGATGCTCGAACGACGCCTTCGCGAGCGTCCGGATGCCGCTCACCGCGACGCTGCCGAACAGCACCAGCCCGGCCCCGCCGAGCACCGGCTGCGGCACCAGCGCGACGATCCCGCCGGTCATCGGGAACACGCCGAGCAGCACGAGCACCACGCCGCTGGCCGCGACCACGTACCGGCTCACCATGCGGGTGAGCGACACGAGCCCGATGTTCTGCGCGAACGCCGTGCAGGCGAACCCGCCGAAGATCGTGCCGACTGCGGTGGAAAGCCCGTCCGCGCGCAGGCCGTCGGCCAGTACGCGGCTGGTCGTCGGCCGGTCCACGATCTCGCCGAGCGCCAGCAGGTCAGCGGTGCTCTCCGCCATCACCACGAGCATCACGATGAGCATCGAGACGATCGCCGCGATGTCGAACGCCGGAGCGCCGAAATGGAACGGCGTCACGATGCCGAACACCGGGGCCTGCTTCAGCGTCGATGTGTCGACTTGGCCGAGCGGCCACGCGACGGCGGTGCCGACGACCAGGCCGAGCAGCAGCGCGATCCGGCTCCAGAACCCGGTCAGGAACCGGGTGAAGACGAGCACCGCGACGAGCGTGATCCCGGCCAGCACGAGCCCGCTGGGCTTGGCGGATTTCTGCTGCGCGGCGATCCACTGCACGGCGACCGGCAGCAGCGAGACCCCGATGAGCGTGATGACCGTCCCCGTCACCACCGGCGGGAAAAACCGCGTCAGCTTGGAGAAAAACGGTGCGGCGAGCACGACGAACACGCCGCCGGCGAGCGTGGCGCCGTAGACGACACCCAAGGCGTTGCCGTCGCGATGCTGCGCTGCGATGGACAGAATTGGCGCTACGGCGGCGAAAGTGACGCCGTTGACCAGGGGCAGTCTCGCGCCGAAGCGCCAGAAACCGAGGGTCTGCAACAGGGTGGCCAGTCCCGCGGTGAACAGCGCCGCGCTGATCAACAGCGTGAGCTGGCCGGGGGAGAGGCCGACGGCCGCGCCGATGACGAGCGGTGGCGCTACCACTCCGGCGTACATGGCCGCGACGTGCTGGATTCCTCCGAGGATCAGTTGCGGCAGCGGGGGCCGCACGTCCACGGGGTGCCGAGAAGGTCGTTCCTGTGTAACTGACATGCGCTCTCCCGGAGGGGACTCGGGGCTAGAGCACGGCGTCGGTCCAGGCCGGGCCGGGCTCTTCGGCTTCGTCGCGGACCACCGTGCCTTCGATGAGGCCGTACGGCCGGTCGGCGGCGTAGAACACCTCGTTGTGGTTCTCGAGGCCGAAGGGGCTTAGATCGACGAGGAAATGGTGCTTGTTGGGCAAGGAGAACCGGATCTCGGCTACTTCCGGCCGTGCCTGCAGCACGGCTTCGCCCATCGCGTACAGGGTCTGCTGCAGCGAAAGACTGTGCTTGGTGGCGAACGTCTCCAGGAGCGTCTGCCGGATCGCCCGATGGCTCTTGGCCCAGTCGATCCCGGTGAATCCCTCGTAACGCCAGCGCGCGGTCACGGCGGTGGCGAGAATGCGGTCGTCGGTTTCGACGAGCGTGGTGTACTCGTCCTTCGGGTAGCCGTGGAATTCGGACCCGGTGGACTTGAGCACGACGAGACCGTCCACTCCGGACACGACCCAGGCGCGGTCGGCGTGCACGGTGACAGTGGTGGTGCGGCGTTCGCCGCCGGAGCTGCTGAACGAATGGTCGTGCGGCGCGCCGTCCACCGTGATGCGGTCCCATTCCTGCTCTTCGACGGAGACCCGCGCGCCGGTGATCTTTTCCTGCGTGTCGACGAAGCGCCTGCCGAGCCGGAGGGCGAAGTCCTCGATCTCGCCGACGTCCTGCTGCTTGGCGAAGGCGTACATCGTGTTCTTCTGCGTGTCGGTGGCCAGCACGGCGGAGTTGTCGCCGGTGAGATGCGTGTCCGACAGGTCGCCGCGCAGCGCCGAGGACACCGTGAGGTCGCGCAGATGGTGCACGCCGCCGGTGCGCCGGACGGTGACGAGGCGGACCTCGGCCTTGCCGTACTGGTTGGGGCCCAACGAGATTCCCATGTCAGCTCCCGCGATAGGTGGAATAGGCGAACGGGCTCAGCAGCACCGGCACGTGGTGGTGCGACGTGCCGTCGACGATCCGGAAGGCGATGGTGACGTCGGGGAAGAACGCCTCCGGGCCGAGGTAGCTCCCGGTGTCGAAGATCAGCCGGTACACCCCGGGGGCGAGCGTGTCCGGGCCGAGGTCGCGGATGCGGCCGTCGTCGTCGGTCTTGCCCTCGGCGATCAGCGAGCCGTCCTGGCGCTCGAAGCGCACTGAGATACCAGCGGCGGGCTTTCCCGTGGCGGTGTCGAGGACGTGGGTCGTCACGAGGCTCATGCCGTCGCCTCCTTGATGAGTTTCACACTGGCTGCCTGGGAGTCGACGGCATGAATATCCATGATTCGCTTGCAAGCGGCGCTCATGCTGTTACCGCTTTCGCCAGGCGCAGTTGCGCGATCTTGGCCAGCTCCGCGCCGGCGACGTCGAGTTCGGTCTCCGGGTCGTTGCCGAGCCGGGAGCGCAGGTTCGCGAGCAGCTCCTCGCCGCTGCGCCCGCTGGCGCACACCAGGAACACATGACCGAAACGCTGCTCGTAATCGGCGTTGGCGGCGGCGAATTCGTCCGCATTGTCCACTCCGGACTGTTCCGAACGGGACCAATCGGCGTCGCTTCCCCTGCTGGTCGGGCGTTCCCCGATCCTCGGGTGCGCGGCGATCGCGTCGCGGATCTCGTTGCGCCGCAACGGAGTCGCGCTGTCCGCGCTCTTGCTCAGCGCGGCGAAATCGGCGTACGGGCGGCCGTCGAGCACGGTGTCGACCCAGCGCGGCACGGCCAGGCAGGCGGTGAGCGTCGGCCGGAGTTCGGCGGCGGATGCGGAGTTGAACTCGGCGAGTGCGAGCGGCAACGGAATCTCCTCCGGGGAGGTGGTGTTCCGCTGACCGTACGGCCGGGTCGAGCGTGCGTCAACACTTTGTTGAATCGCGGCCCGTGGCTGTTTCAGTCGGCTTCCCGGTTGAGGTAGTTGTAGACCGTGAACCGCGTGACGCCCAGTTCCTCGGCGACTGCCGAGACCGATTTCCGCAGGTTGAAGGCCCCTCGCTCGCGCAGCAGGCGTACCGCGCGCTGCTTCTCCGGGCGGTCGAGGTCGCGGAGTTTCGAACCGAGTTCGCGTTCCACGTCGGCGATCAATCGCGACAGCGCGCTGTTGAGTTCGACCGCCGGAACGGTGTCGGAATCGTCGGTCCGGCGCAGCTGCAGCGTCACCCGGGTGGCCCCGCCTTCGAGGGCGGCGCGGGCGATCGACGGCAACGCGGCGAACAGTTCGTCGGCGGTCCCGCGGGCCAGGGTGCCGAGCGGGCCGAAGTCGGTGTCGAGTCCGGCCGCGTCGGCGGCGTCGCGGGCGCGAACGGCGTGCTCCGGCGGCGCGCCCTCGCCGCGGAACGGCTCGCTGGTGAACTCGGCTTCCAACTCCACCCGGTGACCGTAACGTGGTAGGGACGGCGTTGACGAGCCGGGAAGGACGTGTCTAATCTCGGTGAGCGAAAGACTCTTTCCGTAACGTGGAACTGGAGGGTGCCGTCGATGGACCTCGTGGTGCGGGCCGCGCGTGCGGTGACCCCCGCCGGTCTCGGGCCGGCGACGATCGGCGTGCGCGACGGGCGGATCGTCGCGGTCGAACCCGGTGTCGTCGAGATAGCCGGCGCGCGGGTCGTTGACCTGGGCGAGGACGAGGTGCTGCTGCCCGGTCTCGTAGACACCCACGTGCACGTCAACGACCCTGGCCGGGCCGAATGGGAAGGCTTCGAGACCGCGACGCGCGCGGCCGCAGCCGGTGGCGTCACGACGATCGTGGACATGCCGCTCAACAGCCTGCCGCCGACGGTCGACGTGGCCGCGCTGGAGGTGAAGCGCAAGGCAGCGAGCGGCCGGGTGCACGTGGACGTCGGGTTCTGGGGCGGCGCGATTCCCGGCAACGAAGGCGATCTGCGCGGGCTGCACGACGAGGGCGTCTTCGGCTTCAAATGCTTCCTGCTGCACTCCGGCGTCGACGAATTCCCTCCGCTGGACGCGGCCGGCCTGGAATCCGCGCTGCGCGAGCTGAAGTCGTTCGACGCGCAGATGATCGTGCACGCGGAGGATTCCGAAGCGATCGACGCCGCCCCCGATCCGCACGGCGAGAAGTACCACGACTTTCTCGGTTCTCGCCCGCGCGGCGCGGAAAACCTGGCCATCACGCACGTGATCGAAGCGGCCCGGCGCACCGGCGCCCGCGCGCACGTCCTGCATCTGTCCTCTTCGGACGCTTTGCCGCTGATCGCCAGCGCGCGCCGCGAAGGGGTCGCGCTGTCGGTGGAGACCTGCCCGCACTACCTGTCGTTCATCGCCGAGGAAATCCGTGACGGGGCAACGCAATTCAAGTGCTGCCCGCCGATTCGCGAGGCAGCGAACCGGGAATTGCTGTGGCAGGGTTTGGCCGACGGCGTGATCGACACGATCGTCAGCGACCATTCGCCGTGCACGCCGGAGCTGAAACGCTTTGACACCGGCGATTTCGGTCTCGCCTGGGGCGGAATCTCCAGCCTGCAGCTCGGTCTGCCCGCGATCTGGACGCAAGCCCGCCAGCGCGGCTTCGGTCTCGTCGACGTGGTGCGGTGGATGGCCGAGCGTCCGGCCGCGCAGGTGGGGATGACGCGCAAGGGCAAGCTGGAAGCGGGCTGTGACGCCGATTTCTGCGTCTTCGCGCCGGACGAAGCTTTCGTCGTGGACGTCGCGAAGCTCGCGCACCGCAACCCGGTGAGCGCGTACGACCAGCGTCCGCTCGCCGGTGTCGTGCGCGGCACCTGGCTGCGCGGCGAGCCGGTGACCGGCGACGAGCCGAGGGGGACTTTGCTGACCCGGGGCAATTGCTGAAGAGATGGAGGAGCACGTGTCCGACCGTCCGGAGTGGACTACCCAGCCCGATCTGGCCTCGCGCCTGTTCGGGGGCACCGTGATGTGGGCGAGCGACGAACTGTTCGCCGAGAAGGAAAACCTGGTCAACCCGTGGCGGCCGGCGCACCGCGCCGAAACGTTCGGCCCGAAGGGCCAGGTGTACGACGGCTGGGAGACCCGGCGGCACCGCGAACCCGGCGACGACCACGCCCTCGTCCGCCTCGGCCTCGGCGGCGTGGTGTCCGGGGTAGTAGTGGACACGGCGTTCTTCAAGGGCAACTACCCGCCGTTCGTGTCCGTGGCGGCGACGTCCGTCCCCGGCTACCCGAGCGCGGCCGAGCTGCAGGACGCCGACTGGGACGTCCTGGTCGACCGCGAACCGGCGGTCGGCGACTCGGAGAACTACTACAAGGTGACGTCCCCGCGCCGCTACACCCACGTGCGCCTCACCCAGCACCCCGACGGCGGCGTCGCGCGACTGCGCGTGCACGGTTCTCCGGTGCCCGATCCGGCGTTGCTCGACCCGCGCTCGCTGGACCTGGCGGCCTTGGAGAACGGCGCGGTCGTCACCGGATGCAGCGACATGTTCTATTCGTCGCCGAACAACATGCTGTCGCCGGGCCTCGCCGCGCACCAGGCGGAAGGCTGGGAAACCGCCCGCCGCCGCGATGACGGCAACGACTGGGCAACGGTGCGGCTGGCGGGCGCGGGCTTGATCCGGTTCGTGGAGCTGGATACCAGCAACCTCAAGGGAAACGCGCCCGGCTGGGCTTCGGTGAGCGGCCGCGCCGACGAGGGCGAGTGGGTGGAGTTGTTGCCGCGCACCAGGTTGCAGCCCGACACCCGGCACCGCTTCGCCCTGGCGGACGACGGCCCCGAGGTAACCGAAGTCCGGCTGGACATCTACCCGGACGGCGGCCTCGCCCGGCTGCGCCTCTTCGGCGAACTGAGCAAACGCGGCCGGGAAGCCGTGACTGCGCGGTTCGCGGAGACCTCCGACTGAGTTTTCCCGGTCCGTGAAGGGCCCCTTGAGGGAACCAGATTCCCTCAAGGGGCCCTTCACGGCTTTTGGGGTTACTCCGCGCTGTTTCCCTCGGTCGCGGGGTCCGGGTGCTCCTTGCGCCACTCCTCGTCGGAGGTCTTCCAGGCTTCCTCGGCCTGCATGTGGATGTCAGTGATCGCCTTGTCGAAGTTGATCGAGTCCTTGCCCATCCAGCCTACGAAGTTCTTGCTGCTCTTGGCGTCCGCCAAGCCCTTCATGAAGGGGTACAGGTTCGGGTGCGTCTTGAAGTACTCGTCCGGGCCCTTGACGATGTCCTTCCAGACGTTCTTGCCCCCGGTGTACTTCTGGACCTGGGGGAGGTTGCACATGTTCTCCATCCAGTCCTCGTGCTTCTTCATCCACCTGAAGTCGTACGGCTTGAACGGCGACTGCGGGCCGGAGGGCCGCCCGGACCCGCCTCCCTCGCCCTGAGAGTTCCCGTGCTCGCCGCCGCCCTGGTTGCCTTCTTGGTGGTTTCCGCCTGCGTTGTTGTCGTGGTGGTTGCCACCCGCGTTGTCGTCGTGGTGGTTGCCGCCGCCCGCGTTGTCGTCGTGGTGGTTGCCGCCGCCCGCGTTGTCGTCGTGGTGGTTGCCGCCACCCGCGTTGTCCTCGTGGTGGTTGCCGTTGTTCTCGTGGTTCGGGTTGTTGCCCGGGTGGTCTTCCTGGTGGTTGTTGCCGCCGGGAGTGTCGTCGTGCGGGGTGTTGCTGCCGCCGGGGGTGTCCTCGTGGTGGTTGTTCCCGCCGGAGGTGTTGTCGTGGCCGGTGTTGTTGCCCGGCGCGTTCTCGTGGTTGCCGCCCCCGCCCGGGGTGTCTTCGTGGTGCGGGTTGCCGCCAGGAGTGTCGTGCGGGCGGTTGGTCGGCGGGTTGAAGTGCTGGTCCGCGGCCAGCCAGGTGTCGAACGGGTCGTCCTCGTGCGGCTGGTTGTTCGGCCGCTCTTCGTGCGGGTTGTTGTTCCCGCCCGGCGTGTCGTCGTGGCCAGGGTTGTTGCCCGGCGCATCGTCGTGGTGGTTGTTGCCGCCGCCGGGAGTGTCGTCATGGTGATTGTTGCCGCCCGGCGTGTCGTCATGCGGCGTGTTGTGCCCGCCATTCCCGCCGCCACCGCCGCCGTGGTTTCCGCCGCCGGGCGGGAGGTCGGTCATCTCGTGGTTGTTCCCGCCGCCGTGCGTGCTGCCGCCCCCGCCGTGCGTCCCGCCGCCACCGGCACCGCCGCGCGAAGGCTTGACCTTCTCCGCCAGTTGGGCCAAGCGGCTCGCGGTCCGCCCGCCCAGGCCGACCACCCGGGCGATCTTCGACGCCATCGTCAGCGCCAGCGAGATCCCCGACCGGATCACGTTGCCCACCCCGACCACGATCGACGCGCCGAACGTGAACGCCGCCATCGCGAGCGCGATCAGCATGGTCGCGATGACGTCGCCGAGGAACGTCGTGATCAGGTCGCGGATCAGCGAGCGCACCACGGTGACCAGGGCCATCGTCGTCTCGACGACGTAACCCGCGACGTCGACCGCCTGTCCGGCGCTGTCGATCTGGCCGCGCCGGTCGCCGATGTTCTTCTTGAACGCCTCCGCGCCCTCGCCCTGCCAGTTGACGACCGTCTTCTGCAGCGTGGTGTCGAGGTCCTTCGCCGCGTTGCGCAGGTTCTGGGCGGTCTTGTGCAGTTCCTCGGCCATCTTCTTGATCGCCTCGGGTTTGCCGGCGAGCTTGTCGAGGCCTTCTTTGAGGAACGAGATGTGCTCGATCAGCCAGCCGAGCCCGGCCGCGATCAGCTTGCCGAACGGGTCGAGGACGAGCGCCGCGGTGTCCGCGATCGCGCCGACGATCGAAACGCCGATCTCGACGCCCACCGCGGCCGCGTCGGCGCCGTGCAGGTGCTGGATCTCCTGGATCGACGAGACGACGCTGTGCCAGCTGTCGATGGCGCCCGCGCCGGTGGTGTTGTTCGAATCCGTGATGGGGACGACGGCGCTCATTTCACCTGCTCCGGCTTGAACTGGTCGAACGCCTTCGCGAGGTCCTGGTCGCCCTTGCTGTACTGCTCGCTGGCCTGGCGCGTCTTGTCCGCGCTGTCGGTCACGTCCTTCGCGACGCCGTGCAGATTGTCGGAGACGGCCTTCAGCGCGATCCGCGCGGGAATGGCGAGCACCTGCGCGAGCACGACGCCGAACGCGTCGATGTCCCCGCCGTTGGCGTCGTCCACCGCCTTCGCGGAGTCGTCCACCGTGGGCACGGTGGTCTTGTCCATGTACTCGCTGAATTTGTGCAACTCGTCCGGGTGGACGGTGAAGCCGTTCCCTGCCACCAACACTCCTTCGCCTGCCGCGATCGCGCCGCGCCGAGTAGAGCAGCGGCGGTTGAACCGGAGGCGACGTCCGTGCGGACGAAGGTTGAACGAGACGCCCTTCCTGCCCGAGCGTCCGGGCCGGGTTGCCCTCGCGGGTCAGCCCCGGGCGCTCGGCCGGTTCAGGTAGGCGGAGAAGGACGACAGCAGGGCCGCGACGCCGACGATCGCGGTGACCCACCACGGGCCGCCGGTCACCAGGTTGAACACGAACGCGGCAGCCATCAGGACGGCGGCGATGATGTTCCTGATCTGCAGCCCGGAGGGTTTCGCCATGCCTCCACCTTCTCACGGCGGCCGCGGCCCGGACTTGCCTGCCGCTGGCTAGATTGCTAGCATTCTAGAATGGCCGGTGAAGAGGTCAAACAATTCAACGTCTACCTGCCGGTCGAGCTGATCAAGCAGGTGAAGTACCGGGCGATCGAGAACGAGCAGTCGCTGTCCGCGCTGGTCGCCGCGGCTTTGCGGGCTTATCTCGGCGACCCGCCGGAACAACGAGAGGACGGCTGACATGAGCGACGGCATCACCATGCTTTTCCTGGAGACGCACAACTGGGGCAAGACCGCGAAGTTCCTGCAGCGCGTGGGTTTCGGCCTCGATTTCGAGACCGACCACAGCTCGGGCCAGCTGTCGAACGGCGACGGCGTGCCGGTGTTCGTGGCCGAGGTCCCCGAAAGCCAAGAGCCGCGCACGAGCGTGGTGGTAGCGGTGCCGGACGAGTCGGTCGACGCGGGACTCGACGTCGTCACCCCGTTCGAGGACACCCACTACGGCACCCGCGAAATGACCGTGCGGGATCCGGACGGCAGGGCCTGGGTCCTGCGTGCCCCGAAGTGAGCGAGCCGGACCACACCGCGGTGCGCGTCGCGTTGTGGCGCGCGCTGCACGTGCTCGCCGATCCGCCGCCGCACGCGCTGGTCGACGAGATCGGTCTCCGGCTGGCGGATCCCGGCCCGGACTGGCGGTCCCGGCCGGACATGGACCTGGACTTCACCCGCGGGTTCCGCGCCGGGATCGTGCTGCGCAGCCGGTTTGTCGAGGATCTGGTGCGTGAACGCGGGGTCTCGCAGTACGTCCTGCTCGGCGCCGGGCTGGACACGTTCGCGCAGCGGGAGCCGGAGCTGGGCGTGCGGGTGTTCGAGATCGACCAGCCGGGCACGCAGGAGTGGAAGCGGGAACGGCTGGCCGAACTCGGGCTGCCCGCTCCGTACCGCTTCGTGCCGGTCGACTTCGAATCCGGCGAGCAATGGCCGGAACGCTTGGCCGCCAACGGTTTCGAGGTCGCGAAACCCGCCGTGGTGGCGTCGACGGGCGTCAGCATGTACCTGACCCGCGAGGCGAACGCCGCGACCTTGCACGCGCTCGCCGGGTTCGCGCAGGGCACCGTCGTGGCGATGACGTTCCAGATGCCGGAGGAGTACCTGGACGCACCCGACCGGGCGGCGCGAGCAGCGGCGATGAAGGGCGCGGAGGCGGCCGGGACGCCGTTCGTGAGCTTCTTCGCGCCGGACGAGATGCTGGATTTCGCGCGGGAGTGCGGCTTTCAGGACGTCCGGCACGTCAGTGCGGCCGAGTTGACCAAGCGGTATCTGTCCGGGCGTTCGGACGGGCTGGAGACGTCGGGGGAGGAATTCCTGGTGGCGACGGTCAGCTGAACTCGGTCTCGTGGTATCCCACCGGAAACCCTTCGGCGGTAAGGAAATCGCACAGCTGGGCGGCCAGATCGTCCTTCTCCGCGCCGGCCTCCATCGTGGTCGTGGCAGTGGCTTCCCATTCGCCGCAGACGGAGTGCCGCCACGGCCGGATCGTCCAGGCCAGCTCGATGTGTCCGCCGGAGCGGAACGTCGCGGACACGATCAGGTCCCGATCGGCGTTGACCCAGCGTCGTTCGCCTTCCCAGCCGCGGAAGTCGAGTCCGTCGAGGAATCGGGCGAGGCCGCGGCCTGTCACGTAGTTGGTGACGTGCTCCAGCCGGGCATCGAGCCCAGGCGCCTGGACGCGCACGGCAAAGAACAACCGCCGGTCCAGGTGGTGGTCGGCGGCGTGCCGTTCGCCGAACCGCACCGAGACCTGGTCGCCGCGGAAGACGACTTCGAGGTCGTCCAGGCAGGTCATCTCGGTTTCGGGCCGCGGCCAGCCGTGCGGGCAGTTCGGGTTCACGCCGCCAACGTACTGGTCAGGGCGCGGCTTGCCGCCGAGAGCTGATCACCCCGGTGTTGAACCCCGCGAGATGCAACCCGCCCGCGAACCGCGCGTGCTCGATCTTCACGCAACGGTTCATCACCACGTCCAGCCCGGCTTCGCGCGCCCGATCCGCCACCGGTTCGTGCCACAGCCCGAGCTGAAGCCACAACGTCCGCGCTCCGGCGTCGACGACCTCCTCGGCAACCCCGGGGAGGTCGTCGTGCTTGCGGAACACGCTCACCAGATCCAGCTCGCCCGGCACGTCCGCCAGCGACGGATACACCGGCCGTCCCAGCAACGTGTCGAGCCGCGGGTTCACGAAGTTGACCTCGTACCGCGTCGAAGACAGCAGATACGTCGCCACGAAGTAGCTCGGCCGTGCCGGATTCGCCGACGCACCCACGACCGTCACCGATTCCGTACGCCCGAGAAGCCGCCGCCGCTCGACCGCTCCGACGTCGTAGCTCATGCGTTCACCGCCTTGTCGAGGGCCTGGTCGAGGTCCCACAGCAGATCCTCGACGTCCTCCAGCCCGACCGACAGCCGGATCAAGTCCGCGCCGACGCCAGCCGCGGCGAGCTGATCCTCGGACAGTTGCGCATGCGTCGTCGAGGCCGGATGGATCACCAACGTCCGCGCGTCGCCGACGTTTGCCAAGTGCGACAACAGTTCCACCGACTCCACGAACTTCTCGCCCGCCGCGCGCCCGCCCTTCACCCCGAACGAAAACACCGCGCCCGGCCCGGCAGGCAAGTACCGCGCAGCCCGCTCGTGATCCGGATGGTCCGGCAGCCCCGCGTAAGACACCCACGCGACCCGCGGGTCCGCGTTCAGGTACTCCGCGATCGCCCGCGCGTTGACGACGTGCGCGTCCATCCGCTGCGGCAACGTTTCCACACCCTGCAGCAGCAAAAACGCCGAATGCGGCGACAACACCGCGCCGATGTCGCGCAACTGCTCCGCGCGCAGCCGCGTGCAAAACGCGTACTCGCCGAAGTTCTCCCAATACTTGAGCCCGCCGTAGCTGTCGACGGTCTCGGTCATCCGGGGGAAGTTTCCGTTGCCCCAGTTGAAAGTTCCGGCCTCGACGACCACCCCGCCGAGCGTCGTGCCGTGCCCGCCGAGGAACTTCGTGGCCGAGTGCAGGACGATGTCCGCGCCGTGCTCGATCGGACGGCAGAGGTACGGCGTGGCGAGCGTCGCGTCGACCACGAGCGGGATGTCGTGCGAATGCGCGAGATCGGCCAGCCCGGCGAGGTCCGCGATCGCGCCGCTCGGATTGCCGATCACCTCGGTGTAGATCAGCTTCGTGCGGTCGGTGACGGCTTTGGCGTACTCCTCGGTGTCGCCGTGCACGAACGTCGTCTCGACGCCGAACCGCGCGAGCGTCCCGGTCAGCTGCGTGACCGTCCCGCCGTACAGGCCGGCTGCCGACACGATGTGGTCGCCGGACTCCGCGAGCGCCGAGAAGGTGAGGAACTCCGCCGCCTGCCCGCTGGCCGTCGCGACCCCGCCGATGGCCCCTTCGAGACTCGCGATGCGCTCCTCGAACGCCGCGACGGTCGGGTTGCCGATCCGGCTGTAGACGTTCCCGTACTTCTGCAGCGCGAACAGATTGGCCGCGTCGGCCGCGTCCTCGAACACGAAGCTGGTCGTCTGGTAGATCGGCACCGCACGGGCCCCGGTGGCGGGGTCGGGAGTGCCGCCGGCGTGCAGGGCGCGGGTGCGGAAGCCCCAGGTGCGTTCGCTCATCGACCGCCACGCTAACCCAGCGCCGGGGGCGGCGGCCATTCCTCCCGGAGAGTGGTTCGGCCAGCGGTCTAGGCACGCCGCCAAGTGCTCACCGAAACCGCCAGCGTCACGTCCCGCCCCGCTGCGGCCTCGAGCCGCTCCCGCCGCCCGTCCCGGTCCAGATGGAACCCCGCTGGCCCCATCGCCACGACATCCCGCACCTGCGCGGCACTGAACTCCTGAGTCCGCACCACCTCGACCCCGGACTCCCGCACGAACAACCCGCCCAACGCGGCTTCGAGCCGTTCTTCCTTCCGGGAATCCACCGCGAGCACCAGATCGCCCAGCTCCGCGAGATGTCCCGGCAATGGCGACGCCACCACGAGCTTCCCGCCTGGCGCGAGCACCCGATGAAACTCCGAAGCATTCCGCGGCGAGAACACGTCCAGCACCACCGAAGCCACCCCGTCGCCCACCGGCCACGGCTCCCACAGATTCCACACCGCCGCACCCAGCCGCGAGTGCGCCCGCGCGGCCCGCCGCAGCGCGATCGCCGAGACGTCCAGCGCGAGACCGACCGCGTCCGGCGCGTCGTCCAGCACCCGCGAGAGGTAATAGCCGGGTCCGGCGCCGGCGTCGATGATCAATCCAGGAGCAGAACCAGCAGCGGCGACCGCCTCGGCGAGCGGCGCGTACGCCCCGGATGACAAGAACGCCGCCCGCGCGTCCACCATCGGCGCGGTGTCGGCCGTCCCCGCCGGGATGCGCGCGTGCAGGAGATTGACGTAACCCTGCCGGGCCAGATCGAACGAATGCCGCCGCTCGCAGCGCAGCGTCCGGCCGGTCAGCGCGACCGGCTCCGCGCACACCGAACAGCGCAGCGCTTCGATCACCCGATCAGGCAAAGACATGGGCGTTATTCGACCACGAGGTTGCCTGACCGGACATTTCGCCCCACTCTCGGGGAAACGTCCCCGTAACAACCACCGCACCGGAGTTCACGCGAGGGAAACGTGAACCGAAGCCCGGTGAAACACCCGCGGCCAACACTTCCTCAGCAGTTGCCCACGGCACGGGAGGACGATTGTGCTGAACGCCGGAGATACCGCCTGGGTGCTGATCAGCGCCGCGCTGGTCATGCTCATGACCCCAGGCCTCGCGTTCTTCTACGGCGGCATGGTCCGCGCGAAGAGCGTTTTGAACATGTTGATGATGAACTTCATCGCACTCGCCATAGTCGGGGTGCTGTGGGTGCTCTTCGGGTTCTCGCTGTCCTTCGGCAACGATGCTTTCGGAGGCCTGGTCGGGAACTTCGACTACGCCGGCCTGTCGGACGCGTTCGGCAAGCTCGTCGGCCTCGCGAGCGCGGGCCCGCCCGCCGTTCCGTGGCCCGGGCCGGACGCATTGCCGCTGCTCGCGTTCTGCATGTTCCAGCTGATGTTCGCGATCATCACCCCGGCGCTGATTTCCGGCGCCATCGCGGATCGCGCGAAGTTCTGGGGCTGGACGCTTTTCGTGACAATCTGGGTGATTGTCGTGTATTTCCCGGTCGCGCACTGGGTGTTTTCGTTCGACGGATTCACCGGCAAGGACGCGGTGGGCGGCTGGATCGCCAACCAGCTCAAGGCGCTCGACTTCGCGGGCGGCACGGCGGTGCACATCAACGCGGGCGCCGCGGGTCTCGCCCTCGCGCTGGTGCTCGGCAAGCGCAAGGGCTGGCCGAAGGACACCGGCCGTCCGCACAACGTCCCGTTCGTCCTGCTCGGCGCCTCGCTGCTGTGGTTCGGCTGGTACGGCTTCAACGCCGGTTCCGCGCTCGGCGCGAACGACCTGGCGGGCGTCGCGTTCACCAACACCACCGTCGCGACCGCGGCCGCAGTGCTCGGCTGGCTGCTCGTGGAACAGCTCAAGTTCGGCAAGCCGACCACGCTCGGCGCGGCTTCCGGCGCGGTCGCCGGCCTGGTCGCGATCACGCCCGCCTGCGGTTTCGTGAGCCCGCTCGGCTCGATCGCGATCGGTGTGATCGCCGGGGTGCTGTGCGCGCTGGCCATCTCGCTGAAGTTCCGCTTCGGCTTCGACGACTCCCTCGACGTCGTCGGCGTGCACCTCGTCGGCGGTCTCGTCGGCACCATCCTGATCGGGTTCTTCGCCACCAAGAGCGTCAACTCGGCGGGCGCGGACGGTCTCTTCTACGGCGGCGGTTTCAAGCAGCTGGGCATCCAGGTGGTCGCCGCGCTTGCCGTCCTGGGCTACTCGTTCGTCATGACCTTGATCATCGGCTTCGCGATCAAGAAGGCGGGCGGGTTCCGCGTCAGCACCGAGCACGAGGTCAGCGGCATCGACGAGGGCCAGCACGCGGAGAGCGCCTACGACTTCACCGGCATGGGCGGCCTCGGCCACTCGGCGACCTTCCCGGTCAAGCCCGTCACGAAACTCGAGGAGACCAAGGCATGAAGCTCATCACCGCGATCGTCAAGCCGTTCACGCTCGACGACGTCCGCTCCTCGCTGGAGCAGCTGGGCGTGCTCGGGATGACGGTCAGCGAGGTCCAGGGCTACGGCAGGCAGAAGGGCCACACCGAGGTCTACCGCGGGGCCGAGTACTCGGTGGATTTCGTGGCCAAGCTGAAGATCGAGGTCGTGGTGGACGACGCCGTCGTCGAGAAGGTCCTCGACGCGGTCACCACCGCCGCGCACACGGGAAAGATCGGCGACGGGAAGGTCTGGGTGACGCCAGTGGAGACCGTGATCCGGGTCCGCACCGGCGAACGCGGCACGGACGCGCTGTAGCCGATGACCGACGGGGGAGAACTGGCCCGAGCCACTGCGCTGCTGCTCGAAGGACGGCACGGAGCACCCGCACTGCGGGCGTCCCTGGTCGATCTCTACGAGTTCTGGCTCGGGAAAGGAGCGACGGCGGCCGGCGTCGACACCGCGGACCCAGGTGTCGCGCTGGTCGCCGTGGGGGGTCTGGGACGGCGCGAGCTGGTGCCGTACTCCGATCTCGATCTGGTGTTGCTGCACAACGGAAACGCCGGGATCGGAGAGATCGCCGACGCCCTGTGGTACCCGCTGTGGGACGCGCGAGTCGGTCTCGACCACTCTGTCCGAACCCCTGGCGAGGCCCTGAAAGTCGCCGCGGAAGACCTGCGCACCGCGCTCGGTCTCCTCGACGCCCGGCACCTGGCCGGCGACCCAGCCCTCAGCGAACGCCTGGCGTCCGCCGCCCGTGACCAATGGCGGCGCACTGCCCGCAAACGCTTGGCGGAGCTGGCCGAATCCGTCCACGCCCGGTGGCACCGCAGCGGCGAGATCGCCCAATCCGCCGAGCCGGACCTCAAACACGGCCGCGGCGGACTCCGCGACTTCGGCGTACTGGAAGCACTCGCCGCCGGACAGCTCACTGCCCGTCCCGGCGAAGAACTGTTGGCAGCCAAGCAACTCCTGCTGGACGTCCGCACCGAACTGCGCCGCGAGTCGCGTCGCGAACGAGACATCCTCGGTGCCGCGGACGCCGACGTCGTAGCGCACGAACTGGAACTCGGCGATCGATTCACCCTGGCACGCAAGCTTTCCGGCGCGGGCCGAACCATCGCCTACGCCGTCGACGTCGCCCTCCGGTCCACTGTGGAACAACCACGCCCGCTCTTCGGCCGGCGTCCCGTCCGCCGCCCGCTGGCCGAAGGCGTCGTGCTGCACGGCGACGAGGTCGCACTGGCCCGAGACGCACTCCCCGCCCGAGACCCGGCCCTCCTGCTTCGTGCCGCGGCCGCCTCCGCCCGCACCCGAAAGCCCATCTCGCCTGGCACTCTGCGCACCCTCGCCGAATCCGCACCTGAACTGCGCGAACCCTGGCCAGACGACGCCCGCAACGCCCTCGTCGAGTTGCTGGGCGCGGGGGAGGGCCTGGTCGACGCAGTCGAAGCACTGGACCGCACCGGCTTGTGGTCCCGGCTGTTCCCCGAATGGGGCGCCGTACGCGACCTGCCGCCGCGATCGCCAGTACACCAGTGGACAGTCGACCGCCACCTAGTCCAAGCGTGCGTCGAAGCAGCGAAACTCACCACCACCGTGTCGCGGCCAGACCTGCTCCTGATCGGCGCACTGCTGCACGATATCGGCAAAGGCCGCGAGGCTGACCACTCGGAACTGGGCGCGAAGATCTCCGCCTCGGTAGCGCGACGACTGGGCCTCCCGCCCTCGGACGTCGCGACCGTCTCCGCCATGGTCCGCCACCACCTGCTGCTCCCGCACACGGCGACCAGACGCGACATCGGCGACCCCGCGACCATCTCGCGCGTGGTGAAAACCCTGGACCGCGACATCGTCCTGCTGGAACTCCTGCACGCCCTGACCCGCGCCGACTCGCTGGCCACCGGCCCCGGCGTCTGGACCGACTGGAAGGACCGCCTCCTGGCCGAACTGGTCAGCGGCTGCGAGGAAGCGGTGCACGGCAAGGGTTTCACGCCTCCCGAACCACTGGACGACGACCAACGCGAACTAGTCGCCGAGGCTGCCCGCACGGGCACCGGCCAGATCCGGATCTCCGCACACGGCAAGGTCGTCACAGTCCTGCTGGCCGTGCCCGCGGACCGCGAACTGCTGGCGCCCGCGGCCGGAGTCCTGGCCCTGAACTCGCTGGAGGTCCACTCCGCGATCCTGCGCGAACACTCCGGCCGCGGCCGTGCGGGCGTCTTCACCGCGTCACCGAAGTTCGGCTCCCTGCCGGATCCCGCGCTGCTGCGGGAACAGTTCGCCCGCGCAGTCGCCGGAACGATGCCGCTCACCCAACGCCTGGCCGCGAAGGAACGCGACTACGCCACCTCGTCGCCAGCCGTGGTCAAACCAGTAGTCAGATGGTTCGACGACGAAACGAGCGGCCCCGACGCCGTAGTGCTGGAACTGCGCGCCGCCGACCGGATCGGCCTGCTCTTCCGCGTGGCAAGCGCCCTGCGCCGCGCCGAGGCAGACGTCCACTGGGCGAAAGCCGCGACCCTGGGCGGCGCGGTAGTCGACTCCTTCGCCCTGTCGCCACGCTCCGGCCACGTCACCCCACAGTGGCGAACCGCCATCACCGACGCCGTCCTGGCGGCTCTCTCCTGAAGGTCCGTGAAGGGCTCCTTGAAGGAATCAGATTCCTTCAAGGAGCCCTTCACGGACAGCTGGCCAGGGCAAGCAGACCCGGCCGCATTGCGCCATCCGGGCTCACCCATCCGGGGTGTCGGGAGCGAAAAGGCCGATTCCGGTGGCAGGATGGCAGGTCCGAGCAAGGGGGCGAGGTGAACGCGGTGCGGGGTCAGGAGAACCTGCCGGAGCTTTCGCTGCCGCCGACAGTCGTGGCCGGGCACCTCCGCACCTGCGCCGAAGAACTCTCCGCACTGCTGCGCGGCGACGGATCCGCGGCCACCCTCGGCGAACTCTCCGAAGTGGTCACCCAGCTGGTCGCCGGCCAGCACGCGCTCTCCCACGCCTTGGCCGGTCTCGCCGGCCGCATGGACGTCCGCAACCCGGCGCTGGCCACCGTCTCGCCGTCCGAAGTAGAGGTCCTCACCGAAGTCCTCCAGGCCGCCGCCTGCGCGGTCAGCTGCTCAGCCGAGGAACTCGCCGACGCCGAACCGCTCTTCGAGTTCACGAGCGACTCCGCGGGACCCGACACCCGCGTTTGAGTAGTCCTACTCAGTCCGGATTGGGGGACTTCACGCTGCCGCGCGACCGTCCCCGGACGGCAGACTTCTCCCCAACGCCGGGTGGTCGAGGGGAAACCGCTTCGCGTGCCTGCGGCGGAAGGCCTCCTGGGGAGGTGAGCTCTTCCGCCACAGTTCCGGGGACGGCCGTGGGGAGCGGCCGCCCCGGAACTCCCAGGCCTCAGGAATCCGCGATCCGAGCCAGCAGCCCGGCCGCGAGCCGGAGCAGTTCCTGTTCGGTGGGGCTCAGCGTCCGTTCGAGAGCCGCGGCCAGCCAGGCCTCCCGCGCGATCGAGTAGTCGCGCAGCACCCGCAGCCCGGCCGGGGCGATGTCGACCAGCGACCGCCGCCCGTCCGCCGGATCCGGCGTGCGCGTGATCCATTCGCGTTCGGCCAGGGAGGCCAGGATCCGCGTCAGCGACTGCGGATGCATCCGCTCGGCGTCGGCCAGTTCGCTCGGCGTGTGCGTGCCGCCCCGGTACAGCCGGGACAGCACCGCCAGCGCGGCCGGTCCCGGGGCAGGCGTGGCCGCCTCGGCGCGCATCCGCCAGTTCAGCCGTCCGATGCCCTCGCGCACCGCCCGCGCCAAAGTCGCCAGGTCGTCGGCGGGTTCGGTCTGCATAAGGCCACATTAGGCGGTTTCTCCCCGCACCAACGCGGCATACCGCCCGTCCGACGCGAGCAGCTCCGCGTGCGTCCCCCGCTCGACAATCCTTCCCGCGTCCAGCACCGCGATCTGATCGGCATGCTCCACAGTGGACAGCCGGTGCGCGATCGCGATGGTCGTGCGCCCGGCGGCGAGCCGGTCCAGTTCTGCCTGCACCGCCCGCTCGGTGCGGTTGTCCAGCGAACTCGTCGCCTCGTCCAGGATCAGCACCGGCGGATTGCGCAACAGGATCCGCGCGATCGCCATCCGCTGCTTCTCCCCGCCGGAAAACCGGTAACCGCGTTCCCCGACAACGGTGTCGTACCCGTCCGGCAGCGCGGCCAGCGTGTCGTGGATGTGCGCGGCCTTCGCGGCGTTCTCCAACTCCTCGTCGGTGGCGTCCGGCTTCGCGAACCGCAGGTTCTCCCGCACCGACGCGTGGAACAGATACGTCTCCTGCGACACCAGCCCGACCCCAGCGGCCAGCGACGCGAGCGTCACGTCCCGGACATCCGTCCCATCGACGCACACCTTCCCCTCAGTCACCTCGTACAACCGAGCGACCAGATAGGCGAGCGTCGTCTTCCCCGAACCCGTCGTTCCGACCAACGCCGTCGTGGTCCCCGCAGGCACGTCGAGATCGATTTCGCGCAACGTCCACGGGCCCTCGTCGTCGTAGCGGAACGACACCCCGCGCATCGAAACCGCTCCGCCGCTCAGGGCCAGCTCACGCGCTCCCGGCCGGTCGTCGATCTCCACCGGCAGATCGAGCACCTCGAAGATCCGTCCGAACAACGCCTTCGCCGACGCGACGTTCTGGCCCACCGTCTGCATCGCCGTCGCCGGCGCGAGCAGCCGGTTCACCATGCTGGTGAACGCGACGACAGTGCCCAGCGAGATCGGTGCCGCACCACCGGCGAGCTCCAGACCGGCAGCCCAGTAGACCAGCGCCGGGACGATCGTCAGGCTCATCGACCGCGCCGCCCGCTGCCACCGTCCGGCCAGCGCGGCGCTGCGCTCCAGCGCCGCGACCTCGCGCGATTCCTCGGCGAACCGGTCGCGCATCAGCTTCGCGTTGCCCATCGTCTTGGCGAGCAGCACGCCGGTGACCGACAGCGATTCCTCGACGATCGTGGTCAGCCGGGCCATCCGCCGGGTCCGGCCGCGGGCGAGCTTCCGCTGCTTGCCGCCGAGCCGCAGCGTGAACAGCAGGAACAACGGCACGACGACCAGCGACAACAGCGCCAGCTGCCAGTCCATGACCAGAATCGCCACCGCGATCGCCAGCGCCGTGGTGCCGTTCTGCACGATCGACGCGGCGGTCCCGGTCACGACGTTGTCCACGCCGCCGATGTCGTTGAAGACCCGCGACAGCACCTCGCCGGTCTTGGTCCGGGTGTAGAAGCCCAGCGACATCCGCTGCAGATGGCCGTACACCGCGACCCGCAGCTCGTTCATCACCCGCTGGCCGATGGTGTTGGACAGCCCGGTGGTCCGCACGCTCAGCGCCCCGGACCCGAGCGCGGCGGCGATCATCCCGGCGGCCAGCAGGCTCACCAGCAGGGCGTCGCGGCGCGGCAGCGCGGTGTCCAGCATCTCCCGCAGCAGGACGGCGAGGTGACGCCCAGTCCGGCCTGCACGACCAGCAGCGCGCACAGCCCGGCCAGCGCCCGCCGGTGCGGCCGGAACAGGCCCGCGATGCGGCGGAACGGCACGTGTTCTTCCTCGTCTCCTGCCGGTTCGGCGAGCGTGGGACGCCGGGCAGTAGCTGATGTCATACGCTTATGTTTACTTAATTCCCGAGCCCGGTCGACCAGTTTTCGCGTGGTTGACCTATTGTCGGTCGGCCAGTTAATACGCGCATGCGTAGTACCCATCCCGTACCCGTGAAGGCCGGGCGGCCGGGGCGGCTACCCTCGGAAGATGCCGGGGGTGCCGAGCACCTCCCGGCACGCGAACTTTCGACCCAGCTGGAGCGTGCACCCCCGTGTTCGACACCCTCTCCGATCGGCTCACCTCGGCCCTGCAGTCGCTCTCGCGCAAGGGCAGGCTGTCCGACGCCGACATCGACGCGACCGCGCGCGAGATCCGCATCGCGCTGCTGGAAGCGGACGTCGCGCTCCCGGTGGTCAAGGCGTTCATCGCGAAGATCAAGGACCGGGCGAAGGGCGCCGAGGTCTCCCAGGCGCTGAACCCGGCGCAGCAGGTCGTCAAGATCGTCAACGAGGAGCTCGTCGGCATCCTCGGCGGCGAGACGCGGCGGCTGAACCTGGCCAAGAACCCGCCGTCGGTGATCATGCTGGCCGGTCTCCAGGGTGCTGGCAAGACGACGCTCGCCGGCAAGCTGGCGATGTGGCTGAAGAAGCAGGGCCACGCGCCGATGCTGGTCGCCTGTGACCTCCAGCGGCCGAACGCGGTCACCCAGCTGCAGGTCGTCGGCGAGCGCGCCGGCGTCGTCACGTTCGCGCCGGAGCCGGGCAACGGCGTCGGCGACCCGGTCGACGTCGCCCGCCGCGCGATCGAAGAGGCCAAGCACGCGCAGCACGACATCGTCGTGGTCGACACCGCCGGTCGCCTGGGTGTCGACGAAGAGCTGATGAAGCAGGCCGCGGACATCCGCGAAGCCGTGCAGCCGGACGAAGTCCTGTTCGTGGTCGACGCCATGATCGGTCAGGACGCGGTCACCACAGCCGAGGCGTTCCGCGACGGCGTCGGCTTCACCGGTGTGGTGCTCACGAAGCTCGACGGCGACGCCCGCGGTGGTGCGGCGCTGTCCGTGCGCGAGGTCACCGGCCAGCCGATCCTCTTCGCCTCCAACGGCGAAAAGCTCGAAGACTTCGACACGTTCCACCCGGACCGGATGGCTTCGCGCATCCTGGGCATGGGCGACGTGCTGACCCTGATCGAGCAGGCCGAACAGCACTTCGACCAGGAGCAGGCCGAACAGGCCGCGCAGAAGCTCACCAGCGGCCAGCTCACGCTGGAGGACTTCCTCGAGCAGATGCTCGCCGTGCGCAAGATGGGCCCGATCGGCAACCTGCTCGGCATGCTGCCCGGCGCGGGCCAGATGAAAGACCAGCTCGCCTCGGTCGACGACAAGCAGCTCGACCGGCTGCAGGCGATCATCCGCGGCATGACGCCCGCCGAGCGCGCCGACCCGAAGATCATCAACGGCTCGCGCCGGCTGCGCATCGCGAACGGCTCCGGCGTGACCGTCCGCGAGGTCAACGACCTGGTCAACCGCTTCTTCGAGGCGCGCAAGATGATGGCGCAGATGGCGGGCCGGTTCGGCTTCGGCGGCGGAGGCGGCGGAAGCAAGAACCGCAAGGGCAAGAAGGGCAAGAAGGGGAAGAAGGGCCCCACGCAGCCGAGGATGCGCGGCGGGATGCCCGGCGGCATGCCGATGCTTCCCCCCGGCGGCGGCATGCCCGGCGGGATGCCGGACCTGTCCCAGCTCGGCGGCATGAACGACGTGCCCGGCTTCGACCCGTCCAAGTTCAAGCTGCCGAAGGACCCGAAGAACAATTGAGCCCGCTGCACCTGTCCGGCACCGTCCTGCCCGACGGCGAACCGCGTGACCTCTGGGTCCAGGACGGAAAGCTGTCGTTCGAGCCGGTTCCCGGCGCGGAAACGCTGTCCGTCGGCGGATTCGTGGTCCCGGGACTCGTCGACGCGCATTGCCACCCGGGCCTCGGCCCGAGCGGCGGACTGTCGGTGGAGGAGGCGGCGGACCAGGCCGCGACCGATCGCGACGCGGGCACGCTGCTGATCCGCGACTGCGGCCTGCCGCTCGACGTCCGGCCGCTGCAATCGCGCGCGGACCTGCCGACGATCATCCGCTGCGGACGCCATTTGGCTCTGCCCAAGCGGTACATCCCCGGGTTCGCGATCGAGCTGGACGACCCGGCGCTGCTGCCCGAGGCGGTCGCCGAACAGGCCCGCGACGGCGACGGCTGGGTCAAGCTCGTCGGCGACTGGATCGACCGCGGCCAAGGCGACCTCGCGCCGCTCTGGCCGGACGACGTGCTCGCCGAAGCCATCCGCGTCGCCCACGACCTCGGCGCACGCGTCACGGCGCACGTGTTCGGCGAAGCGGCGTTGCCGGGCCTGATCGGCGCTGGCATCGACTGTCTCGAACACGGCACCGCGCTGTCGCCAGACCAGCTGGCCGAACTCGCGCGCCGCGACGTCGCGTTGGTGCCCACGCTCATCAACATCGAGAACTTCCCGGGCATCGCGGACAAGGCAGGCAAGTACCCGACGTACGCGGCACACATGCGCGCGCTGCACGCCGGTGTGGGCGAGATGGTGTCCTCGGCGGTCGAAGCAGGCGTACGCGTCTTCGCGGGCACGGACGCGGGAGGCATGGTCGAGCACGGCCGTATCGCCGACGAGGTCGAAGCGCTCCACCGCGCGGGAATGTCGCGTACGCAAGCGCTTGCGAGCGCGTCCTGGGAAGCGCGCGAATGGCTGGGCCACCCCGGCATCGAGCACGGCGCCCCGGCGGACCTGATCGTTTACGCCGACGACCCGCGCGCCGACCTCGCCGCACTGCACCACCCGACCCACATCGTCTTGGGCGGCACGGTCTTCCACTGACCCCCGCCTCGATACGCCGCAACGGTCCGTGAGGGGAACCCTGACGGAATCTGATTCCCTCGGGGTTCCCCTCACGGACAACGGAGCGAGGCGACCCCGACTGGATGCGCCACAGCACAGGCACATAGCGTGAACCCGTGGCCGAAGACGGTGGGGGAAAGCGAATTCTGGGCGCCCATTGGGCCTTTGCCGCGTTCTTCTTCGGAGTCGCCGGCTACTACCTCGTCACCCTCCTCACCGCGGCCGCGTTCAACCGCCACGTCGGCGACGACGACCCGGTCGAGGCGTACGCGGGACCGTTGCTGCTGCTGGCCTTCCTGCCGAACCTGGTGCTCGGCCTCGGCCCGGCGATCGCCTCCCTGCGCTACGGCTCCGGCCTCGAACGCGACTTCGGGCTCCGCACCCGAGGCCGCGACCTCCGCATCGGCCTCGCCTGCGGCCTGCTCGCGCTCGTCGTCGGCTTCGTGCTGAACGCCGCCGAAATCGCCGTCTTCGGCGGCGACGAGGTGTCCGACAGCCCGCTCACCGACCTGCCCGACGTGTCCGGCGGAAGCCCGGTCTGGCTCGTCACGACCGCGCTGGTGCTGGTGATCGCCGTCCCGCTCACCGAGGAACTGCTGCTGCGCGGGGCGCTGTGGAACGCCTTGGCGCACTACAAGATCCCGCCGTGGGTGGTCCTCGTGCTCACCTCGCTGGTGTTCGCGCTGCTGCACGGCGAGACCACGCGGACGATCGCGCTGTTCGGCCAGGGGCTGGTTCTCGGACTGGCGCGGCATTACTCCGGCCGGACCTCGGCGAGCGTCCTCGCGCACGCGGCCAACAACCTGCCGCCCGCCGTCCTGCTCTTCACCGGGCACTGAGCTCATCGGGGAATGCGGAAACCAGTGACCGGTCGAGTACTGTGCGAAACCATTTCGGCCGCTAGGCTCGACCGGTGAGCAGAGCGAGCACGGGGAGGCGGGCGTGACCACATCACAGCCCCGTGAACCCCTCTCGAGTGCGCTCTCCCCGGAGGACTTCGTGGCCGAACCGACCGCGTTCCCGGCGCATCGCTGGGGATTCGGGGCGTTCCTGCTGGTCGAGGCCGTTTTGCTGGCGTCGGCCGCGTTCATCGGCGCGCTCGCCGGGCCGACGGTCCCGGGCAGGCCGCTGCCGATCAGCACGGTGCTGCTCGGCACGATGCTGCCCACCATGATCGCCGCCGGCGTCGCGGTGCTGGTCACCGTCGTCCGCGGCAACGGCCCGAAGCTCGACCTGCGGCTCGAATGGCGCTGGGCGGACGTCTGGACCGGGCTCAAATTCGGCATGCTCGGCCTCGTGCTCACCTCGCTGAGCGCCTACGTGTGGACCGAGCTGGTCGGCACGGCGGACGCGACGTCGGCGATCAGCGCGCTGGTCGACGACCGCAAGATGTCCGTGCCCGCCGCCGCGGTGATGTTCGGCTACCTGTGGCTGCTCGGGCCGATCTGCGAGGAGATCATCTACCGCGGCCTGCTGTGGGGCGCGGTCGAACGGCTGCAGTGGCGCAGCGAGCGGTGGGGCCGTTTCGCCGCGTTCCTGCTGTCCACCGCGGTGTTCGCGGCCAGCCACCTGGAACCGCTGCGCACCACGCTGCTGCTGGTGATCTCCATCCCGATCGGGCTGGCCCGGCTGTCCACCGGACGGCTGGCGGGCAGCATCGTCGCGCACGCGGTCAACAACTTCCTTCCCGCGGTCGCGATCCTGCTCGGGGCGCTCGGGCTCGCGTCGTTCTGACGCTGGTCGCGCACGCGTAACCGGGGCCTTGTGCGGGCTCGGCGACGGGCGTCTGGCAGAATGTTTGCTTGCCCGCTTCCGCCGGACCCTCTCGCCGTGTGGAAGCTCCTGACCTCCGGGCGCCGCGAGCCTGTCCCCACGGGTTCCGCGCGCGCCCTGCACCACACAGCACTGAGGAGTACCCACACCCGTGGCCGTCAAGATCAAGCTGCAGCGCCTCGGCAAGATCCGTGCGCCGTACTACCGCATCATCATCGCCGACGCGCGCACCCGCCGGGACGGCAAGGCCATCGAGACGATCGGCAAGTACCACCCGAAGGAAGAGCCGAGCTTCATCGAGGTCGACACCGAGCGGGCGCAGTACTGGCTGGGCGTCGGCGCGCAGCCGACCGAGCCGGTCCAGCGCATCCTCGAGATCACCGGCGACTGGCAGAAGTTCAAGGGCCTGCCGGGCGCCGAGGGCACCCTGAAGGTGGCCGAGCCGAAGCCGTCCAAGCAGGACCTGTTCAACGCGGCGCTGGCCGCGGCAGGCGAGGAGCCCTCCACCGAGGCCACCACGCCGAAGAAGAAGTCGGCCCCGAAGAAGGCCGAAGCCGAGAAGGCTGAAGCCGCCGAGGGCGAGAAGTCCGAGTGAGCTTCCTCGCCGACTCCCTCGAGCACCTGGTGCGCGGGATCGTCGACAACCCGGACGAGGTCCGGGTCGAGCTGCTGACCACGCGCCGTGGCCGCACGCTCGAGGTGCACGTCCACCCCGACGATCTCGGCAAGGTGATCGGCCGGGGCGGGCGCACCGCGACCGCTCTGCGCACCGTGATGGGCGGCATCGGCGGCCGCGGCGTCCGCGTGGACGTCGTCGACACCGATCGCTGACCCGGATTCTCGGAAACGGTCAGGTATGGACGTCGTAGTCGGCCGCATCGCGAAAGCGCACGGCATCCGCGGCGAGCTCGCGGTCGACGTGCGCACGGATTCGCCGCAGCAGCGGTTCGCGATCGGTGCGGTCGTCACGACGAAGCTGCGCGACGGCAGCACGAGAGAACTCACCATCGCAGCCGCCCGCGAACACAGCGGGCGGCTGCTGGTGCGTTTCGAGCAGGTGCTCACCCGCGATGTCGCGGAAACCCTGCGCGGCGCCCTGCTTCTGGCGGACACCGACACGCTGCCGCCGACCGGCGACCCGGACGAGTTCTACGACCACGAGCTGGCCGGTCTGCGCGCCGAACTGGTCGACGGGACCGTCGCGGGCAAGGTCGTCGAGGTGGTCCACTCGCCGGCAGGCGAACTGCTCGAACTCGATCACGACGGACGCTCGGTGTTGGTACCTTTCGTCCGCGCCATCGTTCCGGTGGTGGACGTCGCGGGGGGCCGGGTCGTGCTCGATCCGCCCGAAGGCCTCCTCGACGCTGACTGAGGGGGAGTTCGTGAAGTTCTGGACGAAGGCTGTCTTCGCAGCCGTTCTGGCCACCGCTTTCGCCGCGCCGCCCGCGCAGGCCGCTTCGCCGGTGTACGGCGACTTTTCGATGATGTTCCAGCGCAGCGCCGGCCAGTACGCCCCGCCGGGGGAGAAGGCCTTCCAGTGGGCGTGGTCGCCGCAGTCGGCCACCGAATCGCAGATCACCTGGGGCGACCCGGTCACCTGGCCGCCGGCGACCGCCGAGCACTTCGTCCGCTCGGGCGACTGGGTGCTGCTCGACGGCTGGGACGGCAACGGCACGTACTACACGGAGCGGGTCACCGAAGAGTCCGCGTGCACCGGCTCCGCCTGCACGCCGATCCCGTCCGACGGCGGCCGCCAGCACTACGTGCGCTGGACCGTGCCGTCCACCGACTACCGGCTCGTCGCGCGCGGCACGATCACCGAGAAGAGCTCGGGCAAGGTCGTCCGCTTCGAACATCTGCAGACGTGGGGCGCGCCCGCTCCGTGCTCGAACGCCCGCTTCGGAGCGCGAACCTGCGTCACGCAGACCGAAACCTGGTCGGACGACAACGGGCTGCCCGCCGGGTCGCCGATCCGCAAGACCCTGCACCGCAGCATCAAGATCGCGAAGGGACTCGGCATGGCCTTCGCGATCGACCAGGACTTCCCGAGCTCCTGGCACGCCCAGGCCACCGAGTACTGGAACTGGTAACCGCTTGCGCATCGACGTCGTCACCATTTTCCCCGAGTACCTCGACCCGCTGCGCGCCGCGCTGCTGGGCCGGGCGATCGACCGCGGCCTCATCGAGGTCGGCGTGCACGACCTGCGCGACTGGACCCACGACGTCCACCGCGCGGTCGACGACGCGCCGTACGGCGGCGGCCCCGGCATGGTCATGAAACCGCAGATCTGGGGTCCCGCCCTGGACGACGTATGCGGTGAGGGGACGCGGCTCGTGGTCCCGACTCCGGCGGGCAAGCCGTTCACCCAGGAGCTGGCGCATTCCTACGCCGAGGAAAAGCACCTGGTGTTCGCCTGCGGCCGCTACGAGGGCATCGACCAGCGGGTGGTGGACGACGCGGCCCGCCGGATGCCGGTCGACGAGGTTTCGATCGGCGACTACGTGCTGGTCGGCGGCGAGGCCGCGGTGCTGGTGATCGTCGAGGCAGTGGTCCGGCTGCTGCCGGGCGTGCTCGGCAACGCGCGGTCGGCGGCCGAGGACTCGTTCTCCGACGGCCTGCTCGAAGGCCCCAGCTACACCCGCCCGGAAGTGTGGCGCGACCTGGCGGTGCCAGACGTGCTGCGCTCGGGCAACCACGCGCTCATCGACCGGTGGCGGCGCGACCAGGCGCTGGAGCGTACGGCGCTTCGGCGGCCGGATTTGCTTGCCCAGCTGCCCGAGGGCAGCCTGGACAAGCGGGACCGAGAGGTGCTCGACGGGCTGGAAGACCAGCCCGGATAGGCCCCGTGCGAGGTCTCCGGGGGCCTCTGCCATAATGGATTGGTTGGCGTGACGCGCGAGTCGATACTTTAGGGCCGAACGGTTCAGTTTTGTAGAGACCGCGACGCCAACCGTGAATGCCATCAGCCCCGGGCTAGTCGCAGTGAACTCCACTGCGCGCTCAAGCTGTACGTAAGCCACACGAATACGAGGACGGACCACCGATGAACACCCTGGACGCGCTGGACGCGCAGTCACTGCGTTCCGACATCCCGGCCTTCCGCCCCGGCGACACGCTCAAGGTGCACGTCCGCGTCATCGAGGGCAACCGCGAGCGCAACCAGGTCTTCCAGGGCGTCGTGATCCGCCGTCACGGCGGCGGCGTCCGGGAGACCTTCACCGTCCGCAAGGTCTCGTTCGGCGTCGGCGTCGAGCGCACCTTCCCGGTGCACTCGCCGAACGTGGCCGAGATCGAGGTCTTCAAGCGCGGCGACGTGCGCCGGGCGAAGCTGTACTACCTGCGCGAGCTCCGCGGCAAGAAGGCCAAGATCAAGGAGCGCCGCGAGAACCGCGAGACCACCTCTGCCCGCTGAGTGGCGAGTCGGTTACCGGTAGCCTGGCGACGTGGTCGAACCTGTGTCGCGGAACGCCGATGAGGACGGCCCCGAACGCCCGGAAGAGGACCAGGAACGGTCCGGCGGGCGTCGGGGGTCGCACCGGCGGGGCAAGTCCTCGAAAAAGCGGTCGTTCTGGAAGGAACTGCCGATCCTGATCGTGATCGCCCTGGTGCTCACGATCGTGATCCAGGCGTTCCTCGCGAAGGTCTACATGATCCCCTCGGGATCGATGGAGGCCACGCTGCACGGCTGCCCGGGCTGCACCGGCGACCGGATCCTGGTCGACCGCGTCACCTACGACTTCACCGACCCCTCCCCGGGGGACGTGATCGTGTTCAAGGGTCCGCCCGCGTGGACCGAGAACGAGATCGCGCCGCAGGAGTCGACCAACATCGTCGTGCGCGCGCTGCGCGGCCTCGGCTCGCTGGTCGGCTTCGCGCCGCCGGACGAGCGGGACTTCGTCAAGCGCGTCATCGCCACCGGCGGCCAGACTGTCCAGTGTTGCGACGACCGCAACCGGGTGATAGTCGACGGCAAGGCACGCGACGAGCCCTACATCCACTGGGAAGACGAGCATCACCGCGTGCAGGAGTCGTTCCCCCCGGTGAAGGTTCCGCAGGGCGCGCTCTGGGTGATGGGCGACAACCGCAACAACTCCGCCGACTCGCGCTATCAGGGCGGCGGCGGGCCCAACGGTGCTGTTCCGGTCGACGACGTCATCGGCAAGGCCCGCGTCATCGTGCTGCCGCCGAGCCGCTGGGGCGGGATCTCGGACCACAATCCGCAGCAGAACGCCCAGCCGGTCGCGCTCGGCGCGCCCGCGTGGCAGCAAGGGCTGCCGCTCGGCATCGGCTTCGCCACCGCGGTGCCGACGCTCTTCGTCGGACGCCGGTTGAAGGCAGGCCTCCGCAAGGCGGCCGGCCGGAGACGGTAAGCGGTGCGCTCCGTCCGCGACTTCCGGGTGGTGCTTCGGTGACTCTCCCTCCTCCCCGCACTCCGGCGGACCCGCTGCGTCCGCCGCGTGCTGTGGTGCGCGGCGAGCTGTTCTGGGGTCTGCAAGGCGCTCTCGAACGTCGCGGCCTGGGCCCGGTCGCCGGTGTCGACGAGGCCGGAGCCGGAGCCTGCGCGGGCCCGCTCGTGGTGGCTTCGTGCGTGCTCCGTCCCGGCGACGGCGCGCGGCTGCCCGAGCTGACCGATTCGAAGATGCTCACCGCGAAGGCCCGGGACCGGGTGTACGACCGGGTCCTTCAACGCGCCCTCGATTATTCGGTGATCGTCATCCCCTCCGAGCAGGTGGACCTGCTCGGCATCCGGGTGATGAACCTGGAAGGCATGCGCCGCGCCGTCGCCGGCCTGCGCACCCATCCCGGCTACGTCCTCACCGACGGCTTCCCGGTTCCCGGCATCCCCGCGCCGAATGTCGCGGTGATCAAGGGAGACCGCAGCGTCGCGAGCATCGCGGCGGCGTCGGTTCTGGCGAAGGTGACGAGGGACCGGATCATGGCCGGCCTGCACGAAGAGTTGCCGGCCTACGGCTTCGACGTGCACAAGGGCTACAGCACCTCGGACCATTTGGCTGCGCTGAGTGAGCACGGCCCGAGCCCGGTGCACCGCTGGTCCTACACGAATGTCGCCACCGTCGCGCTCGCACACGGACTCACTGCCCCGCATCCGGTCGTGCTGACCTACGCTGCACTGGAGAACGCCCTGGAAAAAGCGGGCGGGCCGGTCCGTGCCCCGGGCCGCTCGGTGGGTAAGAATGAACGCTCCGCCGCCGGAGCAGGACGAACGCGAGGAGGGGCGCGGATTTCATGAGCGCAGAGGATCTCGAGAAGTACGAGACCGAGATGGAGCTCTCGCTGTACCGCGAGTACCGCGACATAGTGGGCCAGTTCTCGTACGTGGTGGAGACCGAGCGGCGGTTCTATCTGGCCAACGCAGTGGACGTGCAGGTGCGCGACGGCGGCGGCGAGGTGTACTTCGAGGTGCGCATGTCCGACGCCTGGGTGTGGGACATGTACCGCCCCGCCCGGTTCGTGAAGCACGTCCGGGTCATCACCTTCAAGGACGTCAACGTCGAGGAACTCGACAAACCCGACCTGCGGCTCCCCGAGGACGGCCCGTTCTCGGGCTGACTTCCCGCACTTTTCACCACGAAGGCCACCCGCACACCGCCCGGGTGGCCTTCGTCGTCTCCGCCCCCCGCACACCGCCCCGACACTTCCGTCTCGGTTTCCCCTTCCGGGCCAGCCGCGATCCACAACCCCCCGGTTATCCACAGCCGGCGGAAATCCCCCTGGCGCGGCTTCCGGTCACGTTGCGATCGTGAAAGCACACGCACCGTGACCGACGGTGCTCACGCTGTCCGAGGGGGACACCATGAACGACGGCCCGCACCCCGGCGCGCACTGGCGCCGGACGTTCGGCCGCTGGGGCGAGGACCTCGCCGCCCGGCATCTGCAGGCCGCCGGCATGGTCCTGCTCAGCCGGAACTGGCACTGCCGGGAAGGCGAACTGGACCTGGTCCTGTCCGAGGGCGACCGGGTGATCTTCTGCGAGGTCAAAACCCGTTCCAGCACCGAATACGGCACTCCGGCCGAGTCGGTGACTCCGGAGAAGATCGACCGCGTCCACCGAGCCGCGATGCGCTGGCTGAAGGAACATCGAGTCGGCTGGTGCCGCGTCCGGTACGACGTAGTGACCGTCTACGCCCCGGCTGGCGAAGAGCCGGTCGTGCGGCATTTGGTGGGAGCTTTCTGATGCCCCACGCCAAAACCTGGTCCGTCGCGTTGCTGGGCATCGAAGGCCGAGTAGTAGAAATCGAAGCCGACCTGGGCGGCGGCCTGAGCCGAGTCACCCTGGTAGGCCTGCCCGACGCCGGCCTGCGCGAGGCGAAAGACCGAGTCCGCTCCGCCGTCCGCAACTCCGGCCAATCCTGGCCCGACGGCAAGATCACGCTGGCCCTGTCGCCCGCCAACCTGCCCAAAATGGGTTCCGGTTACGACCTGGGCATCGCCGCCGCGGTCCTAGCCGCGATCGGCGCCGTCCCCGCCCGGAAACTCCTGCACACCATCCTCCTGGGAGAACTGGCCCTGGACGGCAGAATCCGCCCCGTACGCGGCGTCCTCCCCGGTCTATTGGCAGCCAAAGCCGCCGGCCACGAACGCGCCGTAGTACCGATGGAATCCTTGGTAGAAGCCGCCCTGGTGGACGGCCTGGAAGTCTCCGGCGTAACCCGCCTGGCGGAACTCATCGCCTGGCTAAAAGACGAAGGCGACCTAGAACCACCCGCCGCCCCGATCGCCGCCGCCCCCGCGGCAGTCCCCGACTTGGCCGACGTAGTAGGCCAACCAGAAGCCCGATGGGCCCTGGAAGTCGCCGCAGCAGGCGGCCACCACCTCCTGCTCACCGGCCCGCCCGGAGTCGGCAAAAGCATGCTGGCCAGACGCCTCCCCGGCCTGCTCCCGGATCTGTCGTCCGACGAATCCCTGGAAGTAACCGCCATCCACTCAGTCGACGGCTCCCTGTCACAGTCGTCGCCCCTGGTCACCGTCCCGCCCTTCGTCGCCCCACACCACTCGATCAGCCCACCGGCCCTCATCGGCGGCGGCACCGGCCTAGCCGCCCCCGGGGCCATCAGCCGAGCCCACCGAGGCGTGCTTTTCCTGGACGAGGCCTGCGAATTCGGCAACCAACGCCTCGACTCGCTCCGCACTGTCCTGGAAGAAGGCGAAGTCCGCATCGCCCGCGCGAAAGGCGTTGTCCGCTATCCCGCCCGGTTCCAATTGGTCCTGGCCACGAACCCCTGCCCCTGCGCCCCACCTAGGGAAACCGACTGCACCTGCTCGGCAACCACCCGCCGCCGCTACCTCTCGCGGCTGTCCGGCCCGCTGCTGGACCGAGTAGACCTCCGCGTCCGCCTGCGCCCCCTCACCGCGATCTCCGCCCACCAATCGACTACTCCCGAACCTTCGTCGGCAGTCCGAGCCCGAGTCCTGGCCGCCCGAGACCGCGCAAAACACCGCTGGCACGAACACGGCTGGCAATCCAACACCGAGGTGCCGGGCCCCGCCCTGCGCCGAGATTTCGCCCTGCCGCCGCCTGCCACCGCAGTCCTGGACCGAGCCCTGGACCGAGGCCTCCTGACCGCACGAGGAGCCGACCGATGCCTGCGCATCGCCTGGACCCTGGCCGACCTGGCCGCCCTGCCCCAACCAGAAACCGACCACGTCACCGCGGCACTGGACTTCCGAGAACGCAAAACCGGCTAGCCACCCGCTCATCCCGCAGGGACTCCTCACCGGTGCGGTCGTCTGTTCGCCAGGACCGGAGCGAATGGCCTCGGTGCCGACCGAGTCCCGACCTCGTACACGGCTCAACGCCGCCTGGCACCCACTCACTCACCTGGGCCACGGTGAACAGCCCCCAAACCAGTCCGCCGCCCTCTCGCCAACGCCCCGACCAGATGTCCCACCCCCGGACCGGCAACCCCGCCCGTCCGAACCTTCAACGAAAGGAACCACTCATGTCCAACCGAGCCGTCCCCTCCGCCACCCCGCGCACTCGGCACCGCAGGCCGAAGACGCCGCAGCACAAGATCGTCCGGCATCTGCACCCCGTGCGGCGCAGGGAAGTCCGCCCCGAGCACGACCCGGTCCGGGTGCGAGAACGGCTGGCGCTGCATCGCCACCTCGCCGTCGTCCGCTCCGAGAACCCAGGCTGCCGAAGAGGTGCGGCGTGAGTGTCGCCGTCGAGGATCAGACCGCGGCGACCGACTCCGAACGGCTCGCCCGCGCGTATCTGCTCGGCGTCGCCGAACCGCCGGCGCCTCACCTGCTGGAGTTCGTCGGCGAACACGGCCCGGTCGTGGCAGCCGAGCGGGTCCAGGCCGGAGACTGTCCCGAGCGGGTTCTCCGCGAAACGGCCGCACGACGGGAATCCACGATCGCGGAACAAGATCTCGAGGCAGCAGCCAAAGCCGGTGCCCGGCTCGTGGTTCCCGAAGACCACGAATGGCCAGCGTGGCCACTGCTCTCGCTGGCCGTAGCGACCGGCAACGGTGTGAAAAACGTAGCCGCGCCGCTCGGGCTGTGGGTCCGCGGCAGCGCAAGTCTGGCCGAAGCCGCCGACCGTGCGGTGGCCGTTGTCGGCGCTCGGATGGCCACGGACTACGGCGTGCACAACGCGCTCGAGATCGGCCACGCGTTGGCAACTCGACAAGTACCGGTCTTCTCCGGCGCAGCCCTGGGCATCGACGCCGCAGCCCACCGCGGTGCGCTCAGCGGTGGAGGGGTCACTGTCGCGCTGCTCGGATGCGCAGTCGACTATTCCTATCCGGCAGGAAACGTCGCCTTGTTGAACCGTATCGCCGACGGCGGTGCGCTCGTCAGCGAGTACGCACCGAAGACACCGCCCGCGCGCCATCGATTTCTGGTGCGCAACCGCCTTATCGCAGGTCTCACCGACGGCACAGTCGTTGTGGAAGCCGGAATCCGCAGCGGTGCACGCAACACCGCCACCATCGCGGGCGCGCTCGGCAAGGTCGTGATGGCGTTGCCAGGGTCAGTGCATTCAGGCAGTTCGGCCGGGTGTCATGCGCTGATCCGGGACTGCAAGGCCACGTTGGTCACGTCGGTCGACGAGGTGCTCGAAACCGTCGGCAGGTTCGGCACCACGGCTCCAGCGGCCGACACGAGTCGACGACCCACCGACAATCTCGGCCCGGAGGCGTCGCGGGTTTACGACGCGCTGCTTCCGCGGGCCGGGCGGGCTCCGGAGGAGATCGCGGAGAGCGCTGGAGTGCCGGTTTCCCGAGTTCGCGCCTTGTTGCCGGCACTGGAAATCGACGGCTTCGCGATGCGCGGCGACACCGGCTGGCGGCAGATCGTCCGAACGGCCAACCGATGATGGGCGTGGCGATGCTTGACCAATGGCGATGGTTCGCGCAGCGTAATCGTCATGCCCTCAGCGAGTGCACGCAAGGACGCGGTCCCGCGTCCCGGTGGACACCGGAAACGCCCGCCACGACCCGATCTTCGTGCTCTTCGCGCCGAATTGCCGGAGTCGGCCGAGTCGGTGGTGGCCGGTTACGAACGGCATCTGTCGCTGGAGCGTGGGCTGTCGCCGCACACCGTGCGCGCGTACGTCGGCGACGTCGTTTCGCTGTTGGCGTTCGTGACCGTGGGGGAGGGAGACCGTCCCGCGCGGCGCTTTGAGGACTTGGACGTCACGCAGCTGCGCGCGTGGCTCGCGGGGCAACGCTCGGACGGCGCCGGGCGCACCACCCTCGCGCGCCGCGCCGCGGCCGCGCGCACGTTCACCGCTTGGGCGCACCGCACCGAGTTGCTGAAGTCGGACCCGGGCGGACGGCTGGCCGCGCCGCGCGCGCACCGGACCCTGCCCGGCGTGCTCCGCGCCGAACAGGCCGACGCGCTCATGGACGCCTCCGCGAAAGGGGCAGCCGAACGGGATCCGGTCGCTCTGCGTGACCGTGCGTTGGTCGAGTTGTTGTACGCAACCGGCATTCGGGTGTCGGAGTTGTGCGGGCTGGACGTCGGCAGCGCGGACTTTTCCCGCCGCGTGGTTTCGGTGGTGGGCAAGGGAGACAAGGAGCGGACGGTTCCGTTCGGCGTCCCGGCGGCGGAGGCGCTGACCGCGTGGCTGGAGGACGGACGGCCCGCGCTGGCTGGGGAAACGCCGGGGCCGGCGCTTTTCCTGGGCGTTCGCGGCAAGCGCCTGGACCCGCGCGCGGCGCGCCGGGTGGTGCACGAGGCGGTGGCCGCGGTGCCGGGTGCAACGGACATGGGGCCGCACGGGCTAAGGCATTCCGCCGCGACGCATCTGCTCGAAGGAGGTGCCGATCTCAGGAGCGTTCAGGAACTGCTTGGTCACGCTACGCTGGCCACGACCCAGCTCTACACTCATGTGACCGTCGATCGGCTGAAGGCGATCCATGACCGAGCACACCCGCGGGCCTGAAGAGGCCGGCGGCGGCTCGGCCGGGGACGGCAGGGCCGGAACGCCGGCGCACGCGCATCCGCACGAGCACGGAGACCACACTGAGCAGCACGCCGAGAACGACCGTGCGATGACTTCCACGTCGCAGGTCACGGAAGCCGGGACGGACCGTCCCGGCGTGCAGGACGCCGTCAACGGGGACGGTCGTCCTGGTCAGGACGTCGACGCGGGGATTCAGGCGCTGTGGCAGCAGTTCGCCGACAAACCGGACCAGACGTCGCGCGACCGGCTGGTGCTGCACTACGCGCCGCTGGTGAAGTACGTCGCGGGCCGGGTCGGCACCGGCCTGCCGACGCACGTGGATGTCGGCGACCTCGTGCAGTCTGGAATATTCGGATTGGTCGACGCGATCGAGAAGTTCGACCCGGAACGCGGCCTGCGCTTCGAGACGTACGCGATGCAACGCATCCGCGGCGCGATCCTGGACGACCTGCGCTCCCAGGACTGGGTTCCGCGCGCGGTGCGCAGCAAGGCGAAGGAAACCGCCCGCGCCCTGGAACGCCTCGGCGCCCGCCTGCACCGGACCCCGACCGACGCCGAACTCGCCGGCGAAATGGGCATCAGCCTCGACGACCTGCGCGATTTCTACGGCCAGCTCCGCCTGACCAGCGTGGTGGCCCTGGAAGATCTTGTTGCCGCGGGCAAAGACGCCGGTTCGCTGGTCGACACCCTCCCCGACGACGGCGCGGTGGACCCGGTGGCCGTCCTGGTGGACCAGGACAACCGCCGTCAGCTCGCGGAAGCCATCGCGCAGCTCACCGACCGGGACAAGATCGTGGTCAGCCTCTACTACTTCGAAAGCCTGACCCTGGCGGAAATCGGCAAGGTCCTGGGCGTCACGGAGTCTCGGGTGAGCCAGTTGCACACCCGCGCGGTGATGCGGCTGCGCGCCAAGCTGATGGAACAGCCCAGCGGCTGACCCGCTGTCGCTTGTCCTTGCGCTGTCGCTTGTCGCGGTCTGGGCGGGGCCGTGGCGGCGGCAGCGGTGATCTGGGCTGTCGGTCCCGCGAGGTCCGCGGCTTTGCGATGGCTTTGACTGGATGGCCTTGGCTGGATTGCCTTGGCGTCACGGGCCTTCTGCCCACGGTTTGAGGCGGACTCGGCTCGGGTCGCCGACCAAGGCGAGCGGGTCGATGTATTCCGTGCCGCGGCGGGCGCCCCAGTGCAGGCAGGCGGCGGTCGGGCAGCCGGGGTGGCCTGGTGTCGCGGTTCCCAGGGGCTGGCCGCGGTAGATCTGGTCTCCGGGGACGACTGTCGGGGCGATGGGGAGATAGGTCGTGTGCAGGCCGCCGTCGTGGTCCAGGGCGACTACTCCCTGGCCTGCTACTTGACCGGCGAACACCACGACGCCCTTGTCCGCGGCCAGTACTTGTTGCCCGGCGGTGGCTTCCAGGTCTACGCCTCGGTGGCCTGGGCCGAATGGGGTCGCGGGTGGTTCGAAGTTGCGGGTGACGTGCGGGCGGGGCGTCAGGGGCCAGGCGAGGCGGCCGGATTGTTCTGGGGCGGGTTGGAGGGATTGGGCGTCGGCGCGGGAGTTGAGCAGGGCTGCTGAGCCTGCGGAGAGGGTCAAGACTGTCGCCAGGATTAGCCACGTACGGGTGGTGTTTCTGTGGCTGCGCGGGGCGAAAAGCGGGACTTCGCTGACCGCTCCGGCCAGGCGCAGCGGTGGGTGGCCCCAGCTGAAATCGCAGGGCAGGGAGATTCGGATCCTCGGCAGGAGCGTCGCTGCTGGTTGGGGGCGGGGTGGGCGGAGGATCCGGCGGGAGGCGAACAGGGCGTAGCGGGTGACTGCGCTTGCGGCGGACGTCGCGCGGGTCCAGGTGCGGCGCAATGCGGTGCGGATTCTGGGCGGTCTGGCGGGTGTTCGGCGGTGGCGGCCGCTCCGGGGGAGTGTCGGGGGGAGTGGATGTGCTGAGGCAGCGGGCGGGGAAGTAGCGGGCGGGGAAGTAGCGGGCGGGGAAGTAGCGGGCGGGGAAGTAGCGGGCGGGACTGTGCCGTCTGGGCTCAGCAGGGCGGCTGCCGCCGGTGGGTGCTGGGCGAGGAGGGCGGTCGTTGCCAGGACTACCGGGTGAGGCATCTCGGCCGACGCAGACGCAGACGCCGCCGACGATGGCACCGCCGCCGACGATGGCACGGGCACCCGCGCCGACGATGGCACCGGCGACGGTGGCGACACCTGCGGTGGCGACGGCGGATGCGGCGACGGCGGGAGCGGCGACGGCCTGAGCGGCGACGCACTGGGCGGCGACGGATTGAGCAGTGAACCGGACTGGCTGCTCGCTTCCCTGTCCGGGCGAGGAGAAGCCGCGGCCGTTGAGCAGGCCTTACCCGGCGTCGAGGGTGAACCAGGCAGGGAATCAGCACGAGAATCGGCAGGTCGGGCAGAAGCGGCAACGACGGGAAAAGATCGCGTAGTGGTCATGCCTCCATCGTCATCCACCGGCCGACAGGAACCGGCCCTTCGGCGTCAGTTGTCCACAGGCGGGCACAGTTGTGGACAACCCCTGGCCGGGCGAAGGCTGCCCGCAGGGGCGGGCCTGGTGGCAGGGGGTAGAATCAATTCCGCAGTCCACTTGCTGGGCTGACTTCGCGTGCACGTGCGCGCGTCCCCGGACGGGCCGCTTCGGCGGGAACCCGGACGGAGGGGCGCACGGTGTCCGGCGGTCCCTGGGGTTTCGCACTACCGAACCCGCGGGTCCGGGCATCGGCTACGGCACCAGGGCCCACGACCTCCCGGTCGCGGGCGACTAACCGGAACAGCGCCTCCGCGGGCGGATCGAAGACCTCCAGCGGGAGCGCGCGAGTACAGAGAAGGTGTGATTCCGGCAATGGCCGTCGTCACCATGAAGCAGCTGCTCGACAGCGGCGTGCACTTCGGGCACCAGACTCGTCGGTGGAACCCGAAGATGAAGCGCTACATCTTCACCGAGCGCAATGGCATCTACATCATCGACCTGCAGCAGACGCTGACCTACATCGACCGTGCGTTCGAGTTCATCAAGGAAACCGTCGCGCACGGCGGCACCATCATGTTCGTCGGCACGAAGAAGCAGGCTCAGGAAGCGATCGCCAACGAGGCCGCGCGCGTGGGCATGCCCTACGTGAACCAGCGCTGGCTCGGCGGCATGCTGACCAACTTCCAGACCGTCCACAAGCGCCTTCTCCGCCTGAAGGAGCTCGAGGCCCAGGAGCAGACCGGCGGTTTCACCGGCCTGACCAAGCGCGAGATCCTCACGCTGACCCGCGAGAAGGACAAGCTCGAGAAGACCCTGGGCGGCATCCGGGACATGGCCAAGGTGCCGTCCGCGGTGTGGATCGTCGACACCAAGAAGGAGCACATCGCCGTCGGCGAGGCTCGCAAGCTCAACATCCCGGTCGTCGCGATCCTCGACACCAACTGCGACCCGGACGAGGTCGACTACCCGATCCCGGGCAACGACGACGCGATCCGTTCCGCCGCGCTGCTGACGAAGGTCGTCGCCGAGGCCGCCGCTGCCGGGCTGATGGCCCGCTCCGGCCGCAACGGCGCTTCGGCCGACGCGAAGCCGGAGACCGGTGCTTCGGACGAGCCGCTGGCCGAGTGGGAGAAGGAGCTCCTCGCGGGCTCGGAGACCGCCGCCGCCGACGCGACCGCCGCCGCCGACGCGACCGAGGCCGCTGCCGCCACCGAGACGGCCGCGACGGCCGAGACGGAGACCGCCGCGACCGAGACCGCGGAAGCGACCGGCGAGCAGGCTCCGGCCAACTCCTGATCCACCCCGTCCGGGCGGTCCGCGCAGGGCCGCCCGGACGGCGCTCACCGCACACGTACCTGAAACGGACGGATTCAACACGATGGCGAACTACACCGCCGCTGACGTGAAGCGCCTGCGCGAGATGACCGGCGCGGGCATGATGGACTGCAAGAAGGCCCTCGAGGAGAACGACGGCGACTTCGAGAAGGCTGTCGAGTTCCTGCGCATCAAGGGCGCCAAGGACGTCGGCAAGCGCGCCGAGCGCGCCACCGCCGAGGGCCTGGTCGCCGGCGACGGCGGCGTCATGATCGAGCTCGACTCGGAGACCGACTTCGTCGCCAAGAACGACGAGTTCCAGCAGCTCGCGGCGAAGATCGTCGAGGCCGCGAAGGCGCTGAAGTCCAGCGACGTCGAGGCCCTCAAGGCCGCCGACCTGGACGGCAAGCCGGTCAACGAGGTCGTGCAGGAGCTTTCGGCCCGCATCGGCGAGAAGCTCGAGCTGCGCCGCGTGGTGTCGTTCGAGGGCAAGACCGCGACCTACCTGCACCGCCGCGGCTCCGACCTTCCGCCCGCCGTCGGCGTGCTGGTCGAGTTCACCGGCGACGACACCGACGCCGCCCGCGGCGCCGCGATGCAGGTCGCCGCGCTGCGCGCGAAGTACCTGACCCGCGAGGAGGTGCCGGCCGAGATCATCGAGAACGAGCGCCGCATCGCCGAGCAGACCGCCCGCGAGGAAGGCAAGCCCGAGCAGGCGCTGCCGAAGATCATCGAGGGCAAGGTCAACGCGTACTACAAGGACAACGTGCTGCTCGAGCAGCCGTCGGTCAAGGACAACAAGAAGACCGTCAAGGCCCTGCTCGACGAGGCCGGCGTGACTCTGACCCGGTTCGCCCGGTTCGAGGTCGGCCAGGCCTGAGCGAGGCACTGGGACTAGGTTCTGGCACTGTGCCCCGTCTCCGCGCATCGGGGACGGGGCACAGTCGGGTCTACCGAGGGGCAGGAGGCGACAGACATGGGTGAGGACCGGGTCGAGGGCGGGTACCGCCGGGTGCTGCTGAAACTGGGCGGCGAGATGTTCGGCGGCGGCGCGGTGGGCGTCGACCCCGACGTCGTGCACTCCGTCGCCCAGCAGATCGCCGACGTCGCGCGCACCGGAGTGCAGATCGCGGTGGTGATCGGCGGCGGCAACTATTTCCGCGGCGCGGAGCTCTCCCAGCGCGGCATGGACCGCGACCGCGCCGACTACATGGCGATGCTCGGCACCGTGATGAACTGCCTGGCGCTGCAGGACTTCCTCGAAAAGGAAGGCCTCCCGACACGCGTGCAGACCGCGATCACGATGGGCCAGGTCGCCGAGCCCTACATCCCGCGCCGCGCGGAACGGCACCTCGAGAAGGGCCGCGTCGTCATCTTCGGCGCCGGCGTCGGCATGCCGTACTTCTCCACCGACACCGCCGCCGCGCAGCGCGCGCTCGAACTCGGCTGCGAAGCCGTGCTGATGGCGAAGGCCGTGGACGGCGTCTACACCGCGGACCCGAAGACCGACCCGGACGCGAAGATGTTCACCGACATCACCCATCGCGAGGTGCTCGAGCGCGGCCTCAAGGTCGCCGACGCCACCGCGTTCAGCCTCTGCATGGACAACAAGATGCCGATCATCGTGTTCAACCTGCTCACCGAGGGCAACATCGCCCGCGCGGTGGGCGGTGAGAAGATCGGCACGCTGGTCTCCACCCCCGCCGACGAGGCATCCGCCTAGACCTGCTGGGATCAAGCTCAGGTCCGACAACACAACACCGGGAGTAGCCGTGATCGACGAGACCCTCCTCGACGCCGAGGAGAAGATGGAAAAAGCGGTGTCCGTCGCGAAGGAAGACCTCACGTCGGTGCGCACCGGGCGGGCCAACCCGTCGATGTTCTCCCGCATCGTCGTCGAGTACTACGGTGCGCCGACCCCGCTGAACCAGCTGGCGAGCGTCAACGTGCCCGAGGCGCGGATGGCGCTGATCAAGCCCTACGACCAGACGCAGCTCGGCGCCATCGAGAAGGCGATCCGCGAGTCCGACCTCGGCGTCAACCCGAGCAACGACGGCAACGTCATCCGCATCGTCATCCCGCAGCTCACCGAGGAGCGGCGCAAGGAGATGGTGAAGGTCGCGAAGGGCAAGGGCGAGGACGCCCGCGTCTCGATCCGCAGCATCCGCCGCAAGGCCAAGGAAGAACTCGACCGCATCGCCAAGGACGGCGAAGCGGGCGAGGACGAGGTCGCGCGCGCCGAGAAGGAGCTGCAGAACCTCACCGACACCTACGTGCACCAGGTCGAAGAGCTGGTGAAACACAAGGAAGCCGAGTTGCTCGAGGTCTGATGAGCCAGGTGAGCGAGGAACGCGACGAGCGGGTGAGCGACATCCCGCCACCGGACCCGGCCGCCGAGCCGGACCCGGTGTCGCGGCCGGAACCGGCTCCGGAAAACCCTGCCGTGGCACGGAAAACGGACTCCGCGTCGGCTTCGCGCGCGGAATCCGGTGCTGCGTCGGGGAAATCGGCGGAAGTCGGGGACGAGTCGGGGAAGGGCGCGAAAGGCATTCCCGCGAGCGAGCCAGCGAACGGCGCGAAGGCCGAGTCGGTGAACCGCGAGCCGGTCGCTGCCGAGGGCCAGTCGGCGAACGGCGGGAAAGCCGAGTCGGTCGCTTCTGGGAGCCAGCCGGGCAACGACGGGAAAGCCGAGCCGGAGAAGAAGGCGTCCCGGGCCGGGCGCAACCTCCCCGCGGCGATCGGCGTCGGGCTGCTGCTCGGGGCCGCGATCATCGTTTCGCTCGTCACCGTCCGGTTCCTCTTCATCGGGATCATCGCCGCCGCGATCGCGGTCGGCACGTTCGAGTTCTCCGGCGTGCTGCGCCGGGTCGCGGACACCAAGGTCGCGCTGATCCCGGTGCTCGTCGGCGGGCAGGCGATGATCTGGCTGGCCTGGCCGTTCGGCCGGGAAGGCGCGCTCACCGCGTTCGTGCTCACCGTTCTCGCCTGTCTGCTGTGGCGATTGCCCGGCGGTGCCAAGGGCTATGTGCGCGACGTCAGCGCTTCCGTTTTCGCCGCCGCGTACCTGCCGTTGTTCGGCGCGTTCGCGGCCATGCTCGTGCCGCCGCACGACGGTGTCGGCCGCGTGCTCACGTTCCTGATCGCCGTGGTCGCCTCCGACACCGGCGGCTACATCGCCGGCGTGCTCGGCGGCAAACACCCGATGGCGCCCACGATCAGCCCCAAGAAGTCCTGGGAGGGCTTCGCCGGTTCGATGATCGCGGGCATCGCCGCGGGCGTGCTCACGATCAGCCTGATGCTGGACGGCCACGCCTGGCAGGGCGTCATCTTCGGCGCGGCCATCGTGCTCACCGCGACGCTCGGCGACCTCGTCGAATCGCTCATCAAACGCGACCTCGGCATCAAGGACATGGGCACGTTGCTGCCCGGCCACGGCGGCATCATGGACCGTCTCGACTCGCTGCTGCCCTCGGCCGTCGTGTCGTGGCTGCTGCTGTCGGCGTTCGTTCCCGCCTGATTCCTAGTCGTCGTACGGGTCGTCGACCTCGGCGCGGCCCACGTCTTCCAGCACCCGCGAGTGGTCGATCACCGCGAATACCGCACTGTCCGGATCGGCGAGGATCGCGGTGCGGCCGAACGGGGTGTCGTACGGCTCGATCACTACCGAACCGCCCAGCATCAGCGCTTCGCCCGCCGCCGCGTCCGCTCCGCGCGCGGGGTCGATCTCGAAGTACACGAGCCAGTGCGGGGGAGTGTCCCGGCGGTACTCGGGACCCATCACGTAGCGGTACAGCACCGCCGTGTGCTCAATGGAATATTCGGCATAGTCAACGCTTTCACCGTCGCCGACCTGACGGCTCGAGTAGTTGAACAGCTTGGTGTAGAAGTGGTCCGCGGCCACGCCGTCGTGCGTGTTGAGGTCCGCGCCGCTGAACGTGTTGGGCACGCCGCCCGCGAACTGCCAGTCCGGCGGGGCTTCCCAGAACACCACCGGCGCGCCGCACGCGTCGATCGCGTGCAGGATGCTGCCGCGGTCGGGAATCGCGATCGGCCCGAGCGTCACCTGGCCGCCGAGGTGCTCGACCCATTCGGCCGCGCTCGCCGTGTGCGGCACCGCGAGCTGCATCGTCCAGCCGGGCGCGCTGCGGGCGCCCGCTTGGTACAGACCACCGGCGGCCACCCCGTCGCACGAGGCGATGGAGTACCGGCCGGTCGGCGACGCGGGATCGCGCCGGGTTTCGTATTCCCAGCCGAAAAGGCGGGAGTAGAAGTCTTGGGTCCGGGCTTCGTCGTGGCACGCCACCTCGACCCAGCAGGGCAGTCCTGCCGGGATCGTGCGGGCGCCTGGCCAGCCGATCGACATTGCGCGTCTCCTCCCCGATGAGGGAGAAGTGTATTCGGACGCACGGGGTTCTACGCTCTGAGCGGGAAAGCCGCAGGCGTCCCGTGACCGGAGAGGAGTGCTGTGCGCTGGTTCTTCCGCGGTCCGGCGGCGTCCGGAGAAGTCGTTCCCAGCCCGAACATTTGGTACTACCAGGACGTCTACGACGTCGAAAACCGGGCGCAGGACGCGGATGGCGAGATCTGGCGCGTACTGCGCGAAGAGTGCGACTGGACCGGCCGCGACGTTCTCGATCTCGGCTGCGGTGACGGATACCACTTGCCGCTCTTCGCCGCCGACGCGCGTTCGGTGCTCGGAATCGAACCGCACCCGCCGCTCGCGCGGGACGCGGAGCGGCGGGTGCGGGATCTGGAGAACGTGCGGGTTCGCGTGGGGCGGGCGCAGCGCTTGCCGGTGGACGACGCCAGTGTGGACGTCGTGCACGCGCGCACTGCGTACTTTTTCGGCCCTGGATGCGAGCCCGGACTGCGCGAAGCGGAACGGGTGCTGCGGCCCGGAGGATCGATCGTGATCGTCGACCTCGACGTGACCAGTGAGCCGTACGGCGGGTGGATGCGAGCAGATCTGCCGCACTACGACCCGCCTGCGGTGGAACGCTTCTTCGCCGCGCACGGCTTCAACTGTCGGCGCGTACGCACGCGTTGGCGCTTCGCGGACTTCGCCGCGGCGGAATCAGTACTGAAGATCGAGTTCAGCGCGAAGGTCGCGCAGCGGGCGATCGCCGACACGCGGCGGCTGAACCCGGGGCCGGGCGAGGTGACGCTGCCGGTGGGCTATCGCGTGCATTGCCGCGTCAAGCCCACCGGCCTCGTCCTGCCCGGTCACTCGGCTTCCTCGCCGGACTCGGCGGAATCATCCGAATCCTCGACCTCGCCGAGGATCGAGTAGATCGACCGGCGTGCCTCGTTGAGTACGTCCACCGCGCGGGCCTGCTGGTTCTCGCTGCCCGCGCGCATCACCTGCACGACGGCCGCGGCGAGCGTCGCGCCCGCCTTGCGCAGGTCGTGCTCGACCGGTTCGACGTCGTCGGTGAAGTGCTCCCACGGCGGCGTGCCGGTCTGCTGCTCGGCGGTGGCGCGGCCCTCGTCGGTGAGTTCGAAGAGCTTCTTTCCGCTCTCGTCGCGGCTCACGACCAGGCCCTCGTCGGCCAGCATCTGCAGGGTCGGGTAGATCGAGCCGGGGCTGGGCTTCCAGAGCCCGCCGCTGCGCTCGCCGATCTCGCGGATGATCTCGTACCCGTGCCGCGGCTGTTCCGCGAGCAGGACGAGGATCGCCGCCCGCACGTCGCCGCGCCGGCCGCGCCGGGAGCCCCGGCGTCCGCCGCCCGGACCGTGGCCGCGTCGCCCGCGACCGCCGGGCCCGAAGGCGAACTCGCCGAATTCCCGGCCCCAGGGGCCGAACGAGGAGCGTCCGTGCTCTTCGTGTTCTCCGTGTTCGTGATGTCCGCCGGGGAAGGAGCGTCCGCCGGGGAAGGGGTGTCGTCGTCGGTTCATGGTGTCGGTTGTCCTTTCTCGAACTGTTGCGACACGTTCACGATATATCGGAACCGGTCGATTGGCAAACGTACCGACTGCCGAGCGGCATCCCGGGGACCTGAGCGACCGGCCGCGACGGCGGTCGGCGATACTCGAAGCACTAGCGAAAACACCCGAACGACCTGGGAGACCCGACCTCCGATGCTGGACCGTGCGGTCATCGACGCCCTGTTCCCCGCGGATCTGCCCGAGCCTGAGCACTGGGAACAGCGCTATCCGGCCCGGCAGCTGCCCGACGGCGCGAAGGTGACCCGGTTCGGCCCGTCGCCGACCGGCTTCGTGCACATCGGCGGCATCTACGTGGCGACGATCGACCAGGACGTCGCGCGCCGCTCCGAAGGCCGCTACCTGGTGCGCGTCGAGGACACCGACCAGTCGCGCGAGGTCGAGGGTGCGCTGGAGCAGTTCGAACGCGGCTTCGCGTACTTCGGGCTGCAGGCCGACGAGGACGCGGTGCGCGGCGGCGAGTACGGCCCGTACCGGCAGTCCGAGCGCGAGCAGATCTACCTCACCTACGTACGGCACCTTCTGCGCGAAGGCCGCGCGTACATCGACTTCGCGACGAAGGACGAACTGGCGTCCATCACCGCGAGGCAGCAGGCCACGAAGCTCCCGACGGGTTACTACGGCTCGTGGGCGATCTGGCGCGACGCCGACGCGGCCGACGTGCAGGCGAAGCTCGACGCGGGCGAGCCGTGGGTGGTCCGCTTCCGCGCGCCCGACGACACCGGGCAGCGCGTGCGCTTCACCGACGCGATCCGCGGCACCATCGAGGCCGAGGCCAACCGCAACGACGTGGTGATCCTCAAGAGCTCCGACCAGAGCCCGCGGCTGCCGACCTACCACTTCGCGCACGCGGTCGACGACCACCTGATGCGGGTGAACCTCGTGATCCGCGGCGACGAGTGGATCTCGTCGGTGCCGACGCACCAGCAGCTCTTCGAAGCACTCGGCTTCGAGCCGATCCAGTACGCGCACATCGCGCCGCTGATGAAGCAGGAGGGCGGCAGCAAGCGGAAGCTGTCCAAGCGCAAGGACCCGGAAGCCTCCGTCGACTTCTACCTCGAAGCCGGCTACCCGGTTCCGGCGGTGCTGTACTACCTGCGCGGGCTGGCGAACGGACGGCTCGCTGAGATGCCGCTCGCCGAAGCGCTCGACGCGCCGATCAACCTCGACGAGTGCGGCGTCGCGGGTCCGCTCGTGGACCTGGTGAAGCTGGACGACCTCGCCGCCGACTACGTCGCGACGCTTTCGGGCGAGGAGATCCTCGCGTCGGTGCTGGAGTGGGCGGAGCGGTTCGACCCGGAGCTGAAGGCGGTCCTGGAGTCCTCGCGGGAGCTGGCGCTGCGCGCGCTGGCGGTGGAGCGCGAAGGCGTCGAGAACCCGCGCAAGGACCTTAAGAAGTGGAGCGACTTCCGCGCCGTCTACGGGTTCTTCTTCCCGCAGCTGCACCAGGCGGCGACCGGTCCCGACGACGAGCGGATCGCGGCGCTCGGCGTTCCGGCGGACGTCGTGCGAGCGGTGGCGTCGGACTTCGTGTCGGCCTACCAGCAGCTCGACGACGGCCAGGAGTGGTTCCAGCAGATCCGCGACGTCGCGGCGAAGCACGGCTTTGCCAAGAACGCCAAGGAGCTCAAGAAGGATCCGGACGCTTACCCGGGTTCGATCCGCGAGGCGTCGCAGATCATCCGGATCGCGATCACCGGGTCGACCCGCAGCCCGGATCTGCACTCGATCACGCAGGCGCTGGGCGCGGAGGAAACGCTGCGGCGCTTCGGGAATCTGGTCGGCTGACCCCTCGTGAGTGCCTAAGCCGGTTAGAACCGCTTAGGCACTCACGAGTTGAGGTACGTCAGCACGGCCAGGACACGCCGGTTGCCGGTCTCGTCGTCGGTGATGCCGAGTTTGCCGAACAGCGACGTCGTGTACTTGCTGATCGCGCTTTCGCTCAGGAACAACCGCCCGGCGATCGCGGTGTTCGACAGGCCTTCCGCCATCAGCTCCAGCACCGAACGCTCGCGTTCGGTCAGCGTGCCGAGACGGTGATCCGGCGACCCGCTGGTGAGCAGCTTCGAGATCACCGCCGGGTCCATCGCCGTGCCGCCGGCCGCGACGCGTTCGAGTGCGTCGATGAACTGTTCGGCCTCGAAAACGCTGTCCTTCAACAGATATCCGACGCCGCTCGCCCCGTCGGCCAGGAGTTCGCGGGCGTAAAGCTGCTCGACGTGCTGCGACAGGATCAGCACCGGCAACCCGGGCGTCTCGCGCCGCGCGGCGAGCACCGCGCGCAGGCCTTCGTCGGTTTGCGTCGGCGGCATCCGGACGTCGACGACAGCCACGTCCGGCCGGTGTTCCCGCAGAACGGCGACGGTTTCCGGACCGGTTGTCGCGGTCGCCACCACCTCGTGGCCGTAGGCCTGCAGGAGCCGGACCAATCCGTCCCGCAGCAGGTAAAGGTCCTCGGCTACGACGATGCGCATGGCACCATCATCCACGCTCGGGTCGGCCCGCCTTCCGGGCTGGTGATCTCCAGCGTGCCGTCGAAGACCGCGAGGCGGCGGCGCAGTCCGCCGAGGCCGCCGTCGGCGTGGATTTCGGCACCGCCGCGGCCGTCGTCCTCGACCTCTGCGCACAGCCGATTCCCTTCCTGCAGCAGGGAAATCCGGACGTGGGACGCGTGCGCGTGCTTGACCGCGTTGGCGAGCAGTTCGGCGATGCCGAAGTACAGCGCGGATTCGATCGGCGGATCGAGCGGCTGCGGCAGATCGGTTTCGACGGTCACGTCCACCGGCATGTCCATCGCCATCGCGCGGACGGCGTCGGCGAGACCGCGTTCGTTCAGCACCGGCGGACTGATGCCGCGGACCAGCTCGCGCAATTCCGTGAGCGACGTGGCCGCGCCTGCCCGGGCGTCGCGCAGCAATTCCTTGGCCTGCTCGGGATTGGTCTCCATCAGCTTCTCCGCGGTCGCCAGCGCGAGGCCGAGCGCGACCAGCCGGGCTTGCGCGCCGTCGTGCAGATCCCGTTCGATGCGGCGGATTTCCGCGGCCTGCGCGATCGTCGTGTCCGCGCGCAAGGCGGTCAGCGTGTCGACCCGGTCGGCTAACGCCATCGTGGCGGACGCGCCCAGGAACCGCGTGGCTACCGGGATGACGCTTCGCCACGCGTACGGCGCGGTCGCGATCGTGACCAGCAGACCGGCCAGGTATCCGCTCGGGAGGCTCGTCAGGCCCAGGACAGCCACGACGACACCGAGCAGCGGCACGAGCGCGACCAGGCCGAACGAGAACGGCGCGAGGAGGGCGAACCGCAGGTCCCGCCAGGTCGCCGGGTCGTAGCGCCAGTTCTTGAGCCGCTGTTCGCGCCGGGCTTCCTCCTTGGTGCGGGCGTAGGAGTGGCCGTTCCACCAGTATCCGGTCGACAGCTGGGTGATCGGCGGCAGCTCGCGGTACCCGGGCGGGAGCACGATGCCGGTCCAGTTCGCGACCAGGGTCCGCGTCATCCGGCACACCGGCCGAGCCAGCAGCAGAGTCCCGATCCCCGCCCAGATGAACGGCGCGATCCACGACCACGCGCTGCCGCCCCACAACTGCCACAGGCCGACCGCGGCTGCCCACACCACCGGGATCAGCAGGGCCACGCCCGCCGCCTGGGCGGCGCGGACGAAACCCGCCCAGCAGCTGCGTATCCAGGACCGTAGTAGTCGCATCGTTTCTTCCCCCTGTCTCTCCGGCTTCGCGGTCCACTGTGCACCACGAAAGGCCGGATTCCCGCCGCCGCGGGACAGGAGTGGGTCCAGACCCACCCCCTTGTGCGGCCAGACCCATACCGGGCCGGGCCGCGGCTTTCTAGCGTTGCTGGCACAACGGAAAACCACAAGGGAGAGCAGAGATGCACACCATGGAACGCCCCGCAGCCAGCACCGCCGTCCAGCGTCCGTTCGGCCTCGTGAAGGGGTTCGTCGCGGCCTACGGAGCGATGGGCGTGGCCGTCCTCGGCACGATCGTCGCGCTGGCCGTCGCCGACGGGACGGCGACCAGCTTCATGTGGACGCGGTCCGCTCTGGTGCCGGTCAGCGCCGTGATCATGTACTGGCTCGTCTCGCTCGCGGCGAAGGGATCGAACAGGGCTTATCAGCGGGCACGGCTCATCTCGATCGTCGCGCCCGTCGCTCTCGTCGGCGTCGACCTGATTCCGGGCGCGTGCCCGTTCTGGTTCCTGCTGCTGCAGACGGCCTGCGCCGTGCTGCTGGCCTGCGCGGCGGTCCCGCTCGTCCGGCTGCGGGCTACGTTCCCGAAGTGAACCTCGGGACCAGCCGGATCCGGGTGTCGAGGTTCCTCTCGACCGCCGCGCGGCTCGACAGCAGGGGGAACGAGCCGCCGGACGCCCACAGGTCGTTCAGATCGCGGTAGTGCGGGCTGCGCGGATCGCCGGACTGGCCGGGCGCGTTGATCGCCCGCGACGCGTCCCAATCGCCGACGTCGAGCGCCATTTTGAAGGTCGCGCCGATGATCTGCTGGTAGGTGAGCGGGTGGAAGAACGACGGGTGGACGGTCTGGTAGTCGCCGCCGACCGGGGTCGGGCCGACGTTGGGGCCGCCTGCCGGGTGCACGAATTCCTGGTACTGCAGCGAACCCCAGCGCCATTTCGCCGGGTCGCCGCCGAGCTTTCCGGCGACGTCGCGGAAAGCGAGCGGGAGAGTGTCGAGGATCAGCTTGTCGCGTTTGGCCGCGCCGCCAGGGCCGAACCACGCGTCGGGGTCGGCGAAGGACGCGAGCACGAGGCTGAAGTCCGGATTGATGGTGCGGGACAGGACATCCGCGGCGGCTTGCGGGAGCATCGTGTGTGCCCAGCCGCCGTGGAGGTACTTCAGCAGCCAGGTTTCGTACAGCGCGGCCGGGGCGGAATCCACCGAGGCGACGCCGTCGAAACCGCGCAGCAGGTCGAGGGCCTTCGCGGTGTCCGGGTCGGTGGACGACAGGTTCCGCAGGAATGGGGTGAGACGCGTGGCGAGCAAGGACTTTTCGTCCCGCTGGATGGCGAGCGAATCGGCGACGCGGGCGCGCGGCGCGGACTTGATCAGCTCGTCGATCCGCTCCTTGCGATACGGCAGCTGCCATTCGTAGTTGGACACCACAGGGAAGCCAGGCGGAAGGTTGTAATCGTTGGCGGAGGCGAAGAATCCGGTCGGCGGGTTGTGCTGCCACGGGAGTTCGGAGTTGGCGTAGAAGCCGTTCCACTCGTAGCGGCCGTCTCCGGGGACGGGGAGCAGACCGTCGTATCCGGCCCCGGTGCGGCGCGGGGTCAGCGCGCCGGGGACGTAGCCGATGTCGCCGTGGACGTCGGCGTAGACGAGGTTCGATCCGGGCGCGCCCCAGGTGCGCATTCCGGCGGTGAATTCGGTGAAGTTGCGGGCACGCTGGTAGTTCAGGCTGCCGAGGTAGGCGGCAGTGCCCGGTTCGGTCCAGGCCGTGCGGACGGCGAACGCCCGGTTGGCGGCCTCGTCGACCTTCACGATCGGGCCGTGCCGGGTGAACGACAGCTCTCGGGTGACCGGCTGGCCGCCGAGTACCGGGATGGTTTCGGTGATCTTGGTGATCGGCTCCCAGCCGTCGCGATAGCGGTACCGGCTGTGGTCGGCGGGGTCGAGTTCGTAGACGTAGAGGTCGGTCTGGTCGACCGGCAGGTTCGTCAGCCCGAACGCGACGGAATCGTTGTGCCCGATGGCGATGCCCGGGTTCCACGGCTCGCCGGCCCCGGTCAGGTTGAGGCCGGGCGCGGAAAGCTGGGCGACGTAACGGCCGGACGGCAGCGCGTCGGCGCCGCGGTGCGGGTCGTTGGCGAGGATCGGCCGTCCGGTGGCGGTCCGGTTCGGGCCGATCGCCCACGAGTTGCTGCCGCTGGTGGCGTCGGCGATGTCCTTCGCCCCGGCGACGCCCTTCGGGAACGTGACGGCCGCGGTTGCCTTGTTGTACACGGAAAGCACGTCGCCGGGGACTGAACAGGGATCGAGACCTTCGGGCGCCGCGGCTTCGTGATCGGGGTGCAGGCTGCGGAGGTACTTGCTCGCGTTCGGCCCGGCCTGGCACACCATCTGCGCGCGGGCGACCTCCCACATGAGGTTCTCGCCGATCGCGTGCGTGCGGATCCGGACGACGTCCTCGGGCCGCCAGTGCGACGGCTGGTAGCCGAGCTTGCCGAATTCCGGCGGGGCTGCTTCGGGATGCTTGGCGAGCCAGTCGACGTAGGAGTTGATCCCCTCGGCGAACCGGGTGGCGGCGAGCTTGGCTTCGGGACCGTAGGCGGCCCATTCTTTGCGCAGATCGCCGCGGTAGAGGAACAGCCGGGCGGCGCGGTCTTGGTCCACATAGGACTCGCCGAGGACCTCGCTGAGCAATCCGAGGCCCCGGCGGCGCCAAGTGTCGAGCTGGAAGAGCCGGTCGCGGGCGACGGTGAATCCCTGTGCGTAGAACAGATCCGAGGTGTTGGCCGCGTAGATGTGCGGGACGCCCCATTTGTCGACGAGCAGGTCGACCGGGCGGGAAAGGCCGTCCAGGGCGACTGTATCGGCAGCGCTGGCGGGTGCGGCTGGTGTGGTGCCGAGCAGCGTCAGAACGAGTATCAGGACGGTAGCTTTGGACCGCATTTCCCCACCCCCGGAAGCAGCGTTGACCCCGCGCACGCTAATCGCGGCGGGCGCGGGGACCCACCCCTGAACCGGGACGAGTAGGGGGAACCGGACGGCGGGAGCGGACGTCCAAGGTGCCGCGCGGGAGCCATTCGGTTACTGTCCCGAGCCAGACCGGACCCCTGGGGGATGCGATGCGACGTGTGGTGGCGACGGCCGCTGTGACCTTGGCCTGCGTGCTGGGGCTCGCGGCCTGCGGAGGAAGCACCGGCGGAAGCGGCGGCGACAAGGCTGCCGGCAGCAGTGCCGCGCCGGACGAAAAGAGCGGCGGGAAGACCGGCACCCCGCTCGCGAACACCGACCCGTGCAGCCTGCTCAAGCCGTCTGACGTGCCCGAACTCAAGCAGGAAAGCGGCACCACGCCCAAAGCCGAAGGCCGCCGGTGCGAGGGCACCGGCTACTCCGTGACGATCTCGGAGGTCGACGCGGACGGCTACGCCGTCCAGTTCGAGGGCTCGATGGTCAAGCCGATCTCCGACATCGCCGGGTACAAGGCGGGCACGACGGAGGGTTCCATCTCCGGGCCCGAAGACTGCGCCGTCATCCTCGCGGTGACGACCAACGAGCTGGTGTTCGTCGCCGTCGGCGACAAGCAGGGCCTGGCGAAGAACTGCGACCTGGCCAAGAAGGCGGCGACCGCGATCGCAGGCCGCATTCCGAGCTGAGCTACGAGACGTCCCCGATCGCCTCGTCCAGCATGGACAGTCCGAGGTCGATCTCGCTGTCCGCGGCGGTGAGCGGCGGGGCGATCCGGAACACCCCGCCCATCCCGGGCAGCTGCACGATGTTCATGTGCAGCCCGAGTTCGAGGCACCGCTGCGTCACGCGGGCGCCGAGCTTGTCCGCGTCCGGTCCGCCGCCGCTCAGCTCCAGTCCGGCGAGCAGTCCCCGGCCGCGGATCTCGCCGACCGCCTCGTGCCGGGCCGCGATTTCCTCCAGGCCGGCGCGCAGCCGGGCGCCGAGGTCGCGGGCGCGTTCGTCGAGGCGGTCGCGGATCAGGACGTCCAGCACGGTGTTTCCGACCGCTGCCGGGAGCGGGTCCGAGACGTGCGTGGTGAAGAACAAATAACCGCGGTCATGGGCTTCCTGCTCGATTTCCGAGCTCGTCAGCACCGCGGCCAGCGGCAGGCCGGCACCAAGCGTCTTGGACACCGTGAGGATGTCCGGGACGATGCCGTCGTGCTCGAACGCGTACCAGGTTCCGGTGCGGCACAACCCGGTCTGTGCTTCGTCGAGGATCAGCAGCATGCCGCGTTCCCGGCATTTCCGGTGCAGCGCCTGGAAATACCCCGGCGGCGGCACGAGGATTCCGCCGGCGCTGAGGATCGGCTCCACCAAGCACGCGGCGAGGCTGCCGACCGACTGCGCGTCGATCAGGTCGAACGCCAGGTCCAGCTGCCGCTCCCAGTCCGCGCCGGGCACCGGGATGGCGAAGTTGCCCGGCGTGCCTGGACCGTAGCCCTTGCGTCCGGCGCTGTAGGTGGCGCTCGCCGCGGCCTGCGTCATCCCGTGCCAGGACCGGGCGAACGAGACGATCTCGTGCTTGCCGGTCACCAGCTTCGCCATCCGCAGCGCGGCCTCGTTGGACTCGGCCCCGGTGGTGAGCAGCAGCGCCTTCTCCAGCGGGTCCGGCAGGGTCTCGGCGAGCCGTCGGGCGAGGTCGACCACCGGGCGGCTCAGCATGCCGCTGAACAGATGGTCGAGCTTCGCGGTCTGCTTGCGGACGGTCTCGACGATTTCCGGATGCGCGTGCCCGAGGATCGCGCTCATCTGGCCGGACGTGAAGTCGAGGATCCGCCGTCCGTCCTCGGCGAAGACGAAGCTGCCCTCGGCGCGGTCGATGATCTCGCCGGTGAACGAGCCGGGGCCGGCGTAGCGGACGAGGTGCCGGTCGACGTCGGACCAGAAGGTTTCGGTGGCCATGGCCTCGACGGTAGAGCCGGGCCGAGCGCCGCGTCCATCTCACAGTTTCCGCTTGCCTGTGCGATGGAATCGAACAACGATGAGGCCATGTTGAACCCGTGGCGGCTGCGGCTGTTGAGCCGGCTCGCGGTGCTGGGCACGGTTCGCGCGGTGGCACAGGACGTGAATCTCAGCGCCTCGACGGTGTCGCATCAGCTCGCGCTGCTCGAAACCGAAACCCGCACCCGGCTGCTGGAACGCACCGGCCGTCGCGTCCGGCTGACGCCCGCCGGGGAGAAACTGGCCCGGCAGGCGCGCGCGATCCTCGACCATCTCGACGCGGTCGAGTCCGAATTGCGCGGCGACGAACCGGCCGGGCTGGTGCGGATCGGCGCGTTCCAGAGCGCGATCCACACCTTCGCCGTGCCCGCCGCGACCCGGCTCGCGCAGACCTACCCTCGGCTGGAAACCGAACTGGCGGAACGGGAACCGCACGAAAGCGTGCCCGCTCTCCGGGCGGGCGACAGCGACGTCATCATCACCACCACCGATATCGCCGACCTGCCGCTCGGCTCCGACCTCGAGATCATCCGGCTGGCGACCGACCCGATCGTGCTGGTCACCGCGCTCGACCGGCCGGAACCGCCCGGCCCCGCCGTGCTCGCGGACTACGCCAGCGAACCGTGGGCGCTCGACATTCCCCCGTCCTACATGGCGAATCTGACGCTGCGGCTCTGTCGCGAATCGGGGTTCGAGCCGCGCGTGGTGTGCCGGTTCAGCAATTACCTGATGACGCTGCAGCACGTCGAGGCCGGCCTGTCGATCGCGTTGCTGCCCGGGCTGGCGGTGGATCCGCGGTACCGGGTCGCGACGAAACCGTTGGCGACGCCGGTGACGCGCACGATCGTCGCGGTCACCCGGCGAGGGTCGCCGCGGCGGGCGGCGGTGAACGCGGTGCTGGACGCGTTGCGGCAGCCGGTTGAGCTTCCGGCGGCGGTGGAACAGGTTAGGGCCGCTCCTTTGGGCGGGACTGCCAGCACCGTCTCCGGGTTCGGACCGGCCTTGCCCACTGCCTCGATACCGCGGACCGCGGCCAGCCGGGCGCGCGGGTCTTCGTGACCGGCCGCGACGTCGACCGCCGAACTCTCCGGGCCTGAACCCTAGCCGAGCAGGCTCGCCATGATTTCCGCTGCCGGGGCTGCGTTTCGGACCAATCCCGCGGCTTGACCGGCGTAGTGCGCCAGCGCTTCGAGATCTCCGGTCATGCCTGGCACGGGAACCATGTCGTCGTAGCGATGCCAAGGGTTTCCGGCCGCATCCGTCGCGACGACATCGCCCTCGCCGGGGCGTTCCGTGCGCGGTTCGCCCGCCGCTTCCCATTGTGTGAGCGTCGAATTGCGCAAGGCGCGGTGCGGCGCGTCGGGCCAGCCGCCGTCGAAGCAACGGGTGTGGACGGCGTCCTCGAGTTCCGCGGCGAGCACGGCTTCGCGGTAGGAATCGTGGGTCGCCGCTTCGGTCGCGGTCAGGAAGCGGGTGCCCAGCCAACCGCCTTGCGCGCCGAGGGCCAGCACCGCGGCGAGCCCGCGGCGGTCGGCGATTCCGCCTGCCGCGAGTACGGGAATCGGCGCGACCGCATCGACGACGGCGGGCACCAGCACGAGTGTCGAGGCTTGGCCGCGCACGTGTCCGCCTGCTTCCCAGCCCTGCGCGACCACGACGTCAACGCCTGCCTCGGCCGCTTGCCGGGCTTCGGCGACGGAACCCGCGGTGTGGATCAGCCGCGCGTCCTTGACCCGCGCGGCGATCTTGGCGGGGTCGCCCCAGAACGTCGAGATGATCGGGACGTCCTCGGCGAGGCAGGCGTCGAGGACGTCGTCGATCGGGAAGTCGAGCACGAGGTTGACCGCGAACGGCCGGTCCGTGCGGCGGCGCACCTCGCGGATCCGGCGGACCGCCTCGTCGGGGCCGGTCCAGGTGAGCGCGAGCGTCCCCAGCCCGCCCGCGTTCGAGACTGCCGCGGCGAGCGCGGGGGTCGCCGCGGAGCCGATCGGGGCCTGCGCGATCGGCGCCTCGATGCCGAGCGTGTCGCAGACCTGCTTCGGAAATCGAATCATGGCGGCCGATGCTAGTGTTTCGGAAATCGAAGCACAAGGAGATTCGGATGGCGACGCCGAAGCCGGGGCAGCCGGTCCGGGGCTCCACGACCGGCCGTCCGCTGATGGCCGCGCTCGACCTCTTCGGGCGGCGGTGGTGCCTGCGGATCGTGTGGGAGCTGCAGGTCGACACGCTGGGCTTTCGCGCGCTGCAGCAACGCTGCGACGGGATGTCCTCGAGCGTTCTGCGGCAACGCCTGGTCGAACTCGCCGTGGCCGGTTTGGTGCGGCAGACCGGCGAATCGCACTACGCGCTGACGACGCTGGGCCGCGAGGCGTTCGACGCGCTGCGGCCGCTCGTGTCGTGGGCGGATCGGTGGGCCGCGGCTCTCGACGACGAGTGATCGCGGCAGGGACGCGGTCGACGCGCCCCTGCCGCGATGATCACTTGCTGTGCTGGGAACGGCGGCGCAGGAAGAACGCGCCGCCCGCGGCTGCCACGGCCGCCCCGCCGATGGCGAGTGCGGTGGCCGGGTTGCCGTCCGAGCCGGTGTTCGGCGCGGGAACGGCGTAGCCGCCGCCCGCGCCGGTCTTGTCGTAGGTCGAGCCGGGCAGCTTGTCGCCGTAGCGCTTCTGCAGTTCGGCCCGGTAGGCCGCCAGCGTGACCCGGGTGCCCGCCGGGACGCCGGAGACTGCGCCGTCGAGGACGGTCACGGTGTTGCCGGACACCGAGTACCAGGCGTTGACCTGCGGTTCGTGCAGCAGATAGCCGCCGTGGGCGGCAGCCGCGTGGGCCTGCTCGTCGTTGCCGGAGGCGACGTTGATGACCTGCCAGCCGGCTTTGCTCGGCTGCGCCCAGACGGTGGCTTCCCGGCCGTCGGCGAGGCGGGCCGGCGACGCGACGTACGCGAGTGCGGCGGGGACGTCGGACTCGCCGTTGATGAAGGCCGCAGTCGGTTCGTAGACCGGGATCTGGGTCTGGGCATCGGCGGCGGCCCGGGTGGCGTGCGCTGCTGCCGGCGCCGCGCCCGGGAACTTGGTGTGCGCGAGGCGGGCGGCGGTGCCGGGGCTGGCGAGCAGCCCGGAAATCGCGGCGGTGTCCGAAGGGGACGGGCCGGTCGGCGACTCCGCGGCGGACGCGGGGCTCGCGGCGAAGACGGCCGCGGCGATCGCTCCGGAAAGGACGGTGGTGCGGAGGACGGTTCGCAGCATTGGTCAGCCCACCATTCCGTAGACGGTGTGGGTCCAGTCGAATTGGTTGTTGGAGACGTAGGAGCTGTAGTTCATCGAGTTGTAGCGGTTGTTCGACGGCCACGGATCGCCGTATTCGACGATGTTGCTGCCGCTCGAGTCGTCGTAGCCGTAGAGGACGTGCATGTGGCCGCCGCCGGAGGTCCAGCCGATCCGGGTGCCGATCGGCTGCCCGGCGTTGATCTGGTTCTTGATGCCGGAGAAGGTGAGCCGGTAGCCGTTGGAATTGTAGGAGCCGACGCTGCGGAACCCGAGGTAGCGGAAAACTCTCTGCTGGTCGCTGAGGTAGCCCTGGTTGTTGGCGCAGTCGCTGCCGGACTCGTTGTGCGCGATCTGGCAGAACCGGGTCTGCGTCAGGGAATAGCCCCAGAACGAGGCGATCGTGTTGCCGCTGGCGTCCCAGCACCACTGGTTTTTCTGCTGGGCCTGCATCGAGATGTTCGTTTCGCCTGCGTCCGCCGCGGCGGGAACGGCGAGAGCGGCCGAGGCGACGGTCGCGGCCACGGCGATTCCGCGCAGAATCGAAGAGGGCACTTTCACGGGATCCTCCAAAGGGGAAGACCGGCCGGGCCGGGGAATTTCCGGGCCGGTGGGGAAGGGCGAGACGCACAGAACGGTACGCGCGCCGGGAACGCGGCCACTACCGACTAACGGCGGTATTCCGTCGCCGATTCGCGGCGGCGGATATTTCTACGCCGGTCGATTTGTTTGCGCCTCTCCAAAGCGGGCCTGGCGTCGATTGTAAGGGAATTCATCCCGGAAAGCATTCGGCAATCCGACCTTCGTAGGGTGTTTTTCCGTTGATCCGGCGCCGTCGTTCGTCGGACGCCATTCCGCCGGACCGGCCGTACCGCGCCGGCGCCCGCCGCTGACCCGCTTCGCCCGCCGCGCCCGAGGGGGAGCGGCGCGGGTTTCGCGCGTATGAGACACTTGATCGGTCATGACTGCCCTCCCTCTTGTTTTCGACGCGCCCAAGCGCGGCCTGCCGCCGCGCCATCTCGCCGACCTCACGGTGGCCGAGCGAGCCGAGGCCGTGGTCGAACTGGGGGAGAAGGCGTTCCGCGCCAAGCAGCTGTCGAACCACTACTTCTCGCGGCTGACCGTCGACCCGGCGGAGATGACCGACATCCCGGCCGCCTCGCGCGACAAGCTCGTGGCCGACCTGATGCCGCCGCTGCTCACCGAGGTCCGCGCGCTGGCCGCGGACGGCGGCGCGACCCGCAAGACCCTGTGGCGCGCGCACGACGGAACGCTGCTGGAGAGCGTGCTCATGCGCTACCCGGACCGCGCGACGCTGTGCATCTCGAGCCAGGCCGGCTGCGGCATGGCGTGCCCGTTCTGCGCGACTGGCCAAGGCGGCCTCGACCGGAATCTTTCGACGGCGGAGATCGTGGACCAGGTCCGCGACGCCGCCGCAGTCATGCGCGACGGCTCCATGCCGGGCGGGCCGGGTCGGCTGTCGAACATCGTCTTCATGGGCATGGGCGAGCCGCTGGCGAATTACAAGCGTGTGGTGGCTGCGGTGCGTCGGATCACCGAACCTGCGCCTTCCGGCCTGGGGATTGGTCAGCGTTCGGTGACGGTGTCGACGGTGGGTCTGGCTCCGGCTATTCGGAAGCTGGCGGACGAGCGGATGCAGGTTCGTTTGGCGGTTTCCTTGCACACTCCGGACGATGAGCTGCGGGACACCCTGGTGCCGGTGAACAATCGCTGGTCGATCGACGAAGTGCTTTCGGCTGCGCGGTATTACGCGGACACTTCTGGTCGGCGGGTGTCGATCGAGTACGCGTTGATCCGCGATATCAATGACCAGCCGTGGCGGGCCGAGTTGCTCGCGAAGCGGTTGCGGAAGCATCTGGGCCAACTGGTGCATGTGAACGTGATCCCGTTGAATCCGACGCCGGGTTCGAAGTGGGATGCGTCGCCGAAGCCGGTGGAGCGTGAGTTTGTGCGGCTGGTGAACGCGGGTGGGGTGGCGTGCACGGTGCGGGACACGCGTGGTCAGGATATTGCTGCTGCGTGTGGCCAGTTGGCTGCTGAAGGCTGAGTTGTTGGTTTCGATGATGGAGTGTCTGTCGTGATGTATGCCCCCAGCCTGCTGGAACCGGCTGCGGAGGAGCTGCGGCTCGCGGACGTGTGCGGCCGTGGTGCCACGGAGGTGGCGCGTGAGGCGCGGACTCTGTTGGGTGAGCGGTTCAGTTCGGTGACGTTCATGTACGTGCTGATGCGGGCGTTCGAGGTCGACTACACGGCCGCGCGGGATGCATCACGTTGGCACGAGTTCCACGGCGGGCCGCGCGCATTGTCTGACGCTGACCTGGAGAAGTTGTTGGCACCCTGGCTTGCTCGCTGACGCTCGTGGCCCCACGCCTGCGGGCGAGTAGGTGGAGTGCGGTGGCTAGCGGCCGCCGCCCAGTTCGCCCATCGGCACCGGTCGGGCCGCTGGGCATAGGTTGTTCGAGCGAACGGCACGTCCGTCGTTCTGTCCTTCGGCGAGTTGCGCTGTTCGCGGACTGTCGCAACTCAAACCCGATGGATGCGACTGCGCAGGTCAGGGCAAGTAGCCAGGCCCAGTTCACGTGCATAGTCAGCGCGAGGAAGAGCTGGATGAACGCGACAACGCCGTATCTCATTGCGAGTGCACGCCAGGCGCGGCGCGCCATCAGGTGACCCTTGAAGCAGACATGAGCACTACGTCGCCGCGATCGGCGCTGCGGTTACATGCGCCGCGGGGCGAGGCGGCTTCGGCGAGTCGTGTGTGCACCACCGCCGGCATGCGCTCATTCTGATGCGGTGGTCGCTGCGAGCTTCGAGGAAAAGAGCTACGAGATTGCGTTCAACGTCGAGCTTGCCGCAGGGGTGGGTGACCGGCTGGTCTTCGCGCCCGGGCAGGTGCTGGAGAAGTTGACGGGATTCGATGCTGCTGCAGATCCGGATCCGGAGCACCTGATTTGGACGGTTCTCGGAGTGCCTCGACCTCGCGGCTTGTCCCTCCTGCCATCACACTGGGCAACCTCGCACGCCGGAATGCCAAAACCTAAAGATCTACCGAGTATCCCCAAAAGCTTGATTCTGCAATTCAAGCGACCGGAGTACCTTTATGGATCCCGAGCTGCGCAGAGGCGGCTATGGCACGGTCCATACTACCGATTCGTGCGCAGTAGAGAGCAGCACGAAGTGCTCAAGAGGTTAGAGAAAAATCTCGTGGGTGCCGCCATTGTTCGGTACGCCGCGCCAGCCTTCCGCACACTTAATGAGCTGGAGATCGCTCAGCTGCAACGAGCTGTAATCTCGCGTTCTGGATACGTTGCGCCTAGCCTATTCGGCCGCCATCGGGTTTGGACCTACAACAAGGCAGGAACGCACGGACGTGGCAACCCGGCTGGACGAACTCGTCCCGTTGAGACGTTCGACCAGATATTCGCATCGTTGCTCGGCGTATCAGGTCCTAGAGGAGAAGTGGTCAGATATGACGGATTGGTCGAGCATCTAGCTGTCCTCGCTGAGGCATGTCGGGCAAGAGCTCCGCAGTTGCGCCGCGTTGTCGACGAATGGGAGAGAAGCTTGAGAAGAGTTCCGGTGCCTCGAAGCCTGATACCGCCACTGGTTGACTACGCAACCATTCAGACATTGGTTACGTGGCAGGGCGCAGCATGGTGGATCGTCGATCGTCGTGATGTCACCTGACCGTATGCCGCTGGCACCGAAGCCGAGACATCGACGGGCGAGGTAGCGACGGATTGCGGGACGCACGTGCTGCGGAGACCTGGATCTTTGGTGCCGGATCGCGTGTTGGGCGTCAGCGTGCGGAGTTGTTGAACAAGCGACGCGCTTGGACAAGCTCGTCCTGTGCTAGGCAAGGATCCCCGATGACAGAGAGGAGTGATGTGTCCCAGTCGCGTCGGCCATCGCGGCGTGGAGTGAGCAGGACTCCGACTGACAAGAAATTCTCGGGAGTGCCAAGCTGTTCCCATAGTTCGTGATGGCGAAGAAGCATCCAATACTTGAAGTTGTTTGATGTAACGTCGTCGTATCGTGAGCACACAGCGAAGCCGAGCTGCGGGCCGTCGGGTCGCTGTCCAAGTGGTGCGTCGTCGTCTCGGCGATGAGTTCCGCGAGCCCGCGGAGTCTGAACTGTCGGCCGGCGCAACCTCGCCACCGGTGTCCGGGGTCCGCGGACTGCCGCTCACCCCCGACGACTTCCTGCGCTGACGGCGGGATCCGGGCGTTCGGCGTTCGGTGACTCGGGGCTAGGTGAAACGGGATCCGGCGGCACGGGGTCCTGTGGCGCCGGATACCGCACTGCTGCGGGAAAGCAGCGCAGCAGTGCGGCGAGCCGCGCGGTATCGCCCGCCACCTCGGTGTCTGCCCGCTCGACGGCGTCGTGCAGCGCCGCACCGGCGAACACCAGATCGCGCAATGTCGCCGCCTCCGGCACGGTCAGCCACGCCTCGGGTTCGGCGTGCTCACCGCGGTCCAACTCGAGGCGCCCGCCCGCAACGGTGATGCGGAACCGATCGCCCGCGACGTCCAGCTGGCAGCGCAGCGACAGCTCACCCGCCAGTGCCGGATCGAAGGTGGCGCGCAGGGCGAACAGCAGCGCGTCGACGCTCAGTTCCGCCGCGCCGTCCTCGGGCAGCGGTGCGCGGCTGCCCCAGTGGGCGAGCGCGCGGAGCACGGGCTCCAGCTCCTGCCCGCGCTCCGTGAGTTCATACACGGCGGCGGGCGCAGGCGGTCCCAGGCGCCTTCGCCGCACCAGGCCGTCGGTTTCGAGCTCGCGCAACCGCTGCGCGAGGACGTTCTGGCTCATCTGCGGCAGCCCGCGGTGCAGGTCGGAGTAGCGCTTCGGGCCGAAGACCAGCTCCCGCACCACGAGCAACGCCCACCGCTCGCCGACCGCATTCAGCGCTCGCGCGATGCCGCAGGGGTCGTCGAACAGCCGCTTCTTGCTCATGCACCCGATTGTACTTGCACAACAGGTGTGAATGCTCCTAAGTTAGGAGTGTGAATCTGTGGCCTCCGTCGACGGCACCGTCATCGGCTACACACGGCACGGCGACGGGGCCCCCGGGTGGTCCTTGGCCGACATGCTCCGACGGTGACGACCACGCATCGAGAAATGGAGAGAAGCAGTGAACGAGATGACGCTTCGTGTGACGTCCGCCGACGGTACGAGGATCGCCTACGACCGGAAAGGCACTGGTCCGGCGGTGATCCTCGTCGGCGGTACCCTAGACGACGGCGCTGAGAACGCGCCGCTGGCCCGGCTCCTTGCCAACCATTTCACGGTCTACAACTACGCACGACGCGGCCGGGGCGACAGCGGCAATACACCGCCGTACGCCGTGGCGCGGGAGGTGGAAGACCTCGACGCGCTGATTGCGACAGCCGGCGGCTCAGCTCACGTGTACGGCGCCTCATCTGGCGGTGCCCTCGCGCTGGAGGCAGCAGCGGCAGGTTCGGCGATCGACAAGATCGCGGTGTGGGATGTGCCGTACGTGATCGGGGACGACCTGTGGCCGAGGTTCAACCAGTACATCGCGGACACCCACGAGGCATACAAAGCCGGCCGGGACGAGGAGCTCCTGGAACTGTTCATGAGGCTTACCGGCGGACCCGACGCGGACATCGCGGCTGGCAAACAGCACCCGCTCTGGGCCTCGTCCGTCGCGCTCGCCCACACGCTCGTCAAGGACGCAATGGTCCTCAATGACTACAAGATCCCCACAAACCGACTTGCCCGCATCACTCAGTCGGTCCTGGTGACCACCGAGGGTCCGATCACCGAGCCCCAGATGGCGAGCCTCCCGACCGACTTCTTCGACCGCGCCGCGAAAGCGATTGCCGCTGCCACCCCCCAGACCGAACGACACACGCTCGACGGGCAGGGACACGTCGTCGCCCCCGAACTCATGGCCCGTGTACTGGAGACGTTCTTCAACCAGTAACCCGTCGACTGATCAGGTCGCGACCGTGGGTCGCTTCGGAACGCAGGCCGATCGGCCGCGTCAGCATCGGTCGGTGAGCGGCGACTCCTGAGTTCCGGCAGTCCACCCGCTTGGCTGCCACCGGCCACGGGTGCCCGACCGGTTGGTGTTCTGGGGAATCTTGATCCGCCTCACCACGGGGGCGTCGTGGGTCGACATCGAAGCAATCCTCGAACACCGGGTCTCTGACACCACGCTGCGAGCCCGTCGCGATGAGTGGATCGCTGCGGGGGTGTTTCCACCAACTACGCGCCGAAGCGCTCGCCGCGTTCGACCGGATCATCGGACTCGACCTGTCCGAGGTCGCCGTCGAGCCTGAACGTACATGTGCTGAGCCCAGGTCTGTCAAGATCAAACCCTGCCAACTCCTTGACGCATGACATTCTCGTCGCAGCGGGCGGGGCGGCAGGCCCGTGCCTGTTTGTGCGATCCGGGCGGGAGGGAGTTGTCGGCTGCGGTGCTCACGGTCGGGCAGTGGTTGCAGTTGTGGTTGGACTCGCGGGTCGGGCCGGGTGCGTCGACGTTGCGCAGCTACCGCCAGCACGTCCGCGGATACCTGATCTCGTATCAGGGGACCGGCTGCTCGGCGAGTCGAGTAGGGGTGACATGCTGCACATCGACGGTATTTTGTCTGCCTGAGCTGCGTCAACGCCCACCGTAGTGATGTTGTAAAACGGTAGGCATGGGTGAGCCGCTGGCGAACTACAAGCGTGTGGTGGCTGCGGTGCGTCGGATCACTGATCCTGCGCCGGGTGGTTTGGGTATTGGTCAGCGTTCGGTGACGGTGTCGACGGTGGGTCTGGCTCCGGCGATCCGGAAGCTGGCGGACGAGAAGATGCAGGTGCGTCTCGCGGTGTCGCTGCACACGCCGGACGACGAGCTGCGGGACACCCTCGTTCCCGTCAACAACCGTTGGTCGGTGGACGAGGTTCTCTCCGCCGCCCGGTACTACGCGGACACTTCCGGTCGGCGGGTGTCGATCGAGTACGCGTTGATCCGGGACATCAACGACCAGCCGTGGCGGGCCGAGCTGCTCGCGAAGCGGCTGCGGAAGCACTTGGGCCAGCTGGTGCACGTCAACGTCATCCCGCTGAACCCGACGCCGGGTTCGAAGTGGGATGCGTCGCCGAAGCCGGTGGAGCGGGAGTTCGTGCGGCTGGTGAACGCTGGCGGGGTCGCGTGCACCGTGCGGGACACGCGTGGTCAGGACATCGCCGCAGCTTGCGGTCAGTTGGATGCTGAAGGCTGAGTTGTTCGTTTCGATGATGGAGTGTCTGTCGTGATGTATGCCCCCAGCCTGTTGGAGCCGGCTGCGGAGGAGCTGCGGCTCGCGGATGTGGTGGGTCGTGGTGCGACCGAGGTTGCCCGTGAGGCGCGGACTCTGTTGGGTGAGCGGTTCAGTTCGGTGACGTTCATGTACGTGCTGATGCGGGCCTTCGAGGTGGACTACACGGCGGCTCGGGATGCGTCGCGGTGGCACGAGTTCCATGGCGGTCCGCGGGCGTTGTCGGATGCTGATTTGGAGAAGCTGCTCGCTCCGTGGCTTGCCCGCTGACCACTTCGATCAGCTGCTGCCTGCGAACAAGTAAAGAAGCTCTCGACATGAGCGCGTAGCGGAACGTTTTGTGATTATGTCCGCGAGATTGACCGCACTTGTTCGTGGATTCTGACCGCATATGTCGATCGCATGCCATGATTAATGTCGGTCGCTTTCGACCGCGCCTATGGCTGTCAGCGGCCAGTCGCGATTCCCCGTGGACGGCCACCCGCGGACGGCCACCCGCGGACGGCCAGTTTCACGGTCAGTGATCCCCGGTGTCTATGCCTTGCTCGCCACCACCATGTAGTTCTCGGCCTCGAGATCGAACGTGCTCGCTTCCGTCCGAAGTCCGACCCGGTGCAGCTCGACTTCGAGTTCCTCGTACCGGTAGGGCCAGCAGGACAGCAGTTCCGAGCGGACGACAACCAATCCAGTCGCATCAACCTGGGCGATCGCAATCTCGATGCGGTGCTCCTCCTCCCACCGCGGCGCGATCTCCCAGCGGTAGACCACGACGGCATCGCGACCGTTCCGGCGGACGAGTCGGTCACCGATGTCCAGCCGGGAACCTCTGGCCCTCACGAGTTCCCACGTGCGGGAGGTGAGCACCAAGCGCCCGCCAGGGCGCAAGAGCCGTGACATCGACTCCAGAGCAGCACCCCTGCCTGTCGCGCCCGCGGCATGGTGAAGCGAGTTGCCAACGCAGAACACCATGTCGAACGTGCCGTCCTTGAAATGGTCGGGCAACTCTTCCCAGCCCGCCCGCACGGCCCGGACGGACGCCCCGAATTCCTCAGACAGCTCCGCAGTCCGTCGAACCATCGCTTCGCTGGCGTCAGTTGCGGCAACCTGAATGCCGCGACCGGCGAGGCCAACCGCCAACTGTCCGGTTCCGCACGAACAGTCGAGGACGTGAGCGTTCGACGGCAGGAGACTGAGGACATCATCGAACGACGCAGCGAACTCGGCCGGAGTCAGCTTCGCATCGGAGATGAGCCACTCGTACACCTCGGCAAGCGCGTCATAACCCGTCACAACTGCTACCTCCGTCACACGGCGGACTCACGGTGGCACGTCAGTACATCAGCGGAGCAGGTCGATTCACCAATGGTTTTGCAGGGGCGACCTGCCCGCTATGCCGCTGAGCGGTCGTCCAGGAACGCGGGGGCGGCCCAACGGACCGCGTTCCACTTCCGCGCTCGTGCCTGCTGGGCACCGCGTGATCGAACGAGCGGTGTGCGGCATGACAGGACGTTCCGAGGGAGGAAACATCAGCCGGGTCGCAAGCGGTCGCTGCGTGAGGCTTGCCAATGTCGCACTCGGAAGGCGACGCGGGCGGACGGGTTCGACGCGCTGGCACCATCGTGTGATGGGGATCGAGAATTTCGAGTCGATCGTGTCGGCTGCGCTGCCGGACATCGTCGCGTGCGTGCCCAAAGAGCCCGCTGGTCGCCTCGGCCGGTGGGAGCCGAAGGGGTATTCGCGGCACGGCACGAGGGTCCAAACGGCTCTGGACGAGATCGGCGACGGACTTTCCGAACGGCTGCTGGGCGCGCTGGAACTGACTGTCGATCGGTTGGCCGTGGACATCCCGCACGATCTTGTGTCCGGACTGGCTCAGTCGACCGTCACGCAGTACGTCACAGGGTGGATGGGCGATGAGCAGTGCGCCACGAAGCAGGCCGTGGCCGTCGTCGAACAGGTACACCCCGGCGCGGCTGACCGCGTGGTCGAGCTGTTCGAAGCGTTGCGGGACAAGGCGGCCGTGCCGGACGCGACCGGTGATGAAGAGGAGATCGCCGCGCAGCACGGTGCCGCGCATTTCGCTCTGGCCGTGATCGTGTCGACCGCGGTGCTGCGCTCGTTGGGCACTGCTGTGGCCGGTGAGACGCCCGCGATCGTCGGTGTGGCGCTGGGTGCTACTGCGATCGTGTTGCCGACGGTGCCCAAGCCGCTTGGTTACGCGGCGGCCGTGCTAGCCAAGCGGCGCGCTGAATACCTGCTGCCGCGGTCTTCCTCAACGTCGGCCGCGGTAGCGGACCACCGGTTTTGGATCACCGAAGGTTCGGTTCCCGCGAACGCCGATTTCTCCGGCAACGGCCTGATCACCGCAGTGGAAGACGGCGTGGTGATCCGGACGGGCGTGGCCGAAGGCCACGTGCGGATATCGATGCACGTGCTGACCGGCCCGCCCGAGGAACTCGACCTCACCGGCTGGGACGAGGTCGTCGAGATCAGTTGGACCGCGTCGGAGAGCGGCGCCGTCTTGTCCGGGAACGCATCCGGATACGGCCGCCGCTGTGGGGAAACGCCGCCGTGGCCGGGCGACTACCGAGTCCGCGTGCATGTGACCGGCCGCGACGATGCCGAAGAATTTTATCACCTGGTCATGTGGCAGGCGCCGGCCACACCCGGCGCGGTGCACAAGAAGACGGACCGGCTCGGTCATCGGCTGCGTGGGGAACCTGAACCGCCTCCGATGATCGCACCCGACGCCGAGCACCGGTGGATCGAGAAAAGTTCACTCGGCCAAGCCGCCACGATCACCGTTGTGCGCGGCCTCCCGCCGGAGGAAGTGATCAGCACCCTCGGCGGCGACCCGGCCGCACCGGTGTCGATCAAGTCGATCGTCGAGCGGCCCGCGTGGGAACGGCTCAGCGACCCAGGGCACGGGTACGTGCCGCTGCTGGCCGTGCTCGAGGTGGACGACGTGGTGCTGGCCGTCGAGGAGAACGGCTTCCAAGGCGCCGACTGTGACAGGCTGACCGCGCTGTCCCGCAACGGAAAGGCCGCGAGCCTGTACTGGAACGCCAACTTCCAACTCGCCCTCGCCGAGCGCGGGCAGATGGTGTATGCGGGCCACCCGGGTCATGAACCCGGCGCGCCGCACTGTGAAGACTTGGACTTCGACGACTTCCGGCACCTCAACGCGAAGGGCCTGACAGTGATCGCCCGCTTCGCCGGTCGCGGCATCACCGCGGACAACCTGGCCGCGATCTACGAGACCGACCAGGCCTACGTCCTGCGGGGCTAGCCGCCGAACCCCGCCGCCGACGCCACCGAGCCTGCCTGTGTCCCGCTCCCCTCGTACGTGTGATGTCCTCTCGTCGGCAGGTGAGCGTGTTCGACGAACGCGCGGTAAGCGGCACGAGCGGATGCTGGCGGATCAGCCGTGCGCGAATCGAAAGCCTTGACTCCAAGAGACATGCGAGTGCGGTTCGCAGCGCTGAGGCTGCCAGCGTGCTTGCCCAGGTTCGACCGGACACTCCACGAAGCCTCCGACTCGGGGACCAGGTATTGCCGTAGATGCCTGCGGAAACGGGGAAAACTACTCAGGCACCGGCGATCGGGCGCCGATAACCTGGGCACGGTGAAGGTTTCGCACGGTATCGTGCTGCTCGGTTGCGCGGCCTTGGTCGCGTCCTTCTGGTTCGTGCCCTCGGTCGAGGGCGACGCCGAGACGGACCGGCAGTCGGACACGCTCGCCGACGCGATCAGTTATCCGCGCCAGGCGGACGCCGCCGGGTTCGCCCGCGCCGCGCTCGCCACGCCGCTGGGGCGCAGCAACGGCTTCGGCGTCCTGGAGGCCACGGATCTGCCCCACGACGACCCCCGGGATCCGATGGCCCGGCTGGTCTGGCGGATCCGCCACGAGACGCCGGACACGGGCTGGAACCTCGGCTCGGATACCTTCGACGCCTGCTACCGCGTCGAGTTCGACTACTACGGGCCGTCGTCGGGACCATCGCGGATCACCTGCCCGGCGAACGCCGCCGCGATCACCCCGCCGCCCTTGCCGAGGCGGGACATCCCGCCCGGATTCGCCCCGGCGCTCGAGGCCGTCCTGGGGCGCCTGCCGGCCACAGCCAGCCCGCCGGAGGTCCGCGCGGCGCTGACCTCCGGGATGCCCGCGCCCCCGGTGGATCCCGACACCCACCTGGCCGGGATCCCGCCGGAGGTCTTCGTCCAGGTTCACGGATCCGACGTCGGCGTGGCCCTGTTCGCCCGGACGGGAGTCCAGGACACGGACTGCATGATGGGCCGCCGGGTCGGTGGCGGGGTGCGGGTGTGGGCGCTCAGCGCTCGGGATCAGCGGATGGAGCTTCCGTGCAGTGCTGAAGCCGCTCTGGCCGCTCCCTAGCGGGCACCGCACGGCTCAGTCCACGCAGATGACGCAGCCCAAGGTGATCGGTTCGTCCCTGGCTGGCGTGCCCCTTGCCGCACCAGCAAGCCGCCGCGCGACCCGCACTCGAGTCAATACTCCGCGCCGTCTCCCAGGTCGCGCATCAGGTAGACAGCGCCGGAGTACTCCTCGCCGTTCGCGATTTCGTCAGCACCACGCCAGTACCGCACGAACGCGTGATCGACCGCAGGCACGCCCGGCACCGGAAACCGGTGCTCCTCCGTGTCGAGCTCCGATTCCCGCAAGACGCTTGAACGAAGGAAATACAACGACGGCGGTTCCTTGTCGTGCAAGGACGTGGTGAGAAACTCCCAACTGTGTTCCCAGCCAACGGACAGGGGCACTGTCTCACGAATCTTCAACGCTGCGATCACTCCGACGGTCATGCCGCGAACTTCCGCGGTTTTCAGCGCGTCCACGGCCAAGTCGAGCAACTCCAGCCAGGGCGCGGGGACCTCGGCGCCAGGAGGGCTCTTCCCATCGTCCATGCCGAGTTCGTCGAAATGCACGGAACGGACCGGATCGCTCGCGCCCGCGGCGGCGGTCAGCCAAGCGACCGCTGCCTCCTTCACGCGTCCGACGGAAGTTTCCATCCGCACTCCTTAAGCCGCTTCTTCTGGGCGTTGGTCAGTCTGCCGGGGGTACCCGAAGGGCCTTTATGTTTCCAGGTTCAGCGCGCTGCCGTCGGACAAGCGGGTGTGCGTCTGCTCATTGGCGACTTTTCCCTTGTCGATCCGGGTGATGCCGCTCGGCGCGCGGCCGGTGGCGATCTTCTTGTTCATCTGGTTGACCGAGCAGTTGTGATCGTCTGCGACCTCGAAGGTGTAGACCGTGGTCTGCACTTGACGCCGAACGATCGACGAAACTGCCGGCTGCCCGTCCTTGAGCGACTGAAGGCGCTCTCCCGGCCTGAGTTCGCCCGCGGTGACCCAGCCACGGCCGACCACCCAGAACGGATGCTGCGGAGTGACCTCGAGCGTGGTCCCGTCGACAACGAGGGTCAACAGTTCGTCAGCGTGCTTGTTGAACAAGCCCGCAACGCCGCGCAACTGCGATCGGCCGCTGGCGAGGTCCCTGGCCAAACCTTGTCTCCCACGTCGATCTGTTCGATCGGCTTCTCGCCGTGCGCCGTCGCGACCATCGTCCCGGCAGGGAAGCAGTTGTGATGGGCTGGCTTCGGCGAGCCCCTTCCGGAAACGGGCGATCATCCGCGAAGCAGGAGGGATTCTCGGGGAATCTAACCGTGTTCACGTACGTTCTGATGCGCGCCTTCGAGGTCGGCTACCACGCGGCCCGCGAGGCAGCCAGGTGGCACGAATTCCACGGCGAAGCGGTGGCGCTGTCGGACGACTCGCTGGAGAAGCTGCTCGCTCCGTGGCTTGCTCGCTGATCACTTCGATGACCCTCAAGGGCCAGACTGCTCGTCAGCTGTCTTCCGGGCGATTCCACTAGCCTCGACACGGCCAGTGCCATCACGGGTACCGCAGCGGTCGCCAACTCCTAGGGCAACCACACCCGACTCACGGCCGTCGATCCGAGCGGCCCCGGGGGCAGCGCCTCCTGGACGGCGACTGCCTGCTTCCCTCGGCTATTTCGCGCGGGAGCATAGGCACGTTCCGCTCTTCGTCCTTTGACGTTCTCTCCTGGAGTGTCCTCCGGCAACGCCTCCACCGGCGGCGCCCGTGCCTCCGACAGGATTCGTCAGCCGCCCCACAAATCGTGAAGCTTGTCCCCCTGTCGGTCGAAGGTGGTGAAATCACCGTTCACCGACACGGACACTCCGCCCGGCCAATACGTCACCTCGAGAGCGCGAATCTGGTCCTCGTCGAGCGACGCCGAGACATGTTCCCCGCCCGCCAGGTCGTAGCACATGCCGGTCGGTTCGAAGCACACCTGGCCGCCGCCGTCCCCGTAGACGCCGAACCGCACCGTGATCCTGTTCTCCGCCATGAGAAAACCCTAGGCCCACTCGTCGATGATCTCCGTCGCCAACGTGAGCCCGAAGCCAGTCGAGCGCCGGTTGGTGCCGGGTGCACCGTCCGGCGCGAATCGGGGTGCAGAGTGTCGTACCCAAGGGCGAACGCGATGGCGACAGTAGGGCCTCACGTTCGACCGACAAGGACACTCAGATGCCCACTCAACGACGAGTGCGTGGTGCTGCCGCCGCAGGCGTGGTCGCGGTCGCCACTGTTTTGATCGGAAGCACTGCCCGCAGGCGTGACGAGTCGTTCGGTCTGCACGCGCCGCCGCCCCGAAAAGCCCGGGTCGCGCGCAAGACACCCAAGGCGCCGCCGCAGGCGAAGAGCCGGTGGACGGTTTTTCTCGCCTACGGGATGCTCGCGGCCGCGAGTCAGGCGCTCTTCGTGAACTACGCGCCGGTGACCGCGGATGCCGCGCGGCATTTCGGGGTTTCCGTCGGGGCGATCGGTTGGCTGTCCCAGGTTTTCCCGCTGATCTACGTGGTTCTCGCCATCCCCGCCGGGCTCGCGCTCGACCGGTTTCTCCGGCCGGCCTTGATCATCGGCGCGGTTCTCACTGCTTGCGGGGCGTTCCTGCGGCTGGTCGGCGACGACTTCACCTGGGCTTTTGTCGGACAGGTCGTCGCCGCGGTGGGACAGCCGTTCATCCTCAACGCGATCCCGGGGCTTGCGGTGGGCTATCTAGCGGCGAAGGACCGCGCGACGGGAATCGCTGCCGCGTCCTCGGCCACCTTCGGCGGGATGGTCCTGGGGTACCTGCTCGGCGCGTTCCTGCCCGGCGAGAGCCACATCCGTACTCTCACGCTCATCACGGCGCTGATCGCTTTGGACGCCGGGTTGTGCGTCGTCGGAGCACTGCGCGTGCCACCGGCGCAGGCGAACGCCAGCGGTGGCTTGCGGGCTTTCCGCGCGGCGTTCGGGAATCGGTACGTGCGCCGGTTGTGCGCGGGCGTCGCCATCCCGATGGGCACGTTCATCGCGCTCGCGACGTTCGCGCAACCGCTGCTGGCACCGGCTGGAATTCCGGAATCCACCGCGGGGCTCATTCTCGCGTTCACCATGATCGCCGGTGTGCTCGGCTGTGCTGTCGTGCCGGTGTGGGCGGATCGGCGGGGCCGCGAGGTCGGGGTCATGGGCGCGGGGATCGCTTTCACGGCTGTGGCGTGTCTGCACCTGGCCCTCGTGCCGAGCGTTCCGATGGCCTTCCTCGCGTTGGTGGGGACCGGTTTCGTGCTGTTGCCGGCGCTGCCCATCGTGCTTTCGCTGAGCGAGCGGCACGCCCTCGACGCGGAGAGCACCGCGGCCGGACTCATCTGGATGTCGGGCAATCTGGGCGGAGTGCTGCTGGCGACGGTGGTCGGTTTCCTCGTCGCCACCCCGGCTATCGCGTTCGCGGCGCTGGCCGGCGCGACCCTGCTGGCGCTTCCGGCCCTGCACTTGTTCCGGAAGCTGGAGAAGCCGTGAGCTAACCGGCCGCCATGACTTCCGGCGCGATGTCCAGCACCAGCAGCGCGGCCGCGACGTGGGTGGGGTTGTTCTCCACCTTGACGACCGAGAGTTCGTTGGCGCGCGAGACTCGCCGCTCCACGGTGTTGCGGTGGGCGTAGAGGTTGGCGGCCGCTCGCGTGGTGTTGAAGCCGCATTGCACGTAGGTGAGGAGTGCCTGCCGTAGCGCCGGGTCGGCTTCGGCCAGCGGACCGAGAGTGTTGGCGACGAACCGGCGTGCGCTGGCGCGATCTTTGGTGAGGGCGTCGATCAATTCGACCTCGGCGTAGGCCGTGAACCGGCGGTCGGATCCGAGCCGGACGATCAGCGCCTGGGCCGAGAGGGCGTCTTGGTGGCTGGACCGGAACCCGTCGAGCCCGCGCCCAGGCCTCCCGACGGCGACGCGGACTTCGTTGGCTGTCACGATCTTCTCGACCGGGTGCAGGTCCGGGGTGTCCGTTCCGGACAGCCAGATCCAGCGCGAGGTGGCGCTGGCACGGGCGACCAGCGTGCTTCGGCTCGCGTCGGCGGAGCGCAGGGCCGCGGTCGCTTCCTCCAGGGAATCCTGCCGGCCGGGATCGTCGACCCACAGCACGAGACCCACGTGCCACCGCGCCATCCGGTAGCGCAGCCGCCCCTCGGCGAAATCCTCCGACACCGGCGCCCCGCTGGCGATCATCTGGATCAGGCCGATCGCCTCGGCGTCCGCGTTGCCCATCGCGGCGGCGAGACCGACCTCGCGCAGGGTCGCGACCGAGTCGAGGGCGTACTGCACCATCGCCTTCGCCGACACCTCCAAGACGTCCACGAGAAGCTCCCGGTCCGCGCAGTGCGCCGAGCATTCCTCCAGCCAGCGGCGCCAGGCGATCCCCAGCGCCGCCCGCCACCCCTCGGCGAAGTCGGGGGCGATGCCGCGGGCGACGAGATCGCCGATGTACGCGGTGATCCGCGGGCCGACGTAGGGCTCCACCCGTTGTCCCGGGCGCTGGATGTTCGAGGTCAGCCACTGGACGAGATCCGAGCGGTTGAGCTCGTGGTCCTCTTCGCCCAGCGACGCGTCCGTGAGAGCTATCGGGTTGTAATGCACCCGGCGGGTGGACGCGGAGAGGGTGTCGGCCAGCGCGTCGGTGTCCGCCAGGAGCCGCTGGGACACGGTCCGGATCGCCTCCGCGGCCTCAGCGGTGGGAGGGGGCCACAGCTCTTCCATCCCCGAAGTGTGCCTCGCCTCCGGCGAATCGGCACGGCACGGGGGAGTGCATCGTGCACCGGCTCCCGGCTAACCCGGTGCTCGCTGTCGTTGTGACCGGCGTCGCGGCTCGCGACAGTGAAGCCACATCAGGAGCCGGCTCAGCGAGGAGAGGCAGACATGACAGCTGAGGTGTCGGACGCGGTCGAGGAATTCGACGTCGTCGTCATCGGCGCGGGGATCTCCGGGATCGGCGCGGCCACGTATTTCAGCCGGGAGCTGCCCGGAAAATCGCTCGTCGTGCTGGAGGGCCGCGACAACATCGGCGGCACCTGGGATCTTTTCCGGTACCCGGGCATCCGCTCGGACTCGGACCTGCACACCTTCGGCTACGAGTTCAAGCCGTGGCGGTACGAGGCCGCGATCGCGGACGCCCCGCTGATCCGGGAATACCTCCAGGAAACGGTCGAAGAGAACGATCTGGGACGCCTGATCAGGCTGCGCCACCGGGTCGTCCGGGCGGAATGGTCCACAGTGGACTCGCGGTGGACGTTGCGCGTCGAGGTGTCGGATCCCGTCACCGGGGCGACCGCGACGAAGACGATCCGGGCGGGCTGGGTGTTCGCCGCCACCGGTTATTACCGGTACGACAAGGGTTTCACCCCGGAGTTCCCGGGGCGCGACGACTTCGAAGGGCAGGTCGTCCATCCGCAGCACTGGCCCGAAAACCTTGACTACAGCGGCAAAAAGGTCGTCGTCATCGGCAGCGGCGCGACCGCGGTGACGCTGGTGCCCGCGATGGCGGACGCTGCCGAGCACGTCACGATGCTGCAGCGCACTCCCACCTACATCATGGCGCTGCCCCGTGTCGACCGGGTCGCCACGACTCTGACGAAGCTGCTGGGAGAAAAACGCGGATACGCCGTGACGAGGTTCAAGAACATCTGGGTCGAACACGGGATCGTCAAGGGCCTGCGAGCGTTTCCGAAGCTCGGGCGAGCGTTCATCAGGCGCGAGAACCTCAAGCGGCTGCCCAAGGGATTCGACGTCGACAAGCATTTCAACCCGCCGTACGACCCGTGGGACCAGCGCCTGTGCCTGGCCCCGGACGGCGATTTCTTCGACGCGCTCTCGGCAGGCGCCGCCTCCGTCGTCACCGACTCCATCACGCGGTTCAGCAAACGCGGCATCGTCCTGAAATCGGGCGAGGAGCTCGAAGCCGACATCATCGTCACCGCGACCGGGCTGAACATGCGGCTCTTCGACGGAATGCCGATCGTGGTCGACGGGCGCGAGACCGACCTCGCGGACTCGGTCTCCTATCGCGGGATGCTGCTGAGCGGGATTCCCAACTGGGCCATGGCGATCGGCTACACGACCTCGTCCTGGACGCTCAAGGTGAGCCTGATGTGCCGGTATTTCATCGATCTGGTCCGGCACATGGACGCACACGGCTACGACCGGGTGGTCCCGGTCGCGGTGCCGGGGATGCCGCGCAAGCCGGTCATGGACCTGAAGGCCGGCTATGCCAAACGGGCCGAGAAGCGGCTGCCCAAACAAGGACAGGCCGCTCCGTGGCGGATGGCGATGTCCTTCCCCGAGGACGCCAAAGCCCTGCGCGGCCCGGTAGCCGACGAGAACCTCGAGTTCGGCGCCGCCCGGCCGGCGGTGCTGCCCGAGGAGAGGCGGTCGGCCCATGTCTGAGGAGAACGCTGACCAGTACGCGACGCTGGCGTCCGGCACGACGATCTGCTTCCGCGACCACGGCGACCAGGCCGATCCCGCGATCCTGCTCATCGCCGGGTTGGGCGAGGACCTCACCTTCTGGCCCGGCTCGTTCGTCAGCTCGCTGGTGGACCGTGGCTTCCGCGTCCTCACGATGGACAACCGCGACGTCGGCCAGTCCACCTTCGCGGCCACTCCGCCGCCCGCACTGTGGCGACAGCTGCTCGCACGACCCCGCGCGGACGCCTACTCGCTGGCGGACATGGCTTCCGACGCTGTCGGCGTCCTCGACCACCTCGGGATCAAACAGGTTCACCTCGCCGGGCGCTCCATGGGCGGGATGATCGCGCAGACGGTCGCCGCGGCCGAACCCGCACGGGTCCTGTCCCTGACTTCGATCTTCTCGACTACGGGCGCGAAGAAGGTCGGTCAGCCGGCACTGTCGACGATGCGGCTGCTCGCCAGTTCGCCAGCGCGGACCAGAACCGCGGCGGTGCGCGCCCACCTGCGGATCACCAGTCACGTCGCCGGAACGGGATACCCCATCGACGACGCGGCCGAGGCCGCCGTCGCGGCGGGCGGCTGGGACCGCGCCGCGGGCGACTTGGCCGCGGGCTCGGCCCGGCAGATCCAGGCGATCCAGGCCTCCGGGGACCGGACCGCCCAGCTGAGCCGGATCACCGCTCCCACCTTGGTGATCAACGGCGACCGGGACCTGCTGGTCGCCCCCACCGGCGGCGCGGCGACGGTGAAGGCGATTCGCTCCGCGCAGCACGTCGTCATTCCCGGCATGGGCCACCACGTTCCCGAGGCACTGGTCGAGCCCATCGCCCAATACATCTCGGAACACGCGAAGCGCGTCACCGAAGGGGGAAACCATGCCCGGATTTCCTGAACGGAGCGCAGCCTCATGAAGACCGACAACGTCGAGTACAGCACTTTCAGCGGCTGGATCGACCCGCCCGCCGACATCCTCCCGAGCCTCGACGGCGACCTCACGTGCGATGTCGCGGTCGTCGGCGGCGGCATGGGCGGCATGGCGACGGCGCTGCGGCTCGCCGAGCGCGGCCAGGACGTGGTGCTGCTGGAGGCCGAGTTCTGCGGCTACGGTTCCAGTTCGCGCAACGGCGGCCAGATCGCGAGCGTCCCGGGCGGGGACCTCCGCATGCTGAGCCTCTTCTATCCCAAGAAGGTGCCCGGCATGGTGCGGCTGGCCGAGAATTCCGCGAGCTTCACCGAAGACCTCATCAAGACCCACGGCATCGACTGCGACTACGAGCCCAACGGCCTGGCGTTCGCGGCCGTCGGGCACGGGCAGATGCTTCGCACGCGTACCTTGGCGGCGATTCTCCGCCGCGCCGGCGGACGCGGGCAGGTTGGCACGAGCGAGGAACTCGGCATTCCCCGCACTTTCGTCGGCGGCATGCGCGAGGCCGTGGGCGGAATGCTGAATCCCGGCAAGCTGAGCCGGGGAGTACGCCGTGCCTTGGTCTCGTCGTCCGCTCGGGTTTTCGAACGGACCAAGGTCGCCGACGTGAAGCGGCGCAACGGAAAGGTCGTGCTCTCGACCCCCGGCGGCACCGTACGCGCGAACAAGGTGGTGCTCGCGACGAACGCCTACTCGGGGGAGTGGGACATCACCCCCAAGCGTCTCTCGGTTCCGTTGTGGCTCATCGAGATGGAGACCGAGCCGATCGCCCCGGAGCGGCTCGCCGCGCTGGGCTGGACCAGCCGGTCGGGAGTCATCACTCAGCACCAGGTCATGGAGCACTACCGCCTGACCGCGCGCGGCACCATCGTGTTCGGCGTCCGGCGCGTCGAGCGCGGCATGACCTACCCTCTGCCGGCGAAGGCTCCGGACCAGGAGATGGTCGAAGAGCTCGCCGGTGCGTTCGCGACTCGTTTTCCCACCCTCGCCGACATCGCCGTAGAGCGGGCGTGGGGCGGCTGGATCGCGATCACGTCCTCCTGGCTGTCGGTCGCCGGCCGGCTCGAGGACGACATCTACTACTCGATCGCGTGCAACGGGCACGGACTGGCCCAGGCTCCGTACGTCGGGTCGCTCATCGCCGACCTGATCGTGGACGGTTCGCGGCACGAGGATCTCGACGGAATCTGGGCGGAGAAGCCGAAATTCCCTCCCTTCGCGATGATGAGCCCGCGCGGCCTGCGCACGGTGTGGGCGCTCGACCGCTTCACCGATCTGATCAACGGCAGCCGGAGCCGCGCCCTTCGCGCGGCCGCCCGGGCGCGCTGAACCATCCCTTACCTCTCGCCGCACACAAGCCTTGTGGGCAAAGGAGAAAAGCATGTCGAGTTCTCGTAAAGCCAGCTCCGAAGTCACCTCAGTCGACGTCGTGGTCGTCGGCGCCGGATTCGCCGGCCTGAGCGCCGCCGAGCGGCTCGTGAGCACGGGCAAGTCCGTCCTCGTCCTGGAAGGCCGCGGCCGGGTCGGCGGCCGGTCGTTCACCGGCGAGGTGGCGGGGGTGCCGGTCGACCTCGGCGCGACCTGGGTCTCCCGCCGGCACACAGCGATCCGCGACCTCGCGAGCCGGGCGGGCTGCACCACGACCGGCCAGTTCGCCGAAGGCCGCAACGTGCTGTGGATGGCCGGACGGCGCCGTACCTACCAGGGCACGATTCCCAAGGTCTCGCCCGCGGTGCTGGTCGACATGGCGCGCGTGCAGCTGGCGCTGAACAAGCTGGTCGCGAGCATCGACGTCGAAGCGGCCTGGAATTCTCCCCAGGCCAGCGAGTTCGACGCGATCTCGTTCGGCGAATGGCTCGACCGGAAGCACGCGACGCCGGCTACCCGCGCCATGATGACCATCGTCAGCAAGGTGCAGTGGGGTTGCAGCCCGGGAGACGTCTCGCTGCTGCACACGTTGCGCTACATCCGCGCGGCGGGCGGAGTCGACCACATGCTCGACGTGGAGGGCGGCCAGCAACAGGAACGGTACGTCGAAACCACCCAAGAGATCGCGAAGCGGGTCGCTGCGCAACTCGGCGACCGCGTCGTGCTCGGGACGCCGGTTCGCGCGATCACGCAAGACGGCGACGGCGTCACGGTTCGCACCGATTCGGAAGAGATCAAGGCGAAGTACGCGATCGTCGCCGTCGCGACGCCGCAACGCGCCGAGATCGAATTCGACCCGGCCTTGCCCGAGCAGGCCGCCGGGCTCGCGAAAAACTGGCGCATGGGCGTCCTGAGCAAGGCGTTCGTCGCGTATGAAAGGCCGTTCTGGCGGGCCAACGGACTTTCCGGCGAGGGACTGACCGATACCGGGGCCGTGTTCGTCACCTTCGACGTTTCGCCCGACGCCAACGGACCGGGCATCCTGATGACGTTCTGCGACCCTCGGGTGTTCGACGGATTCAGTCCCGCCCAGCGCCGCAGCCTGGTCCTCCGGCAGCTCGTCCAGCTGTACGGCACGCAAGCGAGCGCGCCCATCGACTACCTGGACCACTGCTGGGGAGAGGAACCGTTCGCCCCGGGAGGTCCGAATCCGGCTGTCGGTCCTTACGCGACCACGACTTACGGTCCCGCTCTCACCGAACCGCACGGGCGAATCCACTGGGCGGGCACGGAAACCGCGGGCGAGTGGGCGGGCTGCATGAACGGCGCCGTCCTGACCGGGCAGCGCGCCGCCGAGCGCGTCGCGGCCGCGGTGGCGCGCGAGTCTCAGGAGGTGTCGGTGCGATGAAGGACGTCTTCTTCCTGCTCGCCGACGTGTGGATGATTTTCGTAGGCTATTTCTTCGGCTGGAAATTCATCCGCCGCTACGGCAATTACCTGCTCGGTCTCGAATGGATGGTCGTCGCGACTTCGGGCACCAACTTCCTCGTCTGGTCGTTGCTCGGCGCCGACGAGGGCAGCATCCTTTACCGCATAGCGTATTTCTTCGACGCCTTCTCGCGGTCGGTCGGCATCACGCTCATCCTCGTGATGGGCTTGATGAAGGTCACTCATCGCTACAAGCCGTCCCTTGCCGTCGACATCGGCGTGTTCGCGCTCGCCACCGCGGCCGGGCTGTTCCTCCGGCATTTCCACGGCGAAGACCCCCGCGTCGACCACGGTGCGTTCGCTGTCTCCGCGTTCTACCTCGTGGCCAACCTCGCCGCGGCCGTCTTCCTGGCGTACTTCGCCAAGCGGCTGTGGAACATCGGCGCGAAATGGCCGGCGATCTGGACCGGGCTGGTGACCGCTGCCGCAATCACCATCGCGATCACTTACGACTTCTTCCCCTTCTCTTTCGACGACGCGAATCGCACGTTCTTCTACACCGCCGCGCTGGCGACGTGGGGCACCCAGGGATTCGTCTACTTCTTCGCCTACCGCGCGCTGCACAATCACAACGCGGCCTCGGGCGTGAAGACGGTGCAGGAAGCGGGTGCGTCGTCATGAACCGGCAGTTGTACGCCGTGGTCGATCCGGCTACCGGCGAGCTGGTACGGGAGTATCCGTCCGCGACTGACGCGGCCGTGGATCGGGCACTCGACGCGGCCGCGAACGCTTACCGGGAATGGTCGCAACAGGCCACCTTGGCTGAACGCGCCGAGGTGCTGAACAAAGTCGCTGCCTTGCACAACGAGCGCAGCGGCGAACTTGCCCGCATCGCGCAGCGGGAGATGGGCAAGCCGCTGGAGGAGGCCGTCGCCGAGGTCGAGTTCAGTGCGTCGATCTATGCGTATTACGCCGCGAACGCACCCAAATTTCTCGCCGACGAGCCCGTCGAGTTGATCGAGGGGGAGGGCACGGCGTTTATCCGCCGCCAGCCGATCGGCGCGCTGCTGGGCATCATGCCTTGGAACTACCCGTACTACCAGGTCGCCCGGTTCGCTGCGCCTAATCTCGTTCTGGGCAACACCATCGTGCTCAAGCCCGCGCCGCAATGCCCGGAGTCGTCCGCGGCCCTGCAGCGGATCTTCGCCGACGCTGGCTGTCCCGAGGGCTGCTACGTCAACGTCTACGCGACCAACGAACAGGCCGCCGACGCCATCGCCGACTCCCGGGTGCGAGGCGTGTCCTTCACCGGTTCCGAGCGGGCCGGTGCGGAAATCGCCGAAAAAGCGGGCCGCAACCTCAAGAAGGTAGTGCTCGAACTGGGCGGCTCGGATCCGTTCCTCGTGCTGTCTTCCGCAGACTTGGACGCCACGGCCCAGGCCGCGGTGGACACTCGGTTCGAGAACGCCGGACAAGCCTGCAACGCGGGCAAGCGGGTCATCGTCGCCGCCGACCTCTACGACGAATTCCTGGACATATTCACGAAAAAGGTGCTCGCCACGGCCAGCGGGCTGGCTCCGCTGTCCTCGGTGGCGGCCGCCGAGCGTCTCGAAGCTCAGGTCCAGCGAGCTGTCGATGACGGCGCGACCCTGGTCTGCGAAGGGCGGCGCGCAGGCGCGTTCTTTCCTCCTGGTGTCCTGACCGGTGTGTCGCCGGATTCGCCGTCTGCCGCCGAGGAATTGTTCGGCCCCGTCGCGACCGTCTATCGAGCGGAATCCGAAGCCGAGGCGGTCGAACTGGCCAACAGCACTCCGTACGGGCTGGGTTCCTACGTGTTCACCACGGATCCCGAGCAGGCGATGCGGGTCGCCGACCGGATCGAGGCGGGCATGGTTTTCGTCAACGGCGTCGGCCTCGAAGGCGCGGAACTGCCGTTCGGCGGAGTCAAGCGGTCCGGCTTCGGCCGGGAACTCGGCCGGGCGGGAATCGACGAATTCGCCAACAAGAAGCTCATCCGCACGGCTCGGGCATAGAGGGGAATCTGCCATGACCGTTGAATTCGACGCTGCCGTCTTCACGACGCCGGACGCGCCGCTGACCGTCGAGCGAGTTTCTCTTCCCAGCACGCCGCCGCCCGGCGAGGTGCTGGTGCGGCTCAAGGCGAGCGGGGTGTGCCACAGCGACTTTCACGTCCTCGTCGGGGAATGGGAGACGCCTTCGCCGATGATTCTCGGCCACGAAGGCGCCGGAATCGTCGAGAGCGTCGGCGAAGGGGTGACGACCCTGGCGAAGGGCGATCACGTCGTCCTGTCCTGGACGCCTTCGTGCCGTCGGTGCCGCTACTGCGTCAGCGGCAGGCCCGTTCTCTGTGACATGGTCAGCGAGCACTCGGCGAACCACCTGTCGTTCGACGGCCGGACTCGCGTCACGTCGACGGACGAACGGGACGTCTACAGCTTCGCGGGCCTCGGAACGTTCGGCCAGTACACGCTTGTCCCGGAGTCGGCCGCGATCGCGATCCGGAACGACGCCCCGTTCGAGCAGGCCGCCCTGGTCGGATGCGCGGTGACGACCGGAGTCGGGGCGGCGGTCAACACCGCGAAGATCCGGCCGAGCGACACCGTGCTCGTGCTGGGCTGCGGCGGCGTCGGCTTGAACGCGATTCAGGGTGCTCGTCTGGTTGGCGCGCGAAAGATCATCGCCGCGGACCTCTCCGACGAAAAGCTCGAGCAGGCTCGCGTCTTCGGTGCGACAGATCTGGTCAACAGCGGGCGGGAGAACCTCGCGGACCGCGTACGCCAGCTCACCGACGGACGCGGGGTGGAGGTCGCCATCGAGGCCATCGGGCTCCCGCGCACCATCGAGGCGGCCTACGAGGTGCTTGCGCGCGGCGGAAAAGCCGTGGTGGCCGGGCAGGTGGCGGACGGCGTGCGGATCTCGATCGATCCGTTCGTGATGTCCGATCAGGAACTTTCGCTCGTCGGCTCCAACTACGGATCGAGCAAGCCCGACGTCGATTTCCCGCTGCTGGTCGATCATTACATGCACCACCGCCTCGATCTCGACTCGCTGGTGACGCGCGTGATCGAGCTGGCGGACGTCAACGAGGCGTTCGACGAAATGAAGCGCGGCATCGGCATCCGCTCGGTGATCAAGTACTGAAGCCCTTTGAAGAAAGGCACGGATTCGTCGCATGGCTCTGGAATCTTCGCGGATCGCCTACGAACGAGCCCGGCGCAGCGTCGGCGGCGGGGTGGGGTCAGGCCTGCGTGCCGCGATGCGTCCCCACCCGCTCTTCGTGCGGGAAGCCCGAGGCGCGCAGGTCTGGGACCTCGACGGAGATCGGTATGTCGACTACGTGATGGCCTGGGGCCCGCTCGTGCTCGGACACGGCGACCCGCGCGTTCTGTCCGCCGTGTCCGAGGCCGCGAAGAAAATGCAGGTCGTCGGCACCGGGCACGCCCTCGAATACCTCGCCGCGGAGGCGGTCCTCGAAGCCGTGCCCCACGGCGAGCGGCTGCTGTGGAGCAACACCGGAACCGAAGCGGTGCAGGTCGCGCTGCGCCTGGCCCGGGCCGCGACGGGGCGGCGCCGCATCCTCAAATTCGCCAAGAGCTACCACGGCTGGCACGACACCGTTTACGCCGGAATGTCCTCAGACGACGGCGATCGGCCTGCTCAGCCGGGCGGGAAAGGGCAGTCGCCCAGTGTGCTGGACGACCTGGTTTTGGCGCGGTTCAACGACGTAGCTCTGGCGGAGCGTCTCTTGAGGGAGTCCGTCGAACGCGACATCGCCGCGGTGCTCGTCGACCCGGTGATGAGCAATGCCGGTGTCGAGGCGCCCGCGCCGGAATTCCTGTCCACGCTGCGGACTCTGTGCGACCGATACGGCGTCGTCCTCATCTTCGACGAGGTGATCGCCGGCTTCCGGATCGCGCGCGGCGGTGCGGCGGAGAAGTACGGTGTGCTGCCGGACCTGTCTGTCTACGGAAAGGCGATGGCCGGAGGATTCACCCAGAGCGCGGTGGTCGGCCGAGCGGAACTGGTCGATCAGGTCACGGACGGCGTCACCCATGCCGGAACGTTCAACGCCAACCCGATCGCGCTCGCGGCCGTCGAGGCGACGATGCGTGTCCTGGCCGATCCGGCGGTTTACGAGACGCTGGAGGAGATTTCGGCCGAGTTCGAAGCGCTCGTCGGGGGTGTTCTCGGGTCGGTTCCTGACGGCGGGCGTTTCAACCGGGTTGGGTCGCTTCTGCAGTACGTGCCTGCGGGTGGGGCGACTGGGCTTCACGGCACGGGTGGGCGCTGGAGTGTGCTTTTGGAAGGGATGTTGGGGGAGGGGTTCTTGTTTATGCCGTCCGGCAAGGTTTTTCTCAGCACAGAGCACACGGCTTCGGATATCGAGGCGACGGCTGAGGCGCTTGAGAGGGTGCTGCGCCGGTCGTGATCTCTCACGGACCGCTGAATTGCCGCGGGTTCCGGCCCATCCGACGCAGCAACCGGTCCTGGCGAGACGCTGACTCGCTGGACGCCCCCGGCGCGGCGAAGAACCGATGCGTCGTATCCGCAGCGACGGGGGACTCCGCCAGCCCAGCGTAAATCTCTTCCAGGCCGTCGCTGATCCACGCGACCAAGTCCGGATCAAGCCGGTCGTCCACCCCCAGCGCCCGGGCAAGATCCCAAGCGTGCACAGCGGAATCCGCAGCACGCACAGCCAGCGCCTGACGTCCGCTCACCTTGCCCAACGGATAGTCCAGCACCTCATCCAGCGCGCCAGGACGGCCGAACGCATCGACAATCAGCCGCACCGACGCGGTGTAGGCAGCGAGCGGATCGTCGCCGAGAGCATCGGCATCGCGCATGCGCAGGAAGTCCTCGCGGGTACCACCGGCCAGGAGATCGACGTAGTTGAGATTCCCCCGCACCATGTGGTTGACCAGTTGACGCACGTTCCACTCCGCACACGGCGTAGGGGCCGTCCACTGGCGGACGAACGGCAATCGCTGGTCGAATTCAGTGCTGGCGGCGAGGAACCGGTCGAGAACATCGGTCATGTCCAGCAGTCTTTCGCCACCAGGACGTCATGCGCTGGCGTAAATCCGACGTCGCGCTAGCGCTCGATGAACGCGGTCAGCGCGTCCACGACGGCATCGGGCTGTTCGTCCGGGATGAAGTGTCCGGAATCCGGGATGACGACGCCGGTCGCGTTGTCCGCCCAGGGGCTGAGGGAAGCGGCCATGTCGGGGATCGAGCCGTGGGAGCTGGAGATTCCCAGGACTGGGACGGTCAACCGTTGCCGGTCCAGGGCGGCGTGATTCTTGCGCGCTGATTCCGCGGCATCGCGGTAGTAGGCGAGAGAAGCCCGGAGACCGCCCTCGGCTGCGATAGCGGCGGCGTAGTGGTCGATCTCGTTGCTGTCGAAGGTGCTCAGTGCTTTGGCCTTCAAGAACCAGTCGACGTACTCGCGTTCGCGGCCGGCGAGCAGGGTCTCGGGAAGATCGGGCACCAGGTGGAACGCGAAGTGCCAGGTTTTCCAGGCCCGCTCGGGGTCCGTGGGGATGGAGTCCGGGAGGGTGATTCCCGGGATGCCGGCGTCCAGCAGTGCGAGACCGTGCAGGCGGTCTTCGTGCTGAAGGGCCAGCGAGAAAGCGACCCAGGCTCCGATGTCGTGGGCGACGAGCCAGTACTTCGCCACGCCGAGCGCGCTCACCGCGGCTTGGACGCGTGAAGCGGCGGTGTGCGTGTCGTAGCTGTCGTGCGGGCGGTCGGAGTGGCCTTGTCCGGGCAGGTCGATCGCGAGCACGCGGAACCGCTCGGCGAGGCGCGGCATCGCTTTGCGCCAAGCCCACCAGGTCTGCGGGAATCCGGCGAGCAGGACGACGGCGGGGCCGGCCGGCTGACCGCCTTCCACGGCATGGAGCTGGACGCCTTCCGCGTCGACCCAGCGGTGGGTGAATCCGGGCAGGTCGGGCAGGGGCAGTGCGGAGATCGGGTTCGCGGCGGCAGTCATGGACTCCACTCTAGCGCATCTTGAACTGATCAGTTCAAGATGCGCTAGAGTGGGCGGATGGCCGGAAAGAAGCAGTTCGACGTGGACGTCGCGCTCGACGCGGCGATGGTCCAGTTCTGGCGAGCCGGATACGCCGACACCTCGCTCGACGACCTCTCGAAGGCGACCGGGCTGAACCGCAGCTCCATCTACTCCTCGCTCGGCGACAAGGACTCGCTCTATCTGCGCTGCCTGGACCGTTACGCGACGCGCTACGGGGACCGGTACGACCAGGCGCTGGCAAGCGCGGCCGAGGACCCGCTGCGGGCGACGCGGGAGTTCTTCGACGTCACCCTGAACCGCATCGCCGACCCCGACGTGCCGGACGGATGCCTGGTCGCCCAGACCGCGATGGCGATACCGGTGCTGAGCCCGGGCATCGCCGCGCGTGCGACCGAAGTTCTGGGACTTCAGCACACGAGGCTGCGGACCGCCTTGCGTGCCGCGAAGGTGGCCGGCGCCGACGACTTCGCCGTTCATCTCGCGGCGGTCAATCAGTCGCTGGCGGTGATGAGCAGGGCTGGGGCGAGTCCGAAGCAGCTCCGCGCGATAGTCGACATCAGCTTGAACGCGCTAGCTAGCTGTCTTTGACGATCTCGCAGAGGGAAGCACGCAACGGCGAGCTGCCGCTGATCGGGTCGCTCGGGCCTTGGCTCAGCACGAGATTGAGGTTCGCGCTGCCGTCGCCGAACGGCGGATAGCCAGGCTGGCCGAGCGAGCTGGCGGGCTGCCACCAGCCGTGCTGTCCGCACACGACGTTCGGGCGCAGGTTGACGTTGAACTTCGCCTTCGCGCGGATGCTTCCCAGCGGCGTCTCCAGCCGCACCCAGTCTCCGGCGCCGATTCCGCGGACGGCAGCGGTTTCGGGGTGCAGTTCGACGGCGGGCTCGGGCGCGGATTTGCGCAGGCTGGCGATTTCCCGATGCTGGGTTTCGCAGAAGAACAGCGACTTCGCACAGGTGAGGATCAACGGGTAACGCGCTGCCAGATCCGGCCGGGACAGCGGGCTGATCGACGGTTCGGCAAAGGTCGGCAGCGGCGGATATCCTTGTTCCAGCAACGGTTCCGAGTACAACTCGACCAGACCGGACGGCGTCCGGAAGCCGCCTCGTTCGTACTTGCGGTAGATCGTCCGCAACGGCAGGCGGATTCCTTCCGGAGCGGCGCGCAGCTGGTCGAGCGTGAGGCCGCTGGGTGCGAGCTGATGTCGCCAGGCCGCTTCGATGTCTCCGTTGAAGAACTGCGGGCCGAGCCCGAGGGCGATGGCGAGGTCGAAAATGATCCGCAAGTCCGGTCGGGCTTCGCCGCGCGGAGCGACCAACGGCTGTCGCAATTGGACAGTCGACTGCGCGGCCTGGCTTGTCTCGAAACCGATCCGCAGCGCTTCGGCTTCCCACGCACTTGTTACGGGCAGCACGAGGTCCGCCTGCTCCGCGGTCGGGTTCAGGAACAAGTCCGTGTGGACAAAGAAATCCAGAGCGCGAAGGGCGTCGCGGCCTCGCGCGCTGTCGCCGTGGGCCATGACCAGGTTGCCGCCGAAGTTGACCAGAGCACGGGCTCGGTAGGGCACGCCGTCCAGCGCGGCTCGGTAGAGGTCCTCGCCGGTGACGAACTCGAATCTCGCCGGTCCTAGCGGACGCTCCTGTACTCCGATGGTCTTGGCGCTCTGCTCGGGTGCCAGCAGCTCCCGGCCGTCGATCGGGTTGGTCGGCACTGGCGTGAACAGCACATTCCCGCCGGGTGCGTCGATGCATCCGGTGAGGGCGTAGAGCTGGCCGATGGCGCGTACGGTCTGCGTCGCGTTGCTGTGCTGCTCCAGCCCGCTCCAGGTGTAGAACGCGACTGGACGTTGCTCCCACAGGAGCCGGGCGGTAGCGACGATCTGGTCGGCGGGCACGCCGGTTATTTCCTGCGCGGTCTCGGGCGGGTACTTCGCGCACTCCTCGGCGAGCAGGTCCCAGACCCGGCGAGAAGAGCTGACCCGTTTCGCCGCGTTGGTCCACCGTTCGACGAATTCCTTGTCGTACCAGTCGTTCTCGATCATCACGTGCGTGAGCGACAACGCCAGTGCCGCATCTGTGCCAGGACGGACGCGCAGCCATTGGTCGGCCTTGCTGGCCAGCCCGGCGCGGCGCGGATCGACCACGACGAGCTTGGCCCCTCTCCGTAGCGCGGCGGTGGTCGCGGTGGCGTGCGCGAGCCGCGAGACCGACGGGTTGTAGCCCCAGTAGAGGATGCATTGCGCGTTCTCGAGATCGGGCAGGTAAGAGCCGGGGACAGGCTCGCCCCAGGTGTAGAGCGTGGCCAGGTGACGGCCCCAGCCGCAGAGTTCCATATAGCTCACGAAGTTGGGACTCCCGAAGGCGCGCCGGAGCCGGGTCAGCCATTCGACGGTGTCCGACATCGCCGACGTCGAGGGCGAGGCGCTGCCGAACACCACCGCTTCCGGGCCCGATTCCTCGGCGATCGCCGTCAGCCGGGACGCGATCGTCGCCAGCGCTTCGTCCCAGCCGATGCGCTCCCAGCCCGGGTCGGCCGCGCCCTTCGGGGCGGTTCGGCGGAGGGGGTGCAGCAGCCGGTCCGGATGCGCGACGATCTCCGGCGCGGCCTTGCCTTTCACACAGATCGCGCCGCCGGTCGGATGGCCGGGCAGCGGGCGGAGCGCGAGCAGCCGTCCGTCCTCGACCGTCGCGGTGGCTCCGCACTTCGACACGCACAGCGGGCAGAACGTCGGGACTTCGGTCGCCATCGCGCACCTCCGGGCTCTGCCTGGAAGTCGGAATTGCCCCGTCCGGCGTAACAACCGGCGTTTCAGCGGCGACTTTTCCGAGGTGAGCAGAGCCGCGCCGGTGCGGTTGTCCGAATTGGTCGCCACGCTGTCGCTGGTGGCCGATCTCGGCATGGGCCGCCCGATGGAGCGCGTGCTGCGGCAGACCGTCATCGCCCTGCGACTGGCCGACGCGGCAGGTGCGGACGACACCGTGCGTGCGGCGGCTTACTACACGTCGTTGCTGACCTGGGTGGGTTGCGCCGCCGACACCAGCGAGCTGGCCTCGTTGTTCGGCGACGAGACCGAGCTGTACGCCGATAGTCACGACGGCGACCTGGCCGGGGTCGCGATGGCGATGTTCGTCCTCCGTCACCTCGGCCGCGGCGGGCCGCGACTCCGGCGCGCCGCACTCGTCGGCCAGTTCCTCGCCACGGCGGGCCGATCGGTGCAGGAGGTCATGCAGGCGCATTGCCAAAGCGCGAGCGAACTGGCCGGACGGCTCGACCTCGGCGAGGACGTCCGCCGTCCGCTGCTTCAGTCCTTCGAACGCTGGGACGGTCGCGGTGTCCCCGGCGACGCCGGCGGCGCGGACCTCGATCCGGCGATCCGGCTCGTCCAGCTCGCCGACAACGTCGAGGCTTTCCACGACACCGCGGGCGTCGACGGCGCGATCGCTGTCGCTCGGGAACGCCGGGGCACGCAGTTCGACCCGGGTCTGGTCGACTGCCTCCTGACCCACCGCGGCGACATTTTGGCCGGACTGGACCGAATCCAGGCGTGGGACGAGGTGATCGCCCTCGACCCGCGGCTCGGCGCCCAGCTGGAAGAGGACGAACTAGACCGCGCCCTGCAGGCGTTCGCCGATTTCGCCGACCTCAAATCCCCGCCGCGGCTGGGGCATTCCCGCGGGGTCGCCGCGCTCGCCGCGGACGGGGCGACCCGGCTCGGCCTCCCCGCGCCGGACGTCCGATTGGTCCGCCGTGCCGGCTGGGTGCACGACATCGGGATGATCGGCGTCCCGAGCGCGATCTGGAACGCGATCCGGCCGTGGTCGCTCGCGCAGGCCGAACGCGCCCGCACGCATCCGTACCTGACCGAACGGATGCTCGCCGGAATGCCCGGCCTCGCCGCGGTCGCCCGCTGCGCGGCCCAGCACCACGAACGACTCGACGGTTCCGGTTACCCGCACGGGCTTTCCGGCGACGCCCTGCCGATGACGTCGCGGGTCCTCTCCGCCGCCGACGTTTACCACGCACTCGGCGAACCACGCCCGCACCGCGCCCCGCTGGCCCCCGACGCGGCCGCGCGCACGCTCACCGCCGAAGCTCGCGCCGGACGCCTCGATCCCGCAGCGGTGAGCGCGGTCCTGACCGCGGCGGGGCAACGGGTCCGCCGCGCTCCCGACGGGTTGACCGCCCGGGAAACCGAGGTCTTGCTGCACCTGGCCCGGGGACTGTCGAACCCGGAGATCGCCGCCGCGCTGACGGTGTCCCGCAAGACGGTTTCGACGCATCTGGAGCATATTTACGCGAAACTCGGCGTGACGACCCGGACGCAGGCCGCGCTGGTCGCGATGCGCCGAGGCCTGACCGGGTGAAAGATCGGGCAGTTACCCGATCCGCTGGGGTGCGTCGGGTCGTAAACCTGAGGCATGACAACACAACTCCAGGCCTCCCGCATCTCCAGGGCGGGCGCCTTCATCGAAGCATTGAGCAGACAGGACTTCGCGCGGATGTCGTCCGCAATGGACAGCGAGGTGCGGTTGACGGCCTTGCTGCCGCCGGGATTGCGGGAATTCCACGGCCCGGCCGAGATCACCGCCGCGTTCGCCCACTGGTTCGGCGAGGTCGACGATTTCGAACTCGCCGAGGGAGAGGTGGGACGGGTCGGCCCGCGGCTGCACCTGCGCTGGCGGGCGCGCGTGCGTGCGGAACGGCTGGGGGAGGGGTGGTTCGCGGTGGAGCAACAGGCGTACGTGGACGACGACGCGGACGGGCGGTTCACGCGGATGGTGTTGCTGTGTTCGGGTTATTGCCCGGAGGGAGGGGCCCGATAACTCGGTGGCCTCCAGGACGGGGGTTGCGGCAGACTCGGCATCGTCGCCAGGTCGGCGAAGAAGTGCTTGGCCCGAAGGAGTTCCGGTGGCTTTGGGAGAGAGCTTCCAGTTCCTGCTGGACTGGTATGCCGCACAGTGCGACGAGGAATGGGAGCACGCGTTCGGCGTCGAGCTGTCCACCTTGGACAATCCGGGCTGGTCCCTCGAAATCGATCTGGTGGACACCGATCTCGCCGGGCACCTCATGGAGGGACCCGATTTCGAGGGCGATGCGGGCCGCTGGGCGCAATGCCGTTCGGACGGCACAAAATTCCGCGGAGCCTGCGACCCGTCCTCTGTGGAGCTGGTCCTCGCCCAGTTCAAGAACTTCGTCGGCCAGCCGGGCTAGCGGGCCGGATCCGTCGAGCGGGTCTCGACGGATCCACCCGGCCCGTCATCCGGCCAGAACCGAAGTCTCCCAAGCGAATCCGTCCGGGTCCGTGATCTTCCCGGCGTTCCCGCCGATGGTCAGCAGATGCGAACCCGAACCCTCCTCCGGCACCCCGGCGTCCTTCGCCAGCGCCTTCCGTCCGTAAAGGGCCAGCTTGACCGGGCTCGTTTCGAACTCCGCATACTTGCGCCCGTAGCTCTTGCCCACCGCGAGCCCGTGCGAGACGTAAAACTGCTTGGTCGCCGCCACGTCCGACGCGCCCAGCAGCAGCACCATCTGGTCGTATTCCCGGACCCCCGCGCCGGAATCCTTCTTCGTGGAAGTCGCGACCTTCCAGATCGCACCGTCGGGCGCCTGCACCACCCCGCCGAAACCCCACAGCGACTTGGCCGCGGGCTTCAGCGAAGTGGCGCCCGCGGCGAGCGCGGCGTCCAGGTAAGCGACGGCGTTGGCGGGCTGGGAAACGGTGAGCGACAAGGTAAATCCGCGGAAGCCGGTGCTCGGCGCGGCGGCCTGGCGGAAGCGGAGACGGTCGCCCAGATCGAACGCGGCGGTGTAGAAGCGCTCGGCGGCGGCGACATCGGGAACGTCCAGGGTGACAAAGTCGAAGGAAGTCATGCCGTAAACGCTAAGTCCGGCACCACCCCGGATGCTTCTTGATTCCTGATCGCTTACCGAGCCCGGCGCCCGGCCAGCCACGCTTCGCGCCGGCGCGGTGACGCTCGGGACAACCAGGCGTCCTCGACGACCTCGGTCAGCTCCTGCCGCGTCAACGAGCCGAGGTGGGCGGCGCGGATCAGCACCGACAGGTGGCCGTCGAAGTGCGGGGTGGTGAAAAACGGGCTGTCCGGGTCCTGGACCAGCGCCTGCTTGTCCGATTCGGACGGTACCCAGAACACGATCACGTCCGGGTACCGCTGCCCGGTCTCCGGGTCGAAGGCGTCCGGCCGCGGCGTCCGGAAGAACACGAAGGACTTGCCGCCGACCTGGTAGACGGGGTTCTCCCGCGAGCCGCGCACCACCGTGACGTGGGGCATCCCCAGCGCCAGCTCGTGCACGTCCTCGACCCGCGCTCGCATGACCTCCCACGATACGTCAGGTATGAACAGGGCATGGTCACGCTGGATCGGCTCGTCAACGTCCTCGGCGGGTACGGCGCGCGGTTGTGCTGCTGTCCCGTCGCGCGCGAAGTGGCGTTGCGGGACGTGGTGATGGACGACCCCGCCGACCCGCGCGGGTTGCGCGGCGACGTCTACCTCGCGGTGGGCGTCGATTCGGTGCGAGAAGCCATCGAACGGGCCACCGCGGCGCGGGCGTCGGTCGTGCTGGTGCGGGGAGCAACGCCGCCGGGACCCGAGGTGGACAGCCAGGTCGCGGTGCTGCTCGTCGATCCGGAGGTGTCGTGGGGACAGCTCGCGGGCGTCGTCTACGGCTTGGTGCTCGAAGGACGAGAAACGGAATCCGGCCGCGGCCCGACCGACTTGTTCGCGCTGGCCGACAGCCTCGCCGACGCGCTCGGCAGCGCGGTCACCATCGAGGACCAGCTGTCGCGCGTGCTCGCGTACTCCAGCCGCCAGCAGGGGGCGGACCGGGTGCGGCTGGAGACGATCCTCGGACGGCGAGTGCCGGACCAGGTGCGCGAGTTGTTCGAGCGTCGCGGCGTGTTCGCGCATCTCGCCCAGTCGGACGAGCCGTTGTTCGTCGAGGCCGATCCCGAGCACGGACTGACCGGGCGCATGGTCGTCGCGGTGCGAGCCGGGCGCGAGACGCTCGGGTCGATCTGGGTGGAGTGCGAGGAGCCGCTGTCGGACGTCCGGCGCACTGTCCTGCACGACAGTTCCCGCACGGTCGGGCTGCACCTGCTGCGGTCGCGGGCGAGCGCCGACCTCGAACGGCAGGTCGAGTCGGACCTGGTGATCCGGCTGCTGGAAGGCACCCCGGACGCGGCAGCGGTGCTGAGCAGGCTCGGTTTGCCGCCCGGACGGTTCCGCGTGGTCGCGCTCCAGGCGCACATCGCCGACGAACGCCACGCCGCGCTGCTGCTCGCCTTCGAGCGCGCGACCACCGGCTTCGGCTGGTCGAGGCCGGGCCGGAGCACGCTGTTCAGCAATACCGTCTACACCGTTCTGCCCGGCGAAGACGTCGAGACCGCTCGCGCGTGGATCGCGGGGATCCGCGACGCGTTGCCCGCGCAGGTCACGGTCGCGGCGGGCATCGGCGCGCCCGCGTCCACCGCGGAACTCCCGGCCAGCCGACGCGAATCCGACGAATGCCTTGCCCTGCACGACGTCCGCCCGGAACCCGGCGCGACCGTCGCGTACGACGAGTCCTGGGACGACATCCTGATCCTCCGCCTGCGCGCCGCCGCGGCAGCGGGACGAGCCCCGGCGCGCGGTCCGATCGCGGACCTGGCCAGGCACGACGCGGCCAACTCGACCAGCTACGTCGCGACCCTGCGCGCGTGGCTCGAGACCCAAGGCGACCTCACCGAGGCCGCCGAACGGCTCGGCGTGCACCCCAACACCATCCGCTACCGGCTGCGGAAGATGGCCGACGTGACGCCGCTGCGGCTCGACCTGCCCGCGAAACGGCTGGCGATGATCATCGAGCTGGCCGTCGCCGATCCGCGGGATTGACCGATCCGGACAAACCGGCCTGCTCCGGTTGGCCGAACCGGACAAAGACCGCCCGCCGAATCCGGGTCATCCTGGCCGCATCAGCACAACCAGCGGCACGGCTCGGCGGAGGAACACCATGGGCGATCTCGACCGGAAGGGCGGCGGACCGCGTTCGGCGATCGTGGTCGGCGCGGGCATCGTCGGGTTGTCGACCGCCTGGTTCCTGCAGGAACGCGGCGTGCGGGTGACCGTCGTCGACCGCGAGGGCATCGCGGCGGGCTCGTCGTGGGGCAATGCCGGCTGGCTCTCGCCCGGATTGTCGATCCCGCTCAACGAACCCGCCGTCCTCCGCTACGGCCTGCGCACCCTGCTCGACCGGCAGGCGCCGCTGCACGTCCCGGCCAGTCCGGACCCTCGGCTGTGGCAGTTCCTCGCCCGTTTCGCGGCGAACTGCACCCACCGGTCCTGGAACCGGGCAGCGTGCGCGAACCTGCCGTTCAACGAGGAATGCCTTGAAGCGTTTGACTTCTTGACCGCCAGCGGCGTGGACGCGCCGACCATCGACGCGCCCATCACCGCCCTGTTCGAGACCTCCGCGAAGGCCCAAACCCTGGTCAAGGAACTCGACCGGCTCGGCGACGCCGGGCAGAAAGTGTCCTGGACCCAGCTCGCCGGACCGGAACTGCGCGAACACTTCCCGCAGGTCACCGACCGGATCGGGGCCGGCATCCGGATCGACGGCCAGCGGTACGTCGACCCCGGCCGGTTCGTCGAATCGCTCGCCCGGGCCGTGGTCAGCCGCGGCGGCACGATCCGGCACCGGTTCGAAGTCGCCGCGATCCGCCGGCACGAATACGCCTACACCGTGCTGTCGACGAACGGACAGACGGTCAACGCCAATGCTGTAGTGCTCGCCACCGGTGCGTGGCTGGGCGAACTGGCGCACAAATGGGGTGTGCGCGTCCCGGTGCGCGCCGGCCGCGGGTACTCCTTCACCGTGCCGACCGACGATCCGGTGCCGAGCCCGATGTACCTGCCGGACATCCGGGTCGCGTGCACGCCGTACCAGGGCGGGCTGCGGGTGGCCGGGACGATGGAGTTCCGCAAGCCGGACGATCCGCTGTACCCGGCGCGCGTCGACGCGATCGTCGCCTCGGCCCGGCCGCTGCTCCAGGGCCTGCGCTGGGACCAGCGCACCGACGTCTGGGCCGGCTCGCGCCCGGTCAGCGCCGACGGGCGGCCGGTGATCGGGCAGACCGGCGCGCCGGGGATGTACGTCGCGGGCGGGCACGGCATGTGGGGTCTGTCGCACGGCGCGATCACCGGAAAGCTGCTCGCCGAGCAGATGGTCACCGGCAAGCAGCCGGAAGCGCTGCGGCCGTTCGACCCGCTGAGGTGACCCGCGCGTGTCCGCCGACCCCGCCGGTCCGCCGCCGCTGACCGGCGACGAGCACGCCGAGCTGATGTTCCTCCGCGCGGAGAATGCCTTGCTGCGCACCGAAAGGGACATCCTGGTGAAAGCCGCGGGCTGGTTCGCCGCCGACGCCGGCGTGCTCGACCGCCGCACCGAGCCCGAGCCCCGCTGACCGCCGCGGGACTCCTCGAAAGTCCGTGGGGGCTGGACGCCTCCTGCTGGCCCGGCCCCCACGGACGACCTCCGAAAGGCACCTCTCATGTCGACGACCTCTTCGCGTCCCTGGCTGACCGCCGACGCGCACGCCCGCCTCGCCGCGGAACTGGCTGACCTGCAGCGCGAACCCGAACTCGGCGAGGGAGCGGGCGACCACGACCGGCTCGACCGCAGGCAGCACCGGCACGCGCGGATCCGGCAGCTCCAGGACCTGCTGCAAAACGCCGTCGTCGGCGAGGACCCGCCCGACGACGGGGTCGCCGAGCCCGGCATGGTCCTCACCGTCCGCTACGACGACGGCGGGGTCGAGACGTTCCTGCTGGGGGCTCGCGACGAGGTCGGCGCGGGCATCGAGGTCTGCTCGCCGGACTCGCCGCTCGGGCGCGCGCTGGACGGCGCCAAGCCGGGGGAGCAGCGGGAGTACGAGGTGCCCAGCGGCGCGGTCGTGCACGTCACGCTGGTCGAGGCTTATCCCTACGGGCGCTATCGAAGCCACGGCTGAAACCCGTTTCGCGACTACCCTGAGAAGAGTGACCGACGAAGAGCTCATCATCGAGTTCGCCCTCGCCCGGCTCGACAACCCGAGCCTCGACCTCGAGGAGGTCGCCGCGCTCCTCGTCCGCCGGGTCGGACCGGACCAGACGGTCGACTTCGCCGCGCGCAACCTCGAGACGCGCGGCGAACTGCGCGGCGCGATGTTCGAGTCGGCCGTCGAACACGTCTTACGCGTTGTCCTGACACTGCGCGGCCCGGCTGACTGAGCCGTGGACAATTCGCTGACCTGCGTGGACAACACCTCGCATTGACCGTGGACAGCCAGCGGTTGAGGACAAAACGGGCGGCGCGCTGGGATGAGTGCACCGGGATTTCCCGGTGTTGCTCCATTCCGATTCGTCCGAGGGGACACCCATGAAGATCGGCAAGACGCTGATGGCCGCCTCCGCGCTGGGGATCGCATTCGCCGGGATCGCCGCTCCCGCCGCGTCGGCGGACACCGCGGCCCCGGCGAGCGCGCAGGGCAAGCACACCGCGAGCATCAAGTGCTCGAAGCCGTCCGGGAAGACGTCCAACTACTCCTGGGGCGACGGCCTCACGAACGTCACCGTGTACTTCAACAACCACTGTTCGCACAAGGTGTCCGCGGGCATCGTGCTGAAGGACGCGGACGGCGCGCTGAGCGTCCAGTGCATGACCACCAACGGCGGCACCAGCGGCAAGAAGAAGTTCCACATCGGCGCGGACCACTCGGTCGCGCGCATCCAGAAGGGCTGCAAGCTCTGAGCCCGGATCGCTGATCCGCCGGGCGGGCCCGGGGCTGCGCCGCCCCGGGCCGCCTGGCAACCTCCAAGGGTCGATGTCGATCATTGGAGGCGTCATGAGCGAGCCCGCGGCCGGGCGGCCCCAGGCCCGCCGAGGCCGCAAGCACATCGTGCCCGACGCGGGCGCGGGCCCGGTCTCCCGTTTCGCCTGCGCACTGCTGGACTTGAAGCGGGAAGCGGGCGACCCGTCCTACGACCGGATGCGCACGGAACTCGGCGCGGTTGCGTCGAAATCGGCCCTGTCGGCCGCCACGCGCGGGCGCGGCGCGCCGTCCTGGCCGACGACCTGGGAGTTCGTCCGGAGCCTCGCGGTGACCGGCCTCGGCCGCGACGAGGAGACGGTCCGGCGCGAGTGGCTGGCGCGCTGGGAAGAAGCGGTCGAGGGGCAATCGGACCCGGCTTGGGCCGAGGCTGCCGCGGAGAGCCCGGCTGGCGGGACGGCTGAAGCGGCGGGCTCCGTCGGCGAGACTGATTCACCAGCCCCGGCCTTCGATCCGTCCGGCGCGGGGGACTGGACGCCCGCACCAGCCGACGCGGTCAACGATCCTGCTCCGGCCGGGGAGCGCTCTTCCGAACCGGCACAGTCGTTCGCGGCCCCCGCCGGGTCGCCCGACCCGGCCAAAACCCGCCGGTGGGGCTCGATCGTCGTCGCGGGAACGGTGCTGGTCGTCCTCGGACTTGTGGCCGCAGTCGTGGTCCTGGCCACGCCGTCCTCCCGGGACAAGGAAGCCGCAGCCCCGCATTACCCGCTGCCCGGCGACTCGTCCGGCTTCGGCGGCGACGGCCTTTCCGGCGACGTCACCTTCCCGGACGGCGCGAAAACCCGCTACGGCCGGACGTTCACGAAGATCTGGCGGCTGAAGAACACCGGCTCGGTGCCGTGGCGCAGCCGCTATCTGAAGGTCGCGGGCGGCACCACGGTGCTGTGCCCGTCCCCGCCGCGCGTGCCGGTCCCGGACGCCGAACCGGGGCAACTGGTCGAGGTGAGCGTCCCGGTGACGCCGACCGGCACCGGCGTCTGCCACGTCCTGTGGAAGATGGTCGACGAACGGGACGCGCTGGTGTTTCCGGACCGGACCGGGATTTTCTACCAGGTCACCGTCACCGTCGAATGAGCGGGCGCGGCCGGAGAACGCGCCGCCAGTCCTTTTCGGACTGTCCACAATCGCGCGTTGCCGCTGGTCACCGCCCCGGACGCGAAAATCGTACCCTTTTCTCCGTTCGCTCGTTCCGTTCCGGACGATTCCATTGTGGACATTTTCCGCCGATGCCCGCTCCGGTCGCGGGACGAATTGGCGAACCGGGAATGGCCGCCGGGAAGCGGTAGCGGTCACATTACGGCGGGTGTCCGAATCGAACCCTTCGCAGGATCACTCCTCCGGGTGGGGCGAGGGGCAATCCTCCATCGGGGCCTCGGTTCCGGTAGCTCAGCGTGAGAAAACCGCGTCAGCGAAGCCGCGTTACATCACTCTTTAGTGGTGAAATTGCGATAATTGTGGTCACTGGAACCGTCGGGCGGGCGCGCTGCGCGACGGATCTTGCTTTGCGTTTCCAGGGCGTCTTGATAATGTCGCGCTCTGCCAGGGACCGACAGTTGTGCTCGGTCACGCGTGGATTCGGGGATCCGTGCGGCGGCTTCATTCTTGATGTTCGGAAGGACAATTCATGCGTTCTGCCCTGCTGCGCGGACGGACCGTCGCGGTCGCTGTTCCCGCGCTGGCTTTGCTCGCCGCCGCCGTCGCCCCGCCGGCGTTCGCCGCCGGGTCGCCCGCCGGCTCGGCTTACGGCGCGTCCGCCTCGGTCTCGCTGCTGCCCGGCGTGCTCGGCGACAAGGGGATCACGGTCGACACCGGCAAGATCGCCCCCTCCTCGACCGAGGGCCCGGAGTCCGCGCAGGTGGTGAACGTGCCGCTGAAGGGCCTGGTCACGGCGAAGGCCATCAGCAGCTCGGCGAAGCAGGACGGCAGCAGCGGCCCGGTCGACGCGAAGGCCTCGATCGTCGACGCCGCGCTCCCGGTGCTCGCCCCGCTCGCCGGCTCCACCCCCACCGCCCGCGTGATCAGCTCCGAGTGCAAGTCCACGCCGGACGGCATCACTGCCTCGTCCGAGCTGGCCGGCCTCGACCTCGGCAAGATCGGCAAGCTCCCGGTGTCGACCAAGCCGAACCAGAAGCTCGGCATCGACGGCGTGCTGCAGGTGATCGTCAACGAGCAGATCAAGCACTCCGACGGCAGCCTCACCGTCAACGCGCTGCACATCAAGCTCCTCGGCGGCGACGTCACCGGCGCGCTCGGCAAGGGCGACATCGTCCTCGCCTCGGCCACCTGCGCCAAGGTCGCGGGCAACCCGACCACCCCGCCGTCGTCCACCAAGCCGTCCGAACCCTCCAAGCCGGGCACTCCGCCCGCCGAAGGCCCCGGCCAGGTGACCGTCGTGCCGGTCGGCGCGCCGGAGACCGGCGACGGCTCGCTGGCGACCGCCCGGTGACGCGTTCCCGGTTCGGGCTTTTCGCGCTCCTGCTGGCTTTCGTCGCGAACTTCGCCCTGCTGGGCTGCGGTTCGGCGGAGAACCCGCCCGCCGCGGCCCCGGCGAGTTCCGCGGCGGCCGCGCAGCAGGTCTCGGACCCGGTCTCGCTCGACGTGCCCAGCATCTCCGCGCATTCGTCGCTGGTGCCGCTCGGCCTCAACGACGACAAGACCGTCCAGGTGCCTCCGGTCGACCAGCCGCTGCAGGCGGGCTGGTACCACTTCGGCCCCAAACCGGGCCAGGTCGGACCGGCGGTCGTCCTCGGCCACATCGACGGCAACCACCAGAAGGGCATTTTCTGGCGGCTGCACGAGATGAAGAAGGGCGACAAGGTCATGATCGGGCGCAAGGACGGGTCGACGGCCTCGTTCACGGTGACCAAGGTGGACCAGATCGCGAAGAAGACGTTCCCCACCGAAGCCGTGTACGGCAACACCACCGATGCGCAGATCCGGCTGATCACCTGCGGCGGCGCGTTCGACGCCGAAAAGAAGAGCTATCTCGACAACATCATCGTGTACGGCACGCTCGACAGCTGAGCCCTGCCGAACCCGGTACCGGGGCCTCGTCGTTTCGCGCTCGGGCGAAGCGGCGAGGCCCTGCTGTCATTCTCCGGAGAGCTCGTCGGTCGCGGCCCGGCCCGCTTCGGCGGTGCGGCGCAGGAATCCGGCGATCAGCATGAGTTCGTCCTCGGTGTATCCGGCGCACAGGTCGTCCATGGCCGAGTTCATCCCGCCGTACACGCGGAACAGTTCCTGTGTGCGTCCCGGCACCGCGCGGACGGTGACCGCGCGCCGGTCGGCCGCGTCGGGATCCCGTTCGCGCACTACCCATCCGCCGCGCTGCAACCGGTCGAGGATGCCGGTCACGGTCGCCGGGTGCAGGCCCGCGCGGCGGGCGAGCGCGCTCGGGCTCAGCGGTCCGGCGGACGAGATCAGTTCCAGGCAGTCGAGGTCGACGTCCTTGAGCTTCAGCCGTCCGCCGACCTGATGGTTCAGCAGCGACAGCTGATTGCGCAGTTCGCGCAGCGACTCCTTGAGGGCCACCGTGGTGCGCCGCCTGCGCCGCGCCGTGTCCGTTCCGGATGCTCCGGACGCCATCTGCTCCGCCTTCCCCTTTTCCCGCTGGTCAGCGTAGCCGGGTCAGGCGGCGGCGAGCAGCGCTTCCCCGGCCGGGGTCAGCACGGCGGGCACCGGCTGCCCGAGCGGCCCCGGTTCCGTCGCGCGCAGCAGGCCGGCGTGCGCCAGCGCGTGCGCGGTGAACTGGTCGCTGCACGGCAGGCCGTCCACGAACAGATCCGGTTCGCAGCTGCAGGTCAGCCGTCCGCGCCCGGCGGCGACGGCACGCAGCATCGAGATCCCGCGGCGGGTGACGGTGGTGGTCATGGCTGCCTCCTCGAAGCTCTCACCGATACGTCGAACGAGCGGCCCGGATTTCGACCTAACCTGAGGAGAAGAACAGACCGGAAGAATGCGGGAGCCCCATGCTGATCGACGACCTGCACACCGTCCTGCCGGACGACCGGATCGTGCGGGACCCCGACGTGCTGCGCAGCTTCGCGCACGACGAGGCGGAGTGGGCTCCGTACGGCGAACCGGCGGTCCTGGTCCGGCCGCGCACCGCGGACGAGGTGCAGGCGACCGTGCGGCAGTGCATCAAGCACGGCACGCCGGTGGTGCCGCGCGGCGCGGGGACCGGGCTGTCCGGCGGGGCGAACGCGCTGGCCGGATGCGTCGTGCTGGCGACCGACCGGATGACCAAGATCAAGGAGATCGACCCGGTGGAACGGCTCGCCGTGGTCGAACCCGGCGTGGTCAACGACGATCTCCGCGCGGCCTGCGCGGAACAAGGGCTGTGGTATCCGCCGGACCCGGCCAGTTCGCCGTGGTCGACGATCGGCGGCAACGTCGCGACCAACGCGGGCGGCGTGTGCTGCGTGAAGTACGGCGTGACTCGCGACTACGTGCTCGGTCTGCAGGTCGTCACCGGTACCGGCGAACTCGTCCGGCTCGGCCGCCGCACCGCGAAGGGCGTGGCCGGGTACGACCTCGCCGGACTGATGGTCGGGTCCGAGGGGACGCTCGGCGTCATCACCGAAATCACCGTGCGGCTGCGGGCGAAGCGCGCGCCGGAGGCGACTGTCGCCGGGTATTTCGACTCGACCGTCGCGGCGGGGGAGGCGGCAGCGGCGATCCGCGCGGCCGGGATCGTGCCGTCGGCGCTGGAACTGGTGGACCGGCATTGCCTGGCCGCGGTGGACGCCTGGAAGAACATGGGCTTGTCCGCCGACGCGAACGTGGTGCTGCTCGGCCGCAGCGACGTGCCGGGCGGGCACGAGGCCGCGGTGATGGTGGAGTGCTTCGAAAAGGCGGGCGCGACCTGGGCCGCGCAGTCCACCGACGAGGCCGAGGCGGACGCGTTGTTCGCCGCCCGGCGGCTGGCGTACCCGGCGCTCGAGCGGCTTGGCCCGGTGCTGACGGAGGACGTCTGCGTCCCGACGCATTTGGTGCCGGAAATGCTCGCCCGGATTGATTTGGCCGCGCAACGGCACGACACGCAAATCGCCAATATCGCGCATATCGGCGACGGAAATCTGCATCCGCTGCTGATCACGCCGGCCGGGGACGACGACGCGCAGCGCCGCGCGCAGGCCGCGTTCGACGACATCGTCGCCGACGCGCTCGAACTCGGCGGCACGGTGACCGGCGAGCACGGCGTCGGCCTGCTGAAGCGGCCAGGACTGGAGAAAGAGCTGGGACCAGCGGTTCTCGACCTGCATCGCGCGGTCAAGAACGCGCTCGACCCGCACGGGATCCTCAACCCGGGAAAGGTCGTCGGAGGTCCCGCGCAGCGGTAACTCGACCGAGTGAAAGTAAATAGTCCACAAAGGATAGTCATCCGTTTGTGACCCTTGTCTCCCAGTCGTTTTCTTTTGTTGGTTGCCTACCGCAAGCAACTTGCTTAGCCTAGCTAAGGGAACGGCTGGGAGAGGGGTTTTCGACGGTGGCGGAGCGCAGGACGTATTCGATCGCGGAACTCGGTCCGCGGTACAAGTGGATCGCGCTGTCCAACACGACGCTCGGGATGCTGATCGCGACGATCAACTCGTCGATCGTGCTGATCGCGCTGCCCGACATCTTCAAGGGCATCGGCATCAACCCGCTGGAGCCGTCGAACACGAGCTACCTGCTGTGGATGATCATGGGCTTCCTCGTGGTCACCGCGGTGCTGGTGGTGGCGTTCGGCAGGCTCGGCGACATGTACGGCCGCGCGAGGATGTACAACCTCGGCTTCGCCGTGTTCACCGTTTCCTCGATCATGCTGGCGATCACCTGGTTCGGCGGCGACGCGGCCGCGCTCTGGCTGATCGGCTGGCGGATCGTGCAGGGCGTCGGCGGCGCGTTCCTGATGGCGAACTCGTCGGCCATCCTCACCGACGCCTTCCCGGCCAACCAGCGCGGGCTCGCGCTCGGCATGAACGGCGTCGCGGCCATCGCGGGCTCGTTCCTCGGCCTCGTGGTCGGCGGCGTGCTCGCGCCGGTGAACTGGAACCTGATCTTCCTGGTGTCGGTGCCGTTCGGCGTCATCGGCACGATCTGGGCGTACCTCAAACTGCACGACACCGGCGTCCGCCAGCACGCGAAAATGGACTGGTGGGGCAACATCACCTTCGCGGTCGGCCTCATCGCGGTGCTCGTGGGAATCACGTACGGAATCCAGCCGTACGGCACTTCGCAGACCGGCTGGGGCAGCCCGATGGTGCTGTCGTGCCTGATCGGCGGCGTCGCGGTGCTGATCGCCTTCGTGGTGATCGAGACGAAGGTGCCCAATCCGCTGTTCCGGCTGTCGCTGTTCCGGATCCGCTCGTTCAGCTGGGGCAACCTGGCGAACCTGACGGCGTCGCTGGGCCGCGGCGGGCTGCAGTTCGTGCTGATCATCTGGCTGCAGGGAATCTGGTTGCCGCAGCACGGTTTCACCTTCGAGCAGACGCCGCTGTGGGCCGGGATCTACATGCTCCCGCTGACCATCGGCTTCCTGGTGGCCGCGCCGACGTCCGGCATCCTGTCCGACCGCATCGGCAGCCGCGCGCTCGCCTCCGGCGGCCTCGTCATCACCGCGCTCACGTTCCTGCTGCTGATGCTGCTGCCGGTGAACTTCGACTACTGGGCGTTCGCCGGAATCCTGCTGCTCAACGGCATCGGCATGGGCATGTTCTCCTCGCCCAACCGAGCCGAGGTGATGAACAGCCTGCCCGCCGACTCGCGAGGTTCCGGCGCGGGCATGATGACGACCTTCCAGAACGCGGCGATGGTGCTGTCGATCGGTTTCTTCTTCAGCCTGATCATCGCCGGTCTGTCGGACCGCCTGCCGATCGCGATGTCGCAGGGTCTGACCCAGCACGGCGTTCCGGAAGCGGCCGCGCAACAGGTCGCCCACCTGCCGGCGGTCGCGGTGCTGTTCGCGGCGTTCCTCGGCTACAACCCGATCCAGCAGCTGCTGGGCGGCCAGCTTTCGCACCTGCCCGCGGACCAGGCGAGCTTCCTGACCGGACGCAGCTTCTTCCCGAACCTGATCTCGGGCCCGTTCCAGGACGGCCTCGCGGTGGCGTTCGGCTTCGCGATCGTGGTGTGCCTGATCGGTGCGGTGGCGTCGGTGCTGACGAAGGACACGAAGAAGTCGTCGGAGTCGGTGGGCGAGGAATTGGCCGCGGTGGCCGGGGAATCCGGTGGCGGGCCTAGCGAGCTGGTGTCTCCGCGGAGCGACCGCTAGCGGCTTCCGGCCAGAGCACGGCTTGGGCGACGATCACGTTCTCGCCGTTGAAGGTCAGCGCAGGGCCCTCGTGCAGGCGGTAGCCGAGCGCGAGGGCTTCGCTGACCCGGCGGCAGAAGGCAGCGTCGTCGGGGCCGGTGAGGACTCGGTAGGCGGGGAGGCCGTCTGGGGGCTGGCTCATGATTTCAGGGTAGCTTCGGTGGCGGCTACGAAGATCGCTACGGTCTTCGGTTCCGGGGGCATCGGGGTGCTGGCTATGTCCTTCAGCACCGACAAGGCGATCGCGAACTCATCCGGGGAGTTCTCGGCGAACTCCTTGCTGTCGGGCCAGACCAGAAGCAGTTTGTGCTCGGGGAGGCAGCTCAGGCCCTCCCAGAGGGAGTCTTCGAGGGCGTCCCAGACGTTGAACTTCCCCAGCGGAGGATCCATCGGCAACTGCGCCTCTGCCTGATCGAAGAAGGACCTCTTGTCCGGGCCGACGCCCGACAGGACCAGCACGCGGAATCCCTCGCGGTGCGCCTGATCCGTCAACTCGCCAAGATCCAGTTGCGCGAAGACCGAAAGCCCAGGCTTGATCTCCTCCATAGCCGCGTCAGCGTAATGGTCGGGAAGCCCGGGCCACCAGCCATGCCGTTCCCAGCGCCCCCACCGCTCCGGCACTGATCGCCCCAAACCCCATCCGGAACGCCGCGTCGACATCCGGCAACCGTCCGGCGATCAGCACCGCGAACACCGCGCCCCCGAGCGATCCGCCGACCCGCAACAGGATCGTCACCTGCGCAGCCGCATCCGGAAGCCGTTCCGGTTCAACGGTTTTGTACGCCGCGATCCCCATCGGCATGCTCACCAACGCCACCGAAGCCCCGAACCCCGCCAGCAGAATCTGCACGAGAACACCAGGCGCATCCACCGGCAGGAACGCGAACGGCACCGTGCTCACCACCGCCAGCACCGCTCCCACCAGCGCGACCGGCGCGGCACCGTACCGATCCACCGCCCGTCCGGTCACCGGCGCGATCGCCGCCGTCGCACCGGCGAAGCCGAGCAAACTCAGGCCAGTGCCAATGAAATCCAGATGGCGGCCCAGCTGGAAGTACAGCGTCACGACGATCCCGCTGCCGAAGATCAACGCACCGTTGAATGCAGCGGCCAGACTCGCTGCCCGGTAAAGCCGGTTGCGGTACAAGGAAAAGTCCAGCAGCGGATGCGGACGCCGTCGACACCGCAGCACAAACCACGTCAGCAAAGCGAGCCCAGGCAACAGAATCGGCCATTCAAGCCGCCCGGTGTCACCCCAGGTCGTCACGGTGTAGAGAACCAAAGGCAGCCCGGCGGCGATCAGCGCTAAGCCGACGAAATCGATCCCGCCGGTGGTCGCAGGCGTGCCGCGGGGCACATACCGGAGACCGAGAATCAGCCCGGCCACCCCGATCGGCAGGTTGATCAGGAACAGCCACGGCCACGAAAGTCCCTGCAGGATCAACCCTCCGGCAAGCGGCCCGAGCGCGGGCGCGACGCTCACCGCGATCCCGAGCGTCGCCATCACCCGGCCCAGCCGCGCCGCTCCGACCTGTTGTCCCAGAACGGTTTGCCCGGCCGGGATCAGGATGCCGCCCGCCAAGCCTTGCAGGAACCGGAAAGCGATGAGCAGCACGACATCCGGCGCGACCGCGCACAACCCGGACGCCACCGTGAACGCGGCCAGCGCGACAAGCCACACCCGGCCGGCGCCGTAGCGTCGCGCCAGCCAACCGGTCAACGGAAGCGACAGGGCGAGCGCGAGCAGGTAGCCGCTCGCAACCCATTGCGTCGCCGAGAGATCCGCGCCCAGATCGCGGCTGATCGAGTCGAGCCCGATCGTCACCACGGAAGCGTCGAGTCCGCTGGCGAACGCGCCGAACACGATGATCCAGCAGATCCGCCACGTCGCGCGGTCGATGGGGGCGGCGACGGTGGTCACGGGGAGACCCGCAAGGTGCGGAGCGCGGCCGACCAGTCGACAAGCTCGTCGAGCATCCGCGTCAGGATGCCCTCGTGGTGCTCGGCGGGCGCGAAGGTGCCGGGCTCGGCCATGTCCGGAATAGCGAAGTCGGTGAACAGTCCCAGCGCGACTTGGGAACGCACACAAGCGACTTTCACCTCGGCGAGCGTGAGCCGCAGGTGCTCCACCGCCCGCGTGCCGCCGTTGGTTCCGTAGCTGACGAAACCGGCGGCTTTGTCGGTCCACTCGGAAAACAGGAAGTCGATGGCGTTTTTCAGAGCCGCGGGCATGGAGTGGTTGTACTCGGGCGTCACGAAAACGAAGCCGTCGAAGCCGTCGACCAGCTCGGCCCAGCGCTTGGTGTGGTCGTTGCGGTAGCCGCCGATCGCGGCGGGCATCGGTTCGTCCAGGAAGGGCAGATCGATGTCGGCGAGGTCGAGCACCCGCACCTCGGCCCGGTCGCCGAGGAAGGCGGCGGCGCGGGCGCGAGTCCATTCGGCGACCTGCGTCGCCCGGCGGCCGGGACGGGTGCTTCCGGAGATGACGGCGATGCGAAGCGAAGAAGTCATGCCCCGAAGGTACAACGCTCGTTGTAGTTTTTGCAACGACCGTTGTACTTCGGCATACTGAGCCGGTGCGGACGGACAAACAACGTGCTCTGCTCGACGGCGCCCTGCGAGTTTTCGCCCGGGACGGCTACTCGCGCGCCAGCATCGACGTGCTCGCGGCGGAAGCCGGCGTCTCGTCGCGGACGATCTACAACCACTACGGCGACAAGGCCGGCCTGTTCCGCGCAGTAATCCTCGACAGCTCGGACCGGGTAGCCGAGCGTCAGATCGCGGCCGCCGACAAGCTGCTCGGCCGGATCGCCGACCTGGAGTCCGACCTCGTCGAGTTCGGCCTCCAGTGGGCGAAACGCGATCCGGAAACCGAACCGCACTGGGCGCTGGTGCGCCAGATCCAAGCCGACCTGGACCACATCGACCCGGAGACGGTCGCGGCGTGGAAGGACCGCGGCCCGACCCGCGTACGGCAGGCACTGGCCGGACATCTGCGCAGACTGGCTGCGGAAGGCCATTTCGAACTGGATGATCCGTCGCTGGCCGCGGTGCACCTCGTGCAGCTCACCGCGGGCAGCGCCGCCGCGGCCGAACCGGGGGAGGACTGGGAAGCGCTGGTGCGGTCCGGCGTCGGTGTTTTCCTGCGCGCTTACGCGCCGGGAGCCAGCCGAAGCTGACGGAGCGGATCTTCACCGGGTGCTGGGGCGTGCCGTCGAGCGGGCCGTTCGGATCGGTCGGGATGATGCCGTCGGCGACCATCCGGTCGAGGACCTCCATGCCGCGCATTACCTTGCCGAGCACCGGGTAGTTCGCCGGGATGTGCGCGAACGAGTGCACGATGGAGAACTCCGACCCGTTATCTCCGGGTGCTGGGCGGCCTCGGCGAGTTCGACGCTGTCACCGCGTTCTTCTCGCTGCGCATGCTGCCGAAAGCCGCGATCGCGGAGGCGCTCGCCGACACCCGGGCCCGGCTGCGTGCCGCTCGCTTATCCGGACGACGAACTGTCCGCGGTTGTGACTGTCGCGGGTTTCGAAGTGTTCGAACGTCGCGAGGTGGACGCGGCGACCGGCGGCCGGTCCGAAACACGCCCGTATCTCGACGCCGCCGCTTCGGGCACTCGCGGCCGAAAAGTGGTGAAAAGTAGACCTAATGGAGCAATTCCGAAAAAGCGGGTAACGGATCTTTCGGGTGGCCGATAGCAAGATCGCGAGGTTCGCGAACTGGTGGCCGGCGACTGACCGGGGAGGTGCGGACGGCTTCGGGGAGGAAGCCGTCAGATCGTTCCGCCGGCCGATCGCGATGGTCTTGTCGTCCACTGTCGAATGATCGCGTACCGGACGTGAACTCCGGCCCGATCTGCGTGTGCTCGATTGTGCTGCCCCGCCGTGTATCGCGGCCGGGGAATTCCGTTGTGCCTCATTTCTTGAAACAGCTGAGGGGTTTTCCATGCACCAGCGGCGTTTTCTGCTCAGATCCGCGGTCCTGTGCTCCGTGCTCACCGCCGCGGTGGTCGCGCCCGCAGTGAACGTGGCTGCCGCGGCGGACACGATCACCTGCCGGGAAAGCGCTTCCGTCTTTTACACCCGGCCGGACGCCTACCTGGATCTCGACCGCCACAACGAGCCCGAAACCGGCGTCAACTCCTGGACGGGACGGTCGACCGTCGGCTCCGGTTGGCGCGGCCGCACGCTGGCCGGACCCGACGGACGGGTCTACGACTTCGGGCTGGACGGCTTGGTCAAGCGTCAGCGCAGGCAGGGGAACACATGGGACAACGGCGGCATCGCCCAGACCATCGCGACCGGATGGAACGTGACGCAGCCCGAGATGCGCAACCGCATCACCGTCGACAGCGCCGGTGACTTCTACTGGGCGCACGACAACGTCCTGACCTGGCGGCGCTACGACGAGACCGCCAAGACCTGGACCGAACGGCTCATCGACACCGGGTGGACGGCGCAGAAGTACGACCTGATCGTCGCGGCCGGGTATGGCGTTTTCTACGCGCGGACGCCCGCGGGCGCGCTGTACCGGTTCCAGTACGACGCGGCGAGCCAGCGCTGGATCGAGTACGCCACCTTGGTCGGTACGAGCGGCTGGCAGTACTTCAGCACGATCGCTTCGCCCGGTGGGGACGTTCTCTACTCGCTTGACAAGAACACCAACCAGTTGAAGTGGTACCGCTACCTCGGCGGCGGGGTGTGGGCGGGCCCCGTCGGCAAGGTGGTGGGCAACGTCCCGGCCGACTGGCAGGTGGCGATCACCACGGACGACTGCAAACTGGTCAACCCCGGCCAGCCGCAGCGGCCCGCGGTGCCGTCGAGACCGACGTCGCCGAGCTTCGTTCTCGAGGGCGCCGCTGGGAAACTGCAGCACTTCTACGTCGACGACTTCGGCAGGCTGATCCACGGCAGGCAGCGCTCGGACGACATCACCTTGGTCGACTTCGCCGTGGTGCCCGGCTACCAGCAGCTCACCGGTATGCCCGGCGCGCTGCGCTCCGACGAATACGGCATGCTGGTGACCGCGCTCGGCCAGGACAGCGAAACCCGGGTCAGTACGCAGGCGCCGAACACGACGAACTGGGCCCAGTTGGCCGGTTTCGGCGGCTGGACGCCCGGGCCGCCGAGCCTCGTGATGCGCGAGAACCTCGGATACGCCTTCGCGGTCGACGCCTCCGGCAAGTTGTGGATGCGTGTGCAGAGCGCGGTGGGCCGCGAGTTCCTGCCCTGGACAGTGCTGCCCTCGGCCGGTCTGAGCCCGGACATCACCGTCGTGGCTCAGCCGGACGGCATCGACGTCCTCGCGCGGACGACGAGCGGCGCCTACACCAAGGCCACCTACCTCGGCGGCACGCTCGGTCCCTGGATCACGGTCCCCGGGACGGGCTGGACGAAGAACACCGCCGCGGTCGCCAACCCGGACAAGAACCTCCAGGTCTTCGCCACCCAGCCGGACGGCGCCGTCGTCACGCTGCGGGAGACGAACGACGGATTCGCCGGCGAGTGGAAGCCGCTGGCCGGGGTGACCGCCGCCGGTGCGCCGGCCGCCGCGGTCGACGCCGCCGGGATCGTGCACGTGGCCGTACTGGCGACCGACGGCTTCGTCTACGTCACCGAACAGGCGGCTCCGGGCAGCACGGCGTATCGCACCTGGGAAAGGCTGAAGGATTCGCGGACCGGAGCCGCTTACCCGTCCGCGACGGACCCGTTCCTGGTCAGTCGCTCCGCGGGCGGCGTCGCCGCCGTCTTCCGTGGCTCCGACGGCGTTTCCTACGCCTACAGTTCGGTCGCGGCCACCGCCGCGGCGGCGCGTTCGGCCGACGCCGATCGCACCGTCTTCGCGGGCGGGCCGTTGCCGAAGCCCCAGTTCTGACGGTCTCCGGCGCGGCCGCCCCGATGCGCGCGGTCGCGCCGGACGACCTCGATTCCTTTCCCCGGCTTCCTTTTCGCCGACTGACTTCGAGGTGGTCTCGATGTTCGCTCGTCAGGCAGCACCCGCCCACGCCCGGAAGACGTTCACCCGGCCCCTGCTCGTCGTCGTGCTGCTGGCGCTCCTCGCCGGGATGATCGGTCCAGCCGTCAATTACGGGATCCCCGGCCGGGACGACGACGCGGTGCGGCTTGCCGAAGCCATGGCCCAATCGCCCAAGCAGCAAGGCGGAACGGCCGCCGGGCAGCAGGACGAGGCGGGAGGCGCGCGGAATGCCGCCGGCCCGATGTCGCTGCAGTCGAAGTACGCCCCGATCGCGGCCGGAGCCGAGAAGGCGGCCACCAACCGGGTCAAGGTCGAGACGCCGCCGTCGCGGGCCACCGGATACGACGAAAAGACGAGCAAGGAACTGCCGGAGCGGCGTACGCCCACCGAGCGGACCTACGCCAACACCGACGGCACTCACACCACCGAGTTCAGCCAGGACCCGATCAACTACCGGACGCCGAGCGGCGAGTACCAGCCGATCGACACCACGGTCGTGCCGAAGGAGAACGGCGCGGGCTGGCGGAACGCGGGGGACAGCGTCGGGGTGGTGTTCGCGGCGGCGGGCTCCCCGGATTCCTTGGTGGACCTGAAACTCGACGAAGAACACGGGTTCGGTTTCGGCGTCGCCGACGCGGCCGGAACCGCGGGACAGGTGTCGGGCAGCAGCGTCAGCTACCGCGCGGTCCGCGAGTCCGCCGGCATCAGGTTCGACGTGGTGCCCGGCGGACTGAAGGAGACGTTGGTCCTCGACAGTCCCCAAGCGCCGACGGTGTGGGAATTCCCCTTGCGGCTCAAGGGTCTCCGTCCGTCGCTTGTGGACGGTCGGGTGGCACTGCTCGACACCGCCGGGCAGGAGCGCGCGCGGATCCCGGCGGGCTTCATGACCGACGCCGCCCGCGACCCCTCGAGCGGTGAGGCTGCCCTGTCCCGCGGCGTGACCTACCGGCTCGTGGAACGTGCCGGGAAGACCGTGCTGCGAGTGGAACTCGACGCGGCCTGGCTGCGCGATCCGGCCCGCAAGTACCCGGTCGAGGTGGACCCCAGCGTCGACACGACGGCGTCGAACGGCGGCACCGTGTTCCAGAACGGGAGCCGCCTCGACGGGTCGACCGAACTGAAGGCCGGGACGACCGGTCCGCTGCGGGCCGCCAGCTACCTGTCCTTCGGCGGGGTCGAAACCCGGCTGCGCAACCACAAGATCCTCGGCGCCCAGCTCACCCTCAAGAACACCTGGTCGTGGTCGTGCCAGCCGCGTCCGCTGACGGTGCACGGGGTCACCGCGCCGTGGAACACCGCGAGCGGCTATCCGGGACCCGGCTACGGTCCGGCGCTGGCCGACCCGTCGTTCGCGCGCGGCTACATCGGCCGCCAGCAGCACGCGTCCAGTTGCCCGTCCACCACCGAGCTCATCCCGCTCGGCCCGGCGGGCCGCGATCTGGTGCAGCGCTGGGTCACCGGCGAAAGCCCCAACTACGGGCTGACCATCCGGGCTTCGGAGACCGATCCGTACGGCTGGAAGAAGTTCACCGGGCACAACACCGCCAACCCGCCGCGGCTGTTCGTCACCCACTCCGCCTACGACGCCGAGTACCGCGTCGACCGCGGCGTCCCCGAGCCGCCGGTCACGCGCACGCAGGGCGGCAAGGTCCGGATCACGGTGACGAACCGGAGCGCCGAAACCTGGCGTGCCGCTGACTACGCGCTCGGCTACCGCGCCTTCACCGCCGCCGGCGCGCCGGTCGCTGCCCGGGAAGCCGCCGGCCTGCCCCGGGACGTTCCGCGCGGCGAGTCGGTCACGCTGGACGCGACGATCGGCGCCATCGAACCGGGGGATTACCTCTTCGACTTCAGCATGCTCCGCCGGGGCGGGCCGTGGTTCACCGACGAACAGGTCCCGCCCACCCGTCTGTCCATGACGGTCTTCGACATTCCGCCGATCGTGAAGGCCCAGTACCCGCCGAACGGCTATTCCGCGCAGACGTTGACCCCTCAGCTGTGGGTGGACGCCGTCGATGTCGACGCGCCGGTGTCCTCGGCGTTGAAGTACCGCTTCGAGGTCTGCGAGGACTACCGGAAGCAGCCGGACGGAACGCTGACCGGAGTGTCCTGTGTGGACTCCGGCTACGTGGGCAAGCGGACGTGGAACGTCCCGCCCGGCGCCCTGCGATGGAGCAAGGACTACCAGTGGCGGGCCTTCGCCTACGACGGTCATTCGGAGAGCGAGAAGCTCACCCCGAGCCACCTGCTCACCGCGGTGCCCCAGCCGGAGATCACCTCGCATCTGGCCAATGCGCCCTACAGCGGGGCGCAGCGCGACTTCGATCCTCAAACCGGCAACTACTTCTCGAGCGCCGTCGACGCGGCTCTCCAGGTGACCGGACCCGAGCTGAACATCGCGCGCACGTACAACAGCCTTGATCCCCGACGAGACCTGCTCTTCGGTTCCGGCTGGTCGACGCGTTACGACATGAAGGTCGTCCCCGACGACGACGGCTCCGGCAACGTCGTGGTGACCTATCCCGACGGGCAGCAGGTACGGTTCGGCCGCAACCACGACGGCTCCTTCGCCGCTCCGCCCGGGCGCCAGGCCAACTTCCGCGCCGAGGTCGAGGCGAACGGCGGCGGCTGGGTCCTCACCGACAAAGCTTCGACGTTGTACCGCTTCCGGCCCGACGGCCGGCTCATCGCGGTGTACGACCAGGCCGGGCACTACGTCGAACTCGACTACGGCACCCCCGAACACCTCAAGCGGATCATCAGCCGCACGAGCGACCGGATCCTGTACTTCACGTGGACCGGCAACCACGTGACGTCCGTGGCGACCGACCCGATCGACGGCAAGCAGCTCACCTGGACCTACAGCTACGACGGCGACAAGCTGACGAAGGTGTGCGATCCGAACAACGGGTGCACCAGCTACGACCACGTCGCGGGTTCGCACTACCGGAGTTCGGTCGTGGATTCGCGGCCGTCCTCGTACTGGCGGTTCGGCGAGACGAACGGCACTGTGGCGGCGAGCCAGAACGGGCTCAAACTCGGCAAGGACAACGGGACCTACAAGGACGTCGTCCTGGGCCAGCCCGGCCCGCTGAAGGACGGCGCGGACACCGCCGCGTCCTTCAACGGCACGTCGTCGGTGGTCACCGTGCCGGACGGCCTGGTGCGCAAGAACCGTGATCTCGCCATCGAGATGTGGTTCAAGACCACTCAGGGCGGACCGCTGTTCGGCTATCAGCGGGCGCCGATCGGCAGCACGCCCACCGGCGCGGTGCCGGTGCTCTACGTCGGAACCGACGGCAAGCTGCGCGGGCAGTTCTGGAACGGGGGCGTCGGGCCGATCACCTCGGCGGAGGCCGTCAACAACGACCAGTGGCACCACGTGGTGCTTTCCGGGTCGCTCGCGACGCAGACGCTGTACCTGGACGGACGGAAAGTCGGCAGCGCCCAAGGCGAGATCTCGCACGACGACGTCGTCTACAACCAGATCGGCGCCGCCTACACCGTGCCGCCGTCGGCATGGCCGGCGTGGGGCGCCGAGCCGCGCCGGTTCTTCTCCGGCCAGATCGACGAGGTGGCCTTCTACGAGTACCCGGTCGGACCCACGACCGCGCAGGCCCACTTCCAGGCAGGCGCGGGCGCCGACTACCTCTCGAAGATCACTCTGCCGAGCGGCCGGGTCGCCGCGCAGCTGTCCTACAACACCGCCGCCGACCGGCTGTCCGAGGTCACCGATCGGGACGGCGGCCGCTGGAAGCTCGGCGCACCGGTGGTAACCGGCACCGAGAGCAACCTGATCCGCACGACCCAGATCTCCGATCCGGGGAACCGTCCGCATTTCTACGACTACGACCCGATGCGCGGCCGGATCCTGCGTTATGTCGCGCCGCTGGGCCTCGGCCTGCGTCCCGAGGATCGTCGGGACAACACGGGAGCGCCCGCTCCGCCGGAACCGCCGTGCGACCCGTCGGCGCCGCCCAAACCGGACGAGCCGTCCTACTGCGGCGGTCCGGTCAATGGCGGCGGTCCCTGGACGGGCGGCCCGGTCACGGGACTGGGCGTGCGGACCTACGAGTACGACGACAAGGGTTTCCAGACCACTGTCGGCGACGAACTCGGCAACGTCCTGGTGTTCACCAACGACGAGCGCGGCAACGTGGTGGCGCGCAAGTCGTGCCGGGTATCGCCGGGTGACTGCCAGACCAGCTACTACAGCTACTACCTGAACTCCGCCGACGTCACCGATGCGCGCAACGACAAGCTGTTGTCGGCGAAGGACGCGCGTTCCTCCGGCTCCGGCGACGCGAAGTACGCCACGACGTACACCTACACCGATCTGGGTGTGCGCGGCCTGGTGCAGACGAAGACGACGCCCGACGGCGCGACGACCCGGTACCGGTACACGGAAAGCTCCGACGCCGCAGTCGGGGGAGGGAACACCCCGGCAGGGCTGATCGCGCTGATCACCGACCCCCGCGGCGGCGAGACGCGGTACTCGTACTTCCGCAACGGCGACCTGGCTCAGGTGGTCGATCCTGCCGGGCTGACCACGACCTACACCTACGACGTATTCGGCAGGCCGCTGACCGAAACCAAGAAGAGCGACTCGAACCCCGGCGGCTTGACGACGACCTACGGCTACGACGCGCTCTCGCACCAGGTGTCGGTGACGAGTCCCGGCGTCGTCAATCCGCTCGACAACGTCACCCACACTGCGCAGACAGTGTCGGCTTACGACCCCGACGGCAATCTCCTCCGGACTGAGGCGAAGGACCTGACCGGCGGGGACGCCGCCCGGGTCACGGCCTACGCCTACGACAACTTCGGCCGCCGAAGCCAGGAGACCGACGCCGAGGGCGGCAACACGTTCTACGGCTACGACCCGTTCGGCAACAAGACGTGGATGGTCGATCCGGGCGGGAACAAGTACGAATACGGCTACACGGCGCGCAACGCCCTGGCCGAGGTCCGGCTGCGCGCCTGGCACGGCCAAGCCACCGACCCGTCCACCGGTGCCGGGGACCAGGACGGCGAAGGGGACACCTCGGCACTGCCGACCCTGGTGCTCGACTCCTACGGGTACGACTTCGCGGGGCGCCGGATCCGGCACACCGACTCGATGGGCCGGACCACCAAATACCAGTACTTCGACGACGGCAAGCTGTGGCGCACCATCGCCCGTGACGTCCGGGACCCGGACAACCCGAACGCGGCGAAACGCGACGTCAAGCTGGAAGAGCTCAGCTACGACGCCGCGGGCAACGTCGTCAAGCGGCTGGCGCCCGGCGGCCTGGTCACCACGTACGAGTACGACGCCACGGGGCGGGGCACCGCGCAGACGGCGGATCCGGGCGGCCTCGCCAACCGCGTCGAGTGGACGTACGCGCCGGGAGGCGACGTCACCAGGGCCCAGCACACCGGTGCCAGCTCGAACAGCACCCGGGCCGATGTCGGCCGTGTCGAGACCGTCGAGTACGGCTACGACGTCGCGGGGCGGCAGACGAGCGCGTCCGTGGTGAACGGTTCCTCGGGCAAGCTCACCACCAGCTACACCTACGACCAGCGTGGCCTGGTCACCTCGGTCACGGCACCGCGCGGCAACGCCGAGGGTGCCGATCCCGCACAGTTCACCACGAACTTCGAGTATGACAGGTCCGGGCTCGCCAGCTCGGTCGTCTTCCCGCCCGCCGCGGCGGAAAGTGCTGGGGGACAAGCGGTTCAGACTCGTGCTCGCGAGACGACCGGCTATAACGCCTTCGGCGAGCCCACCGGCGCGCGGGACGCGAACGGCAATGTCAGCGGCACGACCTACGACCGCGTGGGCCGGGCCGTCGAGCAGGCGTCGCCCGGATACCGCAAGCCCGGCGAAAGCGCCGCGGCGAAGGCGATCACCAAGACACGCTACGACGCACTGGGCAATGTCCTGTCGGAGACCAATCCGGTGGGCGCGACTACGCGGTTCCGCTACGACCAGCTCAACCGGCTGGTGGAGCGCGTCGACCCGAAACCCGACGCGGGAGACCAGCCGGGCGGAGTCTGGAGCTACACCTACACGACCGCGGGCGAGCAACTGTCCGAAATGGACCCGACAGGCGCCAGGACGGAGGCGACCTACGACGATCTCGGCCGCCAGCTCACCGCTACGAAGCTCGAACGGCGCCCGGAACCGGCGGCGTACACGACCCAGCTCCGCTACGACGACGCGGACAACCTCGTTTCGACCACGTCCCCGACGGGTGAGGCGACGAAGCACGCGTACGACGTGCTCGGCCGGCGCGTCTCCACCACCGATCCCGCGGGCGTGGTCACTCAGCGGGGATATGACCTGTCCGGGAACCAGGTCCGGGCCTCCGACGGTCTCGGCCGCACGACCTACCTGACCTTCGACGGCGCGGGCCGCAACATCGGGGCCTACTGGTACGCCCCGGACGAGCACCTCCTGCGCAAGACGTCGGCGGGCTACGACCAGGACGGCAACCGGATCTCGGTGACCGACGCGCTGCTGCGCACGACGAAGTTCGCCTACGACAACCGCGGGCGGCTCGTGCAGCAGCAGGAACCCGTGTCGGACAAGGAAACCATCACCACGTCGTTCGGCTACGACGCGGCGGGCAACCGTACCCGCAGCACTGACGGCCGCGGCAACGCCACGATCCAGACCTACAACGCGCTGGGACTGCCGGAGTCGGTCGTCGAACCCGCGACCGCCGCTCACCCGACCCCCGCCGACCGCACGTGGACGGCGGCCTACGACCTCAACGGTCAGGGCCTGACCCTCCAAGAACCCGGTGGGGTCACGCGTCAGCGGACCGTCGATGCGTTGGGGCGTTTGACGGCGGAGACCGGCTCCGGGGCGGCCGAGCCGACGACCGAACGCAAGCGGCGTTTCGACGCCGCGGGGCGGCTGCTGGGCGTGAACACGCCCACGGGCGAGGAAACCTTTGCCTACAACGATCGTGGCGAACTGCTGACCAGCACGGGGTCGGCGACCGGAACGTCGACCTACGGCTACGACGCGGCCGGGCGCCTGACCCAGCGCGTCGACGGTGCGGGGACGGCGACCTTCTCCTATGCCCAGGGCAGGCTGGCGGCCCAGCAAGACGGGTTGACCGGCGTCAAGCAGACGGTCGGGTACGACGGCGCCGGCGCGTTGGCGTCGGTCGACTACGGTTCCGGCCGGACGAGGACGTATTCCTACGACGACCTCGGCCGCCAGACCGGCGATGTGGTCAAGGGCTCCGATGGCGCGTCGTTGGCGTCGATGACCTACGGCTACGACGCCGACGATCGGCTTACGAGCAAGAAGACGGCCGGGTTCGCCGGAGCGGGCGACAACGCTTACGGCTACGACTACGCCGGGCGTCTGACGTCGTGGACCGCGGGTGACAAGACCGTCGACTATGGCTGGGACGCCTCGGGCAACCGCGTCAAGGCGGGGGACAAGACCGCGACGTTCGACGAGCGGAACCGTCAGCTGACCGACGGCGCGGACACCCTGCGATGGAGTCCGCGCGGAACCCTGGAATCCCGTGGAGGCGTCGCGTTCGGGTTCGACGCGTTCGACCGCGCGGTCACGCAGGGTGGCGCCTCCTACTCGTACGACGGTCTGGACCGGACTTCGGGACGTGCCGACAAGACGTTCTCCTACGACGGCCTGAGCCTGAACCTGACCTCGGACGGCACGTCGAGCTTCTCTCGGTCGGCAGGCGGCGACCTGCTCTCGCAGCGTCCGGACGGCGGTGCGGGGCAGTTGGCACTCACCGACCGGCACTCCGACGTCGTGGGCGGCCTCGATCCCTCCGCGAGTGCTCTGACGGGCTCGGCGAGCTTCGATCCTTTCGGGACGAAGACCGGTTCCGCCGGGGCGACGTCCGCACTCGGCTTCCAGTCGGACTACACCGACCCGGACACCGGCTCGGTCGACATGGGCGCGCGCTGGTACGCCCCGGGTACGGGCTCCTTCAGCGCACGGGACGACGTCTCGCTGCCGGCGGACCCGTCCGTGGCTTCGAACCGCTACACCTACGGAAACGCGTCGCCAGCCAACTACACCGACCCGGACGGCCACTGCCCGATCTGTGTCGTGATCATCATTCACCTCGGTGTCGAGGTCGCCGTGGACCTCATCTTCGAGGGCACCGCGAATGCACCCGGCTATCACGGCAGCCCGGGCAACTACCGCACGGACGGCTGGAGCAAGAGCGATCGGGGCTGGAATCCTTCCTACCGGTCCTCCTACTCCGACTCGGGTACTGGCGCAGGTCCCGCACCAGGACGTCGCGGGGGCCACGGTGTCGGACCACGCGGCCGGCACGGTCACGGTGTCGCCGCATCGCACGGCCGGCACGGACACGGCGGCGGCTCCGCCTGGAAGCCCGCCCCGCCGCCTCCGCCGCCGGGCATCAAGGCACGCCAGGACGCCTGGGAACGCGCCCTGCGGGTCTCCGACGCCATTCCCGCCGACGCGCAGAAGAACTACCTGGTCGACGGGACGACGTCGAGCAACCCGAACCTTCCCGCCAGCCGGGTGTCCGGAACCGCGGACGGCCTGCAGGACGCGACCGAGCTCTACCGGATCTTCCGGGACATCGTCCGGGGACCCAACGGCGAAGTGGTGCAGAACGTTCAGCAACTGCCCATGTCGGAGCTGGCCGCGCAAGGCAAGGTCGAAGTCTTCTACCGGGCTATGTCCAATGAGGAATTCGAGTCGTTCAAAAAGCGCGGAATCTGGCCCAAGAACGGGGAAAGCATGGTTACCCGGGAGTTGAATTACATTCGCAAGGCGATTCCAGTGAGTAAAGCGGGCCATTATGACGTCTTGGTGACGATGTACACTGCTCGTGGGACAGAGCAGAAATTGCTAGACCGTGGAGCGATTAACAGGAAGGGTATAGCCGAAGAGATTCGGAATAGGGGCTTGGACTATCTTCCTGCGTTGGAGTCCGGGAATGTCGACCAGGTGCACGTCAAGGCTGAGCGGGACCATATCAACTACGGGCTGCGTGGAAAGGGTGTAGGATCGTCGGCTATGTTCAATGATCAGATAGTCGGCTACGATCGGGGTCCGCTGCCGTGAATTTGGATTTCGCGAAGTTCGATGAATTCGTGCGCGCGACCAAACCCGGAGGCCGGAGCGACCTCAGTTTCTTGGCGGAAACTCCCCGCGTCGAAGAGTTGATCACTCGTGGGCTGCGGGAAAATCTGGCCCGCTCCGACTGGCGGTGGTTTCAGACCTATCTTTCTCTGGCCGGAAATCGCCCCTCGGCCCAGTATGTGCCGGTGTTCGCCGAGGCATTGGATCTGCGTGACGGGAACGTCAATCCGGGGGACGTGCTCGCCTATCTGCTTGACATCAAGGATCCTTCGTCAGTGCCCGCGATCGAACGCGCGTTGCACTGGCGGCCGGACTGGGACGAGTTCCACGACTTGGCGTTCAAGGCGCTCGACGCACTGCTGGCCATTGACGACGACGCGGCGTGGCGGGTTATCGAGTCGGTGCGAGACGACGACAGGGAGCGTGTCCGCGAGATCGCGAGGCGGGTCCTGGCCGAGCGCGCGAACGGCTGACCGGCGGCGAAACAGCGGAACGGCGGTACGCGGAAATCATCGCGTACCGCCGTTCCGCCGGACAGCGCTCAAATTCCGAACGTGACTCGTTCGATCTTGACCGGCTTGGCCGGGAGACCGTCGAGCGGGCCGCGTTCGCTCGGGATGATCCCGGCCGCCACGATCCGGTCCAGTACGTCCATGCCGCGCACCACGCGCCCCAGCACCGAGTAGTTCGCCGGGATATGCGCGAACGAGTGCACGATGAAGAACTCCGACCCGTTCGTCCCCGGGCCCTGGTTGCCCATCGCGACAGTGCCGCGCTCGTAGGTCTCCTTGCCGCTGACCTCGTCCGGGAATTTGTAGCCGGGGCCGCCCTTTTCGACCTCGTAGATGTCACCGCACTGCAGGACGCCGAGGCGTGCGGAGTTCGTCAGCCGCCAGCACTGCGAGTGGTCGTAGAAGCGCTGCAGCACCAGGCTCGCCATGTTCGCGACGCCGCACGGGGCCGCTCCGCCGCTGTCGAGGCGGACGGTGACCGGGCCGTAGTTGTAGTGGAAGGTGACGTCGATCGTCCCGCGGGTGAGCGCGAACGGCAGCGGGCGCAGCACGGGACGCGCGGCCGGATTGTCCGGCGTCGGCGTGAAGGTGCATTTCACCACCGGCGGCTTCACCGAAGGGGCAGCGCTGGCCGGGGCCGCGGTGCACAGGGAAAGACCGGCGATGACGGCGGCGGCGAGCGCGGCCCAGCGTGGCTTCATGGGCCCGGAAACTAGCGAATCCGGGGCCGTCGGCGCCAGGGCTTACTTGCGCCAGGCGGTGCGGCTCTTGCGCAGGTCGAGCAGCAGGAGCAGGACGATGAACGCCGCCAGCCCGACGAGCCACACGTTCTCGGTGTTGTTCTCGTGGTTGCCCTTGATCATCACCAGCAGGATGGCCGCGGACACCCAGCCCGCGATGCGGGTGGCCTTCGGGAACGAGCCGTGCCAGCCCCACTCCGCCGACGGCTCGTCGCGCGGGTCGACCTCGGGGCGCTTCTCGACCGCCTTGCCTGCCACGACCACTCCTTCACACCGCCTGACATTGTGCCCTCGCATGATCCCACACCGCTGGCCGCCGCGCGGACACGACCCGGGCCATAATGCTTGCTGATGACTACTTCGCGAAGCGTCCTCGTGCTGGGCTCCACCGGGTCCGTCGGGACCCAGGCGCTCGACGTCGCCGCACGTAACCCGCATTTGTTCACGATCGCCGGCCTCGCCGCCGGCGGTTCCGATCCGGCGACGCTCGCCGAGCAGGCGATCGCGCACGAAGTAGCGGCCATCGCCGTGACGAAGCCCACGGCGGTCGAGGACGTGCAGCTCGCGCTGTACGCCGAGGCGCAGCGCCGGGGGTACTCGAAGGGCGAGTTCCGCCTCCCGCGCATCCTCGCCGGCGCCGACGCGGTCGGCGAGCTGATCGATTCGGTGCCGGTCGACGTCGTGCTCAACGCCGTGCCCGGTTCTCAAGGCCTCGACCCGACGCTGCGCGCGCTCGCCACCGGCGCGACGCTCGCGCTGGCCAACAAGGAATCCCTGATCGCGGGCGGTCCGCTGGTGCTCGCCGCGGCGAAGCCGGGACAGCTGGTGCCCGTCGACTCCGAGCATTCGGCGATGGCGCAGGCGCTGCGGTCCGGGGAGGACAACGAGGTCGCGCGGCTCGTGCTCACCGCGTCCGGCGGTCCGTTCCGCGGGCGGAAGCGCGCGGACCTCGGCGAGGTCACCGTCGAGCAGGCGATGGCGCATCCGACCTGGTCGATGGGCCCGCTGATCACCATCAACTCGGCGACGCTCGTGAACAAGGGCCTGGAGCTGATCGAGGCGTCGCTGCTGTTCGGCATCGAACCGGCGCGGATCGACGTGACGGTGCACCCGCAGTCGATCGTGCACTCGATGGTCACCTTCGCCGACGGCTCCACCATCGCCCAGGCGAGCCCGCCGGACATGCGGCTGCCGATCGCGCTGGCGCTGAACTGGCCGCACCGCGTGCCCGGCGCGGCCGCCGCGTGCTCCTGGGACACCGCGGCGACCTGGACGTTCGAGCCGGTCGACAACGAGGCGTTCCCGGCCGTCGAGCTGGCTCGCGAAGCGGGTACCGCGGGCGGCTGCCTGCCCGCGGTTTACAACGCGGCGAACGAGGAATCGGTGGCCGCGTTCCTCGCGGGCAAGGCCCGGTTCCTGTCGATCGTGGACACCGTTTCGCGGGTGGTGTCCGACGCGGACGAATGGCGGCGCGAACCCCGCGACGTCGCGGACGTGCTGGCCGCCGAGCAGTGGGCCCGCACCCGGGCCGCCGAACTGCTGGGGTGATCGCGGTCCCCCGTTCGGGGGCTTCTCGCGCGCGGTTCCGGCAGTTCCGGTCGATCCTGGCGGCATGACGAGCTACGGCGAGGTCGACGTCGCGGTGGTCGGTGCGGGATTCGCCGGACTGAGCGCGGCGGAAGCGCTGACGGACGCGGGGCTGTCGGTGCGCGTGCTGGAAGCGCGGCCGCGGGTCGGCGGCCGGGTGCTGACCCGGTATCTGCCGGACGGCACCCAGCTCGACCTGGGCGGCCAGTGGATCGGCCCTTCCCAGACCAAGATCACGGCGTTGGCCGAGAAGCACGGCGTCGGCATCTATCCCACTCCCGGCGAGGGGGAGATGGTCGTCGAGTACGGCGGGCAGCGGGTGCCGGACACCCCGCCGGAAGCCGCCGCGGTGCTCGCCGAACTGGACGCGCTGGCGCGGGAAATCGTCGTCGACCAACCGTGGACGAGCCCGCGCGCGGCCGAATGGGACCAGTGCACGTTCGCGTCCTGGCTCGCGGCGAAAGACTTGCCGCAAGCGGCTTTCCGGTTCCTCGACCGCGTGGTTTCCGGCGGTTTGCTCGCGGGCAGCGCGGCGGAGACGTCCTTGCTGGAGACGCTCTTCTACCTTGCCAGCGCGGGCGGCGTGGAGCCGTTGCTCGGGTACGAGGGCGGGGCGCAGGACAGCCGGATCGTCGGGGGAGCCCAGCAGATCGCCGAACAGATGGCCGCCGCGCTGCCGCCGGGAACCCTGCGGCTGGGCGACCCGGTGACCGCGATCGAGTACGACGACGACGCGGCGCGCGTGCACACTCGCACCACCTGCTGGCAGGCCGCCCGAGTGATCGTCGCGATCCCGCCGTCGCTCGCCGGGAGGGTGCGCTACGACCCGCCGTTGCCCGCGCTCCGGGACGGCATCTTCCAGCGGATGCCCGCGGGCACCGCGCTGAAGGTCCACGCGATCTACCCCGAGCCGTTCTGGCACGAGGCCGGGCTTTCCGGCGTGGCCCGTTCGACGGACGGCGTCCTCACCGAGACCGTCGACAACACTCCGCCCGGCTCGCCCCGGGCCGTGCTGACCGGGTTCGTGTACGGCGCGGATGCCGTCGCGCTGCGGCGCGAGCGTCCTGAGGTCCGCCGCCGCCTGGTGCTCGACCACCTCGCCGTGCTCTTCGGCCCGCGAGCACAGGAGGCCGAGGACTTCGTGGAGTTCGACTGGCTCGGCGAGGAATGGACGAGGGGCTGTTTCTCCGGACACTTCGTCCCCGGAGCGTGGACCACTTTCGGCCCGGTGCTGCGGCAGCCGGCGGGGCCGGTGCACTGGGCGGGCACCGAGACGGCGACGCGCTGGAACGGCTACTTCGACGGCGCGGTCGAGTCCGGGCAGCGGGCCGCCGGGGAAATCATCGCGGACCTGGCAAGCTGAGCGCGACCGGTGCGCGAAGCGGCACCGGTCGATGCAACACTGGTTTCACGCTGGCGGCGGATACTTGAACCCGTAACTTTGTCGGGTGGTCTCACCGCTTGCGGAAGCCGTGGAAGACGACGAAACCTGCCGCCACCGCATCGCGGGTCGCGGCTGAGGGGTGAGGTGCAAGGCCCGTGCTTGCCTATGTGATCGGCGTGGTGCTCTTCGCGCTCGCGATCTGTGTTTCGGTCGCGTTGCACGAGGCGGGCCACATGGTCACCGCCCGGATGTTCGGGATGCGGGTCCGCCGGTACTTCGTCGGCTTCGGGCCGACGGTGTTCTCCTTCCGGCGCGGCGAGACCGAGTACGGCCTCAAGGCGATCCCGCTCGGCGGCTTCTGCGACATCGCGGGCATGACCGCGCTCGACGAGGTCACCCCGGAAGAAGCGCCGCGCGCGATGTGGCGGTTCAAGGCCTGGAAGCGGACCGTCGTGATGTCGGCCGGTTCCATCACGCACTTCCTGCTCGGCTTCATCGTGCTGTTCATCATGGCGGCGACCATGGGCCTGCCGAACGTCGACCAGAAGCCGATCGTCTCGACCATCTCCGACTGCGTCCGCGGCGGCACCACGGTCGACCAGGTCAACAACCCGGTCTGCCAGCCCGGCGACCCGGCCCCGGCGAAGAAGGCGGGCCTGCTGCCCGGCGACGTCGTGGTCTCGGTGGCGGGCAAGCCGACCCCGACCTGGACCGAGATGGTGACCCAGGTCAAGGCGGTCTCCGGGCCGGTCCCGGTGGTCGTGGAGCGCGGCGGGTCGCAGCAGACGTTCGTCGTGGACGTGCCGAAGGTGACCCGGCCCGCCGCGAACGGCGGCACCGAATCGGTGGGCGCGGTCGGCGTCGGGGTCGCGCGCAGCATCCAGTACAGCGCGGTCGGCGCGTTCGGCGGCGCGGCGTCGTTCACCGGCGACATGTTCGCCCGCACCTGGGACGGGCTGATGGCCTTCCCGAAGCGCATCCCGGCGGTCTTCAACTCGATCTTCGGCGCCGAGCGCGACCCGGACACCCCGGTCAGCGTCGTCGGCGCGAGCAGGCTCGGCGGCGAGGCGGTCGAGGCCGGGCTGTGGCAGGTCTTCCTGCTGCTGCTGGCCAGCCTGAACTTCTTCATCGGCGTGTTCAACCTGCTGCCGCTGCTGCCGATGGACGGCGGGCACATCGCGATCGTCTGGTACGAGAGGGTCCGCGACTGGCTGCGCGGACTGCGCGGCAAACCCGCGGGCGGCCCGGTCGACTACACGAAGCTGTCCGCGATCACGATGGTGTTAGTGGTGATCGGCGGCGGCGTCACGCTGCTCACGGTGACGGCCGACATCGTCAATCCGATCCGCCTGCAGTAACCGCGCGCACCGGCCGGGTCACGCCCGCGTGCCCGGCCGCCCGACCGGGGGTAACGCTGCTCACCGCGTCGGCTGACTTCGTTGAAACGCGCCCGGGTGGGGTGGGTACGCTGGAAGCGTGACCGTCGCGTTAGGTATGCCCGCTCTGCCCCCGCCCGTCCTCGCCGAGCGTCGCAAGACCCGCCAGCTGATGGTGGGGTCGGTGGGCGTCGGCAGCGACCACCCGATCTCGGTGCAGTCGATGACCACGACGCTGACCTCCGACGTCAACGCCACCCTGCAGCAGATCGCCGAACTGACCGCGGCCGGCTGCGACATCGTGCGCGTCGCGTGCCCGTCGGCCGACGACGCCGAGGCGCTGCCCGCGATCGCGAAGAAATCGCAGATCCCGGTGATCGCCGACATCCACTTCCAACCCAAGTACGTGTTCGCCGCGATCGAGGCCGGTTGTGCCGCGGTGCGGGTGAACCCGGGCAACATCCGCAAGTTCGACGACCAGGTCAAGGAAATCGCCCAGGCGGCGAAGGACCACGGCACGCCGATCCGGATCGGCGTCAACGCCGGGTCGCTCGACAAGCGGCTGCTCGAGAAGTACGGCAAGGCCACCCCGGAGGCGCTCGCCGAATCGGCGATGTGGGAGGCGTCGCTGTTCGCCGAGCACGATTTCCACGACATCAAGATCTCGGTCAAGCACAACGACCCGGTCGTGATGGTGCGCGCGTACGAGATCCTCGCCGAGCAGTGCGACTACCCGCTGCACCTCGGCGTCACCGAGGCCGGGCCCGCGTTCCAGGGCACGATCAAGTCCGCCGTCGCGTTCGGCGCGCTGCTGCGCCAGGGCATCGGCGACACCATCCGGGTGTCGCTGTCCGCGCCGCCGGTGGAAGAGGTCAAGGTCGGCACGCAGATCCTGCAGTCGCTGAACCTGCGGCCGCGGAAGCTGGAGATCGTGTCGTGCCCGTCGTGCGGGCGCGCGCAGGTGGACGTCTACACCCTCGCCGACCAGGTCACCGCCGGGCTGGAGGGGATGGAGATCCCGCTGCGCGTCGCGGTGATGGGCTGCGTCGTGAACGGTCCCGGCGAGGCGCGCGAGGCCGACTTGGGCGTCGCGTCCGGCAACGGCAAGGGCCAGATCTTCGTGAAGGGCGAGGTCATCAAGACCGTGCCGGAGCACGCGATCGTGGAAACCCTGATCGAAGAGGCCATGCGGATCGCCGAGGAATCCGGCGAGAGCATCGGCGAGGGCGCGCCGAGCGTCACTGTCGGCTGAGTTTTCCGTCCGTGAAGGGCTCCTTGAGGGAATCTGATCCCTCAAGGAGCCCTTCACGGCTTTTCAGCGGCGTTCCAGGAGGACGACCGGGATCTGTCGCCCGGACGCGGCCTCGAATTCGGCGAATTTCGGGACCAGGGCGATCTGCTCCGCCCAGATCTTGGCGCGTTCCTCCCCAGCGGTCAGCCGTGCTTCGACCGGGATCTCTCCCGCGCCCGTCTCGACGACGGTCCGCGGATTCGCCATGAGATTGCGGTACCACGCCGGGTCGTGCGGACTGCCGCCGTGCGTCCCGAACACGGCCCAGTTGTCGCCGACCGGCTGGTAGAACAGCGGGCTGATCCGCGTCTTCCCGGTCTTCGCCCCGACGTGGTGCACGAGAATCAGCGGCATCCCCTTTTCCGGAAATCCCGGCATGTACGGCGGTACCGGACGGCCTGCGGTGAATTCTTCCGGGCTGCTCCACGCGACATATCCGGCGTTTTCCCGGAATTCGGCGCGGATCCGGACATTCCAGTCGTCGAGGGTGGCCACGACATCTCCTTCACTAGGCGGAGCACTTGCTCCGCAAAGTAGCACACTAGGAGGAGCGCGTGCTCCGTCTAAGCGAGTATGCTCGGCGCATGGCCGTGGCTGAACCGCACCTCCCCACCCGTCGTCGCGCCCTTCGCGCGGACGCGATCCGCAACCGGGAGGCGATCGTCGAAGCCGCTGCCGAGGTGATGGCGGAGCAGGGAGCCGCGGTCGACGTGCGAGAGATCGCGCGGCGCAGCGGGGTCGGCATGGGCACGCTGTACCGGCACTTCCCGAAGAAGGAAGACCTGGTCCGGACGGTTTTGGACCAGGACTTCTCCCGATGGGCCGAGGCCTCGCGCCAAGCGGCGATCGAGGCGGCGGACCCCTGGGCGGCGCTGACCGACTTCTACCGGCAGGCGTTGTCCGGCTGCGCCCGGCATCGCGCGATCATGGAAAGCTTCGCGCTGACGTGGACGGACCCCGATCCGGCGGGGATTCCGCAGTTGCGCGCGGTTCTGGAGGAGCTGCGGGCTCGGGCGGCGGAGTTGCTGCGTCCTGGGGTCACGACGGACGATTTGGTGCTGTTGCTGATTTCTCTGGGGTACGCGGCGCAGTTCACGGATCAGTGCCGTCCGCACATGTGGAACCGGTTGCTGCTGGTTTCGCTGGACGGGTTGCGAGCGGAGCACCGGGAGCCGTTGCCGGAAAGCTAATCGCCTCCGCCGGGGGTGATGGCGAGTCCGCGGCGCGGATCCGGTACGGCTTCGAGCGCCGTCCTGACTGCGGGCTGGTCGCAGAATTCGTCGCGGATGGACTCAGTCCTGAAGGCGATCTCGAAAACGACGCCGCGTTCGTGCGTCCGCCACGACCATCGCACGGCGCGGTCGAGGAGCGCGGCTGTGAGGAGAGCGTCGGAGTAGGTGCGGCGCCAGGAGCTCGCCGGGACTTCTCCGTCGAGTACTTCGATGAGCAGCCAGGGATCCGACACTGTGCCTCTATTCGGCGTCGCTCAGGAGGAGCAACGCGTAGTAGGCCAAGAAATGCTCCACCGCATACGGCCCCTCGGTCACTTGCGGCAACGAGACAGCCGCGTGCTCCCGCGAAGCCGCCTCGATCGCCGCAACCCGGCCGTCGCCGCTCGGCAACGCGGCCGCGATCCGCCGCCAGCACCACGCGCGATGCAGATTGAGCCCGTGCAGGTGGGCGATCAACCCGTCGGAAGCGTCAGTCACCACCGCTGGCGTGAACAACGCCGCCGGGTTCCGGTCGGCGATTCCGGGCAGGAAACCCTCCAACCAGACACCGAAGTCGGCGGCGGACATGAGGTGGCTCATCAGCTCAGCCTCGGCCAGCGCGGGGGTGAGGAAGTCGGCACCGGACGGTTCCCAGGCACCGGGGTAGTCGCGGTCTGCGCCGAACCAACGCCAGGCCGTTTCGGCGATCACCTCTCGCAGGTGCGGTTCGCCCCGGGACGCCAGGTAGTCGGCGTACGGCAGCGCGCGCGAGAGCCCGAAAGCGCCGTTCTCGTGCAGCCCGTAGCGGATCGGGTACGTGACCTTCGGCAGCCAGTCGAGAAAACGGGAGACGAAAAGCCTGCTCAACGGCTGGAGGGCAGCGGACCAGCGCGCGGCGTCCGGGTCGTCCCAGGTGGCGGTTTCCCTGGCCAACGCCAGCAAGATCGACCAGCCGTACGGCCGTTGGGTCGTGCGATGGTGCTCCGGCGCGAAGTAGGCGGCTTCGGCGGCCAACGCGGGCTCGGTGAGGTGCGCATTGAGCAGCGCACGGATCTCCGCGGCCGGGACGAGGGACGGGTAGTGGCGCAGCAGATGTGCCAGCACCCAGAACATTTCGACGCACGAATGCCAGTCGAAGCTGCCGTAGAAGCACGGGTGCAGCTCGCGGATCGGCGGAACGGGAGCGTCGTCGATGCGCCAGTGGCTCTCGTAATGCGGGTACTCGCGCACGACGTTGGTCAGCGCGATCTCCGCGAACTCGCCGGCGTGCACGGACAGCAGCCCGGCCATGTCAGCCGCGCAGGTGATGTTGTGCGGCTTCGCGGATCTGCAGCCGCACGTTCTCCAGCGAGGCCGCGACCTCGTCGATCTGCCGGATCGCGATCTGCACCGACCCCTGGATCGCCGTCGCGGAGCCGGTTTCGCCGAGCAGGCCGAGCACCTGGGCCTGCAGAGCCTCCAGTTCCTCCTTGGTGGCGAGAGCGATTCCGGTCGGCACCTGGTCGGCCAGCAGTTCGAGCTGCTGCGCCTGTTCCTGGATCGTCATCGGGCTTCTCCTCGTCGTGGGGACCGCCCTCCCGTGGTAGCAGAATTCGCCCGCGTCCGGGGCTAGCCTGGTCGCGTGAGCCACAGCTGGGCCGTCCGTCCGCCGCATCCGGTGCTGCGGGGCCTGGTCACGCGCTACCTGGGCTACGCGCAGGAGAACGTCACCCTCGAGGTGCACCGCGGGCTGCCCTCGCGGCACCTCACGCTGGTGATCAGCCTCGAAGAGCCGATCCGGTACGCCGGGGCCGGAGCGCTGCAGAGCGTGGTCGGCGGCCTGCACACCGAACCCGCGCTGATCACGCAGGACCGGGTGCAGCGAGGCGTGCAACTGGAACTGGACCCGCTGGGGGCGCGGACGCTGCTGGGCGTCACGGCCGCGGAACTGACCGGCCGGGTAACCGACCTGGCCGACTTCGGCGGCGACCTCGCCCGCCTGCCGGACCGGCTGGCGTCGGCGAAGGATTGGCGCACCCGGTTCGCGATCCTCGACGAGGTGCTGGCCGCCCGGGCGGTCGAGCGCGCCGATCCGCCGCCGGAGCTGAACCGCGCCTGGCACGAGCTGCGCCGCAGCCGCGGGTCGCTGAGGGTCGGAGATCTGGCGGACGAGGTCGGCTGGAGTCGTCGGCACCTGGGGGAGAGGTTCCGAGCCGAGCTGGGGCTGGCCCCGAAACAGGCGGCGCGAGTGCTGCGCTTCGAGCACGCGGTGCGGTTGTTGCGCACCGGACATCGTGATCTGGCCGGGATTGCTTATGCCGCTGGGTATTACGACCAGGCGCACTTCTCGAACGAGTGGCGCGCGCTGGCTGGATGCTCGCCGCGGACGTGGATGGCGGAGGAGCTTCCGGCGCTGAGTTACCAGACTGACGATGACGAGCTCGTTTGAAGCGGCTCCGCGCCGTGGCCAAGTCGTCCGTGCGGGGTTGTCGGACGAATCTGAACGGCCGACCTTTCTGACAGTGTTGGGGTGGGCAGCCGCATCACCTTCTCAATGGCACAGCTCCCGTTTCTCCAAGACGAGACAACGCCCGCCTCCGCAGAATCCGTGGCATGACACCTCAACCGACAGTCTGGCCAGCTTTCCGCTACAACGACTCCCACGGCGCGATCCGGTTCCTCACCGACGTTCTCGGCTTCGAAGAAACCCTCGTAGTGCCCGGTGAGAACGGCATCGCGCACGCCGAACTTCGCTGGCCCGAAGGCGGAGCCGTGATGCTGGGCAGCTGCGGCGGCCCCGCCGACGGCGTGCACGACGAGATGAAACCCGGCACCAGCGCGGTGTACGTGGTCTCGGATCGCGTGGACGAGATCTACGCCCGCGTGCGCGAAGCCGGTGCCGAAATCAGCCTGGAGCTGCACGACACCGACTACGGCTCGCACACGTTCACCGTCCGCGATCCCGAAGGAAACGCTTGGACGGTCGGGAGTTACCGCGGCGCTTAGCCCTCGGGGTAGAAGACGAACAGCGTGCAGCCGGTCGCCGTCGCGGGGACGTGCCACGAACCGGCGGGAGCGTGGATGAACGTGCCGGCCGGGTAGTCGCGGGCGCCGTCGTTGAAGACACCGGACACGACGAAGACCTCCTCGGGGCCGGGCTCGTGCACGTCGCGTTCGGGCCACGTGCTGCCGGGGTCGAACTCGACGACGTTGGCGTGCGCGCCGTTTTCGCCCTTCCACAGCGGGCGGAGGCGGATGCCGGGAAACAGGTCCTTCACCGGGGCTTCGTCGACCGGGACCGAGGTGTAGCCCGGCTGGGCAAGGATTTCGGGGTGCATGAGACCCAGCTTGGCTTCCCCGGCGCACGCGGGACAGTGTCAGGAAAGACGTCATAGGGTACTTTCTTGCCATGCATCGCGTGGTGGCCCTCGTCCAGCCGGTGCAGTCGACGTTCGAGCTCGGCTGCGGCGTCGAAGTGTTCGGCGCGACCCGGGGCGGGGTGCCGCAGTACTACGAATTCGAGGTGTGCACGGAGAATCCCGGGCCGGTGCCGACCACGGCCGGATACGAGATCCACGTGTCCAGCGGGCTTTCGGCGCTTTCCAAGGCCGATACGGTGCTGATCCCGGGCTGGACGCCCGTCGAAGCGCCGCTCTCACCGAAGCTACGGCGAGCGTTGCTGCGCGCGCACGAACGAGGCGCGCGGCTGGTCACGATCTGCTCGGGTTCCTTCGCACTGGCCCAGACCGGGCTGCTGGACGGAAGAACGGCGACGACGCACTGGGCGCGGATCGACCAGCTGCAGCGGGATTTCCCGAACCTGCAAGCGGAACCGGACGTGCTGTACGTGGACCACGGCGACGTCGCCACAAGCGCGGGCGCGGGTGCGGGCATCGACCTGTGCCTGCACCTGGTTCGGCGCGACCACGGGGCGGCGCACGCGGCGCTCATCTCGCGGCACATGGTGATGCCGACGCATCGCGAGGGCGGGCAGATGCAGTACGTGCCGCGGCAAGCATCCACAGATGCGCTGGACGGGCTGCTCGACTGGGCGGGAGAACGTCTGGGCACGCCGTTGTCGGTGGAGGATTTGGCTGCCCGCTTGAGGATTTCCCCGAGGACGCTGGCTCGCCGGTTCGCGGATCAGCTCGGGACGAGCCCGGGCGCGTGGCTGCTGTCGCGCCGGGTGGCGGAGGCGCGGCGACTGCTGGAAGAGACGGACCTGTCGGTGGACGCGATCGCGGCACGGGTCGGCTTGGTGTCGGCGGTGAACTTGCGACGCCGGTTCCGGGCGCAGGTGGGGACGACACCGGGGGCGTATCGAAGAGCCTTCCGAATAGGGTGATCGGCGCGTACCGGCAGGGAGGTCCAGTACGCGCCGATCACCGGGTTACGCGGTGGTGGTTTGCACCGTCACCGCGGGGCCGACACCGGTTCCGGTGACGGCGGCGATGGTGAACGTGTACGCGGTCCCGGACTTCAGCCCGTCCACGACGCGGGTCAAGCCCTTCTGCGTGGGCTGGCTGACGATCGTGTCGCGTCCGGTGACCTCGATGGTGCGGCCGTCGGACACGGTGATCCGGTAGCCGATCACCGGGGTGGACCCGGTCTCCTTCGGCGGCGTCCAGTGGATGCTCGCCGCGTCAGCGCTCGGCAGCGCCTTCGCCCCGGTCGGGGCGGCGGCGAGCTGGGTGCCCGGCTGCCCGACCGTGACCGGTGCCGACGGCAGCGACGGCAGGCCAACCCCGAACCGGTTCCGCGCGGCAACCGTGACCGTGTACGTCTGGCCGTCCGTCAGCTTCGGGATCACCGTGTACCCGGTGCGCCCGAAGTCCTTGGCGGACACCGAAGCCGTGACGCTCTGCTTGCCGTTCGAAGCGGTCAGCAGGTAATCCTGCACCGGCGCACCGTTTTCCGCGACAGTCGGGTTCCAGGTCGCGTACAGCTGACCGGACACCGAGAAGGTGCCGATCCGCGTCGGAGCCTGCGGAGCGGACGCGCCGTCGATCCGGCGGTTCAGCACCGAGCGGTGGCCCGGTTCGATCCCCGCGTTGTCCACAATGGACTTCGGCGCGGCGGCCGGGTTGTTCAGCAGGTGGTTGTCCGAGGTGATGACACCCTTCTTGTTGCCGTCCGGATCGCCCTGCTCCCAATAGTTTCCGGAGATGACCGTCGGGTCGTTGTTGCCGAGCGAGTCGCGGTAGTCCACGTGCGTGGAGGCGACGTTGGCGTACGCCGCGTGGTAAAGCACGTTGCCCGAAACGGTTTCGTAGGTGCAGCCGTTGTCGGTGTAGACGGACTTGCCAAGACCCCACTGGTCGTAAATGACGTTCCCGGTCACCTTCTCGCCCTCGGCCTGCGAGGGTCCGGTGATGCCCTGGGTGTAGATGCCGCCGCCGTCGTCCAGCGAAAGCATGTAGTCGTGGATCAGGTTGTCCGACACCACGTTGTTGCGCGAGACGTTCGCCGTCGCGGCCTGCTTGATCTTGTCCGGCCAGCCGCCCCAGCCCATCGAGACGCCGGAGTACGCGACGTGGTCGATCTGGTTGTGCGAAACGACATTGTCCTGCGAGTACCCGTTGACGATTGGCACCCCGCCGGTGAATTCGCGCGGCATGCCGTACAGGTGGTTGTTGGTCACCTTGACTCGCGTCGTCAGGTCCGCGCCGGCAGCGGTGGGCTTGCTGACGCCGCCGATTTCGACGCCGTTGCCGGAGATGTCGGTGAACACGCTGTCGGACACGCTGCTGTCCTGCGCGCCCTCGCCGAGGTCGAGCCCGGCCGCGCCGAGGTGCGCGAACACGGTGTCCCGGAACTCGATCCGCTGCCCGTGCGACATCGAGACGTTGCCGGGTTCCTTCGTCCAGTCCGCGTACGGGCAGGCGCCGCCGGGCGTGAACTGGCACAGGCCCTGCGTGGCCCAGCCGCGTTCGCCGGTGATCCGGTAGCCGGCCTGGATTTCGGAGAACCCTTCCGGCGACGACGGTTCGAGCCAGGTCGCGTAGGAGAACTGGATGCCGCGGAACGAGATGTCGTGGATCGGCTTCTCAGCGGTGCCGCGACCGTCGACGAGCTTCTCCAGCGCGGGCATTTCGACGTCGGCCCAGTGCAGGTTCTCGCCCTTGCGCGGCAGGTAGTACACGGTGTGCGCGGAGCGGTCGAGGTACCACTCGCCGGGAGTGTCCAGCAGCTCGAAGGCATTCTCCACATAGGACGGTTGCCGCCCGTTGGTGAGATCGCCGGGGCCGACCATGTTGACCGAACGGCCGGGGATGTCGGCGAACATCACGCGCCGGGTCGAGTTGTCCCAGCACGGCTGCGCCATGGTGATCGTCGTGCCTGACGCCGAGGCGACCGGGCAGCGCGGCTCGGTCCACTGGCCGAGGCCGTTGCGTTCGACGTTCCACAGCTGCTCGCCGCTGGTGTACACCAGTTCGAGGTCGCTCGGGTTTCGCCAGTGCGCCATGGTGTCCGCGGACGCGGTGTACCCGGTGTCGGTCGCCTTCACACTCACCGGAAGCCGCCCGGACGCCCGCTGCGCGCGGACACCGTCGACGTACAGCTGGCGAGTGTTGTCCAGCCCGGCTGGCGCGGGAGCGGAGTAGAGCCCCGGCCGTCCGGCGACCGGACGCCATCCGTTGACCTGCTTACCGCCGCTGACCACGGTGCCCGGCGAGCCCTGCCAGACGACCCGGTGGCCGTTCGTGCCGGAATCGGCATCGTCGAGTTCGAGCGGCTTGTCGAGCCGGTAGGTGCCCGAGGCGACGTGCACGGTCAGGTCGGAGTTCAGGTGCGCGGCTCGTTGCCGGACCAGCTGCTGGGCGCGGGGGAGCGTGCGCACCGGCGACCAGGCAGCGCCGGATCCGGAATCGTTGCCCCACGGCGAGACGTACACGTCCTGGTTGCCCGGCCACGCCGCAGCCGCACCGGCGGGCAGCAGCGCGGTCGCGGTCAGCACCGCGGCGGCGAGCCCGAGTGCACGCCTCCCGCTGGCGCGCGCTGGTCTGAGCTTCATCCGGGACCTCCGTGTTCGCCAGTGAACGACGCGAGTCTGCGCCGCAAGAAAGATAGGATCTATTCGCGATCGTGTCGAGAGGTCTCGCGCGGATATTCCCAGCATTCACGGTGGTGAACAGGGTTGGCCCGGTCGGCGGGTTCCGTCCCGGCTAGCGGTCAGTGATCCGATGAATCATTGCTGACCCGGGTTCGGCGCGCGTACAACGAAGCGATCCCCGGGAGAGGTGGTCGCGATGAAGCGAAGTCGGATCGGTGTGCTGGCCGCGGCGGTGGCGGTGCTGGCCGGAGCGCTGGCGGGAACAGCCGCGGCGGACAGTCAGTCAGTCGAATCCTGGACGCCGGTGGCGAGAACGCCGCCGATGGGCTGGAGCAGCTGGAGCGCGCTGCGCCGGAAGTTCACCGAGGAGACGATCAAGGCACAGGCCGACGTCATGCACGACCGGCTCGCCGCCCACGGCTATCGGTACATCAACATCGACGCGGGCTGGAACGACCACGTCGACGAGTTCGGCCGCGTCGCGCCGGACCCGAAGAAATTCCCGAACGGCATCGCGTCGCTGGCCCGGTACCTGCACCAGCGCGGCCTGAAATTCGGCATCTACCTGGTGCCCGGCGTCCCGGCGCAAGCGGTCGCGGCCGATTCGCCGATCGAGGGCACGCCGTACCGGGTGCACGACATCGTCATGCCCGGCGCGGGCAACACCGCGGACGACAAATCCGCGAAACTCGACTTCGGCAAGCCCGGCGCGGCCGCGTACGTCCGCTCGCAGGCGCGGCAGCTGGCGTCGTGGGGCGTCGACTACGTCAAAATGGATTTCGTCGGCCCCGGCGGCGGAAAGATCCCCGCGGACAACCGCGAAGACATCCGGCAGTGGCATTCGGCGATCCAGGCCACCGGCCGTCCGATCCACTTGGAACTGTCCAATTCGCTCAGCATTGACGAGGCCGCGACCTGGCAGCGCTACAGCAACGGCTGGCGGATCGAGGGCGACATCGAGTGCTACTCGCACTGCGTCGGCCTCACGAACTGGGACGTGCGGGTCAAGCTGCGCTTCGCCGACGCTCCCAAGTGGACTGGCTTCGCGGGTCCCGGCCACTGGAACGACCTGGATTCCATCGAGGTAGGCAACGGCGAAGCCAACGGCATCACCCCGGACGAGCGGCAAAGCGTCATGACGCTGTGGGCGATCGAATCCTCGCCGCTGCTGCTCGGCACCGACCTGACCAAACTCGACCCGGACGACCTGAAGCTGCTCACCAACCGCGAGGTCCTGGCCGTCGACCAGGCAGGCCGACCGGCACGTCCGGTTTCGCAGGCAACGCAGCAGCAGGTGTGGTTCAGCTCCGACGGCCACGGCGGAGTGACGGTCGCGCTGTTCAACCTGGGCTCGACGGAAGCGCCGGTGACGGCGTCGTGGCAGGACCTGGGGCTGCGCGGCCCGGCGGCGGTGCGGGATCTGTGGGCGCATCGGAACCTGGGGGTGAGCCGGGACAGTTTCACCGCGACACTCGCGCCGCACGCTTCGCGGCTGCTGCACCTGGTTCCGCGGCATCACTGAGCCCGTACGCGGCGGCAGCCGTCCGTGAAGGGCTCCTTCACGGAATCTGATTCTCTCAGGGGGCCCTTCACGGACTCCCGAGGAGAAGCGCTCCGGAGGTGCCCGGGCGGGGTACCTCCGGAGCGCACTGTCCTGGGTTCGAGCACTGTCGGCGCCGAAGCCCGCCGGGGCGCCGCCGTTCGGGTGCGAGGGCCGTTCATCTCAGCGTGTCGGCTGCCTCGCGTTCCGTTCACCCGGTTCATCTGGCACTCTGGACCCCGTGTTGCGGCTTGCAGGTGCACGGCTGCTCGATGATCGGGACTATCCGGCGGTGCGCGCTGCACTCGCCGCCGACCCGGTGGGCAGCTGCATGGTCAGCGCCCGGGTCGAGGCGGCCGGTCTCGACCCGTGGCGTCTTGGTGGCGAGCTGTGGGCGGCCGACGCCCGTCCGGTGCGCGCCGGACGGCTCACCGGGTTGTGTTTCGCCGGACCGAACCTGATCCCGTTGCGCGGCAACGCTTCGGCGCTGCGGTCGTTCGCCGACCGGGCACTGCGCAGGCAACGCACCTGCTCCTCGCTCGTCGGGCCCGCGCCGCAGGTGCTCGGGCTCTGGGACGAGCTGTCGGCGGAATGGGGACCGGCCCGCGAGGTGCGCGGCGACCAGCCGCTGATGGCGCTCGAAGGCGACCCGCTGGTGGCCCCGGACTCCCAGGTCCGCACCGTCCGCCCGCACGAACTGGACCGCTACCTGCCCGCGGCGGTGGCGATGTTCATCGAGGAGGTCGGCGTCGACCCGCGCGCGGGCGACGGCGGAGCCAGCTACCGCGCCAGGGTGAGCGAGCTGATCTCCACCGGCCGCGCGTTCGCCCGGTTCGAGGACGGCGAGGTCGTGTTCAAGGCCGAGATCGGCGCGATGTCCGCGCGCGTCGGCCAGATCCAGGGCGTCTGGGTGCATCCCGACCGGCGCGGCAGCGGCTTGGGCACGGCGGGCACCGCGGCGGTGGTGAATCGCCTGGTCCACGGCCTCGGCCGGACCGCGAGCCTGTACGTGAACGGGTTCAACGCGCCCGCGCTGGCGGCGTACCGGCGGATCGGGTTCCAGCAGGTCGGGCAGTACGCGACCGTGCTGTTCTGAGCTGGCTGCGCCGCGGCCGGGGGAGGTCGTAGGCTGGGGACATGTCCGTTCGCGCCCCGTTGAAGCCCGGCGTCCAGACGCCGCGCCGTGCCGTCCCCGCCGACATCGCCCGCCCCGAGTACGTGGACCGGCCGGCGCCGAAACGGGACACCGGCAACGGAGTGCGCACGCCCGAGGTCATCGAGGCGATGCGGGTCGCGTCGAAGATCGCCGCACAGGCGCTCGAAGAGGGCGGCAAGGCGGTCAAGCCGGGCGCGACCACCGACGACGTCGACAAGGTCGTGCACGAATTCCTGCTCGACCACCGCGCGTACCCGTCGACGCTCGGCTACCGCGGCTTCCCGAAGTCGTGCTGCACCTCGCTGAACGAGGTGATCTGCCACGGCATCCCGGACTCGACCGTGATCGAGGACGGCGACATCTGCAACATCGACGTGACGGCGTTCATCGGCGGCGTGCACGGCGACACCAACGCGACGTTCCTCGCCGGCGACGTCTCCGAGGAGGTGCGGCTCCTGGTCGAGCGCACCCGCGAGGCGACCGCGCGCGCGATCAAGGCGGTCCGCCCCGGCCGTCAGCTCAACGTGATCGGCCGCGTGATCGAGGTGTACGCGAAGCGCTTCGGCTACGGCGTGGTCCGCGACTTCACCGGCCACGGCGTCGGCCCGGCGTTCCACACCGCGCCGACCGTGCTGCACTACGAGGAGCCCTCGGTGCAGACGCTGATCGAAGAGGGCATGACCTTCACGATCGAGCCGATGATCACGCTAGGCACCATCGATTACGACGTGTGGAGCGACGACTGGACGGTCACCACGAAGGACAAGAAGTGGACCGCCCAGTTCGAGCACACCCTGGTCGTGACCGCTGACGGCGCGGAGATCCTGACGCTTCCGTGAGAATGCCTTCGTGAACAACGAAGCGAGACGCGCCGCGGTGGCGGCCCTGATCAGGCTTTCGGAAAGCCCCGGCTATCTCGACCGGGCGGACGCCGGTCGCGCCCTTGCCAGCTTCGCCGAGATGCCGGAGGCCAAGAGGCCGCTGCTGGGACTCGTACTCGACGCGGACAACACGTTTGTCACTCGCGAGACGGCGGAGGCGTTGCTCCGCCGTCATGACTCGGCCGGGCTTGCCGTGGTCGCCGCTGCTCTCGCCGACGCCGACCCGAACCAGAGCGATTGGATCTATACCGCGGTGGACGACGTGTTCGCGGTGGACGGGGTGGACGCACCCGTGCGGGAATGCGAGGCGCTGCGACAGGACGCTGACGAGCGGACGCGTCGCGGCGCGAACCTCTTGACCGCAGTCCTCGCCGCGATCAACCCGACGAACGACTGATCACAAGCCCTCGGCCCGGGCGATCAGCTCGTCCAGGAATCCCGCAGCCTCGGCGGCCGACCGGTCGGCGTCGCGCGCTTCGATCGCGTCCACCAGCTCCCGGTGCCGGATCATCTCCGCGTGCTCCGGATTGTCCGAAGTGGACGCCACGCTCGCGGTGATCGCCTCCATCAGGCCGCGGTACAGCTCCAGGAGCAGCCCGTTGTGCCCGCACCGGACCACGACCTGGTGGAATTCCGCGTCGCTGCGGGCGAAATCGTCGAGGCGGCCTTCCTCCCAGTCGGTGTCGCGCCGGTTGAGCAGGACGCGCAGCTCGGCCACGTCTTCCTCGGTGCGCGCGGTCGCGGCCAGCCGGGCGCCCTCGACCTCCAGCAGCCGGCGCACGTGCAGCACTTCGCGCAGTTCGGTCCCGCACAGCCGGCGGATCGCGCCGGACACCTCGCTCGTCGCGCGCACGTACGTGCCGTCGCCCTGCCGGACCTCAAGAATCCCGGTGTGCGCCAGCGCGCGCACGGCCTCGCGGACCGTGTTGCGCCCGACGCCGAGCTGCGCGGACAGCTCCGGCTCGGTCGGGATCCGGTGCCCGATCGGCCATTCTCCGGCGGTGACCGCCTCGCGCAGCTGGTCGATGACCTGGTCGACGAGTCCGGCACGGCGGGTGGTGGCCAACGGCACAGCCTGATCCCTTCATCCAATCATCCTACGTATGGAATAGTAGCGCACATGTCCGCCGATTCCCGAGACTCTCGAGCCGTGTCCACCGCCACCTATTCCGACCGGCTCGAGCTCGAACTGGAAGGCAGTCTCGAGGAAGAGGTGCCCGCTGGTTCGAGCTCGAGCCGGCCGGGCGTGGTGGCCGGCGGCGTGCTGCTGGCGGTCGCGGTGGTGCTGACGGCGATGAACCTGCGGCCGGCGATCACGAGCGTCGGCCCGCTGCTCGCGGAAATGCGCGGAAGCCTCGGCGCTTCCGCGGTGTGGGCGAGCATCCTCACGACCCTGCCCGGCCTCTGCTTCGCGGGCGCCGGCCTGGCCGCGCCCGTGCTGTCGCGCCGCCTGGGCATCGGTTCGGCGATCGGCCTCGCGCTGGCGGTGCTGACCGCGGGCCTGGTGGTGCGGGTGCTCGACGGACCGTACGTCGTGCTCGGCGGCACGCTCGTCGCCACCGCGGGAATCGCGCTGGTCAACGTGCTGATCCCGGTGGTCATCAAGGATTCGTTCCCGGCTCGCGTCGGGCTCATGACCGGCGTCTACACCGCGGCGCTGCAGGGCGGCGGCGCGGCGGGTTCCGCACTGAGCCCGCCGCTGGAATCGGCCTTCGGCGGCTGGCGTGCCGCGCTCGGCGCGTGGGGTGTGCTGTCGGCGATCGCTTTGGTGGCGTGGCTGATCGCTTCCCGCGGCGCGGGCCGCCCGCCGCGCCCGGCCGCCGGTGCCGCTCGCGCCCGGTCGCTGATGCGCAGCCCGCTGGCGTGGATCGTCACGATCTTCTTCGGCCTGCAGTCGTTCATCGCCTACGTCGTGATGGGCTGGCTGCCGCAGGTCTTCATCGACTCGGGCGTCAGCAAAGCCGACGCCGGCCTGCTGCTCGGCCTGATCTCGGTGATCGCGGTGCCGATCAGCCTGGTGATCCCGCCGATCGCGGCGCGGCAGAAGAGCCAGAGCCCGTGGATCGTTGGAATGGGCGTCTTCGGCGCCGCCGGGATGCTGGGCCTGGTCATCGCGCCCGGGTTCTCGCCGCTGCTGTGGAGCGTCCTGCTCGGCATCGGGATGAGCGTGTTCTCGCTGGCGCTGACGGTGATCGCCCTGCGGGCCCGCAGCGGCGCCGAGACGGCGCGGTTGTCGGGGATGGCGCAGGGCTTCGGGTACCTGCTCGCCGCGGTGGGGCCGTTCGTGTTCGGCCTGCTGCACGACGCGACCGGGAGCTGGACGGTGTCGTTGATCGTGCTGCTCGCGGTGATGGTGACGCAGATGATCTTCGGCGGCCTCGCCGGGCGACGCCGCTTCGTCTGACCTGACGGGAAACGGGCGGCCGGTGGGTTACCGGCCGCCCGTTTCCGTTTGGTCACTGGCCCTGGTGGGAGTTGTCCACTGTGGACACTCCCTGCGTGCGGAAGTCCCTTAACTCGCCAGCGCCGCGTCTTCCAGCACCGGCCCGGGAAGCTGGCCGGTGCGCCGGACGTCGTCGAGCGCGGCCACCGCGACCGCGAGGCATTCCGCGGCCCGTTCGGACGGCATCGCCCGAAGCTCTTCCAGCAATGCCTGCGTCGCGGCCGTCGTCCCGAGTTCCGCCCGCCGGACGGCGAACATCAGCTCGAGATCCGTGACCTCGCTCCAGCGAGCGGCCAAATCCTTCGCGGCCACAACGATTCCCCCGGCGATCATGTCGGTCATGTCAGTCCCCGCACCTCCGCGAGAACAGTAACAACGCGACATCCTTGTTACCCGATTCGGGAATCGTCCTCCCGCGAGATCAACTCTGGGTATCCCCGGGGTCAGTCGAGCGGCAGGTTCAGCAGCGCGTTCTCCACCAGTTCCGGCATCGCCGGGTGGATCCAGTACTGCCCGCGCGCCATCGACCGCGCGTCGAGTCCGAAGCTCATCGCCTGGATCAGCGGCTGGATCACCGTCGAGGCCTGCGGGCCGATGATGTGCGCGCCCAGCAGCTTTCCGGTCGCCGGATCGGCCAGCAGCTTCGCGAAACCGGTGGTGTCCTCCATCGCCCAGCCGTAGGCGATGCCCGCGTAGTCCTGCTTCGAGACCACAAAGGACAGTCCGCGCTCGGTCGCCTGCGCCTCGGTCAGCCCGACCGACGCCACCTGCGGCGAGGTGAACACCGCGTGCGGCACGAAGCGGTGGTCGGCCTTGATCCGGTCGTCCGGGTGCGCCAGATTGTGTTGCACCACACGGGCTTCGTGGTTCGCGACGTGCTTCAGCTCCAGGGGCGACGAGATGTCGCCGAGCGCGTAGATGCCCTCGACGGACGTCTGCTGGTAGTCGTCCACCACGACGTGCCCGCGCTCGGTGGTGGCGACGCCGGTGGCGGCCACGTCGAGCAGATCCGAGTTCGGCTTGCGGCCGGTGGCGACCAGGATCAGGTCGGCCTCGACGGCCTCGGCGCCCTGCGGGCCTTCGAGATCCAGCGCGACCCCGTTGTCCGTGCGGCGCGCGCGAACCGTCTTGCGGTCCAGCCGGACGTCGAACCGCTGCGAAGCCAGTTCGGTGAACCGGGCGCTGACGTCCGCGTCCTCCTGCCGCAGCAGCGCGCCCGAGCGGTTCACCATCGTGACCGCGACGCCGAACGACGCGAAGACGTGCGCGAATTCCGCCGCGATGTAGCCGCCGCCGAGGACGACGATCCGCTCCGGCAGGGCGTCGAGGCGCATGATCGTGTCGGAGGTGTAGTAGCCGGTTTCGGCCAGCCCCGGCACGTCCGGGATCACCGGACGGCCGCCCGCGGCGAGCACGAACCGGTCGGCGGTGACGACCTCGTCCGGACGGCCGTCGGCGAAGCTGACCCGCAGCTCCTTCATGCCGGTGAACCGGCCCTCGCCGCGGTAAACGTCGACGTTGCGGTTGTCCTCGTGGTTCTCGCGGTACTCCGCGCCGCCCTCGGCGATCGGGTCGATCCGGCCGAAGATCCGGTCCCGGATGTCCGGCCAGCGCACCGCGGTGAGCTCCTCGTCCACGCCGAAGCGCGAGCTGCCCGCGGGCGTCGCGGCGACGTCGGCGGCGTAGACGAACATCTTCGTCGGGATGCAGCCGACGTTCAGGCAGGTCCCGCCGAACACGCCTTTCTCCACGATGGCCGTCCGGAGGTCGGCGAACTCCGGCCCGAGGATCGAGTTTCCCGATCCGGTCCCGATGATCACCAGGTCGTAGTGCGGCACGGCGGTCCTTCCCGAAAGCGGTCTGCTGCCAGCCTAGTCAACCCCGGCACCCCGCCCCGGTGTTCCCGGATCACTCGCCGTTGGCTGTGAAATGCATCCGGTCGACCGGAGAGGTCCACGCCCCGCCCCACTGCCAGCCCGCTCCGGCGAACGCGCGCACGACCGGCCCGCCGGCGGTGACCATCCCCGGCCGCACGTTCGCGCGGTCGACGTAGGCGGACGCCAGCTCCGGCACGACGAGGTCGTCCTTGGTGTAGGGATTGCAGAACGGGTTGACGTCCACGGCGAGCCCGTACGCGTGCGCGGACCAGTTCTTCTGCCCGCGCATCGGACGGCAGACGAACGCACTGGTGTCGTTGCCGTCGCCGGTCGGCGGCGCGGTGAGTTCGGCGGGGGAGGTGATGCGCATTTCCTCGATGGGGAACTGCTGCGCGTACAGCTCGCTGAACGCTTTCACCACCGCCGAGGCGCCGTCCTTGTTCACCAGCAGCTCGCCGGTGTGCGCGCGATGGTCGAAGCCCCAGAAGGAAAGCGTGACGTAGCGGAGGTCGGCCGACGACACCGGACAGGCGGCCTGCCAGGTGCTTCGCTTGAGCACGGTGTCGGGGACGTCGTCGATCTTCGCGGTGTACGTGGTGCTCGACGGCGGCGGGAGGAAATCCCGGGTCGGCAGCGAGCGGTTCACCAGTTCGGGTGGAGTCGGCTGGATCTCGCCGAAGCCGTCCGGGCGCAGCGGAAGCGGATGAGCACCCACCTGCCAGGTGACGGCGGGAGCGCTCGTTGCTGTCCGAGTTGCCGGAAGTGTCGGGCTGGGCGTCGCCGACGGCGCGGTCAACGGGCTCGGCGGGGGTGCCGCGGGCGTGCTCGTGGCACATCCGGCCAGCAAGAAGAGTGTCAGCGCGCTGGCCGTCGCGGCTGTTTTCCGTCGCATGACTCCACCTAAGCGAATGCGCCCGGTGTATAGAGAGTCCACCCGTTCCAGTGACACCGTTTTGGGCTTGGCCCGTTTAGGGTAATCGCGGCCGTGTGTGCACGCGCCGGAATCAGGTGATTCCCGTGCGCGTCCAGGCTGTGCTGTCGTAGTGCCGATGAAGGGAAAGCCCATGCCCGCGAAGTTCCGTCGTCCGGTCTTGCTCGCGGCGGGGTCGCTGCTCGCCGCCGCGATCGCGGTCCCGGTCGGCTCGGCCTGGGCGTCGACGCCTTCCGACCCCGGCTCGCACGCGCAGCCGCGGATCGTCGGCGGCAGCGAAGCCTCGCTGGCCGACCACCCGTACGCGGTGTACCTCACCGACCAGAGCGGTTCGCAGTTCTGCGGCGCGGTGATCGTGAGCCCGTCCGCGGTGGCGACCGCCGCGCACTGCGCGAAAGCCATGTCGAAATCGTCGGTCCGCGTGGTCGCCGGCCGCCAGGACAAACGCGGTGACGACGGCGTGGAACTCGGCGTCTCGCGGGTCTGGGTGAACCCGGACTACAGCGACCCGACCAAGGGCGACGACATCGCGGTCCTCACCGTCCGCGGACGGCTGCCGTACCGCGCGGCGAAACTCGCGGGCAAGAACGACCAGTCGCTGTACGCGGAAGGCACGAAGGCGACCGTGCTCGGCTGGGGCCGCCTTTCCGAGGGCGGCGAGCGCTCGGACGTGCTGCGCAGCGCCGAGGTGCCGGTCGTGAGCGACTCCACCTGCAAATCGGCTTACGACACCTACGACCCGGCGAGCATGGTGTGCGCCGGCTACCCGCAGGGCGGCCAGGACGCCTGCCAGGGAGATTCCGGCGGCCCGCTCGTCGAAGGCGACACGCTGGTCGGCATCGTGTCCTTCGGCGACGGCTGCGGAAAGCCGGGCAAGCCCGGGGTGTACACGCGGGTTTCGCAGTTCTCGGACGACATCGCGGCGCAATCCCAGGCGCGGCTCTTCGGCTGAGCTGTGTTAAGCAGGGTGGTGTGACGACTCTGCACCGTGCTGCTGGACCCGACCTCGCTGCCGCCGATCTGTACGAGATTCTCCGGCTGCGGTCGGACGTGTTCGTGGTGGAACAAGACTGCGTGTACGCCGACATCGACGGGCGCGACCTGCTTCCGGAGACGCAGCACCTGTGGCTGACTTCTGGCTCGGAGGTTCTGGCGTACCTGCGGGTACTGGCCGAACCTGGCGGCGGCGCACGGATCGGCCGCGTGGTGACGGCGAAGTCGGCGCGCGGCCAGGGGTTGGCGGCGCAGTTGATGGCGGCCGCGTTGGAGGGTGCGGCGGGGGAGTTCGTGCTGGACGCGCAGACTTATGCGCAGCAGCTTTACGCGCGGTTCGGGTTTGTGGCTGAGGGCGAGGAATACCTTGAGGACGGGATTCCGCACATCACCATGCGTCGCCGGGGTTAGCCGTCGCGGCGATTGCCTTCACGGAGGCTTTGGCGGACCTGCGCGGGGTCGCGTCACCCGGTGCGGGCGGCGGTTGCGTGCTGTTGCGGGTGCCTGAATGCGCGGCAGCCCTATACCGGTCCGTGGCCGAGGACCCGTACCGCCGGGGTTAGCCGCGAGGCGCGGTCGCCGCGATCACCTTCACCGCGCGGTCGATGTCCGCTTCGGACAGGTCCGCGCGGGCGGTGAGGCGCAGCCGGGAAACGCCGTCCGGTACCGCGGGCGGGCGGAAGCAGCCGACCTGGATTCCTTGCTCCGCACAGGCTTCCGCCCACGCGGTGGCTGCTTGCGGCGACGACGTCTGCAGCGCGACCACCGCGGTTTCCGGGAGCTCGACCGGCAGCCCGGCGTTCTTCAGCCCCATCGCGAGGTTTCCGGCGTTCTCGACGACCTTCGCCGGCAGATCCGGTTCGGACTTGAGCACCTGCAACGCAGTCAGCGCGGCGGCGGCGCTCGCCGGAGCGAGGGCGGTGTCGAAGATGAAGCTGCGCGCGGTGTCCACGAGATGCCGGATCACGCGGCGTGGCCCGACGACGGCACCGCCTTGCGAGCCGAGGGCGTTGGAGAGCGTAAGGGTGGTGACGACGTCCGGCGCGGAGGACAGCCCCGCGGCGTGCACCGCGCCCCGTCCGCCTTCGCCGAGGACGCCGAAGCCGTGCGCGTCGTTGACCACCAGCGCGGCACTGTGCGCACGGCAGATTTCGGCGAGCTCGCCCAGCGGCGCGAGTTCGCCGTCGGCCGAGAACACCGAGTCGGCGACCACGACCGCGCGCGGTTTGCGTCGCGTGGCCAACGCGTGCTTGATCGCCGACGGGGACGAATGCTCGACCGCCGCGATGTCCGCGCGGGACAGGCGGCACCCTTCGACCAGCGAGGCGTGGACGTACTTGTCGGTGACGATCGCCGATTCGGACCCGGACAGGGCCGTCACCGCGCCGAGGTTCGCGGTGAATCCGGAGGAGAACACCAGCGCCGCCTGGGCTCCGCAGAACCGGGCGAGTTCGTGTTCGAGTTCCGCGTGGAGTTCGGTGGACCCGGTGACCAGGCGCGATCCAGTCGCCCCGGCACCCCAGCGCAACGCGGCCGCGGCGGCAGCTCCGGCGACGCGCTTGTCCCGAGCGAGGCCGAGGTAGTCGTCGCCCGCTAGGTCGAGCGCGGTGTGCTGCGCGGGCCGAGGGTTCATCCGCCGGGAGAGACCGGCTTCCGCGCGCCGCTGGCCTTCGGTTTCAAGCCAGTCGAAGACGTTCTCAGGCGGCAGCGGCGGAGTGTCAGTCACTCAGGCAGTGTCGCATCCGGCCGGGTGACGCGTTTCCCGCCCCTGCCCTTGCCTCTGCCGCGGGACGGCCGGGAAGCGGGGCGGGGCAACGGGAATCGGGCCGATGCGGCGGCTTCGGGAGTGGCGGGCTGGCGGTGTGTGGGTTGGCGGGGCGTGGTCTTGCTCGGCGGTGACTGCTGCGGGTCGGCGGAGGGTGGGTTCGGCGGGTGGTCCGGCGGGCCGGGGCTTGCTTGGCGGTGACTGCTGCGGGTCGGCGGCGGGTGGTTCGGCGGGCGGGGCTTTGCTCGGCGGCTGCTGCGGGTTGGCGGAGGGGCGGTTCGGCGGGCAGGGCCTTGCTTGGCTGTGGCTGCTGCGCCGGGGAGCGCGGTGCCTGGCGGAGCGTGGCTCGGCGGACGCGACCTTGCTAAGCGGCGGGTGACGCGCCGGGGGTGGCGCGCGGGTGCGGTGTCTGGCGGAGGTGGCCCGGTAGGCGAGGCCTTGCTTGGCGGCGGTTGCGGTGCCGGAGCCTTGCTTGGCGGTGGTGATGGCCGCGGTGCCGGGGTGCGATGGCTGGTGGAGAGTCGTCTGGCGGACGGGGACCTTGTTTGGCGGCGCCTGCTGCGGGCTGGCGGAGGTGGTCTGGCGGACGGGGACCTTGCTCGGCGGCGCCTGCTGCGGGCTGATGGAGGGTGGTTCGGCGGACGGGGACCTTGTTCGGCGACGGCTGCTGCGTCTGGCGTGGCTCGCGGGCCGCGGTTACTGGCCTGGCTGGCGGAGCGTGGTCCGGCGGGTGAAAACCTTGCTCGGTAGCGACTGCTGCGCTGGGCGTGAGCGGTGGGGCGCGGTGACTGGCGCGGCGGCCGCGCGACCCTGCGATGCAGCGACTGCTGTGCCGGGCAAGGCTTGCGGGCAGCGATGACTGGCGCTGGCTGGCGGTGCGCCCGCCTTCGGCCGTTGCGGTGCGACTCGGCTCAGCAGGCGGAACTCGCCCGGAAACCAAGAACGGCCCCGCCGAAGCGGGGCCGTTCTCAGTGTTCAAGCGTCAATCAGGCGTCGTGTCCGCGACGCGGGCCACGGCTCGGGCGACCGAAGCCGCCGCCGGAGCGCGACTGCTTGCGGCTGCGGCTGTAACCGCCGCCGCCGTGGTTTTCACGGGAGGCGTAACCGCCTTCGCGTGCGTAGCCGCCCTCGCGACCGCCTTCGCGGGAGTAGCCGCCTTCGCGACCGCCCTCGCGTGCGTAGCCGCCATCGCGCGGACCGCGGCCCTCGTACGAACCGCGGTTGTAGCCGCCTTCGCGGGAACCGCCGTTGTCACGCGAGCCGTAACCGCCGCGGTCTTCGCGGGCGCCGTAGCCGCCGCGACCGCCTTCGCGGGAGCCGCGGTAGCCGCCGCCCTCGCGCGGGCCGCCGCGGAAGCCGCCGCGGTCGCCGCCGAAGCCTCGGCCGCCGGAGCGGCGCGGGGACTCCCGGCGACGCTCCACCACCGGCTCGCCGCTCGGCTCGCGGGCGCCGGTGATGCGCGACAGGTCCTCGTCCTCGACGCGGATCATCGTGGTCTCGGCGCGGACGCCGGCCCGGTCGGTCATCCGGCGGACGGTGCGCCGCTGGTCGTGCGTCACCAGGGTGACGACGATGCCGGACGCGCCCGCCCGGGCGGTGCGGCCCGCACGGTGCAGGTAGTCCTTGTGGTCCGCGGCCGGGTCGACGTGCAGCACCAGGGAGATGTCGTCGACGTGGATGCCGCGCGCGGCGACGTCGGTGGCCACCAGGACCGCCGCGTGGCCTTCCTTGAAGTCGGAGAGGACGCGGTTGCGCTGGCCCTGGGTCTTGCCGCCGTGCAGGGCGACCGCGTGCACGCCGCTTTCGCGCAGCCGCTCGGTGAGCCGGTCCACGTGGTGCTTGGTGCGCACGAACATGATCGTGCGGCCCTCGCGGGCGCCGATCCGGGTGATGATGTCCTGCTTGTCCGAGTGCGACACCTGGAACAGGTGGTGGTCCATGGTGGTGACGCTCGCGGTCGACGGCGCGACCGAGTGCGTGACCGGGTCGGCCAGGTACTGCCGGACCAGCTTGTCGACGTCGCCGTCGAGCGTCGCGGAGAACAGCAGCCGCTGCCCGCCGGGAGGGGTCAGGTCCATGATCTCGCGGACCTGCGGCATGAAGCCCATGTCGGCCATCTGGTCGGCCTCGTCGAGCGCGATGAAGTTGCAGTCGCCGAGCGAGGCGGTGCCCTGGCGGACGTGGTCCGACAGCCGTCCAGGGGTGGCGATCAGCAGGTCGACGCCGCGGGCGAGCGATTCCGCCTGGCGGCCGAAGGACATGCCGCCGACCGCGGTGCGGCACCACAGGCCGAGGGACTTGGCGAGCGGGGTCAGCGAGTCGGCCACCTGCATGGCCAGCTCGCGGGTCGGCACCAGCACGAGCGCACGGGGGCGCTTCGGGCGGGCCTTGCCGCCGTCGAGCCGGGCCAGGATGGCCAGGCCGAAGGCCAGCGTCTTGCCGGAGCCGGTCTGGGCGCGGCCCAGCACGTCGCGGCCTGCCAGCGCGTCCGGGATAGTCGCGGACTGGATCGGGAACGGAGCGTCGATGCCCGCCTCGGCGAGCGCCCGCATCAGCGGTTCGGGCAGGCCCAGCTGGGCGAAGGTCTTCACGGCGGGGGTTTCCACCGTGTCGTCGTGGAGAACGTCTCCACCGGCCGGCCGGTGCCGCGGCTTGCGCTCGGGGCGGCCCGCTCGGGAGCGGGCGGACTGGCCGGAGTCGTACGTGATCGTCACAAATGCCTCTCGGACGTGGCACGTCGCAAGGAGGCCCGGGCTGCCCGCACGCAGGCAGGGCAAGATGGTGTGGCGATGGGCGTTCACAGGGACGGACCCGGTGCGCCTAGCCATGGCATGGCACACCGACGGAAATTGCTTCGGATGGCCGCGAGTCCTTCTGCGGACTGTGGAGGCGACGGACACCAACTCATCCACGCCGCCGTTGCGGTCTTGACACACTCTACCTGAGAGATCGCGGTTGCCCCGCACCCAGGTGCGCGGTTGTGGGCGGGGTCGCAGGTGTGCGCTGCCGCACACCCGCGTCCCCGCCCGCCCGTTCAGCCGAGACCGGCCGCGTTTTCCAGTTCCCGCACCAGGTCATCGGTGCCGGTGACCTGTTCGGACAGTCCGCGGCTGTGGAACCAGCCGGCGAGGTTCGCGACGTCTCGGGCCAGGAATTCCCGGCCGCGCGGGTTCGCGATCACGTCGACCGCCTGGGGGAGGTCGATCACCATCAGGTGACCTTCGTGCACCAGGACGTTGTACGCGGACAGGTCGCCGTGCGCGAGCCCTTGTCCCGCCAGGAGTTCCAGCGCGGACACGGCCTGCTCCCACAGGTCGGCCAGCTCGTCCGGCCCGGGACGCAGCTGTGCCAGCCGGGGCGCAGCGGTGCCGTCGGGTTCGCCGAGGAATTCCAGCAGGATCTCGGTGCCGTGCCGCTGCACCGGATACGGCACCGGCGCGCCGATCGTCCACAAGCGACTGAGGACGGCGAACTCCGCCACCGCCCACTGTTCGGCGATCAGGTTGCGGCCGAACGAGGTGCGCCCGGCCATCGCGCGCATCTCGCGGGACCGGCGCATCCGCCTGCCCTCGAGATAACCCGCGTCGCGGTGGAACAGCTTGTGCTCGTCTGAGCGGTATCGCTTGGCCGCCAGCAGAACGCCGTCTTCGCCGGGAAGATTGCGGCGCAGCAGATGGACATCCGCTTCCTTGCCGGTCTTGAGCACGCCGAGGTCGGTGTCGATCGCGGCGAGTTCCGTGACCACCCACTCCGGGCGGGGATGCGGGCCTTGGTCGGCGTCGTCCCAGGTGGTCCATCGGTCGGCGCCGTCGGGCAGTTCGGTTTCGGTGTAGGCGTCTTCGCGAAGCTGGGAGAGACGGACTCGCTCGGCTTCGGTGAGCCGTCCCCGGCGTGCCGGGGCAGGCCCGTCGTCGTAGCTGGGGCGGCGCCGCATCCGGCGGTCGGAGTAGTCGGAGGCGTCGGAAAATTCGTCGAAATCGTGCTCGCGCACTGGTGGTTTCTCCTAGATCAGGGTGCCCACCGGGCGAGCGCGTGCTCTAGCCGAGGCGGGCGGGCGGAAGAGGGCAGGACAGCGCCCGGACAATCTCCACGACGCACCTCCCGTTCTTCCGGCAGCCGGCAGCTTCCCGCCGGACGCCGATCACTGTGCCGTCCGCTTCGAACTCGCGCAACTGATTTATTTCGCACCCGCCCATCGCGCGAGTGCGGCGTCGAGAAGCTTCTGGTCGTCGCTTCCGGAACTCGCCCAGACGATCACTCCGTCCGGCCGGACGAGGAGGCTCGGTCCGTCGGCGGGATCGGCGACGCAGGCGAGCCGATCGTCCAGGCCGGACACGGCGAACCGGCCGTCGGGGGAGCGGTCGACGAGCACGAACCGGCCGTCGTGCGCGTGGTCGGCAAGGCGGGTCCCGGACGTCAGCTCGACGTCCCCGGCGATCGACCCGACCGGTTCGGCGGTGTCGTCGGCGACGTCGTAGTGCTGCAGGATTCCGGACGACAGCGCGACGATGCGGTTCATCGCGGCGGGCACCCGGAGCAGTTCCCCGCCGACGATCTTGCGCAGCTGCTCGGTGCGTTCGTCGCCGCGCAGGAGCGCGACCTGGGCGCGGGTCCAGTCGAGCACCCCCGCGCCGATCGGATGGCGTTCGGTTTCGTAGGTGTCGAGCAGTCCCGCCGGAGCCCAGCCCTGGACGGTCGCGGCGAGTTTCCAGCCGAGGTTCGCCGCGTCGCCGAGGCCGAGGTTGAGACCCTGCCCGCCGAGCGGGGAGTGGACGTGCGCCGCGTCGCCGGCCAGGAACACGCGGCCTTGGCGGTAGTGCCGCGCCTGGCGCGCGTTGTCGGTGAACCGCGTTGCCCGGCCCTGGATTCCGGTGATGGTGACCGGGACCCCGGTGACGTCGCGGACCGCTTCCTGCAGCTCTTCGACCGACACCGGAGCGTCGCGGTCCCGCGGCGGCTCGCGGAAGCGGCTGAGGAAGATGCGGCCGGGGACCGGGCCGTACGCGTAGACGCCGCGCGGCGTCCAGGTCCAGCCGGGGCGCAGGCCGCTCGCGTCCTCGAAATCGGCGATGGCCTGGTAGCCGGTCATGTCCGGGTCCGTGCCGGCGAACTCGATGCCGAGCTGCTTGCGGACGACGCTCCGCCCGCCGTCGGCCGCGACGAGCCAGCCTGCGGCGAACTCGCCCGCGCTCGTTTCGACAGTCACGGATTCGCCGGTGTCCCGCACGCCCTGAACCTCGACGCCGCGCCGGACCTCGACGCCGAGCCGGGCGCAGTGTTCGGCGAGCATCAGCTCGACGTCCTGCTGCGGCACGCCGAGCCCGTTCGACACCGCCCGGTGCGCGGCGAGCACGGGGTCGCTCTGATCGATCAGGTCGTTGTCGAACAGGAACCCGGCGAAGTGCCCGGCGGCCAGGAACCGGCGGCCGCCCCGCTTGGCGGCCTCGACCGTCGGGCCGAATCGGCCGACCGACTCGAGGAACCGCCGCTGCGCCGCCTCCGCCGCGGGAAGCAGGCCGCGCCGGTCGAGCAGTTCGGCGCTGGCGACGTTGACCGACCCGGCCTTGATGTTCTGGTCCGGCTCCGCCAACCGGTCCAGCACGGTCACCCCCACCCCGCGCAGCGCGAGCTCCCCGGCGAGGAACAACCCGGTGGGCCCGGCCCCGGCGACGATCACCTCGGTCCGCTCCATGACGTACTCCCCTCTATCCTTGCCCGACGGCTTAACCAAGTGTGCTTACTGGGTAAGCTTACCAGATAAAGATAACACGGAAGGGTGGACTCATGCCCAATCGCGGCGATCGAGGCGGGGCCAAGACGCGGGCGCGGATCGCCGAGGTCGCGACCGGGCTGTTCCTGGAACGCGGGTTCGACGAGGTCACGATCGCCGAGGTCGCCGCGGCGGCCGGGGTGTCCAAGGTGACGGTGTTCTCGCACTTCGAGCGCAAAGAGGACCTGCTGCTGGACCGCTTGCCGGAGGCGATCGAACTGGTGCGGTCGGCGGTCCGCGAACGGACTGGCGAAGTGGTGGACGCGCTCCGGCAGCTCGCGCTGACGCTGCTGGAAGAGGGGCACGTGCTGTCCGGCGTGGGCGGCGGCGTCGGGCCGTTGATGCGGACGGTCGCGGAGTCGCCCGCGCTGATCGCGCGGCTGCGGGCGTTCGGGTACGAGATGGAAGCCGAACTGGCCGCGGAACTCGCCGCGGACACGCGATTTTCCGGGGACGCGGAGTTGGTGGCCGCGGTGGTGGTGGCGGCTTACCGGACGGTGGCGGTGACGACGATCCGGCGCCGGCTGGAGGGGGAGGACCTGGCCGAGCTGGCGGAGTCGCACCGGGAGCGGTTGACGCAGGCGTTCGACCTCGTGGAGCGCTTGGTCAGCGCGTGAAGCCAGGTCTCGCTCGGCAGGGGATCCACCGGCAGCCTCTGAACTTCCGCGGCAGGTCGTACGGGCTTCGACTGATCGTGGCTAGGGTTCAGCGATCGACGATCAGTTCCGGCCCGAGCGAGAAGCAGATCGCCATCGGGAAACACCGCCGCCAGGCGACGCTGGATCTTCGGTGTTCAGCGCCGCCTCAGCGGTTGACGAACGCGAGGTGCCCCGCGTCGTAGCGCGCGCCCGCGAAGTTCTCCGGTGCGGCGACGGTCTCGATCGCGGCGAGATCGTCCGCGGCCAGTTCGACGGTCAGGGCCGCGAGGTTTTCCTCCAGGTACTGCTTCCGCCGCGTGCCCGGGATCGGCACCACGTCCTCGCCGCGCGCCTGCACCCACGCCAGCGCCAGCTGTCCGGTCGTGACTTCCTTCGCGGCGGCCAGCTCTTCCAGTTTCGCCACGATCGCGAGGTTCCGGTCGAGGTTGCCGTCGGCGAAACGGGGCTGGTAACGCCGCACGTCGTCGTCCGCCATGGTTTCGGTGGAGCGGTAGCGGCCGGTCAGGAAGCCGCGGCCGAGCGGGGAGAACGGGACGAGGCCGATACCGAGTTCGCGGCAGGCCGGCACGATTTCGGCTTCGAGGTCGCGGGTCCACAGCGACCATTCGCTCTCCAGCGCGGCGATCGGGTGCACCGCGTGCGCGCGCCGGACGGTCTGCGCGCTCGCCTCGGAAAGCCCTAGGTGACGGACTTTTCCGGCCTTTGCCAGCTCCGCCATCGCGCCGACGGTTTCCTCGATCGGCACGTCCGAATCGACGCGGTGGAGGTAGTACAGGTCGATGTGGTCGACGCCGAGCCGCCGCAGGGAAGCTTCGCAGGCCTGGCGCACGTAGGCTGCGTCGCCGCGGACTTCGGTCGGTTCGCCGAGACGGCTCGCGATGCCGAATTTCGTGGCCAGCACTACCTCGTCGCGGCGGCCGGCGATCGCGCGGCCGATCAGTTCTTCGTTGTGGCCGGAGCCGTAGAAGTCAGACGTGTCAAGGAAAGTCACGCCGAGGTCGAGCGCGTGGCGCAGCGTTTCGATCGACTGCGCGTCGTCGGTCGCGCCGTAGCCGTGGCTCATTCCCATGCAGCCCAAGCCCTGTGCGGAAACCGTGAGTCCGCCGAGGTTCCGGGTCGGGACGTCGGTCATGATCGCTCCTTCTGCGCCGGATCTTGTCCTGGGCGACGCTAAGGCCTGGAGTGCGCTCCGGGGCAAGCATTAGGCTCGCCGCGGTGGACTACGACGCGGTGATCGTGGGCGGCGGGCACAACGGTCTCGTCGCCGCTGCTTATCTGGCCCGGGCCGGACGGTCGGTGCTGGTGCTGGAGCGACGCGCGGAGATCGGCGGCGCGGCGGTGTCGTTCCGCGCTTTCCCCGGCGTGGACGTGCGGCTTTCGCGCTATTCGTATCTGGTCAGCCTGTTGCCGCGGCGGATCGCGGCCGAGTTGGGGCTGGACGTCCAGCTGCGAAGGCGGCGGATGTCGTCGTATACGCCGGTCAGCAACACGGGTCTCCTTGTCGACACGGGGGACGACGAGCGGACTGGGGCGTCGTTTCGCGCGGTTACTGGGTCCGCGAAGGACTATGCGGCTTGGCAGCGGTTTTATGCGTCGGCGGCGCGGGTTGCGGGGGCGACGTTCGATTCGCTGACCGAGCCGTTGCCTACGCGGGACGAGTTGCGTCGGCGGATTGGCGACGACGAGGCTTGGGCGACGTTTTTTGAGCGTCCAGCGGGGGAAACGTTGCGCGAGTTGTTCGAGGACGAGGTCGTGCGCGGGGTGGTGCTCACCGATGCGTTGATCGGTACTTTCGCCTCCGCCGACGACGGGCAGCTTCGGCAGAACCGTTGTCTGCTCTACCATCTCATCGGCAATGGCACTGGTGATTGGGACGTTCCGGTTGGCGGGATGGGCGCGGTTACCGACGCGCTCGCCGGGGCGGCTCGTGGTGCTGGGGCGGTGCTGGTCACCGGTGCGGAGGTGCTCTCCGTCGCGCCGGATGGCGAGGTTCGTTACCGCGAAGGCGATGTGGAGCGTGTGGTGAGCGCGGGGCATGTGCTGGCGAATGTCGCGCCGCGCACGCTCGCCCGGTTGCTTGGCGAGGAGTCGGCGGAGTCGCCGGAGGGTGCGCAGCTGAAGGTGAACATGGTGCTGCGGCGGTTGCCTCGGTTGCGTGATTCGGCTGTTGATCCGCGTGACGCGTTCGGCGGGACCTTTCATGTCAACGAATCGTTTGCCCAGCTCGAAACTGCCTACCGGGAGGCTGCGGCGGGCCAGGTCCCGACGGTGCCGCCGTGCGAGATCTACTGCCATTCGCTGACTGATCCGTCGATTCTCGGTCCGGCTGAGCGGGCGGCGGGCGTGCAGACCTTGACGTTGTTCGGCCTGCACATGCCTGCTCGGCTGTTCGAAGCGGACAACGAGGGGGCGCGGGCGGAGGCGTTGCGGGCCCCGGTGGCCTCGCTGGACAGCGTGCTCGCGGAGCCGATCTCGGACTGTCTGCTGATGGACGGCGACGGGAAACCGTGTATTGAAGCCAAAACGCCGTTGGACTTGGAGGCGGAGCTCGGGTTGCCGCGCGGACACATCTTCCACCGGGACCTGTCGTGGCCGTACGGCGACGAGGAGACGGCGGGGGCGTGGGGCGTCGAGACCCGGCATGAACGGGTGCTGCTGTGCGGGGCCGGCGCGGTTCGCGGCGGCGGGGTCAGCGGGATTCCTGGGCACAACGCGGCGATGGCGGTGCTCGGTCGACGTTTCGGCGGCGGACAGGCAGGGTGAAGACATGCGCGTGATCGTGATCGGCAGCGGTATCGGCGGGGCTTCGACGGCTTACCATCTGGCGCTGCAGGGGGCGGACGTCGTCGTGGTGGACGCGGATCGGGCCGGAGTGGCGACCGACGCGGGTGCCGGGATCATCAGCCCTTGGACGTCCACTTGGGAGGAAGCGGTCTATCCGCTCGCGGCCGCGGCTGGACGGTATTACCCGGCCTTGGCGGCTGAATTGAGCGAGGCCGGGTACGAATCGTCGTATGAGGTTGTCGGCGGGATGGTGGTGTCGGCTCGCGAGGAGGAGCTGACCGAGGCTTATGACCGGCTTGTCGGGCGGGTGGCGAACACGCCGGAAGCCGGAGTTCTCGAGCGGCTGGACGCCGAGCAGGCACGGGAGCTTTTTCCGCCGTTGGCTCCGGAATTGGCCGCGGTGCATTTGTCGGGGGCCGGGCGGGTGGACGGGCAGGTGCTGCGGCGTGCGCTGATCTCGGCGGCGATTGACCGGGGCGTGGAGTTCGTGACCGCCGAGGCTTCGCTGGAGCCGGGGTTGCGGGTGCGGGCCGGCGCGGAGGAAGTGGCCGGGGACGCGGTGGTGCTTGCCGCCGGGGCCTGGTCGGGAGAGGTGGCCGAGGCATTGGGGGTGCCGGTGCCGGTTGTGCCGCAGCGGGGGCAGATCAGCCATTTCGAAGTGCCGGGGACGGATACTGCTTCCTGGCCGGTGGTGTTGCCTCGGAGCAGCCATTACCTGCTGGCGTTTCCCGGCGGCCGGGTGGTGGCGGGGGCTACTCGGGAGAGCGGGGCCGGGTTCGATCACCGGGTGACCGCGGCCGGGCAGCGGGAGGTTCTGGAGCAGGCGCTGGCTGTCGCGCCCGGGCTGGCGGATGCGGGGCTGGTGGAGACCCGGGTGGGGTTCCGGCCGGTGTCGCCGGACGGGCTGCCGTTGCTGGGGCAGGTTGCGCCCGGGTTGTATGTGGCGACCGGGTTCGGTCCGGCTGGGCTTACGTTGGGGCCGTATTCGGGGAAGCTGGTGGCGGAGCTGGTGCTGGGGGCGGATGTTCCTGGGGAGTTGCTGGCCGGGTGTGCGCCTGGGAGGTTTTCTTGAGGGGGAACCCTCACAGACCGGTTAGTCGGTGAGGAGTTCCAGGGCGTGGTCGCCGGTGCGTTCCACGGTCAAGCCCGCTTTGGCGATAACGCGCACTAGTTGGTCCACAGTGGACGGTTCGCTTCGCGAGGTGGCCAGTACGGCGGCCAGTTTGCCCTTGTAGGCCTTGTTGAAGTGGCTCACGGTGGTGCGGTTGCCGTTGGCGTCTTCGGTGACTACTCGGACGGTGACCGCGTCTGCGCGCAGTTTCGCGAAAGCGGCGTACGTGCCGGAGCGGAGGTCCACGATCAGGCCTTCGACGTCGTGCAGCACTGGTTCCAGGACCGGCTTCCACAGGCCTCGGACGGTGCCGAGCGCGGGCACCGTGTTGCCGCCGGAGAGGCGGTAGGCGGGGATGGGGTCGGTGGCTGCGACGACGCCGAACAGAGAGGACGTGACGGCCAGGCGTTGCTGAGCTTTGGCCAGGCCGGCGCGGGTGAAGCTCTTGACGTCCAGTGCGTCGTAGAGGACGCCGGTGTAGCGGCTCAGCGCGGGCATCGTCGGGGAGGTCCAGAGCTGGGCGTTGCGGGTGACCTCGTCGGCCTGGCGCGCGGAGATGCCTAGCGCGGCGAGGCTCGCGGGGACGTCGGCGGCCAGTTCGACCAGGGCGTCGGCCAGTTTGGCGCGCACCGGGTTCAGTTCGGGGAACGACAGCGCGTCCAGGTCCAGCGGCGCGCCTTTGCCGCCGTCGGCCTTGGTTTCTGAAGGGGGGAGGAGCACCAGCACCCCCGGAGCGTAACCTCCGGGTAATCCAGGTGCGGCGGCCGTGTGCCGCTCCTTACCCTGGCTCGTATGGAACTCACCTGGCGCCCGCTCACGCTCGCCGACGCCGGCGCGGTCACCCGGCTCTGCACGGTCGCGGAGGAGACCGACCGCACTGGCGAGCACTGGGACGAGGGCGACGTGCGCCAGGAAATGTCGGGCCCGTCGGTCGATCTGCCCGGGGCGAGCGTCGGTGCTTGGGACGGGGCGCGCCTGGTGAGCTACGCGCTGGTCATTCCTCGCGACGCCGCCGAGCCGGTGCATCAGCCGCACGTCGCGTCGCTGACCGACCCGGAGTATCGGACCGACGAGGTCGCGTCGGTGTTGACGGAATGGCTTGTGCGCACGGCCCGGAGCGTCCACGCGCAGCACTTCCCGGACGCGAAGCTGGAACTTCACGCCGGCGCGCACGAGAACGAGCATTGGTACGTGTCGCTGCTGGAGCGCGGCGGGTTCAAGCAGGAACGGACTTTCGTCGAGATGCGCGCGGACCTGACCGCGCTGCCCCCGGCCCCGCCGCTTCCCGACGATCTCCCGCTGGTCGCCTGCGAGGAGCGCTACGACGCCCTGGCGCTCGACGCGCGCAACGCCGCATTCGCCGGTCACTGGGGCAGCACGTGGCTCTCCGCGGACGAGTGGCGACACCGGTTCCGCGGCAACAAGGACTTCCAGCCTGACCTCTCGTTCCTCCTCCTTTCCCCGGACCGCGACCGGGCCGTGGCATTCGTGATGTCGTCGTTCTACGAGGCGGACGCGGTGGCGACCGGCGTGCGGGAACTGCACGTCAACTACGTCGGCACCCTGGCGGAGGCCCGCGGGCGAGGCCTGGCGTCGGCACTGCTGGCCCACACCCTCGAAGCCGGCCGCGCGGCCGGCTTCGAGAGGTCGTCGCTGTCGGTGGACGTGGACAACACCCACCGCGCGCTCGCGGTGTACGAGCGGTGCGGGTATCGGACGGCTGAGCGGAATTACGGGTACGTTTTGCCGCTCAGCTGACAGTTCGGGTGCGGCTGCTGCGCCAGGCGACCGGGTTGGCTCAGCGAGTTGCTCGCCCTGCGGACCGGGCTCGGCGAGCAGGCTGACGCCGATGCCGGTTGGCCTGTCGCCCGCGCGCGCCGGTGGACGCGCTTGCCCGTGGGTACGTCAGAGCGTGGGCATGTCAGAGACTGCGTGCGGTGCACGTAATCGCGTCCACGACTAGCCTCGCTCGACTGCAGGTGGGCTTGGACGCGACTGCGGTGGGGTCGTGCAACCAACCAACCAACCAGCCAGCCTCGCCGCTGCGTGCTTTGAGCTGCGTGCTTTGGCCGGTGGCGGCACTCGCCCTAGTCGCCGCCAGCCCGCGTCATCCGGTCCCCAACTCCAGCGAGCTCAACCCCATCCGCCCTCACCTCATCCTCAATGCGCCCCCTTCGCAGACACGCAAAACACATTCCCCTCCGGATCCTCCAGCACCGTCCACTCCAACCCGGGCGCCTGATGCCGCCCCAGCTCCACCGCTCCCAGCCCCACCAGCCGCCGGACCTCGGCCTCCCGGTCGTCCGCGCCGAAGTCCACGTGCACGCGGTTCTTCCCGCTCCGCGGCTCCGGCACCCGCTGCAATCCCAGCCGGGGCCCGCCCGAAGCAGGACCCTCCAGCATCACGAACTCGCCGTAGTCCGCCGCCACCACTACGCCCAGCGCCGCCGTCCAGAACTCCGCCAGGCGCTGCGGCTGCGCGCAGTCGACGGTGATCATGCCCATCTCCAAACCCATGCCCGCACGCTAACCGCGACCACCGACAAAAACGGCGTCCGCCGATAACCCGCATGCGTCGAGGCCCGGGGGTTGACTACTCTGTGCGAAACGTCTAAGGCCCGCTCAGCGCAGGGAGTTCCCAGTGATCACCAGGATGTCGTCGTTGTTCCTCCGCACGCTGCGCGAGGATCCGGCGGACGCCGAAGTGCCCAGCCACCGGCTGCTGGTGCGCGCCGGCTACGTCCGCCGGGTCGCCCCGGGTGGTTACTCGTGGCTGCCGCTCGGGCTGCGCGTGCTGCGCCGGGTCGAGGAGACCGTGCGCGAGGAGATGAACGCGATCGGCGCGCAGGAGATCCAGTTCCCCGCGCTGCTGCCCCGCGAACCCTACGAGGCCACCAACCGCTGGACCGAGTACGGCGACAACCTCTTCCGCCTCAAGGACCGCAAGGGGGCCGACTACCTCCTCGGCCCGACCCACGAGGAGCTGTTCGCGCTCACCGTGAAGGGCGAGTACAGCTCCTACAAGGACTTCCCGGTCACGCTGTACCAAATCCAGACCAAGTACCGCGACGAGGCGCGCCCCCGCGCGGGCATCCTGCGCGGCCGCGAGTTCGTCATGAAGGACTCCTACTCCTTCGACCTCGACGACGAAGGCCTGGAGAACTCCTACCAGGCGCACCGCGACGCCTACATCAAGCTGTTCGACCGCCTGGGCCTCGAGTACGTCATCGTGGCCGCCACGTCCGGCGCGATGGGCGGCTCGGCGTCCGAGGAGTTCCTCGCGGTCGCGGAGAACGGCGAGGACACTTTCGTCCGCAGCACCGAATCCGGCTACGCGGCGAACGTCGAGGCCGTGGTCACGCCCGTGCCGTCCGCCCGGCCGCTCGAAGGCCTGCCCGAGGCTCAGGTCCACCACACTCCGGACACGCCGACCATCGAGACCCTCGTCGCGTTCTTCAACGCCGCCGGGCTCGGCCGCGAGTTCACCGCGGCGGACACGCTGAAGAACGTCCTGGTCAAGACGCGCCAGCCGGGCGCGAAGGAGTGGGAGCTGCTCGGCATCGGCGTCCCGGGCGACCGCGAGGTGGACTTCAAGCGCCTCGAAGCGGCGCTCGAACCCGCCGAGGTGGAGCTGCTTGAGGAAGCCGACTTCGCGAAGAACCCGTTCCTCGTCAAGGGTTACATCGGCCCGAAGGGGCTGCAGGAGAACGGCGTCCGCTACCTCGTCGACCCGCGCGTGGTCGAGGGCACGGCCTGGCTGACCGGCGCCGACAAGCGCGACCACCACGTGCTCGACCTGGTCGTCGGCCGCGACTTCACGCCGGACGGCACCATCGAGGCGGCCGAGGTCCGCGAGGGCGACGCGTCGCCGGACGGACAGGGCACGCTCGTCGCCGCGCGCGGCATCGAGATCGGGCACATCTTCCAGCTCGGCCGCAAGTACACCGACGCTTTCGAGGTCGACGCGCTCGGCCCGGACTCCAAGCCGGTCCGGATCACCATGGGCTCCTACGGCGTCGGCGTCTCGCGCCTGGTCGGCGTGCTCGCCGAGCAGAACCACGACGAGCAGGGCCTCGTGTGGCCGCGCGAGGTGGCGCCGTTCGACGTGCACGTGGTCATCGCGGGCAAGGACGAGACGGTGCGCGAGGGCGCGGAGAAGATCGCCGCCGAACTCGACGCCGCCGGTCTCGAAATCATCCTCGACGACCGCAAGGCCACCCCGGGCGTGAAGTTCGCCGACGCGGAACTGGTCGGCGTCCCGACGATCCTCGTCGTCGGCCGCGGCCTCGCGAACGGCCTGGTCGAGGTCAAGGACCGGCGCACCGGCGAACGCGAGGAGATCGCCGTCGACTCGGTCGTCGACCACCTCGCGAAGCTCGTCCGCGGCTGAAGCCCGTGGGCTGGTTCGGACGCAAACGCCGCGACGACGGCGGGTACCAGGACAACGCCGCGTTGAGCGGCTTCGGCGGGTACCAGCCGTCTGACGCGCCGAAGTTCCCGAGCGCCGGGTACGAGAAAACGGCGCCGCGGCCGTCCGAACCAGCCCCGCAGCCGTCCGAACCAGCCCCGCAGCCGCGGGACACTCCGCCGCAGGACCCCCTGCGGCAGACCCTCACCCCGGCACAGCTCCGCCGATCCACGCCCCGCACAACCAACCTCCGCCTGGTGAAGGCGGTCCCGATCCTCATCATGATCGGGGTGTTCGGCTACAACGTTTTCTCCTCCAAGAGTCACCATTCCGCCAGCACGGACGACACTCCGCGCGCCCCGCGCACCTACCAGCCCGACCCCAGGGTCGTCGTGCCGCCGGTGGTCGCGGGATGGCAGTCAGTGGCGGGCAAAGACGGCAGCTACGCCTACGACGTGCCGCCGTCCTGGGAACCGGCGCCGACCACGCTGCACGGCTGGGACCCGGTCGCCGGATCGTCCGGGATCAACCTGACCACCAGCGCGTTCCTCGGCAAGGGGAGCTGCAAGGAAGACGCCGTGGGCCAGGTCGGCGGCGCGGGCTTCACCACCGAGAAGACCGGTGACGCCGCCGAAGCCGCCCGCAAAGCCGTCACTGATCTGGGCATCAGCGCGTACACCGGCGAAGGCGCTCCGGCCGCGAAGGTGACGCCTGGTGCGCCGGAGAAGACTGAAGTCAAGATCGAGAACGAAAGCCGCGAAGGCACGCTCGTAGTCGCCGAGGTGACTCCGAGCAACGCGCCGTGCCAGCCGCCGAGCGTGCTGGCCGGGGCGCTCGCGCTCAAAGCCGGCGACAAGTCGGCCGTGCTGGTCGCGTACTCCGAACAAGGCCGCCCGGGTTCCGCGACCCGGGACGACCTCGTCCGGATTCTGCACAGTTACCGCGGCGTCGCGGCCGCGGACCGGTCGACGACCACGCCGCCGCCGACCACGCGCTGACGTCGCAGCGCCAGCTTCGCGAAGTCCATCAGCCCGGCGTTCGGCAGATACGCGCGGCTCAGCGCGATCCCGATCCGCGGCAGATCGGCCTCGTCGCGGTAAGCGAGGTACAGCGGCTCGTGCCGCGGCTGGAACTTCGCCTTGAACGCGTGCAGGGAACGGAATCCGTAGTACGGCTCCATCATCGAGCCCAGTGCGTCCAGCATCCGGTCGACCATCTGCCGCGGCGTGCTGTCGTTGCTGCGGACCAGCGGCGCGCCCGAGAGCGACACGAACTTCGCGCCCTCCTCGCGGAACGCCAGGCAGGTCGAGGCGATCAGGAACTCCATCACCGGCCGGAATCCGCCCGCGCGGCGGCGCATCACGTCGAGCGTCCAGCCGCCGACCTCGCCGTCGCCGGTGTGCACCGGCAGCCACGACGTCACGCCGTGCACCGTGCCGTCTGCGTCGACCGCGAGGCCGACCCGCGTCGCGGGGTCCATCGCCTGGTCGACGCCGCCGAGCGTGAAGCCCATCTCCGGAAGGCCCTTGTCGCAGATCCATTCCTCGGACAGCGCCCGCACCTGTTCGCGGATCGACCACGGCTGTTCGGCCAGCCGCACCAGCCGGAACTCGATCCCGTCCTTCTTCGCGCGGTTCAGCGCGGTCCGCACGTCCTGCCAGGCCTTGCCGCGGAATTCGAGATTTTCCAAGTCCACCAAGGTGTCCTCGGCGACCTGGACCTGCTGCCAGCCCAGTTTCGCGGTCTGCGCGACGGTTCCCGTGGTCGCCGAGAACACGCACGGGACGAGCCCGGTGTTCTCGCACATCGCGGAGAACTCCCGCAGCGTGCGGTCGCTCGTCCCGTCCGGCGCGACCGGGTCGCCGAGCGCCACCGCCACGCCGGCGTGCCGCTGATACGCCAGGTACGACGTGCCGTCGGAGGCGACGAAGTAGGTGTTCTGCGGCCAGGTCGTCATCCACGAGATGGTGCTGCCGCCGTTGCGGCCCAGCAGAAGCCGGGCGAAGGCCGGGTCCGGCCCGCCGCGGAACAGCTTGCGCCGCCTGCGCCGCGAGGGCACGCGGAACGCGCGCCGCGCCGAGATCAGCAACACCAGCTCGACTGTCCACAAGAGATTGTCCACGATGAACAGCGGCGGGCTGCTGAGGTCGTAGTCCTCGCGGATCAGCTGCGTGATCGCGACGAGGCCGGCCAGCACCGCCATCTGCGACGCGGCGAGCACGCACAGCGCGATCGCGCACCGCCAGGCGAACCGCGAACCGCGGCGAAGCCCGTTGAGGATCGGCACCGCGACGATGCACAGCGGGAGAAGTTCGTTGCCGGACAAGGAGATCGAGTCGGACGAGCCGAACGGGCCGTCGCCGGGGACCAGCCACATCACCACTTCGGCGACGACCAGGAGCACCAATCCGGCCGACGCGAGCAGCCGCCATTCGCGCAGCGACGGCTTGTTGGCGTTGCGGGCGGCGGGCCCGGCGAGCCGCCGGCCCAGCGGCAGCGCGAGCACGAGCGCGAAGAAATGCACGAGATCGGCGAGCGTGCCGACATAGACGATCGCTACTCCGGCGTACACGCAGAGCCCGGCTCGCAGCCGCAGCCGCCACGGGGTGCGCAGGGTCGCACTGGTGATGGCGATCGCGGCGAGCGCACCGCCGGAGAAGCCGACGTCGAGCGTGCCGGAGATCCGGTCGGCCCAGGCCCAGCCGGAGTTGCGGGAGAGTTCGAGGAACTGCACCGCGACGACCGTCGACACCAGTTGCCCGCCGATGGTCACCGCCATCGCGCGCCGGGTGCCCAGGTGCCATTCGGCGAACCCGGCCATCAGTGCGAAACTTCCCGCCATCGGAAGGTAGAACCACGGGCGCAGGGCGTAGAACGGTCCGGTGAACAGCGTCCACCAGCGGCCGTGCTCAAGCGACGGGAGGCCGTAGGCGTAGTAGTGGAAAGCGTGCTGGTGCTCGGCGGCGTGCCAGAGCGAGCCAGTCGCGACCCCGACGATCATGATCGCGAGCACGACGGTCGTCGTGAACGGAATCCGGTTCCACAGCACCGCTAGCCGTCCGCGTGCCTCTCCGGCCACGAGGCCGGTTCCCCCCTGTGCGATCGTCATGGGAGAAGTCTGGCGCGGCGATCTTAAGCGGTCATCGGCCGTCGGACCTACTTCTCCCCCTAAGGGACTGCTACCCCAGGGGGACCCGACCCTGGTCCCAAGACTGACCTTCGGCCTAGAGCAACGCGCTGATCAGGGAAAATAGGCTGGCATTCGGCCAATGAGAGGCGTAGCCGGCCCAGAACAGGGGTTGACGGCAAAGTCGTCCGAACGAGTGATCCCGGTCGCTTGCCTCAGGGCAGTCCGAGCACCGCCGCGCGGACCGCGGACAGATCGGCGAGGTCCGGCAAAACCAGATGCGCGCCGGCTTCGGCCAGCTGTCCGGCGGAAAACCGGCCAGTGGCAACGCCGATCGCCATCGCGCCGTAATCGAGCGCTGCCTCGATGTCATTCGGAGTATCGCCGAGAATCACCACGGATTCAGCGGGAAATTCCCTGCCGTGCTTCGCTTCCGCGGCTTTGACGGCGTGCGGGACGAGGTCCGCGCGGTTCGGCGACAGCGAGCCGTAGCCGCCGATCTCCAGATCGAGGTGCTCGTCGAGACCGAGCGCGGCGAGCTTGTGCCGCGAGATCTCCGGCAGGTTTCCGGTGACGAGGGTCTGCACGACCCCGTCGGTCCCGGCGAGATCGGCGAGCACGGCCGCCGCGCCCTCGAGAGCCCGGCCTTCCTCGGGCAGCGTTTCGCGGGCGCGTTCGACGGCCGCGGTCAGCTCCCGCCACATCCGCTGGATGGTTTCCTCGTCCGGTTCGATCCCGTGCATCCTCAGCACGTCGGCGGTGATCGCGCGTTCGGTCCGGCCGCCGAAATCCGGGTAGGCACGGAACTCCGCGCCGGTCGCCGCGGCCAGCGCCGAGCCGTACCAGCCGATGCCGAGCCCGGTGTAGTCGACGAGCGTGTGGTCGATGTCCCAGAGCACCAGCCGGTGCGCGCGAATGGCTGTCACGTCCGCGATGCTACGGCGGGATCAGCCGGTGAGGTAGCTGAAGCGGACCCGGCGGACGGGGTTGTCGACGTTGGTGTCCACCAGGCAGACCGACTGCCAGGTGCCGAGCAGCAGCACGCCGCCGAGCACCGGCACGGTCGCGTACGGCGGGAGGAACGCCGGGAGCACGTGGTCGCGGCCGTGTCCGCCGGTGCCGTGCTGGTGGCGCCAGCGGTTGTCGCGGGGGAGCAGGTCGTCGAGCGCGGAGAGGAGGTCGTCGTCGCTGCCCGCGCCGGTTTCCAGCACCGCGAGCCCGGCCGTCGCGTGCGGCACCCACACGTGCAGCAGGCCGTCGGTGGCGTCGGCGTCGCGCAGGAACCTCTCGGCCTCCCGGGTCAGGTTGTGCACGACGGCGGTGTTGCCGGTGTGCACCTCGATCTCGGTGGAGTACATGCCGTCAGGGTAGGCGTCAGGAATCGAGATAGCGGAGCACGGCGAGGACGCGCCGGTTGTGCCCGTCCGACGGCGGCAGGCCGAGTTTGCCGAAGATGCTCGTCACGTACTTCTCGACCGAGCCCGCCGACAGGAACGCCTCGGCCGCGATCGCGGAGTTCGACCGGCCTTGCGCCATCAGCCCGAGGATCTCGCGTTCGCGGGGCGTCAGCTCGGCGAGCGGACCGGATTGGCCGGTGGTCGCGAACAGCTGGCGGACGACTTCCGGATCGAGCACCGTCTCTCCGTCGGCGACACGTTCCAGCGCGGTGAGGAAGTCCGACACCTCGGCGACTCGGTCCTTCAGCAGGTAGCCGACCGCGCCTGCTTCTCCGGCGAGGAGCTGCTTGGCGTAGTTGGTTTCGACGTACTGCGAGAACACGAGGATCGCGCAGCCGGGCCGTTCGGCGCGGAGGTCTATCGCCGCGCGCAGGCCTTCGTCGGTGTGGGTCGGCGGCATCCGTATGTCCACAATGGACACATCGGGCCGGTGCTCGCGGACGGCTGTCCGGAGGTCGTCGGCGTTCTTCACCGCCGCGACTACCTCGTGGCCGCGCAAGCCCAGGAGTTCGGCCAGGCCCTGGCGCAGGATTGCCGAGTCCTCCGCGATCACGATCCGCACGATTTCCCCCTCATTTCACCGAGCTTAGCGGGGCAGCGGGAGCGTCGCGGTGACTACGGTCGGGCCGCCGTCCGGGCTCGACACGGTCAGCTCGCCGTCGACAGGCCGGAGTCGTTCGGCGATTCCGGACAGGCCGCCTCCGGGGATGATCGCGGCACCGCCGGGGCCGTGGTCGCTGACAGTCAGCCGGAGTACGTCTTCGTGGTCTTCGACCAAGACGGTGCATCGTCCGGTGCCGTGTTTTGACGCGTTGGTCATGAGTTCGGCGGCGGCGAAGTAGACGATTGTCTCCAGCGAAGGGGGCGGGCGGCGGCTCAGTTCCACTGAGACTGTCGCGGAAAAGTCGGCTGAGCTGGCCAATGTGGACAGTGCGAGGCTCAGGCCTTTGTCCAGCGCTGCGGGGTGGATGCCGCGGGCCAGGTCGCGGAGTTCGATGAGGGCTTGTTTGGCGTTGCTGTGGGCGGTGTCGACCAGGGTGCGGATCTGGTCGAGGTTGACGGTGTCGGCGGCTAGTTCTTCTTTTGCCAGACCGAGTTTCATCGCCATGGCGACCAGCTGGGCTTGGGCGCCGTCGTGGAGATCGCGTTCGATGCGGCGGAGTTGTTCCGCTGCTTCGTCCAGGGCGGTGGCGCGGGTTTCTTCGAGGAAGCGGACTCGTTCGAGGAGGCCTGGGTCGCCTGCCAGGGTGCGGAGGAGGAGGCGGTCGACTTCGGTGAGGACGTGGACGACGGCGGGCCAGACGGTCAGGACGGCGATGCCGAGGAGGCACCAGCCGAGGGAGCCCAGCCATTCGAAGCTCTGGATGTTGAAGACCGGCAGGCCGTGGCCGCGGCCGGGGCTGGTCGCGAGGAGCCAGGTGAGCGGGTAGGTGAAGGAGGCCAGGCCGAAGAAGCCGAGTGCTCCGGCGCCGATCAGGGCCAGGAGGCCGAAGGGGAGGCGGACCAGGAGGTAGGCGACGGATCGCCAGGCTGTCCGGTCGCCGAGGCGGGCGGTGAGCCAGTTCCAGAGGCCGGGGTCGAGGTCGGTTCTGGGCGGGGGTGGGAGGGGGAGGTTCAGGAATCTCGCGGCGAGTCTTTTGTGCAGGCTGCCGAGGAGTCTCGCGGTGCGGAGGACGCCGGTGAGGATGAGGAGTCCGGCTAGGACGGGGGTGAGGGCGATGCCTATCGCTGTTCCGGCGAGGAGGAGGACTACGGAGAGCAGGGGGAGAGGGCCGGTGATGGCCAGCCAGGCGGCTTCGGAGAGGCCTTGGCGGGTGGTGGCGGGCCATAGGCGGCGGAGGAGGGTGGGGGTTAGGCGGGTGACCTGGGGGGTGGGGCCGCTGAGGGGGTGGCGGCGGTGTGGCTGGGGGGTCACTTGGTTGAGTTTGCCGGGGTTGGGGGCGCGGGGCTACGGGGGTGGCCTGTGGGGTGGGGCGGGGGGTAGCCCTACCTCGTCGCCTGGCGGCGACATTGCGCGTGGGTGGGCTGGGGCACCCCGAAGCTCATTGTGATGACGGACGGCGGGTGCTTGTCAAGGCGGGAAAGATGCCTTGACAAGCACCCGCCGTCCGCATTTTTGGCTTCGTATCGGGGTGCGGGGGTGGTGTGGGTGCGTTGGTGGGTTTGTGTGCGCGGGTTGCGGTTGGGCAGGTGGGGGCGCGGGCTCTGGTGGGTTGGTGAGCTGGGTGCGCGGGCTGCGGTTGGGCAAGTGGGGGCGCGGGGCTGGGTGCCCTGGTGAGTTGGGTGCGCGGGCTGCGGTTGGGCAGGTGGGTGCGCGGGGGTCTGGTGGGGTGGCGAGTTGGGTGCGCGAGGTGCGGTTGGGTGGTGGGGGCGTGGCTTGGGTGCCTGGGTCGCGGCGGGTTTGCGGTGGCGGCTGGCATCCGATGTGGCGATGGCGCAGGTCGTGAAGGGGGCCTGACAAAAACAAAGTCCCTCAGGGTTCCCCTCACGGACTTGCGTTGGTCGTGAGGGGAACCCTGAGGGACTCAGCGTCTGTGAGGGTGGCCCTCACAGATCGCCCGGTCAGGGCAAGACGAGGCGTGGGTCAGTCTGCCTCGGGGGTCTTGTCCAGACGGGCTTCGTCTTCCTTCGCGCGTTGGGCCGCTTCGCGCATTTCGATTACGTCCGTGAACCAGTCGCCCGTTTCGCGGGCTATGTCGCGGACCGCGCCGGTGATGATCGTGGCGATTTTGCCGATGTGGTTGGCTGCGGACTCCGTCAGCTCCTGCACGGTGTCCTTGCCACTTTCGAATGGGCCGACCATGGGCTTCCTCAGGCTGCTCGGAGTTGCCGTTCGGGGTCCACGGTAGCGGCCGGGCCCGGTTTTCCGGGAAGGGCCAGCCGTGCGATTTTCTTCGCTACCGACCACAGCTGCTTGTGCAGGGGGCCGGTGTTGTAGGGCAGGCCGTAGCGTTCGCAGATTTCGCGCACTTCTCCGGCGATCTGCGGGTAGCGGCGCGCGGGCAGGTCCGGGAACAGGTGGTGCTCGATCTGGTGCGACAGGTTGCCCGAGAGAATGTGGAACAGCGGGCCGCCGGTGATGTTCGCGGAGCCCAGGATTTGGCGCAGGTACCACTGGCCGCGCGTTTCGTTCTCGGTCTCTTCCTCGGTGAAGCTCTCGACGTCCGCCGGGAAGTGGCCGCAGAAGATGATCGAGAACGCCCACAGGTTGCGGACCAGGTTGGCGCTCGCGTTGCCCAGCAGCGTCAGCGGCGCGAGCGGGCCGGTGAGCAGCGGGAACAGGACGTAGTCCTTGCCGATCTGGCGCGAGGCCTTGCGGACGATCCGGCGCAGCACCGGCACGTTCTCCGCCCAGGTTCGCTCGCCCTTCACGACCCGCTCGACCTCCAGGTCGTGCAGCATGACGCCCCACTGGAACAGCAGCGCGAGCAGCGTCGCGTACACCGGGTTGCCCAGGTAGTACGGATGCCACTTCTGCGCCGGGTCCATTCGCAGGATTCCGTAGCCGACGTCGCGGTCCTTGTCGACGATGTTCGTGTACGTGTGGTGGATGTAGTTGTGCGAATGCCGCCAGTTCTCCGCCGGCGCGACGGTGTCCCATTCGAAACGCTGCGAGCTCAGCTCCGGGATGCGCGTCCAGTCGTACTGGCCGTGCATCACGTTGTGGCCGATCTCCATGTTGTCGAGGATTTTCGCCGCCGACAGCGCCGCGACGCCCGCCAGCCACGCGGGCGGCAGGAAGCCGGCGAACAGCAGGCCGCGGCCGGTCACCTCCAGCGCGCGCTGGGTTTTGATGATCTTGCGGATGTACTCGACGTCTTCCTCGCCGAGATCGTCGACGATCCGCTGGCGCAGTGCGTCGAGTTCGCGGCCGAATTCCTCGACCTGGGCGGGGGTGAGGCGGTCCTGCAGACCCGTCATGATGCTTCCTCCGGTGGTCAGGCGTCGATTTCGACGTCCCCGACGGGGACGCTGACGCAGAGCTGGATTTCTTCGTTCTCCTCGCCGGAGACCTCGCCGGTGCGGGCGTTGCGGACGCGTCCGGCGGTTTTGAGCTGGGTGCAGGAGAAGCAGATGCCCATCCGGCACCCGTGTTCCGGCGTCAGGCCCGCGTCCTCGGCCTGTTCGAGCAGCGGCTTGCCGGAGTTGTCGCACTCCCGGCCGCTGCGGGCGAAGCGCACCCGGCCCTCGGCGGCCGAGGTGTCGAAGGTCAACGGCGCTGCCGTGAACTCTTCGGTGTGCAGTTGTGCACTCAATCCCTCGTTCTCGAAGAGTTCACGTGCGGCCGCCATCAGCGGAGCCGGGCCGCAGAGGAACGTCTCGGCCTCGCGGAACCACGGTGCGGCCTTCTCCAGGTGGGTGACGGAGAACAGACCGTGCAGGTCGCCGCCGCGGCGGGCGTGGGTGTGTGCGTTGACCACTCGGAACGCCGGGTGCCGGGCGGCGAGTTCGGCCAGTTCGGCGCGGTAAAGGGCGTCCGCGGGGGTGTTCGAGTAGTGCAGGAACACGATCTCGCCGGGGTGGCCCTCGGCGACGAGCGTGCGGGCCATCGCGAGCACCGGCGTGATCCCGCTGCCGCCGCTCATCAGCACGATCCGGTCCGGGCGCGGCGACGGCAGGGTGAATTCGCCATCCGCAGGCGAAAGCCCGACCACCGCGCCGACGGCGGTGTCCTGCAGATGCCGCGACACCAGCCCGTTCGGGTCGGCCTTCACGGTGAACTCCAGGTCGTCGCTGCCCTGCGTGCCGCACGGCGAGTAGCAGCGGGTCCGGCGGACGCCGTCGATCTCCACCTGCATCCGCACGTACTGCCCGGCGCGGAAGCCCTGCCACGCCCGGCTCGGCCGCACCGTGAAGGTGACGGTGTCCGGCGTCTGATGCCGCACGGCGGTGACGCGGCCGCGGATCTCGCGGCGCACCAGCATCGGGTCGACCAGTTCGAGGTACCGGTCCGCGCCGTGCGGGGTGAGCAGCGCCTCGGCGAGCGAGACGAGTCCGCGCACGCGGCGCGGGAGCAGTGCGGTCATCACCCCTCCAGAAGTTGAGTGCACAGTCGTACACTGACTAGTGTGGGGGCAAGGCCGGGGGGCCTGTCAACGCGGAAGCGAGGTGATGTGACGTGGGCCATGCGGCGATCGCCAGTACGCTGCTCGACGTGTCAGCAGCCGAGGAGCCGGCCGGCCCGGTGAGCCGGCAGGAGCGCAAACAGCGCACCCGTCAGGCGCTGCTCGACGCGGCGCTCGACCTGCTTGCCGACCGGAGTTTCGCCAGCCTTTCGCTGCGCGAGGTCGCGAAGGGCGCGGGCATCGTGCCGACGGCGTTCTACCGGCATTTCTCGTCGATGGAGGAGCTGGGCGTCGCGCTCGTCGAGGAGACCACGCGCACGCTGCGCGGCATGCTTCGCGGCGCGCGCACCGAGCAGCGCGGTTACGGCGGCATGATCCGGGCTTCGGTTCACACGCTGCACCGGCACGTCCGCGAGCACGAGGACCACTTCCGGTTCGTCACGCGCGAGCGCTACGCCGGCGCCGGCGCGGTGTCCCGGGCGATCGCGGTCGAGATGCGGATGTTCTCCAGCGACCTGGCTCTGGACCTGGTGCGTTTCGATCCTCTGCGCACCTGGCCCACCGAGGACCTGCACCTGCTGGCCGACCTCATCGTCACCGCGATGCTCGGCACGGTCGCGGAGCTGCTGGACATCCGCCCCGGCGACACCGCCGCCGACGAGCGGACCTTGGTCGCGGCGGAAAAACGGCTCCGGATGATCCTGCTCGGCGTGCCGCACTGGCAGCCTTAGCGGCATGGCCTTCCTGCAGCTGACCGCGATCATCGTCGACGACTACGACGAGGCAATCGACTTCTTCACCCGCGCCCTCGGCTTCGACCTCGCCGAGGATTCGCCGTCGCTCACCAACGACGGCCGCCCCAAGCGATGGGTCGTCGTCCGCCCGCCCGGCGGCGAGACCGGCATCCTGCTCGCCAAGGCCGACGGCGACCGGCAGTCCCGCGCGGTCGGCGACCAGCACGCCGGCCGCGTCGGGTTTTTCCTGCGCGCGGACGACTTCCTGGCCAGCTACCAGCGGATGCGCGACGCCGGGGTCGAGTTCCTCGGCGAACCGCGGACCGAGCCGTACGGCCAGGTCGTCGTGTTTCGCGACATCGCGGGCAACCGCTGGGACCTGCTCGGCCCGGCCGCGTCCTGAGCCTGCTCTACGATCCCGAAGTCCAGCAGATCGTGGAGGAACGCTATGCCGAGCGGGTCGGAAGTCCGAGCCGAATTCACCGACCCAGCCGAAAACCTGGCGTTCGACGAGGCACTGCTGCGCGAGGGTCCGGCGGGGCCGGTGGTGTGGCTGTGGCGGAACCCGGTGTGCGTCGTGGTCGGCCGCGGTCAGCGGATCGCCCGCGAAGTCCGCGTCGACGAATGCGCTCGCGACGGCGTCCCGGTGCTGCGACGAGCCAGCGGCGGCGGCACGGTGTTCCACGACCCGGGCAATCTCAACGTGACGCTCGTGCTTCCCGGCCCCGCGCCCCGTCCGCTGGAAATGCTCGGCCTGGTGATGTCCGCCGCGGTGGAGAAACTCGGTCTCCCGGCCCGAATCGGCGACCGCGGGATCTTCGTCGGCGACGCGAAGCTGTGCGGCTTCGCGGTGTTCCGGACCAAAGACGTGCTGCTGGCGCATTCGACGCTGCTGGTCGACACCGACGCCGCCCGCGTCGGCGCGTACCTCACCGGTCCGCCGCCGGATCCGAAGCCGCTGGATTCGCACCGGAGCAAGGTCGCGTCCCTGGCCGACCACGGCGTGCGGCTGCCGCTGCCGGAAGTGGAAGACACCGTCCGCGCGGCCGCGGCGGGACTGCTCGGCCCGCTTCCGCCGCGCGAACCGACGGCGGGGGAGCTGGAGCGGCAGCGGTCATTGCTGTGGAGCCGCTACGAATTCCCGGACTGGCATGCCGAGGGACGCCAGCGTTCGTAATCGCCTTGCGCGGCAGCCAGTTCTGGGCCGGATGCCGTGAAGGGCTCCTTGAGGGAATCAGATTCCCTCAAGGAGCCCTTCACGGACGGATCAGTTGGCGGAGGAGGAGAACAGCACCGGCGGCACTTCGCTGGCCGTACGGCGGCGCGGCTTGGCGGCTGCCTTGACCGGTGCCGGAGCGGCGGTCTTTGCCGGGGCTGCCTTCGCGGGTGCCGGAGCGGCGGTCTTTGCCGGGGTCGCCTTCGCGGGCGCGGTTGTCTTGACCGTCGCGGACTTGGCCGGGGCGGCGGTTTTCGCCGGGGCTGCCTGCGCGGGCGCCGTCTTCGCGGGTGCGGATGCCTTGACCGTCGCGGTCTTCGCCGTCTTGCTGGCCGGGGCCTTGACCGCAGTGGCCTTCGTCGTCTTGGCAGCGGACGTCTTGGCCGCGGCAGGCTTCGCGGTCTTGGCAGCGGGCGTCTTGACTGCGGCAGCCTTCGCGGTCTTGGCAGGCGTCTTGGCTGCGGCGGCCTCAGCCGACTTGGTCGCGGCGGCCTTCGTCGGCTTGGCCGCCGCGGCCTTGGCCGGAGCCTTGCGCGCGGTCCGGCTTACCGTCCCGGTCGCGCCACCCGTTCGGGCAGTCTTCGCCGTGGTCTTCGCGGCACCGGCGGCCGCGGTCTTCTTGCCAGCAACGGCTTTCGGACCCTTGCCCGCCGCGGCGGTCTTCTCCGCCACCGGCTTCGCTCCAGCCTTCGCCGCCTCCGCGATCAGCCGCGGCCGAAGCTTCCGTCCGCCCGTGCGGCGACCGGCCTTCGCGTACTTCTCCAGCAATCGCCGCAGCGCGGCCGCGTTGCGGGTGCCGAGGTCGATGTCGTATTCGGTGCCGTCCAGTGCGAACGCGACGGTTTCCGCCGCGCGTCCGCCGGTCAGGTCGTCCAGAGTGCGGACAGCGGTGTTCCTCGCCATGGGAGCCTCCCGTGCTCGATCGTGGTCGTGCGTGCAACCGGCACGGCGACGACCCAGAATTCCGCGGTGCCGCCGGTTTCTTGCAGCTCTCTCACGAGAATACCGGCAGGCTTGCGCGAACCTGCGCGGTGGTGTGCGCTGTGCGCATGGCAGCAGAGACTTTCGACGTCGTGGTCATCGGGGCGGGTCCGGTCGGGGAAGTGGCCGCCGAACGGGCCGCCATGTGCGGGCTGAAGGTGGCGCTCGTCGAACACGAACGGTTCGGCGGGGAGTGTTCGTACTGGGCGTGCATCCCGAGCAAGGCGTTGCTGCGCCCGGGAAATCTGCTCGCCGCGGCCAAACGGATGCCCGGCGTGCCGATCGGCGGCGCGCTGGATCCGGAGAAGGTGCTCGCGCGCCGCGACTGGTTCACCGGCAAGGGCGACGACTCCGGCCAGGTCGAATGGGCGCGCGGCGCGGGCATCGAACCCGTGCGCGGCTACGGCCGGATCACCGGTGAGCGCGAAGTCACTCTCGACGACGGCCGTGTTTTCTCCGCCCGGCACGCGGTGATCGTGTGCACCGGCAGCGTCCCGCGCACGCCGCGGATTCTGGGACTGGACACCATCAAACCGTGGGGTTCGCGGGAAGCGACGTCGGCGACCGAGGTGCCCGGACGGCTCGGCGTGCTCGGCGGCGGCGTGGTCGGCGTCGAGATGGCGCAGGCGTGGGCCCGGCTCGGCGCGCAGGTCGACCTCGTGATCACTGGCGACCGCCCGTTGCCGCGGCTGCCGGAGTTCGCCGGCGACCTCGTGCTGGACGGGTTGCGCGAGGCAGGCGTCCGCGTGCACCAGAACTCCGGGCTGAGCGAAGTGTCCGTTGTGGACGGTGGGACGCGGCTGAAACTGGCTGGCGGCGACGAGATCGTGGTCGACGAACTGCTGGTCGCCACCGGTCGTGCGCCCGCGACCAGCACCATCGGTCTGGACGTGCTCGGCCTGCCCGCTAACGGTCCGCTCCAGGTCGACGAAAGCGGCCGGGTGTCCGCTGTGGAGGGTGGCTGGCTGTACGCCGCGGGCGACGTCACCGGCCGCGCTTTGCTGACCCACCAGGGGAAATACGCCGCCCGCGTCGTCGGCGACTCAGTCGCCGCCCGTGCTCGCGGCGAGGAGATCTCGACCGAACCGTGGAGCCGCTACAGCGCGACCGCCGACCATCACGCGGTGCCGCAGGTGGTGTTCACCGATCCGGAGGTGACGTCGGTCGGCCTCACCGAGGCGCGCGACGGATCCGCGGACCGGGTCGTGGACATCGACATCGCGGTCGCCGGTTCCTCCCTGCACGCCGATGGGTACCAGGGCAAAGCGCGGATGGTCGTGGACACCGAACGCGGCGTCGTGCTGGGTGTCACGTTCGTCGGCCAGGACGTGGCGGAACTGCTGCACTCGGCGACGATCGCCGTCGTAGGCGAGGTGCCGCTGGACCGTCTGTGGCACGCCGTCCCCGCGTTCCCGACGATCAGCGAGGTGTGGCTGCGGCTGCTGGAGGCTTACGGGCTCTGATTCGGGCGGTGTCGTGTCGCTTAAGCGGTTGCGGCGCTTCGGGTAGCGTCGGGGCATGACCAGTGCCCCCGTTCCCGGCCGTCGTGAACGCAAGAAGGCGGCGACCCGCCAGGCGCTGGCCGACGCCGCCCTGCGGATGTTCCTGGAGCGCGGCTACGACCAGGTGACCGTTCGCGAGATCGCCGACGCCGCCGACGTGTCCACCACCACACTGATGAAGCATTTCCCGACCAAGGAAGCTCTTGTCTTCGACCGGGAGCCGGAGATCGACGAGGCGCTGGTCTCGGCGGTGCGGGACCGCCCGGAGGGCATGTCGGTGCTGGAGGCGCTCCGTGCGCACATGCACGTCCGGGCGACCTCCGGCATCCGCGCGGAGGCCGAACCGCTGCTGCGGATGGTGCGGGAGACGCCCGCGCTCGCCGAGTACTGGCACAAGATGTGGATGGGCCACGAGCACACGCTGAGCCGGGTGATCGCGACGGAAACCGGTGCGCCGGAGGGGGATCCGCGGTGTGCGGTGCTGGCGCATTTCGCGCTGGAGACGGCTTCGCTGGCCGACCGGTCGGACGACCCGCCCCAGGTGGTGGATGTGGCGTTCGACCTGTTGGAGAACGGGTGGCAGTGAGGGTTTCGGGGGACGGCGGTTGTCGCTGGGTCGTGCGTGGCGAATGGCGGGCCTGGCTGACGGAGGGCTAGTCGCGGAGCCGTCTGCTCAGGACGGCAGCTGCAAGTCGAGCGCACCCTTCGCGGCGCGGGCCAGGCCGGGATCGTCCGCAGTGGACGGTCCCGGTTGCCAGACCGCCTGCACGATCCGCACGCCGTTCCCGTCGACCTTGCTGGCGTAGGCGGCACCGTCGAACTGCGGCGGGCCTGACGGCCATTTGCCGGTCTCCGTGGCGACGTCCAGGATTCCGCCGCCGCCCGGGTTGTCGGCGATCTGCTTGAGGTGATTGGCCTGTCCGGCATCGGGGAACTCGACCACCGCGACCGTGACCGCGGCCGGACGCCCGTCCACGAGCGCGGTGTAGCTCGCGCGGCGGACCGCGGAGCAGCTGGTCTGCTGAAGACTCGCCTGGACGTCCCCGAAAGCGTGCGAGGCGCACTTCTGGTCGGCGCTGTTCGCCCGGGGCTCGAAGGTGAGAGTCGGCGCCGGCGGGGCGCTCGGCTTGGCGCTGCTCGGCACCGGGCTCGGCGCGCTGCTGGGCGGCGCACTGCTGGCAGGCGGTGCGGCGGCAGTGTCGTCGCCGCCGCTGGTCGCCACGACGATCGCCGACACCACCAGTGCGACCAGCAAGACGATCGCCGCGATGGGCACCCACTTGACGGTCCGGGAGCCCGGTTTTCCCGGCGCGGGCGGGGTGTTCGGCCCGGCTCCAGAGGCCGCGCCCGCACCTGCTGCGGTGGGAACCTCTGCCCCAGCTCCGACTGCAGCCCCGGCTGTCCCCGTTGCTCCGACGGCTGGAGCCGGTCGCACAGGTTGAGGCGCACCTCGCGGCGGACTCTCCGGCACGACCGGCGGAACGGCCCCGAGCGGACGCCCGGCACCCTGCGGCTTAGCCGGAGACGGCATCTTCTCGGTCGGAGCCTCGGGCGGGTCAGTCGATTCGGTGGGCGCCTCGGACAGCGATGCCAGCTCGATCGACGGAATCTCCGGCCGGGGCGGCCGCACCGCGATGATCTTCGGCCGCAGCACCGGGGGAGGGCCGGATTTCGGTGCGGCGGAAGGGTTGCTGGGGGAAGCAGCACCCTTCGACGGCATGGAGTCAGCGGATCCCGAAGCGGCGCCGGGGAAGACGGGAAGCCCCTGGGCGTTCCCCGGGCTTTGCGGTCCCGGACTGGTCGCGGGGGCTGCACCCGCGGCGGTTTTTCCAGCCGCGGCCTTGGAGTCAACAGCGTTGGATCCAGCCACGCCGAGACCGGCGGCGCTCGATCCGGCCGGACCGGATTCGGAGGTGTCTGGCGGGGTTGCAGTGGGAGTGACGGTGCCGGACTCCGCTCCGCCCGACCCGACAGAGTCGGCTTGGGTCGCGTCGGAGCTGGCGGGGGCCGGTTGAACGGTGCGGGTTTGGGTCGCACCGGAGCTAGCGGCGGAACCGGCCACCGGTTTGACAGTACGGGTTTGAGTCGCGCCGGAGCTGGCGGCGGAACCGGCCACCGGTTCGACGGTGCGGGTTTGGGCCGTAGTGGAGCTGGCGGCGGAATCGGCGGCCGATTGAACGGTGCCGGTTGGGGCCGCGTCGGAGCTGGCGGTGCCAGAGTCGGCAGTGCTGGCCCGGACCGAGCCAGGAACGGCGTTGCCCGAACCCGGTGCGCCGGAACCGGCGGCGACGGACCCAGCCGGATCGGGCACAGCGGCCGCACCGGACATCGCCGCGCCTGCCGCACCAGCGCCGAGCCCGGCAGCCGCGGTCCCCGCGGAGATCCCAGTCGGGCTGTTCGACGCCCCCATCGCGGCACTCGAGCCAGCCTTGGCTCCAGCGCCTGCGGGAACAGCAGGGCTTGCCGTGCTTGGCGAGGCAACGGAGTTCGTCGCGGCAGCGCCGGGCGAGGAGACGCTCGGTGCCCCAGACCCGGAGTTCGCAGCAACCCCGCCGCCAGCAGCAGCGGGACCGCCGAAGCCCGCCGGAGATCGAGGTCCAGGAGGAACCGGAACATCATCCGCGAACCGAACGAACCCTTCCCCCCGCAAAACCTCGTCCGAAAGCTCCGGCGCGTCCGGTGCCAGCGCCGAGATCAACGCCCGGGCCTGGTCCACCGAGCGCGGATGCCGGGCCGTGGCCAGGGAGACTGTTGCCGCCAGCATGGTCGTCGGCGTCGGGTGCAGGACCCGGACCGGGCCCGCGAGGTCGCCCGGCGGCTGGTCGACCGTCTCGACATACGGGCCGACTGCCACGATCGTGCCGACCGGGCCTCCGCCGAGTTCCGCTATGCGGCGTTCGCATTCCTGGGAAAGGTCGAGTGCCTCGGTCGCGGGGTTGACGTCGTCGCCGTGGACGAGGGGCCAGCCGTCCGCTTTCCACGGTCCGCTCAGCGGGGCTTCGAGGCGCAGGGCCGGGTCGGGCAGGTCCACGCCGATCACCACGAGCACGCCCGCGGGAAGCACCACGACCGCCTCGACCGGACGGTCCCCGGTCGGGCGGGCCCCGACGAGCGCGACGCCGCCGATCACCGTGCTCCCCCGGCCGAGGGAGGCCAGTGCGGCCCGCACGTCTTCCGCGACGCGCGAGGGCTGTTGCCCGAGACGGACCAGTCGCACCGAAACTCTCCTGTCGAATCCGCAGCGTTTCCGGTGCACCACGCTAGCGTGCCGGGCCGCCGGAACCGTGCTCCGCGCCCTCGCGTCGGCGTGGCTCACCACAATGGGTCGTCCGCTGCGACTTGTGGTGTTCGTGTGGCCAAACGGCACGGTTGGGGTGCAGAATGTGCTACACAGGTCGGGAGTTGCCGTGGAGGCTACGCAACCTGCGCAGGGTTCGAGAGGTCGTAGGGGAAGACGTCCCTCGTCGAACAAGCGGAGGTCAGCAGTGAGCACCCGTGGCAGCACCCGAGGCGTGGTGTACGTCCACTCGTCGCCGTCTGCGGTATGTCCGCACGTCGAGTGGGCTATTTCGGGCACCCTTGGTGCCCGGGTCGAGCTGAAGTGGACGGCCCAGCCGGCCAGTCCGGGTCAGCTCCGGGCCGAATGCAGCTGGAGCGCGCCCGCGGGCACCGCGGGCAAACTCGCCGGCGCGCTCAAGGCGTGGCCGATGGTGCGCTTCGAGATCACCGAGGAGCCCAGCGCGGGCGTCGACGGCGAGCGGTTCTGCTTCGCGCCCGGCCTCGGGCTCTGGCACGGCCGCACCAGCGCCAACGGCGACATCGTCGTGGGCGAGGACCAGCTGCGCGCGCTCGTCAGCATGACCCGCGGCGGCGAAACCCTCGCGCACAAACTGGACGAGCTCCTCGCCGCGGCCTGGGACGAGGCGCTCGAGCCGTACCGGCACGCGGGCGACGGCGCCCCGGTCACCTGGCTGCACCAGGTCGGGTGACCGAACGCGGTACCCTCACCCGGGTGAGCGTTCCTTCGGCCCCGCCCTCCCGTCAGCGGTGGTTGATCCCCGTGCTCGTGGTGGTGCTGTCCATCACCGTCGCCGGGGGTCTGCTCGCCCGCGAGCTGTACCGCCGCCCCGATTCCCCTCGTGCGACCGACGGTCAGGTCATGATGCCGTCCGCCACGACCAGCGGCGGTCCGGCCGACAAGTCCGGCTCGGTCCAGGTCGCGGTCACGCCGGACGCCGAGAACCACCCGCAGGACGACGCCGTCCGCACCGTGCTGCAGGCCTACTTCACCGCGCTCAACAAAAAAGACTACGACGCCTGGACCGAGACGGTCAGCGACGCGCGCCGCAGCAAGACCCCGGAAGTCGACTGGCACCGCAACTTCCAGTCGACGAAGGACGTCAACATCCTGTTGTACCGCATCGAACCGGGCGCGCAGGGCACGCTGCGGGCGCTGGTCGGGTTCACCAGCACGCAGTCGCTCAACGAGGCCCCGGTCGACTTCCCGCACGAGTGCATCAACTGGCGGCTGGTGCTGCCGATGAAGTTCGAGCACGGCTCGTACCGGATCGATACGGTCGACGGCACCGCCACCGAACACGACCAGTGCTGACCGCCGGAAAACGGTGAAGGGCCCCCGCGGGAATTCCGCGGGGGCCCTTCACCGTAAAGGGACTCAGTTCGCCGGCGTGAACAGCAGCGCGGTGTTGTGCCCGCCGAAACCGAACGAGTTGGACAGCGCCGCGGCGAGTTCGACCTTGCGGTTCTCCCCGGACACGACGTCGAGCTGCACCTTCGGGTCCTGCTCGGTGAGGTTCAGCGTCGCGGGCACGATGCCCTCGTACAGCGCGAGAATCGTCGCGATGCCCTCGACCGCGCCCGCCCCGCCGACGAGGTGGCCGAGCGCGCCCTTCGGCGCGGTGACCACCGGGTGCTCGCCGACCGCCGACCGGATCGCCGCCGCCTCGCCGATGTCTCCGACCACAGTGGACGTCGCGTGCGCGTTCACGTGGCCGATGTCCGAAGGGGACAGTCCGGCCATCGCCATCGCCGCGCGCATCGCCGCGATCTGCCCGATGCCCTCCGGGTGGTTGCCCGTGATGTGGTAGGCGTCGGACGTCAGGCCGTAGCCGGCCAGCTTCGCGTAGATCCGCGCGCCGCGGGCCTTCGCGCGGTCGGCCCGCTCGAGCACGACGACGCCGGAGCCCTCGCCGAGCACGAAGCCGTCGCGGCTCACGTCGAACGGACGCGACGCCGCGGCCGGGTCGTCGTTGCGCGTCGACACCGTGCGCGCCTGGGCGAACCCGGCGACGGTGATCGGGTGGATGCACGCCTCGGAACCGCCCGCGACCACGACATCGGCCCGTCCGGACCGGATCATCTCGTAGCCGTTCGCGATGCCCTCGGCCCCGGACGCGCACGCCGACGCGGGCGAATGCACCCCCGCGCGGGCTTTCAGGTCGATGCCCACGTGCGCGGCCGGGCCGTTCGGCATCAGCATCGGCACGGTCAGCGGCGACACCTTGCGAAGACCCTGCTTGTGCAACAGATCGTTCTGGGTCAGCAGGGTCACCGGCCCGCCGACCCCGGTGCCGATCGAAACGCCGAGGCGTTCCGGTTCGACATCGGTGTGCTCGTCGGTCTGCTCGGCGAACCCCGCGTCGGCCCAGGCCTGGCGGGCGGCGATGATCGCCACCTGCTCGCACCGGTCGAGCCGCCGGGCCTGCACCCGGGGCAGGATGTCGGTCGGCTCGACGGCGAGCTGCGCCGCGATCCGCACCGGCAAGTCCAGCTCCTCCGCCCAGTCCGCCGCGATCGTGCTGATCCCGCTGCGGCCGGCCAGCAGACCGTCCCAGGTGGACGCGACGTCCCCGCCCAGCGGCGTCGTCGCGCCCATGCCGGTGATCACGACGTCGATGTTGCTCATGGGAGTCTCCCCAAGGGTCGGCTCCGGACCGGGGCCCGGGTACGAAGAGGACTTACTTCGAGTTGGCGGACACGTAGTTCACCGCGTCGCCGACGGTCTTCAGGTTGGCCAGCTCGTCGTCCGGGATCTTGACGCCGAACTTGTCCTCTGCCTGCACGGCGATCTCGACCATCGACAGCGAGTCGATGTCCAGGTCGTCCACGAACGACTTCTCGGCGGTGACGTCGTCCTGAGCCACGCCGGCGACCTCTTCGACGATCTCGGCGAGGCCGGCGAGAATCTCAGTGTTGTCAGCCATCGGTGTTGTTCCCTTCTCGGTTCTTCTGCGGGTCCGCTCGCGGGCACGGCGCCCGCGGGGGAAGTATCGCTCAGGGCAGGACGAACGCCTGCGCGGCATAGGAAAGCCCGGCTCCGAAGCCGACCGCCAGCACCACGTCGCCGCTTTTCGCCGTTCCCGCCTTGCGCATGTGGTCCAGCGCCATCGGGATCGAGGCGGACGAGGTGTTGCCCGAGTACTTGATGTCGTCGGCCACCACGATGTCCTCGCGCGCCCCCTTGGCGCGCAGCTTCTTGGCGATCGACTCGACGATCCGGAGGTTCGCCTGGTGCGGGGCCAGCACGTCCACATCGGACGGTTGCAGCCCGGCGGCTTCCAGCGCGCGCAGGGCGATCGGCGCGATCTGCGTGGTCGCCCAGCGGAAGACCGACTGGCCCTCCTGGTAGATCCACTGGTGGTCGCGCATGTAGATCAGGTCGACGAGGTCGCCCGCGCTGCCCCACACCACCGGGCCGATGCCCGGTTCGTCGGACCCGCCGACCACCGCGGCTCCCGCGCCGTCGGCGAAGATGATCGCGTTCGCGCGGTCGGTCGGGTCCACCACGTCGGTGAGCTTCTCCGCGCCGATCACGAGGACCTTCTTCGCCGAGCCCGCGCGCACGAGGTCGGAGGCGACGCCGAGGCCGTAGCAGAATCCGGCGCACGCGGCGTTGAGGTCGAACGCGCCGGGGCTCGGCACGCCGATCCGCGCGGCGACCTGTGCGGCGGCGTTCGGGATCTGGGACGGCATGGTGCAGTTGGGCACGATGACCGTGTCCACTTCGGACGGATCGACGCCCGCGTCGGAGAGGGCGTCGGCCCCGGCGGCGACGGCGTAGTCGACCAGCACGTCGTCCTTCTCGCCGAACCGCCGCTCGATGATGCCGACGCGGTCGCGGATCCACTGGTCGTTGGTGTCCATGACCTGCGACAGATCGTCGTTCGTGACGATCCGGTCCGGCTGGTAGCTGCCGAATCCGAGGATGCGGGCGGCGGGCGCGCCGTGGGCCAGGCGCATGGTGGGACGGGCGGTCACTGGGCGTCCTCCTCGCGCAGCGCCGCCAGCTCGGCGGGCGACTTCAGCGCGGTGGTAGTGGTGACGACGCCCTTGAGCTGCCGCTTGACCAGTCCGGTCAGGGTGCCCGCGGGCGCCAGTTCGACGGTGCGGTCCACGCCGAGCGAGACGAGCCCGTCCATGGTGAGGTCCCAGCGGACCGGGCGGGTCACCTGGGCGACGAGCCTGCGCAGGTATTCCGCGCCGCTCGTGACGACCTGGCCGTCGGCGTTGGACAGCAGCGGGCGCGTCGGATCGGCCGGGGAGAGACCGGCGGCGTGCTCGCGCAGGGCGTCTTCCGCGGAGGCCATGTAGGGCGTGTGGAAGGCGCCGGCGACCTTGAGCGCACGGATCTTCGTGCCCTCCATCGGCTCGGCGACGATCTTCTCGATCGCGGCGGCGGACCCGGACGCGACGATCTGCCCGGCCCCGTTGCGGTTCGCGGCGGCGAGGCCCTGGCTTTCCAGCCACGCGGCGACTTCCTCGGGGTCGCCGAGCATCACCGCGGCCATCGACGTCGGTTCGAGCGCGCACGCCTTGGCCATCTCCGCGCCGCGGACCGCGGCCAGCGCGACCGCGTCGGCGGGGGTGAGCACGCCGGCGATCGCGGCCGCGGCCAATTCGCCGACGGAGTGCCCGGCGACCGGAGCGTCCGCCGGAACCGGCAGGTGCTCGAAGGACAGCAGGGACAGCGCGACGATCAGCGGCTGCGCGACAGCGGTGTCCTGGATCTCCTCGGCTCCGGCCTCGGTGCCGAGCCGGATCAGGTCGAGCCCGGACCGGGCGGACCACTCTTCGACGCGCGCGCGGGCGCCGTCGAGCTCGAGCCACGGGGCGAGCATGCCGGGGGCTTGGGAACCCTGGCCGGGGGAGAGGACTGCAACTGTCACGCTGTCTATGAGACCACGGGACGGGTCGGTGCTTCAGATGCGGGCGGTCACCAAGTCCGTGCGGCGTAATTGGAGGAAACCTCCAAAGACCCGCCGGAGAACCCCGCCCTTAACCCATCCGCCTTGTGGGATTCAACCAGCGCTTGCCGTGAAGTCTGTCACCCGACACGCCCCGGCGAGGAGGGTGCCGGGGGCCGGGGGTTCGCGGGGCTTCCGCCGATCGCGGGAAGAGCCGGGCGCGGACGGTGCCGATGCCGCATTCGACGCGCGATGGCCTCCAAGCGACATTGGGTGCGTTGCGGTGAACGCCGCGTTGAGGCTCCTCAGCAGCGCCGGGTGCGGCTCCTCGCTCCCGGCGAGTCCGTGAGGGCCACCCTGAGGGAATCAGATTCCCTCAGGGCGGCCCTCACGGACGTCGGCGTCGCGTATCGAACGGGTTACCAAAGCCCGCGGGCGCGGGCGAGCCTGCCGACGGTGAGCGCGACCCGCAGCACCAGCGCGTCGCGGGCGTCGGTCGGGTTGCGGCCGGTGAGTTCGGCGGCTTTGCGCAGCCGGTACCGGACCGTGTTCGGGTGCACGAACAGCGTTTGCGCGCAGCGTTCCAGCACCCCGCCAGTGTCCAGATAGGTCTCGACCGTGCGCTGCAGCGCCGCTCCGGCCTCCTCGAGCGGACGGGCCACCGAATCGACCAGCAGCCGCTCCGCCCCCGGGTCGCCGGACAACGCGCGTTCGGGCAGCAGATCGTCGGACCGCACCGGACGCGGCGCGCCGGGCCAGCCGACCACCGCGCGCAATCCGGACAGCGCCTCGGCCGCGCTGTGGTGTGCCTCGGCCAGCGTCGGCATGGTCGGGCCCGCCACGACCGGGCCGTCGGCGAACACCGTCGACATCCGGGCGAGGATCTCGCGTTCCTTCGGCCCGCCTTCGGTGGGGCCGCCGATCACGATCACCAGCCGCGAGCCCTGCACGGACAGCAGCACCGCGCGGCCGACGCGTGCGGCGCGGGCGCGGACGTCGAAAACCACTGTCGGCGGGTCGTCCGAGGGCGGATTTCCCACCATTACAGTCGCCGCCGCGGCCGGGTCCCAGCCGAGTGCCGCAGCACGCGACAGGACGGATTCCTCGGCGTCGCCGCGGACGATTCCGTCGACTACGAGAGCTTCGAGGCGCGCGTCCCACGCACCGCGCGCTTCCGCCGCGGCGGCATAGGAATTGGCCGCGGCGAAGGCGATTTCCCTGCCGTAGCGCAGAATTCCTTCGATCAGCGCGGCGCGTTCGGCTTCCGAGGCGGCGAATTCCGGGAGCTGTTCTTCGAAGACCTCGATCGCGAGCCGCACCATCGCGACGGCCTGGCGCAGGCTGATCCAGCGCGACACTTCGGTCGGCGCGTCGCGGAACGCTTCGGTGGTGAGCTTCAGCGCTTCCTTCGAATCGCGCAGCCACGCGACGAATCCGCTGGCTCCGGTCTGCGTGATCAGCAGCACGCTGGCGCGCTGGTCGGCGGGCAGCCGCGCGAACCAGACCAGCCGGCGTTCCATTTCCGCGACGCTCGCGCTCGCCAGCCGCCCGGAGGCGTGCTCCAGGCTGCGCAGGGTTTTGGCGGACAGCCCGTGGTGCTTGCGCGCGGGACGTCCCGTGGTGTCGGCCATGTCGGATCCGATCCTACGTGCCGCGCGCCGCCCGCAACTTCAGGCGGATGCGGCGGCGACCATGGGAGGTGGGCGGCGTCGTGCCGAAGTGCCTAGGATCCTCAAGCGGGGTGGTAGGGGATCACCCCGGGTGAAAAAAGAACAGGGGGACGGGCCATGCCAGAGCCCGGACTGGAGATCGACGGGATCTCCAAACGCTACGGCGCCGTGGTGGCGCTCGAGAAAATGACGTTCGACGTGCGGCCGGGGGAACTTTTCGGATTCGTCGGCAGCAACGGGGCGGGCAAAACGACCACGATGCGCATCGCGCTCGGCGTGCTGAGCGCCGACGCGGGCCAGGTGCGCTACGCGGGCGAGCCCGTCACGCACGAAACGCGTCGCCAGATCGGCTACATGCCCGAGGAACGCGGTCTTTACCCGAAAATGAAGGTCGGCGAACAGCTCACGTATCTGGCCCGGTTGCACGGAATGCCCGCGGCCGCGGCGAAGGCGTCGAGCGAGCGGTGGACCGAACGCCTCGGCGTTGCCGGACGCCGCGACGACGAGGTGCAGAAGCTCAGCCTCGGCAACCAGCAGCGCGTGCAGCTCGCCGCCGCGCTGGTGCACGAACCGCGGATTCTTGTGCTGGACGAACCGTTCTCCGGGCTCGACCCGGTGGCCGTCGACGTGATGAGCGACGTGCTGAAGGAGAAGGCGGCCGAGGGCGTTCCGGTCGTGTTTTCCAGTCACCAGCTGGATTTGGTGGAACGGCTGTGCGACCGGATCGGGATTGTCCGGAGTGGACGGATGGAAGCGTGCGGCACGGTGGCGGAACTGCGCGCGGGCGGGACGACCCGGCTGCTCGTGGACGCGCCTGAGGCTCCGGAAAACTGGGCGGCCGGGCTGTCCGGCGTGACGGTGATCGGCCGCAAGGGATCGGTGACCGAGCTGGAACTGGCCGACGGCGCGGACGACCAGGCCGTGCTGCGCGCCGCGCTGGCGACCGGCCCGGTGCGGGAATTCGCCCGGAAACTGCCGTCGCTGACCGAGTTGTTCCGTTCTGTCGTGTCCGAGCACCAGGAGGCCGCGGCATGACCGGGTCCGACGTCCAGATGAGCCCGCTCTCCGCGGTCGGCCTCGTGGCCGGGCGGGAGATCAGCACGCGGGTCAATTCCAAGGCCTATCGCGTCACCACGCTGGTGATGGTCCTGATCGTCGTCGGGCTGGCGCTGGTCTGCAAGCTCTTCAACGGCGGCGGGAGCGCCGACGCGACGGTCGGCTACGTCCCGGCCGCCTCGCAGCTGGCCGAGCCGCTGACCGCGACGGCGAAGACGATCGGCCAGACCGTCGCGACGCAGCAGGTGCCCAACGAGAAGGCGGGTCAGGACAAGCTGCGGGACGGCTCGATCGACGCGCTGCTGGTGCAGGACGCGAAGCGAGTCCATGTCCAGGTGAAGAAGGACTTGGACGCGAAGCTGAAGAACACGTTCACCGTGCTCGAGGGGCAGCTGGCGCTCAACCAGCAGATCGAGTCCCTCGGCGGCGATCCGGCGAAGGTGCGCCAGGCGACCGCCGAGGCGACGATCGACGAGCTGCCGCCGCTCGAGAAACCGTACGACTACAACGGGCAGCAGCTGGTGCTCGGCATCATCGCGGGCATCCTGATCTACATGTCGCTGATGCTCAACGGCCAGGGCGTGGCACAGGGCGTCGTCGAGGAGAAGACGTCGCGGGTGGTCGAACTGCTGCTGTCGACGATCAAACCGTGGCAGCTGATGGCCGGGAAGGTGCTCGGCATCGGCACCGTCGGGCTGATCCAGATGCTGGCGATCGGCGTGGCAGGCGTCGCGGCCGGGCTCGGGTTCGGGGTGCTGACGATCTCGGTGAACGCGGCGGTCGGCACCGTGATCTGGCTGATCGTCTGGTACCTGCTCGGGTTCTTCATGTATTCGATCGTGTTCGCCGCGCTGGGCGCGCTGGTGTCGCGGCAGGAGGACGTGGCCGGCGCGACCATGCCCGCGCTGATGTTCGTGATCGCCGGGTACGTGGTGGGGATTTCGATCCTGCCGTCGAACCCGGGGAGCCCGCTGGCCGAGGTGCTGTCGCTGATCCCAGTGTTCGCGCCGACGTTGATGCCGATGCGGCTGGCGATGGGCGGCGTGCCGGTGTGGGAGGCGGTGCTGTCGATGGGCCTGGTGGTCGCGCTCATCCCGGCGCTGATCTGGCTGGCCGCGCGGATCTACCGCAACGCGGTGATGCGCACCGGCGCGAAGGTGAAGCTGCGGGACGCGCTGAGCGCTGCCTGACAGAGGAGTTCCCTACGGCGGGCCGCGGCGGATGCTGCGGCCCGCCGTTCTGTCCCGGGAGCCTCTACTCTCGGTGGACGCTCCGACCGGGTGAGGGACCTGGGAAGCGGAGCCCCTAACCCACGTGGGTTAGCGGCAACGGGTGAGTTGCGTGAACTCCGCCCTCGCGATTGCTCCGCCCGCATTGCTGTCCCGCCCGGTCGCCGTGCCCGGCGTTAATGACCTTCGCGCCGCTTCCCGCGCCTCGGCGCCGGTGCGCTATTGCCGCTTCACCGTTATCCGACGGTCCGCCGGAAGATCCGCAATTCGCCGTCGCCGACCGTCGAGCCGCGCGAATTCGCACCGCACAGACCGCGCCCCGCCGGGATTCCCGTCCGGACATCTCCGCGACCGCGCCCAGGCCGGGACGCAAATCCGTCGGCGTTCCGCCATTCGCCCGAACATGAAGGCCAGATGAACGCCGGAGAAAACCCGAACCCTATTCGTCTCGGAAGCGGCGCCGCGCGGCAATAAAGAGCGGAAAATGTTCGAGGCCGCTCGGCGCTTGCGGTTTTCGCTGCGCCGAGCGGCCTCGTCTCCCCGGTCCCCACCGGTAGGACAAGTATGGCGGTGCTTGATCTTCCCGCGCCAGTCGTCTCACTCGATCGTGGTGCACAGCACTCGGGTGCAGTGGGTACCTGTCCTGCGACCCGGTGCGACAGGACGGTGCCGGAATCCACGTCGAACCGCGGCGAAGGGAGCCAGCGTGGGTGAACAACTCAAGGACGGACTCGGACAGGCCTGGAATCTGGTGGCCACGTTCGTCCCGAAACTCGTGGGCTTTCTGATCATCCTCTTGATCGGCTGGCTGATCGCGAAAGCCGTGTCCAAAGCCCTCGGGCTCGTTCTCGGAAAACTCGGTTTCACGCGGCTGGTGGAGAAGACCGGCCTGACCGGAATGGTGAAGGGCGCGAATCTCGACGCCACCACGGTGCTCGTGAAACTCGTCTACTACTTCATTCTGCTGATCGCGCTGCAGCTCGCGTTCGGGGTGTTCGGGCAGTCGAACCCGGTGAGCCAGCTGCTGAACGACATCATCGCGTTCCTGCCGAGGATCCTGGTCGCGGTGGTGCTGATCATCGTGGCCGCGGCGATCGCGAAGGTCGTGCGGGACGTCGTGTCCGGAGCGCTGGCGGGCCGTCCGGCGGGACGGCTGCTCAGCACGGTCGCGTACTGGCTCGTGATGGCGTTCGGCATCATCGCGGCGCTGGGCCAGGTTAACATCGCGACGTCGGTGACCGGTCCGGTGCTCATCGCGGTGCTGGCGACCGCGGGCGGCGTGATCGTGGTCGGCTTCGGCGGCGGCCTGATCAAGCCCGCCCAGGAGCGGTGGGGCGGCTGGCTGGCCAACCTGCAGGGCCAGGTCGGCTCGGGCCCCGGCAACGGCTCCCGGGAGCCGGGCCAGATGAGCGGACAGCACGCGCAGGCCGGGCAGGCCCGGACGCAGGGCTACCCGCAGTCCCAGTCGGGCAGCCTTCCGCAGCCGAGCGAGCAGACCCGGCAGATGCCCGCGGACGGCGGCCGCCCGCCGGAGCCGCCGACCCCGCCGGCCGGTTTCGGGCGCGTGGAGCACTGAGCCGGTGCCAGTCGGGAGGGTGAGGCCGGTGAGGTCCGCGGACACTCGCTGGCGTCAGGCCGTGCCGAGGGCCGGATTCGAGTCCGTCCCGCGGCTTCGCTGACGGCCGTTCCCCGGTCCGCGGACCGGGTTTGACCAAGGGGCCGCGCTGCTTCGGCAGCGCGGCCCCTCGGTCTGTCCGGCGTCCACTCAGCGGGACTGTCTGCAGTCTCACATCGGCACGGGAATGGAGGCTCCGTGTTGCATGTTGGGAGGCGTAGATCGGAAGGGGTGCCGACGTGGACTTCCTGTTGCACCACGGCGTGACCGTGTTCGGCCAGTGGATCTCGATCGCGGAGCTGGCCGGGCAAGTGTTCGCGCTCGCGGTCGTGTTCCTCGCGCAGCGGCGGACGCTGTGGACCTGGCCAGTGCAGGTCGGCGCGACCGTCCTGCTGTTCTCCGTTTACGCGTCCGCGCACCTCGGGGGCCTCGCCGGGCGGCAGGTCGCGATCCTGCTCATCTCGCTTTACGGCTGGTGGGCCTGGAATCGCCGGACGGATCCGGTGTACGGCGTCGTCGTGCGCAAGGGCCGGTGGACCGAGCGGGCCGTGATGCTCGGCGCGTTCGGGCTGGGCACGGTTGCGATGGCGCTGACGCTCCAAGCGCTCGACGCCTCGTGGGCGCCGTGGCCGGACGCCGCGATTTTCGTCGGGACGCTCGTCGCGTTCGCCGCGCAGGGTGTCGGGCTCGTGGAGTTCTGGGGCGTGTGGCTGGTGGTCGACGCGATCGGCGTGCCGCTGCAGATCCGCTCCGGCCTGTACTTCTCGGCCGCGATCTACCTCGTCTTCGCCGCGCTGGTGGTCCACGGCTGGGTCACCTGGAACCGCTCGGCGCGCACCGCGGTGGCCGGCGGGAAAACCGTCGCCGCGGCGCGCTGACCTCAAGCGCCGAGCGCGAGCTGCCCGTCCGGGGTCAGTTCGGCCTCCGTCCACTGCCCGACCGCGCCGCCGAGGGCGGACACCGGGCGGACCAGGCCTTCGCGCACCAGGTCGTGCGCGGTCGTCTGGTCACAGCAGGGCAGGCCGTCGACCCTCAGGTCCGGTTCGCAGCTGCGGGTGAGTTCGGCTCGGCCGGCGGCGATCGCGCGCAGCATCGCCAGCGCGCGGCGGTTCAGCGTGACGGACATGGTCTTCTCCCTCGGATGATCCGAAGGCAAGAGACGTGATGTCCGTCACTGGATACCGGATTACGCCGACTGCGCCACCGTGGGCTGAAAGGTCCGTGAGGGGAACCCTGAGTTCCCTTCACGGACTTTGGGCTCAGCGGAGCGTCGCGTGGGTGGGGCGCAGGTCGTCCACCCGCCGGACCCCGAGCAGCTGCATCGTGCGGATCATCTCCGTGCGCAGGATGTCCACGCAGCGCTGCACGCCGCGCTCGCCGCCGGCCATCAGGCCGTACAGGAACGCGCGGCCGATCAGCACCGCGTTCGCGCCGCGGGCGAGCGCGGCCACGATGTCGCCGCCGGACAGGATGCCGGTGTCGACCCAGACTTCGGCGCTGTCCTGGACCGCGTCCAGCGTCGCGGGCAGCAGCTCGATCGGCGTCGGGGCGCGGTCGAGCTGACGGCCGCCGTGGTTGGACAGCAGCACCGCGTCCGCGCCGTGTTTCACCACCTCACGGGCGTCGTCGACGTTCTGCACGCCCTTGATCACGAGCTTCCCCGGCCAGGTCTGGCGCACCCAGTCGAGGTCGTCGAAGTTCAGCGTCGGGTCGAAGAGCTTGTCCAGCAGTTCCGCGACGGTGCCGCCGAACCGGTTGAGCGACGCGAAGCTCAGCGGCTCGGTGGTCAGCATGTTGAACCACCACGCCGGGTGCATCGCGCCGTCCACGAACGTCTTCAGCGTGATCGCGGGAGGGATGGTGAGCCCGTTGCGGACGTCGCGCAGCCGCTGGCCCGCGACCGGGGTGTCGACGGTCAGCAGGAGCGTGTCGTAGCCGCTCTCCCACGCGCGATTCATCAGATCTTCGCCCGCGCCGTGGTCGCGCCACACATACAGCTGGAACCACTTGCGCGCGTCCGGAGCCGCCGCCGCGAGGTCCTCGATCGACGTGGTGCCCATCGTCGAGAGCGCCATCGGCATGTCGTTGCGCTGCGCCACGCGAGCCACCGCGCGCTCGCCCTCGGTCTGCATCATCCGCGTGAACCCGGTGGGTGCGAACGCGAACGGCAGTGCCGAGCGCTTCCCGAGGATCTCCCTGCTGGTGTCCACATCGGACACTCCGCGCAGCACGTTGGGCTGGAATTCCACGCGGCGGTAAGCCTGTCGGGCGCGGCGGAGGCTGTCCTCGAGCTCGGCCGCGCCGTCGGTGTAGTCGAACGCCGCGCGCGGGGTGCGCTTGCGCGCGAGCATCCGCAGGTCGGCGATCGTGTGCGCGCTGGCCAGGCGCCGATCGGTCGGGTTCAGCACGATCGGCTTCGGCCGCAGGATCTCTTTGAGCTCGCTGGGCCGGGGCAGGCGACGCTGGGTCACGCTCGACCACCTTTCGTCAGGCATCCGGATACATCCGATGTCTACCTTACTGTGCCGATCGTTGCTGATCCGACCACAGCCACGGCCGAATGACTTCGCCGCAACGGTCGCGTGCCGCTGCGGGGTCGGCCTGCTTGTGGCCGGATCAGCAAAGCAGGGACCCCTCCAGGACACTGTCCTGGAGGGGTCCCGGAATCAAGCAGCGGTCACGCGCTGCCGGAGTCGGACGTCTGCGGCCCCGCGGCCGCCACGTCGTCGAGCCGGTAGCGGCGCGCCGCCTCGGCGACCTTCGCCTGGTCGAACTCGCCGCGCTTGGCGAGCGCGGACAGCGCGCCGACGGTGATCGACTCGGCGTCCACCAGGAACTTGCGCCGCGCGGCCGGGCGGGTGTCGGAGAAACCGAACCCGTCGGTGCCGAGCGTGAGCATGTCGGTGGGCACCCACGGGCGGATCATGTCCGGCACCGCGCGCATCCAGTCCGACACCGCCACGACGGGGCCGGAAACCTCCGCCAGCTTCTGCGTGACGTACGGAACCCGCGGCGTCGCGTCCGGGTGCAGCAGGTTCTCGTGGTCGATCTCGACCGCTTCGCGGCGCAGCTCGCCCCACGACGTCGCCGACCACACCGCGGCCCGCACGCCCCACTCCTCGGCCAGCATCTTCTGGGCCTTCAGCGCGTCCGGCATCGTGACGCCGGAGACCAGCACCTGGACCTCCGGGCCGTCGCCCTCGGGCGCGTCGGCGTACCGGTAGAGGCCCTTGAGCACGCCGTCGACGTCCAGGTTCTCCGGCTCGGCCGGCTGCTGGTACGGCTCGTTGTAGATGGTGATGTAGTAGAAAATGTTCTCGCCGTTGCCGTCCGGGCCGGTCTCGCCGTACATCCGGCGCAGGCCGTCCTTGACGATGTGGGCGATCTCGAACGAGTAAGCCGGGTCGTAGGCCACCACGGCCGGGTTCGTCGCCGCCAGCAGCAGCGAGTGCCCGTCCGCGTGCTGCAGGCCCTCGCCGGTCAGCGTGGTGCGGCCGGCGGTGGCTCCGAGCACGAAGCCGCGGGCCATCTGGTCCGCCGCCGCGTACAGGCCGTCGCCGGTGCGCTGGAACCCGAACATCGAGTAGAAGATGTAGATCGGGATCATCGGCTCGCCGTGCGTCGCGTACGACGTGCCGACGGCGGTGAACGACGCGGTGGAACCCGCCTCGTTGATGCCCTCGTGCAGCAGCTGGCCCTTCTCAGACTCCTTGTACGCCAGCATCAGGCTCGCGTCGACCGAGGTGTAGGTCTGGCCGTGCGGGTTGTAGATCTTGGCGGTCGGGAACATCGAGTCGAGGCCGAACGTGCGCGCCTCGTCCGGGATGATCGGGACGATCCGCTTGCCGATCTCCGAGTCCTTCGCCAGCTCGCGGATGAGCCGGACGATCGCCATCGTGGTGGCGACCTCCTGCTTGCCCGAGCCCTTGCGGACGCCCTCGTAGACCTTGTCGCCGGGCAGCACGAGCGCCTTGGCGGTCTTCGGGCGGCGCTCCGGCAGGAACCCGCCGAGCGCCTTGCGGCGGCCGCGCATGTACTCGATCTCCGGCGAGTCCGGGCCGGGGTGGAAGTACGGCGGCAGCTTCGGGTTCTTCTCGAGTTCCTCGTCGCTGATCGGGATGCGCTGCGCGTCCCGGAACAGCTTCAGGTCGTCGAGGGTGAGCTTCTTCATCTGGTGCGTGGCGTTGCGGCCCTCGAACGACGGGCCGAGGCCGTAGCCCTTGATGGTGTGGGCCAGGATCACCGTCGGCTGGCCGTGGTGCTCCATGGCCGCCTTGTACGCCGCGTACACCTTGCGGTAGTCGTGGCCGCCGCGCTTGAGGTTCCAGACGTCCGCGTCGGACAGGTCCTTGACCAGCTCCTTCGTCCGCGGGTCACGGCCGAAGAAGTGCTCGCGGACGAAGGCGCCGTCGTTGGCCTTGTACGTCTGGTAGTCGCCGTCCGGCGTGACGTTCATCAGGTTGACCAGCGCGCCGTCGCGGTCGGCCGAGAGCAGCGAATCCCATTCGCGGCCCCAGATGACCTTGATCACGTTCCAGCCCGCGCCGCGGAAGTAGGACTCCAGCTCCTGGATGATCTTGCCGTTGCCGCGCACCGGGCCGTCGAGCCGCTGCAGGTTGCAGTTGATCACGAAGGTCAGGTTGTCCAGGCCCTCGCCCGCGGCCACGTGGATCAGGCCGCGCGATTCGGCCTCGTCCATCTCGCCGTCGCCGAGGAACGCCCAGACGTGCTGGTCGGAGGTGTCCTTGATGCCGCGGTCGCGCAGGTAGCGGTTGAACCGCGCCTGGTAGATCGCGTTCATCGGGCCGAGGCCCATCGACACCGTCGGGTTCTCCCAGAACTCCGGCATCAGCCGCGGATGCGGGTACGACGGCAGGCCGCCGCCCCCGCCCGCGTGGCTGAATTCCTGGCGGAATCCGTCGAGCTGCTGCTCGGAAAGCCTGCCCTCGAGGAACGCGCGGGCGTACATGCCGGGGGAGGCGTGGCCCTGGAAGAAGACCTGGTCGCCGCCGCCGGAGTGGTCCTTGCCGCGGAAGAAGTGGTTGAAGCCGACCTCGTACAGCGCCGCCGACGAGGCGTAGGTGGAGATGTGGCCGCCGACGCCGACGCCCGGCCGCTGCGCGCGGTGCACCATGATCGCCGCGTTCCAGCGGATGTAGCGGCGGTAGCGGCGCTCGATCTCCTCGTCGCCGGGGAACCACGGCTCGTTCTCGGTGGGGATCGTGTTCACGTAGTCGGTCGACGTGAGCGCCGGAACGCCGACGTTGCGTTCCCGGGCGCGCTCGAGGATGCGCAGCATCAGGTACCTGGCCCGCTGCTGGCCCCCTCGGGCCAGCGCCTCGTCGAAGGAGTCCAGCCATTCGCTGGTCTCTTCCGGGTCGATGTCGGGAAGGTGCGCCGCGAGTCCGTCACGGATGACGCGTACGCGAGCCGGGGTCTCCTTGCCGGAGGCGCCGTCGTTCTGCGGGGCCAAGGGGTCTCCTTGTAGCTGGTTGTAGCCGTTGTAGCTGGTGGGCGGGAGTGCTCGCCGACGTCCATGGTCGTCCCGGTTGGGGTTCCCGTCACCTGTACTGCCCGGTAACATCGGCCGCCCGAGTGTCGCCACTCCCCGCGCACGGTGTATCGCGCGCGCGTTTTCTCTCCTCCACCCTAAAGGAGGCTCCCCGGGAGAGCTGCGGAGTGGTGGGGTACTGAGTGCCACCCGCCGTCGGGCAGGGGGGTGGTGGGCCCCTACGCTGCAGACACGACTTGCCAAAGATCCGGTGTGGACGGTTGCGCGCAGCGCCGCGTCAGTGTTCGCTGTTCGACAACCGTGTATCCGAGTGCGGCGGACCTACTGCCGCGCTCCGTCGTAGTTGGAGGAGTGGAAGCAGTGGTCGCCGCGGGAGACGCAGGCAGTGCCGGCGTCGCCGAAAGCCTTGGCATCAAGCCGGACATGGTGGTCCAGGAGATCGGCTGGGACGAGGACGTCGACGACGACGTTCGCGCGGCGATCGAGGAAACGATCGGCGGTGAGCTCCTCGACGAGGACGCCCAGGAGGTCATCGACGTCGTGCTGCTGTGGTGGCGCGACAACGACGGAGACCTCGGAGACGCGCTGGTCGACGCGCGCGGTCCGCTGGAGGAAGACGGCGTGATCTGGGTGCTGACCCCGAAGACCGGGCAGCCCGGGCACGTAGAGCCCAGCGACATCGCGGAGGCGGTGCCCCAGGTCGGGCTGGCCCAGACGGCCAACATCAGCGTGGGCCCGGGCTGGCTGGGCACCCGGCTGGTGTCGCCGAAGTCCTCGAAGGCCAAGCAGCGCTGAGGCCGCGATAGGGTGGGCGGCACGCTCGTGTTCGCTCTGGAGAGGAATCGCCGGTATGGCCGTCGAGGTCGGTTCGCAGGCCCCTGACTTCACGCTCAACGACTACAACAAGCAGCCGGTCACGCTGTCGCAGTTCAAGGGCGACAAGCCGGTCCTGCTGGTGTTCTACCCGTTCGCTTTCAGCGGAATCTGCACCGGCGAGCTGTGCCAGCTGCGCGACGAGTTCGGCGACTACGACGGCAAGGGCGTCCAGGTCCTGGGCGTCTCGGTCGACACGCCGTTCTCGCTCAAGGCGTGGGCCGAGGTCGAGGGCTACCAGTTCCCGCTGCTGTCGGACTTCTGGCCGCACGGAGAGGTGGCGCAGAAGTACGGCGTCTTCAACGACCAGGCCGGGCTCGCCGTTCGCGGCACCTTCCTGATCGACACCGAAGGCGTGGTCCGCTTCGCCGAGGTCAACGCGCCGGGCGAGGCGCGCGACCAGGCCGGGTGGAAGAAGGCCGTCGAGGAACTGACTGCCTGATCGTTGTCTTTCGCTCGCCGGGGCGGGGTCTCCCCGTTCCGGCGCGCGGGCGCATAGCTCAGCGGGAGAGCACTCGGTTTACACCCGAGCGGTCGCAGGTTCGAACCCTGCTGCGCCCACCGTTCTCGATCTGACCCCATCCGGTGAAGACTTCACCGGATGGGGTTTGTCGTTTCGCCTCGGTCGTTGTCCGCCGATTGCCCGCGTGATCTTGTCTTGTGCCGAGCTACGGTGGAGTTGGGAGGCTGAGCTAGGGAGGCGGGCATGACGCCGCGATCCGCTCTGGCTGACGCAGCCCTCGCGCGACCTTCGGACGGTGCCGCCGGGCAAATGCTCGGATTTGCGACAGATCCGGCACGCGAAGCGCCTTCGCCGGTATCGGCCGAGCAACGATTGCCGCGAGAACGGCTGGGCTCGCACGCCGCTCGTAACACTTCGCATGATCGGGCAGACCCTGCTCCTGGAACTGGCCACAGGCCGGAGAGGGAGGTTGTCGTGAACGACAGCATCGGGGACAAAGCGAGACGTGCCTGGAGCTCCTGGATCGGGTTGCTGGCAGCCGCGCTCGTCGTCGCTTTTTGCTCCTTCCTCCCGCTGCCCCGCGTTTCCCCTTGGTCCAATTTCGTCTGCTTGGCCGGTGCCTTCTCGCTGATCGCGTTCTTCATGCTGAAGAAGAACGATCCCGGCAAAGCGGTCCGGGAGAACAAGCTGGGGAAGCCGAAGCCTCGCGAGTTGTCCATCGTCGACCTGATGCGAGCCGAATCGTATGTGACCAAGAACTACGATCTCTTCGCGATCAACTACTTCACCAAACTCCTCGCCGCGCTTCCCGACTACTTGAGCCGGGTCGAAGACCAGGCGACGCTCGAGGGGAGGACGCTTCTCTCGTCCACCACCCTGACCTTCCGGGGCATTCGGCAGAATTCGCCGATCGAGCCGGGCCAGGGGACGGAGGCCGCCCCCGAGGCCGCAGCGACCGGTCAGGAACGCGGGAAAGACCCGGCACCGCGAGAGCAAGCGGGCGAGCCGTGTTCACCCTTGATCGTTCCGGTGGTTCGTGCTGAGAAGGGCAGGCTTTTCGACCGGCTCTGCGTGACCGACGGCGGCAAGCGCGAGCTTGCCATGCTTCCGCAGTGGCAGGTCTACGGTCTCGTCGCCTTGGTCCTCCGCGGCCTGTTCGAGCAGGAAGCCTTTGCCGGCAAGCGGGAGGGAGCCGCGGTGCCGGCCGGCCTGACCCCGGCGGAATCCCTGATCATTCTGCAACTGGTGAAAAACAGCATCGCGAGCGTCGTGGATCGAGACCAGAACGGCGGGCGGGTCAAGGACAGATTCGAGCTGCTCGACCATCTGGACGAAAATCGGTTCTCGGCGAGCTGGAAGGCGAGAATCCGATCCCTGTGCCGATCGCTGGTCGAGACCTATTTGGTCGTGGTCGAGGTGCCGCGCGCGGGAGGCGACAGCATCGTTTTGCGGTACTCGAACATCGCGGCCTTCGAGCGTTATGCGAGTGTTCGCGGAAGTACCCTGCGGCGCAAGCACGGGTTGCTGCCGACCCGCATCGACATCCATCACCCCTGGGCGGTGAGCGCCGACAGCTATCACTTCGAGATGAGCGCCTACCAAGACACGTATGTGTACGACCATCATCTCGAAAAGATGAAGGACAAAAAACCTCTGCGGCAGCGAAGCTTCGCGAAACGGCAGGGTCGCTGGTATGTGCGCCTTTACCACGAGGAGGCGCGAACGCTCGCGCACCTCTACATACGCCGCCAGGGCACGGGGATCGTTCCCGGCGTCGGGCGGAGCGAGCGGCAGTCGGCGGAAGTCAGCGACTTCAAGTCGGTAGTGGAGTTCCGGGAGATTCCGCCCGGCGCGCTCGCCAACGCCGTCACGGTAGCGCTGGTCACTTCTATCGTGATCGCCTACTTCGCTCTGTTCCGCATCGGCATCGACCCGGATTCGGTGCGCTCGGGCGGCCACGCCAACCAGGGCGTCCCCGCACTCCTGTTGACCCTGCCCGCTTTCCTGGCCGCGACGGTGGGGCGCGGGCTGACTGCCGAACGAATGCTGATCTCTTCGCTCACCGCGTTCTGCGGGCTCTGGGCGCTGGCTGTCACTGCCTTGGCAGCCGTGCTGCTGTACATCGTCAGCGCGACGAACGTCTTGATTTTCGAAGTTTCTGTCCCCATCGGCCCAGCCGTCCTGAAGTTCAACCTGCTGTGGATTTTTCTCACGCTGATCAGCGTCGGCGAACTTCTCTACTTGCGCAAGAAGAAGAACGAGGAGAGGGCTTACTTTCTCGGTCTGCTGGAAGCGCAAGCACTTGACGGGGAACCAAAATCATCTGCTCGCGAACCAGGGAAAGGCGGTCGAAATGCCTGACGCCACTGTGGGTGCCGGAGCACGGGAAAAGAAAGGCCGGAAGGCGGCGAAGAAGGACGCCGACCCTCGTCGCAAGGCGGCGGAGTGGAAAGACGGCCGTCTCGTGGTCATCCGTCCCGAGATACGAAACAGCATCCTTGAGCAGAGTTATATTCTTCGCACGGAAGAGCAGAAGCAAGACCTGGAGCGGACCATGGAGGAGACGGTCGAGAGGCGTCGCGCCATGACTCCCGAGCAGAAAATGGAGGAGCTTCGGGGCATCGCGTTTTTGGCGGGCGAAGAGGTTTAGCTCGCTGCTCGCGCTGCCGCTGGCGAGGTCCCGCAGTGCTCCGAAGCACGCGGCACGAAACCCTTGTCGAGAGTCCGGCAGGGGCTCTCGGTGCGTCCTGTCCGCGGTCAGTGCTCGGTTCGTGAACGAGAGAAAGCCCCCTGGACCGGGTTCCCCCACCATCCCGGCCCAGGGGGCCTTCCCTTTTCCTCCCCCGGCCTCGCCGGGCCTGCCCCCTCGACAGGCCCGGCCGCAGCGCACTCCGCGGGTGTACGCGAGACAAGAGGCGGCTTCGGCGGTGCTGGATACTGCGCCAACCGGGTGATCTCCAGTTATCGCGCGAGCGCGGCGACCTCACCGGTCAGCCGGTCGATTTCCTCCTCGGTGTTGTAGTAGTGCACCGACGCGCGCACCAGGTCCGGCAGGCGGCGGGCGGTGAAGTCGTACTGCGCCGACGGCGGGTGCGCGACGCTCGTGTTGATCTTCGCCGCGTTCAGGCGGTCCTTGATCTCGTCGGAGGGCAGTCCGTCGACGCTGAACGTCACGAGGCCGCACTTGCGCGCGCCGGCGTCGTGCACGGTGACTCGGTCCAGTTCGGCCAGGCGGGAGCGCAGGGTCGCGGCCAGCGCGGAGACCCGCTCTTCGATCGCCGGCAGGCCCCATTCCATCGCGTAGTCCACGGCCGCGCCGAGGCCGAGTACGGCGGCGTAATCGCGTTCCCATACTTCGAAGCGCTTCGCGGTCGGGTCGAGGACGTACTCCTCGGGGGAGGTCCACTTGGCCGAGCGCAGGTCGAGCATCGCCGGTTCGAGGCGGTCGCGCAGGCGCGGGTGCACGTACAGGAAGCCGGTGCCGCGCGGGCCGCGCAGGTATTTGCGGCCGGTGGAGGTCAGGGCGTCGCAGCCGATTCGTTCGACGTCGAGGTCCAGTTGGCCGGCTGACTGGCACGCGTCGAGCAGGAACGGGATGCCCGCCTCGCGGGCGACGGCTCCGATTTCCTCGGCGGGGTTCACCAAACCGCCCTGGGTCGGCACGTGGGTCACCGCGATGAGCTTCACGTCGGAGTCGATCCGGCGGCGCAGGTCGTCGACGTCCAGCTGGCCGGTTTCGTCGTCGTCCACGACCTCCACGGTCGCGCCGGTACGGCGGGCGATCTGCAGGTAGGCGATGGCGTTGCTGGCGTATTCGGCGCTCGCGGTGAGGATCCGGTCGCCCGGTCCGAACGGCAGCGAGTAGAAGATCGATTGCCACGAGCGGGTCGCGTTGTCGCTGAGCGCGATGTCTTCGGGAGCGGCGTTGAGCAGTCGCGCGACTGAGGTGTAGACGCCCTCGATGCGGTCCTTGGCCTCGTCGGCCGCTTCGTAGCCGCCGAGGAGGGATTCGGTGCGCAGATAGTCGATCACGGTGTCGGTGACGCGGGCGGGCGGGAGGGCGGAGCCGGCGTTGTTGAAGTGCGTGACTCCGACACATCCGGGCGTTTCGTACCTTGCGCGGTCGACATCGAAAGAGCTGGCCATATGAACTGAATACAGTACGGGCGATCTGTGTGCAATACTCAGCGCATGGTCAAGAGACTCATGCGCGGTGAACTTATCGAGGAGATCACCGCGCGCGTCCTCGACGGACGGTTTCCCGCGGACACCCGGATCAACGAAGTCCGCCTGGCGAACGAGCTCGGCGTGTCCCGGACGCCGTTGCGCGAGGCGCTGATCGGCCTCGCCGACCGCGGGCTCCTGGTCGCCGCGCCGGGTCGCGGATTCCTCGTCGCGCCGTTCGATCCGCAGGAGGCGCGCCGGCTGTACCCGCTGGTCGCCGAGCTGGAGGCGCTCGCGCTGCGCTGGACGTCGCCGCTCGAACTCGCCTCGCTCCCGGACGCGCTCGACCGGATTTCCGACGAGATAGCCGATTCCTGCGATCTGCCCGCGGCGGACGACCGCTGGCACGCGGTGCTCACGTCCCGCTGCGACAACCCGCATCTGCTGCGCTTGATCGAGCAGACAAAGCCGTTGCTGAAACGCTACGAGACGGCATACTTCGGCGGTCGGGACCGAGCGGCGGAGAGCGTGGCCGAGCACCGTGAGATCGCGGCGGCACTGCGGGCGGACGACCTGCCCGGAGCGTCGGCGCTGCTCGTCCGGAACTGGGTGAAAGCGTTGGCGTACTTGAAAGGGAGCTGATCCGGTGCGGGTTTTCGCGCATCTGTCCGACATCCACCTCGACGGCGGCGAGCGCGCCGACGCACGAGCCGCCGCGGTGACGCGGTATCTGCGAACCCTCGAACATCCGGTGGACGCCGTAATCGTCACCGGAGACATCGCCGATCACGGCTTGCCCGAGGAGTACCGGCGCGCGGCGGAATTGCTCGATCTCCCGGTGCCCGTGGTGGTCTGTCCCGGCAACCACGACGTACGCGCGCCGTTTCGCGAGGCGCTGCTGGGAGAACCGGCCAGCGACGCCCCGGTGAACACTGCGACCAAGGTGGCCGAAGTGCTGCTCGTGTCGTGCGATTCGACGATCCCGGGCAAGGGTGCCGGCTACCTCGCCGACGAGACACTGGCCTGGTTGGACGACACGCTCGCCGGGCACGACGGCCCGTCGTTCGTCGCCTTCCACCACCCGCCGCTCGACGTCGGGGTGCCGCTGGTGGACGCGATCCGCCAGACCGGCGAAGACCGGCTTGCCGCCGTGCTGAAGCGGCATCCCGACGTCGCGGCGTTGCTCTGCGGACACGTGCACACCGGCGCGGCGACCGAGTTCGCGGGCGTTCCGGTGCGGGTCGCGCCGGGTGTGGTGTCCGGGTCGCTGCTGCCGGTGGAACCCGGCGCGGGGCGCGGCTGGGACGAGGGCGGGCCGCTGGACTTCGACGGCCCGCCGTCGCTTCTGCTGCACGTGCTGCACGACGACGGCAGGCTGACGACGCATCAGCGCGCGGTCATTCAGTAAAGGTCACCGAGTGAAGACCGGCACCGTGACCCGGGACGGCCGGGTCACGTCGTGGAACACCTCGAACCGGTTCGGTGTGCTGCGCACCGCGGACGAAACCCGTTCTCCCGTACCGTGATTGCGCGCGAAGCGGGGGAACGCGCCGCCCGCGACCTGAACGCGCAACCGGTGCCCGCGGCGGAAGCGGTACGCGGTCGGGTCGAGTTCCACCTCGGCCCGCACCACCCCGTCGGCATCGGGTTCCGGCGAGCCGGGACGGAGCCGCAGGATGCCGTCGGTGACGTTGCGCGAGATGCCGCCGGGGTCGACGTCGCACAGCCGCACGTACACGTCGGCGTCGGGAAGTTCGGTCCGCACGAACACGGTGGCGGACACGTCGCCGATCACGTCGACGTCGTGCACCAGCGGTTCGCCGGTGAACACCAGCACGTCGTCGCGCGCCTCGGTCGCGGAATTGTCGCGCTGCTTGGTCTTTCCCGTCAGCAACGGCCCGCCGACGGCTGGGGTCGGGTCCGCCGGGTCGTAAGTGAACGACGTGGGCAGGGCCTCGCCGGGCACCGTTTCGCCGAGACCGCCGACCGGTCGCAGATGGGCGTGCGTGGGCTCGGAAGGAGGCGGCCAGTGGTCGAAATCGAGCCAGGCGGACGCCTGCTGCAGGAAGATCCGCACGGGGGAGCGCTGCAACTGGGTGCGGTCGTTGGCGAGATGCGCGCGCAGGAAACCGAGCTGGTCCTGGATCAGCACGCGGAGACTCGCCGGCTCGCCGTGCGACCACGGCCCGACGGTGATCCGCGGCGACCTTCCGGCGTCCTGCAGCGTGCGGAAGTCCCGCAGCTGCGCGCGGATGAACAGGTCGTACCAGCCGGTGACCATGCTGACCGGCACCTCGAGCTTCGCGACTTCGTCGCTGTGGTCCGACATTCGCCAGAAGTCGTCCTCCGGATCCGCGTGCTCGGTGACGTCCTGCAGGAACTGCACCGGCTTGCCGATCGCCGCCACGTCCGCGCCCGCGAGCGGCAGGTACGCCATCGCGGTGCGCGTGCGCCGCGTCTGCAGCGGGTTCGGCAGCGCGGCGAACCGCTCCTCCTGCCTCCCGATCGTGGCTGACCAGGACACCATGTTGTCCGCCGCGAGCACCCCGCCCGGATAGAACGTGCTGACGAATTCCGACGCGGTGATCCCCAGGCACATCGCGGACAGCGGCGGGTCCAGGTACGGGCCGATCGCCCATTGCGTGTGACCGAGATAGCTGGCGCCCGCCATCGCGATCCGTCCGTCGCACCAAGGCTGCGCGCGCAGCCATTCGGCGGTGGCGATTCCGTCTTCGCGTTCGTGGTGGAACGGGCGGAACCGGCCTTCTGAGCCGAAAGTGCCCCGGATGCTCTGGAGGACTGTTTGCAAGCCGTGGCGGGCGAAGGTTTCGCCGAAGAGTTTGGCCAGAAGGCCGGTGCGGCCGTAGGGGGTGCGGAGCAGGACGACGGGGCCGGAGGTCAGGCCGGGCGGGGCGTAGCGGTCGGCCAGGAGGTGCGCGCCGTCGGGCATGGGGATGCGGAGGTCTTTGTCGGCGATCGGAGCCGGGCCTTCGGCGGCGGGGAGACCGAGCAGTCGGTCGACGATTCGGTTCAGCACGTTGTCGAACGTACGCGGATTGTGACTGGTTCGCTTCTGCTGGAAATGGGCGCGTGGGGCACCCCGAAGCTTGATTGTGCTGACGGTTCGGGGGTGCTTGTCAAGGCGGGAAAGATGCCTTGACAAGCACCCCCGAACCGCAGGGAGGCTTCGTATCGGGGTGCGGGGGAGGGGCTGGGTGCCTCGATAGCGGGTGCGCGGGCTGCGGATGGGATTCAGGCGGCCAGTGCGTTCGTCACCCGAAGGGCTGGATCGCTGAAGGGGGCGAGCAGATCCGGGTCGACGCCTGCCCGTGCCAGCGCGGCCGCGAGAACTGCTGGGCGGGCTCGGTCGCCGCCGTCTGCGATCTTCAGCGCTACCGCGGTTCCGTCTGGCAATGCGGCGAGTTGCACGGCCTCGAAACCGTCCTTCGCGATGAGCCCGGGCAGGGTTTGCATGAGCCGGGTGACGTCGCGACGGCTGCCCGCCACCAGATCCGGATGCTGCCGAATCCCGTTGGCCACCAACGCTTCCGGCGAACCGTCGGGCGCGGTCGCGATCCGCGAAGCAGCTCGCGCCAAGCCCCGCAGGGAGAGCGCGAACAGGGGCGCACCGCAGCCGTCCGTGGCCACTCGTGGCACGGTCTGCCCGGTCAGTTCCTCGACGGTTTCCCGGATCGCGCGCTGCAACGGATGCGTCGGATCGAGGTAGCCCTCGACGTCCCACGCCTGCTCCCGGCAGACCGCCAGCATCGCCGCGTGCTTGCCGGAGCAGTTGTGCGCCAGCCGCGACGGCTTCCGGCCGGCTGCGATCCAGGCGTCCCGTTCGATCGGGTCGTACGGCAGGTCGGCGGGGTTGCCCAGGTCGGTTTCAGCGAAGCCGCGGCTCGTCAGCACGGCGGACGCTGCTTCGAGGTGCCGTGGTTCGCCGGAGTGGCTGGCCGCGGCGATCGCGAAGCCGGACGGATCCAGGCGCAGCCCGAGCCGGGCCATCGCGGCGGCTTGCAGCGGTTTCGCGGTTGAGCGCGGGTACATCGCGACGTCCGGGTCGCCCGCCTCGAACAGCGTCGAACCGTCAGGGGAGAGCACGACGACCGAACCGTGGTGCACGCCCTCGACCATGCCGTCGCGCAGGAGATGGACCAGCGGGACGTGCCGCGGTTCGCGTTCCTGCGGGGTCACGACGCTTCTGCCTTGTCGAACGCGCTCATGTCGATCCGCTTGCGCACGCCGAACCAGCCGACGACCAGCGCGACGACGATCACCGGCAGCGCCATCAGGGTGATCCGGCCGGTTTTGTCGAAGCCCATCAGCACGACGACCGCGGCGAGGAACACGAGCGTCGCGATCTCGGTGTAGGGCGAGAACGGCAGCCGGAAGTGCGGACGGGTCACCTCGCCGCGTTTGGCCTTCCGCACGAACAGAAGGTGGCTGAGCACGATGATCGCCCAGGTGCCGAGGATGCCCACGGCGGCGAAGTTCAGCACGATCTCGAACGCGTCCTTCGGCACCACGTAGTTCAGCCCGACGCCGATGACGCAGACCGACGACGTGAGCAGGATCCCGCCGTAGGGCACCTGGTTGCGGTTCATCACGCCGGTGAATTTCGGCGCGGACCCGGCCAGCGACATCGAGCGCAGGATTCGCCCGGTCGAGTACAAGCCCGAGTTGAGGCTGGACAGCGCGGCGGTCAGCACGACCAGGTTCATGATGCTGTCCGCGTAGGGCACGCCCAGCTTCGCCAGCACCGTGACGAACGGGCTTTGATCGGCCGAGTAGGCGTTCCACGGCAGCAGCATCGCCAGCAGCACGACCGAGCCGACGTAGAACAGCGCGATCCGCCACATGATCGAGTTGATCGCCTTGGGCACGACCGCCTTCGGGTTCTCCGTTTCGCCGGCCGCGACGCCGACCAGCTCGCACGACGCGTAGGCGAACACGACGCCCTGCACGATCAGGATCATCGGCACGATGCCCGCCGGGAAAACGCCGCCGTGGTCGGCGATCAGCTGCGGGCCGGGCGCGTGGCCGTCGATCGGGTGCTGCGTCACCAGCAGGAAGATGCCCACGAGCAGGAACAGCACCAGCGCGGCGACCTTGACGATCGAGAACCAGAACTCCATCTCGCCGAACAGCTTCACCGAGACGAGGTTCAGCGACAGCACGACCGCCAGCGCGATCAGCGCCAGCACCCACTGCGGGATCGGCGTGAAGAACGACCAGAAGTGCGCGTACAGCGCGATGGCGGTGATGTCCGCGATGCCGGTGGTCGACCAGTTGAGGAAGTGCATCCAGCCCGCGATGTACGCGCCCTTCTCGCCCATGAACTCGCGCGCGTAGGACACGAACGCGCCGGACGACGGGCGGTGCAGGATCAGTTCGCCGAGCGAGCGCACCACGAAGAACGCGAAGAGCCCGCACACCGCGTACACGATCGCGAGCGCCGGACCGGCCTGTGCGAGCCGTCCGCCCGCGCCGAGGAACAGGCCGGTGCCGATCGCGCCGCCGATGGCGATCATGTTGATGTGCCGGGATTTCAGCGCCTTGCGGTATCCGGCGTCGCCCGCGTCGGCGGTGTCCGCCTCGGCAGTCGCGGGCAGGGTTTCTTCAGTCACGCGGTGGTACCTGTTTCTGCTTCGCCGGCGCGCGCCGGTCGTACGATCGTGGTCAGGGTCTTCTCGACGTGATCGAGATGCTCGGTCATCGCGGCCGCGGCCGCATCTTCTTCGCCTTCGGCGATCGCCGTGACGATGCGCCGGTGCTCGACGTTCGACTGCGTCCGCCGTCCGCCGAGCTGGTTCAGGAACGCCGACTGGCGGGCCAGCGCGTCGCGGATCTCTTCGATCACCTTCGCGAACACCGGATTGCCTGATGCCCGTGCGATCGTGACGTGAAACTGTGAGTCGAGCGCCACCCACGCGGCGTCGCCGGTCTCGGTGTCCATCCGATCGACGAGATCGGCGAGCCGGGCGAGCTGGTCGGCGTCGCGGCGGCGCGCGGCGAACGCGGCCACCGGGACCTCGACGTGCCTGCGCACCTCGACCAGGTCGCGGGCCGAGTAGTCGCCGAACGTAGGGTTCTCCGGCGGGCCGCTCGCGGTGACGAACGTGCCGCGGCCGGTGCGCGACACGGTCAGCCCGAGCGCCTGCAGCCCGCGCAGCGCCTCGCGCACGACCGAGCGGCTGACCTCGAACTCCCTGCTCAGCGCGGCCTCCGACGGCAGCTGGTCGCCGACCGCGTACTCCCCGCGCTCGATCGCCTCGCGCAGATAGCCGAGCACGGCCTCCATCGCGCTGACGCGCCGGGGGAGCGGTCCGGCTGCCCGGCTGTCAGACAGGTTCACGCGTCGGATCGTCGGTTCCGGCCCGGCCGCTGTCAAGCGGTGCCCCGGCCCCTTTCTGGGCCGTTGTGGCTTGGTTCACGCATTCACGCTGCCGGGTGACTCTCGGCGGCCCGGCTCCGCGAGGCCCCGGTTTTGTCGGTGCCGAGTGCGACGGTGTCCGGGTACGGGAGAGCGCACCGGTGATCACCACCGGGAACGCGTTCGGCGCGCCGCCCGGCGCGTCGGGGCCCGCGCCCGGCCGGTTCGGAGGGAGGATGCCGGGGCGCTCACCGAACTCGCGGCGGACTAGGGTGGGCAGCCCGGGCCCGCCGCGTCGACCGGAGCCGGGAAGCCGTCTGCCTAGGGGAGGTTTTCGCTGGTGTCGAACGATTCTTTCGTCCACCTGCACGTCCACACCGAGTATTCGATGCTGGACGGTGCGGCGAAGATCGGTCCTCTGTTCGCGGAGGCGGCTCGGTTGGGCATGCCGGCGGTCGGGATGACTGATCACGGGAACATGTACGGCGGGGACGAGTTTTTTCAGACGTCGAAGAAGCACGGGATCAAGCCGATCATCGGTATCGAGGCGTACGTCGCGCCGGAGAGCCGGTTTCACAAGAAGCCGGTGTTCTGGGGGCAGTCGAACCAGCGGGGCGCGGACGAGCTGGGCGAGGGCGGCGACGTCTCGGGTGCGGGTGCGTATACGCACATGACGATGCTGGCGGGCAACGCCACCGGGTTGCGGAATCTGTTCAAGTTGTCGTCGTTGGCGTCGATTCAGGGGTATTACCGGAAGCCGCGGATGGATCGTGAGCTGATCGCGGAGAACGCGTCGGGGATCATCGCGACGACGGGGTGTCCGTCGGGCGAGGTGCAGACGCGGTTGCGGCTGGGCCAGCGCGAGGCGGCGATCCAGGCGGCGTCGGACTACAAGGACATCTTCGGCGCGGGGAATTTCTTCCTGGAGTTGATGGACCACGGCCTGCCGATCGAGCGGTCGGTGCGGGAGGGTCTGCTGGAGATCGGGAAGCTGCTGGACCTTCCGCCGCTGGCGACGAACGACTCGCACTATGTGACGAAGGACCAGGCGGACACCCACTCCGCGTTGCTGTGCGTGCAGGCCGGGAAGACGCTGAACGATCCGACGCGATTCAAGTTCGACGGGGACGGTTACTTCCTGAAGTCGGCGGACGAGATGCGCGAGTACTGGGACAAGGAAGTCCCGGGGGCGGCGGACAACACGCTGCTGATCGCGGAGCGCGTGGAGTCGTATGAGGACGTGTACACGCACAAGGACCGGATGCCGGTCTTCGACGTCCCCGAAGGCCACACCGACGCTTCCTGGCTGCGCCACCAGGTGGCCGAGGGCCTCAAGTGGCGGTTCCCCGAAGGCATCCCGGACGGCTATGAGGAGCGCTGCGACTACGAACTCGGCGTGATCGAGGGCAAGGGCTTCCCGTCCTACTTCCTCATCACCGCCGACCTCATCCAGCACGCGCGCGAGGTCGGCATCCTGGTCGGCCCGGGCCGTGGTTCCGCGGCGGGCGCGCTCGTCGCGTACGCGCTCGGCATCACGAACCTCGACCCGATCCCGCAGAAGCTGCTGTTCGAGCGGTTCCTGAACCCGGAGCGCATGTCGATGCCCGACATCGACATCGACTTCGACGACCGCCGCCGCGGCGAGATGATCCGCTACGCCACCGACAAGTACGGCGCGGACCGGGTCGCGCAGGTGATCACCTTCGGCACGATTAAGACCAAGGCGGCGATCAAGGACTCCGCCCGCGTGCACTTCGGCCAGCCGGGCTACTCGATCGCGGACCGGATTTCGAAGGCGCTGCCGCCGCCGATCATGGCGAAGGACATCCCGCTGTCGGGCATCGTCGACTCGAAGCACGAGCGCTACGCCGAGGCCGCCGAGGTCCGCACGCTCGTCGAGACCGACGAAGAGTGCAAGACGATCTTCGACACCGCCCGCGGCCTCGAAGGCCTGATCCGCAACGCGGGCGTGCACGCCTGCGCGGTGATCATGTCGAGCGAACCGCTCACCGACGCGATCCCGGTGTGGCAGCGCGACGACGGTTCGATCATCACCGGCTGGGACTATCCGTCGTGCGAGGCCATCGGCCTGCTGAAGATGGACTTCCTGGGCCTGCGCAACCTCACCGTCATCGGCGACGCGCTGGAGAACATCAAGGCCAACCGCGGCGAGGAGATCGACCTCGACCGGCTCGGCTTCGACGACCCCGAGTCGTACAAGCTCCTCGGCCGCGGCGACACGCTCGGCGTGTTCCAGCTCGACGGCGGCGCGATGCGCGACCTGCTGCGGCGCATGCTGCCGACCGGGTTCGAGGACATCATCGCGGTGCTCGCGCTGTACCGCCCCGGCCCGATGGGCATGAACGCGCACAACGACTACGCCGACCGCAAGAACAACCGGCAGCAGATCAAGCCCATCCACCCGCAGCTGGAGGAACCGCTGCGGGAGATCCTGTCCGAGACCTACGGCCTGATCGTCTACCAAGAGCAGATCATGCAGATCGCGCAGAAGGTCGCGGGCTACACGATGGGCCGAGCGGACACGCTGCGGCGCGCGATGGGCAAGAAGAAGAAGGAAGTCCTCGAAAAGGAGTACGAGGGCTTCGAAGAGGGCATGAAGTCCAGCCCGCTGGTCGAGGGCGGCTTCTCGCCGGAAGCGGTCAAGGCGCTGTGGGACACGATTCTCCCGTTCGCCGGGTACGCATTCAACAAATCGCACGCCGCCGCGTACGGCCTGATCGCGTACTGGACCGCGTACCTCAAGGCGAACTACACCGCGGAGTACATGGCCGCGTTGTTGACGTCGGTGGGTGACAACAAGGACAAGTCGGCGATCTATCTGTCGGAGTGCCGTCGGCTGGGGATCAAGGTGTTGCCGCCGGATGTGAACGAGTCGGCTTTGCGGTTCGCGGCCGTCGGGAGCGACATCCGGTTTGGTTTGGGCGCGGTGCGCAACGTGGGCGCGAACGTGGTGGAGTCGATCATCAAGACGCGCGAGGAGAAGGGGAAGTACTCCTCGTTCACCGAGTTCCTGGACAAGTCGGAGCTGGTGGCCTGCAACAAGCGGGTCATCGAGTCGCTGATCAAGGCGGGCGCGTTCGATTCGATGGGCCACACGCGGCTGTCGATGATCCAGGTGCACGAGGACGCGGTGGAAGCCGTGGTGCCGCTCAAGCGCCAGGAAGCGATGGGCCAGTTCGACCTGTTCGGCTCGTTCGGAGCCGACGACGGCGACGCGGCCGAGGCAGCGCCGTCGTCCTCGCCGCTCGCGCACCTCAAGTTCGGCGAAGAGGAGTACCCGCGCAAGCAGCTCCTCGCCTACGAGCGCGAAATGCTGGGCCTGTACGTCTCGGCGCACCCGCTCGACGGGGCCGAGCGCATCCTGCGCAAACACGCGCCGAAGCCGATCGCCGCGCTGCTCGCCGACCCGCCGAAGGAGGGCGAGGTCGTCATCTCCGGCCTGCTCACCTCGCTCGAACGCCGGGTCAACAAAAAGGGCGAGCCCTGGGCGATCTGCACCGTCGAGGACATGGACGCCGCGCTCGAGGTGCTGTTCTTCGCCAAGGCGTACTCGATGTTCGCCGCGGACCTGGTCGAGGACAACGCGGTGCTGGTGAAGGGCCGGGTCAACTGGCGCGAGGACAAGATGTCGGTGTTCGGCGGCGGGCTCGTGCCGCTGGACCTGTCCGAGATCGGCAACGGCGACGAGGAACCGCCGCTGGTGCTGCTGGCCGCCGCGGAGAAAATCGACCAGGCGGTGGTCAGCGAACTGAAGTCGACGCTGCTGGCGCACAAGGGCGATACGCCGGTGCACCTCAAGCTCGTCGGCAAGAACCAGACGGTCTTCGCGCTTTACGATTACCCGGTGAAGGTCAGTTCGATGCTCATCGGTGAGCTCAAGGGCATCCCTGGGATCACCGCGAACACCTGATGACCGAGGCGGAGCCGGACCCCCGCCGCTGGCGGGCGCTCGCGGTCACCCTCGCCGCCGGGTTCATGACGTTGCTGGACGTCAGCATCGTCAACACGGCTCTGCCCTCGATCCAGCGCGACCTGAACACCGGCGCGGGCACCATCCAATGGGTGGTCTCGGGCTACGCGCTCACCTTCGGCCTGGTCCTGGTCACCGGCGGCAGGCTCGGCGACGCGCTGGGCCGCCGCCGGATGTTCCTGATCGCGCTGGCCGCGTTCGTCGCGACGAGCGCGCTGGCCGGAGCGGCCTCCGACCCGGCGACGCTCGTCGCCGCCCGCCTTGCCCAGGGCTGTGCCGCGGGCATGCTGACGCCGCAGAACAGCGGCCTGATCCAGGATCTGTTCCGCGGCGCCGAACGCGGCCGGGCGTTCGGCATGTTCGGCGCGGTCGTCGGCATCTCCACCGCGGTCGGACCAGTGCTCGGCGGCGTGATCCTCGCGCTGTTCGGCGATCCGGACGGCTGGCGGTGGGTGTTCTACGTGAACGTGCCGATCGGCGTCGTCGCATTCGGGCTCGCGATGAAGCTGCTGCCGCGCACGGACCGGCGGAAGTTCCGGCTGCGCACGGAAATCGACTTCGTCGGGATCGTCTTGCTGGCCGTCGCGGTGCTCGGCGTGCTGCTGCCGCTGGTGCAGTCCGAACGGGGCGGGCTCGGCCGGTTCTGGTGGCTGTTCGGGGTGGCGATCGTCTTCGGCGTGGCGTTCGTGTGGTGGGAACGGCGCGTCACGCGAAGGAACCGGCCGCCGCTGCTGGACATCCGCCTCTTCACCGGCACTCCGGGCTACGCCAGCGGCGCGGCGGTCGGGGCGTTGTACTTCTGCGGGTTCGCCGGGATCTGGCTGGTGTTCGCCCTTTTCTTCCAGCAGGGCCTCGGGTACACGCCGCTGCAGTCGGGGCTGGCAGTTACGCCGTTCGCGTTGAGTTCCGCCGTGACCGCAGCCGTCGCCGGGCGGCTCGTGCCCCGGTTCGGCCGGAGGCTGACCGTCACCGGGCTGAGCATCGTCGCGCTCTCGCTGCTGTCCGTGGCATTGGTCGTGCAATGGGTGCCGCCGTCGGCCGCCGGGTTCGCGGTGGCCGGTCCGCTGCTGATCGGCGGGATCGGCGGCGGGATGGTGATCTCGCCGAACACGACGCTCACTCTCGAATGCGTGCCGAACCGCCTCGCCGGCGTCGCCGGGGGAGCGCTGCAGACCGGCCAGCGGATCGGCACCGCGATCGGCACGGCCGTGCTGGCGTCGGTCTTCGAATCGGTGGTCCCGGCGGCCGGGCACCAGACCGCGCTCACCGCGGCGATGTGCTGCGCCGCCGGCCTCACACTGGTCGCACTGGCTTTCGCGACCCTCGAACTTCGCGCCCGCCGACGGCGTGCCATCCTGACGGAGGACCGCCAAGCTGCGCAGTCCGCAGCGAATATTCACCGTCCGTGATCTGGCAACTCTTATCTTGCCTGTTCGGTGAGCTACTTACCGCCACCAGGTGATACTCCATCCGGGTGACAGGTGACCTTCGACCCTAGTGCTACTCAGAGCAACCGAGTAGACCTTATGGAGCCTTCAGAACGACACTTTGGCTACCTACAGTGGCAATTCGTTCGATCGACCGGGGATGGGTCGATCGGCCGAGCGGCCTGGGAGTCCGAAGTTCCGGGGAATGGACACCCGGAGTCGCATTCCGGTACGAAATTCGTCGGCGTCCGCGGGGGACCGTACGGCGAATCGCCGGGGCACTGCCCGGAGTGGCCGGCCGAGTGCGCTCGAAGGCAACGGGGCGGGCCCGGGTGAGGGGGAACCGGGCCCGCCCGTCCTCACTCTTCCCGGCTCGACTTGCTTCAGGCCGCCTGCGGATGTTTCGAGCGAGAGGTCGGGACTTGTCCGTTGCCGCTTGACGCTGCCTTCGGGTTCGCCCGCACGGCTTCGGGCGCGTCGAACGCTGTCGGTGCCGCTTGACGCTGTCTTCGGGTCTGGCCGCGTGACTCCGGACCCGTCGGACGCTGTCCGTACCGCTTGACGCTGTCTTCGGGTCTGACCGCGCAACCCCGGGCACATCGAACGCTGTCCGTGCCGCTTGCCCGTTCTCCTCGGGTCCGATCGCGCGACTCTGGGCGCGTCGAACTCTGTCCGCGGTCGTCGGTCCGCGCGCGTGCCGAATGCTGTAGACACCGCTCGACCTTGCCCTCGGGACGCGCGGCTGGGGTGTTCCGAACGATGCTCCCCGCCTCTTGACCTTCCCCTCGGGGCCGGCCCCACGCTCAGAGCGTTCCGAACGAGGGAGACCCATGACGGACCTGCTCGCCATCGGCGCGTTCGCGCGCCTGGCCCGCCTTTCGCCCAAAGCGCTGCGGCTCTACGACGAGACGAACCTGCTGCCGCCCGCCCGCGTCGACCCGGACACCGGCTACCGCTGGTACTCGCCGGATCAGCTCGACCGGGCCCGCCGCGTCGTCCAGCTGCGCGGGCTCGAGATGCCGCTGCCGCGGATCCGGGCCGTCCTCGACCTGCCGCCGGACGCCGCGGCAGCCGAGGTCCGCGCCTATTGGGAGGAGCAGGAGCGGGCGTGGCACGCGAAGCGGGAACTCGCCGGGTTCTTCCTCGACCAGCTGGCAGGGAAGGAAACCCCGATGTACGACGTCTCCGTTCGCGAAATGCCCGCCCGCACGCTGCTCGTCACCTCCGAGCACCTGACCGCCGACCGCGTCAGCGAGTTCGCCGCCCCGCTGTTCGCCTTCTTCGGCGGCCCGGCGGTCCCGCGCCCGGAAGGCAGCGCCGGACGGCCGTTCCTGCGCTATCACGGAGAAATCGGCAATGACAGCGACGGCCTGGTCGAATTCTGCTGCCCGATCGACCCCGAAGGCGGGGAAATCGCCTTTCCGGAGATGACGCTCAGCACCGACGACGCGGGCCGCGAGGCTTACGTCACCGTGCCGAAGGCGAACATGATGACCGCGCTCGGCGCCGAGTCACTGCACCGCTGGCTGGTTGACCATGAGGTCGAGGCCGATTGGAAGCCGCGCCAGATCTTCCTGTGCGATCCCGGGACGGCCGCCCTCGACGATCCGGTCTTCGAACTGGCGGTCCGGCTGCGCTGAGACGTCCGGTTTCACCCGGTTCCGGCTGCTCGGGGATGTCGCGCTCGCGCGGGGCCGTCGATCATGTTGGGATGGCCGCGTTCTGCGAAGAGGGGAGCGCTCATGGCCCAGGAGGCAACGCCGGGCAACCGGATCCGGGTGTGGTACCGGCCGATGCGGGCGCGCGACACCAATGAGGGACACCGCGCGTCGACGCCGCTGGAATTGCTGTTCGACCTGTGTTTCGTGGTCGCCGTCGGCCAGGCTGCCGCGCAACTGCACCACGCGCTTTCCGAAGGCCATGTCGGGCACGGCGTGCTCAGCTTCGGGATGGTGTTCTTCGCGATCTGGTGGGGCTGGCTGAACTTCAGCTGGTTCGCGTCGGCGTTCGACACCGACGACGTGCCCTACCGGCTCGCCACTCTCGTCCAGATCGCCGGCGGCCTGACCGTCGCGGCCGGCGTGGACAAAGCCTTCGAAGGCGACTTCACGATCGTGGTCATCGGGTACGTCCTGATGCGGCTCGCGGCGGTCGCGCAATGGTTGCGCGCGGCGCGGCAGTCGCCGGGATTGCGGACGACCGCGTACCGCTACGCGGCGGGCATCACGGCCTGCCAGATCCTGTGGATCGTCCGGCTCGCGATTCCCGGCACCGCGGGGTTCATCGGCTTCTTCGTCATCCTGGTTCTGGAACTCGCGGTGCCGGCGGTGGCGGAGTCGAAGACCACCACGCCGTGGCACTCGCATCACATCGCCGAGCGCTACGGGCTTTTCACGCTGATCGTGCTCGGCGAAACCGTGCTCAGCGCCACCAACGCGGTGAAAGAGGGGATCGCGGAGGGCGAGCACACCGGGGAGCTGGTGTCGCTGGCCGTCGCGGGCCTGGTCCTGGTGTTCTCGATGTGGTGGCTGTATTTCGACCAGCCGGGGCACGCCCGCCTCGAACGCGGCAACTCCCGGTGGACCGCGCTGAGCTGGGGATACGGGCACTACCTGATTTTCGCCTCGGCCGCGGCGGTCGGCGCCGGGCTGGAACTGGCGGTCGGCTTCGACAGCGGGCAGGTGCACGTCAGCGGCATCGTGACCGCGCTGGCCGTGACGATCCCGGTCGCGATCTTCTTGCTCAGCGTGTGGCTGCTGCACATCGGCCCGACCAACGAATGCCGTCCGATCGCGATCGGCTTCCCGGCGGCGGCCGTGCTCGTGCTCGCGGCGTCGTTCGGCCCGGCGCCGATCCACGTGACGGCGGCTGTCGCGGCGATCCTCGTCGGGGTCACGGTGATCGCGACGCACGGGGAGCGCGAGCCGGGCTGACCGCCCTCGAGCCTCGGTCGCCGGATCGACGCAGGTCAGGGGCTTGGCGCGAAAAAAGGGACCCCCCTGTTCGAGGGCTGTTTCGGGCCGTGTAATGTTCTCTTCGTCGCCAGGGAGACCGGGCGGCCGCCGGGAACACGAACCAAGCTCCCACAGTAGTGGTAGAGTGGGTGGTCCCAAACCTCCGGAGCTGAACCAGCCCCCGACGAAGCCTTGAGCTTCCCAGGGTGTAGAGTCGGACTCCGGAAAAACAAAAGCTTGAAATAACGCATCGAGCTTGGCCTGGTTGATTCCGGGGCTGGTTCGGGGTGTGTTGCTTGAGAACTCAACAGTGTGCTAGTGAACTAAGCCAGTAGAGCTTATATGAAACCCCCTCGTCGGGGTTTCCTTTGAGAATGATTGAGAAATAGTCTCGATCGAACTGTTCATTGTTGGAGAGTTTGATCCTGGCTCAGGACGAACGCTGGCGGCGTGCTTAACACATGCAAGTCGAACGCTGAACCGGTTTCGGCCGGGGATGAGTGGCGAACGGGTGAGTAACACGTGGGTAATCTGCCCTGTACTCTGGGATAAGCCTGGGAAACTGGGTCTAATACCGGATATGACTCTCGGAGGCATCTTCGAGGGTGGAAAGTTCCGGCGGTACAGGATGAACCCGCGGCCTATCAGCTTGTTGGTGGGGTAATGGCCTACCAAGGCGACGACGGGTAGCCGGCCT
>NZ_JBVKDT010000005.1:711606-776857 GCF_055633655.1 Amycolatopsis sp. NPDC114503 | reverse complement strand
TCCGATGCGACAACGGCAGAGCCGCACGGTGAAACAACATCTGAAGCCCCCTCCGGGGGCGATACAGGACGAACTCGGTCGAGCGTTCTGCTGCCAGGGGCTTCACTACGTCCGGGTGACGACACGCCGAGAGGTATTCGACCCGTGATCAGCGACAAACCCTCCTGCCAGCGCATCCGCACCAGGATAAAAAAACTCACTGAACCGGTAAAATGCTGGCCGCAGTTCCTCTTCACCGCGGTCGCTACTTCGTTCTCGACGGCAGTGACCACCCAAGCCGCGCCGCCCAGGAAGCCATCATCGCCGGCCATTCCGATGGCGTGACACCACTGCCACCCAAAACTCCACTTCGCGCTCGGGTCCAGAATCGCCGCCCGGATTACCTGCCCAACGTTGCATGTCACGGCGCTAGCGCTGTGACCGGGATGGTTCGCTGGGTGATGACGTGCAATCGCCGCTTCGGCGGAGGGGAAATCGTCAAGCCGCGTGGGCCACCCGGTAAGGACCCTGGCCGTGACGATCGATCTGTCAGCGCTCTCCACCTGGGTGCAGCCCTGGCTTGAGCTTACCGTTCAGTTGGTTTCTTCGCTGCCGTAGACACGTCTTCGGTGCTGTCCGGCACCGGGCGGGCCTACTGGGTGGCCGCTGACTCTGCGTACGTCCGATCCTTGTAGGCAGCCTTGATGCGCTCTTCGAATTCAGTGAAATGGATTCTCCCTTCCGGATAAACGGTATTCAATCGAGAAACGATTTTCTCGGGCTCCGCATCGATTTCTCGGGCATCGCCTGGTTGACGCGCTGCTGTTCTTGCTCTCCTCGAGGGTATCGTCGCCCACTCGGCTTGCCACGCACGTTCTGTGCAAACGTTGACTGGGCGGATCTCGGCGGTCCGGGGAATACGTTCCTGCGCGAGATGGCCACGTTAGATGCAAATATCTATCCCCTTTTGTGTTAGAACTGATCTGCTCGCCGAAGCAGATGCAGGCGTTCGGTCTCCGGTTCCTGCTGGAAAGGACGTACCGCTCGCACCCTGTCGCGACGGCAGGGACAGAGCATTGACACGGAACAAATTTCCCGAAGCTGCCCGCATACCTTCGAGCAACCTCGGCGTTCGGGGTATTCATGCTTGGAGTGAATCCCGCGGCACGGATTCCTCGCCGATCTCATGCGCGTTCCTGCGCCGCTGATGATACGGGAGTTCGCGAGGCTGGGGTGCCATAACGATCCGGTCTATGCTGGGCAGCCCGCGACCCTTTGCTGCTGTTTCCGCATGCCGTAACAGAGCACGGGACGTGCGTCGTGGCGGTCGTGACTGTCTCGGCCAAATGGACGGTTCCGCTCAGCCCAGGGCGTCCAAAAACGGACGGTGCGCGTTCTGGAACGCCCACCCGTAATACCGATCCCAGTTCACCGACCAAGTCATCAACCCTCGCAACGCAGGCGACGCTCCGCCGCGCAAGGTGTATGAGCCGCAACCCGATCCGTGGGCCAGGCAGGTTACTGCGGTGTGGACCTCGTCAGGCGAGACGTAGCCGTTCCCGGCGCTTACGGCGGCGGGCAGGCCGACGGCGATCTGGTCTTCTCGGAGGCCCGGGAAAGTCTGGCCGGTATTAGCGACCTTGAAGCCGGACTTCAGCATGTCGGTCATCGCGATCAGGAAATCCGCGCCGCCCATGGTGTGGTACTGGTTGTCCAATCCCATCACCGGGCCGGAGTTGTAGTCCTGGACGTGCAGCACCGTCAGTGAGTCGCGCAAGGCGTAGATCACTGGCAGGTAAGCGCCGGTACGGCTGTCACCGCCGCCGGTGCCTCCGTAGAACTGGTAGCCCACCTGGACGAAGAAGGTTTCGGGGGCCATTGTCAGGACGAATTTGGCTCCGTAGCGGGCTTTCAGGGTCTTCAAAGCCGAGATCAGGTTGACGATCACCGGCGTGGTCGGGTTGTGGAAGTCCGTGTCGCCCGAGTTCAGGGAGAGGGACTGGCTTTCGAAGTCGACGTCCAGGCCGTCCAGGCCGTACTTGTCGATGATCGCCGCGACTGAGTTGACGAAGTTGTCGCGGGCGGCGGTGCTCGTGAGCTGGACTTCGCCGTTTTGGCCGCCGATCGAGATCAGGACTTTCTTGCCTTGCGCCTGCTTCGCGCGGATGGCTGCGATGAAGTCCGCGTCGCTTTCGACGCCGGGGCATTCGGTGGTCGAGCAGCGGTTGAAGCGGACGTCGCCGGAGGTGACCGACGTGGGTTCGGCGAAGGCTAGGTCGATGATGTCCCAGGCGCTCGGGACGTCGGCGAGCTTCATGTACCCCGAGCCGTTCGCGAAGCTGGCGTGGACGTAGCCGATCAGGGCGTGTTTCGGCAGGCCGGTGCTGGTGCAGCCGCTGGTGGTCGCGGAAGCCGCGGGGGTGTGGGCGGATTCGGCCTTGTCGTTGTAGGACGTGATCGAGTAGCTGTGCGAGGTGCAGGGGGTGAGGCCGGAGAGGGTGGTGGAGGTTCCGGTGACGGTGGTGCGCAGGGTGTTGTCTTCGTAGACGCGGTAGCCGGTCACGGTTCCTGCGGCTGCGGTCCAGTTCAGGGCGATCGAAGTGTCGGTGACGGTGCCGACGGTGGGGGTTCCCGGGACGCCTGGTGCGCCGGGGGTGTCGCCGCCTGGGCCGTCTAGGACTACGTCGTCGGCGTAGTAGGTGCCGGCGCCGTACCAGCCGTGCAGGTACAGCTCGGCGGACGTCTGGGTCGCGGTGGTGGTGAAGGACAGCGAGAGCTGGCTGTACGCGGAGGCGTTCGTCCAAGTGGAGGAGCCGCCGGTGACGCCTAAGTACACCGGTGCGCCTTGGACCCAGGCGGAAACGGAGTACGTCGTGCTCGGGCGCACGGACACGGTTTGGGTGCATTGGCCCTGGTCAGACGCACCAGGAGTGACGGCTAGGGCGTAGGTTCCTGAGTGCACTGGCGTCTTTACAGCCGTGCCCGCTGGGCAGGTCCAGCCGGAGGTCGAACCGGCTTCGAAACCGGGGTTGGCGAGCAGGTTCGCCGCCTGCGCCGGCCCGCCGACGACAAGTCCGGCGGCGGCTAGCAGGAGCACGACGAGGAAACGAGCACGCTTCATTGCGGTTCCTCCGGTCTGATGCGAGACCCCCGTGCTCGATATTGTCTAGACCACTCATCAAGTTGTCCAGACCTATTCGACCGACGAAAGTCGGCTTTCCGGAGAGCTAGGCCGTGCCGTCCGGCGTCAGTGCGCGGAGCAGTTCGTGCAGGGATTCCTGTTGCGCGGGGCTCAGCGGCGCCAGCGGGGAGCGCGCGTCCAGGTGGCGCAGCGCTTCGGTGCGGCGGCGTTTGCCGGCCGGGGTCAGCACGATCTGTTTGGCTCGGCGGTCCGCGGGGTGCGGTTGACGCTGGATCAGATCCTGCTCTTCGAGCCGGTCCAGGACGAAGGTGGCGTTCGAGGCCTCGCACACCATGCGGGCGGCCAGTTCGCGGGCGGTGATCGGCTCGGACAGTTCGCGCAACGCGATCACCTGGCTCGGTGTCAGGCCCATCTGCTCGGCTACGCGACGCACGTGGACGTCCAGCGTGTGCGCGAGGTGGTGGACCAGTTTGCATACGTCGCGGTCCACGTCCGGAGTTCCTGCCATGCGCCCGAGTCTAGCGGAATTGATTCGAGCTGTGATAGTTCTAGTTCGAATCATTCGAACTAGAACTACTGTGGGGTGCCGTGCCGCTCTCGGTTTTTTCCTTGCTGCTCGTTGTCTTCAGCCTCACCACCGGCGAGTTCGTGATCGCCGGCATCCTGCCCGACGTCGCCGCCGGGTTGTCGGTCTCGGTGGGGTCGGCTGGACTGCTCGTCACCGCTTACGCGATCGGGATGATCGTTGGCGGACCGCTGGTCACGCTGGCTACCGCGCGGGTCCCGCGCAAGCCGCTCATCGCCGGGCTGATCGTGGTGTCCATGGCGGGCAATCTGGGGTCGGCGTTCGCCCCGGGCTACGCGCTTGCGGTGGTGTCGCGGTTCGTCGCCGGACTGGTGGTGGCTACGTTCTTCGCGGTCGCGATCGCGACCGTGGTGTCGATGGCACCGCCGGGAAAGGCGGTTTCGACTATCGCGAAGGTGACCATGGGCATGAACCTCGGCATCGTCGCGGGCAGTCCGCTCGGCACGGTTCTCGGCCACCATCTTGGCTGGCGGGCGACTTTCGGGGCGGTCGCGGCAATCAGCGGGATCGCGCTGCTGCTGGTGCTGCGGTTCGTTCCCGCGCAGGCCGCGACTGGATCGGTGCGCGGCGAGATTCGGGTGCTGGCCGATTGCGACGTCTGGCAGGCGATCGGACTGACTGTGCTCGGCAACGTGGGCGTGGTGACCGTTTTTACCTATATCGCGCCGTTGCTCACCGACGTCAGCGGATTCAGCAGCGAGTTACTTCCGGCGCTGCTGGTTCTGTACGGGGTCGGTGCGGTCGCGGGCAACTACCTCGGCGGGCGGTGGGCGGACAAGGCGCTGCTGCCGTCGTTGGCCTGGATGCTGGCGGCGCTGGTCGTGGCACTGGCGGCGGCTTGGCTGGGCAGTCCGGTCAAACCGGTGATGATCGGGTTGGTTTTCGTGCTCGGGATGCTTGCCTTCGGGATCGTCCCGGGGATGCAAGCGCGGGTTATCGCAGCGGGAAGCAGTGCCCCGACGTTGGCGGTGGCGGTCAACGCGTCCGGGTTCCAGTTGGCCGCCGCGGTGGCGGGACTGCTGGGCGGGCAGGTGATCGCCCGTGCGCCGCAGTCGATTTATCTGCTGGCCGCGGTCCTCACCGTGACTGGCCTCGGCATCGCGTTGTACGCGTTGCGCCGGGAGCGGCTGACTACCGACTCGCGTCGGTAATTCCCAACGATCTTCGGCGTTACAGTGGCCAGGCGAGGGGTTGCGGCCGGAGGAGTCATGGAGCTGGAACTGCGCCATCTGCGCGCGCTCGTGGCCATCGCCGACGCGCACAGTCTCGTTCGCGCGGCCAAGGCGCTGCACGTTTCGCAGCCGGCGTTGTCCGGTTTGCTGCGGCGGGTCGAACGGTCGGTCGGCGGGAGTCTCTTCGCGCGGTCGCCGACGGGATGTGTGCCGACGGCGCTCGGGGAGGACGTCGTCGCGGACGCGCGGGCGGTGCTGGCTGGGATGTCCGCGCTGACCGAGCGGGCAGGTGTGCGGCGGGACCCGGCGGGGGCGGTGCGGATCGGCGGGTACAGCGGGTTTCTGCATCTCTCGCTGGCGAGGTGGTTGCGGGATCAAGCGTGGTGTCCCGCGGTGCGGGTGCACGAGGAGCAGGACGAGGCTCGTACGTTGGCGGCGCTCGCGGACGGAGAACTTGATCTCGCGCTGGTTTACCTTGTGCCCCTTGCGGATCGGATCGTTCCGGACGGCGTCGAGAGCGTCGTGGTGCAGGCGTGCGAGCCGGTTTTCGTGATTCTGGCTGAAGATCATCCATTGGCGGCCGGCGACGACATCCCGTTGGAAGAACTCGCCGCGTATCCGTGGGCGGACGATCCGCCGTGGACGACTCGGTGGTCGGTGTACTTGCAGGAGGTCTGCCGACAGCGCGGGGTCGTGCTCGATCAGCCGCATCGGCCGCAGTGTTTGGCTACCTTGCTGGATCTGGTGCGCGAGGGGATGGCGGTCGCGCCGGCGTTGGCGACTCGGGAGGACCGGCAGGGCGGGATCGTGGTGCGGGCGATCGAGGACGCGCCGCTGTGGCAGGAGCTGCGGTTGTGTTATCGGACGGGTACCGCGGTCGCGGATCGGGCCGGCGAGATATCTCAGAAGGTGGCCCGTGATTACGCCAACCGGCAGGGGTGCAGTGCCGCGTTCGACCGCTGGTGGCACGCACTCCTGCCGGCCGGGGCCTAGACGGTGACGCGCCAGTTGCTGTTCGGGCTCGGCACCTCGAACTGCAGCGACGAGCAGCTGTAGTCGCTGGGGTTCGGGCTGGAGGTCGGCTGCAACGGCGAGTTCGACTCCGTCGCGGGCGTCCACTGGCCGCCGATGCGCAACTGCAGCTGGCTGGATTCGAAGACCTTGCCCTTCGCGTCCGAGCAGTAGTACGCCTGGCCGGTCGACGGGTCGACGGTCGAGTACAGCTCGAAGATGTCCCAGCCCTCGTTGAGGGTGCTCTGGTCGCTCCCGCTTTGCGTGAACAGGTCGTCCCACTTGCCGGTCTTCACGTTGTAGAGCGAAGCCGTCCAGCTGTTGGCGCCCGCGTCGGTCTGGACTTCCTGGACGGTGAACGCCGGGTGTCCGTCCACTGTGGACGTGTAGTTGGAGAGGAACGAGCTGTCCAGCGGGACCACCTTCGCGGGTCCGATCGTCCCGCACCAGTCCCAAGCCCAGACCTGACCGCCCTGGTCGAGTCCGTACGCGGTGACGACTTCGATGCAGGAATGACCGGTGGGCTTGACGGTCGGGGCGTAGACGACGTCCGCGCTGTTCGAGAGGCGGAGGTCGGGGACGACACTGTGCGTCACCAGAATTCCGTCCGCGCCGCTGGACAGTTGCGGTTCGGGGCCCCAGAAGGTGTGCGCTTGCGCGTCGAGCCGAGGTTTGACGGAGCGGCCGGCTTTTTCGCGGCGCAGCTTGAGGAACTTGTCCGCAGCGGTCCCGGCGGCAGCCTTCGCGGCGGTGCCGGTCAGCCCAGGCACCACCCCGCTGTTCGGCGCCGCGGAAACCGGCGGGCTGCCGGCGACGACAGCCGCGGCCGTCAGGGCGGAAGTGAGCAGGGCAAAGAGTTTCCGCATCGATGCATCTCCTCGTCGTAGGCGAAGGAAACGCGCGGAGGGAAAAGGGTGTCCGTCCGCGGGACACGGATGTTAAGTCGGGGTTTTTGGTGCTAGGCACCGACTTTCGACGGTGTGTTCCGATCGGCGCAGGTCAGCGAGGACATAGGTTTTCGCCGGGACCGCGGGTTATGCCGCCAAACGGAGCAATCAGCGCGTCTTGGCCCGGACGCGGAGGCGTTCGCCCTGCTTGCCGAACAGGCTGAGGATTTCGACCGGACCCTCGCCGGTGCTGCCGAACCAATGCGGGATCCGGGTGTCGAATTCGGCGACCTCGCCTGCCTTGAGGACGACGTCGTGCTCGCCGAGCACGAGCCTGCCCTTGCCGCTGAGCACGCAGAACCACTCGTGGCCGGGGTGAGTGCGCGGCGCGGGTTCGCATCGGGCGGCGTCGAAGATCATCTTGAGCGACTGCATCTGGCCGGGTTGCCGGGTGAGCGGCACGACGGTCCGGTCGCTGCGGGTGACCGGTTGCAGCGGGGCGGTGCCGACCAGTTCGTCCAGCGGAATCCGGTGCGCGCGGGAGAGGGGGAGCAGGAGTTCGAGGGTGGCCTTGCGCTGGCCGGATTCGAGGCGGGAGAGGGTGCTGATGGAGATGCCGGTGGCGGTCGACAGCTCGTCCAGGGTGCAGTTCCGTTGTCGCCGGAAATGCCGGAGCCGGGGGCCGATCTCGGCGATGATGTCCTCCACGCGGACAAGCATGACAGCCCTGGCCTCAGGACTGAACGCAATTAGTCCGATGGCTATCCGCGATCGACCGCGGACGGATGTTTCGCCCGGTCGGCCGTCCTAGCCTGGTTCGGGTGACCAGGCAGGCAGTCGCCCTCTTCCTTCTCGCTCCGCTGGTCGGCGAGTACCTGCTGGGAAACACCCCGGTGACCGACGTCGGCTCGTTCTTCCTGTTCGCGCCCATGTACGGCGGCGGCGCGCTGCTGATCCGCGAGGTCGCGCGGCGCACCGGGCGCGGCTGGGCGGCGATCGTCCCGTTCGCGGCGGCGTACGCGCTGCTGGAGGAGGGGCCGATCGACATGATGCTGTGGAACCCGGCTTACGGCGGGTTCGACCTCGCCGCGGCCTATTCCGAAACGTACGTCCCGGCGCTGGGCACGAGCGTTCAGCTGCTTCAGGACGTGCTGACCATGCACGCGGTCTGGAGCATCTGCGTGCCAATCGCCATCGTGGAAGCCTTCTGCCGGGACCGGACTCAGCCGTGGCTGGGCAAGGTCGGGCTGTCGGTGGTCGCGGTGGTGTTCGTGGTCGGGTCGGCGGCGTTGTGCGCGATGCAGATCGCCTCGACCGGGTTTGTCGCTTCGGCTGGTCAGCTGGGGTGGTCCGGCGCGGCCATCGCCGGATTGGGCGTGCTGGGATTTTGGCTGGGCAGGAGGTCGGTGCCGCCTCGGGACGGCGGCGCTCCCGCACCCGCGGTCGTGGGGGTCGCGGCGTTCGGGGTGACGAGTCTGGTGTGGTGCCGGGAATTCCTGCCGGACGGGGTCTCGCAACGGCTGGTCGCGGCCGGGTGGTGCTTGCTGGTCGCGGCGGCGGTCGCGTTGGTGTTCCGGTGGTGCCGATCCGCTGGATGGGGCGCTCGGCACCGGCTCGCGCTCGCGGCGGGTGCGCTGGTCACCTACGTCTGGGTCGGCTGGCAGCACGCGCGCGACATGGACATTCCGCGAACGACGGCCGTGCTGGGAAATATCGGGTTCGCGATCGCGGTGGCGGCGTTGTTACTGGTGGCCTTCAAACGAGCTTCACCGAATCTAGGGCCGCGTTAACGAACGAAGCCACCTGCGGCCGCCGGTCCTGCTCATTCCAGGCGAGTACCAGCTGGCTGGGCGGAGCGTCTTCGATCGGCACGCAGACGACCCCCGGCGGGACCTGGTCGACCAGCGATCGCGGCAGGACGCCGACCATCCGCTCCAGCGAGATGAGGTGCAGCAGCTGGACCACGTCGGCGACCTCCGGCCCGGTTCCCTCGACCCCGGGAACCCCTTTCCACGACGGCATCGTCTCTCCGTCCAAATCGGACAGTCGAACGGCAGGCTGCTGGGCCAGCCGGTGCGTGCTCGGGACGATGGCGACGCGGTCCTCGGAGTGCAGGGTTTCGTAGGCGAGCCCGGTCAGGTCGTCGAACGGGATGAACAGGAGGCCGACGTCCGCGCGTCCGCTGAGGAGGAAATCGGTGCGGTCGGCGGGGCCGCTGAACAGGATGTCGACCTGGTGGGCGTCGGGATGGTGGGAGTACTCGGCGAGGATTCCGGACAGCAGCCCGGCGTCGCCGCCCGGTTTGAGCACCAGGCGCAGGTGACTCTCCCCGGCGCGGCGGGCGTTGCGGGCGGCGGCGCTGACCGCGTTGAGCGCGTGCCGTCCGTGTTCCTGGAGCGCCTCGCCGGCCGCGGTCAGCTCGACGTGGCGGCTGGAGCGGGCGAACAGTTGCACGCCGAGCCGGGTTTCGATGCGCTGGATCGCCTTCGACAACGCTGGCTGGGCGATCGACAGCCGCACGGCGGCGCGGCCGAAGTGCAGCTCGCTGGCGACGGCCAGGAAGTACTCGAGTTCGCGCGTCTCTAGCTCAGCCATGCCTCCAGGTTATTGCCAAATAGCGAATCGGTCTTGGACGTCCGGCCGAAACTCGGGCAAAACTTGAAGCATGATCACGCACACGATGATTGTTTCGTTCGACCAGCCGGTCCCTGACCCCGAGCTGGATCAGTACCTCAGCGATATCAAACAAGCCATGCTGGCGACGGGCTTCGCCGAGACGGTCGAGACCCGGCGGCACCTGCCGATCCCTGGCGAGGACGCCATCCCGGCGCTCATCGCGACGGCGATCGTCCAGGTCACCCTCGTCGACCTCGACGCGCTGGCCAAGAGCTTCACCGCGCCCGAACTGCACGAGGTGATCGACCGGTGGCAGGCGCGGCATTCGTACCGCGTGGCCTGGGCGAACCACGAGTCGCTCTCGTGAACCGGCGAAGCGGGCTCGTCACGGGTGCGGGCAGCGGGATCGGCCGGGCGGCGGCGATCGAGTTCGCCCAAGGCGGGGCGGCGGTGGCCGTGCTGGACATCGACGAGGCCGCCGCGGCGGAGACCGTCGAGCTGATCAAGAAGGACGGCGGCGAGGCGTTGGCCGTCCGGGTCGACATCGGCGACGAGCCCTCGGTGCAGGCCGCGATCAAGCAGACGGTCGAGGCGTACGGCGGGCTCGATTTCGCGGTGAACAACGCCGGGTTGTCGTCCCACAAACGCGTCGACCAGCTGACGCTCGCCGAGTTCGAGCGCGTGGTGCAGGTGAACCTGTCCGGGACCTTCCTCTGCATGAAGTACGAACTGCCGCACCTGAAGGGCGGCGCGATCGTGAACGTCGCCTCCAACGGCGGGCTGTACGCGATTCCGAACGCTCCGGCTTACGTCGCGGCCAAGCACGGAATCGTCGGCCTGACCAAGGTCGCGGCGGTGGACTACGCGGCGGAAGGCATCCGCGTCAACGCGGTGTGCCCGGGGCCGACGCGGACGCCGGGGTTCGACAAATGGGCTGGCGACCCCGACCTGATCGCCCGGCAGGAGGCGATCACTCCGCTCGGCAGGCTGGCCACGCCGGAGGAAGCCGCCGCAGCCGTGGTCTGGCTTTGCTCGGATGCCGCGTCGTACATCACCGGGACCACGCTGTCGGTCGATGGCGGACGAAGGGCCTAGAGCTCGCCTGCCAGGAGCTGGGCGGTCTCGACCGGGGCTTCGACGTGGAAGTGGTGGCTGCCGAGGTCGACCAGCTCGATCCGGATCCGGTCGCCGTAGCGTTCGATCGCCTCCTGGGCAATGATCGAGCGCACGGCGAACAGCACGACCGGCTGGGCGACTTCGCGCAGCGCCGCGTCCATGTCCCAGCGCGCCAGGCCTTCGAGAGAGCGCAGGCCGGCGGGTTGGCGTACCGAGCCCATCTTCTTGGTGTACAAGTCCACTAAGGACGGATCGGTGCCTTCGGGCGAACCGGCCTCGACCATCCCTCGCATCGCATCGGCGAAGTCCTCCCGGAACGGCTGAAGCAAGGCTTGGACGTCTTCCTCGCTCTGCGCGGGGAACAGGCCCAAGTAATGCAACGCATCGAGAGCGATCACCCGGGTGACCGTGTCCGGAAGCAGCCGGGCGGTCTCGACCGCGACCGCGCCGCCAAGCGAATGCCCGGCTACGACAGTGGATTCGACCGACTCGGCGGCCAGCACGGCGGCTACATCACGAGCGAATTCCTCGATGGTCCAAGTGTTGCGAGACGACCGTGATTCGCCGTGCTCGGCGAGATCGACGGCCAGCACGCGGATCTCGGGCGGGAGGTGTTTGACGATCGCGTCGAAGTCCCCGCGGTCGCAGCCCCAGCCGTGGATCAGCGTCAGCGCGGGACCGTCAGCGGAACCGGTTGCGGTGTAATGGATTCTTGTGCCGTCCGGGCGGGTGGTTTCGTGATTCATGACGTAGTCCCTCAGAAAGCGCGGTGGTAGCGGACGGGCCAGGCCTGCGTGGACTGGTTTCGCAAGGCGAGATACGGATCGCGCAGCAGTGAGCGTCCCATCAGGACCGCGTCGGCCTTGCCCTCGCGGATGATCCGGCCCGCGGCGCTCAGCTCAGTGATCTGGCCGACCGGCGCGACCGCCAGCCCGGACGATTCCTTGAGCGCCGCGGCGAAATCGACGTTCACGCCCTCGCGGTCCGGCGGCCGGGCGCCCCGATCGCGTACGAGCACGCCGGAGGTGACGTCGAGGAGGTCGATCCCGATGGCTGCCAGCTCCTTGGCGAACTCGGCGGCGTCGTCGAGCGTGACGCTGTCCTCGACCCAGTCGGTGGCGGTGATGCGGACGAACACCGGCTTATCCTCGGGGAACACCTCCCGCACGGCGCGGGCCACGCGCAGCGGCAACCGCATCCGGTTCCGCGAACTTCCGCCGTATTCGTCGGTGCGCTGATTGGACAGCGGGGACAGGAACTGGTGCAGCAGATAGCCGTGCCCGGCATGGATTTCGACGGCCTGGTAACCGGCCAGTTCGGCCATCCGGGTCGCGTGCGCGAAGTCCTCGACGACCTGATCCAGGTCGGCCTCGGTGGCCGCGCGGGGCATCGCGAGATCGCCGAACGGGATCGCCGACGGCGCGATCAGCTCCCAGCCGCCGTCGGCGACCGGCACCGGTCCGTTCTGTCCGTCGCCGATCCACGGGACCTGGTGCGATCCCTTGCGGCCAACGGCGTTCAGCTGCACCGCGGGCACCGCGCCGTGACTGGAGACGAACGACGTCAGCTTCCGGTGCGCGAGTGCCTGTTCCTCGTTCCAGAGCCCGAGGTCGGCCACCGTGCACCGGTTGTCCGGGCTGATCGCGGTGGCCTCGACCATGACCAGCCCGACGCCCCCGATCGCGCGGGAGCCGTAATGCGCCAGATGCCATTCGGTCGGCAGACCGTCCGGACCGGCCGCGTACTGCGCCATCGGGGACATCCAGACACGGTTGCGGAAGGTGACGTCGCGTAGGCGCAACGGGGTTGTCTCCGGGAACTCCGCGCTGGACGCGCTGAACTCGCTCATGCCACTACACGGTACGCCTCATTCCGCATTGCGGCACACATGCTGGTCAGCCGGCGGCGAGCAGGCGGCTGATCTCGGCCGCCGCGGCCACGACCAGCGGCGCGAAGGTCTTCTCCTGCGCGCGGGTGTACCGCATTTCGGGAACGGCGAGCGTGATGGCCGCGACTGGCTGTCCGGCCTGGTTCGTAATCGCCGCGCCGATCGACGACACCTGCGGGCGGTACCACGACGAGGACCCGTTGAGCGCGTACCCACGCTTCGCGGTCTGGGCGATGTCCCGACGGAGCGCGGCGAAATCCGGGGGCGCGGCGAACTTGGGAAGTTCGTGGGTGAAAAGCTCCTCGACCTCGGATTCGTCCAGCAGCGCCAGGATCGCCGTGCCGCCGGAGGTGGCCAGCAACGGCACCCGGGTGCCGACGTCCAGCACCACCCGCACGATCTGATCGGTGTCCTGGCTGGCGACGATGACGAGACTGTCGCCGTCGCGCTCGGCCAGCATGACGGTCTCGTTCGTCCCGGCCGCGAGCCGCTTGACGGTCGGGCCGGCGACCTCCTTGAGGTCCGGCTTCCCGCAGTCGCGCAACCCGAGCGCGAGCACCCTCGGCGCGACACCCCAGCGCGCGCGTTCCTCGTCCACGACCTTCAGCCATCCGGCCTGCTGAAGCGTGATCAGGCCGCGCTGGACGGTGCTCTTCGGGATCTCCGTGCAACGCGCCAGTTCGGAGACGCCGACCGGCTGTCGCTGGGCGACCTCCTCGAAGACCCGCAGCGTGCTGAGGACACTGTTCATCGACCGGACACCCGGCTTGTCGGCCTCTTCGTCGTGCATGTGCCTCATTGTGGCACAGCGATACGATGACGACTCGCGTCGCAAGGGGGCGGAAGCATGACCGAACCGTGGCAGTGGAGCGAGCAAACCTGGCGGGACCACGTCGATCGCGTGCGTGCCGGACGGCCGTTGCGGCCGGAATCGTGGCCGGGCGGGGCGAGGGTGGCGGTGGCGTTGTCGTTCGACTCCGACCACGAGACGCTCGCGCTGCGCGACGGTCAGGTGCTGCCGGGCAAGCTGTCGCAGGGGGAGTACGGCTCGCGGGTCGGCGTGCCGCGGGTGTTGAAGCTGCTTGAGCGGTTCGAGGCTCCTTCGACGTTCTTCATGCCCGCGGTGTCGGCGTTGCTGCACGACGGCGAGGCACAGTCCTATGTAGACGCCGGACACGAGGTCGCGTTGCACGGCTGGATCCACGAAAGCAACGCTCAGCTGCCTCCTTCAGCCGAGCGTGAACTCACCTTCCGGGCCGCGGACACCTTGGAGCGGCTCACCGGCACGCGTCCGGTCGGCATCCGCACCCCGTCTTGGGACTTTTCCGAAAGCACTCTCCCGATCATCCGCGAACTGGGCCTGGCGTACGACTCGTCGCTGATGGCGGACGACGACTGCTACGAGATCCTCGCCGACGGCGAACCGACCGGCGTCGTCGAGCTTCCGGTGGAATGGATCCGCGACGACGCACCGTATTTCACGATGAATCGCTTCGGAGCGCAGCGCCCGTACACCCCGCCGCGGGGAGCGTTGTCGATCTGGCGGGACGAGTTCGATCTGGCTTTCGCCGAGGGCGGACTCTTCCAGCTCACCATGCATCCGCACATCATCGGACATCGTTCCCGGATCGCGGTTCTCACCGAACTGCTGGAGCACATCGCTTCGCACGACGGGGTTTGGTTTGCTACGCACGCTCAAGTCGCTGGCTATGTTTCGGAACTCGCCGCCAGTGGATAGCCGCCACGACAACGCCGACGACCGCGGCTAAGGCTCCGGAAAGGACAAACGTCGTTCCCATTCCGACGGCGTCGATCACCGGCTGTGCGATCAGCGGCGACGAGAATTGGCCGAGGAACAGTGCGGACGTCAGCAATCCCAGCGACCTCGTCCGCACGCCGGGCGCGGCCGTCGAGACCAGCCATCCGTTGACGGTCGGGTTCTGCAGCCCGATTCCCAGCCCGACTACGACCATGCCCAGGGCGGCGGTCCACAATGCACCGGCGGTGCCGAGCACGACCAGACCCACGGCGAACGCGGCGAACATCGTGATGGCCAGCACCGGGAAGGACCACCGAGCGCGCAGGCGACGGAAGTTCAAGCCCACCAAGGTCATCACCAGATTGACCGCAGCGATCAAAGCTCCCGCGACGGCCGGTCCCGCGCCGCCGACTTCGGCCAGCCAGAACGGGGCCTGCGTCGGAACGGTGTAGAAAACCACGACACCGATGAAAATCAGCGCGTACAACCCGAGCAGTCGTGGTTGCCACGGCGACGCGGCCGTGGTGGTGTCCGTCGGATCGGCTGGCTGGACGGGTGCCTCCGGCACGAACCGCAGCACGAGGGTCAGCATCGGAATCGCCAGCAGGTAAATAGCGAACGGCCCTCGCCAGTCCACCGCGGCCAGCAAGCCGCCGAGCAGCAGCGCGACGACGCCGCCGAAACCCATTGCCGCGCCTTGCAATCCGAGCACCCGGCCGTGTTCGCTGTCGTGATGGTGGTCAGCGATCAACGCGGTCGACGTGGTCATGATCCCGGCGATCCCGATCCCGAGCACGGCGCGTCCGACGAGCAACGCGGGGAGGGAATCCAGCAGCAGGCCGGATCCGCCGCCGACGGTGTAGAGGGCCAGACAGGCGAGCAGCACCGGCACGCGTCCGGTCCGGCCGCTCAGCTTGGCCAGCAAGGGCGCGGAGACCATGATCGCCAGCCCGGGCAGCGTGAGTACGAGCCGGACGAGAAGCTCCGCGTGGGGTTCGGCGGCGAAGTGCTGTTGCATGCCTGGCAGTGCGGGCGTGATCGTGGCGCTGGCCATGATGGTCATGGTGCTGACGCCGAGCAGCGTCGCCAACAAGGACTTTGGTGGGCGCCGCACTCCGGCGTCAGTCGTTTCGGTCACGACGCCGAAGGTAGAACTTCAACCTAACTTGAAGTCAACGCTGGGACCGCGTGCTGTTCGGCGATACGGCGTGGGCGGACTCGGCGCGTACGCCGTTGCGCCGCCTGCTCGCCCCGCCGGGGTATGCCTAGCCCTACCTCCGAGACTACGGGCAAACCGATCGAGCCCGGACAGCCCACTGGCTAATCTGGATCACGTGGCTACCGTTTCTCCGACCGCGAAACCGCGCACCGTGCTCGATGCCTTGGCGCGGCGGACGTTCCTGATTTCCTCCTGGCCGTGGCGGGCGTTGCTGTACGGGCTCAGCACCGGTCCGATGACACTGCTGTTCGGGCTCCCGTTCGGGTTCTGCCTGCTGCCGCTCGCGGTGCTGGTCAACCGGATCGTGCACGGCCAGACCTCCGACCTGGCGCTGGTTGCGGTGTTCTCGGTGTTCGGCATGCTCCTGTTCCTGGGTGCGGGTCCGGCGTGGGCGGCGGTGGTGGCCGGGGTCGAACGGCAGCGGCTGCGCATGGTCGACCTGAATCCGGTGACTGTCCCCTGTGGACCGACCAGTGAACCGGGCTGGTGGCCCCGAATGCGGGCGCGTTACACCGAACCGGCGTCGTGGCGCGAACTCGGCTACGCGGTTCTGTTGTGCACCGCGATTCCCGCGTTGTACGCGGTGGCTGGCATGGTCGCGTTGTTCGCGGTGATTTTGGTGGCCAGTCCGCTCCTCGTCAACGTGAACGACACGATTTCCCTTGGCTTCACCGAGGTTTCCACTCCGGGAGGGGCGGTTCCGTTCGCGCTGGCCGGGGTGGTGCTGCTCGTGCTGTCTGGCTACCTGCTGTCCGGATCCGCTGGCCTGCACGCGATGCTGGCCCGTTCGCTGCTCACTGACGGCGCGGCGGAGAAGCTCCGCGGCGAGTTGACCGAGGTGTCGCAATCACGCACTCGGCTGCTGTCGGCGTTCGACGCGGAACGCAAGCGCATCGAACGCGATCTGCACGACGGGGCGCAGCAGCGACTGGTCGGGCTGAGCTTGCAACTGGGGCTCGCGAAGGTCGATCTGCCACCGGATTCGGCGGCAGCAAAGGCAGTGTCGGACGCGCATGATCAGGCCAAGAAACTGATGATCGAGCTGCGTGAGCTGATCAATGGGATCCACCCGCGGGCGCTCGCCGAGCTCGGTTTGCCCGCCGCGTTGGAGGAACTCGCCGACGGCTGCGCGGTGCCGGTGACCGTTGATGTCGCGGTGCCTTCGCGGTTGCCGGAGTCGGTGGAATCCACCGCGTACTTCGTGGTGGCCGAGTCGTTGACCAATGTCGCCAAGCATTCCGCGGCCAGCTGCGCCTCGGTGACCGCCAAAATTGTCGGTCGGCTCCTTACCATTGAGGTATGGGACAACGGGGCTGGAGGTGCTGATCCGACGCGAGGGACCGGGATCACTGGATTGAGCGACCGCGTCGCCGTGCTGGGCGGCCGGATGTGGGTACGTAGTCCGGTCGGCGGGCCGACCGTCGTGCGAGCGGAGCTGCCGTGCTGATGGGAGAGCCGATGCGGGTCGTCCTCGCCGAAGACGAGGTGCTGCTGCGCGAGGGACTGTGCGGGTTGCTGGAGCGGTTCGGCTTCGAGGTCGTCGCCGCGGTCGGCGATGCCGACGGCCTGCATGCCGCGGTGCGGGAGCACGATCCGGACTTGGTGCTCACCGACATCCGGATGCCGCCCGGACATTCGGACGAGGGCCTGCGTGCTGCGGTCGAGTTACGGCGCACTCGGCCGGAGCTGGCCGTCGTGGTGCTGAGCCAGTACGTCGAACACCACCACGCGGCCGAGCTGCTCGACTCCGCTGAGGGGCGCGGGGTCGGCTACCTGCTCAAGGACCGGGTGGTCGACGTCGAGGAATTCATCGCGACGCTGCGCCAGGTCGTCGACGGCGGGACGGCGGTGGATCCGCAGGTGGTGCGGCAGTTGCTGCGCCGGCGGGCCGATCCGCTAGCCCGATTGTCGGCGCGGGAGCGGGAGGTGCTGTCGCTGATCGCCGAGGGACATTCCAACGCCGCGATCGCCCGGCGGCTGGTGGTGTCGGATGCGGCGGTGGGCAAGCACGTCGGGAGCATCCTGGCGAAACTCGACCTCCCGCCGACGGACGACGGGAACCGCCGGGTACTGGCGGTGCTGGCGTTTCTCCGCGGGGGCGGCTGACTCGGGCGGCGGCTTGCCCGCGCCGGTACTCAGTGATACTTTGTAGTGGTACTCAGTGACACCGAGTACCAGTGCGCGGGGGCGCGCTGCTCGAGGAGGGCGGGAAATGAACTTCTGGGAAACCATCACCGGCAGCGATCTCACCAAGGAATGGAAATCGTTCGAGGCCCGGGCCGGGGAATTGCCTGCTGACTACCAGGCGGCGTGGGGGACGATCAAGGCGAATCTTTCGTTGTACTCGGACTTCACCGGCCGCAATCTGACGCCGATCGCCGACAGCGCGCTGGGGCTGCTCGAAGAGACCTCGGCCGACGGGCAGGACATCCGCGATGTGCTGGGCGACGACATCCCCGGATTCTGCGCGGCGCTGGCGGGCGGCGAGGGGGCGCGGACCTTCCGTGATCGGTGGCGTGCGCAGCTGAACCGGAATGTCGCGCGAAAATTGAGCAGGCTGGGAGGGTGACGTGAGTATCCGAGACATCATCGAGGGCAAGAAGCAGTGGCGGGCGCACCTGGCCAGGGTCAAGGCGCTTCCGCCGGATTACCAGATCGTCTACCACGAGATCCAGCGGTACTTCTTCAAGGTCGGGCCGGTCGGGTTGACGGACGGGTCGCTGCTTTCGGGAATCGTCGAGTTCTTCACGGAAGGCGCGGCGGCGGGAAAGGGCGTGCTGGAACTCATCGGCGACGACGTCGCGGCGTTCTGCGACGATCTGATCAAGGACTCGCCCACCTATGCGGACCGCTATCAGGAATCCCTCAGCGGGGAATCCGGCTAAGCCTGCGTCAAGCCCGGCATGGTGTTTCTCCGTGGGGGCGGCTGATTCCGTGATCGCCGAGGCCCGCACGATCACGTTGGGCGCGGGTCCGTGGTCGCCGTGCGGGCGGTGACGAGCCCTGATTCGTAAGCCGCGATGACCGCTTGCGCGCGGTCGCGGACGGCGAGCTTGTCGAAGAGGCCGGTGATGTGGTTCTTCACCGTGGAAAGGCTGATTTCCAGCGCGTGGGAAATCTCGCCGTTGCCGAGGCCGGTGGCCATCAGCCGCCACACCTCGACCTCGCGGGGAGTGAGGTCGTCGACGCCGGCGGGGGTTTGCGGAGCGGCGGAACGCGGTCGTACGTAGGCGGCGATCAGGCGGGTGAGCAGGCGCGGCGCGACCGCCGCGTCGCCGGCGTGGACAGTGCGGATCGCCGCGGCCAGCTCTTCCGGGGAGCTGTCCTTGGGCAGAAATCCGCAGGCCCCGGCGCGCAGGGCACCGACGACGTATTCGTCGAGGTCGAAGGTGCTCAGCGCCAGTACCCGGCAGCCGGGCACGGCGGCGGCGAGTTCCCTCGTGGCGCTGATCCCGTCGAGGACCGGCATCCGGACGTCCATCACCACGACGTCCGGGCGCGTCTGCCGGGCGAGGGCGACGGCCCGCGCGCCGTCCTCGGCCTCGCCCACCACCTCGAAGGAGGGGTCGGGGGAGAGGATCAGCGACAGGCCCCGGCGGACGAGCGGCTGGTCATCCGCGATCAGCACCCTGATCACCGGCCCGGTCATCGCGTGGTCCCTTCGTGCTGGACGGCCGCGTCGGCGGCCTGGTCCGTGGTCAGCGGCAGGTCGGCCACCACGGCGAATCCGCCGTCGGCTCGCGGGCCGGCGGCGAGGGTCCCGTGGTGCAGGGCGACGCGCTCGCGCATGCCGATCAAGCCGAAGCCGCCTGAACCCGATGCGGTGTCCTGCGCCGAGGTTCCTCCGCCGTCGTCTCGCACCTCGACGGTGACGCTGTCTCGACGGTAGGTCAGCTCCACGGACGCGCGGGCCTGCCCCGCGTGCTTGCGGGCGTTGGTGAGAGCTTCCTGGACAATCCTGAACACCGTGAGGCCGACCGTCGGCGGCAACGGACGCGGCGATCCGTGGACACTCAACTCGGCGGGCAGTCCGGCGAGACCGGACTCGGCCACGAGACGGTCGAGCCCGTCGACGCCGGGCTGGGGCAGCGAGGGCGAGTCCTGTGGTTCGTCGTCGGCCCGCAGCACGTCGAGGAGCTGGCGCATCTCGCTCAGCGCGAGCCGCCCGGAGGACTCCAGCGCAGTCAGCGCCTCCCGGACGACCTCTGGTTCGGCGAGGTTGGCCCGTGCCCCGCCCGCCATCAGCTGCATCGTGGTGATGTGGTGCGCCACGATGTCGTGCAGTTCCCTGGCGATGCGGCGGCGTTCGTCGGCCACCGCGCGGTCGGCGAGGAGCTGGCGGTTGGCTGCCACCTCTCGTTGCCAGCGGTTGATCACCAGCGCGGTGCCGACGACGAGCAGCGCGGTGAGGAGCGGGGTGACGACGTCTCGCCACGGCGGAATCCGGCCGTCGCTCTGACTCAGCAGCGTCAACGACACCGTCGCGACCGCCGCGGCCGCGGTCGCCCAGCCAGTGCGCGCCCGGGCGACCGAGTACAGAGCGACTATCAGCACCGCGCCGAAATGGCTCGGCAGCGGAACGACCAAAGTGGCCGTCACGTCGAGAGCCAGCACCGCGGCGAGCACCGTGACCGGATGAGTGCGCCGGGCGAGCAGCGGTACCGCTGCCAGTGCGACGAGAAGGAATCCGGTGGCACGCACGTCGTATCGGCCGTCGGGGGCGCTGAAGAACACGTAGCTGAGCAGGTTCATCACGCAGGCGCCGCCGGCCACGAGCGCGTCGTTGCGGGTCCACGGCGGCTCGGCGCCGCGCGGATGCGACGGCACCGCTGGCCGGTTCCTGGACATGTCTGTTCTCCCCGCGTCCGGCCTCCCGGCCCCGGGACAGGGTCGCACGGCGCCCGCGGCGGTCCGGGACTAGGACCAGGGTCCTAGTCCCGGGGCTGGGAAGGGACTGCGGACCCCGTCCCGGATCATCCGCCGCGACGACGCTTTCCGGCCCCGCGGAGTGCTGGACTGAAAACCGGCCGGGAATCCCCGGCGGACAAGCACTTCTGCCGGAGGACCTCGTGATCCGCGCCCTGACCGGATACTCCACCCGACGACCGTGGCGGGTGATCGCCGCCTGGGTGCTGCTCGGCGCCGCGCTGATCGCACTGACCCCGAATGTGCTCGCCCGAGTCACCCAGCACCAGTCGGCGGACTTCCTTCCCAGCGGCTACGACTCGGCCGCCGCGCAGCGGATCGCCGAGGAGAAGTTCGGGGCGAACCCGGACGCCACCACGGTGACGGTGCTGGTCGCCCGCGCCGACGGCAAGGCGCTCGGGGCCGCGGACCAGGAGCGGATCGAGACCGAGGCGGCGAAACTGGCTCGGCGCCAAGTGCTCATGCCCCACGAGGACGACCTGCCGCGGTTCCTCGTCCCCGACCGTTCGCAGACGCCCCGGATCGTCCCGGCCATGACGGCGCCCGACCGGAGTTTCGCGCTGCTTTCCGTGCAGCTGACGGGAAATCCCTCGGACAAGGGGGTCCAGGGGGTCTACCGGACCTTCCGGGACGCCGCCCGGACCGAGTTCGCCGAGGCGGGGATGCGGACCGGTTTCACCGGGAGTCTCGCCGAGCGCGTCGACACGACCGATGCGCACGCGTTCGCCGCGAAGGTGGGCAGCGCGCTGGTCATGGTCTTCATCATCCTGCTCAACGTGCTGGTGTTCCGCAGCGTGCTGGCGGCCTTGCTGCCGCTCCTGGCGGTCGCCCTGATCGGCGGTGCGGCGGCGGGAGCTGTGGCAGGCGCCGCGCTGCTCGCCGGGCACAAGCTCGACGCGGGGACCCCGGACTTGATCTCCGTTGTCCTGCTCGGCATCGGCATCGACTACCTGCTGTTCCTGCTGTTCCGGTTCCGCGAGCACCTGCGCGACCGGCCCGAGCAGCCCGCCCGCGAGGCAGCCGCGCAGGTCTCCGCCCGCGTGGGCACCGCGATCGCCTCGGCGGCGCTGACCATCGTGGCCGCGTTCGCGACGCTGGGCGCGGCGACCTTCGGGCAATTCCGCTCGCTGGGGCCGGCGATCGCGGTCGCGGTACTGGTGATGCTGCTCGGCAGCCTCACCCTGATGCCCGCGCTGCTCGCGGTCGCCGGGCGCAAGATGTTCTGGCCCTCCGCCACGTTGAGCCGCCAGCCCGCAGAAGGCCGCGCCGCTCGGCTGGCCGCGCTGGTCACGCGACGTCCGCTGATGATGGCGGCCGCCTCCGTCGCGCTGCTCGGCGCGCTGGCCGTGGGATTGACGGGAATCCGGATGGACTACGGACGGGGCGGCTCCGGCGACTCCACTCCCGCAGCGGCCACCGCGGCCGAGATCTCCCGCGCGCTGCCGGCTGGAGTGTCCGATCCGACGAGCGTTTTCGTCACCGCCAAGGACGGCTCGACCCTGACCGTCGAACGGCTCGACGGCCTTGCCCAAGGGCTTTCGCGGGTCAACGGGGTGGGGCAGGTCGCGCCGACGGTCTTGAACGAGGATCGCCGTGCGGCCCGGATCGACCTCTACCTGGCCGCCGGTTCGCAGAGTCAGCAGGCCCGTGATCTCGCCGCGGGACCGGTCCGGGCGGCCGTCGTCCAGAACACGCCCGGCGGGACGACGGCGCACGTGGGCGGGACGGCGGCGATCTTCGCCGACATCGCCACCGCCGTCGACCACGACCTGAAGATCGTGTTCCCGGTCGCGGCCGCGCTCATCGCGCTGATTCTGCTGCTGCTCCTGCGCAGCCTGCTCGCGCCGGTGATCCTGATGCTGTCGGTGGGGCTCGGGTTCGCCGCCACCCTCGGTGCCGCCACGCTGCTGTTCCAGCACGTCGCAGGCGATCCCGGCGTCAACTTCACGCTTCCGCTGGTGCTGTTCCTGTTCGTCGTGGCACTGGGCACCGACTACAACATCCTCATCACCGACCGGATCCGGGAGGAGACGCGGCGACCGGGCCCGGTGCGCGACGCGGTGGCCCGCGCGGTCCGGCACACCGCACCGGCCATCGCGACCGCGGGGATGGTGCTCGCCGGTTCCTTCGCCACGCTCGCCACCAGCCCCGGCAACGAACAGGTCGCCTTCGCGATGGCCCTCGGCATCATGCTCTCCGCGCTCGTCCTTTCGCTGGTGCTGGTCCCAGCCCTCGCCGCGCTCTTCGGCAAGGCACTCTGGTGGCCGCTCCGCCCGCGACCGGCCGGACAACGCCACGCGACCGCATCTGCACCGGAATCCAGTCAGTTCACGAACCGCTGAGACCCGGCGGGATACGGCCGCGTGGCTGTGCGAAGCCCGGATTTCCCCGACCTAGGCGGCATTCACCACTGCGGTCAAGCTGGCCGCGAGTACGGAACGGTCTCGCCCGGCTGTCCATTGTGTACCGCTGTCAGTGCGATATTCCAGCAGTGTCAACGCTTCGCTGTCATTGCCGGAGCCGATACTCGTCTGGTGCAGCGCCACGATGTCGACCTTCCGCCCGTGTGCGCCGAGCGCTGCGGTGAGCGCTTCGACGGGCCCGGTTCCGGTGTGCGTGGTGGTGTGCTCGGTTCCGTCGACGCGCAGGGTGATGCTGGTGTGTTCGTCGGCTGAGTTTTCGAAGCGGGACAACGTGATTGCCGGGTTCGGCTGGAGGTAAGCCGTCGTGAAGAGTTGCCACAGTTCGGTCGCGGACACCTCGTGGCCGGAGTCGTCGGTGTGGTCCTGGACGCGGCGCGCGAAGTCGATCTGCAGCCGGCGAGGCAGCGTGATGCCGTATTCGCTTTCCAGCAGATAGGCGATTCCGCCCTTGCCGGACTGCGAGTTGACGCGGATCACGGCGGCGTAGTCGCGGCCGAGGTCGGCTGGGTCGATCGGCAGGTACGGGACGCGCCAGTCCAGATCACGGGCGGGCACGCCGGTTTCCGCGGCGCGTGCGTGGTGTTCGGCGAAGCCCTTCTTGATCGCGTCTTGATGGGTGCCGCTGAACGCGGTGTGCACGAGGTCGCCGACGTACGGATGCCGTGCGTGAACCTCGATCCGGTTGCAGTATTCGACGGTGCGGCGGATCTCGTCGATGTCCGAGAAATCGATCATCGGGTCGACGCCCTGCGCGTGCAGGTTGAGGGCCAGCGTCGCCAGATCGACATTGCCGGTGCGCTCGCCGTTGCCGAAAATGCAGCCCTCGACGCGTTCGGCCCCGGCCAGCACGGCCAGTTCGGCGCACGCGACGCCGGTGCCGCGGTCGTTGTGCGGGTGCACGGACAGGATCAGCGAATCGCGGCGGGCGAGGTTGCGGTGCATGTACTCGATCTGGTCGGCGTACACATTGGGCGTCGCGATCTCGACGGTCGCCGGCAGGTTCAGGATCACCGGACGGCCCGGGCTCGCCTGCCACGTCTCGGTGACCGCGTCGCAGACCTCCAGCACGTAGTCGGGTTCGGTGAGGTTGAAGACCTCGGGGGAGAACTCGAAGCGGACGTTCGGCAGGTCGCCGGCCGCGCGCAGAACGTCGCGGGCGCCGTCGAGGATCAGTTCTTTCAGCGACGCCTGATCGTGGCCGAGGACCACCGTGCGCCAGGTCGGCGCGGTGGCGGTGTACAGGTGGATCACGACGTCGTTGCGGATGCCGCGAATGGACTCCACCGTGCGCTCGACCAGATCGCGCCGGGCCGGGGTGAACACGACGATGGTGACGTCGTCCGGGGCCAGATCGGTGTCCGCGAGCAGCCGGACGAAGTCGTAGTCGGTCTGCGAGGCGGACGGGTAGCCGACCTCGATTTCCTTGTACCCCATGGTGAGCATCAGCTCGAAGAATCGGCGTTTGCGCGCCGGGTCCATCGGCTCGGCCAGCGCCTGGTTGCCGTCGCGCAGGTCGACCGGAACCCAGAGCGGGGCGTGCGTGATCCGGTTGCCGGGCCAGGCGCGGTCGGTGTTGGGGACCTCGACGCGCTGGTAGACGTCGCGGTAGCGGTGCGACGGCATGCGGGAGGGTCGCTGCCGGTTCCAAACGGTGTTCATCTGCGGTCCTTCAGGTGGTCGGAAGCCGACCGGCGCGCGTGCTTGCCCCACGGCGGGGGGCCGGTCCGGTCAGGCCCCGCCGTGGCGGCGAAGGAGAAGGAAGCGCGTGAACATCGAGGCGGAGCGTAGCACAACTCCTCAGACAAGTAGCGGGGTTGGGGCAGATCTCCGCGGCGCGCGACGCGAGCGCTTAGGATTGGCCCGTGGAGCTGGAATTCGTGCGGACCTTCGTCGCCGTCGTGGACGGAGGGCAGTTCCAGGAAGCGGCCGCGGAGCTGGGGATCACGCAGCAAGCCGTGTCCAAACGCGTCGGTGCGCTGGAGCGCGAGCTGGGGGTGCAGTTGTTCACCCGAACCGCGCGCGGGGCCCGGTTGAGCAGCGACGGCGAGGCGTTCTTGCCGCACGCACGGGTGCTGCTCGACGCGGAGAAGCGCGCGCTCGCCGCGGTGCGTCCGGAGAAGCGTCCGTTGCGGGTGGACGTGCTGAACCGACGGACGAAGTCGGCGCATCTGGCGCTGGGCTTCCACCGGGCGTTCCCCGAGGTAGCGCTGGAGGTCGTGACCACTGGTGCCGAGCTGAGCTTCGACGCCGCCGTCGCAGCGGTCGCCGCCGGTTCGGTCGACGCGGCGTTCCGCGGGGTGCCGAAGCGCGACCTTCCGGGCGGCGTGACGAGCGGAGTCGTGGACTACGACGCACACGAACTGCTGGTCGGCCCGCGGCATCCGTTCGCGGACCTGCCGTCAGTGCCGATCGGGAAGCTGGTCGGCCATCGGATCTGGATGCCGGGGCTGTCGGCGAGCACGGAGTGGGGCGCGTACTACGCGGAGCTGTCCGAGGCGTTCGACCTGACCATCGACGTGTCCGGTCCGGTCTTCGGCAACGAAACGATGCTGGACGAACTGGCGACGTCCCCGGAGCTGTCGACGTTCGTGGGCGCAGGTTCGAGGTACTTCTGGCCGGACGAGTACGACCTCCGCCGAATCCTGGTGGTCGACCCGACGCCGGTGTACCCGATGTCGCTCCTGTGGCGGCGGGAGCCGGCGCATCCGGATGTGCTGAAGCTGCGGGATTATCTGGTGACGGGGCAGGAGCCGGGGGACGGGGTTTGGCTGCCTGGCTGGGAGCGGTAGGTCAGAGCGGGTGTTCGTACCAGACGTTCGGCTCGACGTACACGCCTAGATCCTGCTCCGTCGACGCGAGCACGGGTGCGATTCCGCCCGGAACGACGGTGTGTCCGTCGCCGAGGCGGACGCCCGTCCACAGCTTCCACTGTGCGAGCGTGCCGGTGACGGTCATCGCGAACGGCGCGATCTTCCGGAATTCCGCGCCGAGCCGCTCGTGGCTGCGCAGCCAGGGATCGGTGCCCCGGCCTAGGTAGTCCACAATGGACTCTAGGGGCGGCTTGCCGGTCGGCCGCACCGGCACGGCCAGCCGGGAAAGCCCGGCCCGGCGCGCCCGGTTCTTCAGCTCGGCGAGCGCTTGCGCGGCAATCCCTTGCCCGCGCGCGGATTCCGCGACGTACACCTCCAGCGCGACGAGCGTGGTCGGCTCGCGGCCGTCGAGGTGGTCTTCGGCGGCCCAGACGAGGGCACCGTCCCAGCCGTGATCGGGCAGTTCGGGTCGCTCCGCGGCCGGGAAGGCGACGGGTATCGCTGCCGCGCGCGCGACGGGGACCTCGTTGTCGAGGAGAATCAGGAAGAATTCGGGCCAGTGCGCGGCGATTCGTTTCGAGCTGGCCAGCGCGGCGGTGAGGCCTTGGCTGAGGAACTCTCCGCCGACGAATCCCAGCTGGAGCGCGGGGATGCGCAGCTCAGGCCGGGTGGCGAGGTCTTCGATGCGAATCACGAGGTCCTCCAGCGGGCGGCAGCTTGTATCACCTCACCGCACCGGAAGCGCCGACCTCCGCCTCCCCAACGCGGCCGGGTCGAGGTTCGCCCGGGTTCCGGCCCGATGCCCCTCCCGATACCCCGACCCCGACAGCCGCCGCGGAGCAGCCGAGCGCAGGTCTCCGTACTCGCGGTCGAAAGCCTGCTGCACCAACGCCGTCCGGTCCCGCACCACCAGCTCCGCCGACTTTCCGCCAGCGACATCGGAGTACGTCCGCACGGCGTTCTCCTCCGCCGCACTCAGCCGCTCGTGCACCGCGCGCGCGAAGCCGTGCAGCCACGTCCGCCGGTAAGCCGCCAGCGATTCGCGGAACACTCGCTCCTCGGGACGCACCCGGGTGAGCTGCGTGCTCGCCTGCAGCAACAGACTGGTGAACAGCAACTCGACCCGCGCGAGATCGGTGCGGAAGCCGAACACGGTGACCTCTTCGACGCCTTGGCCGACTCGGTGCAGCAGGGTCCGGCAGCGCAACGGGTAGGCGATGCTGGTGAGCAGGCTGGCCTTGTCGCGGCTGTACGGATTGGCGATCGGCAGCTTCAGCACGGTGATGTCGTCGCCGCTTTGGCCGGACGCGGCCAGCATCGCGTTGTCGATCCCGTGCCGCGCGATCAGTTGCGCCGCTTTGGTGTTGTACAGCTCGGCTTCGGCGGGCGTGACGGCCGGGTCCTCGGCCTTGGCCAGCAGCTTCCGAACGCGCTCCAGCAACGTGTCGTGGTCGGGCATGACCCCCCTCTCCAGCAGGCGCGGCCCGTGCGGACCGGCATGGGGTGCACGGTAGGCGTGGGGTACGACAATATTCGATCAGATGTTCGGGAGTGACACTGGGCGCCGGGTTCGTCGCAGTCGTAGGCTCGGGACGTGTCTCCGCCTGTCACGCTGGACGTCGCGGTCGTCGGCTCGGGGCCGAACGGCCTCGCCGCGGCCGTCGTGCTCGCGCGGGCCGGGTTGTCGGTCGAGGTGTACGAGGCGGCGGGCGAGCCGGGCGGCGGGGCGCGGTCGAAGCACCTGTTCGACTCCGACGTTGTCCATGACATCTGCTCGGCGGTCCATCCGATGGCGGCGGCCTCGCCGTTTCTGAGGCAGTTCGATCTCGACCTCTGCCATCCCGAAATCCCGTACGCGCAGCCGATCGACGAGAAGACCACAGCGATCGCGTACGCGGATCTCGACCGCACCTGTGCGCGGCTAGGGATCGACGGGGAACGGTGGCGGCGCTTCATGACGCCGTTGATCGAGAACAGCGCTGAGATCACCGAAGTGCTCCTCGGCGACCTTCGCCACCCGCCACATCCGCGTACGGCGGCGTACATCGCGACGCGCGCTCTCGCGGCGACAGTGAATCCCTTCAAGGGCAAGGAAGCAGCAGCGCTGATAGCAGGGGTAGAAGCGCACGCGCTTGGCAAGCTGCCCTCACTCATCGGCGGCGGCATCGCGGTACTGCTGAGCCACCTCGCGCACACCACTGGCTGGCCGATTCCCCGCGGTGGTTCGCAACGCATCACCGACGCCCTTGTCGCCGACATCGAGGCACACGGTGGTCGCATACGCACCAATGCGCGCGTCACCGACGTACGCGAGTTAGCGCATGCGCGCGCCGTACTGCTGGACATAGCGCCTAAAGGCGTACTAGACCTAGCAGGGCCGCACCTGCCGAAGCAGTACCGCCGGGCGCTCGAGAAAGTCCGTTACGGGCCTGCAGCGGCGAAGGTCGACTTCCTGGTCTCCGAAGCAATCCCCTGGCGCGAGAAGGAACTCGCCCAAGCCGGGACTGTCCACATCGGAGGGACGAGAGCCGAGGTGCATGCGGCCGAAAACGCGGTAGCCGCCGGGAAACGGGCAAGGGATCCGTTCGTCCTCCTCTCCCAGCCGATGGCCGCCGACCCGTCCCGCGGTCTTCCCGGCAAACAGCCGATCTGGGCCTACGCTCATGTCCCGCAAGGAGATCCGCTCGACCCGACCGCCGCGATCATCCGCCGCATCGAACGCTTCGCCCCGGGTTTCCGCGACACGATCCTCGCCTCGCGCGCGATCCCGGCGAGCGAATTCGAGGACTACAACCCCAACTACGTCGGCGGCGACATCGCGGCCGCCGCGGTCACGATGCGCCAGGTGCTGGGGCGGCCGGTCCCGCGCTGGGATCCGTATCGGACCCCGTTGCGCGGCGTGTACCTGTGCTCGGCCGCGACGCCGCCCGGTCCGGGAGTGCACGGGATGGCCGGCCAGCACGCCGCGGAACGCGTGCTGCGCAACGAATTCGGCTACCGCCCCGGCCGGACCAAACCGGTTTCGTAGGCGACCACGACGGCCTGTGCCCGGCTGGAGATCCCGAGTTTGGGCATCAGCCGGTTGAGGTGCGTCTTCACCGTGGCCTCGCTGACCAGCAGCTGAGCCGCGATCTCCCCGTTCGGCATCCCGGTGCCGACCAGCCGGAGCACCTCGCGTTCGCGCTCGGTCAGCCCGCTCAGCTCCGGAGCGGGTTCCGCGGGCGGCCCGCTCGTGTACGCCTCGACCAGCCGCCGCGTGATCGTCGGGCCGAACAGCATGTCCCCGCGCGCCACCGCCTGGATGCCGGAAATCAGCGTCTCCGGCGGACTGTCCTTGAGCAGGAACCCGGCCGCACCGGCCCGCAGCGCGCGGTAAACGTACTCGTCGAGGTCGAAGACGGTCAGGATCAGCACTCGCGGGTTCTCCGGCCCGGCGAGGATGCGAGAGGTGGCCGACACGCCGTCGAGGCCGGGCAGCCGGATGTCCATCAGGATCACCTCGGGCCGCAACCGCGCCGCCTCGTGCACGGCCTCCAATCCGTCGCGTGCCTCGCCGACGACTTCGACGCCCGGCGCGGCGTTGAGCAGCGCGACGAGGCCGGCGCGGACGAGGTCTTGGTCGTCCACCACGAGCACACTGGTCACTTCGGTTCTCCGGCGGTCCGGCCCGGGTACGGGAGGGTCAGCACAACCTCGAACCCCGCCGGTTCGCGAGGCCCGATTTCGATTTCGCCACCGTACATACGCGCCCGCTCGCGCATGCCGACGAGGCCGTGACCGGCGGGATTGCCGTCGGCGTGCGGTCCGCCGCCGGAGTCGGCCACGCTCAGCCGCAGCGCGCCGGCCAGGTATTCGACGTCCAGCGAGGCGAACGAATCCGGCGCGTGTTTCAGCACGTTCGTCAAAGCTTCCTGCGCGACCCGGTACGCGCACAGTTGCTGGCCGGACGGCAGTGTCCGGGGCGTTCCGGTGACCCGCAGCCGCACCGTGAGCCCGGCCTCGCGGACCCGGCTGACCAGCGCGGGAAGCTCGTCGAGACCGGGCTGCGGACGGTATTCGCCCGGTTCGTGATGCGGCGGTCGCAGGACGCTGAGCAGGCGGCGGAGTTCGTCCAGCGCCTCGGTGGTTGTGCCGGTGATCGTGTCGAGCGCGCCGCGCGCGGTGTCCGGCGCGGATTCGAAGACGTACCGCGCGAGGTTGGCCTGCACGGAGATCACCGACAGATGGTGGGAGACGACGTCGTGCAGCTCGCGCGCGATGCGCAGCCGCTCTTCCACGACCGCCAGCTCGGCGCGGTCGGCACGTTCCGCGGTCGCGTGCAGGGCGAGGCCGCGAAGATAGACGGAGTGTCCAATAAGGACAGTGGCGGACGCTTGGAGCACGGCGATCACCGTGTCGCCGATCGGGTTCGAGCTGTCGCCGACGAGCATCGTCACCTCGAAACCGGCCACCGCGAACAGTGACGGCGGCCAGGCTTGCCGCACCGGATAGCGCGCCCACACCGTGTACGCGGCGATCAGCACGTCGGGACGGCCGAGCGTCGCGCGATACCCGGCCAGCGCGAACGCGCCGACGAGCACGGTGACCGCGATCAGCACGCCGATCGGGTAGCGCCGCCGGACCGCCAGCGGAGCCGCGCCCGCCACCGCGAGCAGCAACCCGGGCAGCCCCGGACGGTCGCCGAGAGAACCGTGGTGGACCGCCGCCCCGGCGAAAAGGAATAGTCCGACCGCGGCGGCCAGCAGCGAATCCGTGAGGAGCGGCCGCGCCCGCAAGATCCGCATCACGCGCCCGAAGCTACCTTCCTGACCGGCGGTTTCCCAGTTCCCTACCGCGGTCGCGGCAGGCCGCCTACCGCCAGGGTTTACCGGCGGATGCGGCGAGAGGTGGATCCCGGGGCCGGATCGAGCGGTTACGGTCGGTTCCGAATGGTCATCCATTCCCGCTGCTCGGCGGAGAGCCAGGGGTGGGGAGGATTCCGGGCTCTCCGCTGAGCTTCACCCCAGATACGCGTCCAGCGTCACCGCCAACGCCGATTCCGGCGAAGGCGCGAAGCTCGCTCCAGCCAGTCCGCCCCACAGCCACAGCTGCGCGAGACCGTGCAACGCGCCCCACAGCGACGCTGCGACAAGCCGAGGATCCGTACCCGGACGCAGTCGGTCGTCGTCCGCTTCGGCGCGGTCGAGGCGCACTAGTTCCGCGAAGGTGTCGAAGACGGCACTGCTGGCTGCGACCAGCCCGGGCTCTTCAGGGTCAATGAGGTCGCGACGGAACATCAGCTCGAACATGGCCGGGTTCGTAACCGCGAAGTCGACGTACGCGTGACAGGCGGCCGTGACGCGTTCGCGCGGGGTGCCGTCGGGCAACTGTGCTCCCCGCTGGAGCAACTGTGTGAAGCCAAGCGTCGCTACGGCCGACAGCAGCTCCGCGCGCCCCGAGAAGTGGCGAAGCGGCGCGCCGTGCGACACGCCAGCCGCCTTCGCGATACCGCGCAACGTGACGGCCTCGACGCCGGAGCCGACAAGCAAGTCCGCTGCGGTGCTGATCAACCGCTGGCGCGCGCTCATACCTGAGCTTCGGAGAAGGCCACGGGCAGCAGCTCCGGACGCTTCGGCAGGAACCCGTCGCCAGGAGACCGGCCGATGAGCCGGTTGCGCAGCCGCGTGATCCCCACCGGCAGCACCTCCTGCCACAGCCAGCGCAGGTCGGCGATCGCGCTGCCCTGGGCCGGAACGCCGGGCAACGGCCGCAGCCAGCTGCCGTCGTGCGCCACGCCGAGCCGGTCGAGCACGTGGCCGGCGACGCGGAGATGCCCGGCCTGCGACAGATGCAGCCGATCCGGTCCGAAGTAGCGCGAGTCGTGTGCGGCCTGGTCCGGCCACAGGTCGACGAGTTTCGCGCCGTAGCTGACCGAAGCCTCGCGGATGGCGTCGTTGAGCGCGGTGATCCGCGGCCGCATCCGTCCGCCCAGCGGCATCCGATGCGCGATGTCGCTCAGGGTGAAGGTGACGACGTTCGGCGCGATCTGCGTGCACTGCCGGATCGCGGTGTCCACGCGACGCGCGACCGTGCGGGCGTCCCAGCCGCGGCTCATCACGTCATTGCCGCCGCCGAACAACGCGATCAGATCCGGCTCGTGCCGCTCGGCGGCAGGCAGCTGCTCCGCGGTGATCTGATCGAGCCGCCGTCCGCGAACGGCCAGATTGGCGTACCGGAACGAGGTTTCGTCGCGCGCGAGCCGCCCGGCGACGTAATCCGCCCAGCCGCGGTACTGGCTGTGATCCGGGCAGGGATCGTCCAGCCCCTCCGCGCAGCTGTCGCCGACGGCGACGAACGTGTGGAAACCCATTCCGCTCTCCGTAACCTCTGGTTCATCTTGTAGACACTGTCTATCAAAGTATGTAGACGGTGTCTACCCGGGAAGGTTGCGGGTGGGGTTGTCCTGGCCGCTGGAGGCGACCGGCTGCCGCTCAGGCCCGGCTGTTCTGCTTGGCAGGCAAGGTGTTTCGCGTGCGAGTGGCGAGCCCCACAGCTCGGCCGACCGTATTGCGCAGCGCCAGCCCATGCCGAGTTCGCGGAACGAGCAGCGTGCCGACGAGGTTGACGCGCCGGTGCCGCGGATCCACCTGTCGCCGGTGTTTCGCCTCGTAGGCCTGAAAAGCTCGCGCATGGTCGCCGGGATGTGCTGCGAGTGCTTCGGCCAGCGTGTGGGCGCCGGCTATTGCCATGCTTGACCCGTCGCCGAGCAGGGCTACCGCGGATGCCGCGTCGCCGAGCAATGTCACGCGGCCGTGCGACCACTTTTCCATCCGCACGTTGGCGAGCGGATCGAAGAAAGGCGCGGGGTGGTTCTGGTACGCCTCGACCAGTTCGGGGCTTCGCCAGCCGATTCCCGCGTACGCCTCGGCCACCATGCGCTTGTGGAGCGCGGTGTCGTGGCGGTCGTAGCCGGGCACCGGTCCGCCGCGGAAGGTGAACATCGCGAGTGGCTTTCCCCGGGACGGGTGGAGGGTGAGCATCCGGCCGGGTGCGGTCAGCATTACCGCTGCTTTCGGGTCGTCGAGGGCGCTGGGCTCTATCGGCACCGTCGCGCTGTACATGCCCATGCCGGTCGTGAACTGCTCCGCCGGTCCGAAGACCAGGCGGCGCACCGGGGAATGGATGCCATCCGCGCCGACGAGCAGGTCGAAACGGCGCGGCGGTGACCGGCGGAAGGTGACCTCGACCCCTGATCGGTCTTGTCGCAGGCTGGTGATCGTGTCGTCGAAGAGGAATTCCGCGTCGTCGCGCGCTGCCCGGTGGAGCACTGCCGACAGGTCTGATCGGGTTACTTCGACCGCCTGCGGGGAAGTTGTCGGGACGCGGAGGAGTTGCCGCCCGTCCGGATCGAGGAGCGAGAGGGCACTCGAACTGGTGGCGACTTCGCGCAACTGCGCGAGGATGCCCATGCTCCTGGCGACCGTCAGCGCCGGTTCCTTGACGACGACGGCACTGCCGCCGGATCTCAGCTCTTTGGCCTGCTCGACGACTGTCGGCCGATACCCGTGCCGGGCCAGCCAATAGGCGAGAGCGGGGCCGGCGATACCGGCACCGTGGATCAGGACGCGGGAACGCGTCATGGCGCAACCTTTCCGGGACGGGAAACTCTCAGGTACGACGATCGTCGTACCTTTAGTCAAGCACGGCCGTGAGGTACGATGCAAGACGTACCTGAAAGAGGTGAGGCGATGACCGCGTCAGGTCCGGCCGAGGACGATGCCGGGAATGCCGACCTGGGCGCGGTGTTCCGCGCGCTCGCCGACGAGCATCGCCGCACCGTGATCGCGGAGCTGGCGGCGGACGGGAGCGACCGCGAGCGCACCTGCAACTCGTTCGATCTCCCGGTGTCCAAGCAAACGCAGACGCACCACTTCCGGGTTTTGCGCGAGGCCGGGCTCATCCACGAGATCAATTACGGGAACCGGAAGGGAATCCGGTTGCGCCGGGCGGAAATCAACCGCCGGCTCCCCGGTCTTCTCGACCTGCTGACCGCGGAGCGCCGCGCTTGACACAGCCCGGCGGGAAGGACAGCTGTCCTCCGTGCGTGGCAGGCTCGCCTCATGAACGGTGATGTCGCGAAAGAGCAGTTGCACGGCGAGCTGCGAGAGATGCGCGAGGTGCTGCTCTGGAAGCTCGAGGGGCTGGGCGAGTACGAGATCCGCCGTCCCCTGACCCGGACCGGAACTAACCTTCTCGGCTTGGTCAAACACTTGTCGCTCTGGGAATCCCGGTATCTCGGCGAGGTTTTCGACCGGCCGTTCCCGGAACCTCTGCCCCGATGGGACGACCTCGCGCAACGCGGCGCGGACGTGTGGGCCACCGAGCACGAGACGCGCGAGGAGATCGTCGGCCGCTACCGGCGCGTCTGGGCGCACTCCGACGCGACAATCGCGGCTCTGGCTATGGATTCGCCCGGTCACGTGCCCTGGTGGCCGCGGCCTCAGGTGACGCTGTTCAACGTCCTGGTCCACTTGCTCACCGAGACCAGCCGGCATGCCGGGCACGCCGACATCCTGCGCGAACAACTGGACGGCTCGACCGGCACGGCAGCCGACTACGCCGCCCAGGAGCGCGACGCGACCTTCTGGGAAGCCCGGTGCGACGAGATCGAGCGCGCTGCCACCGCGGCCGTCGCCAAACCTGAATCCGGCCGCCAGTCATAGCGATGATCAATTTTTGTCGGTGCCTTGCGCCACTATGACGGAGTGACTGCATGGAGAGATCGACTCAGCGCCCTCGCTCAAGACCGTCTGCCCGCCGAGGTGGCGGCGAAATGGATCGAGCTGTTCCAACCCGGGATCCGGCTTGCCGCCAAGGGCACGGGGCCGTGCGTGGGGCAGCTCGGCGGAAACCCGGCGCTGCCGGAGGAGGTGGAATGGCCGACGTGGGAGGAGGTAGGGCCGCTCACGTTCGTCGCCGCGGTGGACTGCGCGACGCTGCCGCGCGAGTTCGTGACGATCCCGCTGCCGGAGACGGGCACGCTGCTGTTCTTCTGCTTCGACGGACGCTACTCACCCGACAACTTCAGACACGCGCTGCGCGATAATCCCGACGGCTATCGAGTGTTCTTCGTGCCCGCTGGCACCCCGGTCGCCGAACGAACGCCTCCGTCCGGCCTCGATCCCTATCCGCGCCGTGACGTTTTCGCGGAGGTCGCGGCCACCGCCCCGGAAAGAGGGCACATCCTGCTGGACCAGACCACGACCGCGAGCGGAGCGTCCCTGACTGAAGCTGTCGGGCCGTCCCTCAGCCCTGAACAGATGGGTGCCGGCGTGTTCGGATATCTCACCTGGGAGGTCAACGGGGACGCGCCGCGACATCAGATCGGTGGCTTCGCCGCACCGGTCCAGGACGCTGTGGAGAACGACATCGCGGCGGAAGTGCTGGAGGGCGGATGGGATGATCCGCGGCTCACCGAAGAAGCAGCCCGCTGGGTGCTGCTCGCTCAGTTCGACAGTGACGAAGAAACCGACATGATGTGGGGAGACGTCGGAATGGTGTACTGGCTCATCCGGCCCGACGATCTGCGGGCAGGCCGGTTCGACGCGGCCCGCTGCGTGATGCAGTGCGGCTGACGACAAGCCCGAACGGAAATAGACCATGAAGATCTTGGTGGTGGGCGGCAGCGGCCTGCTGGGGCAGCACGTCCTCGATGAGCTGCGGAATCGCGGGCACGAGACGACCGCAGTCGCGCGTACGGCACGCGAGGGCGTCGACCGGACGCTCGACGTCTCGAAGGCTTCACACGACGAACTGCGCGAAGCACTCGACGGACATGACGGTGTTGTCTTCGCTGGCGGCATGGACGACCGTGCGGTCGGTCGCGGGCCGGTTGAGCCTCGGTTGCGCGCGGGCAACGTCGCACCCGTCGCCGCGTTGTTGCGCGCGGCGCGCGAAGCGGGCTGTACGCGGGCTGCGGTGCTCGGGTCGTATTACACGTACTTCGACCGCGTACGCCCGGAGTGGGGGTTGGCCGCGAAGCATCCGTACGTGGCAAGTCGGCTGGAGCAGGCCCGTGTCGCGCGCGAAACGGCGGGGCCGGAGTTGCCGGTGGCGGTGATCGAAGTGCCGTTTGTCTTTGGGGTCGCGGAGGATCGGGTGCCGCAGTGGTCGGTGCCGATCGTGAAGTGGGTTCGCTCCAACTCGCCGCTCCTCGCGCCTCCCGGCGGGACTGCGGCGACGAGCGCGCGTGGGGTTGGGATCGCGACGGCGGATGCGCTGGAGGCGGCGTCGGCCGCGGATGTCCCGGTGGCAGAGGAGAATCTGCCGTGGACGGACATGTTCGCCCGGCTGGCCGCAGCGGCGGGACGGCCGCGCCGGGTGCGGTCGATGCCGTCCTGGCCGGTGCGCGGTGCGTTCAAACTCGGCGGATTTCTCAACGGGCTCACCGGAAAGCAACCAGGCCTGACGGTACAGCACATGGACGGGCTGCTGTTGCGGGAGCTGTATTTGGAGCTGAACTACTCGGCCCCGGTGGACGAGGCGATCCGGGAAACCGCTGCCGCGCGGTAAGGATCAGCCCAGCCGGGCGCGGTGAGTCCGCACCGCCGCCAACCGCGGATCCGAGGGCTCCAGCACCGCGGACAACGCGTCCAGAATCGCCAGATCGTCCGCACCGCAGGAGGTTTCCCAGAACGCCCACAATGTGTCCGCGTCCCCGCTGTTCAACGCCAGCTGCCGGACCTGCGCGCTGATCGACTCGCGTTCCTCCAGGATCGCGGGCGATTCCGACTCCGCGAGCAGCGGACCCTGGAACGACCGCACCGCCGCCGCGGCGTCTCCGGCGCGCAGGGCGGCCTTGGTGCGCAGGAAGTCCGCGTCCACTGTGGCCGCGAGACGGTACGGGCGCGTCTGCAACACCCCAGTGCCGAGCTGGGTGCGCAACCGGTGGATCTCGGCGCGCACGGTCACCGGATTGCCGGCCTCGCCGTACAGTTGCAACGCCAGCTTCTCCGCCGACAACCCGCGCGGCTGTAGCGCGAGCAAGGTCAGTAATTCGGCGTGCCGCAAGGTGAACGGGATGTCTCGACCCTCCACAGTGGTCGATCCGGGGCCGTCGGTGAGGTATTCGAGGGACAACCTCCGCCGGGTCGCGGAGCCGGAGGTGGCGATCCGCAGGAGATAGCCCTCGTCGAGCGGGTCGACGGTGGCGATCCGGCCGTCCGGCAGGGTGACCGTGCCGCCGCCCTTCCGTACCTCCACAGTGGACGGAAGCGTGCACGATTCGGCCGCCAGCACCCGCCCGCCCGCGGAAAGGAGCGCGCCGGGCTGGCCGTGCAACGACGCCAGATGCGGCATGTTCGCCCGCCGCACCTTCTCGTCGCGGACCGCTAAATCCGCCCGCAGCCGTCCCTCGGCAAGCTGCGCCGTGGCCGTGACCAGCGACAACATCGCCGGATGCACGGTGCGGAGCGGACCGCTGACGTCGATCGAGCCGAGCAGCGCGCCGGTGTCCGGGTCGCGCACGGGGGCCGCGGCGCAGGTCCAGGCGTGATAGCGGCGTACGAGGTGTTCGGCGGAGTAGATCTGCACCGGCTTCCCGGTCGCGAGCGTCGTGCCCATCGCGTTCGTGCCGATCGCCTCTTCGCTCCACCTCGTGCCCTCGGTGAGCGCGACCTGATCCGCGCGCAGCAGCACGCCGGTCGCGCCCTCGCGCCACAGGATCAGCCCGTTCGCGTCGGTCACGATCATCATGTGCTCGGCGTCGTCGGCGATGCTCACCAGCATCTCGCGCAGCAGCGGCAGCACCGGGGCCAGCGGATGCTCCGCGCGCAGGTCGGTGAGTTCGTCCGCCTCGAAGATCAGCGGGGCCTCGCCGGCGTCCGGGTCGACGTGCGCGGCCAGCGAGCGTTCCCACGAAGCCGACACCACTGAGCGTGGCGAGCGCGGCGCGGTGGCCCCGGAGAGCACCGCTTCGCGGACATGCCGGAGAAGCCGCGCGTACGACTCCGGATCGCGCAGCAGGTCGGGTTCGGGCAGCTCCGCCACGTGAACGAGAGTAGAGACCCTGGTCACAAGGCTGCAACGTTGGCGCAACGTTGCCCGGCCTACGGTCGCCGCCGACCGTCACCGACCAGCAACGAGGCAGGGCAAGATGGCCGTATACGCCGCACCGAACACCGACGGCGCCGTCGTCGACTACGAGACCCGCTACGACCACTACATCGGCGGCGAGTACGTCGCCCCGGCGGGCGGGCAGTACTTCGAGAACCCGACGCCGGTGACCGGGAAGACCTTCACCGAGATCGCCCGCGGCACGGCGGCCGACATCGACCGGGCGCTCGACGCGGCCGAGGGCGCCGCACCCGCGTGGGGCCGCACCTCGACCGAGGAACGCGCGAACATCCTGCTCAAGATCGCCGACCGGATGGAGCAGAACCTCGAGAAGATCGCGGTCGCCGAGGCCTGGGAGAACGGCAAGCCGGTCCGCGAAACCCTCGCCGCCGACATCCCGCTCGCGATCGACCACTTCCGCTACTTCGCCGGCGCGCTGCGCGCCCAGGAGGGCGGCATCTCGCAGATCGACGACAACACCGTCGCCTACCACTTCCACGAGCCGCTCGGCGTCGTCGGCCAGATCATCCCGTGGAACTTCCCGCTGCTGATGGCGGTCTGGAAGCTCGCCCCGGCGCTGGCCGCGGGCAACGCGATCGTGCTCAAGCCCGCCGAGCAGACCCCGGCGTCGATCCACCTGCTGCTGTCGATCATCGGCGACCTGATCCCGCCGGGCGTGCTGAACATCGTGAACGGGTTCGGCGTCGAAGCGGGCAAACCGCTCGCGTCGAGCAACCGCGTGCGCAAGGTCGCGTTCACCGGCGAGACGACGACCGGGCGGCTGATCCTGCAGTACGCCAGCGAAAACATCATCCCGGTGACCGTCGAACTGGGCGGCAAGAGTCCGAACATCTTCTTCGACGACGTCGCCGCGGCCAACGACGCGTTCTACGACAAGGCCCAGGAAGGCTTCGCGCTCTTCGCGCTGAACCAGGGCGAAGTCTGCACCTGCCCGTCGCGCGCGCTGATCCAGTCCGGCATCTACGACCGGTTCCTCGGCGACGCGGTCGAGCGCGTGAAGAAGATCAAGCAGGGCAATCCGCTCGACACCGAGACGATGATCGGCGCGCAGGCCTCGAACGACCAGCTCGAGAAAATCCTGTCCTACATCGACATCGGCAAGCAAGAGGGCGCGAAGGTGCTCACCGGCGGCGAGCAGTCCGACCTCGGCGGCGACCTGTCGGGCGGCTACTACGTGCAGCCGACAGTGTTCGAGGGCGACAACAAGATGCGCATCTTCCAGGAAGAGATCTTCGGCCCGGTGGTGTCCGTGGCGAAGTTCGACGACTACGACGACGCGCTCAAGATCGCCAACGACACGCTGTACGGCCTAGGCGCCGGCGTCTGGTCGCGCGACGGGAACACCGCTTACCGCGCGGGCCGCGACATCCAGGCCGGCCGCGTGTGGGTGAATAACTACCACGCCTACCCGGCACACGCGGCCTTCGGCGGCTACAAGGCGTCCGGCATCGGCCGCGAGAACCACAAGATGATGCTGGACCACTACCAGCAGACGAAGAACCTCCTGGTCTCCTACTCCGACCAGGCGCTGGGCTTCTTCTGATGGGGGAACGGGTCGCCCTGACCCCGGCCGCCGCCGACCTGCTGCGGCGGCTGGTGCCAGTCCACGGGCCGGTGATGTTCCACCAGTCCGGCGGATGCTGCGACGGCAGCGCCCCGATGTGTTACCCGGCGGGCGAATTCCGGGTCGGCGCGCACGACGTGCACCTGGGCGACCTGGCGGTGGACGGCATCGACGCGGTGCCGGTGTGGATGTCCGGGCCGCAGTTCGAGTACTGGCGGCATACGCATCTGACCATCGACGTGGTGCCTGGGCGGGGCAGCGGGTTCTCGCTGGAGGCGCCGGAGGGGGTGCGGTTCCTGATCCGGTCGCGGCTGCTCAGCGACGAGGAGTCTGCGGAGCTGAACGGTTGAGCGCGGCACCCGGTGAGCGTTTCCCGCTCACCGGGTGCTGTGGTTCGACCGGGCCGAAAATCTTTGGAAGCCTTGGGTGCGGCACCGCTAGGTTTGCTCCATGGTGTCGCGGATTCTTGCGGTGGTCGCTGCGCTTTGTGCCGCAGTCACGGTGGCCGGATGCGGCGGCCCGCCGGATCCGCGGGCGTATCCGGGCAGCGAGGACGGCGTCAGCTGGGAAGAGGCCTCGGCCCGGTTCCAGGTGACGCTGCCGTCCTGTGCGGTCAAGGGTTTCCGGTTCGACGTCCAGCCCAGGCTCACCGAACGGCTCGCCTTCACCTTCGTCGCGCCGAAGTCCTGTGTGGACGATTTCCTGGAGCAGTACGGCGCGGACCCGGCGGAGCCGAGTCTCAAGTGGCCGAGAGACGATCCCCAGGACCCGCTGTCGCCGTTCAACGCGAACGAGATGCGGCAGTTCGGCTGGACCTATGACCCCAACGCCAAGGCTTACCTCTATACCCACTTCGAGACGCCGTATCACGCGACGTTCTGGGTGTTCGTGAAACCCGGCGCCGAGGAGACGGTCTACGTGCGAAGCCAGACCCCTGGCTTCCCCGACCCGTCCAAATAGCCCAGCGCACTTGCTAGGTTCACTCCATGCTGTCGCTGAAAGACGTCTACGTAGGCGAGCCGACCGTGCTCGGCCACCAGCGGGACCAACCAGTCCTGAGCGCCATCCGGAAAACCCGCGTCGGCACGCCGGAACTGGCGCTGTCCGAGCTGAACCTGGCCGGTGACCGCCAGGCCGACCTCTCGGTGCACGGCGGCCCGGACAAAGCCGTCTACGTCTATCCGGTCGAGCACTATCCGGTGTGGACCGACGAGGGGTACGACGTCGCGCACGGCGACTTCGGCGAGAATCTCTCCGTGCACGGCGCGCTGGAGAGCGACGCGCGCATCGGCGACGTCTGGGCCTGGGGCGACGCGCTCGTGCAGATCGCGCAGCCGCGGCATCCGTGCTTCAAGCTCGCGATGCGGACCGGCCGCAAGGACGTCGTGCCCGCGATGATCGACGCCCGTCGCTGCGGGTGGTACCTGCGCGTGCTGCGGCCAGGCACCGTCCCGACGGCCGGACCGCTCGACCTGGTGGAGCGGTCCGAGGGTCCGACCGTCGCGGAGACGTTCCAGGTCGCGTCGGCGAATTACGCACGGCTGCCCGAACCTGGGCAGATGCTGGAGCTGGCCGAGCGGGTGCTGTCGGCCGACGCGTTGCCCGAGGGTTATCGCAAGGGCATCCAGTCCAAAGTGGACCGGGCTAGGGAATCACTTCCAGTCGACCTGGGGTGAGCGGTAGAAGTCGATTCCCTGGGCTTCCCAGCGCGGCGCTTGCTTGGCGATGCGGCCCCGGTAGCCGTCCCAGGTCCGGGACTGCTTTGGCGACCAGCCGATTTCCGCGACGCCGGGCAGGCGCGGGAAGGCCATGTACTCGATGTCGTCGTTGGTCCGGATGGTCTCCGTCCACAATGGAGCTTCGACCCCGGCGACGGATTTCTCCCCGACGCCGGGGACGAGTGTCGCCGGGTCCCATTCGTAGGCGTCGCGGACTTCGACCAGACCGGCCCAATCCTGGCCGAGTTTGGTCGATTCCGTGTACTTCATGTCGAGATAGGCGTGGTTGGCGGGCGACATGATGAACTTGTTCCCGCGCGCCGCCGCGGCGGCCACGTCCGCGTTCGGGCCGCCCTGATCCCAGTACTGCGGCACGGCGGACGTCGGCAGCGGCGTCTTCGCCATTTCGTGCCAGCCGGTGATCAGCTTGCCGTACTTGGCGACCATCGGGGTTACCTTCTCGTAGAAGGCTTTGTAGTCCGCGGCTGACGTCGAATGCGCTTCGTCGCCGCCGATGCCGATGTACTTGCCGGGCGTGATCGCGGCGAGTTCGCGGATCACGTCCTCCACGAATCGATACGTGGTGGGCGAATTGATGCACAGCGAGCTGTAGCCGACCTCGATGTCGGTGCGCGGCGGGACTGCCTTGCCGTCGCAGTTGAGTTCCGCATACACCGACTGTGCGGCGTTCGTGTGCCCGGGCATGTCGATTTCCGGCACGACCGTGATGTGGCGGCTCGCGGCGTACGCGACGATGTCGCTGTACTGCTCCTGCGTGTAATAACCGCCCGGATCGCCATAGGCCGCGGTCTTGCCGCCTTCAGTCGCCAGGCGGGGCCAGCTCTTGATTTCGATGCGCCAGCCCTGGTCGTCGCTGAGATGCAGGTGCAGTGTGTTGATCTTGTACTGGACGATCTGGTCGATGTACTTCTTCACCTGCGCAGGCGTGAAGAAGTGCCGCGCGACGTCGAGCATCGCGCCGCGGTGGGCGAAGCGCGGGTAGTCGAGCACGCTGCCGCCGGCGATCGTCCACGTCCGGTGCTGCACCGATTTCGCCTCGATCGCGGACGGCAGCAGCTGCCGAAGCGACTGGACGCCGGTGAACAGCCCGGCGGAGGTGTTGGCGCGCAGCTGGACGCCGTTCTTCGTGACGTCGAGCTGGTATCCCTCGTCGCCGACGCGCGGGTCGGCGTGGCCGAGGTCGAGCGAGATCGATGACAGTCCCGGGCTCACCGGGACGACCGGTAGCGGGAAGCCGGTCGCGGGCCGCAGCAGCCCGCGCAGGTACGAGGCGACGTCGCCGGTGCCGTGCCCGGCCCGGATCACCGTCAGCGGCGTGAGCCGGAAGGTGGCGTCCGCCTTCGCCACGGCGTGCACCGGCATCGGCACGAGGTCGGTGACCTGCCGTTCGCTGGGCGCGGGACTCGCCGCGGCCGGCCCGGGCACTCCCACCGCGGCGAGCCCGAGCACGGTCACCCCAAGCACGGCCCTGGACAGGGTCTTCCTCACGGCATACCTCCGGTCGCGTCGCGGAGAAGGCGGACTCCAAGAGGTATAGACCACTACCGGGGACGCTGACAACGCCCGAAAGGGTCTGCTGACGCTGGATGTCCCGTTCGCCGGGATGCTCAGGGCCGCAGGATCGCCCGCAAGGCGTCGAGCACCGACGGGTCCTCGATGGTCGACGGAACCGCCTCGTCGCGACCGTCGGCGATCCCGCGCATCGTCTTGCGCAGGATCTTCCCCGAGCGCGTCTTCGGCAGCGCGTTGACCACCGAGACGTCCCGGAACGCCGCCACCGGCCCGATATCGCGACGGACCAGCGCGACCAGCTCGTCCCGCAGCTGGTCCTCGGGCACCTCCACCCCGGACTTCAGCACCACGAAACCGCGCGGCACCTGCCCCTTCAGCTGGTCCGCGACCCCGATCACCGCACACTCCGCGACCGCCGGATGCGACGCCAGCACGGCCTCCATCGAACCGGTCGACAGCCGGTGCCCGGCCACGTTGATCACGTCGTCGGTGCGGCCCATGACGAAGAGGTAGCCGTCCTCGTCGAGGTAGCCCGAGTCACCGGTCAGGTAGTAGCCGGGATAGCGCGACAGGTACGCCTCGCGGTAGCGCTCGTCGTCGCCCCACAGCGTCGGCAGCGAACCTGGCGGCAGCGGCAGTTTCAGCGTGATCGCGCCTTCGCGGCCGGCCGGCAGTTCCTCGCCCGCCTGGTCGAGGATCCGCACGTCCCAGCCGGGAACGGGTTTCGTCGCCGACCCGGGTTTGACCGGCATCGGCTCGAGACCGCGCGGGTTGGCCGCGATCGGCCAGCCGGTTTCGGTCTGCCACCAGTGGTCGACGACCGGCGTGCCGAGGATGTCGTGGGCCCAGTGGTAGGTCTCCGGATCGAGCCGCTCGCCCGCCATGAACAGCGTGCGGAAGCGGGACAGGTCGTACTTCTTGAGTTCGTCCGCGTCCGGGTCCACCTTTTTCACCGCGCGCAACGCCGTCGGCGCGGTGAACAGCGCCTGCACGCCGTGTTCGGAGATGACCCGCCAGAACGCGCCAGCGTCCGGCGTTCCGACGGGTTTTCCCTCGTACAGCACGGTTGTAGCGCCGACCAGCAGCGGCGCGTAGACGATGTACGAGTGCCCGACGACCCAGCCGACGTCGGAGGCCGTCCACCACACATCCCCGGCGTGAATGTCGTACAGCGCGCCCATCGACCACGCCAGCGCGACCGCGTGCCCGCCCGCGTCGCGGACGACGCCCTTCGGCCGCCCGGTGGTGCCGGAGGTGTAGAGGATGTACAGCGGATCGGTCGCCTTCACCGGAACCGGATCCACCGGGTCGGCGTCGGCGACAAGCTCAGTCCAGTCGAGATCGGTGCCGGACAGCTTTGCGCGCGCCTGCTCGCGCTGGAACACCACGACGTGGTCCGGCTGGTGCTCGGTGGTCTCGAGGGCGGCGTCGATGATCGGCTTGTACTCGACGACCCGCGTCGGCTCGATCCCGCACGACGCGGCCAGGATCAGCTTCGGCTTGGCGTCCTCGATCCGCGCGGCCAGTTCCTTCGGCGCGAACCCGCCGAACACCACGGAGTGCACCGCGCCGATCCGCGCGCAGGCGAGCATCGCGATGACCGCCTGCGGGATCATCGGCAGATAAAGGATCACGCGATCGCCGCGGGCGACGCCGAGCGACGCGAGCGCGCCGGCGAAGGTCGCGACCTCGTCCCGCAGCTCGGCGTAGGTGTAGCGGCGTTTGCGCCCGCTGACCGGCGAATCCCAGATCAGCGCGTCCTGCGCGCCGCGACCGCCGTCGGCGTGTCGGTCGAGGGCGTTGTAGGAGGTGTTCAGCTCCCCGTCGGGATACCAGCGGTAGAACGGCGCGGCGGACGAATCGAGCGCGCGGGTGGGCCGCTGCGTCCAGTCGATCGCCCGGGCGGCTTCGAGCCAGAACTGTTCCGGGTCGTCCAGACTGCGTCGATACGTCTCGGTGTACGCGCCCACGAGGTCTCCTTTGACTTCAGACGGCCGAATCTGCCCTCATGATGGCCTTTCCCGCGGCGGGTCGCAGGTCAGCGCGGTCCGCCGGGATGGATGCGGTGGATCACGATCCGGGCGCGACCCGGCAACCCCGCGGAGGCCGTGTGCGTCCTAAGCTGGACCGTGGGGAACGGCCGCGCAGCGGCACGAGGGCAACACTGACAGTGAGGGGAACCAGCCGGTGAGCGGAATCGCGAGCGCGCTGCTCTCGTTCGCGCACACCTTGTTCGGCCCGGGGTTCTGCCCCGGCGACTGGGTGTGGGCGACGACCACAGCGGGTGCGCTCGTCGCGCTCTTCCCGGCGGCGGGGGCGCTGATCGTGGCGATCGTCCGCAAGGGGACCGGCAACCGGTACGACGCGACCACGCTCACCGTGTTCGGGCTCATCGGCGTCGTCAGCGTGCTGGTGCTGCCGTGGCTGATGGCGTCGGGCATCTCGGAAACCTTCCGCGCGGCCAACGCGGGCGGCGCGAGCGGTCTGTCGGCCTCCGAAATGGCCAAGCTGAGCACGAACTACTGCTCGTTCATCGGCCCGCAGAAGACCTACCTGGGCGGCGGGTCGAACGTCTTCGAGACGCTCTTCTACCCGCGCGGCCTCAAGCTTTCCTACGTGCTGTACCTGCTCGCCTTCACGGTGCTGCCGGTCGGTTCGCTGCTGTTCGTGATGCTGCAGGCGCGCACCGCGTTCCGTCGCGGGCCGAAGTGGCCGTCGCGGTTTTTCTGGATTCCCTTCGTGGTCATGGCGATCGCGTCGGCGGGCATGTCGGCCAACACCGCGGTGCACTTCTGGCTCGGGTTCCTGCCGTTCAGCATCCTGGGACTGATCCCGGTCGCGCTGGTCGGCCCGCCGCCGTGGTCGGTGATCAACCGGCCGGAGCCGCGCCGCGACGAACCGCCCGCCGCGCAGCCGCCACCCCGCCGGGAGCAGCTGCCGCCGCCTCCGCCGCCGCAGAACAAGCCGTACCCGGCCACCGCGCTGGCGTCCGCTCCGGAGCCGCCGCCGGCCGGGGCGCTGGCCGCCGCGCCCGGCATGATTCCGCCGCCTCCTGGCTCGCGCAACGCGGGCAGCAGCCGGTACCGGCGCGTCCGCCAGCTCGGGACCGGCGGGTTCGGCACGGTCTGGGAAGCCGTCGACACGCAGCTCAACCGCACTGTCGCGCTGAAGATCGCGCACGCGCCCGACCACGACACCGAGGAGCGGATGCAGCGCGAGGCGCGAGCGCTGGCCGTGGTGAACCACCCCAACTGCGTCCGCGTGTACGACCTGGCCGAGGAACCGGACGGGCTCGCGCTCGTCATGGAGTACCTGCAGGGCCGCCCGCTCGCCGAGGTGGTCGACGGACAGGGCCCGATCGACGACGTCGCCGCCGGACGGCTGTGGTCGACGATGGCGGGCGCGCTGGTCGCGGCGCACGAGCGGGGCGTGCTGCACCGCGACGTGAAGCCGTCCAACGTCATCCTCGACCCGGCGGGCATCGCGCACCTCATCGACTTCGGCATCGCCCGCAGCCAGGGCGATTCCAAGATGACCGCCACCGGGATGATGATCGGCACGCCCGACTTCGTCGCGCCGGAACAGGCGATGGGCTCCCCGGCGAGCCCGGCCTCAGACGCGTGGCAGCTCGCCGCCACGGTCAGCTACGCGCTGACCGGCCAGCCGCCGCGCGGCACCCGCGAGACGCCGATGGCCGCGCTGATGGCCGCGGCGCGGGCCGATCCGGTCACGCACATGCCGCAGCGTTCGGTGCACGCGCGGATACTGGCGGCGTCGCTGGATCCGGAACCGCGCCGTCGTCCGACGCTGAACTCGGTGCGACGCGAGGTCGACGGCTGGCTGAGCCGCCAGGGCAAGGCGCTGGACGGGCCGGTTACGCAGATCGTTCCGCGCCGCTCACCCCGCTGAGCCTCGTGAGTGCTAATACCGGTTAGAACCGGCATTAGCGCTCACGACGGCTTCACTGCGGAAAACTCCAGCCGCTTCTTCGGCTCGCACTCCACGCGCACCTGCTCGAACCCGGCCGCTGTCAGCCGGGCGGGCAGGGTGTCCGCGTCGAGGACGTTCATCGTGTCCCCGAGATGCAGCAGCCGGAAGCCGAAGCTGAGCTGGCTGTCCACGCCGCAGTAGGCGCCGCCGGGCCGCAGCACCCGGAACGCCTCCGCGAAGATCCGGTCCTGCAGCGCGGTCGTCGGCACGTGGTGCAGCATCGTGAAGCACACGACCCCGGAGAACCGGCCGTCCTCGAACGGCATTTCCGCGCCGCTGCCCTCGACGACCTCGACCCGGTCGCCGTATTTCTGCCGCAACAACCGGGTCGACGCCGGGTCGATTTCGAGCGCGGTCAGCCGCGGCAAAGCGTCGACCAGCACCCGCGTGGTCGCCCCGAAACCCGGTCCGATTTCCAGCACGTCGTCGCCGAGTTCGAAGCGGGCGAGCCAGTCCGGCAGCACCCCGGCCACCGCGGCGGCCCACCTTTCCGAGCTGCAGAGCTTGCGGTGCATCAGGTTCATCGGCATGGCCTCGACGCTAGGGACGAGCCGCGCTGACCGGAAGACGATAGGCTGTCACTTCATGTCGCAGTACGGTCAAACCGGCGCGATGCTGCTCGGCGACCTTCCGATCGCGGCCGGAGCCTGGTTCCCCTGGCACGACCATCCGGCGCACCAGCTCGTCTGGGCCGCGCGCGGGGTCGCCGCGGTGATGGTCGGCGACGCGCAATGGGTCCTGCCGTCCACGCGCGCGCTCTGGATCCCGGTCGGCGTCTGGCATCGCACGGGCGCGGTCGGGGACGCCGAACTGCGCGGCATCTACGCCGATCCGGAGCAGTGCCCGGTCGACTGGCCCGCTCCGCGAATCGTCATCGTCCGGCCGTTGCTGCGGGAGCTGCTGGAGCACCTGTCCGCGGATGGCATCAGCGACGACGCCCGCCGTCGCGCCGAGGCGGTCGCGTTCGATCTGCTGGAGCCGATGGACGTGGCACCGATCGTCGTGCCCGCGCCCGCCGATCCCCGAGCGCAAGACGTCGCTGACGCGGTGCTCACCGACCCCGCCGACTCGCGCAGCCTGGCCGAGCTGGGCCGGGACGTCGGTGCGAGCGAACGGACGCTGGCCCGCGCGTTTGCCCGCGACTGCCGGATGACGTTCGGCACCTGGCGCACGCAAGCACGGTTGCGCGCGGCATTGCCGTTGCTGGCACAGGGTTTGCCGATGACGACCGTCGCGCACCGGGTCGGGTACGCGACGGCCAGCGCGTTCGTCGCCGCCTTCCGCCGGGCGGTCGGGGTGCCGCCGGGTGCTTACTTCAGCGCCACGAAGGCAGCCACATCTCCGCCTGCCAATGGTCGTTCGTGATCGGGATTCCGTTGAGAATCGGCCACAGCCAGGCGAAGTTCGCGACCACCAGCCCGACGTAGAGCGACACGACGAGCAGACCGGTGCCCCTGCGTTCGAATCCGCGTTTGGCGCTGCCGAGGATCTGCCCGAGCGCCAGCACCAGGCCGAGCACCAGGAACGGGGCCATCGGCGTGGCGTAGAAGAAGTACATCTGCCGGTCGATGTTGGTGAACCAGGGCAGGTAACCGGCGAAGTAGCCGGTCAGCACGGCGGCGTAGCGCCAGTCCGCGCGGAAGAACCAGCGCCACAGGCCCCAGCCGAGCATCGGGACGGCCAGCCACCACATCGCGGGCGTGCCGATCAGCATCGTCGCGCCGAGGCAGCGCGATTCGCCGCAGCCGGTGACGTTGCCGTCGTAGTAGTAGAGCATCGGCCGCAGGCCCATCGGCCACGTCCACGGCTTCGACTCCCACGGATGCGGATTGTCCTTGGGCGTCACCAGAGTCTCGTGGAAATGCAGCACGTTGGCGGTGTAGCTGCCGAGCGAACGCAGCGCGGGCGGGATCCAGCCGAACATGCCCGGGTCGAGGTTCTTGATCTCGGTGTAGTGCCGGTCGGTCGCGGTTTCGCTGGCGAACCACGCCCAGTACGCCGCCAGGTACATCAGCACCGGCACGACGAGAATCGCCCACAGTGCGGGCGCGACGTCGCGGCGGATCGTGCCGACCCACGGCCGCTGAACGCCCGCCGCGCGCCGGGCCGCGACATCGAAGAACACGGTGAGCAGGCCGAACGCCGCGATATAGTACAGCGCCGACCATTTGACGCCGAAGGTCAGGCCGATCATCAGCCCGGCCGCGAACCGCCACCAGCGGAAGCCGAGCTTCGGTCCCCACTGCGATTCGCCGATCCAGCCTTCGCGCACCGCGACGGCCAGCCGCTGCCGCACCTGGTCGCGGTCGCAGAGCACGCAGGCGAACGCGGCGAGCACGAAGAACGCGATGAAGATGTCGAGCATCCCCATCCGCGACTGCAGGTGCAGCACGCCGTCGCAGATCACCAGCACGCCCGCGATGCCGCCGAGCAGCGTCGAGCGGGTGAGCCGGCGCGCGATGCGCACGGTGAGCAGCACGATCAGCGTGCCGGCCACGGCGGACATGAACCGCCAGCCCCAGCCGTTGTAGTGGAAGAGCCACTCGCCGAACGCGATGAAGTCCTTGGCCAGCGGCGGGTGCACGATCAGCTCGTACCCGGCGTTGTCCTCGTACCCGCCGTTGCGCAGCATCTGCGCGGCCTGGGGCACGTAGTGCTTCTCGTCGAAGACGGGACTGTTGTGGTCAGTGGGAAAGCCCAGATTCTGCATCCGGACGACGCCGCCGATCACGGTCAGCACGATCGTGACGATCCAGCCGCGCAGCCAGTCGGCGGGCATGGCCCGGCCGAGCAGGGTGGCTTCGCGGTCGGTCGGAGGGCGGCGCGCGTCGACCGGGTCCGGCCGCACGCTCTCGTCGTCGGCACGGGTCAGCAGCGCGGTCACGGGGCCCGATAGTACGGCCTGATCCACTGATGGTGTCTGGTTAGGCTGACTGCCATGACTTCTGCCTCCGGACGGCTCGTGCTCGCCGCCACCCCGCTGGGCGATCCCGGCGACGCGTCCGCCCGGCTGATCGAGGCGCTGGGCTCGGCGGACGTGATCGCCGCCGAGGACACCAGACGCCTGCGCGGCCTCGCTTCCGCGCTCGGCGTGTCGCCTTCCGGACGGGTGGTCAGCTTCTACGAGGACGTCGAGACCGCCCGGCTGCCGAAGCTGCTGGAAGCGCTGCACGGCGGCGAGACGGTGCTGGTCGTGACCGATGCCGGGATGCCGAGCGTGTCCGATCCCGGGTTCCGTCTCGTGGCCGCTTGTGTCGAGGAAGATCTGCCGATCACCTGCCTCCCCGGCCCCTCGGCGGTGACGACCGCGCTCGCGTTGTCCGGGCTGCCTTGCGACCGGTTCTGCTTCGAGGGCTTCGCGCCGCGCAAGCCTGGTGAGCGGTCGAAGTGGTTCGCGGAGTTGGTGAGCGAGCGTCGGACTGTCGTGTTCTTCGAATCGCCGCACCGGATCGCTTCGCTGCTGTCGGACGCCGCTGCGGCGTTGGGCGGCACGCGCCGAGCCGCAGTGTGCCGGGAGCTGACGAAGACGTACGAAGAGGTCAAACGGGGCACGCTCGCGGAGTTGGCCGAGTGGGCGGCGGACGGGGTTCGCGGGGAGATCTCGGTGGTGCTGGAGGGGGCGACGCCTCGGCAGGCATCGGTGTCGGACCTGGTGCCGGAGGTGGCCGACCGGGTTGCCTCAGGGGAGCGGCTGAAGACCGTCGCGGCCGAGGTGGCGAGTGCGGCAGGGGTTTCTACGAAGGAGCTTTACGCGGCGGTGCTCGCGGCTCGGAAGTGAGTCAGTTCCTGCGGGCGTTGGCTTCGGCTAGGAACTGCAGCCACCTCGGGTCGCTAGGTGCGGTTTTGGTGATCGTGGCCAGTTCCTCCGGCCGCCAGGTATGGACGCCGTCGGTGAGCACGGCGTGGTCTTCCGGAAAGACGTCGTCAGGAATTTCCTTGGTGCCGACGAGGAACTCGGCGACGGCGGCTGGATCCGCGACAGTGCGCGGACCGGGAACGGGCACCAGTGCGAGTTCGCTGTCTCCGGCGACCACGAGGTCACCGTTCGACGTCGCGGCCAGCGCGGTCACTGCCGAGCGGAGCAGTTTGTGCTTCGTGGTTCGGTCGCGCGCGACGTCCACCTCCAGCAAGGTGCCGGACGGCGTCCCGATCCACAGCGCGCCGGGCCGCGCACCGAAGGCGATGGTGAGCTGAGACGAGATGGAAAACTTTTTGAGCGGGATCTTCAGGATTCGGCGCAGCGAAGGGAACTCGAACACCAGGACCTGGTGTTCGTAGGTGTTGCCATGAATCGCCAGGTACCGTCCGTCGGAGCTGAAGACCGGAAGCCCCCAGCAGTTGGACTCCAGAATCAGCGCCCGGTCGACGAACCGCAGCTTCTCGCCCGGGCGCGAGAAGAGAACCAAGGACGCGCCTTGATCGCTCTGGTTCGTGGCGATCAGCCCGCCCGCCGGATGCGCGGCGATGCCGGTGTCCCAGAGCGGAGCGGGTTCGACGACGCCGGTGCTGAGATCGATGACGTCCGAACGGTCGTAGCGCTCGGGTGGGGTCGGCGACGTCCACAGCGACCGGCCGTCCGGGCTGTAGGCCACGTCTTCGGAGACGGCGATGTCCAGCACGGAGGTGCCGGACCGGGTCCAGCGCACCGTTTCCCCGCCGTGGGACACGACCAGTTCCGGCCGTTCCGGATGCCAGGCGACGATAGGCCAGTGGTCGAACTTCCCGTACTCCGCGGAATCCGCGCCCACCGCGCCGATTTCGCGCAGCACTCGCTCGGCGTAGTAGAGATGCACCGCGGGCCGCTCCTGATCGATCCCGGCGACGAGCGGCAGTTTCGGATGGCACACCAACGCGCCGAGCGAAGCGGCGGGGATCCGGGCGATGGCCTGGACAGCAGTCACCAGAAGACTTTAGCGACTGCGCAACAGCATTTTCGCCGCTATTAAGGCCTTCTCCGCGTCCGGCTCCTCCCCGGTGATCGCGTCGGTGTAGATGAACGACTCACCGACCCGCACGAGCAGATACGCCAGATCCGCCACCGGCAACGGTGACTCCAGCCGTCCCGCCGCCACTTCATCCGACAGCAAACCGCACACCTTCTCGATGGTCCGCGACTGCACCAGACTCGCCTTGGTCGTCAACAACCGCAACGCGCGCTCCGGCTCTCGGCGAAGGAAAGCGCGAAAGGGCGAGGACGCGTTGACCGTCCGCACGAACGCCCCGATTGCCTCCGCGACGCCGTCTCCGCCGCGGCCTGCATAACTGACGTTATCCAGCACCGACGACGTCTCCGCCCACAGGATTTCGCTCAGCAGGTGGTCGCGGCTGCCTACCCAGCGGTGCAGGGTCGCGCGGCTGACGCCGAGGTCGGCGGCCAGGTCGCGCATGTCGACGCGGTCTCCGGCGAGGAACCGGGCGCGGGCGAGGCGGAAGGCCGCGACGGCGTCGGGTCGCGAGGTGCGGGTGGACAGTGGCGTGTCGATAGGTGAGACGTTAGCAGAGAGTGTCCCATGAATGAGACATGTGGCAAAATGTCTCACGACGAGAGGAGCCGCGAAGATGCGTGCTGTGCAGGTGACCGAATTCGGCGGTCCCGAGGTGCTGAAGCCGGTCGAGCTGCCGGACCCGGTGGCCGGACCGGGGCAGGTGCTGATCGAGGTCGATCGCGTCGGGCTGAACTACGCGGACACGCACCAGGCGGAGAACTCGTACCTCGCCCCGAGCAAGCTGCCGCTCGTGCCGGGCGGCGAGGTCGTCGGGCGCACGGCGGACGGCAAGCGCGTGGTCGCGCTGCTCAACGACGGCGGCGGTTACGCCGAGCGCGCCGTGGCCGACGAGGCGATGACGTTCCCGGTGCCGGACGGCGTCGACGACCTGAACGCGCTGTCGATGCTGGTCCAGGGCGCGACCGCGTGGATCATGCTGCGCAAGAACGCTCACCTCGAGCCCGGCGAGTCCGTCGTCGTGCACGCCGCGGCGGGCGGCGTCGGGTCGATCGCGGTGCAGCTGGCCAACGCCTGGGGCGCGGGGCGCGTCATCGCGACCGCGAGCAGCGAGGAAAAGCGCGCGCTGGCGATCGAGCTCGGCGCGGACGTCGCGGTCGATTCCCGCGCGGAGAACATGACCGAGGTCCTCCGGGAAGCCAACGGCGGCAAGCGGGTCGACGTCGTTCTCGACATGGTCGGCGGTCCGACGACCGATCAGAGCATCGTCGCGCTGGCCCCGTTCGGCCGCCTGGTGTTCTACGGCATGGCCGGCCGCCGTTCGCCGAAGCCGATCGAATTGCGCAACCTGCTCGGCCACAGCACGACCGTGGCCGGGATGTGGCTGCCGCACGTGTTCCGCTTGCCGGGCAACGTTTTCGGCACCGCGCTGTCCGACCTGTTCACGATGGTCCTGGACGGGAAGCTCCGCGCGATCGCGGGCGGCGAGTACGCGCTGGAGGACGCCCGGAAGGCCCACGAAGCACTGCGTTCCCGTGGCACGACGGGCAAGTTGCTGCTCGACCCGCGCCGGTAAGTCTCGTGAGTGCTAAAACCGGTGAGAACCGGCTTTAGCACTCACGAGGGCTGGCCAGCAAAGACTCCAACGGCGCCGCTTTGTGCAGGCACTCTTGCCATTCCGCGGCGCTGTCCGAGTCCGCCGTGATCCCGCCGCCGACTCCCAGCGCGATCCGGTCCCCGGCGATCTCGAACGTCCGGATCGCCACGTTCAGCTCCAGTCCGGCCAGCGGCGACACCATCCCGACCGCGCCGGTGTACACCCCGCGCGCGACCGGTTCCAGTTCGGCGATCAGGTCCAGCGCCCGGATCTTCGGCGCGCCGGTGACCGAACCGGGCGGGAACGTCGCGGCCAGCAGTCCGGCGTCGGTCACCCCGTCCGCCAGCACACCCTCCACAGTGGACGCCAGATGCCACACCCCCGGCGCCGGATGCACCGCGAGCAGTTCCGGCACCACGACGCTGCCGACCTCGCACACCCGGCCGAGATCGTTGCGCACCAGGTCGGTGATCATCACGTTCTCCGCGACGTCCTTCGCCGACTGCCGCAACCGGAGCGCGTTGCCGTCGTCCGCCGGACCGCGCCGGGGCAGCGTCCCCTTGATCGGCGACGACCGCACGCGGCGGCCGTGCCGGGCCAGAAACAGCTCCGGCGACAGCGAAACCACCGAACCCCATGCACCGGCGACGTAAGCCGCCCGCCTCGGAGCCAGCCGTCGCACCCCCTCGGCGAACAGCGCGGCCGCTGAACCCTCGAACGTCCCGGTGAACCGCGAGCAGACGTTCGCCTGGAACAGCTCACCCGCCTCGATCTCGTGCACGCACGCTTTCACCGCCTGCTCGTGCCCGGACGGTCGCTGCAACGCACTTGCCGACCACGACAAGTCCGCGGACCCAGCCAGCGCCCGCTCCACCAGCGCAAGCTGCGCGTCAGCGTCACCTTCGAGCGACTCGAACCAGCACACTCCCGCCGCGTCCCAGCGCAGCACGTGATCCGCCCAGCCCCAGGCCGACGCCGGAACCCCGGTCGAGCGTCCGGACGGATCCGCCTGGTCGTAAGCAAGAAACCCGAACCATCCGCCGCCGACCCGATCCGAAGGACCCGAAGGGCCCGGGAGCGAAGGGAACGGCCGCGGAGTCACCGCGAGGAACGGAGCCACCACCGCCCGCGACTCGAACCAGTCCCCACAGACCGCAGCCGGTTCGGGCAGGCCGTGCGCCCGGGCGTACGCGGACAGCGCGACGAGCACCCGCGAAGGTGACAGGTCGGTCCGCAGCCGCTGGAAACGCATCGCGCCATTGTGCCGGAAACCGACGGTGACCAGCGGAAAAGGTGATCAGAGCAGCACATCGGACAGCGCGAAGGGGTACACCACCGCGTCCTGCGCCACCGGCCCGTCGACCCCGGGAACGTCCGGCGCGAAGGCGTGCTGGTGCAGCCCGAGCCGCGAATGGAACCAGCCGGGCCGCCCGGGAATGCCGTTGTGCCGCACGAGCCACAGCACCACTTCGGAATCGGCCCAGCGGTCCGGGTGCAGCCGGTGCGCCCAGCAGTCGTGCCCGGCGTACACGAGCACCCGGCGGATCTTCGCGGCGTGCCGCACGTGCTTGATCCACGCCTTCACGAACCGGTCGTCGACGCTTTGCGCGTCCACCTCGAGCGCGGGGGCGAGCGAACCGGGCGCGAACGCCCCGAGCCTGCTCGCCGTCCGGACGAAATGGTCGGCCTGGTCGTGCACCGCGCCGGGCCGGGCGTAATGCCGGGCCCCGGTGTGAATGCCCGCGTGCTGGGCCGCGGCCAGCGTCCGCTCCGCGCCGGGATCGCTCCAGTTGACGTTCTCGCTGATCGTCACCGAAGCGAAGCGCACGTCGGCGCCGCGCACCGCCGCCCAATCGAGCACTTGCTCGCGATGAGTGAGCGTGAGTCCGCGCCCACTCTCCGGTTCCGCCACCACGCACCCCTGACAAGCCCCACGACGGGTGAAAGGCCACCCTACGTCCGGAGTTCCGGAGCGGGGTGACCTTTCCCGGCGTGTCGATACGCTTTGATCAGGCGTTTTCCCGTTGGAAGGTGCGCGTTCCCCACCACACGGCCACAACGGCCATGACCAGCACGACCACGCTGCCGGTGAACAGCGCGTCCATCGAGAAGTCGCCGCGGAAGCTGTTGCGCTCCACGTCGACCACGTGCCGGAACGGGTTGATCTGCGAGATCGTGTACAGCCACTTCGGAGCCAGCCCGGACGTGATCGGGATGAGGATCCCGGACAGCAGCAGCAACGGCATGAGCACCGCGTTGAGCAGTGCCGGGAACGCCTCCTCGCTCTTGAGCGTGAGCGCCAGCGCGTAGGAGCACGACGCCAGCGTGAGCGCGAGCAGGAACACGATCGCGAGGCTCAGCAACACTCCGCCGAACGGCGCGTTCAGGTCGAACACCAGGTAGGCGAGCAGGATGATCAGCATCGCCTGCACGACCGCCTGCAACGCGTTCGCCAGCACCTTCCCGAGCAGCAGCGCGGCCCGGTGCACCGGGGTGACGCGCAGCCGCTCGACCACGCCGGACCGGAATTCGGCAAGCAGCCCGAAGCCCACGAACGAACTGCCGAACAGCGCCAGCTGCGCGATCAGCGCGGGCGTGAGCACCATCCAGCCGTCGACCTCAGACATCCCCTGCGCGCCGAGCGACTTCACCAGCAGTGGGCCGAAGAAGAACAGGTACAGCAGCGGCTGGGCGAGCCCGATCAGCAGCCACGCCGGATTTCGCAGGGCGCCCGCCATGTCGCGGCGGAAAATCAGCCAGGTGTCATGCAACACCGGACACCTCCGGTTCCGCCGGCGCGGGCTGCTCGGCTTCGCGCAGCGACCGGCCGGTGAGAGTAAGGAATACGTCGTCCAGGGTCGGCCGCGTGACCTGCATGGCGGTCGTCGCGATGTCCTTGGCGTCGAGCGCGCGCAGCAGCTCCGGCATCGCGGTGTCGCCGCGCGGCACCCGGAACCGGATCGACCCCTCGGACACCGCGAACTCGTGCGCGCCGGGCAGCTGCCGGGCCAGGTCCGCGGCGGCCGCGGCGGATTCGGGATCCACCTCGATCGCCACGCCGTCGCCGGAGACCTGCGCTTTCAGCGCGTCCGGCTGGCCTTCGGCGACGATCCGGCCGTCGTCGATCACGATCAGCCGGTCGGCCAGCGCGTCCGCCTCGTCGAGGTAATGCGTGGTCAGGAAGATCGTCACGCCCTGTTCGGCGCGCAATCGCCGGATGTGTTCCCACAGGTTCGCCCGGCTCTGCGGGTCGAGCCCGGTGGACGGCTCGTCGAGAAAGACCAGCCCCGGCGAATGGATCAGCCCCATCGCGATGTCGAGCCTGCGCCGCTGACCCCCGGACAGCGTCTTAGTGGCCCGGTGCTCGAGCCCGTTCAGGTCGAGCTGGTCGGCGAGCACCTTGCCGCGCGCGATCGCGTCGGCCTTGCTCATCCGGTACAGCCTGCCCTGCAGCTCCAGCTCTTCCCCGACGCGCGATTCGGGCGCGGTCCCGCCGCCCTGTGCGACGTACCCGATGTTGCGGCGCACCCCCGCCGCGTCGGTCAGCAGGTCGTGCCCGCCGACGGTCGCCGTGCCCGCGGTCGGTTTCAGCAGGGTGGTGAGCATGCGCAGCGTGGTGGTCTTGCCCGCCCCGTTCGGGCCGAGGAACCCGACCAGCTCGCCCGCCTCGACGTCGAGATCGACCCCCTTCACCGCGTGCACCTCGCCACCGGCTCGGCCCTTGCGGCGGAACCGCCGCTCGAGTCCGCGTGCCGTGATCATGGAAACCCCTCTCCTCCCAGAGCTCAACTAATCAATCTTGACTAGCTGACGCGCACACTGTGCCCGAGGGAGACAGGGTTAGTCAAATTTGATTACTTGGGAGCGGGCGGCTCGAACGCCGAGCCGGGGTCGTCGGCCATCACGTACTCGCCCGCTTCCAGCCGCTCGATCAATCCGGCGAGCCATTCCCGGCTCGCGCTGGCGATCCCGCCCCACAGGCGGAACAGCTCGGACACGTGCGAAGGCTTGCCCCAGGTGTCGCCCTCGAGGCTCAGCCGAGACCGGCGTTCTTCCGCCTCGAAGTGGATCAGGTTCTGCCTGAGCAGGCTGATCACGTACTTCCGGGGGAGCGCGGGCATCAGGCTCACCGCCGCGCACAGCTCCGCGTTGCTCGCGTCCGGATTGGACAGCCCTTTCGCGATGAGCACCTGGAATTCCTGCTCGCCCGCGGGCGAAAGCCGGTAGGCGACCCGGTCCGGACCGCCGTCGCCCGGTTCGACGTCGATCTTCTCCAGCAGGTCCTCGGCGGCCATTTTCTTGAGCGCGTGGTAGATCGAACCGGGCTGGACGTTCGCCCACTGGTCCGCCGACCACGACAGCAGTTCGCGGCGCACCTGATAGCCGTGCGCGCGGCCGAACATCCGCACGACCCCGAGCACCAGCAGACGCGTCGCCGACAACCGGCTCTCCCTTCTCCGACCACCACGAAAAGCTCTGGAGCGCATCCGTAGGCTAAACAGGTATGAGCACCCCTGTGTTGACCGCGGTGGCCTGGCCCTACGCCAACGGCCCCCGCCACATCGGCCACGTGTCCGGATTCGGCGTCCCGTCCGACGTCTTCTCCCGCTACCAGCGAATGGCCGGCAACCGGGTGCTCATGGTGTCCGGGACCGACGAACACGGCACGCCGATCACCGTCCAGGCGGACAAAGAGGGGATGACCCCGCAGCAGACCGCGGACAAGTACACCCGCCAGATCGACGAGGACCTGCGGGGCCTCGGCCTCTCCTACGACCTGTTCACCCGCACCACCACCGGCAACCACGCCGCGGTGACGCAGGAAATCTTCCTCGCGCTCAACCGCAACGGCTACGTGGTCCCGAAGACCACCCGCGGCGCGATCAGCCCGTCAACCGGACGCACGCTGCCCGACCGCTACATCGAGGGCACCTGCCCGATCTGCGGCTACGACGGCGCGCGCGGCGACCAGTGCGACAACTGCGGCAATCAGCTCGACGCCGCCGAGCTGATCAACCCGAAGTCGCGGATCAACGGCGAGACGCCGAAGTTCGTCGAGACCGAGCACTACTTCCTCGACCTGCCCGCGTTCACCAAAACCCTCGGCGACTGGCTCGGCACCAAGACCGACTGGCGGCCGAACGTCCTCAACTTCACCCGCAACCTGATCGACGACATGCGGCCGCGGCCGATCACCCGCGACCTCGACTGGGGCGTGAAGATCCCGCTGGACGGCTGGCGCGACCAGCCGCTCAAGCGGTTCTACGTCTGGTTCGACGCGGTCATCGGGTACTTCTCGGCGAGCGTCGAATGGGCCCGCCGCAACGGCACCCCGGACGCGTGGCAGGAGTGGTGGGCCAACGCCGACGCGCGCGCTTACTACTTCATGGGCAAGGACAACATCACCTTCCACGCCCAGATCTGGCCCGCGCTGCTGCTCGGCCAGAACGGCGACGGCGATCGCGGCGGCGAGGCCGGCAAGTACGGCAAGCTGCACCTGCCGGACGAGATCGTGTCCAGCGAGTTCCTCACGATGAGCGGGTCGAAGTTCTCCACTTCCCGGGGCACGGTCATTTACGTGCACGACTTCCTGCGGGAGTTCGGGCCGGACGCGCTGCGGTACTTCATCTCGGTGGCCGGTCCGGAGACTCAGGACACGGACTTCACGTGGGACGAGTTCGTCCGGCGGACCAACTTCGAGCTGGCCAACGAGTGGGGGAACCTCGTCAACCGGTCGATTTCGATGGCGCACAAGAACAATGGGGCGATTCCTGCTCCGACCGCGCCTGCGCCCGCGGACGAGGAGTTGAAGGCGCTGTCGCGGCAGGCGTTCGATACGGCGGGCGGGCATCTTGCTCGGTCGCGGTTCAAGCTGGCCGCGGCTGAGGCGATGCGGGTGGTCACGGCGGCTAACCGGTATCTGTCGGATCAGGAGCCTTGGAAGCTCAAGGAGGATCCGGATCGGCGGGATGCGGTGTTGCACACGGCGTTGCAGGTGGTCAGTGATGCCAATACCTTGCTGACGCCGTTCTTGCCGCATTCGGCGCAGAAGGTGCACGAGGCGCTGGGCGGGACCGGGGTTTGGGCTGCGCAGCCTGAGTTGCAGGAGGTCGAGGACCTCGACGTGCCGGACCGGATCAACCCGATCCTCACCGGCGACTACAAGAGCGAGCAGGCGAAGTGGGAGTCGAAGCCGATCGAGGTCGGGCGGCCGTTGGAGAAGCCGACGCCGCTGTTCACGAAGCTGGACCCGAAGCTCGGCGAGACCGGGCCGGAGTGGGCCCCGATTGTGACTGACTGAGGTCTGCTCGTCGCCTGGCGGCGACATTGCGCCCTGTTTAGTAGGGGCACCCCGAAGCCCATTGTGATGACGGACGGCGGGTGCTTGTCAAGGCGGGAAAGATGCCTTGACAAGCACCCGCCGTCCGCGTTTTTGGCTTCGTATCGGGGTGCGGGGGTGGTGTGGGTGCGCTGGTGGGTTGGGTGCGCCGGTGGCGGTTTAGGGCTGTGAGGGGAACCCTGGGGGAATCTGAGTCCGTCAGGGTTCCCCTCACAGCGTCCGGGGGAGGGGGCGCAGTAGCTTTGGGGTTATGAGTGACGAAAAGCGCGAACTTCCCCCGATCCCCGACCGGCTGCCGGTGACGGTGGTCGACGCGCACACTCATCTCGACGCATGCGGAGCCAAGACCGCGGCTGATGTCGCGGAGATGGTTGACCGGGCGGAGCGGGCTGGCGTCGCGCGTGTTGTCACGGTCGCGGACGATCTTGCGGCCGCTCGTTGGGCCACCGAAGCGTCCACCTGGGACTCGCGGGTCTTCGCGGCTGTGGCCATCCATCCCACGCGCACCAAGGAATTCGGGCCTGCCGAACAGTCCGAAGTGGAGCGTCTGGCGCAGGGGGACCGGGTGGTCGCGGTCGGCGAGACCGGTCTCGATTACTACTGGGACTACTCGCCGCACGATGCGCAGCAGGTTGCCTTCCGCTGGCACATCGACCTCGCGAAGCGGCTCGGCAAGGCGCTGATGATCCACGACCGCGACGCGCACGAGGACGTGCTTCGCATCCTCGACGAGGAAGGCGCGCCCGAGACGGTCGTCTTCCACTGCTTCTCTGGCGACGAGCACATCGCGCGCCGTTGTATCGACAAGGGCTACATCCTGTCCTTCGCCGGCACGGTCACCTTTAAGAACGCGCGCGGGCTGCACGAGGCCGCGCGCATCGTGCCGCGCGGGCAGTTCCTCGCCGAGACGGACGCGCCGTTTCTGACGCCTCATCCCTACCGTGGGCGGCCGAACGAGCCGTATTGCACCGCTTACACCGTCCGCTTCCTCGCCCAACTGCGCGGCGAGGCGGTCCACGAGGTGGCCGAAGCGGTCCGGACCACTGCCGAACGCGCATACCGGCTGCCCGTCTGATTCCTCAGTGTCACAACGGCTTGCACGGATTGCGACATTCGAGACCGCGCATTCGTCCACCTGATGAGTGACGCAAGTCACGACACTCCGGGGGGTGTTTGCGCAACCTGCCAACACCCGTTACTGTCCCGTGATCGTGCCGGTCGGTTCTGCGCAGCGGAGCCGGCTGATACGCCCACCAGTCACGTCAGTGCACGTCGGGGAAGCGGAACCGGGGTTGGTACGACCTGGGACCGTGACGATGGCGCTGGCTGGGGGTGTCGGACTTGAGAGGCGCGCCTGAGGGTGCGTCGCGAACGAAGGGCGACGCGCGAAACACGCGCGATGTCTTGGGAAAGGGAACGACCCGGTGACTGGTAGTCGGCAGGATGACACGCGTCTTGACGCGGGTTCGGCGTATTTTTCCTCCTCCGCGTCCTCGGTGGCCGTGCTCGACCGCGAGCTCGAAGACACCGCGTACGGGCAGCTTGACTTCTCCGACGAGCTCCGCGTGACCGAGCAGGACGTGCTCGCCGCGCTGGGCCCGGACGCCGACATGCTGATGTCGGAAATCGACGTCGACGTCGACGAGCTGATCCGCCTCATCAACGCGGAAACCACGATGCTTCCGCCGCTCGTCCTCCCGGACGAGGTCGAGGAAGACCGCACCGCCTCCCCGCAGGCCAAGAAGGCCGCGGTCGAGGAAGGGCTGCGCGAGGCGACCAAGACCTGGAAGCGCCGCTTCCTCAAGGGCGCGGTGCTTTCGCTGCTGGTCACCGTCGGCGGTGGCGGCGCGGCGGCGCTCGCGATGAACAAGAGCATCACCGTCGACGTCGACGGCCACCAGCAGACCGTGCACAGCTACGGCGGCACCGTCGGCGACGTCCTCAAGGACGCGGGCCTGTCGGTCGGCGAGCACGACGCGCTTTCGCCCTCGCCGCAGGCGGCGGTCGGCGACGGCGGCGTCATCAAGCTCGAGCGCGGCCGTCAGCTGAACCTCGTCGTGGACGGCGTGTCGCGGCCCTCCTGGGTCCGGGCGACCACGCTCGGCGAGGCGATGAACCAGCTCGGCATGGGCAGCATGCTCTCCCAGGGCGCGTGGACGTCGATGCCGCAGACCGGCGACCTTCCGCTCGAGGGGTCGACCGTCCAGGTCAAGACCCTCAAGCACATCACGCTTTTCGACGGCACCAACGCGCCCCGCCAGGTGAGCACCAACGCGGTGACCACCAAGGAGCTCGCCTCCGACCTGAAGCTGAACCTCGGCCCGGACGACGCGATCGACGGCGGCCTCGACGTCAGCCTGAAGAACGGCGCCGAGGTCCACGTCAGCCGCATGGGCGTGTCGATGGTCAACCAGGAAGAGACCATCGACCCCGAGGTGCAGAAGGTCGACGACCCGACGCAGCTGCAGGGCCAGCAGAGCGTCGAGGACCCGGGCACGCCGGGCAAGAAGCTGGTGACCTACAAGGTCACGAAGAAGAACGGCGAAGAGATCTCGCGCGAGCAGGTCTCGGAGAAGACCCTGGTCGAGGCCAAGGCCAAGATCATCAAGGTCGGCACCAAGAAGCCGCCGGCCCCGGCCATCGGCGACACCGGCGTGTGGGACCGGATCGCGCAGTGCGAGTCGGGCGGCAACTGGTCCATCAACACCGGCAACGGCTACTACGGCGGCCTCCAGTTCGACAAGCAGACCTGGGCGGCTTACGGCGGCACGCAGTACGCCCCGACGGCCGACAAGGCCACCCGTGAGCAGCAGATCGCGACCGCCGAGAAGGTGCGCGACGCTCGCGGCGGCTACAGCGCCTGGGGCTGCGGCTACAAGGCCTGAGCGGCATCGGAATTTCCAGCAGGCGGCCGGGAGCTTCGCGCTCCCGGCCGCCTGTTTTTCGTGCGCCCCGCGGCGCTGGGTAGGCTCGTCCGGTGGTGGAACTGCTGGGGCCTGTCGAAATCCGCGGGCTGGCCGACGAACTCGACGTCCGGCCCACGAAGAAGCTCGGGCAGAACTTCGTGCACGACCCCAACACGGTCCGCCGCATCGTCGAACTCGGCGGCGTGCGGCCGGGGGACGTCGTGCTGGAGGTCGGGCCCGGTCTCGGGTCGCTGACGCTCGGCCTGCTCGCCGCTGGCGCTCAGGTCGTCGCCGTGGAGATCGATCCGGTGCTGGCCGCCCGCCTGCCTCGCACTGTCGCCGAGCGCGCCCCGGAGGCAGCGGAGCGGCTGACCGTCGTCGGAGCCGACGCGCTGCGGGTGCGGGCTGCCGATCTGCCGGCTGAGCCGGTGTCGATCGTGGCGAACCTGCCCTACAACGTCGCGGTGCCGGTGGTGCTGCATCTGCTGGCCGAACTGCCGTCGCTGCGCAGCGGGCTCGTGATGGTCCAGACCGAGGTCGCCGATCGGATGGCGGCCGGGCCGGGCAGCCGGACTTACGGCGTGCCGAGCGTGAAGCTCGCTTGGTACGGACCGGCGCGCAAGGTCGCCGCGGTGCCGCGAGCGGTGTTCTGGCCGGTGCCGAACGTCGATTCCGCACTGGTGTCGTTCACCCGGACCGACCCGGTTTCCGGAGTGGATCGCGCGCGGTTGTTCGCGGTGGTCGACGCGGCGTTTTCGCAGCGGCGCAAGACTTTGCGGGCCGCGCTGGCCGGATGGGCCGGTTCCGCCGAGCGGGCCGGTGAGTTGCTAGTCCAAGCGGGGATCGACCCGAAGACGCGCGGGGAACAGCTCGACGTGCACGCGTTCGCGCGGATTGCGGCTGCCGCAAACTGACCCCCTCCCACGTCGCTCGCTTGTGACGTCCAACTGCGGCGGCGCGGCGGGTATTCCGGATGCGGGCCTTGATTTCGCTGGGTGGCCTGATGACCTTGCGTCGTCGCTGATCGTGGGCATTCCGGGGCAGCCAGCTACTTTCGGTGATCGTGCGATTGCGGCCGAGATGGCCGGTTACCTGTGACGGTCGGCTCGTCAGAGCCTTGGCATTCGGGGGAGTCTGATTGCTCCCTGGGCCGGATTGTTCAGGGACGCCGGTTCGAGGTGCTTCGCTTCACTGACCTATCTCGACTCGGTCGCGGACCTCGCGAATCCGGCGTTGCAGTCCGCGGGCGCCGGTCACTTGACAACGAGAAAACTGTTGTTCCACAAAGATCCTTGATCGTCCACAGTGGAACGAACTGGTTCGCGACCGGCCACTGGGGCGAGGGTTTCCCAGGTCGAAGCACTGTTCGGCGACCGAGGTTCCGGGTTTCCGGGTCTTGGACGCGGTGTTCCGGTATGCGGGCACCACCAGACGTGTGATCTGCACCAACGCGCTTGCGTTCAGCCAATGGGATCGGCTTTACTCGAAAGCGTCCATCCCGAGCGACTGAGAGACCTGGCTCGCCGAAGTCGCAGCAACCACCCTCCGCAGGGCAGGTGCTACCGCCAGGACCGATGGAGGCTGTTTTCGATGAAGAGGGTCACCCGCCCGCTCCTGCTGACCCGCCGGCGCGTAGTCGACGAAGGTCGCCGCTCGGTATGTGCGTGTCAACGCTCCATGGTCATCGCCTGATCTTTTCTCTGTAGTTTCTTGCGCCGTCCACTGTGGACGGTAATTCGATGACGCCTGGCGCGCCCGGAAGCGGCGCTGCGCCTCGTTTTGCCTGGAGCCCTTTCGTGATCACTGTCGAAAACGTGTCCAAGTCCTTTCCCTTCCACGGAAATCGCGTCGCCGCGCTGCGCGACGTGAGCGTTGACGTGCAAGCCGGCTCGCTGTTCGGAATCGTGGGTCCGTCCGGTTCCGGCAAGTCGACCCTCGCCCGTTGCATCGCGCTGCAGGAGCGCCCCGACCGCGGTGTCGTGCGGCTCGACGGCCTCAACACCGCGACGCTCGACGGCAAGCGGCTGCGGGAGATCCGCCGCCAACTCGGTGTCGTCGGGACCAAGCCGGAGCTGCTCGCCGAGCGCACCATCGCGGGCAACATCGCCAGCCCGCTGGAACAGCTCGGCGTCGACGGCCCGCAGCGGCGCAGCCGGGTCGGCTCGCTGCTCGACCTGGTCGGCCTCACCCCGCGCGCCGCGCAGAAGCCGGAAGAGCTCACCGAAGGCCAGCTCCGCCGGGTCGCGGTCGCGAAGGCGCTCGCCGCCGGACCGGCCGTGCTGCTCGCCGACGACCCGACCGCCGGGGTCTCGGCCGAGGACGCCGGCGCGGTGCTGGCCGTGCTCGACCGGGCGCGCGCCGAACTGGGCGTGACGGTCGTCGTCACCACGCCGGACGCCGACGTCGTCCGCCGGGTCTGCGACGACGTCGCGGTCCTCGACAACGGCGCGATCGTCGAACGCGGCACGGTGCTCGACCTGATCTCGACGCCGGACAGCTGGACCGCGCAGGCGGTGCTGCCGTCGATCGAGACCTCGCGCACCCAGGCCGCGAAGTACGACCGCGCGGTCGACGTTGTGCTGATCGGGTTTGCGTCGGTGGGCGCGTTGCTGCCTGAGGCGGCCAGCCGGTTCGACGTGGAACTCGCCACCATTGGTGGTGGCCTCACTCGGATCGGGGACACTCCGATCGCTCGCTTCCGGCTCGGGGTGCGGGGCGAACGAGCTGACGCGGCGCTGTCGTGGATCGCTGATCGGGGGGCGCACGTGAGTCAGGTGGCTCGGGGGCCGCAGGGTGTGGTTGCGGCTTGACAGGGTGTGGTTGCTGCTTGATTGGTGACGGCTGTGTTTGATGGCGCGGCAGAACTGTGTTTGATGGCGCCGGCTCCGCCGTCGCGGGCGGGATCGCCTTAAGTCGGCGTGGGGGGGAGGGGAGTGTCGCAGCCCGGGGGGGGGGTAAACCTCTCCCCCCCAACCCCCCCCGCGCCCCCGCTTTTGTCTCGATGGTCCGCGC
>NZ_JBVKDT010000005.1:310248-711596 GCF_055633655.1 Amycolatopsis sp. NPDC114503 | reverse complement strand
GTGCTGTTTCTGTTTCCTTTTTGGTGCTAGGGTTCTTCTTCCTTTGTCTTCTTCAGCCACTCTCCCCCCTGCTTCTGTCCCCCCTCCCCCTTCTCCCCCCCCCCCCCGACGCGATCCCGCGTTTCGGTCCGGATGGCCTGCGCTCGCGGGGGGTTTCGCGAGTTTGGGTGATCGTTCCGCCATTGCGAACGCGAGCAGCAGCGTGGGAACGATCTGTGCGGGCGCGGCCTAGAAGTCTGTAGTGATCGGTACGTGGGAAGGGGGGCGCACTCGTCGGTGCGTGGCACCCGCGTTCGCGGATTTGTCCTGGAGGTCGGGTTTCTGGGTCGGGTGTCCGGAAGGGTAGGACGGGTGTCCTGGGGTTTGCTCGTGAAACTGGGTGGGTTTTTCTCCTGGTGAGCCTTGGCGGGGCGGTGCCACGTAGGCTGGACGGGTGCTCGCAGTCGTTCCGCCACCAGTTACCGTCCGGGTCCCGGCCAAGGTCAATTTGCACCTGGCCGTTGGCGACCTGCGGGCGGACGGGTTTCATGAGCTGGTCACTGTTTTTCAGGCGCTTTCGCTCACCGATGAGGTGACTGTCGCGGCCGCCGACGAGCCTGGGCTCGAGGTGTACGGCGAGGGGGAGCGGACGGTGCCTACCGACGGCACCAACCTTGCCTGGCGTGCGGCGTGCGAGTTGGCTTCCTATGTCGGGCGGCCGGATGCGGACTTCCCGAAGGTGCGAATTGTGCTGCGCAAGGGCATTCCGGTCGCGGGGGGCATGGCGGGCGGGAGTGCGGACGCGGCGGCGGCGCTGGTCGGGCTCTCGTCGCTCTGGAAGCTCGACATCACCCGCGACGAGCTGGCCACCATTGCCGGGAGCCTGGGCAGCGACGTGCCCTTCGCGCTGTACGGCGGCACTGCGCTCGGCACTGGTCGCGGCGAGCAGCTCGTGCCGGTGCTCGCGCGGCATACGTTCCACTGGGTGCTGGCCTTCGACGAGGAAGGCCTGTCCACCCCCAAGGTGTTCGGCGAACTCGACCGGCTGCGTGCCGACGGGAAGCCGCCGCGGATCGGGTCGCACACGCCGGTCGTGGAGGCGCTCGCGTCGGGGGATCCTCGCCAGCTCGCGCTGCTGCTCGGCAATGACTTGCAGGCGGCCGCGGTGTCGCTGCGGCCCGGTCTGCGCCGCACGCTGCGCGCCGGGGTGAACGCGGGCGCGCTGGCCGGATGCGTGTCCGGCTCCGGGCCGACTTGCGCGTTCCTGTGCTCTGACGCGGAAACCGCGGTCGAGGTGGCTGCGGAGTTGTCCGGCGCGGGAGTGTGCCGGACGGTCCGGGTCGCGCACGGCCCGGTGCCCGGGGCGCGGGTGGTCGGCGGAGACGACGCGCCGCGCAACGCGCCGCCGCGCGTGCACGCCTGAAACCCAGCTTGAATCAACAGTCCACAGTGGAAAGGATCCGGATGGCCAACCTGGTCAACCTGGAATCGGTGAGCAAGTCCTACGGTGTGAAGCCGTTGCTGGACAACGTTTCCCTCGGGGTCGCCGAGGGGCAGCGCATCGGCGTCGTCGGGCTCAACGGCGGCGGCAAGACGACGCTGCTCGAAGTCCTTTCCGGACTGAGCGAGCCGGATTCCGGCCGGGTGAGCCAGGTGCGCGACCTGCGGATGGCCGTCGTCACCCAGCGCACGGAACTGCCCGAGGGCAGCACGGTCGGCGATGTGGTGCTGCAGCGCTACGGAGCCGAGCACGAATGGGCCGCCGACGCCCGCGTCCGGTCTATTGTGGACGGTCTCGGCATCACCGCGATCGGCCTCGACACCCCGACCGCGAACCTGTCCGGCGGCGAACGCCGTCGCGTCGCGCTGGCCGCCGCGCTCACCGGCGAACTGGACCTGGTGGTGCTCGACGAGCCCACTAACCACCTTGACGTCGAAGGCGTGCGCTGGCTCGCCGATCACCTGCTGGGCCGCCGGATCGCGGTCGTGGTCGTGACGCACGACCGGTGGTTCCTCGACACCGTCGCGAGCCTCACGTGGGAGGTCGCGAACGGCCGGGTCGAGCAGTACGAAGGCGGTTACGCCGACTGGATTTTCGCGCGTGCCGAACGTGCCCGCCTCGCCGCGACCGCGGAGGAGAAGCGGCAGAACCTGGCGCGCAAGGAATTGGCCTGGCTGCGGCGCGGTCCGCAGGCGCGTTCGTCGAAGCCGCGCTACCGCGTCGAAGCGGCCGAGGCGCTGATCGCGGATGTGCCGCCGCTGCGCGATTCCGTGGAGCTGATGGCGTTCGCGAAGCGCCGGCTCGGCAAGACCGTGCTGGAGCTGGAAGACGCTTCGCTCAAAGTCGGCGACCGGACCTTGATCGACCACGTGACGTGGCGGATCGGCCCGGGCGACCGGATCGGTCTCGTCGGCGTGAACGGTTCCGGCAAGACCACGCTGCTGAAACTGCTGGGCGGCGACGTCGAATCGCCGACCGGACGCCGGGTGCAAGGCAAGACGGTCGCGCTCGCGCACCTGCGCCAGGAACTCGACGATCTGCCCGCGGATCTCCGGGTGCTGCAAGCGATCGAGCAGATCGCGGGTCGCGTCGTGTTCGGCAAGCAGGAGATGACCGCGTCGCAGCTGGGCGAGAAGCTCGGCTTCCCGGCCGCCCGGCAGTGGACGCCGGTCGGCGACCTCTCCGGTGGCGAACGCCGCCGGCTGCAGCTGTGCCGGTTGCTGATGGCCGAGCCGAACGTGCTGCTGCTGGACGAGCCGACGAACGACCTGGACATCGACACCCTGCAGCAGCTGGAAGACCTGCTCGACGGCTGGCCCGGCACGATGGTGGTGGTCTCGCACGACCGGTACCTGGTCGAGCGTGTCTGCGACGCCACGTACGCGCTTCTCGGCGACGGCAAGGTCACGCACCTGCCGGGCGGGATCGAGGAGTACCTGCAGCGCCGCGCCCGCGCGAAGGAGGCCGTGCCGCGTCGCGAGGCACCGGCCGCGGAGAAGACCGAGGCCAAGCGCAGTGCGGCGGAAACCCGTGCGGCGCAAAAGGAATTGGGCCGGTTGGAGCGGAAGCTGGACCAGCTCGCGAAGCGGGAAGAGAAGCTGCACGCCGCGCTGGCGGAGGCGGCCACCGACCCGGAGAAGCTGATCGAGCTGAACACCGATCTGAAGGCCGTCCTGGCGGAGAAGGACGACGTCGAGGCGCGGTGGCTGGAGACGTCCGAACTCGCCGAGTGACTCGTGAGTGGCTACGCCGGTGAGAACCGGCATAGCCGCTCACGAGACCCCGCGCGGAGGGTGCGTCCGCAACCCGCCTGACTTCGGACATCCGCTGTTCACGCCGCCGCGGGCGGGGCGGGAAAAACCGGACAGTAATCTGACGCACATGAGTCGGTTTGTGGACACACTCGTCGGGACTGCGGCGGACCGGGGGCAACGGCGCGGCATGGTGACCGGCGAGCCCAAGGAGCCGGTGCGCCGGACCTGGGCCCAGGTGCACGACGAAGCGCGCCGGATCGCGGGCGGACTGGTCAGCGGCGGATTGAAGCCGGGAAGCGCGGTGGCGGTGCTCGCCGCCGCGCCGGTGCTCATCGCGCCGACCGTGCAGGCGGTGTGGCTCACCGGCGGCAGCGTGACGATGCTGCACCAGCCGACGCCGCGCACCGACCTCGCCGAATGGGCCGAGGACACGGTGAAGGTGCTCGAGATGATCGGGGCCGAGCTGGTCGTGTTGGGCGAACCGTTCGACCAGCTTGCCCCGGTGCTCGAGGGCAAGGGCATCAACTACCGGCTGATCTCCGAACTGGCCGGAGCGCAACCGCTGGCCGAGATCGTGGAGACCGCAGAGGGCGACACCGCTTTGCTGCAGCTGACCAGCGGATCCACCGCGGAGCCGAAGGCCGTCCGGATCACCTACGGCAACCTGTACACCAACGTCAAGGCGATGGTCGACCGCGCGGAGTTCGAGTTCGACACCGACGTGATGGTGTCGTGGCTGCCGACCTTCCACGACATGGGCATGGTCGGCTTCCTGACCGTGCCGATGACCTTCGGCGTCGAACTGGTCAAGATCACCCCGGTCGAATTCCTGACCGGCCCGCTGATCTGGCCGGAGCTGATCAGCAAATACCACGGCACCACGACGGCCGCGCCGAACTTCGCGTACGCGATCGTCGGCAAGCGCATGGCGCGAGTCGAGGACGACAACGCCTACGACCTGTCGAAGCTGCGCATCGCGCTGAACGGCGCGGAGCCGATCGACGAAACGGCCGTAGCGACCTTTGTGGACGCCGGAAAGCGCTTCAACATGCCGCCCGAGTGCGTGTTCCCCGCGTACGGCATGGCAGAGGCGACGCTGGCAGTCTCGTTCGCGCCGCTGTTCACCGGGCTCACCCTGGACGTCGTCGAAGCGGACGCCCTGGAAGCCGACAACCGCGCCGTGCCGGTCCCCGAAGGCGACCCCCGCCGCGGCACGGACGAGGTGCGCTCGTTCGCCCTGCTGGGTCGCCCCTTGGACGGCCTTGAAGCAGACATCGTCGACGAATCCGGCACCACCCTGGGCGAACGGCAAGTCGGCGAGATCCGCCTGCGCGGCGAAGCCGTCACCCCCGGCTACCTGACCGTCAACGGCCCGCTGAACACCCAGGACGCGGACGGCTGGATGAAGACCGGCGACCTGGGCTACCTGGCAGGCGGCCAGATCGTGATCTGCGGCCGCCGCAAGGACGTCATCATCATGGGCGGCCGCAACCTGTACCCGACGGACATCGAACGCGCCGCGGGCTCGGTGGACGGGGTCCGGGCGGGCAACGCGGTCGCCGTACGCCTGGACGCCGGCAGCCGCCGCGAACGCTTCGCCGTGGTCGTGGAATCCAAACTGGCCGGTGACGCAGCCGAGGAAACCCGCCTGTCCAAGGAAATCGCCGCCCGGGTCCGAGACGCAGTGGACATGCGCCCCTTCGCGGTGGTGGTGCTTCCGGCGGGAAGCTTGCCCAAGACCCCTTCGGGCAAGGTGAAGCGGGCGGCTACCGCGGTGCAGTATGCGGAGAAGATCGCCAAGAACGCGGACAGCTGATCTTTCCGGCTGGCTGCAGGTCTTCGCCTGGGGCCTTGCCGCGCGGGAACGCGACGAAGGCCGCTTCGAGGGATCCTCGAAGCGGCCTTCGCGGCAGAACCAGCGGAATTACCGGCCGGGCAGTCGTTCGGCCGGCGCCTCGGCGACGACGGGCCAGGAGGCGCGTCCCGCGGTGGCCTCGCTGTGGTCCCGGCTTCCCGGGATCACCGGGGCCCGCCGTCCGGACAGGTCGGCCAGCTGCGTCTCTACCTCGTCGAGAAACTGGTCGACCTCGCGCTCGTCATACCCGCGCTTGCCGATCAACGGCTTGGAGAACAGCACGTGGTGGACCTCGGCCGCGGTGAGATCGTCCTCGTCGGCGATCGTCTTGGCGATCCGCCGCACGAAGTCGTCGACCTCCTGCTTGGCGTAGCCGCGACGGCCGATCGGGGCGTTACCGAAAGCGACCTCAGCGAGATCCTCGGCGGTAAACGACATGGATCATTCTCCGATTCAGGGGTCGGGGTGATGCGTTCTCCTGAACCCGTCCTAACCGGTCCCGGCCACGCCGGGAAGCCCGCACCCGCCCGGACGACTCGATCAGGGCCCCAGAAGCCGCCCATCGAGTGAGAATTCCATCACGCACGGCCACTGCCGCTCACCCACACGCACAACGGCCCGAAACGCCGCACGGGGTGCCTCAGCAGCGCGTGCGGTGTGGCGCGGCGTGCGGCCCGGGGAAGGCCGCGCAGCTGGCCGTCAGGCGGCGTGGAACGCGTTCTGCGCCGCCGCGAGCCCCTGCGAAATCAACGCCTCGGTCGCGTCGGCGCACCGGTCGACCTCGAACGGGAGCTCCTTGCGCTCGACCGTCGAGAAATCCCTCAGCACGAAATCCGCCGGATCCTGCCTGCCCGGCGGACGCCCGATGCCGAAGCGCACGCGGTAGTAGTCACGCGTGCCGAGCGATTTGGTGATGGACCGCAGTCCGTTGTGGCCGTTGTCGCCGCCGCCGAGCTTGAGCTTCAGCGCGCCGAAATCGACGTCCAGCTCGTCGTGCACCACCACGACGCCGGACGGCGGGACCTTGAAGAACCGGGCCGCGCCGACCACCGGCCCGCCGGAGAGGTTCATGAACGACCGCGGCTTCACCAGCACGACGCGGGAGCCCGCGAGCCTGCCCTCGAGCACCTCGGCCCCGCTGCGGTGCGCCTTGAACTTCCCGCCGATCCGGCCGGCCAGCTCGTCGAGCACCATGAACCCGACGTTGTGCCGGTTTCCGGCGTACTGCGGCCCGGGATTGCCAAGGCCGGCGAGCAGAATCAGCTCGCCGGCCCCGGGCAGGTCTTCACTCACGAAAGCGAGCTTATTCGGCCGCTTCGGCGGCGGCTTCCTCGGCTTCGGCGTCCTCGTCAGCGGAGCCGCGCGGGGCCTCGTTGACGGCGACGACGAGCGCCTCGGCGTCGGTGACCAGCTCGGCGCCCGCGGGCAGGGCGATCTGGCCCGCGGTGATCTGGACGCCGGCCTCGATGCCCTCGACGGAGACCTCGAACTGCTCGGGGATGTGCAGCGCCTCGACCTCGACCTGGATCGTGTCGATGTCCTGGGCGACCAGGGTGCCCGGGCTCGCGGTGCCGGTGACGACGATCGGGACGTCGACGGTGACCTTCTCGCCGCGCTTGACGACCAGCAGGTCGACGTGCTCGATGTAGTTCTTGAGCGGGTGGACCACGATGGTCTTGGTCAGCGCCAGCTCGACGTTGCCCTGCAGGTCCAGCGTGATGACGGCGTTGGTGCCGTTCTCGCGGACGACGCGGGCGAACTCGATGGCCGGCAGCGCGAAGTGCCGCGGGTCCGAGCCGTGCCCGTAGAGCACCGCGGGGATTTTGCCGGCGCGACGGGTGCGGCGGGCGGCACCCTTTCCGAACTCGGTGCGCGGTTCGACGGAAAGACGTACCTCGGACACGGTGTAGCACTCCTTCAATCACACGACGTGCGGCAGGGGGCGGCGGGATCGTCGATCTCTGCTCGGGGGCGGTTGTGCACGGCGGCGAGATTGCGGGCGTGAGCAGACCACGGGGCTTCTCGAGCCGCCGCGTCGATCACGCCGGGCACCTACAGGCGCACCCGCCTCGCCGAGACAACCCGAGAAGTGTAAACCAGCCGGTCCGCACGGTCACTCACCGGGTCGGCCGAGGCTCCCCCGCGTGGGTGGGTGACGACACAAATCCCGTCCCGCCCACCGATCTCATGGGGGTGGCATGATTCCCGCGGAAAGAGGGGCGGCCGACATGCGAGTTCGATGGACTGCGACAGCACTGGTGCTGCTGGGTGGGCTTCTCGCGGGCTGCCAGGTCGCGGTGACCGGCACGGCGGGACTGTCCGATGCCGACCGGCAGCTGGCTGAGCAGCGTGCGCAGCAGCAGACGGCGATCGACGCCGCGCTGCAAGCGCTGGAGAAGGCGCCGGCGCTGCAGTACGACGCGACGCTGAAGGACGGTGCCGGCAACCCGGCGACGCTGACGTACCGCGTCGCGCGCGACGGCAACGGCTTCGGCGCGCTGCCGTTGGAAGGCAAGTCGGTGCGGATCACCGAACCGGACGGGCAGCTGTACCTCGCGGCCGACGCGGACTACTGGAAGTCGCACGGGCTGGAGGAGAACAGCACCCAGTTCGGCGGCGGATGGGTGCACACCGTCGGGAGCGAACTGCCGGTCGACCCGGCCGCGCGGCTGGCCCCGCCGAAGCTCGCCGGCGAACTGCGCAAGGCGCTCGGCGGTCTCGGCGCCGGTGCTCCGCGGAAGCAGAAACTGCCGGACGGCACCGAGGTGTACGACCTCGGCGGCGCGCTGCAGGTGACTACCGCCGAACCGCACCGGGTAGCCGGGTTCGCGCCGGCGCTGCTCGACTCGCGCGGCGGTCCGAAGCTGGGTGCGGCGTTCCGCGTCCGGCCGCTCAGCGCCGCCGAGATCAAGCAGTTCCACAATGATTTCAACGCCGCGGTCGACGCGGTCGGGCAGCCGTTCGACGGGCTCGCACAGGCGAGCGTCACGGTGCTCAACGACAAACTCGACTGCCAGGATTACGTCGGTTCCTGCAAGACCACAGTGGACGTTTCGAACAGCGTCGTCGGCAATCAGCCGGGCTCGAAACCGAATGTGCACATCAAGCTTTCGGTGGAGATCAGCGCGGACTCGCTCGGCTCGCAAAGCTGCGCCACCGAGGGCGACGCGGCCGCGGACGCGACCATCACGATGTCCTGTTCGGTCAAATTCTCCCTGCCCAACCGCACCGCGAGCTACCAGGTGCTGGCGAAGCCGACGGCGGTCGCCGAGGTGCGCTCGCCGGTCGACGCGAACGCGGTGAAGGCGAAGCTGGCCACCGCGTTCGCCGCGCTCGGCGGCTGACCTGCACGCTCACCTCGGGGTGCGTTTCTTCCGTTGAAGTAGCCGAAGACCGGTCCTTACCATCGGATTCGACGAGACGGACTTTCTTTTCGAGGAGCGGCAAATGAGCAAGCTTGTGGTGTTCGGCGCGACGGGATTCGCCGGCAGCCGGATCACCGACGAGGCGCTGCGGCGCGGGCACTCCGTGACCGGAGTCGCGCGCAAGGCCGAGGGCCTGCCCTCCGGTGTCGAGGCGCGGTCGGGATCGATGCATGACGCGGAGTTCGTCGCTTCGGTGGCCAAGGGCGCGGACGTGCTCGTGGTCGCGACGCCGGGCCGCGCGGACGACGAGGGCCGCCGTCTGGTGGACGCCCTGCCGACGCTGCTGGAAGCGGCGCGCGCGAACGGCGCGCGGCTGGCGATCGTCGGCGGCGCAGGTTCGCTGCGCGTCAGCGAGGACGGGCCGCGAGTGATCGACACTCCGGAGTTCCCGGAGGAGTACAAGGCGGAGGCGGGCAGCCACGTCCTCGTCCTGGAGGCTCTGCGCGAGCTGCCCGGCGACGACGTCGACTGGTTCTACGTCAGCCCGGCGGCCGAGTTCGGTTCCTGGATCCCCGGCGAGCGCACCGGCAAGTTCCGCCTCGGCGGCGACGTGCTGGTCAGCGACGATGACGGCCGCTCGCACATCAGCGGCGCGGACCTGGCGATCGCGTTCCTGGACGAGATCGAAGAGCCGAAGCACTCGCGCGCCCGGTTCACGCTGGCGTACTGAGCGCGGAACCCGGTGGTGCTCGCGGCACCACCGGGTCGCGTCGTGCGTCAGCCGGGAGATCCTGCGGTGCAAAGGAATTTCTCGGCGTGCGCCGGGTCGAGCGCGTTGGTGACCAGGTTCCAGACGTTGAGGTCGTAGGCCTCGCCGATGTGCCCGACCGGATCGAACGGGCAGGTGTCCTGGACGTATTCGTTCGTGACGCCCGGCTCGCGCACGAAGGACGTTTCGGTGGGCGTGACCAGTTCGTCGTACCGCGACGTGAGCACTGTGTAGCGCACGCCGGGCTGCGCGATGGGACCGTTCGTGAGGGTCTGGACCGCGCTGCCGTCGGTGATCAGGTTGTCGCAAGCCGGGCAGCCGAACGCGGTGAGCGCCTTGCCGACTTCATCGCGAATTCCCAGCAGGTACGCCAGTTTCGTCAGGTTGGCGAACGTGGTGCCGTGCGCGGGCGGCGCGATCGCCACGACGGAGCCGATCCGGTCGGCGATGCCTTGGGTCTTCGTGACGTACAGGGACTGGAAGCCGCCCTCGGAGTGGCCGACCAGATCCACTTGCGCCGCACCGGTTTCCGCCAGCACCTCGCCGACGAACTGCTTGATTTCCGTTGCGGAGTCGGCGATCGGACGAAGCCCGCCGACTACCGGGAACTGCGGATACGCGCCGTAAGTGCGGCTGAAGGTGCAGTATCCCTTGGCGGCGACGTGATCCTGGAGGAAGTTCAAGTCCTCATAGGACGTCGCGCCGAGCCCGTGCAGGAACACCACCGGACGCGGATGCGCCGTGCTCGGCCGGCATGAGGGATCATTGACGCCGCCTGCCGTGGCGGCGGTGGCTGGGGCGGCGGTGGCTGGGGCGGCGAACGCGGCGGTCAGCAATGCCGCGGCGGCCAGGACGATGCGCAACCTCATCGGAGCGGTCCTTCCCTGTCGTCCTTGACAGAGTCCTTGACACTGAATACCCGTGGGTATTGGATACTTGAAGGTATTGAGCGGGCTCAGGCAGTGTCAACCCCCGGATGAGGGAGAAGCCGATGACCGGCCGGACGCGGCCGACGCGGGCGGAGACCCGGCGGCGCATCCTGGACGCGGCCTTCGCCGTGTTCGGGGAACAGGGCATAGCCGCGACGAAATTGACCGAGGTAGCCGCGGCGGCCGGGCTGACGAAGGGCGCGGTCTACTCGAGTTTTGCGTCGAAAGACGAGCTGGTGCTGGCGTTGATGGAAGAGCACGCCGCGCACCGGCTCGAGGCAAGCCTGGCGAGTTTCGCCGAAGCGGACGACGGCGGCGCGGGGTTGGCGAACGTCGCCGCGGTGCTGATGTACGAAATGCGCACTGACGCGGTGTGGCACCGGTTGCTGGCCGAGTTCTTCGCGATGGCGCACCACGACGACCGGCGGCGCGACGCATTGCGCCGGCGCCGCCGGGAGGTTCGCGACACGATCGCGCGTGCGTTGAACCGGCTCGCCGAGGGGTTGGACCTCGAACTTCCTTTGCCTGCCGAGGAATTCGCCGTCGTACTGCTCGCGTTGAGCAACGGTTTGGCGGTGGAAGCCGACATCGACGACGAAGCTGTGCCGGACGGTCTCCTCGGCCGCGTGCTCACGTTGATCGCCGGGGACGCCGTCGCGAAGGTGCAGGCGGCTAGCGACCTCGCAGTTCAGCCACCACCGGAGCGAAGGTCTCCATCATCGCCTCGAAAACGGTGAAGTAGGAGAAGCCGTACCGTTCGCGGTGCGCGATCAGCTGCTGCACCATTTCGTCCACCGTGCCGAAGAGAAGCTGCGGTGCTTTAAGCAGTTCGTCGACGTCCGCCGCGCTGCGTTCCTCGGTCTCGGCATGCCATTCCGCGGCGGCCTCGCGGCGGTCGTCGGTGACCACGACGCGCTGGACCAGCATGTTGTAATCGATCTCGCGATCCCCTGCCAGGGAACGGAAATACGCGACCCGATCGTCCATCGCCACGTCGTTGTCGAGCACGAACGTGCCCGGCGGACGGCCGCGGTCCTGGCGAAGACCGGCGAACCCGACGATGTCCGCCTGTTCCGCCGCGAGCTTGAGGACGCCGTCGCTGTTGCCCGCGATCAGCAGCTTCGGCATGCCGCCCTCGTCCTCGACGCGCGTGCGCAGCTCGGCAAGGCCTTCGGTGAGATACGCGATCCGGTCGGCGGCTTTGCGCCACGGCAGCCCTGCGTCGTCGAACTCGTGCTTCATGTGGCCCGAGCCGAGGCCGAGTTCGAAACGGCCTTGGGTGAGTTTGTTGGTGGTGGCGACATCGCGAGCGAAGAGCGCCAGGTTGTAGAAGGGCACATTGGACACCAACGTGCCGACCCGCACCCGCTCGGTCACCGCCGCCGCGGCCGTGAGCGCGGGGAACGGGGCCAGCCGCCCCGGCCCGAGATGGTCGGGCACGGTCAGATGGTCGTAGCCGAGTTCCTCGGCACGCCGGCATTTTTCGGTCCACTCAGTGCCGTCGGCCGTGAGCCGCAGGCTGACGCCGAATTCGAATTTCCCCATGGCAGCGACGCTAGTCAGTCCCGGACGGGTGACGCATCGGTTTTCGCCGCCGGCGGAACCCGGTTCTCGCCGGTTTTTGTCGTACCCCGTCGCTAGCTTCGAGGGCATGGTGTTGTCGAGTGAAGAACGGGAACAGTTTCTGGCCGAACCGCACATCGGCGCGCTCGCGGTGGTGGAGCGCCCGGACCGAGCGCCGTTGACGGTGCCGATCTGGTACCAGTACACCCCGGGCGGCGAGCTGTGGGTGATCACGGAACCGAACTCGCGCAAGGCGAAGGCGATCGAGGCGGCCGGTCGGTTCAGCCTGATGGTGCAGAGGGTCGAGCCGACGGTGCGGTACGTGTCGGTGGAGGGGCCGGTGGTCCGGACGCGGCCGGGCAGTTACGAGCTGACGTGGGAGATGGCGTCGTGGTATCTGCCTGCGGACAAGGTGGCCGGGTATGTGGAGTACGAGCGGACGCAGCTGGGCGAGCACATGGCGATCCATATGCGGCCGGAGAGGTGGCTGTCTTCGGACATGGGCGCGGTGTGACGGCTGGGCTGGGTGCGGAGTTCGTGGGGCGAGGGAGGTGTTTTTGGCTGGTGATGGTGGTGCGGCTGCTCGGGAGCGGTGACACGGTTCTTGGGCGGCGCTGAGCGCGGCGGGGGCTTGATGCCCCGCCGGGCTGGGCGGGCTTGTTCCGGGCAGGTGACGAGGCGTCGGTGAGGTGGCGCGGTTGGGCCGTTGGCGACGCTGCATGCCTCACGCTGGGTCGCTCGGCTCAGGCGAGCCTCTTCGGCGAACGGCCGCAGTCACCAAACGATGCGACCGGAGCCGACCGGCGCGACCGGCGCGACCGGAGTCGACCGAGGCGACCGATGCGACCGGAGTCGACCGAGGCGACCGATGCGACCGGAGTCGACCGAGGCGACCGACGCGACCGGAGTCGACCGGCGCGACCTGCGCCAATCGATGCGGCCCGAGCCGACCGACGCGACTCGAGCCAACTGGTCGCAGCCGCCGACCGAGGCGACCCGAGCCGACCGAGGCGACCGAGGCGACCCGAGCCGACCGAGGCGGCGCGGGCTGACCGACGCGGCCCGAGCCGACCGAGGCGGCGCGGCGCGACCTGCGCTGACCGACGCGACCTGCGCCGACCGAGGCAACCCGGGAGCCAACCGGCCGCGGTCACCAAACGAAGCGACCCGAGCCAACCGGCCGCAGTCACAAAACGACGCGACCCGAGCCAGCCGATGCGACCCGTCTCAGGCCGCACCCGCCAACTCGGGCCGCGTCGTTCAGAACCGTTCGGAAGCTGCGGGCGTCAGGCGTTGCCGTCGAACAGCGAGGTGACCGACCCGTCCTCGAACACCTGCTGAATGGCTTCCGCGAGCATCGGCGCGATGGACAGCACCGTCAGTCCCGGGAAGCGCTTCTCTTCCGGGATCGGCAGCGAGTTCGTCACGATGACCTCGCGCGCCTTGCACTGCGACAGCCGCTCGGTGGCCGGGTCGGAGAGGATGCCGTGCGTGGTCGCGATGACCACGTCCGCCGCGCCTTCCTCCAGCAGCGCCTCGGTGGCCTTCACGATCGTGCCGCCGGTGTCGATCATGTCGTCGATCAGCACGCAGAGCTTGCCCTCGACCTTGCCGACCACGCGGTTGGCGACGGCCTGGTTCGGCTTGTCCGGGTCGCGCGTCTTGTGGATGAACGCGATCGGCCGGTCGCCGAGCTGCTGCGCCCACTTCTCGGCAAGGCGCACGCGGCCCGAGTCCGGCGAGACGACCGTGATGTCCGCGTTGCCGTAGGTCGACTTGATGTGGTCGGCGAGGACCGACTGGGCCATCAGGTGGTCGACCGGGCCGTCGAAGAAGCCCTGGATCTGCGCGGTGTGCAGGTCGACCGTCATGATCCGGTCCGCGCCCGCGGTCTTGAACAGGTCCGCGATGAGCCGCGCCGAGATCGGCTCGCGGCCCTTGTGCTTCTTGTCCTGGCGGGCGTACGGATAGAACGGCATGACCACGGTGATCCGCTTGGCGCTCGCGCGCTTCAGCGCGTCCACCATGATCAGCTGCTCCATCACGTACTCGTTGATGGGCGTGGTGTGCGCCTGGATCACAAACGCGTCGGTACCGCGCACCGACTCCTCGAACCGCACGAACAGCTCGCCGTTGGCGAACGTGTGCGCGGTCTGCGGGGTGATCGTCACGTTGAGGTGCTTGGCGACCTCTTCCGCGAGCTCGTGGTGCGCACGGCCGGAGAAGAGCATCAGATTCTTCTTCGGCGTACCTGACTTCGGACTCATGCTGGCGACTCCCCGTCGGTTCCTGCTGCTGACTCGGACACAACGGTGTCCTGCTGCTGGGCGGCGAGTGCGGCTTCCGCCGCCTCCGCCGCGGGCGTGCCCGGCCTGCGCCGGACCGCCCAGCCTTCGATGGTGCGCTGCGGACCGGCCGACAGCGCCAGTGAGCCAGGCGGGACGTCGTCGCGGATCACCGCACCGGCTCCACTGTAAGCGCCGTCCCCGATCCGCACCGGCGCGACCAGCGTGTTGTCCGCCCCAAGCCGGACATGCGAACCGACAACGGTCTGGTGCTTGGCCACCCCGTCGTAGTTCACGAACACACTGGAACAGCCGATGTTGCTGTGATCGCCGACGATCGCGTCGCCCACATAAGTGAGATGCGGCACCTTTGTGCCGGTGCCGATTTGCGCGTTTTTCGTCTCGACGAACGCGCCCAGCTTGCCCTTCGCGCCGAGCTTCGTGCCCGGCCGCAGGTACGTGTACGGGCCGACGTTCACGCCGTCGCCCAGCTCAGAGCCGGAGCCATGCACGCGGACGACCGAAGCGCCCGCGCCGATCTGTACGTCGGTCAGCGTGGTGTCCGGGCCCACAACGGAGCCCTCGCCGACCGAGCAGCGGCCCTTGAGCTGGGTGTTCGGCTCGATCAGCACGTCGCGCGAGAGCGTGACGTCCGCCTCGATCCAGGTGGTGTTCGGGTCCGTGACCGTGACGCCTTCGCGCTGCCAGCGGCGCACGATGCGGCGGTTGTACTCGGCTCCGAGCACCGAAAGCTGCACGCGGTCGTTCACGCCCTCGGTGACCCACGGGTCGTCGACCACCAGCGCGCCGACGCCCTTGCCGTCCTCGCGCGCGATGCCGAGGACGTCGGTGAGGTAAAGCTCACCCTGCGCGTTGTCCGTCGACAGCCGCGACAGGCCGTCGATCAGCACGGCCGCGTCGAAGGCGTAGACGCCGGAGTTGATTTCGGTGATCGCCCGCTGGTCCGGCGTCGCGTCCTTGTGCTCGACGATCGCGCTGACCGAGCCGTCGGCGCCGCGGACGATCCGGCCGTAGCCGGTCGGGTCGGCGACCTCGGCGGTGAGCACGGTGACCGCGTTGCCCGCCTTGGCGTGCTCGGCCCGCAGCGCTTCCAGGGTTTCGGTGTCCAGCAGCGGAACGTCGCCGTAGCTGACGACCACGGTGCCGGTGAGTCCTTCCGGCAGTTCGGCCAGCGCGCACGAAACGGCGTGCCCGGTGCCTTTCTGCTCTTCCTGCACGGCGGTGGCGACCTCGCGGCCCAGCGCCTCGCCGACCCGGTCGAGTTCGGCGCGCACGGCGTCGCGGCCGTGTCCGATCACGACCACCAGATGCTGCGGCGCGAGGCCGGCGGCGGCGCGCACAGCGTGTTCCACCAGCGGCCTTCCGGCGATCGGGTGCAACACCTTAGGAGTGGAGGAACGCATGCGGGTGCCCTCACCCGCAGCGAGGATCAGCGTGCTCAGCGGGCCGCTCACGAGTCTCCCAACGATTCACCGGTGCGTTGACGAGCACCAACGATCCTACGTGGGGTCCCCAGCGCTCCACGCGGGGTCGGTCGGAGCCGTTTCCCCAGGCCAGCCGCCCATGCCGTCGCCCGCCATCGAGTTGGCCGACGCCACCTGGTTGCCACCGCCGCGTTTCGCTTCGTACATCGCCGCGTCTGCGCGCGCGAGCACCTGCTCGGCACGCTCCTGCGGACGGAGTGACACCAAGCCGATCGACAACGTCACACCGTGCGAGAGGTGATGCGGCAGCGTCGCGACGGACTTGGCCGCGCGGCCGAGCGCCATCTTCGCCGCCGACGCCGGTGCGCCGGGCAGCAGCACGATGAACTCGTCGCCGCCGTAGCGAGCCACCACGTCGTCTCCGCGCAGAGCGTCGCGCAGAGTGCTTGCGACAACACGCAAAACGTTGTCGCCCTCGGCGTGCGACTGCTTGTCGTTGACGCCCTTGAACCCGTCGAGGTCGACCAGCGCGACCGCGAGCGGCTGCGCGTCCGCCGACGACGCCAGCGAGCGCAGCCGTTCGTCGAGCGCGCGCCGGTTCGGCAGGCCGGTGAGCGGATCCTGCAGTGCCTGCTGGGTGATCGCGCCGTGCTCGGCGGACAGCCGTTCATGCTCGCGGCGCGCGTTCAGCGTGGCGATCTGCGATTCGCGCAGCGCCCACATTTCCGTTTCCAGCGCGGTCGCGTAGTCGATCAGCGACTGGCTCGCCGCTTCCGGATCGAGCCTGGCGAGTTCGCGGGAGAGGGTGAGCCGCATCGACGGCTGCGAGACGTCCTCGGCCAGCACGTCGCGGGCCTCGTGCAGCACCTTCAGCGCGTCGCCGCGGCGGCCGGCCTGGTCGAGGCAGCGGGCCAGCGCGATCGCGACCAGCTCCTGCTCGTGCGGGTAGTGGTGGCCGAGATGCATGCCCTGCAACCGTTCGACGTGCTCGGCGGACGGGTCGTGCAGCGCGAGCGCCGCGGCCAGCACGCCGACCTGGTCGACCGCGGACACGCCGATCTTGCGCGGGAACAGCGATTCGGCGAACGGGCCCTCCGCGGCCACCGCCATCGACGCGGCGGTGCGGAACTTCTCCGCCGATTCGTCGTACTGCTCGATCCGCTCGAGCCGCAGGCCCCAGCCGAGCAGCATCTTGACCCGGTTCATCAGCTGCAGGGTGATCTCGTGGGGGCTCGCGCTTTCCCGGATCGCTTGGTGCGCGCGGCCGATCACCTCTTCGGCGGCCTCGTAGACGCCGAGCTGGTTGAGCACTATCCAGCAGTCGATGAGCGCCATCGACTGCATGCGGTTCCAGTTGCGGACGCCGACCTGGCGGTCCGGAATCGTGGAGTCGTCGAGGATCGCGAGCGCGCGGGCGATCTCGGTGAGCGCGGCGTCTTCCTGCGCGGCGAGCACGAGCCGGCGCCCGCGCAGCGCGTGCGCGTCCGCGCGAAGCAGCGACAGACCGTGCCGGCGGGTGTGCGCGAGCATCTCGTCGAGCCGGGGTTCGGCCTCGGCGGCGAGGCCGCGGGTGACGAGCCGGGAGAAGGCGGAGGCGCGCAGCAGCTGGGCGACGAGCGTGGGTTCTCCCCGGCGCAGGGTCTCCTCGAGCAGCTCGTCCATGATCTTGACGATCTCGAGCTGGTTTTCGTGCTCCTGGCGCTGAACGGCCGCGATGAGTTCCCGCGCGCGCCCGACCAGCCACGCGTCCGACATCTCGACCAGGGTCGGGCGACGGGCGCCCGCGGGGTCGCTCGGTTCCTCGCTCAGCCGCCCCCACTCCCATCGCCCTCGCCGGATGTGCAGCTCCGCCGCCAGGATTCGAACCTGAACTGTCAGAACCAAAATCTGAAGTGCTGCCGATTACACTACGGCGGATCGGTCCTGGTCAGGATAGCGATGATCGAGGACGGGGGCGCCAGGAGGGGGAGGCGTGCGCCACAGGGCCGTCCCGGGCACCGGGCAATCGGACTTTTCGGGCCTCCACAGCGCCGGAAACCTCCTGTACCGTAACTTACGACACCGTAGGTAAGGGCACCCTTCGCAAGGGGTTGTGAGAGGAAAGAAGTGAGCGCATGACGGCCACCCTCGATCGTTCTCAGTCAGCGGGCGACCCGCCGAAGGGCCCCAAGCCGATCATCGACGGACAGCGCGGGATCGGCGTTCAGCTGTCGGTGTACTTCGGGGTGCTGCTGCCGATCGTGGCGCTGCTGGTCGCGGTTCCGTTCGCCTGGGGCTGGGGCCTGACCTGGACGGACGTCGCGCTGTTCGTCGTGTTCTACGGGATCAGCGGGCTGGGCATCACCGTCGCCTACCACCGCTACTTCACCCACGGTTCGTTCAAGGCCAAGCCGTGGCTGCGCGTCGTGATGGCGATCGCGGGCAGCATCGCGTTGCAGGGACCGGTGATCACCTGGGTGGCCGACCACCGGCGCCACCACGCGTTCTCCGACCGCGACGGCGACCCGCACTCGCCGTGGGCGTACGGCACCTCGCCGCTGGCCATCGCCAAGGGTTTCTGGCACGCGCACATGGGCTGGCTGTTCGAGCGCGACCAGAGCAACCAGGCGCGGTTCGCGCCGGATCTGGTGAAGGACCCGGCCATCCGCAAGGTCGACGACCTGTTCTGGCTGTGGTCGCTGGTGAGCCTGTTCGGGCCGGCGCTGCTGGGCGGGCTGATCTCGTGGTCGCTGTGGGGCGCGGTGACCGCGTTCTTCTGGGCGGGCCTGGTCCGCGTGTGCGTGCTGCACCACGTGACCTGGTCGGTCAACTCGATCTGCCACATGATCGGCGAGCGCCCGTTCGCCGCCCGCGACCGGTCGGCGAACTTCTGGCCGCTGGCGATCTTCTCCTTCGGCGAGTCGTGGCACAACCTGCACCACGCGGACCCGACCTCGGCCCGGCACGGAGTCAAGCGCGGCCAGATCGACATGTCGGCGCGGCTGATCTGGATCTTCGAGAAGTTCGGCTGGGTGCACGACGTCCGGTGGCCGACCCCGCAGCGGCTGGCCCGGATCGCGGCCGAGAGCAAGTAGGTTTCCCTTTGCCGGGCTGAGTTTCCCGGCTCCCTCTCTCGGACGAACCCCGTCGCTCGGCGGGGTTTGTTCATGTCCGGGCCCAGGACGACGAGCGGCTCCCCGAAGCCCGCCGGAGCCAAGCCCGCTACCCTGCTGCGAATGGCGGGGAGACGACGGGCGAAGCGAGAAGCAGCGGTCACCGGCGCGCGGCCGGCCGCACCGGTCGCCCGGGTGCGCATGACGGGCACCGAGCGCAGGCAGCAGCTGCTCAACGTGGCGCGTGCGTTGTTCGCGGAGAAGGGTTTCGACGGCACTTCGGTCGAGGAGATCGCCGCACGGGCGAACGTGTCCAAGCCGGTCGTCTACGAGCACTTCGGTGGCAAGGAAGGCATTTACGCCGTCGTCGTCGACCGGGAGACGCAGCTGCTGCTCGACCGGATGATCTCGACGCTCCACGGCGGACATCCGCGGGTGATGCTGGAGCAGGCCGCTGTCGCGTTGCTGAGCTACGTCGAGGATTCCCACGACGGTTTCCGCATCCTCGTCCGCGATTCCCCGGTCGCTAGTTCCACCGGCACCTTTTCGACTGTCCTCAACGACATCGCCAGCCAGGTCGAGCACATCCTCGCGCAGCAGTTCGCCGCGCGCGGGTATGAGGAGAAGCTGTCCGCGCTCTACGCGCAGGCGCTCGTCGGCATGGTCGCGCTCACTGGGCAGTGGTGGCTGGACGCGCGCAAACCGAAGCGTGACGAGGTCGCCGCGCATTTGGTGAATCTTGCCTGGAATGGCTTGTCGCACCTGGAAAACAAGCCCCGGCTGCTCGGCTGAACCCTTATCCGCCGGACGGCGCGTTGCTCAGATCCACTGCGCAGAACAGGTTGTCGTCCGGGTCGGCGAGGACCACGAAATCCGGCTCGGGCGGGTAATGCTCCGAGCCGACCCGTTGTGCGCCGAGTCCGAGTGCGTGCGCGCCGCCAGGGTCCGCCATGTCTCACTCGCCCATTCCGGGTTCTCGACGAGCCCGAGCGCTTCGGACCAGAACCGCATCGCGCGTTCGACGTCGGCGACTCCGAGCACCGTTGTCCCGAGTCGCAGCATCAGACCAGTTTTCCTTGTGCGTACAGGTCGTCGAGGATCAGCTGGACCGTCGCCGACACCCGGTCTCGGTCGGCGTGGACGAGCCAGCCGAACGACTCGATCTCGCTGCTCGGCTTCAGCTCGCCGGTGTAATCCGCGGCGTAACAAGTCATTCGCACCACGACGCCGTCCGCTTTGCCGTGCGCCTGCGCTTCCCAGGCCCCGACCAGCCGCGCGGACGCCGGATCCAGCGTCACGCTCAGTTCCTCGGCGATCTCCCGGACGAGCGTCTCGACGTCCGACTCGCCCTCCTCGCGTTTCCCGCCGGGCAGGTACCAGGTGTCCTTGCCCGCGGAACGCGCGGCGAGCAGCTTGCCGTCGACCACGTGCAGCCAGGCGACTTTGTCGATGGTGGGCATGTCCGCCACTTTACCTTCGCGCTCGCTGGTCCAGGTCCGAGAGCAGGATGCGCAGGAGATCGGCCAGCTGCTCGCGCTGCGCCGGGGACAGCGCGGACACCAAGGTTTCCTCGTGCTCCAGCAGATCTCCGACGGTTCGCTCGATCAGCTCGTGCCCGGCTTCGGTCAGCTCGACGTACACCCCGCGACGGTCCGAAGTGGACTTCATCCGGCGGACGTGGCCGTCGCGTTCGGCGCGGGCGGTCTGCTGGGAGATCGCGCCGGGGCTGACCCGGCAGCGTTTCGCGAGTTCGCCCGCGCTGAGCCGGTACGGCGGCCCGGCGCGGCGCAGCGTGCTGAGCAGCGTGCGAGTGGAGGCGTCCATTCCGAGCTCCAGCATGGTGGCGCGCCGGTCTTCTTCCAGCAGTTTCGCGATGTGCCAGATGCGCGTGATCACGCCGATGGACGACACCGGCGTGCCCGGCCGCTCTCGCAGCCACGCCCGCTGAATCTCGTCCACCTCGTCGCTTGACGGGTTTTCCCCGCCGCCGGTACCGTCGTCCACAAGAGGTACTTTAGCAATAAAGGACGTGGGGATGAATCGGGACGTAGTAGTGACCGGGGGCAGCACCGGAATCGGATACGCGATCGCCGCGGCGTTTGTCCGGGACGGCGATCGGGTCACGATCACCGGACGGCGCGAGGACGTGCTCACCGAGGCGGCGACGCTGCTCGGCGCGCGTGCGGTGAGCTTCGACGCGAGCGATCCCGAGGCGGTCGAGGCGGCGTGCGAGCAGTTGCCGGAACGGGTCGACGTGCTGGTGAACAATGCTGGCGGCAACACGGATTTCCTGCGCTCCGACGGTCGGGGGCTGAAAGCGCTCGACGCTGCCTGGACGGCCAACATCCGGGCGAATCTGTTCTCCGCCGCGTTCGTGACGTCGGCGCTGGGGGAGCGACTGGCCGACAACGGCCGCGTTGTCACCATCGGCTCGATCGCCGGGCACACCGGCGCGGAGTCGTACGGCTGGGCGAAAGCGGCGGTGGAGGTGTGGAATACCGAAACCGCGCGCCAATTCGGTCAGTGGGGGATCACCGCGAATATCGTCGCGCCGGGGCTGATCGTGGACACCGAATTCTTCCGCGGCAAACTCTCCGCCGAACGCCAGGAGCGGCTGGTCGAGAACACGATGACCAAACGCGCGGGCAAGCCGGAGGACGTCGCCGAGGTGGTGCGTTTCCTGGCTTCCCCGGAGGCCGGACACGTCACCGGCCAGGTCGTGCACGTGAACGGCGGCGCGTACGTCGGCTGATCTCAGCCAGGCGTCACGCGCAGGACTTTGTCGTTGCTGCCGTTGGAAGTCGTCACATACAGCGAGCCGTCCGGTCCGCTTCGGGCGGCTCGCAACCGGCCGAATTTGTCGTTGAATTCCGCGGGCAGCGTGACTCCGGTGACTTTCGCCGCGGCGTCCAGGTGCAGCAGCAGGAGTTTCTGTCCCTTCAGTGCCACGACGACCAGCGCGCCTTCGTTCGCGCCCCACTGCTTGCCGGTGAGGAATGCGTCGCCGCTGGTCGCTTCGGTGATCTGGCCGCTGGTCCACAGTGGACGAACCGCGTCCGGGAACCGGGTGCTGTCGGTCATCGGCACGCTCTCGTCGTAGCTGGAATCGGTGCCGCCCTTCGACGGATCCCAGCCGTAATTCCCGCCTGGCCGCAGGAGATTCACCTCGTCGTCGAACGCCGGTCCATGCTCGGAAGTGACCACCTGCCCGGTGCCCGGCCGGATCGCGACGCCCTGCACGTTCCGGTGGCCGTAGGTGTAGATCCGGCGTTCGTTCGGATCGGTGGACGCCAGGAAAGGGTTGCCCGGCAACGGTTCCCCGGTCTTCGCGTCGATCCGCAGCACCTTGCCGCCGAGGCTGTGCCGGTCCTGCGCCACCGTGGACCGAGCGGTGTCGCCGGTGCCGACGAGCAGTGCGCCGTCGGGGGCGAGCGTCGGGCGGCAGCCGGAATGCCGTCCGCTCGGGTTGACCGGCAGGCCGGTCAGCAGGTCGCGCACCTTGGCCGCGCTCGCGCCGTCGTCGGCGAGCCGCCAGGTGACGAGCCGGACGTCCACCGCGCGCCCGTTTTCCTGGTGCGTCTGGCAGGTGGTGAACTCGCGCGAGGTCGCGAAATCCGCCGCCAGGACCAGGCCCATCAGACCGCCTTCGCCCTGCACGAGGACGTCGGAGAAATCGGCGCGCACGTCGGTCTTCCGGCCGTCGCGGATCAGCGCGAGCTTGCCGGGGCGCTGCGGCACGAGCAGTGAACCGTCGGGAAGGAAAGCGACGTCCCAGCCGTGTTCGAGGCCGTCGGCGACCTCCTGCACGGCGAACCGGCCTGACTCCGGCTTCGCTGGGGCAGGGGCGCTCGCTGGCGCGGCCGAGCAGGCGGCGAGCAGCAGGAGAGAGGCGAGCAACGGGACGAGACGCATGGGTCCAGCATGCCCCGGTTCAGCCGCCTGGACGTACCAATCCGGATTCATACGCGAACACGACCGCGTGCACCCGATCCCGCAGTCCGAGCTTGTTCAGCAACCGTCCGACGTGCGTCTTCACCGTCGTCTCGCCGATGAACAGCGTCCCGGCGATCTCGGTGTTCGACAATCCGCGGGCGATCAGGCCGAGCACGTCCTTCTCGCGTTCGGTCAGCGTCTCCAGTTTCTGCTCGTCCAGCGGCGTCCGGTGTGCGCTGAGATAGCGGTCTAGCAGGCGTTTCGTGACCGACGGCGACACCATCGCGTCGCCGCGCAGCACACCGCGGATCGCCACCAGCATTTCGTCCGACGGCGCGTCCTTGACCAGGAATCCGCTGGCCCCGGCACGGAGCGCGGAGTAGGCGTACTCGTCGAGGTCGAACGTCGTGATCACCAGCACCGAGGTGTCCGGCAGTTCTGCGCAGATCTGCGCGGTCGCCGCGACGCCGTCGAGCACCGGCATCCGGACGTCCATCAGCACCAGGTCCGGCCGCCGCGCGCGGGCGAGTTCGACGGCTTCCGCGCCGTCGCTCGCCTCGGCGACCACCTCCAGATCAGGCTGGCTGTCCACGATCATCCGCAGCCCGACGCGTACCAGTTCCTGGTCGTCGCAGATCAGCACGGACGTCATGCGGCGTCCGTCCGCAGTGTCGCCGAGACGCGGTAACCGCCGTCCGGGAGCGCGCCGGTTTCGAGCTTGCCGTGGTACATCGCGACGCGCTGGGCCATGCCGGTGAGCCCGCGCCCGGATCCGGGCAGCCCCGCCGCGACCGGCTGCCGTCCGCCGGAGTTGGTGACCTCGACGTGGATTTCCGGGCCGGCGAAGGTGACCCGGACGCGGCCGGTCGCGTCGGGCGGCGCGTGTTTGAGCATGTTGGTCAGGGCCTCCTGGACGATGCGGTACGCCTGAAGCGCGACACCGGCGGGCAGGTCGGCGATGTCGCCGTTGACTTCGAGGGTGACTTCGCGGCCGGACTGCGCGACGAGCGTGCGCAACTGGTCGAGCGTCGGCTGCGGTGCGCGCGCGGGTTCGCCGGCGTGCATCACCTCCAGCAGCCGCCGAAGCTCGGCGAGGGCGGAACGGCCGGTTTTGCTGATGGTGTCGAGCGTACGGTCGACAGCGTCCGGGTCGTGATGGCGCGCGAGCTTCGCTCCTTCGGCGTTCAGGACGATCACGCTCATGCTGTGCGCGAGTACGTCGTGAAGCTCGCGCGCGATCCTTGTGCGCTCTTCGGCGACTGAAGCGCGACTGCGGGCTTGTTCCTCGGACGCTGCCAGCTCAGCTCTCAGTCGTTCTTCTTCGGCGAGTTGTTCCTTCGTACGGAAGAACGCGCCGAGCGCCCAGGCCGCCAGGTACAGCGGCAGTGTGCCGAAGATGGTGAGCGCCGGGTTCAGAGTGTTGGTGCCCCAGGTGAATCCCCAGAAGGTGTCTAGGCCGGCGATAGCTACCGCGAAGCCGATGAACCATCTGTCACCGGCTTTGACGAGCGTGTACAGGACCACCGCCATCGCGAGGTCGCTACGGCCACGGTCATACGCCCATATTTCGTTCGTATAGACGAGCGCTACTCCGATGAGGATCAGGAGCGCGACTGTGCGCGGGTAGCGGCGACGCACCAACAGCGGGAGCAGAAACAGCATTGAAACCATGCGCAGCAGCCAGGTCTGCTGATCCGCGATGTTGGGTCCGAAGGCGATGAAGACGGCGTACAGCGGCAAGTCCAGCAGCCACCGCTGCCTGCGCCCCCACATGACCAGTCTCCGCACGAAACGAACGTAACGCGCGGTCGTCGTCGCGCGCGTCGTTCCGGAGGATGGCCGTGGTCCTCCGAGCGGACGACTTTTCCCGCCGACCGAGCCGATCCGCGACGACCGAGGCGTTTCCTACCGTCGAAAACATGTCGATTACCAGGGAGTTCTTCCGCCACCCGATGCGGACCGGCGCGATCGCCGCCAGCTCGTCGCGGCTGGCCGGAGTGATGACGGCAGGGCTGGGCGTCGAGAGCGCGCACAGCGTCGTGGAGCTGGGGCCAGGAACGGGCGTATTCACCGAAGTGCTGCTTCGCGTGCTTCAGCGCGACGCACACTTCACCGCGGTGGAAATCAACGCGCACCTCGTGCAAGAGCTACGCGAGCGCTTCCCATCGATACACCTTGCGGAGGGCTCTGCGGAACACGTCGCTGCGTACGTGACGATGCCGGTCGACGTCGTCGTCTCCGGTCTGCCTTGGACAGCGATGCATGCCGCGCCCCAGGCTGCGGTACTGAACTCCGTCTGCGAGGTGCTTTCCCCGCAAGGCCGCTTCACCACCTTCGCGTACGCGCACACCGCTTGGACCCCGCCAGCGCGTCGGTTCGCACGGTTGTTGCGAAGCCGCTTCGCGGTCGTCGAACGCACCAGTGTGGTTTGGCGGAACCTCCCGCCGGCGTACGTGTACCGCGCGGCTTTGCCGGTGCGGTCGGGACTGGACCGGTATGGACAGCCTGCTTCAGCCGCTTCTTGACGCTCCCGCGCCGCTCGTCTACCTGATCTGCGCGCTGGTGATCATGGCCGAGACAGCGTTGTTGCCCGGCATCGTGCTGCCGACGCTGTCCACCTTGCTGCTCATGGGTTTCCTTGTGCAGCGCGGGACTTTGCAGCTGTGGCCTGCGCTCGCAGTCTGCGTCGCGGCGGCGTTCGCGGGGGATCAGCTTGCGTACTGGGAAGGACGACTGTGGGGACCGAAGCTGCGTCGGTCCCGCGTAGGGCAGCGGATCGGCGAAGCGAAGTGGGACAAGGCCGAAGCGACTGTCGCGCGTTACGGCGTGCCAGCAGTGGTCCTAGGGCGGTGCCTCGCAGGCGTACGCACTCTCGTGCCGCGCGTCGCCGGTTCTGCTGGACTGTCGTACCGACGCTTCTTCATCGGAAGCCTGTGCGCGGCGGTGTTGTGGGCGGGCGTGGAGCTGACGATGGGTCAGGTCACCGGCTGGGTTGCGCCTTGAGCAGTTCCGCAGTCGAAGCGTCGGCGGGCAGGAAGGTCTCGAGACTCAGCTCAGCGATGGTCACGTCGACCGCAGTGGCGAACTGCGTGATCGCGGTGAGCAGCCGCAGTTCGCCCGCCGAGCTGGACAGCTGCAGCGGCACGGCGAAACCGAGGTGGTCACCCGACGGTTCGCCAGGCGACGGCAGGTAGCCGGTGAGTTCGTCCAGCAACGCCTGATGCCGTGGATCAGGCCCGTGCGCCAGACCGCGGCGAGGGCGTTCGAGCACGTGCTGCGCCCAATCGGCGAAGTTCTGGATCCGCGGCGCCATCCCGCGCGGGTGCAACGCCAGCCGCAGCACGTTGATCGGCGGTTCGAGCAGTTCCGCCGCGACGCCCTCGGTGAGCAGATCGAAGCCGTCGTTCGCGGCGACGAGATCGCCGTAGCGATTCACGACCAGCGCCGGGTACGGCTCGTGCCCGGCGAGCAGCGCGCGCAGCGACTCCAGCACCGGCGTCAACGCGGGGTCGTCCATCCGCGTTTCGGGGTAGACCGGCGCGTATCCGGCGGTCAGCAGCAGGGCGTTGCGCTCGCGCAGCGGCAGCCCGAGCGCCTCGGCGACGCGCACCACCATGCCGCGGCCGGGCAGCGAACGGCCGCGTTCCATGAAGCTGACATGGCGTTGCGTCGTTCCGGCTTTCAGCGCGAGGTCGAGCTGGCTGAGCCGGCGGCGGGAACGGGCGTCGCGCAAAGCGTCGGCGAAAGGGGGCACCTGCACGATTCTTGCCGAGTTCTCCGCTGCCCGGCCATTCCCCGGAGGGAATTGCCGGGACGCCGTGCCGCGCTGGATCGTCGACGGCGTGGAATTCGGACTCCTTCTTCCTGCCGGACAGGCACAGCTCGAAGCAGGCGGCACCCCGCGTGCCCTCGTCGCAGCAGCTCGCGAAGCCGAACGGCTCGGCTTCGCGTCGATCTGGGCCGGTGACTCGCTTTCCCGGCCGCGGATCGAACCGCTCACCCTGCTCACCGCAGTCGCGCAGGCGACCGAACGCGTCACCGTCGGAACCGCCGTGCTGCTGCCCGCGCACCGCAACCCGGTGCAGACCGCGATGACGCTCGCCTCAGTCGACCTGATCTCCGAAGGACGGCTCGCGGTCGGCGTCGGCGCGGGTTTCCCCGGCTTCAGCGAGCGGGAATTCGACCTGGCCGGGGTCGATTTCCGAACGCGGTTCTCGCATCTGGACGACGTCGTCACGCTCTGGCGCGAGCTGTGGACCGGCCAGCCGCGCTCGTTCCACGGCAAAGTACTGCACTACGACTGGCTGCCGTCGGCGGTCCGGCCCGCACGCCCCGGCGGTCCGCCGATCTGGCTGGGCGGCGCGACGCCAGCCGCGCTACGCCGCACCGCTCTGCGTTACGACGGCTGGCTCCCGTACCCGCCGGACCCTGCGGATTACGCGTCCGGCGTCGCGACGATCCGCGCCGCCACTGACCGCGCTGTCACCCCGTCGCTGTTCCTGACCGTCTACGTCGACCCCGATCCGCGGCGCGGCCAGCGCGTCCTGGAGGACTACGCGCAGGCGACTTATCAGCGGTCGTTGGCGCAGATCAGCACCATCCAGGCGACCGTGACCGGCCCGATCTCGGAAGTCGCGGCGACCGTGCGCCGCTACGCCGAGGCCGGAGCGGAGCACGTCCTGCTGCGCGTCGGCTCGCTGGAACCCGGCGCGGTCGAGCGGCAGCTGCCCCTGTTGGCGGAGGTGATCGCCGGGGAGCGGAAACCTGTCGGTGCCGCGACGTAGTCTGGGACGGTGACCGACGCTGTACTGTCCGGACTCCTCCAAGCCATCCTTCCCGACCCGGCGCTGCGCGGCGTTGTCGAGCGCGCCGGCGCCCCGCTGCTCGAACTGCAAGGCGCTGTCGCCGTACGGCAGCTCGTGGCCGCCGCGCTGGCCGAAGACCCCGAGCGCGGCGGCGCGGGCCGTCCGGTGCTGGCCGTCACCGCCACCGGGCGCGAAGCCGACGAGCTGACCGCTTCGCTCAGCGCGCTGCTCGGCCCCGATCGAGTGGCCGACTTCCCGTCCTGGGAGACGCTGCCGCACGAGCGCCTTTCGCCGCGAGCGGACACGGTCGGGCGGCGGCTGGAAGTGCTGCACCGCCTGCACACCGGCGACGACGAACTGCGGGTCGTGGTCTCGACCGTGCGCAGCCTCATCCAGCCGATGGCTCCCGGGCTCGGCTCGCTCGCGCCGATCGACCTGGTCGTCGGCGAGGAGCAGAGCTTCGAGGACCTGCTCGAACGGCTTGTCGAGCTGGCTTACACGCGCGTGGACATGGTCGAGAAACGCGGCGAGTTCGCGGTCCGCGGCGGCATCCTCGACCTGTTCGGGCCCACCGCGCAGCATCCGGTCCGCGTCGAGTTCTGGGGCGACGAGGTCAGCGAGATCCGCGCGTTCGCGGTGGCCGACCAGCGGTCGCTGCCCGGCGAGATCCAGCGGGTCACCGCGCCGCCGTGCCGTGAGCTGCTGCTCACGCAGGACGTCAAGGCGCGCGCGGCCGAGCTGGCCACCACGTACGAGGCCGACGCGCACCTGGCCGAAATGCTGACCAAGCTGTCCGGCGGGATCCCGGTCGAGGGCATGGAGGCGCTCATCCCGGTGCTCTGCGAGGGCGAGCTGGCTCTGCTCACCGATGCGATGCCCCAGGGCAGTCACGTGCTGCTGGCCGATCCGGAGAAGATCCGCGCCCGCGCGGCCGACCTCGTCCGCACCGGGCAGGAGTTCCTCGAAGCCTCCTGGACCACCGCCGCGGCGGGCGGACAGGCCCCGATCGACCTCGGTGCGTCGGCGTATCGCGAGCTGTCCGAGATCGCCGCGCACGCGCAGGAGACCAAGCGCCCGTGGTGGACGCTCACCCAGCTGACCAGCGAAGACCCGGACGTCTACCGCGTCGGCATCGAGCCGGCGCCCGCCTACCGGGGCGAGCTGGAACGCGCGATGACCGACTTGCGCGCGCACCTCGCGTCCGGCGGAACCGGCGTGCTCGTCGTCGCCGGGCAGGGCACCGCCAGCCGCGCGGTCGAGCAGTTGATCGCGGCCGAGGTCCCGGCGAAGCACGCCGAAGTGCTTGCCGACGTACCGCCCGCCGGGGTCGTCACGGTCACCTGCGGCGGGCTCGCGGAGGGCTTCGTCTCGCCGGAGCGCGCGCTCGTGGTGCTGTCCGAGGCGGATCTGACCGGCCGAGGCGCCACCGCTGGATCGTCCACAAAGGACTTGAACGCGAAGATGCCGTCGCGCCGCCGCGGCGCGGTCGACCCGCTCGCGCTCAAGGCGGGCGACTACGTGGTGCACGACCAGCACGGCATCGGCCGGTTCGTGGAAATGGTGCAGCGCACGGTCGCCGGAGCGACCCGCGAGTACCTGCTGCTGGAGTACGCGTCGTCCAAGCGCGGCCAGCCCGGCGACCGGCTGTTCGTGCCCACCGACCAGCTCGACGAGGTGTCCCGCTACGTCGGCGGCGAACTGCCCACGCTCAACAAGCTCGGCGGCTCGGACTGGAAGAACACCAAGGCGCGCGCCAAAAAAGCGGTCAAGGAGATCGCCGCCGAACTGGTGCAGCTCTACGCCGCCCGCCAGGCCGCGCCCGGCCACGCGTTCGGCCAGGACACGCCGTGGCAGTCCGAGCTGGAGGACGCCTTCCCGTTCACCGAGACCAACGACCAGCTCGCGGCCATCGACGAGGTCAAGTCGGACATGGAGCGCGGGGTCCCGATGGACCGCGTGATCTGCGGCGACGTCGGCTACGGCAAGACCGAGATCGCGGTGCGCGCGGCGTTCAAGGCGGTGCAGGACGGCAAACAGGTGGCCGTGCTCGTGCCCACCACGCTGCTCGCGCAGCAGCACCTGAACACGTTCACCGAGCGCATGCGGTCGTTCCCGGTCACCATCAAGGGCCTTTCGCGGTTCACGCACAAGGCCGAATCGGACCGGATCCTCGAACAGCTCGCCGACGGCGAGGTCGACATCGTCATCGGCACGCACCGGCTGCTGCAGACCGGCATCCGCTACAAAGACCTCGGCCTCGTGATCGTCGACGAGGAACAGCGCTTCGGCGTGGAGCACAAGGAACACATCAAGGCGCTGCGCACGCACGTCGACGTGCTCACCATGTCGGCGACGCCGATTCCGCGCACGCTGGAGATGTCGCTGGCGGGCATCCGCGAGATGTCGACCATCCTCACCCCGCCGGAAGACCGGCACCCGATCCTGACTTATGTCGGCGCGTACGACGACAAGCAGGTCGGCGCCGCGGTCCGGCGCGAGCTGCTGCGCGACGGCCAGGTGTTCTACGTGCACAACCGGGTGTCGTCGATCGAGAAGGCCGCGAAGCGGATCCGCGAGATGGTGCCGGAGGCGCGCGTCGTCACCGCGCACGGGCAGATGAACGAGGACAAGCTCGAAAAGATCATCCAGGGTTTCTGGGAGAACGAGTACGACGTCCTCGTCTGCACCACGATCGTCGAGACCGGTCTGGACATCTCCAACGCCAACACGCTGATCGTCGAGCGCGGCGACATGCTGGGCCTCGCTCAGCTGCACCAGTTGCGCGGCCGGGTCGGGCGTGGCCGCGAGCGCGGGTACGCGTACTTCCTGTATCCGCCGGAAGCGCCGCTCACCGAAACCGCGCACGACCGGCTCGCCACCATCGCGCAGAACACCGAACTCGGCGCGGGCATGGCGGTCGCGATGAAGGACCTGGAGATCCGCGGCGCGGGCAACATCCTCGGCGCGGAACAGTCCGGGCACATCGCGGGCGTCGGGTTCGACCTGTACGTCCGGCTCGTCGGCGAAGCGGTCGAGGCGTTCCGGCGGCACGCGGGCGCGGAGCCGGCGGAGGACGAGGAATTGGCCGAAGTCCGCGTCGACCTGCCGGTGGACGCGCACATCCCGCACGACTACGTCCCCGGCGAACGGCTGCGGCTGGAGGCGTACCGCAAGATCGCGTCGGCCCCGGACACCGCGGCGCTCGACGCGGTGCGCGAGGAACTGGTCGACCGCTACGGCCAGCCGCCCGCCCCGGTCACGCGGCTGCTCGCGGTCGCGGCGTTCCGGCACACCTGCCGGGCTGCCGGCGTCACCGAGGTCGCGGTGCAGGGCAACACGATCCGGTTCGCGCCGCTGCCGTTGATGGACTCGCAGCTGGTGCGGCTGAAACGCTTGTATCCCAAGGCGATGTACAAGGCGATCACCAACACGGTGTCGGTGCCGAAACCGACCGAAGGCCCGGCGGGCGGCCGGATGGGCGCGCCGGTGCTGCGGGACCAGGAGCTGCTCGACTGGTGCACGAAGTTGCTGGCCCATCTGACGAAGACCCCGGCGGCGGTGTGAGCGCTCTTCCGTCACCAGTTTGGTGAACGCCTTGGCGGCAGCCCCGGGGGTGCGTCCCGCCGGGGTGGCCAGGGCGATGGGCCAGTCCAGGTCGGCGTCGGCGATCGGCAGTGCGACGAGGTAGTCGTCGGCCGGGAGGATCGCGCGGGGCAGCAGTGCCACGCCGAGCCCCTGCCGGACGAAATCGGTGCCCGCGTGAGGTTGTTGATCTCGATGGCGAGGTGCCGTCGTACCCCGGCGGCGGCGAACGCGCGATCGGTCACGGCGCGATTTCCGTAGCCGAGCGGGAAATCGACGAACGCTTCGTCGGCCAGTTCCGCTAGCGCCACGTCGTTTCGGCGGCCGAGCGGATGGTCGCGGGGAACCACGAGATCCAGCGGCGTGGACGTCAGTGTCCGCAGCCGCACAGTCGCCGGCGGGTGCCTGGGGATCGAGACGAAGGCGAGGTCGAGCCGTCCGTCGGCGACCGCCGCGACCAGGCCGGGAGACCCGCCTTCGGACGACGCGGTGGCCAGCTGAATCGACACGCGAGGGTGCTCGCGGTGGAAGCCGCCCAGCAACGCGGGCAAGTCGATCAGCCCGAGGGAACTCATGGTCCCGATGCGCAGCGTGCCGCGCAGCCCGCCCCGGACCGCGTGCACGGTGTCGCGAGCATCGCGGGCGGCATCGAGCGCGGCGCGTGCTTTCGGCAGAAGCGCGAGGCCGGCGTCGGTGAGGCTGACGCGCCTGGTCGTGCGCAGCAACAACTGCGCGTCCAGCTCTCGTTCCAGCGAAGCGATGGTCGCCGACACCGTGGCCTGCACGAGGTGCAGCCGGGTCGCGGCACGGGTGAAGCCGGCTTTCTCGGCGACTGCGACGAAGCACTCCAGCTGCCGCAACTCCATGGCCGATTCGTAGCACTGCTCGATCAATGTGACTACTAATCTTTGTTGGACTCGATCAGCGGGTGCGGGAAAAGTGCTTCTCAGAGCCGAATTCCCCGCGGAGGCATCCCTTGACGATCCTGATCACCGGCGCTCGTGGCGGCATCGGCGCGAGCCTGCTGCGTCGCTTGCCCGACGCCGAGCACAACGCCTTGGCGCGCCACCACTTGCTGGTGGAACGGGCGCTCCGGTCCGCACCGCTGACCTCGACCGTTCTGCGCCCCGGCGGGTTCGCCACGATGACCTTGCGGTGGGCCGATTTCGGCCGCGCCAGCAGGCCGGTCGAGCAGGCGTATCCGGACGCCCGGCTGGACGTCATCCACCCCGAGGACATCGCCGACGTCGCCGAACTAGCGCTGTCCACCGACGAATCAGCCGGCGAGACAATCAGCTTGGGCGGCCCGGACGTGCTCAGTTTCCGGGACCAGGCAAAGATCTTGGCGGAAGTGCTCGGCCAGGAGATCGAGCTGCGCGAACCGACCCGGCACGAGGCGGTCCAGCAGTTGCCCGCGCCGTTGGCCGAGGCGATCTTGGACTATTGGGCGCAACTGCCCGGCGAGTCCGCTCGAAGCGTCGAACGGATCACCGGACGTCCCGGCCGCACTTTCCGCCAGTGGGCAACGGAGAACCTCGCCGCGTTCCGATGACCTGCTTCAGTTCGCCGGGCAGACCTCGAACCCCGGCGGTTGCGCGGTGGCGAGCCGCAACGACACTTCCTCCTGCGGCGTCGGCAGCGCACCGCAGCCGGTCATCGGCAACGGCCGGGGACGCCGCGGCACCCGGGCTCCCGAACCGCCGCCGCGACCCGGATACACGAGCAGGCCGCGTTCCGGATCCGGCACCGCGTCGAGGGCGGCGGTCACCGCGGGCAGGCTCCGGAAGCGATCTCGTTTCTCTTCGGAGGAAAACTCGATCTCCAGCGTCACGCCCCAGTGGTGGACGTGCCACGTCCACTGTTCGACGCCGTTGGTCAGCGCGGCCTCGGTCAGACGGTCGCCGTGAGCGCGTTGCCACGCGCTCGCCGCGAAGGCCCCGTCGAGGACTTCGATCGACAACCAAGAGTCCATATGTCGACAATAGCCCGCTGAATGCCTCGATGGTGTTGCGTTTCGAGGGCATGTGAGAGGGTATGGCCTGTGATGCGGATCATGGGGTGCCGCCGTGCGCTGGGCGCCGTTCTCGCCGGAGCTTTCCTCCTCGCCGGATGCGGTACCGGCCCCAGTCAGGTGGGCGCCGCCGCGGTCGTCGACGGTCAGGTCACCACCATCGACCAGGTTCAGGCGCTGCTCGACCGCGCCGTGCAGGAGCAGCCGTACGCCCGGCAGCTCGCCACGCGACACCAGCTCGACCTGGTCGGGCGCGAGATCGTCCGGCAGACGCTGCTGCACGAGGTCGTCGCGAAGGCCGCGCAGAAGGAAGGCATTTCGGTCGACGAGGCCACCGTCACCGAAGCCATGCAACAAGATCCGCTCGCGTCGCCGGTGCCCGAGGCGGTCACGCAGGACCAGTCCGCGGCCGTCACTCAGCTCGTCTGGCGGCTGCGCGATCACCGCGAGGCCGTCACTGATCAGTACTTGCAGCAGCGGATCGCGCTGAAGTACCTGCCGACGCTGTCGGTGAACTTCGACTTCACCAGCATCGGCGCGCCGACCTCGGAGAGCCAGGCCCCGTCGATCGATCCGAAGACCGCGCGCAGCCAGGCCATCGCCAAGGCCGAGGAGTACGCGGCCAATCCGGGCGCGATCCAGTCCGACATCCGCGGCGGCGCGCAGGGCAACGTCGGCCAGCAGGCACCCGCGCTGGCGTCGCCGCAGGACGCCGCGACCGTGCTGTTCGGCGTCCCCGCGAACACCGCGATCGCGTTCCAGCCGAACCCGGCGAGCGCGCCGACCTGGTGGGTCACCGCCGTGGTGCGGAAGCGGACGACCGATTCGAAGGTCGCCACCGACCAGGTCCAGCAGCCGACCGCGGCCCAGCTGGGCGCGATCGGCGTGCGGATGCTTCAGCCGTATGTTGGCAGCGTGGACTTCAAAATCAACCCGCGCTACGGCGTGTGGGACCCGGTCGGCATGAACCTCGCCCCGAGCGCGGCCGAGGTCACGGGCGTGGCCGTGCCGCTGCACGGCGGTGCTCCGGCGCAGCGGTGACCGGCACTGTAGTCCTGGTCCACGGCGCGAGCCTGCCCGCAGCCGCGTTGCCCCTGCTTCGCACCAGTGCGGTGTACGCCGCGACAGACGTCGATGCTGTGCAGCTTGGCGTCCCACCGGTGGGCCAGTCCTTCGCGGGCATCGTGCTGCTCGCCGCTTCCCGCACGGAACCGACGGCCGCCGCGATGCTCGCCGCCGGCGCGCAGGTGATCGAAACGCCCGTGCCGCCGCTCGTGGAAGCGGTCGAGGTCATGGACCGCCTGCGCTCCCCGGGCGGTTGTCCATGGGACGCCCGCCAGACGCACGAATCCCTGCGGCAGTACCTGGTCGAGGAAACGTACGAACTGCTGGAAGCCATCGAGGACAACGACCGCGCGGCCTTGCGCGAGGAGCTGGGCGATGTCCTGCTGCAGGTCCTGTTCCACGCCCGCGTCGCCGCCGAACACGGCCGAGCCCCTTTCACCATCGACGACGTCGCGGGCGACCTGGTGGACAAACTGGTAGGCCGCCACCCCAACGTCTTCGCCGACGCGGCCCGCATTGCTACGGCCGAGCACCAAGAGCTGAAGTGGGAAGAGCTGAAACAGGCCGAGAAGCAGCGTAAGTCCATTGTGGACGGTGTTGCTCTCGGCCAGCCCGCCGTCGCCCTGGCCGGGAAATTGGGCCAGCGCAGCGGCCGGGCCGGGATCCCGCTGGACCTGTTCCCGCAGGACTCCTCGGTTCCCGCCCAGCTGTTCCGAACCGCGGCGACCGCGCGTCGAGGCGGATTGGATCCGGAGGGCGAACTGCGAGCGGTGGCGAAGCAGTTCGCCCGCGACATCCGGGCGGCGGAGACGGCGGCGCGGAAGGCCGGGGTGGAACCGGCGACGTTGGAGGCTGAAGGCTGGCGGAAGTTCTGGCCTTCGGCTTGAGGCGGTTTCGCATCGCCTGGCATTCGCGCTGAATTAGTGCTCTGTCCTCGTCGTCCGCGCCGGGGCCTTAGCTTCGCGCTCTCGCGACCCGCTTACGGTCGCACTTTCGTCCGCCGACTCTCGCTGCCCGCCGGACGTTGGCCGCTCTCCGTCCCGCGTCTCAGCCGCGCCGTCTTGCACGGCGTGCCCCGCGTGCCAGCCACCCTCACCCGATTGACGGGCCTACCCCATTTGCCCGCACCCAGCCGTCGCCCGGACGCAATCGCGCCTGGCGGTCGGCACTCGTGCGTTCGCACCGAACCGAGGCACGGCTCTCGCCCTCCGCTCGTTGCCCGTGCCCCTGCTCGACCTCCGTCCTCGCCACTGGCCGCCCCAGCTGCACCCTCGTCCGTCGATTCCCGCTGCCCGCCGCCCGTTTCTCCGTCCCGTGCCTTAACCACGCGGCTTCGCCTGACCCGCCCCGCACACCCACCGCCGTCACCCAATCGACGGAGCTCCCTTCCCATCCACCCACACCCGCCGCGTCCCCCGGGCACGCTTGCCTCAATGCCCGAATCACCCCGCCTTCATAAATGTGACCCACATCACTCATTTCTGAGAACCGAAAGCGCGGAGGCAGCGTCTTGCCGGGTGTGAGACACAAGCCACCCAGGGAGCCGGACGAGGAGCAGCTCCTCCGGCGCACCGCCCGCGGTGACCGTGCGGCGTTCGAAGAGCTCTATCGCCGCACGTCGCCGTGGCTCGCGATTCGCCTGCGGCACCGCTGTTCCGACGACCAGATCGTCTTGGAGGTGATGCAGGAGACCTACCTCGCCGTGTGGCGCGCCGCGGGCTCGTTCGCGGGCGTCGTCGCCGGCGGCTCCGCCGTGGGCTGGGTGTGGACGATCGCGGTGCGACGGCTCATCGACGCCTTCCGGCGGCGTGCGCACGACGCGCATCCGCCTCCCGCGGCACAGGAGGCGTTGTCCGTGCCGGCTGCCGAGGAGGAGGCGCTGGCCGGCGCGGTCGGCGAGCCGGTGGGCGACGCCTTGCGCAGTCTCGCGCCGGAGCTGCGCGAGGTTCTGCAAGCCATGGTGCTCGACGGATTGTCGGTCCGGGAGACCGCGATCCTGCTGGGCCTGCCGGAGGGCACGGTCAAAACCCGGGCTCGCCGCGCCCGGATCGCGATGCGGGAGGCGTTGTCGTGAAACCAGGACTGGCCGAAGGAGGTCAAGCCGTGAACCACGTATCCGACCGGATGCTCGCCGGTTACGTCGCCGGTCGCGAACTGCCGGGGGACGAGGCATGGGCGATCGAAGGGCACCTGGAGAAGTGCGCGCAATGCCGGGCGCGGCTCGCCGGCGCGTCCACCGCGGAGGTAGCCGGTCTCCTCGACTCCGTCTGGGCCGGGCTGGAGCCGGACCTCGTCCGCGTGCCGCAGCCGATGCCGCGCCGGGTCGCGCGGTGGCTGCACTGCTGGGCGACCCCGGTGATGGTGCCGTGGCTGCTGATGGTCCTCGTGGTCGGCGCGCTGTCGGTCTACCTCGACCGGTCGCTCCGCGAGGGGCTGTCGTTCGTGCAGCTCCTTTCCCCCGTGCTGCCCGTCTTCGGGGTGGCGGCGGCGTGGTCACGCGGGCTGGATCCGTCGTACGAGCTCACCGCGGCCACCCCGCGCGCCGGGCTGGAGCTGATCCTGCGGCGGACCACCGCGGTCGTGGTGCCGGTGCTCGCGGTGCTGCTGCTCGCGGGCTGGCTGGTCGGCGCACGGCTGGGGTTCGGGCTGCTGCCGAGTCTCGCGTTCACCACGGGGACCCTCGCGCTCGGCACGTTCATCGGCGTCGCCTGGGCGGCGTCGATCCTGATCGGCCTGTGGCTCGGCGCGCTGGTGGTGCCGAGCATCGCGTTCGGGGGCTCGGTCCTGCTGGAGGCCGCCACCTGGCCGGGCTGGCTCGCGGCCGCCGTCGTCGCGGCCGTGTTCGTCGTGCTTCGCCGGAACACCTTCACGCAGCTTGCTGCGCATCACTGACGGAAACGAGAGGGGACACCGATGCGGGCTGTGGAAGCCGCCGAGGTCGCTCCGGCGACCTACGCCTGGGAAATCCAGGCACAGGGATTGAAAGTGCGGGTCGGCCGCAAACGCATGGCGGTCGACGGCCTCGACCTCGCGCTCGGCACGGGGGTGCACGGGCTGCTCGGGCCGAACGGCGCGGGCAAGACCACGCTGATCCGCACGCTGGCCACGGTGCTGCGGCCGACGGAGGGCAAGCTGACGCTGCTCGGGGCGCCGATCGGGGCGCGCCTCGACCAGCGCGGCCTGCGCCGCCGGATCGGGTATCTGCCGCAGACCTTCGGGTACTACAAGCGGTTCACCGTCCGCGAGTTCGTCGAATACATGGCGTGGCTCAAGGAAATGCCGAAACGGGAGGTGCCGGGCGCGGTACAGCGCGCGATCGAGCGGGTCGGTCTCGCCGAGCGAGCCGAAGACAAGATGAAGGCGCTGTCCGGCGGCATGGTCCGCCGCGTCGGCATCGCGCAGGCGATCGTGAACGACCCGGTGCTCCTGCTGCTCGACGAACCCACTGCCGGGCTCGATCCGGCGCAACGGCTGCGCTTCCGGGAACTGCTGCAGGAAATCGGCCGGGACGCGTGCGTCGTCGTGTCCACCCATCTGGTCGAAGACGTCGCCGCGGCGTGCTCGGACGTCGTCCTGTTCGCCGACGGGAAGCTGGTTTTCCAAGGCACGCCAGCCGATCTGGCCAGCGCGGGCAGCGAGGCGGACGTCGGCGACAGCGCGATCGAGCGCGGCTATTCGGCGCTGCTCGGCCACGCCCAGGGGAAGGGAGCCTGGTGATGAGCGCGTTCCGGACCGAACTCCGGCGCACCGTGGCCCCGTGGGTGCCTGTCGCGGTCCTGGTGGTGGGGCTGGGGTTTCTGTTGTTATCGCGAGGACCGTGGAGCCACGGTTCCGCGGCCTGGGACGCCACGTGGCTGACCGCGGTTCGATGGTCCCGCTATCTGCTGGTGCTGTTGTGGCCGATCATCGTCGGAGCCGCGGCGATCCAGGGGATGCGGGACGCCCGTGCCGGCGTCGGCGAACTGTTCCGTTCCACGCCAAGGCCCGCCGGACAGCGGGGCAGGACGCTCGCCTCGGCCGTCGGGCTCGCCGCGGTGGCCGGGTACCTGGTGCTGGTCGCCGCCGGGGTCGGGCAGGTCGTGGTCGATGGCGGGATGTTCACCGCGGCGTGGATGATGCAGTTGCTCCTCGGAGTGCTGTCCGTGGTCGCCGGGGTGGCGCTGGGGCTTGGCCTCGGACGGCTGCTGCCGTATCCGATCACCGCTCCGGCGCTCGCAGTGCTCGCCCTGGTCGGCGGGCTGGTGCTGCAGGTATCGGGCGAGACCGAACGGGTTCCGAATCCGGCCGCGCTGCTCGGGATCGGGCAGTTGCAGCCGCGCGGTCCATTTGACGTGCCAGGGCCAGCGGTGCAGATCGGGCAGCTGGCCTGGTTGCTCGGGCTCTCCGCTGCCGGATTCCTGATGCTGCTCGCCACGTCGGCGCGGATCAAGGCGCTCGCGTTGCTCCCGGTGGCGGCCGGGCTGGCGGTGGCCGTGCCGCTGTTCCCCGCTGCCTCGGAAAACAACTACACCGTCGACAAGGCGGCTGCCGCCCTAGTATGCGACGGCCCCGTGTGCGTCACGAGGCTGCACGAGGATTGGCTGTCCACTGTGGCCGGTCCAGGCAAGGAATCCTTGCGACTGCTGGAGAAACTTCCGCAACGCCCGAGCCGGGTCGAGGAATCGACGGTGTCGTTCCGCAACACCAAAGTGGGTCCGCGAGATCCCTCCCGGCTGCTGATGCAGCAGGACTCCTATGCACTGTATGGCAAAAGCGGCCACAGTCTCACCCTGACGCTGCTGAATGGGGCCGGGACGCTGCCGTGCCACGCCCCGTCCTACGGCGGCGAGCAGAACGACCGGGAGGACGCCGCGCGCTGGGTCATGGCGCAGTGGCTGGCGGGCTCGTACACGCCGCCGACTTCGTATGCACAGCCTCCGCTGCGGACTCGAACGGACCCGGCGTGGGCCGCACTCAAGGCCGTGCCAGAGGCGGAGCAGACCGCTCGGGTCGCCGCGGTGCGGCAACTGGAACTGACCTGCACTGGCGATCCGCTGAAGGTCCTCATGGAGGGTGCGCGCTGATGCAGTGGATCGCGCTGTACGCGCGTTCGCGCCACCTCTCAGTGTCGTTGGCCGCGGTGTTGCTCTGTGCCGTCGTTCTCCTCCTGCTGCTGGGAGGCAACTGGTCGACGGTCTTCGCGACAGTCACCCTCGGTGCGGCGGTCGCGGTGGCGGGCGTCGGGCTCAGCGGACAAGACCTCGATCTGGACCGCACGGCCGCCTTCCGCTGGCCGCCACGGCGACTGACGCACCTCTTGCTGATCGGCGTGGTGGCCGGTGGAGTGATGCTTGCGGCACAAGGCTTTGCCGACCTCCCGACGGACGCGAGCTGGATCCTCCGCACCACGGCCGGGCTCCTCGGCCTGACCGGTCTGGCAGCCACGCTGTTCGGCGGCCAGTTCGGCTGGACACTGCCGATGGTCTGGGCGATGACGTCGGTCTTCGTCCCGGAAGCCGTTGGCCCGGCCTACGACGTCGTGGCCTGGCCGATGGCGACCGCGGGCTCCGTCGCGGCGTGGTGGACGGCCGGGTTGCTGTTCGTGGCGGGAACGGCGGCGTACGCGGTGGCGGGTGCTCGCCGGTGAGAGTCAAGGGACCGGTGAAGCCCGGCGCAGCCCCGTCCCTCCCCCGGGCAGGGGCGGAACTGCGGACCGGCGCGACTTCAGACGTTCCGGTTGTTCGGCTTCACCTCGAGCGGTTCGCGGTCGGGGTCGTCGATGCCCATGCTGATGATGCGTTGCGGGTAGATGCGGATGACCGCGCCGTCGAGGTGGCCGTCCGGCGCGAAGGCGTTCGGCACCGCTTCCGCGCGGCCCCGGATCTCCAAGCAGCGGATGCGCATCGGCTTCGTCGAGGGCTGGTCGTCGATCACGATGGCGACCTGGCCGTTGGCCTCGACGTTGCGGTACTTCCGGCTGTTCGTCAGGTGGTACCCGGACACGTCGATGGTCTGCGTCTCCGGATTCCAGGAGAACGCGACCGGGCTGACCTGCAGGGTTCCGTTCGGCTGCTGGGTGGCGACCCGCGCGAGGGGCTGGTCGGCCAGGTAGCTGAGTTCTGCGTCGGTGAACATGCACCTACCGTGCAAGTTCAAGTTTGCTTGAAGTCAAGCGCACGCGGGGGATCACCTGCTCGGCAAACCGCCGCATCTCCGCTTCGAAGGGCTGAAATTGCAGCATAAACGTCTCGATTCCCAGGTCAGCCCACTCGCGGATGCGCTGCGCGACGGTGTCGTAACTGCCCACCAGCCCGGCCGCGGTGCCGCCGTTCGTGCCTATGTGCGGGTACTTCGCGAACGTCTGAAACATCACCGCTTTCGGATCGGCGTCCGCGACCAGCGCCTCCCAGCGCGCCTTGCCCGCCTCGGCCAGTTCCCACAACGCCGCCAGTTCCGCTTCCGCTTCGGCGTCGGTTTCGCGAGCGACCACGAACGCCGACAGTCCGAATCGGACCGGCGGGCCGACCCGCGGGCGGGCGGCGACGTCGTCGATCAGCCGGGCGACGTTCTCCCGCGGCTGTCCGTTGATGAACCACACGTCGGCCTTGTCCGCCACCAGCGCTCGCGCCGGGTCCGACTCGCCGCCGACGTACACGGTCGGCGACGAACCAGCGGGACGAAGCTGGTACCCGTCGACTCGGAAATGCTTGCCCTCGAACGAAACCCGCTCACCGGCCAGCAATCCGCGCACGACGCTGATCCATTCGCGGCCGTACTCGTACCGTTCGTCGTGCTCGGCGAACGGGATGCCGGCTCGCGCCAACTCCGGTTTGAACCAGGCGTTGACCAGGTTCAGCCCGAACCGGCCGCCGCTGATCTCCTGGATCTGCAGCGCCTGCTTGGCCAGCACCACCGGATGCACGAGATACGGCTTGATCGCCGCGATGATCTCGATCCGTTCGGTGAGGGCGGCGAGCGCCGCCGCGGACGTCCACGTCTCCAGCTGGTCCAGTTCGTCGCCGAACGGGTTCACCACGTGCTGCGCGATGAGCGTCGAATCGAAACCGAGCCGGTCGGCCTCGACGATCAGCCGCCGGTTGCGTTCCCAGCTCGCGTCCACCGGATCGGCCGGATGATCGAACGGGCCCCACGACCCGTAGACGACCGCCCACACTCCGAACCGCGGCTGTGCCACAGCGACCACGACCGAACTCCTCACCTCGCGCGAATGAACGCGGTCACCGTCGCTTGCCCGGAAGGCACCGGCAACCGGTCCCACGCAGTGGCGGGGCGAGGAGGTTTGTACTGGTCAGGCGAAGAGCCCGTCACCCCAGTTGCCGGTCGGCGTGAGGCCCGGCGGGATCGCGAAGTGCGCGGAACCGGTGTGCTGCAGGTATTCCATCATCGCGTCCTTCGACGACAGCACCTGCTGCATCGGGACGTACTGCGTGCGCGTATCCCGGTTGAACGCCAGGAAGAACAGCCCCGCCTCAAGATGACCGACGCCGTCGGAGCCGTCGACGAAGTTGTAGCCGCGGCGCAGGATCTGCACGCCCTTGCGCGTCTGGCGCGAGGCCAGCCGGACGTGCGCGTCCTCGGCGATGAGCGGGGTCCCGCCCGCGCCGCCGACCTGCAGGTCGACCTGGTCGAACTCGCCGGTCTGCCCGAGCGGCGCACCGGTTCCCTTGGAGCGCCCGACAATCTGCTCCTGCCCGGCGAGCGTCTCGCGGTCCCAGGTTTCGATGTGCATCCGGATCCGGCGCGCCACCAGGTAGGTGCCGCCGGCCATCCAGGCCTGTCCGTCGCCGGCCTGCGCCCACACCTGGTCGCGGAGCACGTCGGTGTCCTCGGCTTTGATGTTGTTGGTGCCGTCCTTGAAGCCGAACAGGTTGCGCGGCGTCTGCTGAGCGCGAGACGTCGAGGAACTGCGGCCGAACCCGAGCTGCGACCAGCGCACCTCGGTGACGCCGAAGCCCAACCGCACCAGGTTGCGCACCGCGTGCACCGCCACCTGCGGATCGTTGGCGCAGGCCTGAATGCACAGGTCGCCGCCGCTGCGGGCCGGGTCGAGCTTGTCCTTCGGGAACGCCGGCAGGTCGATCAGCTGCGGCGGGCGCTTCGAGGCGAGGCCGAACCGGTCGTCGAAGAGAGAGGGACCGAAGCCGATCGTCAGCGTCAGATCGGAGGCAGGCAGGTCGAGCGCCTCGCCGGTGTCGTCCGGCGGGGCCTGCGCGGACCCGGCGAGCGCGCCGTTCGGGCCGACCTCCTGGCCCGCCGTCATCCGCCGTGCCGCGGCAGTCCAGGTGCGCAGCAGCTCGCGGAGCTTCTTGGCGTCCTTCGTGGTCACGTCGAGCGCGGCGAAATGCAGGTTCGGCTGCGCCGGGGTGACGATGCCTGCCTGGTGCTCGCCGTGGAAGTCGACCTTGGCCGTCGCGGCCGCGGCAGGGGCGTCGCCGCCGAGCCGGTCGAAGCCGACGCCGGCCGCCGCGCCCGCGCCGGCCAGCGCGACCCCCGCGCCGGCCAGCCCGAACAGCTTCCGGCGGGAAACCTGGGTTCCCTCTTCGGTCACTTGGCAACAACCTCCGCGACCTTGCTGAGCGGCTCGCTCAGCGCGTCGACCGCCGAGGCGAACGCCTTGATCTGGTCCTGGGAGAGCTCGTTGTAGTACTTGAAACCGTCGCCGGAGCGGGTCTTGTCCAGCAGCCCCTGCACGTTCGCGAACTCCTTGTCCAAAGTGGACACCAGAGTCGCGTCGCGCTCCTGCAGGATCGGCCGCAGCGCGGCGATCGCGCCCTTGGAGCCGTCGAGGTTGGCCTGGAAGTCCCAGAGGTCGGTGTGCGAGAAGGTCTCCTCCTCGCCGGTGATCTTCTTGGTCGCGACCTCGTCGAGCAGGCCCTTCGCGCCGTTCGCCAGGTCCAGCACGCTCAGCTGCAGCGTCTTGGTCTTGGCGACCAGCGCCTTGACGTCGGTGAGGAGCTTGTCCGCGATCTGCGGGCTGTCCGGCTTCAGGCCGGTGGTCCACAGGTCCTTCTCCAGCCGGTGGAAGCCGGTGAACTGCTGGCCCGGCTCGACGTCGGCCTCGCGGGCGTCGATCGACGGGTCGAGGTCGCCGAACTTCTCCGCGACCGGCTCGATCCGCTCGTAGAACACGCGAGTGCGCGCGTACTCGGCCTTCGCCTCGTCAGCCTTGTTGGCCTTCACCGCGGCGACGAACTTCGCCGTTTCGGCCTCCAGCGCCGAGCTGTTGTTCTCGACGTAGGAGGCGTAACTCTTGGTGGCAGCGGCTTTCTGCGCATTGGCGTTGCTCTGGCCCTGCGCGCCGCCGGTGACGGTGAAGTCGCCGCGGATGCCGTTGCCGACCATGCCGGGCTTGCAGGCGGTCTGGTACTTGCCCGCGTCCGGGACCTCGACGATGAGCCGCCGGTTCAGCCCCGGCGCGATGTTCTCGACCTCGCCCATGATCCGGTCGCCCTCGGCGTACAGGTAAAACTCGGTGACCTTGCTGCCCTTGTTGGCGATCTCGAAGGTCAGGTTGCCCGCGGCCGCGGTCGTCGCCGACACCGAGCAGGCGGTGTCGGACGCCTCGACCTTGATCGGCCCGCCCGCGGCCGCGCCGGAGGGACCGGACGCGGAGTTCGTGCTGTCGCAGGCGGTCAGCGCGACGAGCGCGCCGAGGCTGGTGAGCACAGCCGTCGAGGTTTTGCGGAACTGGGACACGATCACTCCTTGGCGGCGGCCGGGGCGGCCGGAGCCGCTTCGGTCTTGTTCTTGCGGGCAGGCTTGAGGAACAGCGGCAGCACGATCGCCACGTAGACGACCCACGCGATCGCTTGCAGCACAGTGGTTTGCTGCGAATAGTTGAAGATTCCCTTGAGCAGCGCGCCGTACCACGAGGTTTCCGGCAGCGTGCTCGACGCGTCGAAGGCGAGCGTGGTCAGCCCGGGAATGAACCCGGCTTCCTGCAGGTCGTGCAGGCCGTAGCCGAGGACGCCGGCGGCGACGAACACCAGCAGCACGCCGGTGATCGTGAAGAACTTCGCCAGGTTGAACCGCACCGCGCCGCGGTAGAGCAGGTAGGCGAGCACGATCGCGGCGGCGATCCCGATCACGAACCCGATCAGCGGCTGCAGGGTGTCGGACTGCGCGGTCTGCACGGCCGAGTAGAAGAAGACGGCGGTTTCGAGCCCTTCGCGGCCGACCGCGAGGAACGACAGCAGCAACACCGCCGCCGGACCGACCTTGAGCGCGTCCTCCATTTTGCCGCGCAGTTCCGCCGCGATGTGCCGGGAAGCCTTGCGCATCCAGAAGATCATCGCGGTGACGAAGACGACCGCGACAATGGAAAGAGTGCCGCCGAGCAGTTCCTGATGCTCGAAACTCAACTGCGCGGTGCTGTAGGTGAGGATCGCGCCGACGCCGACCGACAACAGCACGGCCGCGCCGACCCCGGGCCACACGAACCGCAGCGCGTGCCGCCGGTCGGTTTTGACCAGGAAGGCGACCAGGATGCTCACCACAAGCGCGGCTTCGAGGCCTTCGCGCAGCCCGATGAGCGCGCTGGAAAACACCACTGTTCAGCCCTCCTTCGACTACCTGACCTGATGTTTTTAGGTAAGGCTTGCCTGTAAGTCCAGAGGGAGTTTCGCTGAATGGGTCCGGCAAAACCGGCAAAACGACGTTCTGCGGTGAGTTAGGTTAGGGTAACCGCAGGTCAGAGCGTCGCCGAGAAGTCACGTAACGAATTGTGTGACCTGGGCGGCTCAGGCGTCGAGTTAACCATCCGCTTGCCATTCGCCCAGTCCAGCGTCCCTCAGCTGGGTTCATCAGTAACCTGTCCGGGTGGCCGATACCACTCAGCCGACCATCGCCCCGTCTCCGACGGGCCCGCCGCGCCGCTACCCGAGCCGAATCGCGTTTGCGCTGGGCCTGGTGCTGACCGGGGTCGTGCTGGTGGTGACCATCGGAATTCAGAACCCGAACCCGCCCGCCCCTCCCGCCGCGGCCGCACCGCCGCCGGTCTCGGCCAAATCGGAACCACGCCCGCAACCCGGCACCGAAGCCCCTCGAGTCGGCTTGGCCGCACCGCCGGACCGCCCGCTGGTATCCGATCAAGCAGAGTTGGACGCATGGGCGACCCGGGTCGCCAGAAAAACGCAACTGGACGCGCGAGTGCTCGCCGCGTACGGACGCGCGGAAATGTGGATGCAGCGCCAGAAACCGTCGTGCCACCTGTCGTGGGCGACGCTCGCGGCGATCGGAAACCTGGCCTTCGGAACGGAAAAACCCGGCCCCGACGGCACTATGGCGGTCAACCCCGGCCGCGCGGAAAGCCCGGACACCGACGAAGGAAAACTCGACGGCGACCGCACCGCGGACCACCGCGTCGGCCCGCTGCGGATCATGCCCGCCGCCTGGCACAAACACGCCCAACGAGCAAACGGCGACGGCAAACCCGCCGACCCCCGCAACCTCGACGACGCGGCCTTCACCACCGCCCGCTACCTCTGCTCCGGCGACGACGACCTGGGTGCCCCGGCGGGCTGGTGGAAAGCGATGCTGCTCTACAACCCGGCCGTGAACTACGTGCAGGACGTTTTCACCGCAGCGGACACGTATGCGGCGCAGAGTGTGGCGCCGTGAGCGGGGTTGGTCGGGTTGCATGCGGCTGGTGGGCCGAGGTGGCCTGGCTTGGTTGGCCGGGATAGCAAGTGGCCGGTCGGCAAGGCGGGCTGACCCGGGTGGCAAGCGGCTGATCGGCGAGTTGGCCTGACCTGGTTGGTTAGTGGCGGCGGCTTGGCTCGGTGTTCAGTCGCGGCTGGTTTTTGTTGCTGCGCTTGGCTTTTTGATGATGGGCAGTCAGCAACGTCGCGTTGCGGTTCGCCCAGCGGCTCCTCGGCGGTGCGGCGCGCGGGCGGTGCGGCGACTTGGGCCAGTCCAGTTCGACGCGCTGCACCGTTGCTGCCGGTGGCCGCTGGCGGTAGCGCGTGGCGTGATTTGTGGGCGGTCGCGCGGTCGCTTGAGCCAGTTCGGCTCGCGGCTGCTCAACGTGGCGGCCGATCCGGTTCGGCCAGCCGTCTGCTCGGTTGCCCGATCTGCTTCCGGTCGATGGGCGACTGCCATGGCACCCATTCTGACCAGCTGAGATGGCCTGACTTGATCCGTTCGGCGATCGGCTGCGCCCCGATCCAGCCAGGTCAGCAGCCAGCGGTCAGTGTGTCGTCAGCGCGGCGCTCACTCGCACCGGCTTCTGCACCGCACCCTCGGCGCGCACCGGCTGCTTGCGCGGCTGCACCGGGTGGCGTTCGTTCAGTTCCACGAGCGTCGGGGCCAGCGCCATCAGCACCAGCACGATCAGCCCGGCGGTCGCTCCGATCACGGTCAGCGCGGTCATGTCGGCCTCCTCTAATCGCTCTCTGTGATGACACCAAGGATCGCTCTTCGCCCGGTCTGCCCGGATCGGCCGACCGGCCGAGCCGCGTCGCCGGATGGCCAGGCTTCCCCGCTGCCCTGTTCACTTCAGAAGACGCGCCGGGGCCGCGCTGGATCCGGCGGTTGCACGGGAGTGCCTCCGCGCTTGCACGTTCGGGACACGCGGGTTCAGTGGTCGCTCAGCGTGATCCTTGCCCTGACCTCGCTGATCGCTTCGAGGTACTCCGGCACCGGATTCATCGCCGACGCCATCCGCAGTTGTGCGAGCGCCTCGGCCAAACGGCCGAGGCGCTGGAGGGTGCGGCCGAGCACGAACCGGGCGTAATGGTCGGTGGGGTCCAGCTCCAGTACGCGGGTGAACGCGCGTTCGGCGCGGCGCAGCTGGGCGGAGTGGAAGTACGCGCGCCCGGCGAGCAGTTGCACGCTGGGCTTGTCCTGCTCGTCGGCGAGCAGGGGTTCGAGCTCTTTGAGCGCGTCGAGCGGGCGTCGCCGGGCGACCAGATGCTCGGCGTTGCGGAACCTGCGGAAGCGCGATTCGCCGTCGGGTTCGGGGGCTGCTGCGGCGTCCGTCATGGTCGCTTCACGATACCGGCGCGGAGGGCGTTGCACGACCGTCAGAGGAGTCGTGATGGACTGTTCCGCCATGAGCAGCGATCAGGAACCCGGCTACGTGGGACTGGCGCCGTACCTCTACTACAGCGATGCGACCGCCGCGCTCGCCTGGCTGACCAGGGTGTTCGGCTTCACCGAGGAAGTCCGCTTCGAGGACGGGGCCGGCGAGGTCTTCCAGGCGACGCTCCTCGCGGGCGACGCGCGTCTCCAGCTGGCCGGGGTCGGTCCCGAATATTGGGAGGCCAAGGGGGTCGAGGGGCCGGTCGGGCAGTTGAACGTCGTGTACGTGACCGACGTCGACGCGCAGTACGAGCGCGTGTCCGCGGCGCTCGGCGAGGACGCCGCCCCGGAACCGCCGCAGGATCAGCCTTACGGAGCGCGGATCTTCACCGTGGCCGATCCCGGCGGCAACAGCTGGACGTTCTGGCAGCAGGTGACCGATCAAGTCGAGCTGCCGTCGGGGTGGCGCGAAGTCCGGCCGGAGGACCAGACCGCCGACGAGACCGGCGAAGTGCCCGGCTGAGCTGGAGAACACGCAGCGGAACGGCCCGGTACCGGCCTGGCCTCCAACGGGTGAACCCGCTGGGCGGTTACTCTGGGCGGCGTCACCGCAGGCACGACCCACCAAGGAGCAGAGCGTGGCTCTCATCGAGCAGGTAGGCGCGCGCGAGATTCTCGATTCGCGCGGGAACCCGACCGTCGAGGTGGAGGTGGCGCTCGACGACGGCACCCTGGCCCGGGCGGCGGTCCCGTCCGGCGCGTCGACCGGCGAACACGAAGCGGTCGAGCTGCGCGACGGGGACACCGGCCGCTACAACGGCAAGGGCGTGGAGCGCGCGGTCGCCGCGGTGCTCGACGAGATCGGGCCGGACCTGGTCGGCGTCGAAGCGGTCGACCAGCGGATCGTCGACCAGAAGCTGGTGGACCTCGACGGCACGCCGGCGAAGTCGCGGCTGGGCGCGAACGCGATCCTCGGCGTTTCGCTGGCTGTGGCGAAGGCCGCCGCGGAATCGGCCGAGCTGGAGCTGTTCCGCTACCTGGGCGGGCCGAACGCGCACGTGCTGCCGGTGCCGATGCTGAACATCCTCAACGGCGGCGCGCACGCCGACACCGACGTCGACATCCAGGAATTCATGATCGCGCCGATCGGCGCGGAGTCGTTCCGGGAGGCGCTGCGCTGGGGCACCGAGGTGTACCACGCGCTGAAGTCCGTGCTGAAGGGCCGCGGCCTGGCCACCGGCCTCGGCGACGAGGGCGGTTTCGCGCCGAGCCTCGCCAACAACCGTGAGGCGCTCGACCTGATCCTCGCCGCGATCGAGAAGGCGGGCTACGCGCCGGGCCGCGACGTCGCGCTCGCGCTGGACGTCGCCGCGACTGAGTTCTACTCCGACGGCGCCTACACCTTCGAGGGCTCGAAGCGCAGCGCGGAGCAGATGTCCGCGTACTACGGCGAACTGCTGCGCGACTACCCGCTGGTCTCCATCGAGGACCCGCTGAGCGAGGACGACTGGGACGGCTGGGTCCAGCTGACCTCCGAGATCGGCGACAAGGTCCAGCTCGTCGGCGACGACCTGTTCGTCACCAACCCGGACCGTCTCGAGGAGGGCATCACCCGCCGCGCGGCGAACGCGCTGCTGGTGAAGGTCAACCAGATCGGCACCCTGTCGGAGACGCTGGACGCGGTGTCGCTGGCTACGTCGTATGGCTACAAGTCGATGATGAGCCACCGGTCCGGCGAGACTGAGGACACCTTCATCGCCGACCTCGCGGTCGCCACCGGCGTCGGCCAGATCAAGACCGGAGCCCCGGCGCGCGGCGAGCGGATCGCGAAGTACAACCAGCTCCTGCGCATCGAGGAAACCCTCGCGGACGCCGCGCGCTACGCCGGCGACCTCGCCTTCCCGCGGTTCAGCGCGGAGGCCTGAGGGGCACATGGCCGACCGGGGGAGGGCGCGCAGCCGCCGCGGCGGCCGGGCCGGGGGAAGCGGGTCCAGCAGGGCCCGCCGTCCCGCTTCGGCCCGGCGCCGCACCGGCGCGGGCACGACGGAGACGACCAGAGCCCGGCTTCGCCGCGGCCTGGCGGCGAAACGCGCCTCCGGTGCGGCCAAGGTGCTCGGCATGTCGACCACCCGGCGCGCCGCCGTGGTGGCGATCGTGGTGTGCGCGCTGGCGTTCACCGTCGCGGTCCCGTTGCGCACCTACCTTTCCCAGCGTTCCGAGGTCCGCGACCAGGAAGCGCAGCTCGCCCAGCTCCAGCACGAGGTCGCCCAGCTGCGCGACCGCAAAGCCCAGCTGAGCGACCCGGCCCAGATCGAGGCGGAAGCCCGCCGCCGGCTCCGGTACGTGAAGCCCGGGGAGACCCCGTGGATGGTCCAGTTGCCTGAGGACCAGCCTGGTTCCCCGACGGCTGCTCAGCCTGGGCAGCAGCCTGCTCCGCAGGCGCCTTGGTACGAGAACCTTTGGGCGCAGGTTTCCGGGGGTTGAGGTTCCTGGCTGGCGGGTTGTTGGCTGGGCGGGTCTGGTGGCCCGGGGTTGCTGGTTGGGCGGGGTTTCGGCCGGGTGAGGCTGATGGCTGAGCTGGATCGTCGGCCGGGTGAGGTTCCTGGTTGGGCGAGATCTCGGCTCGGTGTGGCTGGGCGCTGGCTGGGTGAGGGTCGATGGCTGGGTTGGGTCGTTGGCCGGGTGAGGTTTTTGGTCGAGCAGGCCAGTCGGTCAGGTGACTTTTTTGGTTGGGCGGGCCAGTCGGCTAGGTGAGGTTTCTGGTTGGGCGGGTCAGTCGGCCAGGGGAGGTTCCTGGTCGGGTGAGGGCGCTGCCGAGCGGGGTTGCTGATTGGGCGAGGGCCTGGCCGGTGGGATTGCCGACTGGGTGAGGTTGCCAGCGGTGGGTGCCGCTGGTTCTTGGCGGTTGGGCCTTAGGCGTCTCCTCGATGCTGTGAGTTTCGGTAGCTCTCGGCTGGGCGGCTGAGACTGTGCAACAGAGGCTGTGCGGTCCTCGGATTCTGTTTCACACGGCTCGGTCGTCCTTTCTTTCCAGCGTCTTGATTTCGTGGCGAAGCTTCGACTGCCATCCACGTTAACCACATCGCCAGTGCCCCGGAGGCGGCTGCGGCGAGTTGTCCACACGGGGTGCGGGTTGTGGACAACTCGCCCGTTTCGGCGGAGGTCGCGAGGGGTCGGGCGGACGGCGGCATTAGCCTGGAGAGCGTGAACAGCAGCACGGAGACACCCCGATTCGAGCCCGTCACCGATGCCGACCGGGAGGTCATCGCGCAGCAGCTCGGACGGCCGCCGCGGGCGTTGCGGGCGGTGGCCGCGCGGTGCCCCAGCGGGCATCCCTCGGTGGTCCAGACCAGTCCGCGGTTGGAGAACGGAACGCCGTTCCCGACGTTGTATTACCTGACCTGCCCGCGGTTGTCGTCGATGGTGGGCACGCTGGAGGCGTCCGGCGTGATGAAAGAGATGACCGAACGGCTCACCACCGATCCCGAACTCGCGGCGACTTACCAGCGCACGCACGAGACGTACCTCGCCGAGCGGGATGCCATCGAGTCGCTCGGGACCCAGGTGACCGCGGGTGGGATGCCCGGGCGGGTGAAATGCCTGCACGTCCACCTCGCGCACACGCTGGCGGCTGGCCCGGGTGTGAACCCGTTCGGTGACGAGACCCTCGCTTGGGTCCGCGAGCAGGGCTGGCCGACGGGCGACTGCGCCGGGTAACGCTCCGGTCTCGGGCGCGGATAGGCACAGCAGAGGCTGGTGCCCGCCTGGGTGGGAATGCTTCGCGGCGCGCACCGGAGCATCACACCGAGCAGGCGAGCCTGAGTGCACCGCCGGGCGCGCTGGGGAGGGGCGGAAATTGCGGGTGCCACGCAGATCTCGGCGGTCGGTGCGCGCTGAGGCGTCTCCTGGTGCGGAGGCCCAGGCCGAGCCGGCGGTGAGCGGTGCGGTTGACCGCGTTGCCGGTGGTGAAGCGGACGGTGCGGAAGCTCGGGTCGACCCGGTGGTGGATGGCGCGGAGGTTCGGGCCGAGCCGACGGTGAACGGTGCGGAGGTTCGGGCCGAGCAAGCGGTGGACGGTGCGGAAACTCAGGTCGGGCCGACGGCGGCGGGTGTGGAAGCTCGGGTCGAGCCAGCGGTGGGCGGTGCGGTTGACCGCGTTGCCGGTGGTGAACCTGATGGTGCGGAGAGTGCTGGCGAGGAAGTCGTTCGCGGTGAGGTCAGCGCCGACAGTTCGGGTGGAACTGCTGATGCAGTCGGTGGTGGGGTTGGCGGGGAAGACTGCGAGACCGGGAGCGGCGGTGAAACGGTCGGCGAGGGTGGGACGTTCGATGCTGCCGTTGGTGAGCCTGGCGACGAGGTCAGCGTTGTGGACGAGCTGGCCGGTCGCGAGAACGACGGCGAGGCGCTAGGCGGAGGCGGCGCTGGGGATGAGGCCGTTGAGGGCGAGACCACCAATAGCGAGACCACCGATGAAGACAATGCCGACAATAGGGCGACCAACGCTGAAGTAACGGACGAAGAAAACACCGACGCCCCCTCCGGTCCAGACGGGACGACAGCCAGCCCAGTCGGAACCAAAAGAACCGCCAGGCTGATCGGGCCGCCGCTGGATAAACCCCGGTGGGTGGGTCGCGTGCGGGTTCGGGCGAGACGGGGGCGGTATCGGGCTCGGCGGGTGGCTTCGCGGCATCGGACGGCCGTCGCGGTGCTTGCCGGGGTTCTCGGGGTGCTTCCGGCGACCGTCGGGGCGGGGGTGGTCGTCGGGTGGGCCGGGCGGATGCCGGTGGTGCATACGGCGGACGTTATGCCTGATCAGGGGTATGACCCGGGGATTCGCGGGGTCGCGGTCGACGGGCGGTTGCCTGATGCGCCAGCCCCGATTCCCCTGCCTGCGTACGATCTTCCGGACGGGCCGCTCGGGATTCCGGCTACCGCGCTCGTCGCGTATCGGCACGCGGCTGAGGTTCTGGGCAAAGAACAGCCGGGGTGTCATATCGACTGGGCGCTCATCGCGAGCATCGGGCGGATCGAGTCGAATCACGCGCGGGGCGGCTACGTCGACGCTGCCGGGACGACACTTCAGCCGATTCTCGGGCCTCAGCTCAACGGGACCGGGCCGTACGCGGCGATTCCGGACACCGATCACGGCGCTCTCGATCACGATCCGGTGTGGGATCGTGCGGTCGGGCCGTTCCAGTTCATCCCGGCGACCTGGCGAACGTACGCGGCGGACGGCAATGGCGACGGCAAGGCCGATCCCAGCAATCTCTTCGACGCCTCCCTCGCGGCGGCGCGTTATCTCTGTTCCGGCGGGCTCGACTTGGCCAACCCGGACCAGTTGCGGACTGCGATCTATCGCTACAACAACTCCGACGCCTACGTCACCACGGTCATCCTCTGGGCGGAGGCTTACCGGAAGGGCGTCGCGCAGGTGCCGGACAGTCCGGTTCCGGTCGGGGCGCCTGGGTCGACGACGTCCAGCGCCGCACCGCCGGCGAATCCGGGGAATGGGCCGAGGCCGCCGGGGACTACCGGGTCGTCGTTGCCGCCGGTTTCTACTGGGGCTCCGTCTGTGACGCCTACCGGGACAACGCTGCCGGGCAGTTCGTCCGGAGCTCCGTCGGGCAGTCAGACTCAAACGTCGACCAGTCCGACATGCGGATCCACCACTACGACCACGACGACGACTGCGCCGACGACTCCGACCTGCACCACGTCGAGCAGCAGTCAGGCGAGCAGCGGGGCGTCGGCTCCCGGCTGATCAGCAAAACCGGCGAAACCAGCGAAACCAACAAAACCGGCGACGAGATCTTCTCCGGTAACCTTGCTTACACCATTACAAACCCTCGCAGGGGAGCCGATGAGTCTTCGTCAGTTCGAGTACGCCTTGGCCGTCGCCGAGGCGGGGTCGGTGACTGCTGCGGCCGAGCTGCTTCACGTCGCGCAGCCCTCCGTGTCGCAGCAGATTCGGGGGCTTGAGCGGGAACTCGGCGTCCAGCTCTTCTCCCGCACGCCCACCGGGCTGGTGCCGACCGTCGTGGGGCGGGCGTTTCTCAAGGACGCCGAAGTCGCGGTGAGGGCGGCGCGGCGGGCGCAGGCGACGGCGCGGGCGGGTGCTGACGAGCTGGTCGGCGAGTTGCTCGTCGCGGCGCAGATGGGGTTGGGGACGCGGCAGTTGCCGGGCGCGTTGGCTGCGTTGCGAAAGCGGTTTCCGCGGTTGGCGGTGACCGTTTTCGAGGAGCCGAATCCGGCGGAGCTGGAGCAGCTGGCTCGGCGTGGGGTGTTGGATCTCGCGTTGCTCGGCTCGGCGTGTGATGAAGGGTTGTACGAGGGACATCACCTTGGCGACGAGGAGTTCGTGGCGGTCCTCGGCGCCGGGCACCGGTTGCTCAGGAAGGACCGGATTGCGTTGCGGGAGCTGGAGAAAGAGCACTGGATCCGGTTCGATCCGGACAGTGCGCTCGACGGACATCTGACGGAAGTGTTGCGCGACAACGGGTTGGAGCCGACCGCGGTCGCGCGGGTGTCTCAGACCTCGACGGCGGTGCGGTGGGCCGCGCACGGGCTGGGCGTGACGCTCGTTCCGGCGTCGGCGGTGCCGGAGGGGCATGAGCATCTCGTGCGGCCGGTGTTCCCGGTCGTGGCCCAGCCCGTCGTCGCGGCGGTGCGGCCCGGGGCTGGGCCCGCGGAGATGGCGTTGCTCGAGTTTCTGCGGCAGGAGACTTGGTACCAGTCCGAAGCACCGGCCGCCTGAACGTCAGAGTTGCGTGTCGCCTCCGTCTACGACCAGCTCGATGCCGGTGGTGAAGGTGGCGTCGAAGGCCAGGAAAGCGACGGCGCGGGCGATTTCTTCGGGGGTGCCCAGCCGTTTCATGGGGTTGGCCGCGGCTCGGGCCGCCTTGAACTGCGCGGCTTCCTCGTTCGACATCCCGGCTTCCAGGATCTCGGTGTCGATGGGGCCGGGGCTGATCGCGTTCACCCGGATGCCGCGCGGAAGCAGTTCGGCGGCGAGCGTGCGGGCCATCGACCGGAGTGCGGCCTTGCCCGCGGAGTAGACGCTGGTTTCCGGCAGGCCCATGACGTTCGCGGTCGAGGTGGTCAGCACGACGCCCGCGCCGGAGCGCAGCAGCGGAGCGAGCTTCTGCACGGCGAAGTACGCGCCCTTGACGTTGACCGCGAACTGCTCGTCGAACTGCTCCTCGGTGACCGACTCGAACGGTGCCGTCCGGGCGATCCCGGCGTTGACGAACAGGGCGTCGACCGGGCCGGGTACCTGGGCGGCCAGCGTGTCCAGGTCGGAGAGCGACGCCACATCGCCGCGGACGGCTGTCGCGCTGTCACCGAGCCGGGTCAAAGCCGCGTCGAGGCGAGGTTGCGAACGGCCGGTGATGATTACCCGCGCGCCGCCGTCGGAGAACAATTTCGCGGTGGCGAAACCCATTCCGGTGCTGCCGCCGGTGACGACGACAATTTTGTCCTGATAAGTATTCATCGCGGGTATTCGCCTCCGTCGACGGCCAGACCGCTTCCGGTCAGCCAGTTCGCTTGGTCGGACAACAGGAAGAGCACGGCGTTGGCGATGTCGTCGGGTTCGCCGTCCCGGCCCAGCGGGACCCCGGGGAGTTCAACACCGCCGGACGACAGGCTCGCCCACTGCTCCCGGGTCGCCACGCCGCCGGGGGTCGCGGTCCGGCCGGGGGAGACGGTGTTGACCCGGACGCCGGCGGGCGCCAGTTCGGCGGCCAGGCCTTGGCTGTACGCCTCCAGGGCCGTTTTCGCCGCGACGTAGTGCAGGAAGGGCGGGAACGGCGGGCGGATCGCGGCGGTGGAGATGTGCACGATCGCGCCCGATCGGCGGTCCCGCATGCCGGGGGCCAGCAGCGCGTCCAGACGGACCGCGGCCAGGAGGTTCACCGACAGCGCGTCCTGCCATTCGTCGTCGGGGATGGCCAGGGCGCTGGGGTGCGGACGCGCGCCGCCCGCGTTGTGGACCAGCAGGTCGACGCCGCCGAGGATCTCTTGCGCCGCAGCGGCGATCGTCTGGGCGCCGGCTTGCGTGCGGACGTCGGCCTCGACGAAGGACGCGCCTTCCGGCATCGGGACCGCCGACCGGGCGGTGGTGAGCACGGTCGCGCCCGCGGCCAGCAATTGCGCCACGATTGCCGCGCCGATTCCGCGAGAGCCGCCGGTGACCACTGCGCGCTTTCCCGCTATCCCGTATTCGGGCATGCCACTAAACCTCTCGATAAAAGGAGAAGAAAACCGCCGCGAAACGAAATGCGGCGAACACGGCAACCGTACGTCCGGAAAAGAGGGGAAGGCAAAGACCAAATGTCGGCGAGGGGGCATAGGACCCGCCTATGCCCGCCTGGCCCGCGAAGCGCCGGAGACCAAGTAAAGTCGGAGGCATGCCTCGGGTAGCTGCGATCGACTGTGGGACCAACTCCATCCGTCTGCTCGTCGCCGAGTTGACGCCGCGCCACGACGGCACGGTCGACCTGCGCGACCTGCACCGCGAGATGCGCATCGTGCGGCTCGGCCAGGGGGTCGACGCCACCGGCAGGCTCGCGCCGGAAGCGCTCGAGCGCACCCGCGCCGCGCTCGCGGACTACACCGTCGCCGCGCGCCGCAAGGGCGTCGAGAAGGTGCGCATGGTCGCCACCTCGGCAACGCGCGACGCGAGCAACCGCGACGAGTTCTTCGCGATGACCCGCGAGACGCTCGGCGTCGAGGCCGAGGTGATCAGCGGCGACGAGGAAGCCCGGCTGTCCTTCACCGGCGCGGTCGGCGAGCAGGACCCCGACGACGGGCCGTTCGTGGTCGTCGACGTCGGCGGCGGCTCCACCGAACTCGTCCTCGGCACCTGGAACGGTCGCGAGGCCGAGGTGATCGCCGCGAAATCCGTCGACATCGGCTGCGTCCGGATCACCGAGCGCGCGCTGAAGGGCGACCCGCCGACCGCCGACGAGGTCTCCGCCGCCCGCGAACTGGCCCGCGGCATCCTCGCCGAGGCGTTCGACGTCGTGGACGTCGCGAAGGCCCGCACCTGGATCGGCGTGGCCGGCACCGTGACCACGTTGTCAGCGGTTTCGCTGGCGCTGCCCGAGTACGACTCCGAGCGCATTCACCTGTCGAAGCTGACCCACGGCGAGATCGACCGGGTCGCGCAGAACCTCCTCGCGGCCGACCGCGAGACCCGTGCCGCGAACCCGGTGATCCACCCCGGCCGGGTCGACGTGATCGGCGGCGGCGCGGTCGTCGTCCAGGTGCTCGCCGAGGAACTCGCCGCGCGCGGTGGTCCGGACCAGTTGGTCGTCAGCGAGCACGACATCCTGGACGGCATCGCTTTGTCGCTCGCCTGAACGCTCCGCAGTGCCCCGGTGACCACGCGCGCACCCCGCGTCCGAACCCGTATCAAAATGACTGAAAGTCATCAACCGCAGTTCGTTGTGAGCTGTCTGGGTGACGGTCGGCGTTGTTATTCATGTGCAACCCGGTGATCCGGTTACGAAGGGCCGATCACGCTAGCCTCCATCTCGCTATTCGGACGCTAGAAACGGAGGGGACATGCGGGGTTCATCCAGGCTCTGGAGCGCGGCCGCAGTCGTGACAACCTTGTCACTGCTCCTGACTGCCTGTGGGGGCGGCGGATCCAGCAGCGGGTCGTCGGGAGAGGCGGATCCGAACGGGACCTTCACGGTCTACGGCACGGAACCGCAGAACACGCTGATCCCCACGAATACCAACGAACTCGGTGGTTCCAAGGCCGTCGACCCGATGTTCGCGGGACTCGTCGTCTACAAGGGCGAGAACGGCGAGCCGTCGAACTTGATGGCGGAATCGATCACCACGACCGATTCCAAGGTCTACGACATCAAGATCAAGCACGGCTGGAAGTTCCACGACGGGACCGAGGTCAAGGCGAAGAACTTCGTCGACGCCTGGAACTACGGGGCCAACTCCGCGAACGGCCAGATCAACAGCACGTTCTTCGAGAACATCCAGGGCTACTCCGATGTTCACCCGGCCGACAAGACGGCGAAGCCGACCACGGACAAGATGTCCGGCCTGGTCGTGAAGGGCGACTACGAGTTCCAGGTGACCCTCGAGGCCCCGTTCTCCGTTTTCGCCACGAAGATCGGCTACACCGCCTTCGACCCGCTGCCGGACTCCTTCTTCAAGGACCCCGAGGCCTTCGCGAAGCACCCGATCGGCAACGGCCCGATGAAGTTCGTCAGCCGCACGCCGAACGTCGAGATCAAGCTGACCCGCTTCGACGACTACCAGGGCGCGGACAAGGTCAAGTTCAAGGATCTGGACATCAAGATCTACGCCAGCCAGGAAACCGCGTACCAGGACCTGCTGAGCAACAAGCTCGACTTCATCGAGACGCTGCCGCCGTCCGCGCTCACCGCGGAGAAGTACAAGACCGACCTCAAGGACAACCTGGTCACCGGGCATCTGCTGGGGATCAGCACGATCGCGGTGCCGTACTACGTTCCCGGCTACAACAACCTCGACCTGCGCCGGGCGATCTCGATGGCGATCGACCGCGCGCAGATCACCAAGACGGTCATGCACGACACCTACGTGCCGGCGGACAGCTATGTCTCGCAAGGCATTCCGGGCTACCGGCCGGGCGTGTGCGGCGAGTACTGCAAGTTCGACCCGGCAAAAGCGAAGGAACTGTTCGCGAAGTCCGGGTTCAAGGGCAAGCTCACCATCGCCTCGAACGCCGACGGCGGCCGCAAGGAACCGCTGGTGGCCGCGTGCAACAGCATCAAGAACACCCTCGGCGTCGAATGCGATTTCGTTCCGGCGACCGACTTCGGCCAGTGGCGCAGCATCGTGACCGGGCACAAGCTGACCGGCATGGGCCGTTCCGACTGGTCGGCGGATTATCCGTCCATTGAGGACTTCCTCAACCCGCTTTACCGGACCGGGGCCTCGTCGAACGACTCGACGTACTCCAACCCGCAGGTCGACGCTCTGCTGAAGCAGGCCGACTCGACGGCGGACAAGGACGCCGCGGTGAAGCTGTACCAGCAGGCCGAGGACTTGATCGCGAAGGACCTGCCCTCGATCCCGGTGTGGGACGAGAAGGGCGTCGCGGCCAAGTCGAAGCACACCAAGACCGTGGTCCTCGACTTCCGCCGTCGCGCGGACTACTCCTCGGTCGAGGTCCTCAAGAAGTGATGCGCTGACTCGTCCGTTTCCACCACGCGGCTCGTGAGTGGCTACGCCGGTAAGAACCGGCCTGGCCACTCACGAGCCCGGCGCGCACTCCTAGGAACCACGCATGATTCGTTACGTCCTGCGTCGCCTGCTCCAGTTGATCCCGGTGTTCTTCGGCACCACCTTCCTGATCTACGCACTGGTGTGGGCCGTGCCAGGGGACCCGTTCTCCGGCAAATGCGGTCAGCAAGCCTGTCCGCAGGCCTATATCGACCTGATGACCGAGAAGTTCCACCTGAACGACAATTTGATCGTCCAGTACTTCAAATACCTCGGGAGCCTGTTCAGCGGCGACTGGGGCGAGACGTTCAACGGCTCCTCGGTCGGCGAACTGATCTCCACCTCTTACCCGATCACGCTGCGCCTCGCGCTCGTCGCGGTGCTCATCGAGGCGATCATCGGCCTCACCGCCGGCGTGCTGACCGGCTTGCGCGGCAAGGGTTTCCTCGACAACCTGGTGCTGGTCTCGACCACCTTCCTGATTTCGCTGCCGGTGTTCGTCACCGCGATCGTGCTGCAGATCGTGCTCGGCGTGAACCTGGGCATCATCGACGCCAGCGTCTCGGACGATCCGAGTTTCGGCGAGCTGATCGTGCCCGGCATCGCGCTCGGCAGCCTTTCGATGGCTTATGTCGCCCGGTTGACGAGAACGTCGATCGCGGAAAACCGGCACGCCGACTACATCCGCACCGCCATCGCCAAGGGGCAGCCCAACAGCCGCGTCGTCGGCATCCATTTGCTGCGCAATTCGGTGATCCCGGTGCTGACCTTCCTCGGCACCGACCTCGGCTCGCTCATGGGCGGGGCGATCGTGACCGAGGGCGTGTTCAACATCAACGGTCTCGGCGGGCTGATCTTCCGCGGCCTCCAGAACCGGGAAAGCGCGACCGTCGTCGGCGTCGTCGTGCTGCTGGTGCTGGTGTACCTGCTGATGAGCCTGATCGTGGACCTGCTCTACGCCGTTCTCGACCCGAGGATCCGTTATGACTGACCCGAATCTCGTCGGCGGCGGAGGGATCGACGCGGCGCAGCTGTCGCATGTGGACAGCTCGGCCGACGCCGGTCCGAAGAAGCCGCGCAGTCTGTGGGGCGACGCGTGGCGGCAGCTGCGCCGCAAGCCGGCCTTCGTCATCTCCGCGCTGATCATCCTGCTGATCGTGCTGATCGCGATCGCGCCGGGGCTGTTCTCGCACCGCAGTGCCGGCTACAGCGATCTGACGCACGCCAACGAAGGACCGTCCGCGGACGCCTGGTTCGGCTACGACAACCAGGGCTACGACGTTTACGCGCGGACCATCTACGGGGCCAGGGCTTCGCTGCTGGTCGGTGTTTTCGCGACGCTGCTGACTGTCCTTTTCGGATCGTTGATCGGCATTGTCGCGGGCTACTACGGCCGCCTCATCGACAGCCTGCTGTCCCGGCTCGGCGACGTGTTCGCCGGACTTCCGTTCGTGCTCGGCGCGATCGTCATCCTCACCACGTTCAACGCACCCGGCACGAATCCCGGGCAGGTCACCATCATCGTGCAGGTGGTGTGCTCGATCGCGGTGCTGACCTGGCCGGTGGCGATGCGCATCATGCGGTCCGCGACGCTGGTGGCCAAACAGCTGGACTACGTGAAGGCGGCCCGCGCGCTTGGCGCCAGCACGCCGCGGATCGTGTTCCGGCATCTGCTGCCGAACACGATCGCGCCGGTGCTCGTGTACGCCACTATCGCGCTCGGCGCGGCGATCGGAGCCGAGGCGACGCTGGCGTACCTCGGCATCGGAGTGCGGCCGCCGGTGGTGTCGTGGGGCGTCATGATCAGCGACGCCCGCGACTATTTCCGCGCGGTCCCGCACATGCTCCTGTTCCCCGGTGCGTTCGTCACCGTCACCGTGCTCGCGTTCGTGATGCTCGGCGACGGTATCCGCGACGCGCTCGACCCGAAGTCGAGGTAGCCGCGATGTCCACAGTGTCCACTACACCAGGCCCGGCCGCCGAGAACGAGCTGCTGCTCGAGGTCGAAGACCTGCACGTGGAGTTCCGCACTTCCGACGGCGTGGCCAACGTGCTCAACGGCGTCGGCTATGCGGTGCATGCCGGGGAAACCCTTGCCGTGCTTGGCGAATCGGGCTCCGGCAAGAGCGTCACGGCGCAGACCATCATGGGGATTCTCGACACCCCGCCGGGCGTGATCACCGGCGGATCGATCCGCTATCGCGGCGAGGATCTGCTCACCGCGTCGGCGGACCGGCGCCGCCAGGTGCGCGGCGCGGAGATCGCGATGATCTTCCAGGACGCGCTTTCGGCGCTGAACCCGGTGTTCACCGTCGGGTTCCAGATCGAAGAACAGCTGCGGGTCCGGCTTGGCATGTCCAAAAAGGACGCGCGCAAGCGGGCGGTCGAACTGCTCGACCTGGTGCGCATTCCGGCGGCTGAGCGGCGGGTGAAGGACTATCCGCACCAGTTCTCCGGCGGGATGCGGCAGCGCGCGATGATCGCGATGTCGCTGGCCCTCGACCCGGATCTGCTCATCGCGGACGAGCCGACGACCGCGCTGGACGTGACCGTGCAGGCGCAGATCATGGACCTGCTCGCGGACATCCAGCGGGAACGGCGGATGGGGCTCGTCCTCATCACGCACGACCTCGGCGTGGTCGCGGAGGTCGCGGACCGGATCGCGGTGATGTACGCCGGGCGGATCGTGGAACAGGCCGACGTGCGGGAATTGTTCAGCTCGCCGGGGCATCCCTACACCGCCGCGCTGATGGATTCGCTGCCCCGGCTTGACCTCAAAGGACAGACCCTGGAGACGATCAAGGGCCTGCCGCCGAGCCTGCTCGACATTCCGGCCGGATGCCCGTTCCATCCGCGGTGCAAGCGGGCCGAGCAACGATGCCGCGACGAGCGGCCGTCCTCGCACGCGCTCGGGTTCGGCCGGGTCAGTGCGTGTCACTTCGCCGAGGAGGTGGTGGAGAGCCGTGGGTGAGCCGATTCTCAGCGTGCGCGACCTGGTCAAGCACTTCCCGGTGCGCGACGGCGTGCTGTTCAAACGGACGATCGCACACGTGAAAGCCGTGGACGGCGTTTCCTTCGACCTGCAGCCTGGCGAAACGCTCGGCGTGGTCGGCGAATCCGGCTGCGGCAAGTCGACGCTCGCCCAGGTGCTGATGCGCCTGGAGGAGCCGACCAGCGGGGCGGCGACGTTCGAGGGCCGCGATCTGTTCAAACTGCGCGGCGCGGAACTGCGGCGGATGCGCCGGGAGATCCAGATCGTGCTGCAGGACCCGTATACGTCGCTGAATCCGCGGATGACCGTCGGCGACATCGTCGGCGAGCCGTTCGAAATCCACACCGATGTCGCGCCGAAGGGTTCGCGGGCGAAGAAGGTGCAGGAACTGCTCGAGGTGGTCGGGCTCAATCCCGAGCACGTGAACCGGTATCCGCACCAGTTCTCCGGCGGGCAGCGCCAGCGCATCGGCATCGCGCGGGCGCTGGCCTTGCGGCCCAAGGTGATCATCTGCGACGAGCCGGTGTCCGCTTTGGACGTTTCCATTCAGGCGCAGGTGATGAACCTGCTCGGGGAACTGCAGGGCGAGTTCGGACTGTCCTATGTGTTCATCGCGCACGACCTGTCGGTGGTGCGGCATCTGTCCACCCGGGTCGCGGTGATGTACCTGGGCAAGATCGTCGAAGTCGGCACCGAGGACGAGATTTACGAGCGACCGTCCCACCCGTACACCCAGGCGCTGCTGTCGGCGGTGCCCGTCGCGGATCCGGCGGTGCGCGGGCAGCGGCAGGTGATCCGGCTCGAAGGCGACGTGCCGAGCCCGATCGATCCGCCGTCGGGCTGTCGTTTCCGCACGCGGTGCTGGAAGGCCGCGGACATTTGCGCGACCGAGGTTCCGAAGCTGGAGCCGCGGACGGACGGGCACTTGTCGGCTTGTCACTTCGCCGAGGTGAAGTCGGTGGTTCCGTAACAAAGGCGATTCCTCCGGTTTGCCGATTGCCGCACGCAGTGTCCGCTATGTACGTTGCATTGTCGGTTTCCGTCAGGAGGACTCGTGAAAAGACCAAGATTGCTCGCTGTGGCACTCGCGGTGCCATTGTTCGGTGCGTTGTCCGGCGTCGCCGTTCCGGCGGCGTCGGCCCAACCGTCCGGGCCGGTAACGGAATTCAGCGTCCTGGCGCGGGACGGCCAGAGCGTCGCCGCCGCGCAGCAGGCCGTGCGCGACGCCGGCGGGACGGTCGTCGAGACCAATACCGCCGTCGGGCTCATCACCGCCACCGCGCCCGCTACTGGCTTCACTGAGCGGGTTTCGGCCAACCGTGCGGTATTCGGTGCGGCGAAGGCGAAAGCGATCGGCAGCGCGCCGAAGGCGGGCAAGAAGGAGAAGCCGGACGCGGTCGAGAAGGAAGGCCGCGGCAGTGTGTCGCGCAAGGCCGCGGCGAACAAGGCGGTCGGCACCGATCCGCTGGACGACCAGCTCTGGGGCCTCAAATCGACCCGTTCCGACCTCGCGCGCACCAAGCAGGCGGGCGACAAGCGGGTGAAGGTCGGCATCATCGACACCGGCGTCGACGGCAGTCACCCGGACATCGCGCCGAACTTCGACAAAGCCGATTCGCGCAACTTCACCAAGGACATCGTCGCGGACGTCAACGGCACCGTGGTCGACGGGCCGTGCGAGTTCCGCGGTTGCGTCGACCCGGTGGACCACGACGACAACGGCCACGGCACGCACGTCGCGGGCACGATCGCCGCAGCTGCCAACGGATTCGGCGTGTCCGGCGTGGCGCCGAACGTGACGCTGGTGAACATCCGCGCCGGACAGGACGCCGGATTCTTCTTCCTGCAGCCGACCGTGGACGCGCTGACGTACTCCGGCGACGCGGGAATCGACGTCGTCAACATGAGCTTCTACGTCGACCCGTGGCTGTACAACTGTCGCTCGAACCCGGCGGATTCCGCCGCGGAACAAGCGGAACAGCGCACGATCATCGAAGCGACCACGCGGGCGTTGAACTACGCGCACCGCAAGGGCGTGACGATGGTGGTCGCACTCGGCAACCAGCACGACGAGCTGGCCGCGCCGCACGATGACGTCACGAGCCCGGACTACCCGGCGAACGGGCCGCATCCCCGCAAGATCGACAATTCTTCGTGCTTCTCGCTGCCGGTCGAAGGTCCGCACACCATCGGTGTCGGCTCGTTCGGCCCGACGCAGGCGAAGGCGGACTACTCCAACTACGGGACTGAGCAGATCTCCGTTTCCGCGCCGGGCGGGTACTTCCGGGACGGCTACGGCACGCCTTGGTACCGGACGGTGGAGAACGAAATCCTGTCCACGTATCCGCGCAACGTCGGGGTAGCGGCGGGAAACATTGACGCTGCGGGCAATGTGACCCCGGCTGGGGTCGCACTCGGCGTGCAGAAGGCGACTGCTGCCGACGGCCGGGTCGGCTATTACCAATGGCTGCAAGGGACTTCGATGGCCGCTCCACATGCGACTGGTGTCGCGGCGCTGATCGTTTCCCAGTACGGCAAGAAGACCGGACATTCGGTCTCGATGGACCCGGACGCGGTGCAGCGCGTGCTGGAAGGCACTGCGGCGCCGATCGCGTGCCCGGTGCCTCGGACGGTCGATTACCTCAAGGAGGGCCGCGACGCTTCGTTCACGGCGACTTGCTTGGGTGACGCGTCGTTCAACGGGTTCTACGGACACGGTTCGGTGGACGCTTATTCCGCGGTGACGCGGGGTTCGGCTTTCCTGCGCTGAACGAGCGGCGGTGGGACGGGAATCCCGTCCCACCGCCGGTTTCAGGAGCGCCGCAGCCGGTCCAGGATCTTGTCGGCTGCCTGTTGTTGTTGCGGGGTAAGCGATCGCGCGGCATTCGCTTCGGCACCGCAGAACTTGTCCGTTGCTGGCCGGGTGCCGTGCACGAGATAGTCGATAGCGGCGTTGAAACCGCAGCTGTTCAGGAACGGGAGGGCGACGCCGTGTCCGCCTTGGTCCACAGTGACCATTCGGGCCCGGTCGCCGAACTGCGCGCGGGTTTCCAGCGCGCCGGACAGCGGAGTGGCCGGGTCGCGCAGGTTCTGGACCAGCAGCAGGTTGGACGGTCCCCGGTCACTGAACCGCACTGGTGATTCGATCGGTTGGTACGGCCAGGACGCGCACGGCGGGACGTTCGCCGTCGACCCGCCGAGCATCGGGTACGCGGCCCGGTCGTGGATGACGTTGCGCTGATAGGTCGAAATCTGCCGGGGCCAAGCATGGTCCCCGCATACGACCGAGAGCATCGTGGTCACCTGGCTCTGGATCGGGCCGGTGATGCTCGGCAGAGCGTCGCCCGGGGGTGCCTGGTCCGTGCGGAAGGCCTGCCAGAGCTGCGCCAGCTGGGGGAACCACGAGGTCCGGTAGCTCAGGCCGTGCGTTGCCGACCGGAAGAGCGAACCGTCGTATCCCCCGGCGGGATGCCGGTCGAGTTTGTCCGCGAGCTTGAAGAAATTCGCGGTGACTTCGGCCGGAGTGGCACCGAGACCGTAGGAAGAATCTCGTACGGCGGCCCACTTGGCGAAGTCCGGAAAGCGGTCCTGCATTCCCTCGGCGAACCGACGGGACGCGGTGATGTCGTACCCGCCCGGCCCGAGAACGCTGTCGAGTACTACGCGGTCGGTCTGCTCTGGGAAGAGTGACGCGTACACGCCGCCGAGGTAGGTGCCGTACGACAACCCGGAATAGGAGATCTTCGACTCGCCGAGCGCGGCCCGGATCCGGTCCATGTCCCGGGCGGTGTTCGCGGTGGTGATGTAGGGCAAGACCGACGCGGATGCCGAAGCTGCGCATTGCTGCGAGATCCGCTTGGAGGACGCCGCGGCTGCGGTGACTTCGGCGGGGTTGTGCGCGTAGTTCGGCACGATGGCGAGGATTTGTTCTGGTTTCAGGTCGCAGCTGACCGGGCTGCTGTGGTCGACTCCGCGCGGGTCGAAACCGATCAGGTCGTACTCGGCGAGCACGCTCGCGGGCAGTCCGGCCTGCGCCATCTCCAGTGGGTACGTGAGGCCGGTGCCGCCGGGGCCGCCCGGGTTGAACAGCAGGACCCCGCGTCGTTTCGTTGGATCGGTGCTGGGCAGACGGGAGATTGCGACGCTGATCTTCTTGCTGCCTGGATTCCGGTAGTCGAGCGGTACTTCGACGGACGCGCACTGCAGCGCTGGAGACGTGACGTCGGCCGGACACTTGCCCCAGTTCACTGCGGAGCCAGCGGAGGCCGGAACCGCGGTCGCCGTCAATGCCGCGGCGGCCAGTACGACGAGCAACTGTTTTCGCACGGTTTTCCTTTCCTCATGGGAAACCGGCGGTGGGACGGAAGCCCGCCTCACCGCCGGTCATCGTCGGGTCAGTACTGCCGCAGCTGATCGGCCACCTTGTCGGCTGCCTGTTGTTGTTGCGGGGTAAGCGATCGCGCGGCGTTCGCTTCGGCTCCGCAGAATTTGTCGGCTTCCGGTCGCGTTCCGTGCACGAGGTAGTCGGTGACGGCGGCGAAGCCACAGCTGTTCAGATGGGGGAGGCCGACGCCGTGTCCGCCTTGGTCCACAGTGACCATTCGGGCCCGGCCGCCGAACGCCTCGCGGGTCTCGAGCGCGCCGGACAGCGGCGTCGCCGGGTCGCGCAGGTTCTGGACCAGCAGCAGGTTGGACGGTCCCTGGTCGCTGAACTGCACTGGAGGTTCGAGCGGCTCGGCGGCCCAGTGCGCGCAAGGCCAGACGTTCGCTGACGCGCCGCCGAGCATCGGGTACGCCTCCCGGTCGTGCGCGACGTTGCGCTGATAGGTCGAAATCGACCGCGGCCAGGCGTTGTCCCCGCACAGCACCGAAATCATGGTGGCTCGCTGGCTCTGCTCCGCATCCGTCGCGGCCGGTTGCAGCGAGCCGGCCGGGGAAGCCTGGTTGTTGAGGAGGCCTTGCCACATCTGCGCCAGCTTGGGGAAGGAAAGCGTCTGGTAAGTCAGGTTGTGCGTGCCCAGCCGGAAGATCGAGCCGTCGACGCCCGCGATCGGGTGCTGGTCGAGTTTGTCCGCGAGCTTGAAGAAGGTCGAGGTGACTTCGGCGGGGGTGGCGCCGAGACCGTAGATCGCATTGCGGACCGCGGCCCATTTCGCGAAGTCGGGGAAGCGGTCTTGCATTCCCTCGCCGAAACGCCGGGCTGTGGTGACGTCGACGCCGGTCGGTCCGACGACGCTGTCGAGCACGACTCGGTCGGTCTTGTCCGGGAACAGCGAGGAGTACACCCCGCCGAGGTAAGTGCCGTACGACAAACCGAAGTAGGAGATCTTCGATTCGCCCAGCGCGGCGCGGATCCGGTCCATGTCCCGGGCGGTGTTCGCGGTGGTGATGTACGGCAGGATCGGCGCGGAGGCCGAATCCGCGCATTTCCGCGCGATCTGCTTCGCGGACGCGGAAGCCTGGACGACATCTTCGCGGTTGTGCGCGTACTTCGGTATGAGCAAAAGCTGCTCAGAGCTCAGCTCGCAGCTCACCGGAGTGCTGTGGCCGACCCCGCGCGGGTCGAAGCCGATCAGGTCGTACTCGGCGAGCAGGCTGGCCGGTGCCCCGAGATTCGCCCAGGCCAACGGAAAAGTCAGCCCGGGACCGCCAGGGCCGCCGGGGTTGAACAGCAGGACCCCGCGCCGTTTCGCTGGATTGGTGCTCGGCAGCCGGGAAATTTCGACGCTGATCTTCTTCCCGTCCGGATGCCGGTAGTCCAGCGGAACCTCGAGCGACGCGCATTGCAGCGCCGGGGAAGCGACGTCGGCCGGGCAAGCGCCCCAGTTCACCGCGGATCTCGCGGGTGTGGCGGACGCCGGAACCGCCGTCGCGGTCAATGCGGCGGCGGCGAGTACGACGAGCAATTTCTTTCGCACTGTTTTCCTTCCTTGTGCCGAGATCGATCGAACTCAGGAAATCGGAGGGAAGAGGGCACGAAGCTGCTCGTTCGGCATTCCCGAACGGGCAAACGACGGTGGGGCGGGAAGCCCGCCCCACCGCCGATCATCGTCCCGCCCATCGTCGGTTCAGTGCCGCGCCATCCGGTCGAGAATCTTGTCCGCCGCTTGCTGTTGCTGAGGGCTGAGCCCTCGTGCGCTCGCTTCGGCTCCGCAGAACTTGTCGGTGTCCGGACGCGTTCCGTTCACCAGGAAATCAGCGGCGGCGTTGAAGCCGCAGCTGTTCAGGAACGGGAGCGCCGCACCGTGGCCGCCCTGGTCCACGGTGACCATCCGGGCCCGGTCGCCGAACTGCGCGCGGGTTTCCAGCGCGCCGGACAGCGGGGTCGCCGGGTCACGGGTGTTCTGGACCAGCAACAGATTCGACGGCCCCTGGTCGCTGAACTGCACTGGCGTTTCGATCGGCTGCTTCGGCCAGTGCGCGCACGGCCAGACGTTCGCCGTCGTGCCGCCGAGCATCGGGTACGCGGCCCGGTCGTGCGCGACGTTGCGTTGGTAGGTCGAAATCGTCCGCGGCCACGCGTTGTCCCCGCACAGAATCGAAATCATCGTGCCGACCTGGCTCTGTTCGGCGGGCGTCGGAGCGGGTGGCACCGCGCCCGGCGGGACCTGGTTCGCGAGGAGGGCCTGCCACGTCTGCGCCAGCCTCGGGAACCACCGGTTCTGGTAGATCAGGCTATGCGTCGCCAGTCGGAAGGACGAGCCGTCGATGCCTGACACCGGGGTCTTGTCGAGTTTGTCCGCGAGCTTCGCAAAGGTCGCGGTGACTTCGGCCGGAGTGGTGCCGAGACCGTAGGAAGAATTGCGTACGGCGGCCCATTTCGCGAAGTCCGGGAAGCGGTCCTGCATGCCTTCGGCGAAACGCCGTGCCGCGGTGATGTCGTAACCGCCCGGTCCGAGAACGCTGTCGAGCACCACTCGGTCGGTCTGGTCCGGGAACAGCGTCGCGTACGCCCCGCCGAGGTAGGTGCCGTACGAGTAGCCGAGGTAGGAGATCTTCGCTTCTCCGAGGGCGGCCCGGATCCTGTCCATGTCCCGCGCGGTGTTCGCGGTCGTCAGATACGGCAGCACGGACGCGGATTCCGAGGCCGCGCACTGCCGCGCGATCCCCTTGGCGAACGCGGACGCCTCGACGACGTCCGCCTCGCTGTGCGCGTACTTCGGGGCGATCGCTGTCTGGTCCGCGGTCAGGTCGCAGTTCACCGGATTGCTGTGGGCGACTCCGCGGGGGTCGAAGCCGATCAGGTCGTACTGGGCGAGCACGCTCGTCGGGAGGCCGGCCTGGATGATGTCCAGCGGGAACGTCAGGCCGGGATCGCCGGGGCCGCCCGGGTTGAACAGCAGCACTCCGCGCCGCGCGGCCGGATCGACGCTCCGCAGCCGCGAGATCTCGATGCTGATCTTCTTGCCGTCCGGCTGCCGGTAGTCCAGCGGCACCTCGAGCGACGCGCACTGCACTTGCGCCGGCGCGGCGACATCGGCCGGACAGGCTCCCCAGTTCACCGTGGACTTCGGGGGAGCCGCGTACGCCGGAACAGCGGTCACCGTCAACGCGGCTGCCGCCAGTACGGCGAATACGTGTTTTCGCACTGTCTTCCATCCTTTGCCGAGATCAATCGAACTCAGGAAACTGACGGGAAAGTGCACGAAAGCAAGGTGTGTTCGCTGCCGGTCGGGCCGACGTCCGGCCGCGTCGTCGCGGAGACGTCGGCGATCGAAAGCATCGCCGACGTTACTCCGATCCCCTCGGCGCCGGAAGGGGTTTCACCGGCGCGGTTCCCAGCGGAATAGTCGGGTCGCCAGGGTGACGCTGAGAATCAGCCACGCCGCGATCGGGCCGAGCAGGACGAGTGAGTCGGCGGCCGAAGCTCCGCCATTCCAGGAATTCAACACGAGTTCGGTGGCCGCCCCGCCGGGGAGAAGGCGTTTCAGGAGGGAAAGCTGTTCCGTTCCGGTGATTCCGATCCAACTTGCTGCCGCGAGGACGGCCAGGGTGATCGGCAGTGTGGTGACCTGGGCGTGCTCCGGGGAGTTCGTGAGACCGGCCGTGGCCAGGCCTAGCGCGAGCATCATGGCGACGGTCGCGACGACCGCGACCACCAGGAGCAGCGGGTTCTTCGGCAGGCCGGTGACCGCGGCGAGCACGGCGAGGATGACGGCGACCTGGATCGTGGTGATCACCGTGATCGGCAGGAGCAGGCCGACGAGAATGCCGGAGTCGCTCGCCGCGGTGGAGCGCAATCGCTTGAGGAAGAGGTTCTGCCGCCGGGCGGCGAGCGTGGTCACGGTGGTGGTGTAGAGGCCGATCGCGGTGATGAAGGAAAGCGTCAGCGCCGCGATATAACCGAGGCTGCCGATTTGCGCGAAGGTTTCATGTCGCGAGATGAAGAAGGCGCTGAATGCGACCGGCAGAATCAACGAGGTGACCAGCACTAATCGGTTTCGGAAGAGCTGGATCAGTTCGCCGCGGGCGATGGAGAACATGGGAAAGCCTTTCGGGAATGGGTCAGGCGTTGCCGATGGCACGGAAGACGTCGTCGAGGCGGGTCGGGCCAGCCTCCAATTCGGCCAGTTCCACTGCGCAGTCCTGGGCCCAGCCGAGCAGGGTGTGCAGGTCTTTCTGCAGGCCGAAGGTCTCGATGAGGAAGCGGCCGTCTTCCTCGCGGGTCGCTTGCAACGGCGGCATCGGCGCGTGCGGCGGGAGTCCGAAGCGGATCGTCGCGGGCAACGTCCGGGTCAGTTCGGCGACGGTGCCTTCGCGGTTGAGCGTGCCCTGGTGCATCAGGCCGATGCGGTCGGCGCGCTGCTGCGCTTCCTCGAGGTAATGCGTGGTGAGGACGATGGTGGTGCCGTCCTCGCGGAGCCGGTCCACCGAGTTCCACAGCGCGTCACGCGACTGGATGTCCAGACCAGTGGTCGGCTCGTCGAGGAAGACCAGGTCCGGCGTCCCGTACACGGCGGTCGCGAAGTCCAGCCGGCGCTTTTCGCCGCCGGAGAGCTGCGACACCCTCGTCGTGGCTTTGCGGGTGAGGCCGGTGACGCCGAGCAGCCGTTCGACGTTGTCGCCGCGCTGGGTCAGGCTGCCGATCAGCCGGATCGATTCGCGCACGGTCAGGTCCGGGGAGAAGCCGCTTTCCTGCAGCATGATCCCCATCCTCGGACGCACGGCGGCGCGGTCGCGCGGGTCCTTCCCGAACACCCGCACGGTGCCTGAGCTGGGCGGCCGGTGTCCCTCGACGGTCTCCAGGGTCGAGGTTTTCCCCGCGCCGTTCGTGCCGAGCAGCGCGTACAGTTCGCCGCGGCCGACCTGGAACGACAGGTCGCGCACGGCCTGGAAATCGCCGTAGGTGAGGTTCAGGTGGTCGACTTCGATGACTGGGGTCGTGGACATGCTCCGATTCCAGCCGGTTCTCGCTGGTCTGGAGTAGTGCGGCCGTGTCAGCCGAAGACATGACACTGCGTCACTGGTGGGCCTCCGGCGGCTGCGGCATGCTGGGGGCGCAATCCGTGGCCGAAGCTGGAGCACCATGACCGAGATCCGTCCCCTGTGGACTCGTCGCGCGGCTTGGACCAGCGACGCGGTCCAGGACCGGCTCCGACGGCTCAACCTCGTCACGGTGATGCCGCCGCTGCTGGTGGTCGGCGTTGTGCTGATCGTCCTCAGCAGCCGGACCTGGTGGCACGTCGTCGTCCAGGTGATCGGGCTGCTGGCCGCGACCGCCACCGCCGAACGCTGGACCGCGGGCGATTTCGTCCGGGTCGCGCGCCCCTGCCTGGTGCTTACCGCGCTCGTCTGGTTCGCCGGTGCGCTCAGCGACATCACCATGGCGTTCTACGGGCTGAGCATGGTCGGGTCGTTCCTCATCCCGCCGCTGCCGCGGCACCGGTTCGCCGCGCTGGTCGGCTTCGCCGTGCTGACCGGCGTGATCGGCGCGGCCAATATGCTGCTGCACCACGACCATCTCGGCGCTCGCGTCGTGGTCTATGTGGTGACCCCCGCGATCGGCTCGGCGCTGTCGACCTTGTTGATGTTCGCCAGCCAGCGGCTCTACGACCTCGTGGCGGAGCTGGAAGAATCGCGGGAGAAAGAGGCGGAGCTGGCGGTGGTCCGGGAACGCGTCCGGTTCGCCAGCGAACTGCACGACATCCAGGGCCACACGCTGCACGTGGTGAAGCTGAAGGTCGCGCTCGCGGAGAAGCTGCTGCACCGGGATCTCGAACGGGCGCAGGAAGAACTGCGCGAGGTGCACACCCTGGTCGGCGACACCATCGTGCAGACCAAGGAACTCGCCTACGCGCAGCGTCGGCTCAATCTGTCGGCCGAACTGGAGAACGCGAAGAACCTCTTCGAGGCGGCGGGGATCCATGTGCGGATCGATCGGCACGCGGAGGTCAATTCGGGCGTGGACGAGTTGCTCGGGCAGGTGCTGCGTGAGACGACCACGAACATCCTCCGGCACGCGCAAGCCCGGCAGGTGCGGATCACGCTGAACGAAACCGGGATCAGCATCGTCAACGACGGTGCCGCGGATGGCGCTCCGGAGCTAAGTGGACTGTCCACATTGGCGGACCGGCTGGCGGATCAGGGCGGAGAATTGACAGTGGAGCAGAAGGACGGCCGATTCGTGACGGCAGCGGCCTTCCCGGAGAAGGCGGCGCGATGACGACGGTGGTGCTTGCCGACGACGAAGCGCTGCTCCGTAAAGCGATGGCCGCGCTGCTGCCGATGGAAGGCGAGATCACTGTGCTCGCCGAGGCGGAAGACGGCGAGGCGGCGGTGCGGGCCACTGTGGAGCATCAGCCGGACGTGCTGGTGATCGACCTGGAAATGCCCAATGTGGACGGACTGGGCGCGGTCGCGCGGATCCGGCGGGAACGGCCGGAGCAGGTGATCCTGATGCTGACCAGGCACGCACGGCCGGGTGTGCTGCGCAAGGCGTTGAAACTCGGCGTGCAGGGGTTTGTCAGCAAATCCGCGGAACCGGCGCACATCGCCTCGGTGATCCGGACGCTGGACGAGGGCAAACGCTGGATCGACCCTGACGTCTCGGCGCTCGCGGTGGTGGACGACTGTCCGTTGACGGTGCGGGAAATCGACGTGCTGCGGGCGACACGGGAGGGGTATTCGGTCGCGGACATCGCGGCGCAGCTGCATCTGGCGGAGGGGACCGTGCGGAACTATCTGTCGAACGCGATGCAGAAGACACAGACGCGGACGCGGCACGAGGCGGCGCGGTACGCCCGAGAGCACGACTGGTTGTGAGTGCCTATGCCGGTTCTAACCGGCATAGGCACTCACAAGGTCAGCGGTTGGACGCCTTCTTCACGAACTTGCCCAGGTCCTTCGACTGCTGCACCCGCGACGGTTCGTGCACGTACATCATGTGCCCGGCCGGGTAGTAAGCCGTGTCGATGTTCTCCCGCAGTTCCTCAGGAATCTTCAACTGCGAGAGCACATACTCGGACGCGTAGTACGCCGTCGCGCCGTCGTAATGCCCGAAGGCGACGTGGACCTGCAGGTGCGGATTCGACCGCATCGCCCCGCTCAAGGTGTCCACAACGGACACTGAACGGCCCTCGAACTCCTTGTAGGACCAGGCCTTGAACACGTCAGTGGACAGGATCTCGTACGGCAGGTCGTTCTTGTAGCCCAGTTCGGCGCGCACGTAGTGGTTGAACCCGGCCGAGTAGGCGCCGATGATCCGCGAGACCGACGGGTCGTCGCTCATGTGCTCGACGCCGCCGTCCGGCTCCCACGTGGTGAACCGTCCGTCCATCCGGCCGACGGTCTTGCCCTGGTCGCGCAGCAGTTCGGTGAAGAACCGGACGTGTTCGATCCGCAGGTTCACCCGGTCCACATAGGACTCACTGAGCCCGGTGAGCGACGCCAGCGTCTGCACCGCCTCGGTACGGTCCTGAGTGGACAGCCGCGCGCCGCGGGAAAGCGCCCACGGCAGCTCCTTCGAGGCGAAGTCCTCGGCGTCGGCGAGCACGTCGTCGAGCGGACGTTCGCCGTGGTGACCGTGGTAGTGCGCGATCGCCGCGTACGTGGGCAGGTACAGCGAGTACGGCAGGTCGTTGCCCTCGTCGAAACGCAGCGTGCCGAGGTCCAAAACGGACGAGATGAGCATCAAGCCGTTGAGGTACAGGCCGTAGCGGTCCTGCAGGTGCCCGGCCAGCGCCGCGGCGCGCAGCGTGCCGTACGACTCGCCGGCGAGGAACTTCGGCGACAGCCAGCGCTCGTTGCGCGAAACCCACAGCCGGATGATCTCCGCGATCGATTCGACGTCGCCCTGGAATCCGGTGTACGGCTGCGATTCGCCGCCCTCGGTCACCCGCGAGTAGCCGGTCTGGACCGGGTCGATGAACACCAGGTCGCTGTGCGCGAGCAGGCTTTCCGGGTTGTCCTCGAGCCCGTACGGCGGCGGCACCGGGTCGTCGACGTCGCCGGACAGCACCCGGCGCGGTCCGAGCAATCCCATGTGCAGCCAGATGCTGGAGGAACCGGGGCCGCCGTTGAAGGCGAAGGTGACCGGCCGCGAGCCGGGATCCGCGTCGTCCAAGGTGTAGGCGGTGAGGAAGACCTCGGCCTTGGGTTGGTGGCCCTCGGACTTGCCGTCCTTTTTGACCTCTTGGCGGAGCACGATCCGGCCGGCCTGGGCGGTGTAGGCGAGCTTGCGCCGCTTGACGGTGAGGGTGTGCTGCGTCGTGACGAGGTCGTCGACGGGCTCGGCCGCCTTCGTCTCCTCGTCCTTGGTCTTCTCGGCGGTCTCGTCCGCGGTGGTGTCGGCCATGGCCCCAACCTATCCCGCGTTACCGTGGCAGCACACCAACGCGGAGGAGATCGATGCGCACGTTCGCCGACCTCGACGCGCAGCTGGTGCAATGCCGCGCGTGCCCGCGGCTGGTCGAATGGCGCGAAGGCGTGGCCGGTACGAAGGCCGCCTTCGCGGGCGAGCGCTACTGGGCGCGTCCAGTTCCCGGCTTTGGCGCGGAAGACGCCGCGCTGGCGGTGGTCGGGCTCGCGCCGTCCGCGCACGGGGCCAACCGCACCGGCCGGATGTTCACCGGCGATCCGTCGGGCGATTTTCTCTTCCGCGTGCTGTACGAGGTCGGTCTCGCGTCGCAGCCGGTGTCGACGGCCATCGGCGACGGCCTCACGCTGCGCGGCACCCGGCTCGTCTCGCCGGTCCGCTGCGCGCCGCCGGAGAACCGGCCGACGCCCGGTGAGCGGGACACCTGCCGGCACTGGCTGGCCGACGAACTGGACCTCCTGCGGCCGACCCTGCGCGCGATCGTCGTGCTCGGAGCGTTCGGCTGGCAGGCATTGCTGCCCGTGCTGTCCGCCGCGGGCTGGCCGGTGCCGAAACCGCGTCCGGCCTTCGCGCACGGCGCCCGGATGCAGCTCGGCGACCTAGCGGTGTTCGGCTGCTACCACGTGTCACCGCGCAATGTCCAGACCGGTCGTGTGACACAGCCCATGGTGGTGACCGCGTTCACCGCCGCGGCCTCGGCGGCCGGGCTCATCTGAATCGTGACAACCAGCGTGGCGATGCTGGTCACAGCGGGGTGGGGTACCCGAGCGGAGCCGCTTCGGAAGTGCGACTATAGGTACATGGCTGCTGCGAAGTCGGAACCGACTCGGATCCTCGTCCTCGGTGGTGGATACGTCGGCCTGTACACCGCGTACGGGCTTCAGAAGATGCTGCGCGCCAACGAGGCCTCCGTGACCGTCGTTGACCCGCAGCCGCACATGACTTATGCCCCGTTCCTGCCCGAGGCGGCGGCCGGCGCGATCGAGCCGCGGCACGTGGTCGTGCCGCTGCGCCGCGTGCTGAAGCGCTGCCACGTGCTGACCGCGCGGGTCACGAAGATCGAGAACGAGCGCAAGGCCGTCACGGTCGAAGCGGCCGACGGCCACATCGAGACGCTGAACTACGACGTGCTCGTGGTCGCGCTCGGCGCCGTCGCGCGGATCCTGCCGATCCCCGGCCTCGCCGAGGAGGGCATCGCCTTCAAGACCATCGGCGAGGCGATCTACCTGCGCAACCACATCATGACCAAGCTGGACGAGGCCGCCAGCACGCTCGACCCCGAGCTGCGCAAGCGCCTGCTCACGTTCACCGTGGTCGGCGGCGGGTTCGCGGGCATCGAGGCGCTGGCCGAGCTCGAGGACATGACCCGCTTCGCGGTCGAGAACTACTACCCGAACATCAAGCCGGCGGACATCCGCTGGGTGATGGTCGAGGCGGCCGGGCGGATCCTGCCCGAGGTGCGCGAGACGCTGGGTGTGTACACGGTGCAGCAGCTGGAGAAGCGCGGCATCGAGGTCTACCTGTCGACCGCGGCGAAGTCGTTCGAAAACGGCCACGTCGTGCTCTCGGACGGCACCGAGTTCGACACCGACACGATCATCTGGACCGCGGGCGTGAAGGCCAACCCGGTCCTCGCCGGCTCGGACCTGCCGCTCGACAAGCGCGGCCGCGTCGAGGCCACCGCCGCGATGCAGGTAGTCGGCCACCCGGACGTCTGGACCGCGGGCGACAACGCGGCCATCCCGGACCTGTCGCGCACCGAGCAGGACCCGACGGCGACCTGCCCGCCGAACGCCCAGCACGCGGTCCGCCAGGCCCGCCTGCTGGCGAAGAACATCATCAAGGTGATCCGCGGCGGACAGCCGAAGGACTACTTCCACAAGAACCTGGGCGCGGTCGCGAGCCTCGGCCTGCACAAGGGTGTCGCGGACGCGCTGAACCTGAAGATCAAGGGCTTCCCGGCGTGGCTGTTCCACCGCGCGTACCACCTCAAGGCGATGCCGACGTGGAACCGCAAGATCCGCATCCTGTTCGACTGGATGCTGGGCGGGCTGTTCCGGCGTGAGGTCATCTCGCTGGGGCAGATCAACAACCCGAAGGAAGAGTTCAACCGGGCCAGCAAGGGCTGAGTGCTCTTCGTCTTGATTTCGTCTCGATGAAGCCGGGTCGTCTTGGGGCGGCCCGGCTTTGTCGTGTGCGGGGGCGGGTTCGCTAGGGTGGGTGTGCCCCCGTAGCCCAATTGGCAGAGGCAGTCGACTTAAAATCGACCCAGTGCGGGTTCGAGACCCGTCGGGGGCACCGTTTTCCCTGGTCAGGACGGTTCTTCCGAGTCCGGTTCAAGATCAATCCCCGGTTTATCCCCGGAATTGCCGGATTCAGGGTCGAGCCACATGGTTTCCAACGCGACCGCGTTGTCCCGCGAGACCGTCGTACGGCCCATGTAGACGTCCTGCGTCATCGACGGCTTGCTGTGGCCCAGTTGGTCCGCGATCTGCCGGGCACTGGCCGAGGCGTCGTCCAGCACCGTAGCAGCGGTCTTGCGGAACACGTGCGACTTGACCCACGCGAACTCGTCCACGCCCCGGGCGTTGCGGAGGTCCCGCCGGGTGTTCGAGGGGTCGCGCAGCCCGCCCAGCGTGTCCGGGAAGACCGGGCTGGCGGGACCGCGTCCATCCTCCCGGGCGATCCGGAGACGTTCGCGCAGCATCGAGACCGCCCAGGAAGGCAGCGGCAACGTGCGGTCCCCGTTGTCCGTCTTGAGCTGATTCACGCGCCGCAAGCCCACACCTCGAATCCGGACCACCTTCCAGTCGACAACGACAGTGCCCTGGTTCAGGTCGACGTCCTCCCAGAAGACCGCGAGGGCTTCGCCGATCCGCACACCGGTGGCCAGCATGAACCGCATCAGGTCGGGCAAGTCCTTTGCGGCCGCTTGCTTGTCGCCCTCCATCTTCTCCAGCAGCGCCTTCCGCTCGGCAGCGGTGAGCGCCCGAGGCTTCTTCCGTTTGCCGCCCTCAATCCGGTCAGCATCGCGGATCGGATTGGAACCGAGAGCGCCGTGTTGGACCGCGTATGCCAGGACTCCGCCGACAACCGCGCGAGCAGTTCGAGCGTGCGCAGCGCTGCTTTTCGCTTGGACTGCAGGCAGAAACACACTCAGCCGAGGCACCGTCACCTCGTAGAGCCGCAGTTCCCCGAGCGCCGGAAGTACATGGTTCTTGAGCATGCTCCGGTAGTTGTCGATCGTCCCGGGTGCCCGCTCACCGGCTTTGGCGCGTTCCTCCTGGCGAGCGAACCACTTCGACGCCACGACGGAGAACTTGCTGGTGTGGTCGATGTCGCCACCGCCAGGCGCGTTCAGCGCGGTCTTGATCGCTTTTTTCAGTTCCCGCTCGGCCTTGGCCTTCGACGCTCCGCTGCGCTCGATGTCGCGCACTTTCCCGTCGTAGCCGCGGTAGCTGGTGCGTGCCCGCACACCGTTGGCGGTGTTTTCGTAGCGGATCTTGCCGTGGGTTCCGATCTCCAGGGGCGGCCGGGCCATCAGGCGGTGGCCTGTTCTGCGATCCAGGCGTCGACCTCGTCCGCGCGGAAGCGGACGTATTTGCCGATGCGGTAGCCGTTGGGGCCTTTGCCGGTCTTGCGCCACTGGTAGACGGTGTTGACGGGGACGCTGAGGTAGTCGGCGAGGTCAGTGACGGTCAGGAGTTTGCTGTCCATGGTCGTTTTCCTTGCTGTATTTGTGTTTGCGGTCGTCTCGGATGCGGCAGGCGATGGCGGCCGCGAGTTCGCGTTCTGCGTCGTCGCTGTAGCCCGCGCCGTCGAAGGTCCAGTTGTTGACCACGGCGATCGTGTCGGCGCGGTCGTCCAGGCCGAGGCGTTCGAGGGTTTCCTCGAGGCGGAAGCGGCGGCGGTCGCCGCGGATGTCCTTGAACGTGGTGGAGTAGGCGCGGGATTTGGTGAGGAAGTGGCCGCGGAAGGCGAGCATGTGCGCCCAACGGCGCAGGTTCAGGTCTGCGTAGGGTTCGAGCGCTCCGAGGTCCCAGGCGGCCTGGATGATGCGGCGGTGGTGGTCGGAGACCCGCAGGTGCGCGATGTCGCGTTCGGAACGGATCGGCCGGTCCGCGGCTTCGCTTTTGCCGGTGCCCTTGGTCGCGTACTTGGCGATGTAGGCGGCGAGGCGGGCTTCGCTGATTCGGCCGGCGTTGTCCTCCAGCTCTGCGGAGTTCATGGGTTCGATGCGGCGGACGTCGACCTGGTCGCCCCAGGTCAGCACGAGCGGCGTGCCGTCGGGGAGGTGGGTGGTGGCGTAGGCGGCTCCGGCGGCGGCGTAGACGGCGTCTTCGAGGAGGTCCGGGTGTGCCCAGGCCGGGGCGGGGTCGGCCGCGCCGTCGGGGCCGTCGAGGCGGACCACGGCGTGGAAGTGCACGAGCCCGCGCCGCTGGTATTCCGCGACTTTCCCGTAGGACAGGCGGGCTTGTTCGGCGAACTCGCGGGCTTTGAGCCCGGCGCGTTTGGCGATCTCGCGGCGCAGCCGGGTCACGAACCGCTGCCACAGCACCCCGGCATGTGCCTGCCAGAGCACCGATCCGGTGTAGTCGTAGGTGTCCGGGTCGAGCGGGGTGCCGACGCGCGGGTCGGCGTCGAGGTGGTATTCCCCGCAGCCGCACGGGATGCGCTTGCCGCGCGCGCTGGTGCGGGCGTGGTGCACCGGCCCGAACGAGGGCGCGGTGAGGGTGACGAACGCGCGTGGCCGGTCGGTGACGTGCTCGGGAACGCCTTTGTGGCCGCCGACGAGTCCGGCGCGGACGAGGTGGAACGCGTCGGCGGCGTAGCGGTCGGAGCAGGACGGGCAGACCGATTCGCGGCGGTTGCCGCACGGGACGAAGATGTCGCCGCCGTGGTGGTGCAGCACCTGCCCGCTGGCCGCGTCCTGGAGCTGGTGCGCGCCGCCGAGGCGGATCGGGCGGGCGCAGCCGTTGACGGCGTGCACTTTGGCGCGCCATTCGTCGTAGTCGCGCATCCGGACCCGGTAGGCGATGCGCTCGTCCAGCGTGTGCATGTCGGTGGCCCTTTCCGTGGGCGGGCATGGAAAACGGCGCGGGAACCAGCCGGTGGAGGCCAGCTCCCGCGCCGTCGGTCGGTGCGGGGCGGTTCAGGCGGTGACGGGGTGTCCGTTGCGGCCGGTCAGGTCGGCGACGATGCGGGCGGCCATGGCGTCGGGGACGCGGGCGGCGCGGCGGATGTCGTCGGCGGTGAGGTCGCGGCCTTCGGTGCGAGCGGCGTCGGCGGCAGCGTGGACGCGGCTGGCGATCTCCGGCGGGAGTTTCAGCCGGGCAGCCGGGCGCGCGGCGGGTTCGGGCGGGGCCTGTGGCGCGGGTGCGGTTTCCGGTTTGTCCGGCGTTGCCGCCGGGGCAGGCGCGGCGGCGGGTTCGGCCGGTGCCGGGATCGGCGTTGCCGCCGGGGCGGGTTCGGCCGGGGCGCGGCGCATGAGGAGCTTGACGACCACGAGGAATCCGAGGGCGGGCATGGCGGCGACGAGCCATCCGGCGGGGGTGGGTTCGGCGAGCGCGACCTGTGCGGTCATCTGCACGCCGAACCCGGCCACCAGGACCCCGAGCGGGAAGCTGAACCGGCGGGGATGCCTGCTGCGGTGGTCGCGCTGGACCTCGAACCCGGCCACGATCACGATGCCTTCGATCACGACCGCGTCGGCCCAGGCGATCCAGCCGGTCTGGCCGTGGTGGACGGCCCAGTCGTGGGTGTGGGTGAACCCGGCCGCCGCGCCGATCAGGCCGAGGGTCGCGGCGACCAGGAGGCGGATCGCGTCCACCAGCCGACGAGTCGCGTTCGCACTGTCCGCAGTGGACATCGGGTTTCCTCCTTTTATTCTTGGCCGGTGCGGAAGCGTTCCGCGGAGCGGTGGAACACTCCGGCGTAGGTGTCCAGCCACCGGGCCAGGCCGTCGGACATCTCGGCAAGGCGGGGATGGACGAACCACGGTTCGCCGTCGTGCATGCCGCGTTCGAGCGCGTACAGCTCGCAGTACTCGTCCACGACCGGCTGTATCTGGCGGAACGCGTCGGCGATGTTCTCGCCGAAGATGTGTTCCATCGGTTCAGTTCCCTTCCATCGAGGCGAGGTTGGACCAGCGCTGCAGCATCGTGCGGCCGCGCGCGGTGAGCTTGAGCGGCGTGACCGGCCGCCGGATCGCGCCGTGCATCGCCGACACCGTTTCCCGCGAGCCGCCGCGGATGACGTAGCCGACGGAGATCAGGTGGTGCACGACGTCCTCGTCCAGGGCGGTCCGGACGCGGTCGGTGTCCTCGAACACCAGCACCCGGTCCGTGTCGTCCAGCAGCGCGAACCGGCCGTCCCGGACCTCGGCCAGAACGTCCCTGGCCACCGACGGGTTCGCGCCCTCTCCCGCGTTCGAGCGGCGGGAGACCCGCGCGGGCGGGCACTGGCGGCCGGACTGCGGAGCCGGGGCCGCGTCGACCGTGCCGAAGAGCCCGAGTTGCGCCGGGTCGCGGCGGGTCACCGGACACGCTCCCGGCCGACCGGCCCGAACTCCCGGTTGCGGAAGTCCGCGACCGCGATCCCGACGCCCAGCCCGATGCACCCGAACACCGCCACCGCGCTCCAGAACAGCGCCGACGGGCCCTGAGCCGCGTAAATGACGATCAGGACGAGCAGGGCGGGCGCGCCGAGCTTGAGCCACAGCCACGCCCGCCACACGTAAAAACCGATGCGCCACATGGGTTTACTCCTCTGCGTTTTCGGGTCGGTGGTACGGGCAGAACACGAGCTGTTCGGACGTGGCCAGCCAGCCGGGCGGGGCCAGGCGCACGAATTCGACGACCTGGTCCCACGAGAACACCGGGCGGGTCACCGGAGCGTGCACGTGCTCCCCGCACACCCCGCAGCGCGGGAAATACGCCCCGTCGTAGCGGACGGCCTCCGGATGCAGCCCGGCGGCTTCCAGGTCCAGGAACTTCTCCCACGACTCGCGTTCGTCCGTCGTGCACACGGCGATCTGCGTGAAGCTCTGCCGCCGGGGGCCGGAGCCTCCGAAACGCTGGTAGGTGACCTGCCAGTACGTTTCGTGCACCAGGCACGGGAAATAGACGAGCTGCTGCATCGCTTCTCCTTGGGCAGTCATGCGCCGACCCGGCGGGCAAGGTCCAGCGAGTCTGAAACCGCGCTGTAGACGTCCAGCGCGGCGGAGTACTCCGCGTCCTCGATCAGGGTGTCGGTGTCGACGGCCCCGAGGTGGCGTTCCCGTTCCTGGCGAACGGCGTCGCACCAGTCCGTGGCGCGGTTCGAGGCGCCTGACAGGCAGGCCAGGAGGTCCTGATGCCGGTCTTCGCGGTAGCTCATGCGACCACCGACAGGGCCGGACCGGCGTGGTAGCCGCGCTGGATGAACGCGACCAGCTCGTCCAGCTCCCGGTCGGACACGTACGCGGCGCGAACCCGTTGGGGCACCCGCGAACGCGGCCGGATGACGAACCCGATCCCGGCGGTGTCCTCGCTTTCGGGAATCTCGTCGGCGAGCGCGCCGCGTAGCCGGGCACCGTCCCCGAGGACCATGTCCACATGCGACTGCGACGTCACCCGCAGGCAGACCCGGACCGGGAACAGGTCCCGCACCGGCACCGTGTCCTTGGTCGGCTCCTGCACCAGCGCCATCGTGGAATGCCCGGTCGCCCGGCCCTGGGACACCGCGATCGCGAGGTCCTTGCGCAGCGTGCGGGCGATCGTGCCGTCGCCGTAGGCCAGCAGCGCGCCGATCTCGTCGACGATCAGCAGGTTCAGCGGCGTCTCGGGCGACATCGTGATCTTGCGTTTGCCGGTCGCGGCGAAGTCGCGTTGCACCCGGCGCAGGTCCTCGATGAACTCCCGCACCAGGTCCGCGCAGGCGGCCTCGTCGTGCTCGTAGCGGTGCGCGACCCCTTCGAGCTTGCGGAACTCCATCTGTTTCGGGTCGCAGATCCACAGCCGGACCAGCCCGTCCCGGATCAGCGGGGCCAGCCCGCGCAGCAGCGACAGCGGGATCGAGTTCTTGCCCGCCCCGGTCGCCCCCGCGACGAACGTGTGCTTGCCCAGAACCGACAGCCGCCAGTCCGTCCCGTACTCGGTGTCGCCGACGTAGATGTCGCCCGGGTCGACCGCGCCGGATTCCTCGGGCATGTCCGGGGCCGGGATGGTCTCGGCGAACGGCTCGCGGCGTTCGATGATCAGCGACACCTGGCCGGGCTTGACCCGCTCCAGCGCGATCCGCTCCACCCGCAGCGTGTCCGCGAGGTCTTCGAGCTTGTCGTTGAACGCACGCCGTCCCATGCCCGGCGGCAGCAGCAGCGTCACCGTGTCCACCGACGGCGAGAACGACTGCACCCGCACGACCCGGGGGAAGTCGGCCTTGGCGGTGCGGCGGTTGGTGACGTACAGGTCGCACGCCTGCAGCGCCTTGTTCAGCTTCGGCCCGCAGTACTTCGACCAGCGGCGACGCCAGGCCCGCATCCGCGGCGCGGCGTAGTGGTCGAACGTGTCCGGATGCGCCCGGTACCAGGTGCACAGCCCCAGCGCGGCCCCGCCGACCACCCCGCCGGTCGCGGTCCAGCCCAGCTCCAGCCCCGAGGCGGTCAATCCGGCCGGCATGAGCACCGAACCGGGGTGCCGGGCGGTCCACTTGAGGCCCCGGAACTCGAACCCCGCCCGGCGGTCCGACTTCGGAATGCGGTTCTTCATCGCGGTACTCCCTTCCTGCAGCACGAAAACGGCCCCGCTCACCTCGTCCGGGCAGGACGGAGGGCGGGGCCGGTCTCGTGCGAAAATGCGTGTTCGGTCTAGTGCGTCAGCGCGGGGCGTGCGTCCAGCAGTTCCGTGGACAGCGTGCCCATCGCGCGGGCCGCCTTGTCGTGCGCGGCCTTGAAACCGTGCTGGTGCACCGGCATACCGCGCATCGCGTCCTTGAGCGTGCGCAGCGCCGAGTCCAGGTCGTCCACGACCCGGTCAACCTGATGAGACATGGCTCAGAGCCTCCAGTTCCGCGAGACGAGTTCGGCTTCGTGCTTCTTGCCCAGCGTCCGCAACCGGTCCAGCTCGTCGAACGCCTTCGTGCGGAACGCTTTCAGCTCGTCCCGCGTCGCGATCGTCCACGACTCCGACATCCCCACCTCGTCGTAGCCCTCGATCAGCTTGTCCACCTCCGCCAGCACCTCCGCCACGAGGTCCAGCGCCGCGGTGAACGTGCCGTAGCGTTCCTGCGCCCGGCGATTCAGGTAACCCACCTGCATGTCAGACCCACCTCTCCGGGTTGTTCTGCACAGACCAGTCCAGCGCTGCCAGGTCGCCCACCAGCGCCCGGACCGCCCGATCTGCCGAGTTCTTGACGAGCGCCGACGCATGGCTGTTCCGAAGACCCTGATAAGCCAGGTCGACGGCGTCGATGATTGCCGCGATCTCCTCCATACCGCTTACCCTTCCCGTGTTGCGGCGGTCAGTTCGGCCGCCGTGGTGAGATCCGCAGTCAAGAACCCGACCGCGTTGCCGACCGCGACCCGGATGTCCCGGTCCGGCTCCGCCGCGACGAACCGCCGGTAAGCGTCGTGCGCGGCCTCGATGATGGCGACGATCTCCGGCATCTCAGGAGTCCTTCCGGATCACGTGCTGCGCCTCCTTGAGGCCCTCGCAGTACCCGGCCTGCCACGCCAGGTCATCCGCCGGTTCGGCCAGCGCCAGCGCCCGCTGCGCTTCCAGCCGGGCCGCCAGCATCCGGATCACCACCCCGACGCGCACCGGGCGGCTCATCGCTTGCCCGCCTTCACCAGCACCGCGATCGCCGCCACGACCGTCACGCCCGCCAGGATCGGCGAGGCGATCGCCAGGCAGCCGGTCAGCACCAGCCAGAACAAAAACGGACTCAAGTTCGCCACCATCTCGAAACCTCCCTAGTCGAAGTAATTCCACTGCCGCCCGCACACGGTGCACGTGGCAATTCCCGTGGCGGACAGCCAAAAATTCGCGGAACACGCATGACCGGCCATCAGTGGCCCCGGTCGCTGATCCGCACGCATTCCTCGCACTTCGGCGTTCCCCAGCCGGGAAACCACACCGACGAACACCCGGAACGCTCGGCCGTCAGCCCGCACAACGTGACCAGCAAACCGGGCGACCAGGCGCTCTTGTCCTCCAGATGCGCCACCAGGTCGTTCACCGCGTGCCCCGCTTCGGGCCGTAGGGGTCGAACGTCGACAGCCCGCCCCGAGCCGCGAAAACCGTGTTCATGCCGTTCTCCCTTCCCATATACGAATCCGTGGTGAAACCCCAGGACCCCCGGACGGAAAACACCCGGGAACCGAGGCGCGCCACCACAAACAGGCGCGTTTTCAGGCATGGATCGGCCCACTCTGTATTTGTCAATCAACGGAAAGCGCCCTCGCCCGACTCGAAAACGGGCAGCCAACCGACTTGGGAAGGGCTCCAGGGTGGTGATTTCCGCGCACGGCCGGGGAGGAAGCCGCCGCGAGACCGGGCACCCGCCGGTCAGGAAACCGGGCTAGGCAGCGTCGCGGACCGCGCCAGCACCGGCAGGCTTCAACCCCTCAGCCTTGAACCACAGGCCCGACCCCGTGATCCGCCCCTCGTCGTTCGTCGTCTGCCACGTGTTCAGCACCGGGTCCACCAGTTCCACATAGGCGCCCTCGTCGAACCCCTCGCCCGGGTCCGTCGCCAGCGTCACCTTGATCTCCTCGCCCTTCCCGATCCGGCCGTTGCGGCCAGCCTGCCGCGGCTTCGCGAACAGCATCACCACAAACGACGCCTCACCGCTCTGCTTGTCCACCGCAGGGACCATCTCGCCCTTGACCTCCCGCATCTTCATCACGGGCGCTTCGGTGACCATGAACTTGTAACCGCCGCTGTAGAACGGGATGTCCTGCATGCCTGCCTCCTAAAACTTTAATCGCTAGTTCGCTAGCGAACTGACACCAGGCTATCACCAGCGTCGACCGAGGCACAAGGGGTTCGCTAGCTAACTTTTTGGCGGTGTGAGAAGATGCCGATATGCAGGCAGAACGCACCAGCGGCGTCGTCCCGATGCACCTTCGGATCGCCGACGACCTTCGCGAACGCATCACCTCTGGGGCACTGAAGGCCGGAGAATCGCTCCCCCCGGTCCGCGAGCTTCAGGACCGGTGGAACTGCGCGAGCATCACCGTCCGCTCCGCCCTCACCGAACTCCGCCAGGAAGGTCTGATCACGGCAAGCGGCCGGGGGAAGCCGCCCGTGGTCCGCGCGCAGGTTCAGAGGCACCCCATCCACCTGTCCGCGCGCTGGACCAACGAGCAGAAGGCGCTAGTTCTGCGCCCGCGTGAGGAACGAGCCAAGCGGGGGGCTATCGAGATGATCGCCGGTATCCCCATCGAAGACGTCGCCTCTACCCACGTGTACGAGGAGATCCCTGCGGGACGTAATCTCGCCGCCGAGTTCGACATCCAAGACGCGGACGTAGTCCAGCGGCGGACCTACGAGATGAACGACCCGAAGTCGGGACACCGGATTGCGTTCAGCGTGTCCTACATTCCGCTGGATCTCATCGTCGGCAACCCCGAATTGCGCGACGACGGGAACGAGCCCTGGCCGGGCGGGCACCAGCACCAGCTTTACACCGTCGGGATCGAGCTGGGACGGATCGAACGAACCGTCACCGCCTCAGCGCCCAGCTCCATTGAACGAGAAAGGTGGGGCATGGACGTCGGAACGCCCTTGCTGCAGGTTCGTTCGCGCTCCATCGACGTTCGGGATCGCGTCGTTGAGCTTTCGGACGCCATCTACCCCGCTGATCGCACCAAGATCGAGGTCAGTGAGCAGCTAGCGCCGTGGCCCGCCGACTACCCGAAGTACGACCGCGAACAGGAGCACCGCAAGTGACGCTGAACAAACCTCGCACTCGCACACTGAGCACTGATGTTGCCTTTGTCTCCGTCGTTTTGCCTGCGCACAATGAAGAGTCGACGATCAAGGCCGCAGTTGCCGCTGCGACGGCAGGCCTTGCGGAACTCTCGGTTGACGGCGAAGTAGTTGTCAGTGCCAGTGGGTGCACCGACAAGACTGCCGAGCTTGCAGAGGAAACAGGCGCAAAGGTCGTCATCGCCCCTGAAGGGAAGGGCGAGGCGATCCTCACGGGCGTGAAGTCCGCGCGAGGCGACGTTGTCTGCCTGATGGATGCCGACCTTGAGTATTACGGCGACACTCCACTTGTCGCGCTGCTTGTCGAGCCCTTGGTTCGAGGCATTGCGGACGCGACGATCTCAAACCTTTACTGGCGCCCCATGTACCCCGACCAGTGGCTTAACGGGTTCTTTGCCCCGCTGGCAGGACTGCTGCTACCCGAGATCCTGCCAAAGGTTGGCTCCACTCCGTGGTCGGGTCAACGCGCGGCGCGCCGGGACCTTTGGCCGGACACTCTCCCGTCTGGGTTTACCTCGGACCTTGCCATCACGCTCTACTGGAATCAGCACGCCACTCAGCTGCGACCCGTCCTGACCGACGACTGGTTCAATCCGATCCGGCCTAAGCCCGAACTCCTGCAGCAGGACTTTCGTCTCCTCGTCGACCACGCGGTCAGCCGCGGCCGAATCTCCGCCGCAGCGAGCCCGGATCTGGAGTCCTGGTTCGAGCACATGAACGCCATCATCAGCAACTACGACGAGGCCCACCCGGACCCCATGGGTTACGAACGCAACCTATTTGAGACTGCCCAGCGCGAACTTCAGCGACGAGTGCTCCGCGACTTCCGCAGTTAGTCCGCGCGTGGCGTACCAGCCGCCTCATCCCCGACCCTCTGCCCCTCGCAGTCCTGGCGTGGCCGTTGTGTTCAGAGTTTCTTTTCTTGTTCAAGGCGGCCCCTGCGGGGCCGCGCCGCTATCGGGCCGGGCACGCGGGGCCCGCCTCCGGCACCCACGCACCCGGCCCGGCGGCTGCACCTGGGGCCGCGTCCAAGAAGAAAAGAAGTGTCCTCGCCGGACGGGCAGGTCTCCGAGATGGCCGGGACCGCGCGCACGTTGCGTCCGTGAGTGACCTGCCGCCATCCCGCCGACCTCCCCGAGGGCTATCACGCCGCGTCAAGGGGGCAGTTCGGCCGGCATGCTGCGGACCGCGGGAAGGTGCCCCCTTGACCCGACGTGATCGGGCTGCGCCAGGTCGACGAGATGGCGGAGAGGCCACCCACTTGTTGGGGGCCAACGACCCGTAACACGCAAAAGAAACTAGCGCCAAATCGTGGAGTCTTCAGCATCGAAGTCGTCATCTTCGCTGGCCAATTCCACCACATCTCCGACTGAAACAATGCTATCCTTCTCGGATATCTCCGAGCCAGCAGAAGGATCTCGACGAAGAGTTTCGTATTTTGTCTCCCATTTTGGCGGCTGGAACATGCCCGACAATGGGGTCACGCCTTCGAACTTGCCGCCAACATTTATTCGTCGCGATCGAAAAGTTCGTGCTATCGCGATTTTTTCGTCGACCGAAAATACCTTTACGAAAACCTTTACCCTGCTGACAGATCCAATATTTTCACCTGTATCCGGGTCGAGAACCTCCGTAGGGCTGCCCTTTACCCGGAAGACCATGCCCGGCTCCACGCCGTGCTCAGCCCCCCTGTTGATGACAAGCTCGCGGTCGCTCGTCACCTTCGCGACCTTGCCTGAGATCTCAGCCTCAGCAACCACTAGTCCTGCTCCCTGTCATCCGATGCGTTCGGCATCCGCGAACTACGAGACCGGTAGCGCTTGAGCTCGGAAGCGTAGACATCGCGAGCCAAGTCGCCCCAATCGTCCGCGGCTGTCGCAGTTGACTCAATTTCCCCTCGAAGGCTTAGCGAGACCGACTCAAGCCACTCCGTGACTCGAATTGCATCAACCTTCTTGCCGTTTTCATTGGCGCTACGCAGTCGGTCATTGTAATCCTCGACGCGAACCACCAAGAGTTGAAGCCTGGATATCTGATCAAATATCCGACGGATCGAGGGTCGCGCCTGGTTCTTGACTGTCATTCGCGAGGAATCCAGAGATAAAACACTGCCCAACGCCGCCCCGGAAACAGCTGAAATAACCTGCAGTACGACGGTCCAGAACTTGCTCAGGCTAACAAATATCAGAAGAACCGCGCAGATTACGATTGCAGCAACCAGTATGAAAGCGGCGAACTTGCGCCGCCAACTCGTCGCATCCACGCTCCCGTCAGACACTCGGCCATCTTCTCATGACTCGCAGGCGGTCTTGCGCGGGACTCGCAGTGGCGGCAGTTTGCGCACTGCTGGCTGTGGCGGCCGGTAGGTAACAGAACATCGGGTTCTGTCTAGCCTGTCCGAGCATGCAACATTCATCCAACACCGCACCGGCCAAGGTCAGTCGCCATCAACCAACGATGACCACGTTTCCGCAGTGCAGACGCCTATGGGATCCGACTGCCCCTGGACTCGAACGCGAACAATGAGGTCAAGGGGTCGTCGGGTCAAGTATGAACGCCGCGGCACGCGTTCTGCTCGGGCGAGTGCCTCGTGACGGCAAGATCAATCCACGGTTTACCCCCGGATTTTGACGCCACGCGACGACCGGCAACACCGATCAACCGGTAGTTGCGTTTGCTAATGTCGCAGGTAGTAGACAAGGACGGCAGCGGACGATCAACGTCGCCCACTGCCGCCCGAAAATCGACCCAGTGCGGGTTCGAACCTCGTCGGGGGCACTGGTTTGGCTGGTCAGGGCGAGTCTCGGTCGAGATTGCCCCGCCGGTAGACAGCATCGAGGCTCGTTCAAATCCGGCCGGTAAGCGTTCGCTCGGTCAGAAGCGGGACCGGTCCCGCGCGGGTCGTCGAGACTTGCCGGCATGGGGATTCCAGCACCGTTACGGCAGGCTATCTCTCGGGTCGTACCGCGAATTCTGCTCGCGGCGGCGCTCTTGCCCGGCTTTGGATGCCTGATCACCGGGATCGGCCAGCGGAGCGACGTCGACGGTGCCTACCGGATCGAGTTCGGGCATGAGGGCGACACCTGCAACGAGTCCCGGCCCCTGTATTTGAGCGCGGACACCGGCGAAGCGATGAATTGCACGGCATACCCGCAGTTCCCGTCCGGCGGCGCGACGACGTTGCCTGGGTTCACCCCCGCGCAGAACGGTGAGATCGGGGACCTGGTCAAGCAACTCGCCGCAGGCGGTCTGAGCGAGGCGGAGCAGCAGCGGATCCAGGACCGGGTAGACGAGATCGCGGAAACGGTGCCCGAATCGGAGCGGCCTTATCACTACACGGGGCTGTGGGGGACGGGGCTGGCGTGGCTCGGCGGTGCGATCTTGGTCGTGAGCCTGCTGCTTTTTGTCTTCCTGCGCAGGCCGCTGCGGTCGTGGCTCGCCGGTCAGACTCGGAACGCTAAGGAACGAGCCCCGCATCAGTGCTGATCCGCCCCTGTTCCAACGCGATCACCATCCGCGCCCGGCGCACCGTCGCGGGCCGGTGGGCGATCACCAGCAGCGCGCACTCCCCAGCAACCTGATCCAGCGTTCGCGCGAAAGCGGCTTCGTTCGCCGCGTCCAGTTGGGATGTCGGCTCATCGAGCAAGAGCAGCTCAGGCCGGGCCAGCAGTGCGCGCGCGATGGCCAGCCGTTGGCGTTGGCCTCCGGACAGCATGCCGCCGTGTTCTCCCGCGGGGGTTTCCAGGCCGGCGGGGAGGCGGTCTACGAACTCCGCGAGGTTGGTTTTCGCCAGGACGTCGCGGATTTGCTCGTCGGTCGCGTCGGGGGCGGCGTAGGTGAGGTTGTCGCGCAGGGTGCCGTGCAGGATTGGGGTTGTTTGTTCTACCAGGCCGATTCTCTGGCGGCATTCGGCGATGGACGGCTGGTGTCCGTTGAACAGAATGGTTCCTCGATCCGGTTCGTAGAAACGCTCGATCAGCGCGAGAATGGTGGACTTACCGGCTCCGGAAGGGCCGACCAGTGCGACGTGGCCTTGGCGCGGGACGGTGAAGGAGACGCCGCGCAGTACCGGGCGGTCGGGGTGGTAGCGGAACCAGACGTCGCGCAGTTCCAATACTGGGGCGGAAGGCGGTGATGCGGAAGGGGCGATGGTGCGGTCGGTTTCGGTGGGCAGTTGGGTCATGTCGTGGACGCGCTGGAAGGCGGCCAGTCCTTTTTGGATGGTGGCGGCCAGTTCGAACAGTCCTGCGCTCGGGACGGCGATGTAGCTGACGTAGAGCAGGAAAGCGACGAGTTCGGCTAGGGTGAGATGTCCGTTGGCGACTTGGATTCCGCCGGTCACCAAGACGGCGATGAGGGCGCCGTGGGCGGAGAGGGTTACGGCTGGGCCTGCGATGGAGTTGAGGCGCGCGGCTCGGACGTTGTCCTGATAGGTCGTGCGGGCGTAGTGGCCGATGCGGTCGGTTTCCCGGTCTTCCGCGCGGGTGGCGCGGATCGTGCGGATGGCGCTCAGTGCTCGTTCCAGTTCCGCGGCCATCAGGCCCAGGTTGTCTTGCGCGTTTTCGGTGGCGTTTCTGATGCGTGCCAACACAAACAGCGTGACGCCGCCGACGCCGCCGACGATGACCGCGACGATGCCGAACAGCAGCGGGCTCAGCCAGAGCATGGCGACGGCGCCGCCGACGACTACGAAACTGCCGGTGAGCATTTCGACCAGGTCGTAGGCCAGGGTGTCGCGCAGGAGGGTCGTGTCGGCGGTGGTCCGGGACAGCAGGTCGCCGATCCGGTGTTGGTCGTAGAGCCGCATCGGCAGCCGTAGAAGGTGGCTGACCAGGCGGACTCGCAGGTCCAGCACGACGCCTTCGCCGGTGCGTTCCAGCCAGTAGCGGCCGACGGTGTCCGCGACGGCCTCGGCGACGAACACGGCGACCAGGGCGGCCAGCAGCCAGCCGATCGCGCCGTCTGTTCCGACGGCGTCGATGGTGCGCATGGCCAGTATCGGTTGCAGTAAGCCAAGTCCCGCGCCGATTAGGGTGAACAACAAGGCCACGGCGATGTTTCGCCGGTGCCCGCGGGTGGCGGCGAAGAGGTGGCGCAGACCGACTCGGGGCCGGACGGGAGCGTCGGTCGCCGAAGGACTGGTTTCAGTGGCGATGGCGGTCATGCGGGCAGTCCTCGGCAGTTATCGGGGCGACGGTCAGCAGCGGAGCGAAATAGCCCGGCGGATGGATTTCGTCGACGACCTGGCCGTCGGCTTCGACCCACGCGTGGGCGCTGAAAGGTTGCGTGCGCACGCCGGTGCGCCAGGTCGGCCAAGTGCCGTGCACCCGGCAGAGCAGCGCGGTGGCGACGGAGCGGAGCAGACAGCCGTCGCCCGCGCAGCGCAGGCTGATCGCGATTACTGATCGACGCGCGGTGCGAGCTTGCTCGAAGGTGGCGGGCCGGGCACCTCGCCGTGCGAAGATCAGGATCGCGCAGAGATGCTTGGGCGGCAACGAGGTCAGCAGGGTCGCGAGGCCGACTACGAGCAGCGCCACCAATTTCCGGTGCAGTGGCAGGCGAATTCGGCGGGGTACCACGGACGGCTGGCTCACGACGGTTCGACCAGTCCGGCGGCGAGCAGGCTTTCGGTCATCGCGGTGATGTCGGCCCGCACCTTGGCCGCGTCGATGTCGTATCTGGCGGCGAGGTCGGCGGCGATCCGGTCGGCGGATTCGCCTGCCAGCAGGCGGTCGAGGGTGTGCGTGCCGGTTCGGTTGACCTGCCAATAGCTTCCGGTGCGTTTGTTGAGCAGGACCGAGCCGTCCGCGGTGTCGGTGACGGCGGTGTCAGGGTGCAGGTGCATGGGTCCTCCGGTCGGTCGCTGGCCTGCCCTCGGCGATCGCCCGCAGCCACATTTCGCAGCCGAGCGCGGTTTCCAGGTGCGCTTCCCACTCGTCGTCCATCCGCGGTTCGAGCAGGTGCGCCCGGAGCGCGTCGAGGTCGAGAAGACCGCGAGCCGCCAAGGCCGAGTCGGCGAAGTAATCGAGCAGGTCGGGCACGTGCCGGTGGGCCTCGGCGTCGTCGTCGTCCTGGTAGTTGCCCTTGGTGGTGCGGTCGAGGATGACGTCCGGGACGAGCCCGCGCATCGCGGCGGCCAGCAGCGGTTTGTATCGCCAGGGCGTGAAGCGGTCGGACGTCCGGACCGCGAGCGCGGCCTCGACGACCCGGTCGTCCAGGTACGGGAAGTCGAGCGGCACCCCGTCCGCGGCGTACTCGCGCTGGATCTGCTGGCAGAGCGGTCCGGCGGCGCGCAGGCTGGTCAGCGACTCGTGCTGGCCGCGATCGGCGGCCAGCGGCGTGGCCTCGCCGGCGATTTCGTACAGGAACCGGCGGGTCGTCGCGAGCGCGTCGCCGGTGGCCCACGGCGCGGCGCGGACCAGATCGGCCCAGCCCAGTTCCGGTGTGCCCGGCCGGGGCAGGGGGTCGGTGAGCCGGTCGGCCGACTCTCGCCACCAGTCGTCCCAGCTCTGCCTGCTGGCCAGGCAGGCGACGGTGCGCGGCCACGACCACCGGCCGAGGCAGCGGTAAACCCGGAGATGCCGCAGCGCGGTGACCGGGCGGCGACGGATCAAGGTGTGCAGATAGCCGGGCGAGGCGGTGAAGACCTCGTCCCCGCCGTGCCCGGCCAGGTGCAGGCCGGAACCGTGCTCGGCGAGCAGGCGTACGCCTTGGGCGGCCCCGGTCAGCCCTCGGGTCATCGTCCACGGCGCTTCGAGATCGGACGTCGAATAGGGCGGTGCGAACAACGCCGGCGCGTCGGCGTCGGACTGTTCCAGGTGCTCGACGCCGGGGAGCAGCCGGGCGGCCTCGGCGGCGAAGATCGGATCGTCGTTGGCGACGCTGCCTCCGGTCCACCGGAAGGTGAAGAGGTCGGAAGTCTGCTCGGCGGCGAGGAAACACAGCGTGGTCGAGTCCATGCCGCCGGACAGATCCAGCGACAACCGGCCCTTCGCGGGACGCCGCTCCGCGACCGATTCGCGTAAGGCGGTGCGTACGGCGGGGGCGCCTTCGCGAAGCGGCAGAGCCGGTTCCGGCGGATGCCACCAGCGCACCGTGCGGGCCGTTCCGTCGTCGGCCAGCACGACGGACGAATCCGGCGGCACCGAATGCACCGTGCGCCACCAGCATTTCTCGATCATCGGGGGAAGCAGCTGCATTTGCGTCAGATGCGCGGCGAGAAGATCCTCGTCCAGTTCCGCGCCGGTCATCTCGGCCAGCAGGTCGGCGCGGGTGCTCGCGACCGCGGTGGCGTCGATCCGGGTGTGGAAGGCGCGGCGCAGGTTCGTCAGCGTGCCCTGCAACCGGACTTGTCCGTTCACCGACGCGATGAGGTGCGCGCTGCCGGGCAGGACGCGGGCGAGCGCGTCCGCGTCGGCCGCCGTTCGCAGGCGGGCGGTGTACGCGGTCAGCCGCTCGACCGGCATCGGGCAGAACCCGAACACGGCGACGCGGGCCCGGCCCGCGATTGCCACTTGGATTTCCCCTGGCGTCCAGCGGCCGGCCAGCCAGGGCCGTCCGGAGGAATGGAACAGGACGCGCGGCCGCTGGTAGGGGACTCGCGGCAGCAGCGCGGAGCCGCCCGGCGAATCGGGGAGGACGACGAGGCTGCTCGGCTCTGCGTTCATCGGCACCGACCGGGATCGATTCGGACGACGGGGAGGACGGACGTGGCTGAAAGCTGGGTGGCTCGGCCTCCGGCCACGCCGGGCCGGGTGTTGTCCGCGTGCTCAGCTGAGAAGGCGCCCGAACCAGCGGCTGTCGAGCGCGCCCCGGCCGAAGCGGCGGGTGGCGGTGGCGAAGCGGCCGACGCGGGTGGCGGCGGGGGCTTGGTAGCGTTCGGGGAGAGTCGCGGTTTTCACGGAAACCAGTCCTCTGGTCGGCTTTTTCTGCGGTCGATCGAGCGACGAGATGACGAACGTGGCTGAAGACCGGGTTGGCTCGACCTCCAGCCACGTCAGCTCAGCGGGCAACGGGTGCTGCCCGCGAAGGGATCGCCTGCTCAGCGACGACGACGCCCGTGGCGACGGTGGTCGCGTGCGCCGCGGCGCAGCCGGCGGGTGTCGGTCGCGAAGCAGCCGACGGAGGCGGCCTCAGGGGCCTGATAGCGCTCGGGAAGGGTCTTCACGGAAACCAGTCCTCCTCTGTTCGCTCTTTCTGATGGACTTTCTTATGGGTCCGATAGCGATCGCTGATGGACTTTCCTGATGCGCGAAGTTCTCCGCCCGGAAGACGCTAGCAGGGAATCCCGGTGCTGACACTCATGCGTTCAGTCGAATCAGTTGGGCCGAGGGCGAAGTCCGTTTTGATTTTGATGAAAAATATGCGTAAAGGTTCATCTTGCCTGGTGGGAGCGGATTTTCCGGAAACTGCTTCTGGATGCGTACTGAATTCCCGGAAGGGCGCGGTGCCGGTGCTGCGGTGCGCTCAGGTAATGCCGGGGTGCGTCTCGCGGCGGGAACTGGCGAGCGCGCCCGGAGCGTCGGCCGGGACGGCGGGACGGCGCGGAGCCACCGGGTCGACGCGCTGGTACGGCGCGCCGAGCGGGGGACGGCGGTCTTCCTCGCCGTGGTTGGGCCAGAAGGACATCGCGCGTTCGGCTTGGGCGGTGATCGTCAGGGAAGGGTTGACGCCGAGGTTCGCCGAGATCGCCGAGCCGTCGACGACGTGCAGGCCGGGGTGGCCGTGGACGCGCTGGTACGGGTCGAGGACGCCGCTTCCCGGATCGTCGGAAATCGCGCAGCCGCCGATGAAATGGGCGGTCATCGGGATGTTCAGGATCTCGCCGGCGGTGCCGCCCGCGATGCCGTCGATTTTGTCCGCGACGCGGCGGGCGGCGTCGTTTCCGGCCGGGATCCAGGTCGGGTTCGGTTCGCCGTGGCCGGGCGCGGACGTCAGTTTGTGCCGTCCGGTGCGGGTGCGTTTTCCGGAGACGGTGATGGAATTGTCGAGTGTTTGCATCACCAGCAGGATGATGGTGCGCTCAGACCAGCGGCGCGGCGAGAACCAGGTGAGGTTGCGCGGATTCCTGGCGAACGCGCCGAGCCACGTCAGCCAGCGCGGGACGGACTTGCCTCCGTCGGTGAGCGCGGTTTGCAGCAGTGACATCGCATTGCTGCCTTTGCCGTAGCGGCACGGTTCGATGTGCGTGTGCGCGTCGGGGTGGATGGACGAGGTGATCGCGACGCCGTGGGTGAAGTCGACGTCCTTGCGTTTCGATTTCGCGCCGAGAATGGATTCCGAGTTGGTCCGGGTCAGCTTGCCGAGGCTGGCGGAAATTCGGGGCAGCGAGCCGGTTTCGCGGGCTCGGTGGAGCAGTTTCTGCGTGTTGTAGGTGCCTGCGCTGAAGATGACATCGCGGGCGAAGAAGGTGCGCACGTTTTTGCGGCGGCGGGGCGAGCGTCCGGTGCGGACCGCGGTGACGGTGTAGCCGCCGTCCGCGGGGCGCACGTCGAGCACTGTGGTCATGGGCATGACGTTCGCGCCGCGTTGTTCGGCTAGATAGAGGTAGTTGCGGTCCAACGTGTTTTTGGCTCCGACGCGGCAGCCCGTCATACAGGACCCGCATTCGGTGCAGGTTCGGCGGTCAGGTCCGGCACCGCCGAAGAACGGGTCTGGCACGACGGTTCCGGCGGGAGTGTCCTTGTCACCGAAGAAAACGCCGACTGGGGTCAACTGGAAGGACGAGCCGACGCCCAGGTCGTCGGCGACCTCTCGGAGCACCTTGTCCGCGGTGGTGACGGTGGGGTTCTGCGTGACGCCGAGCATCCGGCGCGCCTGGTCGTAGTGCGGTTTCAGTTCGGCTTGCCAGTCGGTGACGTGGGCCCACTGCGGGTCCGCGAAAAACGGCGCGGGTGGTTCGTAGAGAGTGTTGGCGTAGTTGAGCGAACCGCCGCCAACGCCTGCACCGCCGAGGATGACGACGTCGCGGAGCAGGTGGATGCGTTGGATGCCGTAGCAGCCGAGACGCGGTGCCCAGAGGAAATTCCGGACGTCCCATGAGGTTTTGGGCAGTGTCTCTTCGGTACGGCGCGGGCCGGCTTCCAGCACGGTGACGCGGTAGCCCTTTTCGGACAGCCGCAGCGCGCTCACCGAGCCGCCGAAACCGGAGCCGATCACGAGGACGTCGGTCTCCTCGCGGGTGGTGGTGTTCATCGGTTCTGTCCTAGCCCTCGGGGTCCGGGACGCCGCCGGGCGGAGGATGGGCATCGCCCGGCGGCGTTCTCCGAAGTCTTCGCCCCAGCTCGGGCGCGGGCATCGGTCTGCGGACCGGGACGGCGGGACCCGACTGGTCCCGGGGCACAAATCAGTCGACCGGCCGGAGCACGGCGGTACCCAGCAGGCGGCACGCCAACAGCGCCACCTCGACGTCGATCCGTCCTTCGGACAGCGGACGGCCGCGTTCCTGCTCAGCTTTGCGGAGCCGGTACTGGATGGTGTTCTTGTGCAGGTGGAGCTCCTGCGCGGCGACCATCAGGCTGCTCCCGCTCGACAGATACGCCCACACCGTCTCGCGCATCCGGTGGTGCCCCTCGTCGTCGTCGGCCAGCGCGCCGAGCACCGACTGGACCCAGCCCGCGACCGCCGACGGATCGGCCGCGACCAGCGCCAACGGTCCGAGCTGCGCCGCCGCGGTGACCGGTCGCGGTTGGGTCCGCTCGGTCATCTGCGCGACGGCTTCGGCCTGCCGGGCCTGCTGGTGCGTGGTGCGAAACCCGGCCAATCCGCTTGCCGGGTCGCCCAGCGCGACGCGGACCGGATCGGGTGAGCCGGCCAGCGCGGCGGACACCGCGTCGAGGTCGAGGCTCGCCGTCGGGAACCAGGCCCAGACGGTCGAGGCGTCCGGGGCGACGACCAGCGGCGTCGTGCCGAGGGCGTTCGCGAGCAGGGCCGCGTGCCGTTCGAGAGTGGTCAGCCGGGCGCTTTCGTCCAGTTCAGGACCACACCAGAGCACCGCGCCGACGTGCCGGTCCGACAGCGCGTACCCGAGGGTCTTCTCGACGTCGGCGGTGTCGACGGGCTTGCCGGACAACGCTGCCTGCACCTTCGCGAGCCGGGCCGCGTTGCGGTGGCGCAGCCAGGTGTCCCGCTCCAGCTGATAGGCCTCGACGACCTCCTCGGAGATCTTGTCGATGTAGGTGAAGGCGACCTGCGACAGCTCGGTGGCGGCGGCCGAGACGTCCGCGGTCTGCACTGGTTCGGCCGCGATCAGGGTGATCATCTCCTGCTGGAAGGCGGCTTGGCCGAGCCGGTACGCGCGCAGCATCGCGGTGATCGGCACCCGGCGCTGGGCCAGCCGCCGCGCGAACTCCAGCGCGGTAGGCGGAGCGCCGACGTCCGCGGGCTGCGTCGCGCCGCTCAGCACGCCCAACGCGGCGACGAGGTTTTCCCGGACCGAGCTTTCCAGCAGTTCCCAGGCCTGGGCGTCCGGCGCGAGCACCGGCACCGCCGCGGCGATCTCCTCCACGATCCGCGCGCAGAGCAGCGCGAGCTCGGCCAGGACCGAGTCCGCGACCTTGGCCAGCGTGGCGGCAGCCGTCGACGTCACAGGCAGCACCGTACGCCCGGTTCGTGCCCGGGACCCAACGCAGCCGAGCGTTTCGGTTTCGCGCACAGTGTCCCGCCGCCCGCGAATTCCTACCTTCAGGAAAACGACAGACCGCGTGGAGGCCGCCATGAAGAAGTACCGCCTCGCCGGAGCGAACGGCGAAACCGCCTGGCACGACCGGAAGCGGCACCTGTGGCTGCTCGGGCTCGTGGTGCCGCTGCTGCCGTTCGGCGCGATCGGGTTGCACGCCGCGACCGGATCCGACGCCGTGCTGTGGCTCGGACCTCTCGTCGTGCTCGTTCTCGTGCCCCTGATCGACCTCGTCGCGGGCTACGACCACACCAATCCGCCGGACGAGGTGATGGAGGCGCTGGAGGAGGACCGCTACTACCGCTGGATCACCTACCTTTTCCTGCCGTTGCAATACGCCGGTTTCGTGGCGGGCGCGTGGATGCTCGCGCGCGGCGATCTGTCCGTCGGCGGCAAAATCGGCCTCGCGATCACGCTGGGCACGGTCGCCGGGATCGCGATCAACACCGCGCACGAACTCGGCCACAAACGGGAAAGCACGGAGCGCTGGGCGGCGAAAATCGCGCTGGCGCAGTGTTTCTACGGGCACTTCTACATCGAGCACAACCGTGGGCACCACGTTCGCGTCGCCACTCCGGAGGATCCGGCGTCGAGCCGGTTGGGCGAGAGCTTCTACCGGTTCTGGCCGCGTACGGTCTTCGGTTCACTGCGCAGCGCCTGGGGTGTCGAGCGGAAACGCTATGCCCGCAAGGGAAGTCACCCGTTCCGCCTGGGCAATGACGTGCTCAATGCGTGGCTGATGAGCGTGGTGCTGTGGGGCGGGCTGATTGCCTGGCTGGGTGTCGGGATCCTGCCGTACCTGGTGGTGCAGGCGGTGTTCGGGTTCTCGCTGCTGGAGATCGTGAATTACATGGAGCACTACGGGATGCTGCGCAAGCAGGTCACCACTGGCGTGAAGACTCGGTACGAGCGGGTTACCCCGGCGCATTCCTGGAATTCCAACAATGTCGCGACGAATGTGCTGTTGTACCACTTGCAGCGGCACAGCGATCACCACGCGAACCCGACGCGCCGGTTCCAGACTTTGCGTGACTTCAAGGAAAGTCCCGTTCTGCCGACTGGCTACACGGGGATGATGGTGGTCGCGCTGGTCCCGGCGTGGTTCCGCAAGGTGATGGATCCGCGGGTCTACCGGCACTTCGACGGCGACCTCCGGCAGGCGAACGTGCGGCCGGGCAAACTGCCGTCGCTGCTGAAGAAGTACCCGGTTGTCGCTGCCGCAGCGGAGGAATCCACTGTGGACGCTCGGTCGCAGCTGGCCGACGACGTGGACGCCGCGCGGTGCCCCGGCTGCGGCTATGTCTACCGCGTCGCGGAGGGCAACGAACTGGAGGGCTTCGCCGCCGGGACAGCCTGGTCGGAGATCCCGGACGACTGGACGTGCCCCGATTGCGGCGTGCGCGACAAGGTCGACTTCGTGCCGGTGGTTCGGGAGGCGGCGTGAAGATCGTCGCGGACCACGGCAAATGCGAGGGCCTCGGCATGTGCGAGGCGATGGCCGACCAGTTCTTCGAGGTCGGGGACGACGGAGTGGTGCAGGTCCTCGACGAGACGCCGCCCGAGGCGGACCGGCAGTTCGTCGACGCGGCGGTGCGCGCGTGCCCGGCCGCCGCGCTGCGGCTGCAGGATTGAGGCCCGGTGGAGACGGAGCTGCTGGGGCGAGCGCGGTCTGGCGACCAGGCCGCGTTCGCCGTCATTTACCGGGAACACGCGCCGCCGGTCTTCCGCTACCTGCGGATGCGGGTGCCGACGGCGACGGTCGCCGAGGACCTGACGAGCGAGGCCTTCCTGCGAGCGTGGCGGAAACTGCCGGACTTCCGCCCGGACGGCGGCTCGTTCACCGGCTGGCTGTACACGATCGCCGACAACCTCCTGCGCGACCATCGAAAATCGGCCCGCTACCGGCGTGAACTCCTCGACGGGAAAGACCACGACGGACCGGACGTCCGGGGCGGGGCCGATCGGCTCGCGCTGGCCCGGATCGAAGCCGCCGCGCTGCGCCGGTGCCTGGCCGGCCTCAGCGAACCGCAGCGCGAGTGCGTGCGGTTGCGGTTTTTCGCCGGGCTTTCCGTCGCCGAGGTCGCCGAAACGATGAACAAGAACCCCAACAGCGTCCGGGCGCTGCAGCACCGCGCGGTGCGCACGCTCGCGACGCTGCTGGCCGAGACCGAGAAGGCGTGACGCTGTTATGCACGGATTCCTGGAGATTTTCAAGATCATGGGACCACTGCTGGTGCTGATGCTGTGCCCGATCTGGCTTCCGCTGCTGGGGATGGCGATCGGGAAGCTTTCGGACGTCTTCTCCGGCGGCGGCAAGCGGGTCGAGCCCGCGCGCCGGGCGGTGCGCGCGGAACCGGCCGAGGCGGGGAGCCGCGTTGCGCGCTGAGGTATAGCCGGGCAAACATGTCTCGGGCGGCAAAGAGCATTGGTCAGGCATTCCGGGCTTTCTTAGCCTGACTGCGGGTCGAAGGTGCCGGACACCCGCTCAAAGGAGAGCCGAGATGACCGAATGCCAGCCTGTCACTGCCCAGCCGCCGTCCGGTCCGGTCATCGGCGTTCAGAGCGACGACGGTCTGCTGCGGTTCCGCGGCGTGCGGTACGGCGCCGCCGAGCGGTTCCGGCCGCCGCGACCGGCCGTTCCTCGTGCCGATGCGAGCCTGCCCGGGCCTATCTGCCCACAGCTCGGCTCTCGTCTGGAGGCCGCGATGGGGCCGCCGCGGGAAGAGCCGTCGCACTCCGAGGACTGCCTCAATCTCGCCGTCGTGACGCCCGCGCTGACCGGGGCCCGTCCGGTGCTGGTGTGGTTGCACGGCGGCGGTTTCCTCAGCGGCGGCGGCACCCTTCCCTGGTACGACGGCGGACGGCTCGCCGCGGACGGCGACGTGGTTGTCGTGTCGGTCAACTACCGGCTGGGGGCGTTCGGCTACCTGGTCTGCGACGGCGTCAGCGAGGGCAATCTCGGCCTGGCGGACCAGACGCTTGCGCTTGAATGGGTGCGCGACAACGTCGCGGCGTTCGGCGGTGATCCGGGCAATGTCACCGTCTTCGGCCAGTCCGCGGGCGCGCTTTCGACGCTCGCCTTGTTGTCCAGGCCGGACAGCCGTCCGCTCGTCCGGCGGGCGATCGTCCAAAGTTCTCCGGATCCCGCGATCATCCAGGACCGCGCGAAAGCACTGGAGATCGGCCGCTATTTCGTCGACGCGGTCGGCGGAGATCCGTTGACCGCTTCAGTCGAGCAGTTGCTTGCCGCGCAAGGGCAGACTCTCCGGTGGAACGCCGCGAAGGACCCGACGTCGACCCGGCCGCCTTTCGGGATCGTCGATCTGGAGGTGCGACTGTCCGATCCGTTGCCGGACTTGATGATCGGATACACCACGCGAGAGTGCGAGGCGTTCGCGATCGGAATCCAGGACGACGGGATCCGGCAAGCGATCGTTGAGCAGACCGATCCGCTCTTCGGTCGTCCGGCGCGTGAGTTGGCAGAGCGGTACGGCGCGTACTCCTACGAGTTCGACTGGGCTCCGGAACGCGGCGGCTACGGCGCGATCCATTGCCTGGAACTGCCTTTCCTGCTGGGCACGCCGGAATCCTGGCGCGGGAGCCCGATGCTGGGCGACACGAGCTGGGCCGAGGTCGAACGCCTCGGCGCCCAGATGCGCTTGTGGTGGACCGAATTCGCGCGTTCGGGCTCGCCGGGACCGCAGCGCGGCTTCCGGATCGGGAATTCCCCTCAGACACTGGAGAACACGCGATGAGCAAGACTATCCATTGGCCCGTTGTCCTGCTTTGCTTCTTCGCCGTTCTCCTGGACGGTTTCGACACTGCCGCACTGTCGTTCACGATCCCGACGCTGTCGCACGAATGGGGTGCCGCCCCCGCCGCCTTCACCTTGCCGTTGGTGCTGACCAACATCGGGGTCGTCGTGGGCTATCTGGCCGCGGGTTACGTCGGCGCCCGGATGAAGGCGCGCTCGGTGGTGCTCACCGGCGTCCTGATCTTCGCGGGCGCGACGGTGCTGACCGCTGCGATCCTGCACCTGAAATCCATGCCGGTCTTCGCCGCGACTCGCTTGGTGACCGGGCTCGGTCTCGGGCTGGTGCTTCCGGCGGGGGTCTCGCTCGCGACGAAACACAGCGCGGAGGGGCGTCGGGAGCTGGTCTCCGTGGCGGTGACCCTCGGTCTCGCTTCCGGGAGCAGCCTCGGCGGATTCTTCGGCGGCAAACTGCTGCACAGCGTCGGGTCCGCCGGGGTCTTCTACGTCGCCGGGCTGGCTCCGCTGGTGCTGGCCGCGCTCATGGCGGTGGTGCTGCCCAGCCGCGAGCCCTCGGTCGCGGGCACGGCGAAGCAGGAGGCCAAGGTGAGCAGGCTGTTCGGCCCGGGATTGCGTCTGCCGACCTCCCTCATCTGGGCGTTCTCGTTCCTCGTCTTCATTACCGCGTACGTGCTGATCTCCTGGGTTCCGACGCTCCTCACCGGATACGGCTTCGCCGCGGGGAAGGCTCCGCTGGGACTCGCGTTCCTCACCCTCGGCGGGATCGCGGGCGGCCTGGTGCTCATCCCGCTGGCCGCGCGGATCGGGATCGCCCGCGCGCTGATCCTGATGCCCGCCATCGGGGCGGTGTGCATGGTCCTCGTCGCGACGGTGCCGGTCGGCGAGACTGTGCTGTTCCTGCTGCTGGCCGGGGCCGGTTTCGGGGTTACGGCCGGGCAGATCGGCCAGCTGACCCTGGCGGTCTCGATCTATCCTGCGAGCACTCGCACCACCGGGGTCGGCTGGGCTGCGGCGCTCGGGCGGATCGGGTCGATCGTGGGACCGGGCGTCGCGGGTTTGCTGCTCGCGCTGGCGTTGTCGGCGCAGACCATCGTCCTGGCGACGGCAGTTCCGGTGCTGGTGGCGATCGCTTGCGCGGTGGGGCTGAGCCGGGTGCGGACGAAGGCTGGGAAGGAGCGCGATGGCGCACTGGTTCGATCTCGGTGACGTCGCGGTGGTTCCCCTGGTCGAGGACGGCCGGCTGCTGATCGAGCCCGGGGAGTTCTTCCCGGGACTCGAACCGGACCTCGACGACTGGTACGCGCGGGAGCCGTGGTTCGACCGGGCGGCGGGGAAGCTGGTCTTCGCCATCCAGTCGTTCCTGGTCTGCTCTCACGACGAGGTGCTGGTGGTGGACGCGTGCGTCGGAGCGGGGAAGGACCGGCGGCGCGCGGAGTTCGATCAGTTGCCGGATCGGTGGATGCAGCAGTTCCTCGCTGCCGGGCTGCGGCCTTCGGACGTGGATGCTGTGGTGTTCACCCACCTGCACACCGATCACGTGGGTGCGGCCACTCTCCAGCTGGAGCCGGTTTTTCCGGGTGTTCCGCACTTCGTGGTCGAGGAGGAGTTCCGGTATTGGTCGAGTGAGGCCGGTGGGGAGGCTATGCGCCGGACTGGTGATTACCTCGCCGACAGCGTGCTGCCGATCGAGCGGGCCGGGCAGTTGAAGTTCGTCGCTCCGGACGCGGCGGTGGGCAAGCATGCGGAACTTGTTCCCGCTGCTGGGCATACGCCGGGGAATGTGTGCGTGCGGGTTCGCGGCAGTGCCGGGACGGTCCTGCTCGCCGGGGACACGATGCATCACGGGGTGCAGATTCGGCATCCGGAGCTGAGCACCCGGTACTGCGTTGAGCCGCGAGAGGCGGCGGAGGTGCGGAGCCGTCTGCTGGCGGAAGCGACCGGTTCGGTCCTGCTCCCGACGCACTTCCCGGCGCCCTCGGCTGGTCGGGTGCGGCGTGGCGCGTCCGGCTATGTGTTCGAGTTCGCCGCTGACCTGGTCCGGGCCGGGCAGTTCCGCTACCGGGAGTGGCTGGCGTAGCGGGTCAAAGTCCGTGAGGGGACCCCTGAGGGAATCAGATTCCCTCAGGGGTCCCCTCACGGACCGTCGGGAGGATCGGGTCGACCCGGCGGCGGAGCAGGCAGAACACGTTCCCCTCCGGGTCCGCCAGCACGTGCCACGACTCCTCCCCGGTCTGGCCGACGTCGGCGGGCCGCGCCCCGGCCGCCAGCAGGCGTTCCAGTTCCGCGTCCTGGTCCCGGTCGGTCGGGTTCACGTCCAGGTGCAGCGGCAGTTTCGCCGGTTTCGGGTCGCTGCTGCGGCTGAGGATCAACGTCGGCTGCGGGCCGCCGAAACCGGCTTCGGGCGGGCCGATCTCGAGGTCCTCGCCGTCCCAGCCGAGTTCGACGTAGCCGAGGACTTCGCACCAGAACTCGCCCATCCGTCGCGGGTCGGCGCAGTCGAGGACGAGTTCGGTGATCCGGCAGGCCATGCGGCGAGCTTAGGGCGCTCGCGCACCCCCGCCCAGCGGATTTCGGTTTGTGCGCGTGGATAGATCTGCCGCCCCGGATTCGTCCGCGCGCACGAACGTACTGCCCGGGAAACCTCCTAGGGTCGCCAGCAGCGAGGCGAGGAGGCAAGCATGCGGACACTGCTGCGTGGCGGTCGCGTCATCGACCCGGCTACGGGCTTCGACGGCACAGCTGACGTGCTGGTATCCGACGGCAAGGTGATCGCGGTCGGACCGGGACTGCCGAGTTCGGACGACCAGGTCGAGATCGACGTCGCCGGGTACGTCGTCGGGCCGGGGTTCATCGATCTGCACAGCCACGTGCACACGATCGCGGGACAGCGGCTGCAGGCGATGGACGGCGTCACGACGGCGCTCGACCTGGAGGCCGGGCTGATGCCGGTCGAACGGGCCTACGCCGAGGCCGCCAAGGCGGGGCGTCCGCTGCACTACGGGTTCTCGGCCTCGTGGGGGTCCGCGCGGGCGAAGGTGCTCGCCGGCATCGAGCCGGACGCGAACATCAACACCGGGCTCTCCGTGCTCGGCAATCCGGCCTGGCAGCGGTCCTCGTCGAAGACCGAGCTGGCCGCGTGGCTGTCGCTGGTGGAGGGCGAGCTGGCGGCGGGCGCGCTCGGCGTCGGCGTGCTGCTCGGATACGCGCCGGCCAGCGATCCGGCCGAGTTCCTGGCGTTGGCGAAGCTGGCCAAGCAGGCTGAAGCGCCGACGTACACGCACGTCCGCGAGCTGGTCGAGGTCGATCCGAACACACCTGCCGACGGGTCCGAGGAGATCGCGATCGTCGCGGCCGAGACCGGTGCGGCGATGCACCACTGCCACGTCAACAGCACCTCCGGACGGCACGTCGACCGCGTGCTCGCAGCACTGGAATCGGGCCGGTCCGCCGGGTCGCGGGTGACGGTCGAGGCTTATCCGTACGGCGCGGGCAGCACCGCGGTCGGCGCGTTCTTCATCTCGCCGGAGAGGCTGAAGATGAAGGGGCTCAACCCGACGCGGGTGGTCCTGCTGGAGACGGGCGAGCGGATCTCGGACGAGGGACGGTTGCTGCAGGTCCGCGCCGAGACGCCGGGTGCGCCGTGCATCCTGGAGTTCCTCGACGAGGAAGACCCGGTGGACCGCGCGCTGCTGCACCAGACACTGGCGTTTCCGGACTCGATCGTCGCGAGCGACGCGATGCCGGTGTACTGGCAGGACGGCACCAACGAATCGACCGAGTGGCCGCTGCCTCCGGGCGGCGCGACGCATCCGCGTACGGCGGGGACGTTCTCCAAGTCGCTGCGGCTGATGGTGCGCGAGGCCGGTGTCTGGACCTGGCTGGAGGCGTTCCGGCGCTGTTCTTACCTTCCGGCGCGCGTGCTCGACGAGGTCGCGCCCGGTGCGCGGACCAAGGGCCGGTTGAACGTCGGCGCGGACGCGGACATCGTCGTCCTCGACCCGGCCACGATCACCGACACCGCAACGTATTTCGACGCTACCCGGCCCGCGGTCGGTGTCCGGCACCTGTTCGTCTCGGGCACTCCGGTGGTGCGCGACGGGCAGCTGCTCACCGACGCGTTCCCCGGCCAGCCGCTGCGAGGTGAGCCGCGATGACCGAGTTCAATGTGGACGCTCTGCTCGCCGACATCGAAACGTTGGTGTGCTGCGAATCCCCGTCCTCCGACCTCGACGCGGTCGCGCACAGTGCCGACGTGCTGACCGGCGTCGGCAAGGCGTTGCTCGGCGTGGAGCCGGAGCGGATCGTACTGGATGGACGGACGCATCTGCGCTGGCGGTTCGGTGACGGCCCGACGCGCGTGCTGCTGCTCGGCCACCACGACACCGTCTGGCCGATGGGCTCGCTGGAGACGCATCCGTTTTCCGTACAGGACGGCGTTTTGCGCGGACCGGGCTGTTTCGACATGAAGACCGGCGTCGTGATGGCGTTGCACGTCGCGGCTTCGCTGGCGGACCGGAGTGGACTGTCCATTTTGGTCACTGGCGACGAGGAGCTTGGCTCGCCGTCGTCGCGGGGGCTGATCGAGGAAGAGGCACAGGGCTGCGCGGCGGCGTTCGTGCTGGAGGCTTCGGCGGACGGCGGCGCGCTCAAGACCCGGCGCAAGGGCGTTTCCCACTACCGGATCGAGGTGACCGGACGCGCCTCGCACGCCGGGCTCGAACCGGAGAAGGGGATCAACGCCGGGATCGAGATCGCGCATCAGCTGCTCGCGGTGGCCGCGCTCGCCAGCCCGGAGCGTGGAACCAGCGTTGTGCCGACCGTGCTTTCGGCTGGTACCACGGTGAATACCGTGCCTGCGGCAGCCACGGTCGAGGTCGACGTGCGCGTGTGGGACGAGGAAGAACAGCTCCGCGTCGACCGTGAGGTCCGCGCGTTGCGACCGGTGCTGGCAGACGCACAGGTGCGGATCACCGGCGGCATCAACCGTCCGCCGCTGGACGCCGTTTCGTCGGCCGCGTTGTACGGCCTGGCAACGGAACTGGCCGCCGAACTGGGATTGCCGGAATTGACCGAGGCGGCCGTCGGCGGTGCTTCGGACGGCAATTACACCGCCGGATTGGGTGTGCCGACGCTTGACGGTCTCGGCGCGGTCGGCGGCGGGGCCCACGCGGATCACGAACATGTCCTGGTCGAGGAATTGCCGCGGCGAACGGCGTTGCTGGCCGCGCTGGTGGAAAACGTGCTGACGAAGGGGAGTCCGTCGGTTCCGACGAATCCGGCTGACGATTCTGGTCGAGCACGACGGTGACGTCGGTGGGGAAGCCGGGAAAGGATCATCCCGTGACGAATCTTGCGATGAACACGGAAAGACCCGTCGCGGCGGAAGTGTGCGACGAGGCGGTCGCGGCCGCTCGGGCGGCGGCTGCCGCCTCGAGGGTCGAAGTCCGGGAAATCACCGAGATCGCGGAAATGACCGAGGTCGGAGTGCTGTTCGAGACGATCTGGCGGTCCGCGCCGGGCACCCGGCCGGTGACCACGGAGCTGCTGCGCGCGCTGTCGTCGGCGGGGAATTACGTGGCAGGCGCGTTCGCCGACGGGGAAATGCTCGGTGCGTGCGTCGGCTTTTTCGGCAATCCCGGAAAAGGCAGTCTGCACAGTCACATCGCCGGAGTCGCGAAGGCCGGTGCGGGTCGCGGAATCGGGTACGCGCTGAAATTGCATCAACGCGGCTGGGCACTCGCGCAGGACGTGTCGACGATCAAATGGACCTTCGACCCGCTGGTGCGCCGCAACGGCTATTTCAACCTCGGAAAACTAGGCGCGCTCCCGGTGCGCTACCTGCGGGATTTCTACGGGCCGATGGCGGACGGCATCAACGGTTCGGGCGACACCGACCGGCTGATGGTGTCCTGGGACCTGGCCAGTCCGACCGTGCGGACCGCCGCGTTCGGCGAGCCGATCCGCACCAATGCGAAGGCCTTGCTCGACCAAGGCGCGGCGGTGGCCCTGTCTGTCGGCGAAGACGGCGGTCCGGCCACCGGTGAAGCAGACGCCCCGGTGGTGCTCGTCGCGGTCCCGTCCGACATCGAAGGCTTGCGCACGACCGATCCCGGCAAGGCGGACGCGTGGCGGGCCGCGCTGCGCGAATCGCTCGGCGGGCTGATGGCCGCCGGCGGCCGGGTGACCGGCTTCGACCGAGCCGGCTTTTACGTGATCTCCAAGGAGGAGCAGTGAAACTCAGCGGTGTGGAACTGCGCCGGGTGCAGATGCCGCTCGTCGCCCCGTTCCGGACTTCGTTCGGCACCCAGTCCGTCCGCGAGCTCTTGCTGCTGCGCGCGGTCACGCCGGCCGGCGAGGGCTGGGGCGAATGCGTGACGATGGCCGGGCCGGTGTACTCGTCGGAGTACAACGACGGCGCGGAACACGTGCTGCGGAACCATCTGATCCCGACGCTGCTGGCCGCGGGCGACGTCACCGCGGCGAAGGTGACGCCGCTGCTGGTGAAGTTCAAGGGCCACCGGATGGCCAAGGGCGCGCTGGAGATGGCGGTGCTCGACGCCGAACTCCGCGCGCACGAGCGGTCGTTCGCCGCCGAACTCGGGTCGGTGCGCGATTCCGTGCCGTGCGGCGTTTCGGTCGGGATCATGGACACGATCCCGCAGCTGCTCGACGTCGTCGGCGGATACCTCGACGAGGGCTACGTCCGGATCAAGCTGAAGATCGAACCCGGGTGGGACGTCGAGCCGGTGCGCGCGGTCCGCGAACGCTTCGGCGACGACGTGCTCCTGCAGGTCGACGCGAACACCGCCTACACCCTCGGCGACGCGCCGCAGCTGGCCAAGCTCGACCCGTTCGGCCTGCTGCTGATCGAGCAGCCGCTGGAAGAGGAGGACGTGCTCGGCCACGCCGAACTGGCGCGCCGGATCCAGACGCCGATCTGCCTCGACGAGTCCATCGTGTCGGCGCGCGCGGCGGCGGACGCGATCAAACTGGGCGCGGTCCAGATCGTGAACATCAAACCGGGCCGCGTCGGCGGTTACCTGGAAGCGCGGCGGGTGCACGACGTGTGCGCGGCGCACGGGATCCCGGTCTGGTGCGGCGGGATGATCGAAACGGGCCTCGGCCGGGCGGCGAACGTCGCGCTGGCCTCGCTGCCGAACTTCACCCTGCCCGGCGACACCTCGGCGTCGGACCGCTTCTACCGGACCGACATCACCGAACCCTTCGTGCTGTCCGACGGCCACCTGCCGGTGCCCACCGGACCGGGCCTCGGCGTGGCGCCGATTCCGGAGCTGCTGGACGAGGTGACCACGGCAAAGGTGTGGATCGGTTCGTAGCCCGCTACGAATTCCGGAGGTAGATTTGGTCGGATCGGACCAGCCGGTCCGGGTGAGGCCGGATCTACCTTCGGGGGGTGCTGACACCGGTGCCGAGCAAACCGCACACGAGTCTGGGACGCGTCCTCGAAGCGCTCGGGGACGTGCTCCTCGAACCGGTCGCCGTCGGCCGCGACACGCGGCGGCAGCTCGGCGGGGTGGTGATTCACGACCCGCACGACGACGCGGAATTCCCCGCGCAGGCGGTCGTCCTCGGCGTCGGCGTGCGCGAATCCGGCGAGATCGTGCAGCTCCTGCACGCCGTCGCCGCGCGCGGAGCCACCGCGCTGGTCGTGCGAGCGCCGGTCGCCGCCTCGGCGGAACTCGTGCGGGCGGCCAATTCCTCCGGGGTCGCCCTGCTCGGACTGGCCAGCGGCGCTTCGTGGGCGCAGCTGGCCGCCATGCTCCGCACGCTGCTGGCGGAGGGCGACGTCGGCGACGTTTCCCCACAGACGCTCGGCGGGATGCCGTCCGGCGATCTTTTCGCGCTCGCCAACGCCATCGCCGCGCTGCTCGACGCGCCGGTCACCATCGAGGACCGCAACTCGCGCGTGCTCGCGTTCTCCGGCCGTCAGGACGAGGCCGACCCTTCGCGGGTCGAGACGATTCTCGGCCGTCAGGTGCCCGAGCGGTTCACTCGCGAACTGGAGAAGGACGGCGTTTTCGAGCGGCTCTATCGCGACCAAGGCCCGGTTTACGTCTATCCGGGAGACGGCTACGACAAGAAGATCGTCATGCCCCGCGCCGCGCTCGCGGTCCGGGCGGGCGACGAGGTCCTCGGGTCGATTTGGGCCGCTGTCGACAAAGAGCTCAGCGAAGAACGTACCGCAGCATTGATCGATGCGTCGAAAATCGTTGCGCTGCATATGCTTCGGCTGCGCGCGGGAGCCGACGTCGAACGCCGGCTGCGGGCCGATCTGGTCAGCACCGCGCTCGAAGGCGGCACCGGCGCGCAGGAAGCCATCGCGCGCCTCGGGTTGCTGGGGCAGCCGACGATCGTGCTCGCCATGGGGCTGATCGAGGCGCCCGACGACGACCTCCGGCTGGTCGCCGAACGCCAGCGGGTCGCCGACGCGTTCGCCATGCACCTCAGCGCCGTTCAGCCCCGGTCGGCGGTCGCACTGGTCGGCGACGTCGCGTACGGCATCGTCCCGATGCCCGGGAACCACGGGGATTGCCGCGAACGCTCGGTGCGCGTCGCGTCGACCTTCCTGGAACGCACTGGCCGCCGGGTCGCCGCGGCGATCGGCATCGGACCGCTGGCGCTGGACGGATCCGGGCTGCGCGCCTCCCGCGACGGGGCCGACCGGGCGTTGCGCGTGTTGCTCACCAACGGCGGCTCGAAGCGGGTGATCGCCGCCGAGGACGCGCACATCGAGGCGTTGATGCTGGAACTGGCCGACCTTTCCGCGGCGCGCGGCGACGTCGCGACCGGGCCGATCGCGCGGCTGCTGGAGTACGACACCAAACACCAGTCGCAGCTCGTGCACACCTTGCGGTGCTGGCTCGATTCGTTCGGGGACATCAGCGCCGCCTCGGCCGCGGCGTACGTGCATCCGAGCACGTTCCGGTACCGCTTGCGCCGGCTGGCCGAGGTCGGCGGAATCGATCTCGACGACCCGGGGGACCGGTTCGCCGCGATGGTGCAGCTGCACCTGCTTCCGCGCGTCGAGAAACCCGAGGAGGGGTCGTGAGTGTTTAAGCCGGTTCTAACCGGCCTAAGCACTCACGAGACCCAGCCCTGCCGCCGCTCTGCTCCCCCTGACGGAAACCCCTCCGCAACCTTCCTGCGAACGCACCAACCCCGCCCCTGCCGGCCCCACCACAATGGGAAACCGGCGGTTCGCGATTTCCGGTGCGCACCAGGGAATTCCCGCCTGCTGCCGACAACGAAGTCCACAGTAGACAGGAGGGCCATGGCCACCGCATCCGAAACGATCGCCCGCCGCGCCGAGGAGGTCGGCGTCGAGGTCCGGTTGCACGCCGCCGAGGTCGACGGCACCCGCAGCCTCGGGATCGGCGAGGACGTTCCGGTCGTCCCCGCGTCGGTGTTCAAGGTCCCGATCGCGCTGGAGCTCGCTCGCCAGGCCGCCGAGGGAGTGCTCGATCTCGGCACGCGCATCACCGTCAAACCCGGGCACCCGACGCCGAGCCCGTACGGCCTCGCCACCTTTCGCCACGAAGTCCTGATGTCCTGGCACGATTTGGCGATTCTGATGATCGGAATCAGCGACAACGTTGCCACTGACCTGATTCTCGCCGAGGTCGGCAAAGACGCGGTAAATAACACGTTGCAACGCTTCGGATTCACGCAAACCGTCGTGCCGCAGGACTGCGGCGAACTGCTCGCCACCATCGGCGAGGATCTCGGAGTCTCTTACGAGGACGACGAACGCGCGCTCGCCGAACTCACCTACGAACAGGTTTCCGGGTTGCGCGCGCTGCAACCGGAAAAGTCCTGCCGCACCACCGCCGCCGAAATGACCCGGCTGCTGGGACTGATCTGGCGCGACGAAGCGGCCGCCCCGCAGGCGTGCGCGGACGTCCGGCGCTGGATGGAACTGCAGGTCTGGCCGCACCGCCTGCGTTCCGGATTCCCCGATGACGGGATCCGCACGAGCGGCAAAACCGGCACGTTGCCCGCCGTGCGCAACGAGGTCGGCGTGGTCGAATACCCGGACGGCGGGCGGTACTCCGTCGCCGTGTTCACCCGCGCCGAGGATTCCCGATCACGGGTGCCCGAGCGCGACGCCTTCATCGGTTTCGCCGCCGCGACGGCAGTGGAGTCGCTGCGCACGGCTTGATTCGTCGGAGCGGAGGAACTTTCCCCTCGCTCTCCTCGGTCCGGACGAACAAGTGACGTCCGCCACCGACCTAGCATTTCCGAAACGCCGGTCCACCCTCACCCGGACAGAAGGTGCACATGTCGAAAATTTCCGAAATCGAGACCTGGCTCCAGGAGAATTTCGCCGCTCTGCTGGCCAAGCATCAGGTTCCCGGAGCCGCGATCGCGGTGCTCGCCGACGGCGAGGTGATCGACCACGCGGCGGGCGTCGTCAACAAGGGCACCGGCGTGGAGTCCACTGTGGACTCGGTGTTCCAGATCGGCTCGATCACCAAGGTGTGGACGACCACGCTGGCGATGCAGCTCGTCGACGAGGGCAAGCTGGACCTCGACCGGCCGGTGCGCGACTACCTTCCCGAGTTCGTGCTCGGCGACGACGAGGCCGCGGCGGTGATCACCGTCCGCCAGCTGACCTGTCACACCGCCGGCTTCGAGGGCGACATCTTCACCGACACCGGACCCGGCGACGACTGCGTGGAGAAGCTCGTCGCGACGCTGTCCGACGTGCCGCAGCTCTTCCCGCCCGGCGAACGGTTCTCCTACAACAACGCCGGTTACTGCGTGCTCGGCCGCGTCATCGAGGTGCTGCGCGGCAAGTGCTGGGACGACTGCGTGCGCGACCACCTCTTCGCGCCGCTCGGCCTGACCCACGCGGCGTCCGGCCCGTACGACGCGATCCGCTACCGCGCCGCGATCGGCCATGTCTCCCCGAAACCGGGCGAAGACCCGGTGCCCGCGCCGATCTGGGCGCTCACCCGCTCGAACTCGCCCGCCGGTTCGACACTCGCGATGCGCCCGCGCGACCTGCTGACGTTCGCCCGGATGCACCTGAACGACGGCAAGGCCGACGACGGCGCCCAGGTGCTGCTGCCGGAATCGCTGCTCGCGATGCGCGAACCGCAGGTGGACGTGCCCTACCTCGGCATCATGGCCGAGCATTGGGGCCTCGGCTGGATGCTCTTCGACTGGGACGGCGGCAAGGTGATCGGCCACGACGGCGGCACCATCGGCCAGTCGGCCTTCCTGCGCGTGGCGCCCGAGCACGGCGTCGCGATCGCGCTGCTGACCAACGGCGGAAACCCGTTGCACGTGTACCACGAGATCTACACCAAGCTGCTGGACGAACTCGCCGGCATCGCGGTCCCGCCGCTGCCCTTGCCGAACCCCGCCGCCGCACCGGCCGACCTGTCCCGGTACACGGGCGAGTATTCGTCGATGGTCGCCGACACCGTCGTCACCGAGGAGGACGGCAAGCTCTGGATGAGCCGCACCCCGAAGGGAATCTTCGCCGAGATCGGCGCGCCCTCGGGAAAGGAAGAGCTGTTCCCGTGCCAGGGCGACACATTCGTCGGGAAAACCGAGCAGCTTCCGGGTGTCTACATGGCACACGCATTCGTCGGCGACGACGGGAACGGCCGCGCGCAGTTCCTCCACACTGGACGCGCGGACCGACGGGTCTCGCCGTGAGCGGGATCCGCGAACAGATCGAGGCCGTCTTCGCCGACGCTGGCGCGGAAGGATTCCTGCATGCCCGGGAGATCGGGGTGCAAGGTCCGGAAGTGTCGGCCGGCGGGGATGCCCCGGTCGTCCTCGCGTCGGTGTTCAAGATCCCGGTAGCGCTCGCCTACGCCCGCGAGGTCGCCGCTGGACGGCTGGACGACACTGAACGGACCAAGGTGACCGCGCGGTACCGGATCGGCGGCATCGGCACCGCGGGCTGCGCCGACGACGTCGAGATGAGCTGGCGCGACCTCGCGCACTTCATGCTCACGATGAGCGACAACGCCGCCACCGACGTCATTTACCACCGGCTCGGCCAGGAGACGGTGGACCGGGTGCTGGCCGATCTCGGGCTCGCCCGCACCCGGCTGATCGGCTGCTGCGAGGACCTGTTCGCGTCCGTCGTCTCCGATCTCGGCGGCACTCCGGATTCCGATCTCGAAGCACTGCTCGGCGGAGCGACGCCGGAGCAGCTGGACAAGCTGTCGGTCCGCGATCCGGAGCGCACCACGTCGTCCACGCCGCGCGAGATGACGACGCTGCTCGACGCGATCTGGACTGACCGGGCAGGCGAACCCGAAGCGTGCGAACGGGTTCGCACGATCATGGCGCAGCAGATCTGGCCGCACCGGCTGTCGTCGGGCTTCCCGTCCGGCGTGGCGATCGCGGCGAAAACCGGGACGCTGCCCGGAATCCGCAACGAAGCAGGCGTGGTGACCTTGGGGGACGGCCGCCGGTTCGCGGTCGCGGTGTTCACTCGCGCGCATTCTCTCGAAGACCGCCTTCCCGCGGTCGACGCGTCCATCGGCACCGCCGCCCGGCTGGCTGTCGACCACCTCCAGAGCGTGACCACGTAGGAGAAATCCCATGAAAACTGCCCGGCTCACCGCCGCGATGGCGGGCGTGGTGGCCTTGACCGTGAGCGCGTGCGGGGGATCAGCGCAATCCGGGACGGACCGGACCGCGAACCAGAAACTGGTCGACGGCAAGACTTTCACCTATGCCGTCCCGACCGATCCGGGAACGCTCGACCCGGCGATCACCGTGCTGTCGGTCGCCCGCAATCTCGACGGGTTCCTCTACGACGCCCTGATCAATCTCGACTCCAAGGGCCAGCCGGAGGCGGCGCTCGCGGAGAAGTGGGAAGCCGACACGACAACGGCGTCCTTCACCCTGCGCAAGGGTGTCACCTGCGCCGACGGCAGTCCGCTGACCGCGGCCGACGTCGCGGCGAACATCAACTTCATCGGCGACCCGGCGAACAAGTCCCCGCTGGCGGGCGTCACGGTGAAGACCGGCACCAAAGCGGTCGCCGGCGAGGGCACGGTCAAGATCACCAGCGGTGCGCCGGACGCGTTCCTGCTCCGCAACATCGCCGGCCTGCCGATCGCCTGCGCCAAGGGGCTGGCCGACCGGAAGACGCTCGCCAAGGGCGAGAACGGCACCGGCATGTTCACCATGTCCGAGATCGTCCCGAACGACCACTACACGCTGACCCGGCGCAAGGACTACACGTGGGGTCCCGGCCAGTTCGACCCGAAGCAACAGGGATTGCCGGACAAGATCAACGTCCGGATCGTCCCGAACATGACGACGATGTCGAACCTGCTGCTGTCCGGCGAGGTCAACGCCGCCTCGGTGATCGGGCAGGACCAGCAGCGGCTCAAGGCACAGCGGCTGTACCACGCCGACATCGTCGCCCCGTTCGGCGAAATGTTCTTCAACCAGGCGCCCGGCCGGTTCGGCGCGGACCAGGCGATGCGCCGCGCGCTGACCCAGGCGATCGACCTCCCGCAGGTCGCGAAGGTGCTGACCCGCGACGGCAGTGCTCCGGTCATGGGCATGGTCACCATGGAACCCCGGCCCTGCCAGGGCGATTCGGCCACCGGGAAGATGCCCGGCTTCGACGTCGCCGGGGCCAAGGCGGCGCTGGAGCAGGCGGGCTGGAAACCGGGACCGGACGGCATTCGCGTCAAGGACGGGAAGCGGCTGTCGCTGACCGCGATCTACGGAACGCAGGCCGGTCCGACGATGGCGCCCGGCGCGGAGCTGATGCAGCAGGGCTGGAAGGCAGTCGGCGTCGACGTCCAGCTCAAGGGCCTCGACAGTCCGGGGATCAGCCAGGCGCTGTTCGCCACCGGCGAGTGGGACATCTCGATGGCTCCGCTCGGCCTCACCGTGCCCAGCGAGCTGGTGCCGTTCATCTCCGGTGCGCAGCCGCCGGAGGGCACGAACTTCGCGCACATCAAGAACCCGCAGTACGACGCGCTGGTCACCAAGGCAGCCACGCAGGCCGGGCAAGCGGGCTGCGCGGACTGGCTGGCCGCGGAATCGGCGCTGTACGAGAAGCAGGACGTGGTGCAGTTCGCGAACTCGGTGGTCCCGACCTTCGGCAGCAACGCGAAGTTCGAGATCATCAACGGCTACATCAAGCCGGCCACCATCCGGATGTACGCCTGATGACCGGCGCGATCGCCGTCGCGGGCCCGAAGGTCAGCCCCTGGCTGACCTTCGGCGCCCGCCGCCTCGGGCGGTTCGTGGTGTCGCTGTGGGTGCTGGTGACCATGGCGTTCCTGATGATCCAGCTGATCCCGGGCGACCCGGTGCGTGCGGCGCTCGGCCTGACCGCGCCGATCGAGCTGATCAACGCCCGGCGCGCCGCGCTCGGCCTGGACCATCCGCTGTGGCAGCAGTACCTCGACTACTTCGGTGGACTCTTCCGCGGCGATTTCGGCACGTCGATGCTGACCGGGCAGCCGGTCGGCGACGTCATCTCCGACCGGCTCCCGGCGACGTTGCAGCTGGCGCTGCCCGCGTTCATGGTGGTCATCGGGCTCGCGATCCCGCTCGGACTGACGTTCGCCGTGCTGACCCGCGGCGGACGGCGTCGCGGCGCCGAACTCGGGTTCACCTCGGCCACCGTGCTGTTCGCCGCGATCCCGGAGTTCCTGGTCGCGGTGGCGCTGGTGGCGTTCTTCGCGGTGCAGCTCGGCTGGTTCCCGGTGGCAGGCCACGAGGGCGCGGGTTCGCTCGTGCTGCCGATCATCGCGCTGGCGCTCGGCCCGGCCTCGACGCTGTCCCGGATCGTCCGGGTGGAGACGCTTTCGGTGCTGGGCAACGATTTCGTCCGCACCGCACGGGCGAAGCGGCTTCCCGCGCGGATCGTCTACCTGCGGCACGCGCTCCCGAACGCGCTGACCGCGACCCTGACGCTCGGCGGGCTGATGCTCACCAGCCTCGTCGCGGGCACCGTGCTGGTGGAGAACGTGTTCGCCTGGCCGGGTCTCGGTTCGACGATCTCGCAATCCATTCTGCAGAAGGATTACCCGCTGGTGCAGGGAATCGTGCTCGTGTACGGCATCGGCGTGCTGCTGGTGAACCTCATCGTGGACCTGCTGCTGGCGGTCCTCGATCCGCGTTCGACGATCCGGGAGAACTGAGATGGCGAAACGGCGCGGACAACAGTGGCTGGCCGCGGTGCGCACCCCGCTCGGCGCGTTCGCCGCCGTCCTGCTCGTGCTGGTGATCGCGGTGGCGGTGCTGGGCCCGATCCTGTGGCAGGACGCGGCTTCGGCGATCGACACGAACGCGATCGGCCAGGGCCCGTCGAGCGACCACCTCGTCGGCACCGACGAACTGGGCCGCGACATTTTCTTCCGCGTGCTGGTGGCGACCCGGCTTTCGGTGCTGCTGGCGCTGATCGCCGCGGCGCTCGGCGTCGCGACCGGCCTGGTGCTCGGCATGCTGCCCGCGGTGCTGCCGCGTCCGCTGGGCAGACTGCTGACGGCGGCGATCAACATCGCGGTCGCGTTCCCCGGACTGCTGCTGGTGTTGTTCTTCGCGGTTATCTTCGGGGTGGGCACGCAAGGCGCGGTGATGGCGATCGGGTTCGCGCTGGCTCCGCAGTTCGCCCGGCTGACCCAGACGTTGTCGGCTTCCGTGGCCGGACGGGACTTCGTGTCCGCCGCGCGGGTCGCCGGAGTGGGGCGGATCCGGTTGCTGTTCAGGCACATTCTGCCGAACATCGGCGAGCCGCTGGCGGTCAACGCCACCATCGGCGCCGGTGGTTCGCTGCTGGCGTTCTCCGGGCTGTCGTTCCTCGGGATCGGTGTGCAGGCCCCGGATTACGACTGGGGACGGCTGCTCAACGAAGGCCTCAACGGCATCTACGTCAACCCGGCGGCGGCACTCGCGCCCGGTGTGGCGGTGGTCCTCGCGGGACTCGCGTTCAACCTCTTCGGGGAGACCGTCGCCGGAGTGATCGGCGTGCGGACTCGGTTGCCACGGTTGACTCCTCGGGTACTGCGAAAGTCCAAAGTGGACCCAGTTGCCGCGGACGACGCCGTGCTGGTGGTCGAGAATCTGGAAGTCGCGTTCCCCCGGCCGACGGGCTGGACGGTGCCGGTGCGCGGCGTGAGCTTCACCGTGCGAGCGGGCGAGGCGATCGGGGTCGTCGGCGAATCCGGTTCGGGCAAGAGCTTGACCGGGCTCGCGGTGTCGCGGCTGATCGAAGCGCCCGGTTCGGTGACCGCGGACCGGCTGGACTTCGCCGGAACCCCCGTGCTCACCACGCCGGAACGCGAATTGCGGACGCTGCTCGGGACGTCGCTGGCGATGGTCTTCCAGGACCCGATGACGTCGTTCAACCCGACCCGGCGGATCGGCCGTCAGCTCGCCGAAGTTTCCGAGCAGCACCAAGGGATTTCGCGAGCCAAAGCGTTCGAGCGAGCAGTCGACCGACTGCGCGCGGTACGGATTCCGGCGGCGGAACGGCGGGCGAAGCAGTACCCGCACGAGTTCTCTGGCGGCATGCGGCAGCGCGCGATGATCGGGATGGGCCTGATGGGCGACCCGAGGCTGATCATCGCCGACGAACCGACGACCGCGCTGGACGTGACCGTGCAACGGCAATTGCTCCGGCTGCTGGCCCAGACCCGCGCCGAACGGGACACCGCGATCATTCTGATCAGTCACGACATCGCGGTCGTTTCCCAGACGTGCGAACGGATTCTGGTGATGTACGCCGGGCGGATCGTGGAGGATCTGCCCGCCGCCGGTGCGGACATCACGCCGCGGCATCCGTACACGCGGGCGCTGCTGGCCACGACGATCGACCTGGAGACCGACCCGGACGCGCCGCTCGCGGTGATTCCCGGCCGTCCGCCGGAACCGGACCAGATGCCGGCCGGCTGCGCGTTCGCGAGCCGGTGCCCCGTCGCGACCGACCGGTGTCGCGAGGAGGATCCGGAACTGACCGTGCTCGCGCCGGAACATCGGGTGGCGTGCTGGCATCCGCATGCCGCACTGTCGGAAGCAGCGGGACTCGTCGTGGCGGGAGGGGCGGAATGAGCGCGCCTCGCCTCCTCCGTCCAAGGTCCGTGAGGGGAACCCCGAGGGAATCAGAGTCCCTCAGGGTTCCCCTCACGGACCGCGGAGCGGGGCAAAGGTCAGAAGAGGGAGGGGCGGAATGAGCGAGCTGGTCTTCGATTCGGTCAGCGTCCGATACGGCGGGCACCGGGGGCTCACCGCGGTGGACGGCGTTTCGCTGACCGTCCCGGCGGGCAAGGTCGTCGGTCTCGTCGGCGAATCGGGCTCGGGCAAGTCGACGCTCGCCCGGACTGCCGTCGGCTTGTCGCCGGTGAGCGCGGGCCAGGTGCTGCTCGGCGGCGTGGACGTGCGGAAACTCCCGCGCCGACGTCCGCTGCAGATGGTGTTCCAGGATCCGTATTCGTCGCTCAACCCGCGGATGACGATCGGCGAGTCGATCGCCGAAGCCATGCCGCGCGGGACGAACCGCAAGGCCGAGGTCGCCCGCCTGCTGGAACTGGTCAATCTCGATCCCGAGCGCGCCGGGCACCTGCCCGGCCAGCTGTCCGGCGGCCAGCGGCAACGCGTGGCACTCGCCCGGGCGCTGGCGGGTCAGCCGCAAGCGCTGATCGCCGACGAAATCACCTCCGCGCTCGACGTTTCGGTGCAGGGCGCGGTGCTCAACCTCGTGCGGTCGGTACAGCGGCACCTCGATTTGTCGATGCTGTTCATCTCGCACAACCTCGCGGTGATCCGGTATCTCAGCGATTTCGTCGCGGTGATGTACCTCGGCCGGATCGTCGAAGCCGGACCGGCCGCGCAGGTGCTCGCCGATCCGCAGCATCCCTACACCCGCGACCTGCTCGACGCCGCCCCGTCGGCGCACAAGTCGCTGTTCGACCTCGAACCCGGTCCGACCGCGGACGCGGAACCGCCGGATCCGCACCATCCGCCCGCCGGCTGCCGGTACCACCCGCGCTGCCCGGTCGGCCCGCTCGTGCGGAGCGACCGCGAGCTGTGCCTCCGGGCCGATCCGGCGGAGGACGCCGCGCCTCGGCTGCACGCCTCGGCTTGTCACTTCAGCGCATCCGAGGGCCACGAGCCCGCGATCTCTCAAGGAGCCAGCGTATGACCCGCCGTCTCGGCATCGATGACCTGTACGACCTCGCCGCGCCCAGCCAGCCCGCGCTTTCGCCGGACGGCAGCCGCATCGTCTACGTGCTGCGGACCGCGGACCGGGAGGAGGACCGGAACGTCGACGCGCTCTGGACGGTCGGCACTTCCTCCGGCGAGGCCCGCCAGCTCACCCGCGGAAACGCGGACGCGGCGCCGAAATGGGCCCCGGACGGCTCCCGGCTCGCGTTCCTGCGCGCCCAGGACGGCCCGCCGCAGGTGTGGGTCCTCCCGGCGGACGGCGGCGAGGCCGAGCAGCTCACCAAGCTCCCGCTCGGCGCGGGCGCGCCGGTGTGGAGCCCGGACGGCAGCAAGATCGCGTTCTCCGCGGCGATCGACCTCGCCGCGATCGTCGAAGCGCCGCCGGCGAACACGCCGATCGTCGCCGAGCGGCTGGACTACAAGTCCGACGGCCCCGGCCTGCTGAAGACCCTCCGCAGCCACGTGCACGTGCTCGACGTCGCCACCGGCGAAGTCCAGCAGCGCACCTTCGGCGACTGGCACGCCGGCCAGCCCGCCTGGTCGCCCGACGGCAAGCACGTCGCGTTCACCGCGTCCCTGGACGACGACGCTGACCTCACCTTCCGGTCCGCCGCCTACGTCCTCGACGTCACCGAGCGGAACGCCGAACCGCGGCTGGTCGGCACCGACCAGGGCATGGCGGGGACGGTCGGCTGGACCACCGACGGCAAGGCGCTTCTGGTGGTCGGCCGCACCGACACCATCACCGGACACCTCGGCCTGCTGCGCGTTCCGCTGGACGGCGGCGAGACGGTCGACCTGGCCGCCAGCCTCGACCGCAACGTGATGTCCGGCGGCCCCGGCTACCCGGGCGCGCTGCCGCAGCTGAACGAGGCGGGCGACGTCGTGCTGTTCGCGATTCGCGACCGCGGCTGCACGCATCTGTACGAAGTGGACCTTGCCGGTGGCGACCCGCGTCCGGTGCTGGTCGGCGACGGCAACGTCGTGTCCGGAGTGGACTTGGTCGGCGACCGGGCCGCGATTGTGTTGGCTACCAGCGAATCCTTCGGTGAAGTCGCCGTACTCGACCGTGCCACGGGTTCGGTCGATGTGCGCACGAAGCACGGCGACACAGTGTCCGAAGTGGAATTGTTCGGCCGCGAGTCGCGCGAATTCACTATCAGCGACGGCACCGTCGTCCAGGGCTGGCTGATCCGCGACACCGAACGCACCGGCCCGCAGCCGTTGCTGATCGACATCCACGGCGGTCCGCACAACGCCTGGAACGGCGCGGCGGACTCGATTCACCTGTACCACCAGACCCTTGCCGCGCGCGGCTGGGCAGTGCTGCTGATCAACCCGCGAGCCAGCGACGGTTACGGCGAAGCGTTCTTCACCGCCGCCATCGGCGCGTGGGGCAGCGCGGACGCACCGGACTTCCTCGAACCGATCGACCAGCTCGTCGCCGAAGGTCTCGCCGACCCGGACCGCCTCGCCGTCACCGGGTACAGCTACGGCGGCTACATGACCTGCTACCTCACCAGCCGCGACGACCGCTTCGCCGCTGCGGTGGCCGGTGGCGTCGTCAGCGATTTGACGAGCCTGGCCGGGACTTCCGACGGCGGCCACTACATGGCAGTCAACGAATTCGCCGGACTCTCCTCGGACAAGTACGAGAAATCCTCCCCGCACGCGCAGGTCGAGAAGGTCCGCACGCCGACGCTGATTCTCCAGGGCGGCGAAGACGTCCGGTGCCCGGTCGGTCAGGCCGAGCAGTGGTTCACCGCGCTGCGCGAGCGCGATGTGCCGTCCCGGCTGGTGTTGTACCCGGGCGGCGCGCATCTGTTCATTTTGGACGGTCCGCCGTCGCACCGCGTCGACTACAACCGGCGCGTGGTCGACTGGGTCGAGCAGTACGCGGGTTCGCGGGTGCCGATCGACGCCGCGCACTGGAGCCGTCGCCTGGCGGAGCTGGCACGCAAGCACGACGTTCCCGGTGCGTCGCTGGGACTCCTGCGCGTCGACACCGGCGAGGAGGTGTTCGCGACCCACGGTGTGCTGAGCACGGCGACCAAGGTCGAGGTCACCGAGGATTCGCTGTTCCAGATCGGCTCGATCTCCAAGGTGTGGACGTCGACCGTGGTGATGCAGCTCGTCGACGAGGGCCTGCTCGACCTCGACGCGCCGATCCTCGACGTGCTGCCCGAACTGCGGCTGTCGGATCCGGAGGTGGCCAAGAGAGTCACCATGCGGCACCTGCTGACCCACACCAGCGGCATCGACGGCGACATCTTCACCGATACCGGCCGCGGGGACGACTGTGTCGAAAAGTTCGTCGACCTGCTGGAGGACGCCGCGCAAAACCATCCTCTCGGCGCGACTTTCTCCTACTGCAACTCAGGTTTCGTCCTCATGGGCCGAGTGATCGAGAAGCTCACCGGGAAAACGTGGGACGCCGCGATGCGGGACAAGCTGTACACCCCGCTCGGCCTCACGCACACGGTCACGCTGCCGGAGGAGGCGCTGCTGTTCCGCGCCGCCGTCGGCCATGTCGCGCCGGACGGCGAGGACCCGGCTCCGGCTCCGGCCTGGCAGCTGCCGCGCTCGGCCGGACCGGCCGGCCTGATCACCGCGCGCACCGCGGACGTCCTCGCCTTCGCCCGCCTGCACCTCACCGGCGGCCTGACCGCGGACGGCACGCGAATCCTGTCGGCGGAATCGGCCGCGGCGATGGCGGACAAGCAGGCCGACGTCCCGGACAAGCACACCCTCGGCGATTCGTGGGGCCTCGGCTGGATCCGCGACGAGTGGGGCGGCCGCCGCATCATCGGCCACGACGGCAACACGATCGGCCAGTCGGCGTTCCTGCGCCTGCTGCCGGACGCGGGCCTCGCGGTCACGCTGCTGACCAACGGCGGCCACACGCGGGACCTGTACACCGAGCTGTACCGGGAGATCTTCGCCGAGCTCGCCGACGTCGCCATGCCGCGTCCGCTCGAACCCCCGGCCACGCCGGTCACCGCGGACGTGAGCCGGCACGTGGGCGTGTACGAACGGGCTGGCGCGCACGTCGAGGTGGTGGAGCGCGAGGGTGGTTTGCGCGTCGTGCACACCACCACCGGACCGCTCGCGGAGCTGATGCCGGACAAGGTGCAGGAGTTCGACCTGGTGGCGGTCTCGGACACGCTGTTCCTGCTCCGCATGCCGGGCGGGCAATTCTGGACGCCGGTGCTGTTCTACACGCTGCCCACGGGGGAGCCGTATCTGCACTTCGGTGCGCGGGCGACGCCCAAGGTGTCCTGACTCTGGAGGGGCTGGGTTCGCTCAGCCCCTCCAGCTCGTCACTCCGAGTAAGCTCGGGCCGTGCCGGAAATCCGCCCGAGACCCGCTGTGGTCTCGCAGATCGTGGAGAAGCGCGGCCACCTCGCGCACGGGGACGGCATCGCGCCGCACCGGCATGTCCAGGGGCAGTTGCTGTATCCGTCGGCGGGCGTCCTCGCCACCACGACCGAGCGCGGCACCTGGGTCGCTCCGGCCAACCGGGTCGCGTGGACGCCGCCGGGTTTCGAGCACTATCACCGTGCGTACGGCCAGACCGAGGTCCGGGTGCTGGAGTTCTCCGGAGAACTCTCCGCGTCGCTGCCGGATCAGCCGACGGTGTTCGAGGTGACGCCGTTGCTGCGGGAGGCATTGCTGGTCCTCACCAGCGGCCGGACGCTTCGCCCGGAGGCCCGGGAGCGGCTTCGCGGAGTGGTCGTGGACGAGCTGGTCGTCGGCCCCGACGAGGCGATGTACCTACCCGCCGCGTCCGACGACCGCCTGCGCGCGGTCACCGATCTCCTGCACGCCAACCCTGCGGCGTCGCTGACGCTGGCCGAGTTCGGCCGGACTGTCGGCGCGGGGGAGCGGACCTTGAGCCGCCTTTTCCAGGCCGAACTCGGGATGAGCTTTCATCAATGGCGGAGCCTGCTGCGGGTTCAGCACGCGCTCATCCGGCTGGCCGAGGGCGACGCCGTCATCGACACCGCGGCACGGCTGGGGTGGGCCAATCCGACGAGTTTCATCGAGGCGTTCACCGCCGTGGTCGGCCAGACGCCTGGCCGCTATCAGCAGGAGTTGCGCCGCGGCGATCGGTGAGGTTGGCGGGTTTCCGGAAGACCTAGTCGGGCTGTTGGTACCGCTGGCGGCGGGGTTCCGGCGAACCTGGAGACATGCCAGAAAACACCACTGTAGTGATCGTGGGCGCCGGAGTAGCCGGACTCACTCTCGGAATTTTCCTGCTGCACAACGGAATCGATTGCGTCATTGTCGAGAAGCGCAGCCGGGAATACGTCGAGCAGCGCCAGCGAGCCGGGGTCATCGACACCCGGGCGGCCCGGATGTTCCGCGCGCACGGCCTCGAAGACCGGGTCGTCGGCGGCGTCCCGACCCAGCCGGTGCTGAACTTCCACATCGACGGCGAAACGCGCCCGCTCGCCCTGGACGCGGGTGACCAGGGCGACGGACGGTTCTGCCCCCAGCAGGTGCTGGTCCGGAACCTGATCAAGGTTTTCCTCGACGACGGCGGGGATCTCCGCTTCGACACCGAGGTTTCGATCGAAAATCTCGACCGCCCGCTGGTCCGCTGTTCAGACAACCAAGCGATCGCCTGCGAATTCATCGCCGGATGCGACGGAGACCGAGGCGTCAGCCGAGCCGCGATCCCCGATCTCACGCGCTACACCCACGAATACGGTTACGCGTGGCTGACAGTATTGGCGGAAGTACCCGCCAAGCACCAATCCATGATGGCGCTCCACACCCGTGGCTTCGCCGGTCAATTCGCCCGCGGTCCGCAGGCGAGCCGGTTCTATCTGCAATGCCCGTTGGACAGTTCCCTCGAGGAATGGACCGACGACCGAATCTGGGCCGAAATCGAAGCCCGTTTCGAGGAACCCATGACCCACGGCACGATCGCCAGTACGCAATTGGTGCCGCTGCGAAGCGTGGTGCACAGCACGATGAATCACGGCCGCCTGTACCTCCTGGGCGACGCCGCTCACATCGTCCCGCCCATGAGCGCGAAAGGAATGAACCTGGCCTTGCATGACGCCGAGCTGTTCGCGGACGCCGTTGTCCGCTACCGGAAAGAACAGGATTCAAGCCTGCTCGACAGCTACTCGGCGACGGCCCTGCGGCACGTCTGGAAATACCAGGCTTTCGCGAAGTGGTGGACCGAATTGGTGCACAACGCCGGTGACGCTTCCTACGAAGGCGAATTCCGGCGGCAGACCGCTCGGGCCGAACTGAAGGGACTGTTCGAGCCCGGCCCGGCGAACCGGTCGCTGAGCGAGTTCATCGCCGGGCTCGCCTGAGTCAGTCCTTGCGGCGGGCCATGAACCGCACCAGCAGCAAGACCAGGCACGCCACCGCTATTCCGCCGCCGATGTACCGGTAAGTGGCTTCCAGCCCGGCGAACTGGCCGATCGAATTGGCGGCGGCACCGGCGAGAAAAACGAGCCACAGCAAGATAGTCACAACAGGGCCGCCGGCGGTGCGGCTACGGGAAGTCTCCATGCCGAGAACACTATGGACAGACGAGGGCGTCAACCACGCCGCAGACCCCCAACTTCGTGGTAGCGCCTGCGCTACCTCTTCCCGTTGAGATAGGCCAGCACCGCCAGCACCCGCCGGTGTCCATTGTCCTCCGGCAAGCCGAGTTTCGCGAAGATATTGCGGATGTGCTTGAGCACCGTCCCGTCGCTGACCACCAGCAGTTCCGCGATCGTGGCGTTGTTGTAGCCCTCCGCCATCAACCCGAGCACCTCGCGTTCGCGCGCGGTCAAGGCGTCGAGCGGGTCGCGGCGGTGCGCCAGCAGCTGGGTCACCACCTCGGGGTCCATCGCCGTGCCGCCCTCGACGACGCGGTGCAGCGAGTCGAGGAACTTGGCGACCTTGCCGACGCGTTCCTTGAGCAGGTAGCCGACCGCGCCCTTGCCGTCCGCGAGCAGCTCCGCCGCGTAGCCGGTCTCCACGTGCGCGGAGAGCACCAGCACCGGCAGACCGGGGTGCAGCTGCCGCGCCTGGACGGCCGCGCGCAGGCCCTCGTCGGTGTGCGTCGGAGGGAGGCGGACGTCGGTGATCACCGCGTCCGGGCGGTCCTCGCGGACGAACGCGAGGAAGTCGTCGGTGTGGTCGAAAGCCGCGGCGACCTCGATGCCCGAGGTGTCCAGCAGCAACACCAGTCCTTCTCGCAGCAGGGCGTCGTCCTCGACGATCACGACCCGCATGGCAACTCCACTTCCAGAACAGTCGGTCCACCGGGCGGACTCGTGAGCGTGACCGTCCCGTCGAAAGCCTCGGCGCGTTTCCGGATCCCGGCCAGCCCGCTGCCCTGGGATTCGTCCGCGCCGCCGCCGCCGTCGTCGCGGATTTCGATCCGCACGGTGTCGACGGTGCCGTCGAGCGTAATCGACGCGTGTTCCGCGCCGGAATGCTTGGTCACGTTCGCCAGCGTTTCGGCCACGATGAAGTACACCGCCGCCTCGACCGCGGCCGGCCGGCGCGCGGAACTGCGAACGTCCACAGTGCACGGAACCGCGCACCGGTCGGCGAGGGCGGTGATCGCGCCGTCGAGGCCGCGGTCGGTCAGCAACGGCGGGTGGATGCTCCGCACGACCGTGCGCAATTCGGCGAGTGCTTCGGTCGCCGCGTCCTGCGCCTTGCCGAGCAATTCCCGTGCCTTGGCTGGATTTCCCTCGAAAAGCTGATCCGCGATCCCGAGCTGCAGCACGACCGCCGACAGCCGCGCCTGCGTCCCGTCGTGCAGATCGCGTTCGAGCCGGCGCAGTTCGGCGCCGTGCGCCTCCAGCGCGGCGGCGCGGGTCGCGGTCAGCTCGACGACCCGATCGGTGAGCCCGGCACCTGGCCGAGGGCCGAGAAGCGCCCGCGTCGCAAGGGCTTGCCAGCGCGCCAGCGGCGAGGCCCAGAACGTGAGCGCGATCATGACGATCCCGCTGAATACGCAGAGCGCGGCCGACGGCCAAGAGTTCACCATGAATTCCAGCGAGCTCTGGATTCCGCCGGGCACCAGCCACCAGAACACGCCGGTGAGGATCTGGCGCAGTCCGCCGAGCGGCAGGCCGAACGCGAGCACCCCGACGATGAAGCCGACCACGGCGTGCACCGCCAGCCACGCGAGATCCCGCAGGCTCGCCGGGTCGCGAATCGGCGAAACGTTGGCGTAGGGCTCGGCGATCGGCTCGCCGAGCCTGCGGCCGGCGCGGCGGCGTTCGAACCGCAGCGGGTAGCGGATCAGTTTCAGCGCGACCGGGAGTGCCGGGATGCCGACGCCGATCAAGCACGTCACCAGCACGATGGCCATCGCGAAAAAGAGCAGCATGGCGAGGAACGCGGTCGCGGCCCCCACCAGCAGATAGCGGAGTCCGGACCACCACGAGCGCAGCCGGTTCTTCACCCGCACAGTGTCCCATTAGGACTTCCTCACCGGGAGTGGTGGTGCCTGCGCTACCCCCAAGACTCCCGCGCTCGGGATCGTTTTCGCCCTCCCTCGGCCATAGCTTCGATATCGACAGAGAATCTGCTGGTCCGAGGAGCGACACGAAGATGAACACAGGCGGTACACACGCCCTGAGGCTGGAAGCGGTGCGCAAGATCTACGGCTCCGGCGACGGCGCGGTCACCGCGCTGGACGGGGTGTCGGTCGGGATCCAGCGGGGCTCCTTCACCGCGGTCATGGGGCCGTCCGGATCCGGAAAGAGCACCTTCCTGCACTGCGCGGCCGGGCTCGACCGGCCGAGTTCGGGAAAGGTGCTGCTCGGCGAAACCGAACTCGGCGGGCTCCGGGAACGAGCGCTCACCGAATTGCGCCGGACCCGGATCGGGTTCATTTTCCAGGCCTACAACCTGCTGCCGTCGCTGAATGTGCTGCAGAACATCACCCTGCCGATGCGGCTGGCCGGCAAGAAGCCGGACTCCCGCTGGCTGCGCGAGATCGTCGACGGCGTCGGCATCGCGAAGCGGCTGGAGCACCGCCCGGCGGAGCTGTCCGGCGGGCAGCAGCAGCGCGTCGCGATCGCCCGCGCGCTGATCACCCGGCCGGAGGTCGTGCTCGCCGACGAGCCGACCGGGGCGCTCGACACCCGCACCGCGCGCCAGGTGCTCGACCTGTTGCGCACCGTGGTCGACCAGATGGGCCAGACCGTGCTGATGGTCACCCACGACCCGGTCGCCGCGTCCGCCGCGCACGGAGTGTTGTTCCTCGCCGACGGCAAGCTGGCCGGTCACCTCCCGCAGCCGACCCCGGAGCGGGTCGCGCAGCGGTTGACCCACCTCGGGGAGTGGTGACCGCTATGTGGTCGTTGGCTTGGCAGACGACGAGGGCCCGGCTGAGCGGGTTCGTCGGCGCGTTCATCGCGGTCCTCTGCGGCACCGCGCTCGTCGCGGGCTGCGGCATTCTCATGGAATCCGGCCTCCGCGCCGGAGTCCCGACCCAGCGCTACGCCGACGCGGCCGTGGTGGTCGGCGGGCTGCAGACCACGAAACCGCCTGGCTCGGATTTCGGCGAGTCCGAGCAGGTCAGCGAGCAGACCACGGTGCCGGAGACGCTGGTCAAGAAGATCTCCGAGGTGCCCGGGGTGCGCCAGGCGGTGCCGGAGCAGGACTTCCCGGCGAACGTCGTGACGTCCAGCGGCCAGGTGCTCACCGGTCCGAACGGCACCCAGTCGCGCGGACACAACTGGGACGCGGCCGTGCTGGCCCCGTTCTCCCTTCGCGAAGGCCACGCTCCCGAAGCGGCGAACGAAGTGGTTCTCGACGCGGAGCTGGCTGCGCGCGGCGGCGTTTCGGTCGGCAGCACGGTGCGGATTTCGACCCGTTCCACGCCGATGGAATTCCGGGTCACCGGCATCGCCGCGGCCAAATCCGGCACCGGGCTGACCCGGCAGTCGGCTTTGTTCTTCTCCCCGGCGCGCGCCGCTGATCTTTCCGGGAAGCCCGGGCAGGTCCACGCGGTCGGCGTGCTCGCCGCTCCCGGAGTGGCGACGGGCGAGCTGGAAGACCGCATCAGCGCGGCAGTCAAGGGCGAACCGGTCACGGTGACTGCCGGGATGGAACGCAGCACGGTCGAATTCCTCGACGTGAGCCAGACCCGCGTGATGCTGTTCGCGCTCGCGGGTTCGTTCGGCGGGTTCGCGATCCTGGTCGCGGTGTTCGTCGTGTCGAGCACGCTGGCTTTGGTGATCAACCAGCGACGGCGGGAATTCGCGCTGCTGCGGGCGATCGCCGCTACGCCCAAGCAGATCCGCAAGCTGATCAGTGCCGAAACCATGCTGGTCGCGAGTGTCGCCGGAGTGCTCGGCGCGGGGCTGGGCGTGGCCGTCGCCTACGGATTGCGCAACTCCTTCGCCGCGGTCGGTGTGATCCCGCAGGACTTCGGTCTCGCGATCGGCCCGCTCCCGCTCGTCGCCGCGCTCCTGCTCGGCCTGGGCGCGGCACGGCTGGCCGCGTGGTCGGCGGCGAGGAGGCCGTCGTCGATCCGCCCGATCGAAGCGCTCGGCGAGGCGGCTGTCGAACGCCGCGAACTCGGCCGGACCCGCCTGCTCGTCGGCTGGCTGCTGGTGGTGCTCGGCTTCGGCGGCTCGACCGTCCCGATGTACGTGACCGGTCCGGGGGCGCTCGCGGCCTCCTCGATGTCCGCGCTGGTGGTCGTGATCGGGCTCTCGCTGCTCGGGCCGAAGGTGGTCTCCTTCATGACCCGGATCATCGGCCCGGTGTACTCCGGCGTCTCGCGGATCAGCGGATACCTGGCCGCGGCGAACAACCAGGCCAACGCCCGGCGGCTCGCGTCGGCGGTGACCCCGGTGATGCTGGCGGTCGCGTTCGCGATCTCGATGTTCTACAGCCAGACGTCGTCCGCTGCCGCCACCCAGGAGCAGGCGGTCCGGTCGACGACCGCGGACCACGTCCTGACGAGCAGGACCGGCGCGTTGTCGCCGGAGGTCGCCTCGGCGGCGCGGGCGATCCCCGGAGTCGCGGCGGCCACCTCGGTGATCCGCACCGACGTCGTCACCACGGTCAAGGAGGACCAGCGGCTGCGTGTCATGAAGTACCCGGCGCAGGGGCTGAACGGCGACCAGGTGCGCGGCGTGCTCGACCTCGGCGTCGTGTCCGGGAATCTGGCCGACCTGCGCGGCGACACCGTCGCGATGAGCAAGAGCGAAGCCGATTGGTACGAAAAGAAAATCGGCGACGAGGTCGACTTCTGGTTCGCCGACGGCCGTCCCGCGAAGGTGAAACTGGTCGCGGTCTACACGCACAACCAGGCATTCGGCGAGTACGTGCTGCCCGCCGATCTCGCCCGTGCGCACACCGGCGACCGGATGGACAGTTCCGTTCTGGTGCGAGAAGACCCGAACGCGGACCCGGCCGCGGTGACTGCCGCGTTGCGCGACCTCAGCGCTCGTTACCCGGGTCTCACCGTAACGCCCAGCTCCACGGTTTCCGCGTCGGAGAATGCTTCGGCACAGCAGCAGTTCTATCTGAACCTCGTCGCGGTCGGCGTGATCCTCGGCTACGTGGTGATCTCGGTAGCCAACACGCTGGTGATGACCACGGCGCAGCGCTCGCGGGAATTCGCTCTGCTGCGGCTGATCGGCACGACCCGTGGCCAGGTCGTGCGGATGATGCGCCTGGAAGCCTTGGCGACCGCCGGTATCGCGGCATTGCTCGGCACCGTGGTGGCAGCAGTTCCGTTGGTACTGCTCAATCTTTCCCTGCGCGACACCCCGCTGCCGTCGGGAACGCCCGCGGTGTTCGGCGGAATCATCGCCGGAGCGTTCCTGCTCAGCCTGGTCTCGCTCGGACTGTCCACTCGGGTCACCTTGCGCGCCAAGCCCATTGATGCCATCGGCCTCCGCGAATAAGAAAGAAAAACGAATGCGCACCTTGCTGACACAGCTTTCGGTGGCAGCCCTCACCGCGGCGGGCTTGCTCCTGCCCGCCGCGGCGGACGCCTCACCGAGCCGTTTCCTCGACCAGACCACGATTCCCGATCTGCAGCGCGCCATGGACCACCGGCAGCTGACGTCGGAACAATTGACGCGCGGCTACTTGCGCCGGATCGAAGAGCTGAACCCCAAACTGCACGCCGTCGTGCAAACCAATCCGGACGCGCTGCCGGCGGCGAAGGAGAGCGACGCCCGCCGCCGGACCCGTTCCTCCCGCAGCCCCCTGGAAGGAATTCCGGTGCTGCTGAAGGAAAACATCGACACCGCGGACCGGCAAACGACCACCGCCGGCTCGACCGCGATGCTCGGTTCGCGTCCGGCCAAAGACGCGTTCCTGGTCCAGCGCCTGCGCGCCGCGGGTGCGATCGTGCTCGGCAAAGCGAACCTGTCGGAATGGTCGAACTTCCGCTCGAACGGACAGATCCCGGGCTGGAGCGGAGTCGCGGGCCAGACGCGCAATCCCTACGCGCTGGACCGCAGCCCGTGCGGTTCGTCAAGCGGCTCGGCAGTCGCCGCGGCGGCCGGTCTCGCGACGGTCGCCATCGGCACCGAAACCGACGGTTCGATCGTGTGCCCGGCAGCCTCGACCTCGACCGTCGGGGTGAAGACCAGCCTCGGCGCGGTGAGCCGCAGCGGCGTCGTGCCGATCACCGCCCAGCACGACACCCCCGGCCCGATCGCGCGCAACGTCACCGACGCCGCGCTCACCCTCTCCGTGCTCACCGGCGCCGACCCGGCCGACCCCGCCTCAGTCGCGGCTGCGCTCCCGAAGGACATGCCTCTGAATCGCAATGCCCTGCGCGGCAAGCGAATCGGTGTCTGGCGAAAGGGTCACTCCGGCATCGACCAGCAAGCCGATCGCATCTTCGAGTCCACAGTGCACACTCTGCGTTCGCTGGGAGCGACGGTCGTCGACGGAGCAGACGTCGAGGACATCTCCTGGTCAGTCAAACCGGATCTCTTCCCGGCCCTGTTGTCCGAGTTCAAACACGACCTGAACGCCTACCTGGCCGCGACTCCCGGCGAACACCCGCGGAATCTGTCCGAGCTGATCGCCTACAACGACCAGCACCGGGACGTCGAGATGCCGCTGTTCGACCAAAGCCTCCTCGTCGAGGCGAACGCCGCCGACAGCAACCTGAACGACCAGACCTACCGCCGGCACCGCGCCGCCGCGACGGGCATCGCGCAACGGTCGATCGACGACGTACTGGCGGCGAAAGGCCTGGACGCGATCGTCACCCTGAGCGGCTTGCCCGCCTCGCCGCTGGACCGCCCAGGCGACCCGAGGTTCTTGAGCAGCACCCGAAACACATCTGTGGCCGGCTACCCGAACATCACCGTGCCAGCCGGATTCGCCGGACCGCTGCCGGTCGGTATTTCTTTCCTGGGCACGAAATACCACGACGCGCAGTTGCTCGGTTTCGCTTACGCGTACGAGCAGGCGACGCACGCGCGGCAGGCACCTCGGTACCTGCCCGCCGCTTAGGCCGCTCAGCTTCCCGGCGGCGTCCATGGACCCGCCGGGAGGCCGACCTGGCGGAGAACGTCGGCGAGGTTGTAGTAGTCGGTGACTTGCCGGATCCGCTCGCCGCGCAGGTCGATCAGCGTGCTGACCGGCACGCGGAACGACTTGCCGGTGGCGGGCCGGGTCTTGTCGAACGCCCCGGTGTCGGTGCCGGAGAACGTCCAGCGCACCGCGATCCGGTCGCCGGAGCGGAACGCGTCCTGCACGTCGACGTGCGCGTTTCGGATGCTTCTCTCAGTGATTTCGACCCAGTTCGCGACGCCCTGAGGTCCGCTCATCGCGACCTGGAAGGCGTTGTCCTGGTAGATGCCGTCGCCGGTGAACAGCGAGGCCATTTTGGCTGCGTTTCCGGTGTTCCAAGCGTCGGCCCAGGCTTGGACGACGTGCGGAATCCTCGGGGTTGCCTGAGCGGTGCTGACCGCGCCGCCCACGCTTCCCGCGACCAGCACTGCGGCGATGCCACCCACGATGACGTTCCGGATCTTCTTCATGGCGTTTCCTCTCCGAGTTAGGCTTACGGTAGTAACCATAGAGTCGTAACCTAACACTTGTAAACCTATCTAGCTAACGACTGTAAGCTTGCGGTCGTGAACGCAGCAGAAGGACGCTCCCGGAACCGCCGCGGCGAAGGTGCCCGGCTGCGGGAGGAGATCGTGCGGGCGGCGGCCGAGATCCTCGACGAAGGCAGTGGCGAGGACGCGGTCACCCTGCGCGCGGTGGCCCGGCGGATCGGCATCGCGGCACCGTCCATCTACCGGCACTTCGCCGACCGCGACCAGATCCTGCTGGCGGTCGTGCAGGAAGCGTTCGCCGAGTTGAAGGAACGCATCGAAGCCGGACTGGCCGAGGTGGACAAGCCGGACGCGCGGCTGCGCTCGGTGTGCACGACCTACCTGGACTTCGCCCTCGAACGCCCGAATCGCTACCGCATCCTGTTCGGCGGAGTGTGGAATGCCGCGCGGGCAGCCGAGAATCCGGAGATGGCTCCGGCGGCGGAGGAGATCGGGCAGGACGTGTTCGCCCTGCTGGCGCAAGCAGTGCAGGACTGCGCGGACGCCGGCCTGTCGCGCAGCACTGCGGCATTCTCCGACGCGACTGCCTTGTGGGCCGGCCTGCACGGCTTAGCCGAGTTGCGCCCGGCGGCCCCGATGTTCCCTTGGCCGGACGGGGTTTTGGAAGTCTTGGTGGATCGGCTCGCCCTGCTGGACTGAGGTCTCGCCTCGCTTCACCTCGCCAGTGCGGGGCTCGCTCGCGGCTGTCCGTGAGGGGAACCCTGACGGAATCAGGGGCCCTCAGGGTTCCCCTCACGGACGGTGGAGGCGTGCGGGCCGGGCGAAGTCACGTGGGCCGAGCGAAGCTGCGCGGACCGGGTGAAGCCATGCGGGACGAGCGGGGTCGCGCTGGCCGGGCGGAGCTGCGCAGGCCACGTGGGGCCGAGCGAAGCTGCTCGGATCGAGCGGAGTCGCGCCGACCGGTGAAGCCATGCGGGACGAGCGGGGTCGCGCTGGCCGGGCGAAGCTGCGCAAGCCGACTGGGGTCGCGCAGACCGGGCGAAGCCGCACAAGCCGAGTGGGGTCGAGCGAAGCCACGCGGGCCGAGCGCAGCCGTGCAAGTCGAGCGGGCTACGCAGGCCGAGCGAAGCCGCGCAGGCCGAGCAGAGCCACGCAGGCCGAACGAAGCCAGGCGGGTCGAGCGAAGCCACGCGCACCGACCTGCGCCACGCGCACCGAGCCTTCCCCGGCGCAGCTGTCCCGCTGATCGGGACCAACCCCCACAATCCGGCCCCCGCGTCCGAACGGCCCAGCCTTCAGGCAAAACACCCCCGCGCCGTTAGCATTCCGTGACCAAGCCCCGACCCCGCGTATCGAGCGTGTCGGTTTCTACCCTGGTCACCGGATTAATCGGGCACACTCACTCATTCGGGTTAACAACTTCGCTATCTTGGACCACGTGGTGCACGCAAAGTCACGTTCCGCCCAACGGGCGAGCCTTCGGCTGGGTGCTGTGGCCGTCGCCACGGTCCTCGGGGCCGGGCTCGCCGGGGCCTACGTCGGCCTGCAGCGGACCGCGGAGGCCGAAACCGCCAAGCCGGTGTCGAACGTCGCCGTCGCGCGCGGCGCGAGCGGCAGCGCGGGCAATGCCAGCAGCACTGTCAGCGGCGGTACCGGAGGCAAGGCGCCGTCGTCCTCGCCGCCTTCCACGCCCGCACTGCCCGACCATCCCACCCCGTTCAGCGTCAAACTGTCCTCAAAGGACATTCCGGAGAAGGGCGGCGGCGTCCGCACCGGCGGCTGCAGCGGTTCGCTCATCGCTCCGCAATGGATCGTCACCGCCGGACACTGCTTCCACGACCTCGACGGCACCCGGGTCAGCGGCAAACCCGACTACACCATGACTGCCGCGATCGGGAAGCTCACCGATTCCGATCCACGCGGGCACGTGCTGAAGATCGTCGACGCGCGCCAGTCCGCGGTCAACGACCTCGCGCTCGCCAAGCTGTCCGAGCCGGTCACCGACATCGAACCGCTCGCGCTGCCGGACGGTCCGCCGGATCCGGGCCAGCACACGACGTTCGTCGGCTGGGGTTCGCTGAACGCCAAGGTCATCGTGCAGACCGACCACATCAAACGCGGCGATTTCCAGGTCGCCGAAGTGCGCAAGAACGAGATCACCCTCGATCCGCTGAAGAAGCGCACCGTCGAGAACAGCCCGTGCCCGGACGACTCGGGGTCGCCGTTCTTCGTACCGATCAAGGGAAAGAACACGCTGATCGCGGTCGAGAACTTCGGCCCCGACTGCCCTCAGCCCGGCACCGAAACCGCGGCGCGGGTGGATCAGCTCGTGTCGTGGATCAAGGGCGAGATCGGCGAATAAGACCTCACCGAGGCAGCAACGCCGCCAATTCCCGTGCGGCGGCACGCAAAGCGGGCACGAACTCCTCCAGTTGCGCGACCGTCAGCCGATAAGCCGGCGCCGCGGTGGACAACGCGGCGATCGCGGTCCCGTCCGGGGTCCTGATCGGAACGCCGACCGCGCGAATGCCTTCCTCGTGCTCCTCGTCAGCGATTGCGAAACCACGTTCGCGCACCGCCGCGATCTCCGTCGCGAACGCCTCGCGCGAGGTGATCGTGCGAGGGGCCAGCCCGGGCAGTTCCAGTGAAGCGACCAGCTCGTCGCGATTCGCCGCGAACGCGACCAGGCATTTGCCCATCGACGTGCAGTGCAACGGCCCGCGCGCACCCGGCTCGCCGCGGATCTGCAGCCGCTGCGACCCCTGCACCGAGTGCACGTAAACCTGGTTGTGCCCGTCCAGCACGGCCAGCAGCGTCGGCTCGCCGGTCTCCTCGGACAGCTTCTGCATCACCGGCAGCGCGACGCCCGCGAATCCGCGCGCCTGCGACACCGACTGACCCAGTTCGAACAGCCGCAACCCCAGCGAATACCGCTTCGACACCGGGTCGTTGCGCGCGAATCCCTCGCTCTGCAAGGAACTGAGCAACCGGTGCGTGGTGCTCACCGGGTATCCGGCGGCACGCGCCAGCTCGGACAGCGGCACGCCTTCGGGGTAGCCGCCGAGCAGGGACAGCACCCGCAAAGCCTTGCCGACCATGTCCGCCATCGGACCCCCTTGACGTCCCGGGCGCGGAGACGCACACTGCCTCTCACCGCATTGCGGAATAGCTTTCCATATTACGGAAAGTGCGTCAAGGACTTGGGTCAGCGGCGACAGGAGTACCGGATGAACACCGTCGAGCAGGCGGGCACGCTCGGGAGGCAGCGCTGGCTGCGGCTGATCCCGATCGTCTTCGTCACCTACAGCCTCGCCTACCTCGACCGGTCGAACTTCTCGATCGCGACCGCCGGCGGCATGGCCGAGGAGCTGAATCTCACGAGCACGACGTCCGGGCTGATCGCCGCGTCGTTCTTCCTCGGCTACTTCCTGCTGCAGGTCCCCGGCGTCCTCTACGCCGACCGCCGCAGCGTGCGGAGCCTGATCTTCTGGTCGGTGCTCGCGTGGGGCATCCTCGCGACCGCGCAGGGCCTGCTCAGTTCGGTGCCGGTGCTGATCGTGGTGCGGTTTCTGCTCGGCGCGGTGGAAGCGGCGGTGCTGCCCGCGCTCGTCGTGCTGCTCGCGCGGTGGTTCACGAAGGCCGAACGCGGGCGGGCCAACGCTTTCCTGATCCTCGGCAACCCGGTCACGGTGATGTGGCTGTCGGCGGCGTCGGGGTATTTGATCGAGGCGACGTCCTGGCGCGGCATGTTCATCATCGAGGGAATCCCGGCGCTGATCTGGGCGTTCGTGTTCCGCGCGCAGGTCCGAGACCGGCCCGCCGACACCCAGTGGCTCGACCCGGCCGGCCGCGAAGCGGTCGAGCGCGCTATCGCCGCGGAACAGGCGCAGCTTCCGGAACCAGCGGACCGTCCGGTGCGGGAAGCGTTGCGGTCCAAGGCGGTTCTGCTGCTGTCGGCGCAATATCTGTTGTGGAGCATCGGGGTTTACGGCTTCGTGTTCTGGCTGCCGTCGATCGTCAAGGCAGGCTCGTCCGCCGGAATCGGCGCGACCGGTTTGCTGTCGGCGATTCCGTACGCGTTCGCTGTGGTGGCGATGCTGATCAACTCGCGCAGTTCGGACCGATCCGGGATGCGTCGCCGATACGTCTGGCCATGGCTGCTCGCTGGCGCGGTCGCGTTCTACGGTTCGTATTTGCTGGGCAAACAACATTTCTGGTGGGCGTTCGTGCTGCTGGCAATCGCCGCAGTGGCCTTGTACGCGCCGTACGGCCCGTTCTTCGCGTTGATTTCCGAACTTCTGCCGCAGCGGACCGCCGGGGTGGCGGTAGCCGTGATCAACGCCGCCGGCGCGCTCGGCGGGTTCCTCGGGACCTACCTGGTCGGCTGGCTCGAATCCGCCACCGGCAGCACGGCTGCCGCGTTCCTGATGCTGGCGGGGACAATGGCCGCAGCCGCGGTGCTGGTAGTCGCGGTTCCGGTGAAAACGAAGGAAAGGCGAGCATGACCGCGCGTGTACTGGTGCCCTGGTCCGACATTTCCGTTCCGGCCGAACTGAACGCGGTCGTGTGGGACGGCCGCGGCACCCCGCCGGACGGCCTCGACGACGTCGAGTTCTACGTCCTGCCCTACGACCAAGGCCCGGCGGCGGCGAAGCTCATCCCGCAACTGCCGTCGCTGCGCGCGGTGCAGACGCTCTCCGCCGGTTACGACAACCTGCTGTCGCTCGTCCCGTCCGGCGTGCAGCTGGCGAACGGCCGGGGACTGCACGACCTCAGCGTCGCCGAGCACACTCTCGCGCTGATCCTTGCCGCACAACGGTATTTCCCGCGCTGGTTCGCGCAGCAGCAGACCGGCTCGTGGGACCGGGTGCACACCCGCTCGCTCGCCGACTGCCGGGTCCTGCTGGTCGGCTACGGCTCGATCGGCCGAGCCATCGAGCGGTACCTCGAAGCAGGCGAGGCCGAGGTGGTCCGGGTCTCCAGCACCGCTCGCGACGGCGTGCACGGCATCGCCGAACTGCCGGACCTCCTGCCGACCGCGGACATCGTGGTGCTGATCCTGCCCGACACCCCGCAGACTCGGGGCCTCCTCGGCACCGCGGAACTGGCTCTGCTGCCGGACACGGCGTTGGTCGTGAACGTCGGCCGCGGCACCGCCGTCGACACCGACGCACTCACCGCCGAGGTCTCCGCCGGCCGTCTGCGCGCGGCGCTCGACGTCGTCGACCCGGAACCGCTGCCCGCCGATCATCCACTGTGGACGCTCGACGGCGCGATCATCACCCCGCACATCGCAGGCGGTTCGGACTCGTTCTACCCGCGCGCGAAGCAGCTGGCCGAACGCCAGCTCGCGCACTACGCGAAGGGCGAGCCGCTGGAGAACCTGGTCAACTGAGCACGGCCGCGATAGCGGGTTGATAGGCGCGATCTGGTCGGGCGTCCAGCGTCCGGCCAGATCGTGCGTGACGATCCGGTAGACGAGCGCGCGGATCAGCATCTGCCGCCATTCGGGCAGATGCGCCCAGCGGTCGATGAGACCGGGAGTCGCTTGGTACCAGCACAATGCGTCGGCGACCGCCACCGCGGCGGCCCACGACGGGGGACGTCAGTAGACCGCCCAGTCGATCACCGCGGGCGGCTGTCCCGGCGCGAAGAGGACGTTGCCGGGGAGATCGCCGTGGACCGCCTGCGCGGCCGACTCCACCGGACGGCGCGCCTCGAGCAACGGGCGGAGGAGGTCGCGAGCGGGCGCCGAGCCCTCGGGCGGCAATTCCTCCCAGGCGATCCGGTCTCCGATGGTCCAGGGATCGGTCCGGAAATCGAGGAAGTCCGGACGCGGCAGCCGGGCGACCGCCTGATGGAACGCGATCCCGGCCCGAATCGCGTCGTCGGGCCGGGAAGTGTCCGGGCTGCCAGGCATCAGTCGGCTCGCCTCCCAGCCGAGCGACGGATGACCACCGGATGAATTCTGGCCGGCGGATGCCCCCGCTATCCATTCCCCGTCGCGAGCCCGAATCGGCCGAGCGATCCGGAACTCCGCCGACTCCGCCACCTCGGCGAGCACCGCCGCCCGCCACCGCGTTTCCGGAGCGAACTCCACCGGTTTCACCACGATGTCCCCGGCGCGCCAGGTCTCGCCTTTCCCGCCTTCCAGCCGAACCGGCACCTCGCTGCAGCCGAACGCGGCCAGCACGTCCGCCGGTGGTTGCTTGTTCAACGTTCTGCGCCTTTCTCTCGGGTTTCCGCAGCTCCTCGCATATCTACCCAGAGCAACACAAGAGGAGGAACGACTCCGACTGGTGGTACGAAAGCGCAGTCAGGGGACCACCCACAGTGCACATGTGAGCCCTGTGTATGCTTCGCCATCGCTTGACTGGGTGGATTCTTCACCCGAATTGGTGGCCGCCGTGGTCGGGGAGATGTGGTCTCACGCGGTCCGTTGTTCGTGGTTCGGGACTGGATGGGAGAAAGCATGCACGGCAGGTCAATTCTGGTCCGGGGAGGGGCCGCGGTGGCTTCCGCGGCAGCGGCACTCATGATCGCCGCGCCGGTCGCCCTCGCCGACGACAACGCCCCCACGGCGCGCAGCGGCGCGGCCTCGGGCGAGCTGGTGAACGGCGGCACGTCGGGCTTCGACGTCAACATCGCCGACAAGGGCAAGGTCCAGACGACGCTGTTCAACTTCAAGCTGTCCGACGGCGCCCTCTCGAAGATGTACTGCGTGCAGATCGAGGTCGGCGCGCGGTACGGCGAGCCGATGCTCGAGCACGCGTGGAACGACTACCCCGACGCGAAGTCGCCGTTCCGCAAGAACAACAAGAACATCAACTGGGTGCTGCACCACAGCTACCCGTCCGAGGACGTCGCGTCCCTCGAGAAGACGCTGACCGGCAAGGGCGCCAAGCTCCACGACGGTCTGTCCACGAAGGAAGCGCTGACCGCGACGCAGGCCGCGGTGTGGCACTACAGCGACGGCAAGGACCTCGACGCCGAAAACCCGCTGGCCAACGGCTCCGAGGACGAAGCGGCCGACGTGCTCGCGCTGTACAAGTACCTGACCGGCGACGCGAACACCGGCGTCGAGGAGACGAAGCCGGCGCTGAGCATCACTCCGGCGAAGGCGTCCGGCGAAGCGGGCACGAAGATCGGCCCGTTCACTGTCGCGACGACCGGCAGCGTCACCGACTTCACGAGCAAGCTCCCCGAGGGCGTGAAGGTCGTCGGTGAAAACGGCCAGGAGATCAAGTCCTCGGCGATCAAGAACGGCACGAAGCTGTTCCTGGACGTCCCGAAGGACGCGAAGGCCGGCACGGCCGAACTCGCGGTGAAGGCCTCGGGCGACGTCAACACCGGTCGCCTGTTCGTGGCCAAGAACTACGCGGACAAGCCGGCGCAGTCGCTGATCGTGGCACAGTCGCAGAAGAGCAGCGTCCAGGCCGCCGCAACCGGCACCTGGACCGAAACCGGCCCGGTCACCACCGCGCCCGCGACGACCGCCCCCGCAGCCGGCGGCAACAACTCGGGCCAGACCCCGCTGGCGAACACCGGCGTGAACGCGGCCCTGCCGATCGGAATCGGCGCAGCCCTGGTGGTCGCTGGCGGCGCGATGCTGCTGGTGGTTCGCCGCCGTCGGAGCAACGCCTGATCTACCCGAAGTAAGACGCGCTAAGCAAGCGGGCCGGTCCATTTAGGACCGGCCCGCTTTGCTATGCGCGGCAGGCAATCGGCACCGCCGCAGCATCACGGCCACCTCCGCCGCTCACCTTCGCTGGCATCGCCGCACCTCCGCACCGCCGCACCGCCGAGAAGTCCGTGAAGGGCTCCTTGAGGGAATCTAATTCCCTCAAGGAGCCCTTTCACGGACTTCCGAGCCTTGGCCGGATTCCGTGAGGGCCACCTTCACGGACTTCAGGGTTGGTGGGTTGGGTGGTGTTCCGTGAGGGGAACCCGCACAGCCTCTGATTCCTTCAGGGTTCCCCTCACAGACGACTGCCCGCCGCCCGCCACCGCCGCGACGCACCCACCGCCACTTTCGAGGCACTAACCCCCGCCGCGACCCCAGCTCCACCAGGCACCCAGGCCGCCGTGCACCCCCTGCAAAACCGCAGCCAGCGAATCCAGCCTAACCAGGCACCCAGGCCGCCGCGTACCACCGGCCAAACCGCAGCCCACGCACCCAACCCCTCAAGGCGCCCACACCCCCCGCACCCCGATACGAAACAAAGCTCTGTTCTGGGGGGGTTTGTAAAGACATCTTTCCCCCCTGAAAAACCCACCCCAGACCGTCATCACAATCATGCTTCGGGGTGCCCCCGCCACACTCCCGCCCCGCGATGTGCGAAGCACGAGCAGTCAGTTAACGCAAGTAACCCCATCAGCAGTAATATCCGGCGCACCCCCAGCCGGAGCCTCCATCACCGCCGGAGCGGAAGCCGGATGCACCCCGGAATCATCCGAGTACTTCTGCCCCAAATAAACCCGGAAATGATCCTTCTCAAGAGAATTATCCGAAGCCACCGCAACCCCGCCAAGCTTCTCGCCGATAGCCTCAGCCTGACTACGCTGCCCCCGCCCGTAATACACAGTCGACGTCCGCCGAGTAGCACTATTCGAAACAGACCCCCGCGCATACCCAGCAGCAGCGAGCTTGTCCGCAACCCGGTTAGCCAGCCCATCCACCCCGGACGAGTTGCGCACATCAACCACATACCCCGCCAACGCAGGATCCCCACCAGACGACGACGGCGGCGCGGAAGCAGAGGAAGAGGGGGACGAAGAAGACTCCCCAGTCTGCTCCCGAACAAACTGCTGCACCTGCTTAGGATCCACCTGCACGGCATCACCATCATTAGGCGTCTTCAACGTAATACTGACCACCGGCACGGTAACGAAGTTGATACTCCCCGCACTCATCCCGTGCAACTGCTGAGCAAACCCCAGCAAATCCCAGTTGGTATCAACGACAACAGCCTTCTTGACCGCCCCGATCAACGCATCCAACTTGCCCGGATCCGTCAACGTCCCAGCGGAAAGAATGGTCTTGGCCATGCTGGCCATAAAAACCTGCTGCCGCTTGATCCGATCCAGGTCCCCGTTGGGCAACCCATGCCGCTGCCGCACGAACTGCAACGCCTGCGCCCCGGCGACATTCTGCGGCCCAGCAGGAAAATTAGCCCCAGAGTAACTATCCTTAACCGGAGCCTTGAGGCAAACCGGAACCCCGCCAACAGCCTGGCTGACGTAATAGAACCCCGCCAGGTTCACCGCCGCGTAGTGCGTGATGGTGAGCCCGGTCAGTTGCTGAACCGTCTCGATCGCAGTCTTGGCCCCGGCCTGAGCCGAGTCGGTCTCCAGCTGCGCCCCGGACTCGCCAGCAGCTTTCAACTCATTCTTCCGGGCAATCTGCCCATAAGTATAAGCCGAATTGATCTTGTGCTTCCCGAACTTCCCGGCAAGCTGGACATAAGAGTCACGCGGGATGGAAATCGCCGTAGCGTTCCCGCCGCCCGCCGGAATGTGCACGACGATCATCGTGTCGGTCGTGTCGCCGCCGTCCTCCGCACCGCCCGCGTGCAGCTGGTCGAGCACGTCGTCGGGCAGCGGGTTGCCCTCCGCGTCGGTGCGCGTGTCGAGGCCGACCATCAGGATGTTCTGCTCGCCCATCGGCGAACCGGCCCCGGCGCCGATGACGTCGGACCTGGTCAGGCCGTCGGTGATCTGGTTCAGCTTCGACCATGCGAAGGCGGTGCCGCCGAGGACGAGCAGCGAAACCACGGCCAGGAGCACCTGGGCGACGCGGATCGCGCTGGCGGTCTTGCGACGACGCATCGGGGTTCCTCTTCCTGCCACGTCCGGTGGTCGAAAGACCCACGGTAGCGGGCGTCTCACCTGGACGGGTTACCGCTTACCCCCAATTGCGGGAAACGTGCCCGGAATGTCGGACCGAGGGTGCTTCTTCGCAGTCGGCCCGGTCTCGACTCTCATTCTACAGAGATGTAGTTTTACTACAGACATGTAGAAGTCGAAAGGGGTGCCGGATGGCCCGCGTGGTGATCGTGTCCGCCCGGATCGGGGCAGGTCACGACGGTGCCGCCAGGGAGCTGGACCGATGGTTCGCCGACCGCGGCGCACACGTCGTCCGCGCTGATTTCCTGGACCTGCTCCCGGGAAGACTCGGCGAACTGCTCTGCGGCGCCTACCACCAGCAGCTCAACACGGTCCCGCGCAGCTGGGACTGGCTGCTCGGCGCACTCGGCACCCCCGCGCTGGCCGGAGCCGCCCGCCGGTTCGCCGGCCTCGCCACGCCGAGGCTCCGGGAACTGCTCGGCGACAACACCGACGTCGTCGTATCGACTTATCCGCTCGCCACGCACGCCGTCGCCCGGCTGCGGCGCTCGAACGAACTGACCGCGCCTCTGGTCGTCTACCTCACCGACCCGTCGGTGCACCGGCTGTGCGTGAGCCAGGACGCGACGCTCACCGTCGCTCCCAACGAAACCGCCGCCCGCCAAGCCAAGGCGCTCGGAGCCGGTCGCACTCTCGTCTCGCGTCCGCTGGTCGCACCCGCGTTCCGGCCGTCCGCCGGGATGACCGAACGGCTCCGGCTCCGGCTCGCCTTCGGCCTTCCGCACGACGGTCCGCTCGCGTTGGTCGTCGCCGGATCCTGGGGCGTCGGCCAAATCGGACAGACCGCCGACGACCTCCTCGCGACCGGACTCGTCGAGCCGGTCGTGGTCTGCGGTCGCAACGAAGCATTGGCCGAAAAGCTGCGGAAAACCGGACACCGGCACGTGTTCGGCTGGGTAGACAAGATGCCGGAGCTGCTGCGCGCGTGCGACGTCGTGGTGCAGAACGCGGGCGGGCTGACGACGTCGGAAGCACTCGCGACCGGTCTGCCGGTGCTGACTTACCGCTGCCTGCCCGGCCACGGCCGCGCCAACGCCGCGGTACTGCACGACGACGGCATCGTGCCGTGGGTCCACTCGCCAAGTGAACTGACCGAAGCGCTGGAATGGTTGCTGCGGCGGCCGGTCAAGGCAGCCGGATGATCCGCGGACTCGCCGCAGCGGCCGTCGCGCACGCGGCACCGGCCGCGTTGTTCGTGCCGCAGTTGCGCCCGCCGCGCTTGGCCGGACGCGGCGACCCAAGCCACGTAGCGCTGACCTTCGACGACGGGCCGAACCCAGAGTCCACGCCGCAGTTCCTCCGAATCCTCGAGAAACTGGACGTCCGAGCGACCTTCTTCATGCTGGGCCGGGAACTGTCCGCCGAGCCGGAACTAGGCCGGGACATCGCCGCGGCCGGACACGAGATCGCAGTCCACGGCTGGGATCACCGCTGCTTCCTGCGCCGCTCCCCGAAGGTCCTGCACGACGAGCTCAGGCACACCGCCGATCTGATCGAACTCGTCACCGGCGCCCGACCGCAGTGGCTGCGCGCGCCGTACGGGGTGTTCAGCGCGAGTTCTCTGGTTTCGGCGCGAATCCTCGGGCTTCAGCCCGTTTTGTGGAGTGCCTGGGGATTCGACTGGACCAATCGCGCCACTCCGCGTTCAGTCGTGCGCACTGTGCGTCGAAGGCTGACCGGCGGCGGCACGATTCTGTTGCACGACTCCGACATCGCCGCCGCACCAGGAGCGTGGCGGTCAGCGCTCGGCGCAATCCCGGTGCTGGTGTCGGAATGCCGACAGCGTGGGCTCGCCGTGGGTCCCTTGCGAGAGCACGCAAGCGGCCTGCTGAGCGGTCTCGAGGCCGGTGTGCAGATCGGTGGCCGCGTCGAGCGTGCAAGCCGCCGACCAGGCGCAAGCGCCGAGAACGACCGCCACCGCGACCGCCGCCAGTGGCTTTCGCCGCGAGCCTGACGACGGGGCGGACAGCAGCGCGCGCACGCGTTGCGGCACCGGCCCGCCGGTCGCGGCAAGCGCGAGCGACGGTTGGGAACGGCTGGCCAGCGCCGCCTTCGCCACCGCCGTGGCCACCAGCTTCCGGTCTCCGACGCGATCCGCGGCCGCTTCGTCCGCCCAGCGTTCCAGCGCGAACCGGGCGGCCGAACCGAGCGGACGCAACACCGGATTGACCGTGGTCGCGACCGTGACGATCGCGGCGAAAACATGGTGCCGCAGCCGCAAATGCGCGCGTTCGTGCGCGAGCAGAGCGCGGCGTTCCTGAGGTTCCAGCGCCGAGAGCATCCCGCTGGACACCGCGATCCGGCCGCCGCCTCCGGCCACCGCGAACGCGACCGGTTCCTCGCCCGGCAGCAGCACGAAGCCAGCCTCGCGCGTGTGCGTGTTCAGCTCGGCGTGCACCTTCCGGTGCCAGCGCACGTACTGAATCGCCGCGCGGGTCAACGCGACCCCGGCGGCCACCAGCGCGATCCCGCTGACGATCGCCAGCGGCAGGTTCACCGCGTCGGCCCCGTGGAATGCGACCGCGGAGAAATCGCCCAGCTCGCCGACAAACGGCAGCTGCGCCAGACCCGCGGCCGCGAGGACCGCGAGCGTCGCCGTGCTGCCGACAGCGAGCACCAGCGCGGAACCGGCGAGCAGCCAGCTGCCCAGCCGAGGCGACAACCGGGGCGCGACCCAGCGTGCCACCGGCCAGGAGGCCAACGGCAGCAGCAGTGGGGCGAGCAGGTCGAGGTTCACGATCAGCCGCCGTTCTGGCGCAGCAGATCGCGCAGCACGCGCTCGTCCGATTCGGACAGGTTCGACACGAATTTCGCCAGCACGCTGGACCGGTCGGCTTCGGCGTCGAGCACCTTGCTCATCCGGCGGGCGGCGAGCCCGGGTTCGTCGTCGGCGGCGCGGTAGGTGAACGAGCGGCCCTGCTTCTCCCGGGTCGCCACGCCCTTCTCGAACAGCCGGGACAGGATCGTGACGACGGTGGTGTAGGCCAGCCCGCCGCCGATCCGCTCCTGCACGCCCGCGGCCGACATCGGCTCGTCGGACTCCCACAGCACCGTGAGCACCTCGGCCTCCAGCTCGCCGGGAGCCCGCCGGGCGCTCTCGCCCTGTCCGTTGCGCATGGCCCAAATTCTACCTGTTTGTCGAAGCTGCTCGGCTCACTACTACGTTCATGTAGAATTTCGACAGTTGTGTAGTAGTTGGAGGTGGGCATGCTCGACCCGAAGTGGCTGCTGGCCGCGTTCGGCCCGCTCGGCGTCTTCGCGGTGATGTTCGCCGAGACCGGCCTGCTCGTGGGCTTCTTCCTGCCCGGCGATTCGCTGTTGTTCACCGCGGGGGTGCTGGCGGCCTCGTCGAAGCTGCACCTCTCGCTCGCGGCGGTCATCGTCGCGGCGGCGGCCGGAGCGCTGCTCGGCGCGCAGGCCGGATACGTCCTCGGCCGGCGCGGCGGCGGCGCGCTGCTCGTCCGCGTGCGCAGCAAGCACCTGCACGAGGGCGTCGCGCGCGGATCGGCGCTGCTCACCCGGTACGGGCTCGGGAAGGCGGTGGTGCTGGCCCGGTTCATCCCGGTGGTCCGGACGGTGCTGAACCCGCTCGTCGGCATCGCCGGGATGCCCGCCGCGAAGTTCGCGATGTGGCAGGTGCTCGGCGGTCTGCTGTGGACGGTCGGGGTGACGCTCGCCGGGTACGCGTTGGGCGCGTCGGTGCCGAACATCGACACGTACCTGCTGCCGATCATCGCCGTCGTGGTGCTGCTTTCGCTGAGCCCGCTGCTGGTCGAAATCGTCCGCGCACGCCGGAGCGCGGTCCGATGATCGATGCCGGGCTATACCGCGACATAACGGATTTCGCGTGGTCACAGCATTGGCTGGCCGGAATCGCGACGACGTTCAGCGAGTACGGGGTTTTCCTGGTGGTGCCGGTGATCCTCGCGATGCTCTGGCGCGCACGCACCAGGGGACCGGCGGCACTGGCGGCCGCGGCGTGGGTGCCGATCGCGATCGCGGTGGCGCTCGCCGTGGACACCGTGCTGAAGTCGGCGTTCGCCGAGGTCCGGCCGTGCCGCGTGGTCGCCGGCGTGCACACGTTGCTGCCGTGCGACCCGCCGACCGACTACGCGTTTCCCAGCAACCACACGGTCATCGTCGCGGCGTTCTCAGTGGCGGTGCTGCTGGTAAACCGCAAATGGGGAGTCTGGGCGCTCGTTTTCGCGGTACTGATGGGGATTTCGCGGGTGTACGTCGGGGCGCACTACCCGCACGACGTGCTCGCGGGGTTCGTGGTCGGTGCCGGGGTCGGGCTGCTCGGGCTCGTGGTCCGCGAACCGCTCGCGAAGGTGACGGCTCGCCTGATTCCGGCTGTATCCGGGAGGAAAGTATGACCGATCGACCTGTCCGCTGCTCTGATGCCGAACGCGAGCAAACGACGAAAGTCCTGAACAACGCGGCGGGCGAGGGGCGGCTGAGCCTGGCCGAGGTGGAAGAACGGGTCATCACCGTCTATTCGGCGCAGTACCGGCACGAACTGGACGCGGTGGTCGCGGATCTGCCGGCGCCGGCGGCCCGGACAAGCTGGCAGCCATTGCTCCTGCTGGCCGGACATCAGCTGGTCACGGAGTTCGGCACCGCGCCCGCGCGGCGGAAGCTGGCAGTCGGGATGCTGCTGATGATCGCGGTGGCGATGATGCTTTTCCTTGCCGCGCACGGCTTCGCCGACGAAGGACATCACTTCGGGCACCCCTAGACTGGCGGTGTGCAGAGAGAAGCGGGCGTCGCGCTGGTCACCGGAAGTTCGCGCGGAATCGGCAAAGCGATCGCGGAACGGCTGGGTGCGGACGGGTTTTCCGTCGCGGTCAACTACCGCGCCGATCAGGAGGCGGCCGACGCAGTCGTCGCGAAGATCCGCGCGGACGGCGGGCAGGCCGTCGCCCTGCGCGCGGACGTGACCGACGACGCCGAGCTGCGCAGTCTTTTCGACCGCACGGAACAGGAATTCGGCGGTCTCGACGTGGTCGTCGCCAACGTCGGGATCGCCCGGTTCGTGCCGCTCGCGGAGGCCTCCGACGAGATCTTCGACTTGATCTTCTCCACCAATCTCCGGCCGACCTTCGTCTCCTTGCGCGAGGCGGCCCGGCGAGTGCGCGACGGCGGCCGGATCGTCGTGGTGTCGAGCGGAGTGGTCCCGACTGCCCGGCCCGGCACCGGGATCTACGGTGCCGCGAAGGCCGCCGGAGACCAGTTCGTGCGGGTGCTGGCGAAGGAACTCGGCCCGCGCGGCGTGACGGTGAACAGCGTGCTGCCGGGCGCGGTCCGCACCGACGCGCTCCTCGCCGACGGGCCGCCGGGCGTGATCGAGCGCAACGTGAGCCAGACCCCGCTCGGCCGCATTGCCGAACCCGGCGACATCGCGGACATCGTGGGTTTCCTGGCGTCGGACCAGGCCCGCTGGGTCACCGGCCAGACGGTGCACGCCGGTGGCGGTCAGTTCTAAGCGCGTTCGGCCAGCAGCTGCGTCCGCACGTCGGTCTTCAGCACCTTCCCGACCTTCGACCGCGGCAGATCCGGCCAGAGCAGGACCTCCTTCGGCGTCTTCACGCTGCCGAGCAGTTCCTTCACCGTGGCCCGCAGTTCGTCCGCGGCAGCGGTCCGGCCTTGGTGCAGCTGGACGACCGCGGTCACCTGCTCGCCCCACTTTTCGTGCGGCAGCCCGACAACCGCGCAGTCCTGCACCGCCGGATGCGTCATCAGCGCCTGCTCCACCTCGGCCGAGTAGACGTTGAACCCGCCGGTGATGATCATGTCCTTCGCCCGGTCCACGACGTACAGGAAGTTCTCCTCGTCGAGGTAGCCGATGTCGCCGGTGTGGTGCCAGCCGTGCCTGCTGACGTCCGCGGTGGCTTCGGGATTCCGGTAGTACCCCGGCATCACCAGCGGCCCGCGCACCACGATCTCTCCGCGTTCCCCGCGGGGCAGCAGGGTTCCGTCTTCGGCCATGATCGCCACCTGCGTAAGCGGCGTCGGACGGCCCGCTGAGGTGAAGCGTTCGCGCGCGAGGGAACCGTCCGGACGGAAGTGGTCGGCCGGAGCGAGCGTGGAGATCATCATCGGTGCTTCGCTTTGCCCGAAAAGCTGTCCGAGCACTGGCCCGATCCGGGTGATCGCCTCCTCCAGCCGGGCGGCGGACATCGGCGCGGCCCCGTACCAGAGGCATTCCAGTGAGCTGAAGTCCGTTGTGGACAGTGCGGGATGGTCCAGCAGCAGGTAAATCAGAGTGGGCGGCAGAAAGGTGTGGGTGATCCGGTGCCGTTCGATCAGTTCGAGGAATCTCCCGAGATCCGGTGACGGCATCACCACGATTTCGCCGCCCAGCGCCAGCACCGGGAAGCACAAGACCCCGGCGGCGTGCGTGAGCGGGGCCAGCGCGAGGTAGCGCGGACGCGGCTGGAACGGGTAGCTCATCAACGTCAGCGCCGACATGGTTTCGACGTTGTGCCCGGTCAGCACCACCCCTTTCGGCCGTCCGGTGGTGCCGCCGGTGCCGACGAGCATGGCCGTGTCGTCCGGCGGATCGGACTGCCACGGCGTGCCGGGAAGCCCGTCGAGCCATTCGTCCAGCGCGATCGCGCCGGGGAACGAGCCGTCGAGGCACACCACGGTGGTCAGCTTCGGCAGCTGACCGGCGATGCGGGAAACGAGCGGTGCGAACGACTTCTGCACGAGCAGGCACGTGCAGTCGAACAGGTCGAGCAGCTCCCGGTTCTCCGCCGCCTCGTTGCGCGGGTTGACCGGGCACCAGACCGCCCCTGCCCGGCTGATGCCGAAGACGCACCCGAACGACACCGGATCGTTCGCGGAGAGGATCGCCACCTTGTCGCCCGGCCGCACGCCGGAACGCGCGAGCGCACGGGCGACCCGCCAGGACAGCTGCTGGACCTCGCCGTAGCTGAGCGATCCGCCGTCCGTGGTCAAACACGGAGCGGACGGGCCCAGCGAGACGCCCTTGTCGAGGTAATCGGTCAGTCGCACCGCTCGTCTCCCCGTCTCAGGACTGCACCGTCAGAACCGGATTCGAGACCAGCCCGAACGACCGCAGCACGCCGAGCAGCTCGCGGTGCCCGAACGCCTGGCACGCCGACGCGAACCCGGCCCGCCGCGGCGGTTGCTGCAGCAGCGAATACGCCGCGTACGCCTGCATCAGCCCGGTCTGCTTGTAGTTGCAGGTCCCGTGGATCACGCAGTGCGCACGGCCGAGCGGGCCGGACGCGTGCACCGAGTCCAGCGACGTGTTGATCCGCTGGTTTTCCCGAGGCGGCATTTCGTCCCGGACCGCGGCGGCCTGCTCGTGCAGCACCTTGAGTTTTTCTTCCAGCGGCAGGTCTTTCACCTGTTCCAAGACGGCCGCGACAATCTGCGGCACGCCCTGCATCAGCGCCCGGTCGAACACGCCGCCGACCGCTTTCACGTTGGCCACGCGCGGATCGTTCTTGAACCACACCGGATGCGACGTCCCGCCCCAGGGCAACGCGAGCCCGATCTCGTGATGTCCCGGCACGGCCACGTCCTGCAGCCCGCCGTCGGCAGGCCAGGGCGCGTATTCGTTCTGCTCCAGGTAATACGCGGCCGACAGTGCGGCGTTCACCAGGATCGTCTGGGTGGAAGCGACTGTGGGGTAACCCTTCCAGAACACCAGAATGTCCAAAGTGTCCAGACCAGGCGTCTCCAGACAGAGGTTCGCCGCGATCTCACCGGTGGTGTACATCTGCGCGATGCCGGGGGAGAGCAGCAGCCCCTTCGCGGCCATGTCCGCGCCGTAGCGCTCCTCGGCGGAGATCAGCCAATCCTGCTCGCCGGTGGTGTCGAGGTAATGCGTTCCGGCTTCGAGGCAGGCCTGGACGACCTCGTGGCCGTATTCGCTGAACGGGCCGACGGTGTTGCACACGACCGACGCGTCGCGGAAAAGCTCAGTGAGCGGGCCGGTTTCGTGGGATACCTCGACGACCTCGTGGTCCACGGTGTCGAGGCCGGGAATGTGGTCGAGCGCCGCCTGGACCCGGGCCTTGTCGCGACCCGCGGCGGTGAAGGGCACGTTGTACTCGCGGAGGTATTCGCAGATCAGGCGGCCGGTGTAGCCGGACGCTCCGTAAACGACGACGGGCTTGGTCACGACTGGTTTTCCTCTCTTGGGGTGCTGGAGCGCTGGAGGGGATTCACATGCCCATGCCGCCGTCGACCGGAAGGCCGGCGCCGGTGATGAAGCGGGCGGCGTCCGAGGCGAGGAACACCACGGCGTCGGCCATGTCCGCGACCTCGCCGAGCCGTCCGGCCGGGGTCTGCGCGACGACCGCGCCGATCGCGTCCTCGACGCTCGGGAACAGCCCGACGTCGACCACGTCCGTCGCGAGCTGGTTGCCCATCTGCGTCGGCACGAGGCCCGGGTACACGCAGTTCACCCGCACCCCGTAGCCGAGTTTCCCGGCCTCCATCGCCGCGACGCGGGTGAGCCGGTCGACCGCCGATTTGGTCGCCGAATAGCCCGCGATGCCGGGAAACGCGATGGTCGCGGCCACCGAGGAGATGTTCACGACCGCACCGCCGCGTCCGGCCGCTCCGCCTGGCCGCATGGCGCGGAACGCGTGCTTCACGCCGAGCGAGGTGCCGAGCACGTTGACCTCGAGCATCTTCCGCACGTCAGCCGGGTCGAGGTCGGCGACGAGACCGGTGATCTCCACGCCGGCGTTGTTCACCACGATGTCGAGCCCGCCGTACTCGCCGACCACGGACTCGACCGCCCGCGCCCAGTTGTCGTCGTCGGTGACGTCCAGCCGGACGAACCCGCTGCTGGCTCCGCTCTGCTTGATCGCGTCGGCGGTCTGGCGGCCGAGGTCCTCCTGGACGTCGGCGATCACCACCGCCGCCCCTGCCTTCGCGAGCGCCTCGGCCATGCCCTGGCCGAGGCCCTGCGCGCCGCCTGTGACCAGCGCGGTGCGCCCGGTCAGGTCGTAGGAACCCATCGACATCTCCTCCTTGAGACGTGCCGCCGGTGCGGTGTAGGTCACACCGTAGCTAATTTTGGACAGTCGTCAAGATTTTCTTGGACACTCGTCAAGAAACGCTTCCGCGCTAGACTGCCGGGTGTGACACAGGCGAAGGAGCGCATCTCCCGCCGCGCCGTGGACAAGTTCGCCCAGCGCCGGGAGCAGCTGGCCGAGTCCGCGCTGCAGGCGCTGGCCGAGCTGGGCTACGCCCGCACGAGCCTGCGCGAAATCGCCCAGAAATCCGACTTCTCGCACGGCGTCCTGCACTACTACTTCGCCGACAAGGTCGAGCTGCTCACCTACGCGGTGCGCAAGTTCGAAGAGGTCTGCGTGACCCGCTACGACGATGTGGTGGCGGAGGCGGGCTCGGCCGAGGAGCTGAAACACGGCTTCGGCGCGGCGATGGCCGGCACGCTGCGGTCCGACGCGGCGATGCACCGCCTCTGGTACGACCTGCGCAACCAGAGCCTGTTCGAGGAGTCATTCCGCGGCGACGTGCTCGACATCGACGAACAGCGCCAGGACATGGTGTGGCGCGTCGTGCGGCGCTATGCCGAGTTCACCGAACGACCGGCCCAGGTGTCGCCGGAGGTCGCGTACGCCGCCTTCGATGGCCTGTTCCAGCGCGCTCTGCTACAGCAACTCGCCGGCCAGGACTCGGCGGCGGACCGGTTGGAAGCCGACGTCGCGGCTCTGCTCACGCACTTCGTCTGACGGTTACCCCGCCCGAGTGGTGATGCCCGGTGCGCGCGCCCGTCCGTGGTTAGGATGCGCTCGGACGGTCACCGGGTGAGAAGGGGTGCGCGAGCGTGCAAGCGGGGGACCTTGAACCGCCTGAGCCGCAGGCCGTTTCCGCGCCGTTGACCAGGGCGGCGATCTTCCTGATGGTCAGCGTCGACGCCGGTGCCGAGCAGACCGCGAAAGACCTCCTCGCCGACCTGGCCGGGCTGCAGCGAGCGGTTGGCTTCCGCGACGCCGGCGCCGGGCTCACCTGCGTCGCCGGGATTTCGTCGGCGGCGTGGGACCGGATCTACGGCGGCCCGCGGCCCGCGGAACTGCACGAGCTGCCGGTTTTCGCCGGTGAGAAGCACGCGAGCGTCGTCACCGCCGAGGCCGACCTGCTGTTCCACCTCCGCGCCGAACGGCTCGACCTGTGCTTCGAGCTGGAAACGCTGATCATGGACCGGCTGCGCGGTTCGGTGACGGTGCTCGACGAGGTGCAGGGCTTCCGGTACTTCGACGCGCGGGACGTGCTCGGTTTCGTCGACGGCACGGAGAATCCGACCGGCAACGGCGTCAATCAAGCCGTATTGGTGGACGACGACGAACCGTTCGACCGGGGCAGTTACGTGGTCGTGCAGAAGTACCTGCACGACATGCGGGCGTGGAACGCGCTCACCACCGAGCAGCAGGAGCTGGTGATCGGACGGCGCAAACTGTCCGATGTGGAGCTTTCGGAGGCGGAAAAGCCCGCTGATTCGCACATCGCGCTTAACGTGATCACCGATGACGAGGGCAACGAGCTCGACATCCTGCGCGACAACATGCCGTTCGGCCGTCCCGGGCACGACGAGTTCGGCACGTATTTCATCGGCTACACCAAATCTCCCGCGGTGATCGAGAAAATGCTGGAGAACATGTTCGTCGGATCGCCGCCGGGCAACCACGACCGGATTCTCGACTTCTCCACGCCCCTCACCGGCGCGCTGTTCTACGTGCCGACAGCGGACTTCCTGGAAGATCCGCCGGACGCCCCGCCCGAGCCGGAACCTCCGGCTGCCGCGACGCCCGCCGGGACGTCGCTGGGCATCGGAAGCCTGCGAAGGAGCATTCGGTCATGAACAACCTGCATCGCGAACTCGCCCCGATCTCCGCCGCCGCATGGGCGGACCTGGAGGAGGAAGCGAAGCGCACCTTCGCCGAGTTCGCCGCGGCACGCCGGGTGGTCGACGTCGTCGTCACCGGAGACCCGGCGCTCGCCGCGATCGGCACCGGACGCCGCGAACGCGTCGGCGACAAGTTCGACGGCGTCGCGACGAGCCTGCGCACGGCGCAACGGATTGTGGAGCTGCGGGTGCCGTTCACGGTGTCGCGCGAGGAAGTCGATTCGGTCGAGTGGGGCGCGAAAGACGCCGACTGGCAGCCGGTGAAGGACGCCGCGCAGCAGATCGCCTACGCCGAGGACCGGATCGTGCTCGACGGTTTCGCCGAGGCGGGCATCACCGGGATCCGGCCGGCGTCGTCGCTGTCGCCGATCGCGCTACCGCCGGAAGCCCCGGGCTATCCGAAGGCCATCGGCGACGCGATTGCCGAACTGCGCGACGCGGGCGTGGCCGGGCCGTACACCGTCCTGCTCAGCGACGACGAGTTCACCGCCGCGTACGAGGCGGCCAACCACGGTTATCCGGTGCTGGAACACCTGAAGCAGATCGTGGACGGCGACCTCATCCGCACCCCCGCGATCAGCGGCGCCTGCGTGCTGTCCACCCGCGGCGGCGACTACGAACTCCACTTCGGACAGGATCTGTCCATCGGGTACTCCAGCCACGACGCGTCCACTGTGGAGCTGTACTTCTACGAGACGCTGACGTTCCTCGTGAACACCGCCGAAGCGGGGATCGGGCTGACCGCCTGACGTTACCTGATCATGCGGTCTTGTTACGCAGCGCGGACATTCGGCGAACCGTCCGGGGATACCCGCTCGCGATAGTTGCGGCGTGCTGCGGAACAAGATCAAAAATGTGCTGCTCGTGCTGCCCGTGGTAGCCGTCGCGGGGTGCTCCGGCCTCCCGGCGCTCGACGGCGACCCGGACCACGACCCGGCTCAGGGCGGCGCCCCGGAAGGCGTCACGCTGAGGCCGTCCGACACGAACTACCCGGCCGTCGGAAACCTCGACCCGGCGTTGCGCAAAGCGTTGCAGGAGGCGGCAACTGACGCGCGTCAGCGCAATGTGGACATTCAGATCGCGTCGGGCTGGCGGACGAAGGAGTACCAGCAGAAGCTGCTGGACGGCGGCATCGAAAAGTACGGCAGCCTGGAAAAAGCGCGGAAGTACGTGAACACACCGGAACAATCGACGCACGTATCCGGCAAGGCCGTCGACGTCGCCCCCACGCGAGCCGACGACTGGCTCATCCAACACGGCGCGAAATACGGTCTCTGCCAGGTGTACTCGAACGAGATGTGGCACTTCGAACTGCTGACCACCCCCGGCGGGAAGTGCCCGCCCACCCGTACGGACGCCGCCGGTTAGCGTCCGTACGGGTGTCGGGGTCACGGGGCCCAGTAGTTGCCGGACATCACCAGGTAGACCAGCAACTTGATGGTCTCGCCGTAGTAGGTGTCGTCATACGGGTTGCCCGCCATGTACTTCCACAGCGAATCGGTCCACGCCTGATCGCCGGCGACCATCGCCGCGACGCCCACCGGGTTGGCCGCGACCTCGGACTGGTCGCTGGTCTTGGTCGGCGTACCGTCCAATTTGGTGTGCGGATAGATCTTGGCCGGGTTGCCGCCGGAGTGGCTCTTGTAGCTGGCCGATTCCTTCTTGGCGACGTCAGTCGCGACCTTGCCGCCGTACAGCAGCGCATCGGTGCCCATGTGCCAAGGCACGCGAACGGAGTTGTACCCGACGATGTTGTCCGGCTGATTCTCGAGATGATCCGCCGGCGCGGGCTTGGGACTGCTGGTGTTCGCGCCGACCACGAAGTCGGACAGCAGATTCGCGTTCGGCGAGTACTTGGCGGTGAACTGCGTGATCAGCTGCTCAGTCCGGGTGACGACCTTGTTCCAGTCGTGCGCGCTGTCGTACTTCGCGAACGCGCGCAGGTGATCGAGCATGAAGTCCGACGGCCGAGTGTCGTCGTTGCCCGCGTCGTCGGCGATCTTGAGATGCCCGTCCGACGCGACGTCGTACTTGTAAACCTTGTCCAGCCAGTCCTTCGCGGCGGCGCTGTAGCCGCCCCACTGCTTGTCCGCGAGAATCAGCCCGTAACCAACGTCGAGGTCGCCGTCGGTGGCCGAGTCAGGAGTGCCGTCGTCGGAGTACTTGCAGGTCTTGCCGTCGATCACCCACTGGAAGAGTCCCTTGCTGTCCCGGTGGTCCTGGACGAACTTCCACATCCCGTCGAAAATCGTCTTGGCCTGGTCGTCGTAGCCCGCCATCAGCGGGACGATGTTCATCCCGTAACCCTGAGCCTCGGAAACGGTGCCCTTGTTGGGCGCGTCGTCGGTGGCCCAGACGAGATAACCGCCGCAAGCCTGGCGGAGGTAGGTTTTCTTCCAGGAGTCGTACTGCTTCTTGACCGCGGCGTCCTGATCGGCCTGACTAACCGACGGCCGGACCCCGGTCTGATAGGTGACGTGCGCGGGAAACGGATGCGCGACGGAAGCCGCGCCCGCAGGCCCAGCACCGACCAACGCAGCAGTAACCGAAACGGAAGCGGCGGCGAACAGCGCCACCTTCCGGGAAGCGGGCATGTGAGAGGTCTCCTTGTTAGTAAACTTTCCTAACTAGGCGGCGTGAGAAAAGCCTGCTGCAGTGGGGTGATCGTGTCAAGATGTCCGGCTCGGATGGGGCAGGTGTACCGGTTCCGAAGCGTTCCGTGAGGGTTCCCCTCACAGCCTCTGATTCCCTCAGAGGGTGTTGTGAAACCCGGGGTGGTTAGTCGTTGTTGTCTTCTGCTAGGCGGCGGGCTGCTTCGGTTTCGATGGGGCCGCGGGGTTCGATGTGCTCGTCGGCGAGGCGGGCGGCCATCAGCCGGATCATCGCGAACTGGATCATGGCTTCGGCGTGGGCGGTTGTGCGTTCGTAGTCGCGGGTCAAGCGTCTGCACCTCGTGAGCCAGCCGAAGGTTCGTTCCACCACCCACCGTCGGGGCAGCACCTGAAAGCCTGCCACATCCGCGTTCCGGGGCACCGCCACGATCTCGATGTTCTCCTTCTCACGGGCCCAGTCGACGAGGGTGGCGTCCTTGGAATTGACGTAGCCGCCGTCGACCCACACCAGTTCCAGTAGCGGGAACCGTGCCCGGAGCCCGGCCAGGATCCGGCGGGCTCCGGGCCGGTCCTGCACCGACGCCGAGGTCACGGCCACGGCCAGCAGCAGCCCGAGCGTGTCGACCAGCACATGCCGTTTGCGGCCCCGCACCCGTTTCCCCGCGTCATAGCCGATCTCCTCGCCGCCTTCGACGGTTTTCACCGACTGCGAGTCCAGCACCGCGGCCGACGGCCGCGGGTCCCGCCCGTCCTGGTCGCGGACCCGGCCGCGCAGCAGGTCGTGGATCCGTTGCCAGGTGCCGTCGGCGGTCCAGGCCGCGAACACCCGATACGCCGTGGTCCACGGCGCGAGATCCCGCGGTGCCAGCCGCCACGCGCACCCGCTGGCCAGCACATAACTGATCGTGTCAATCACCAGCCGGCGCGGATGCACCCGCGGCCGCCCGCCCAGGCTCGGGTGGGTCCTGGGCAGCAGCGGTTCGATCACCGCCCACTGCGCGTCGGTCAACGACGAGTCATAGGCCGGTTTGCACACGCAGACACACACCCCGCCTGATGATCACCACACCACGCCGCTAGCACAGCGGACACACCGAGCCGATCACCAGGTTTCACAACACCCTCTCAGGGTTCCCCTCACAGCCAGCCGACGTCCGTGAGGGACCCCTTCACGGACTTAGATTCCCTCAAGGAGCCCTTCACGGACCGACTCGCCACTTGCCGCCGCGAACCCAACCTCACCAGGCACCCAAGCCGCCGCGCACCACCCACCAAACCGCAGCCAACGCACCCAACCCGCCAAGGCGCCCACACCCCCCCGCACCCCGATACGAAGCCAAAATGCGGTCTGAGGGTGGTTGTCAAGGCATCTTTCCCGCCTTGACAACCACCCTCAGACCGTCATCACAATCGGGCTTCGGGGTGCCCCACGCAAGCAACCGGACGCGATGTGCGAAGCACGAGCCGTCCAAAACGCCCCCAGCGATCCCAGCCCCACCCGCGCAAGCATGGGATCATCACCCCGGCAACAACCAGGGATCAGGGAGCCAGCATGACCACCGGCCGTTCGGCCCAAGCTGAACTCAACAGCGGCATCCTCCCCGGCAACGTCCGGGCAGACGACTGGATCATGCTGGCCCTAGCCGTCATCTCCACCGGAATGCTCGGCTGGCTCCTCATCGGCCCGCCCCCACCGGCCATCAGCCACTGGTTCTTCCTCGTCGACTGCATCATCTGCGCCATCTTCTTCCTGGAACTCCTCCACCGCTGGCGCAAACAGGCCTGGCGAGCCGCCTTCCTGGCCCGGACCTGGTACGAGATCTTCGCGATGATCCCGGTAGCCCACCCAGTCTTCACCGCGAACCACCACGTCCTGGCGGTAATCCTCCTGATCATCCGCCTTGGCCGGGCCGCGGACCGAGCCGTCGGCGAGCAGTTCACCTACCGCCTGGTCGACAAACTCTCCGAACCCATCGTCCGTGCCATCAAAAAACCAGTGACCATCGCCGTCCTGGACGAGGTGGTCAAGGTTCTGGAAACCGGAAACTACCCGGAGAACCTCGCCAAATCCCTCAGCGAAAACAAGACCGAACTGCGCGCCATCATTACCGAAAAGATCTCCGAAGACCCGCAGCTGGGCAAACTGCGCAGGCTCCCGTTCCACGACGAAATCGTCCGCGCCACCGTGGACACCTCGTTCCGGGTCCTGCTGGAAGTCCTTCTGGACCCGCGCATTGACGACTTCTTCTCCTCCGTCGTACGCGACAACCGCGAGCAAATCCGCCGTGCGGTCGCACTCGGACTGGCCGAAGTGGACGGCTCCGCCGACGAGCAACTCCTTCGCACCCGCCCCCAGCGCACCGCCGCACACGAGTACGACGCCAATCACCCCGGCCGTTGATCATCCATTGTGGACATACCTACCGTGCGCCGTCGCGCGCTGACTCTCCGTTGCGGCACAAAGTATTCCTCCTTGACGGGCGGGGAGTGAACCGTCAACCGCTGAACGAGTGCACTGTGGTCGCGCGGTGCGCGCACAGGTGCCTGGAGTAGGGTGAGCTCTCTCGTTCCGTTGCTGCACAAGGGTTGTGTTGGCTCGAGTACGAGGCGTTCCCGCCGGTGCCGGGGCAGACTGGAGCCGGCGGGGAGGTTGAGCGCGGTTTGGAGTCGTGGACGTGATTGATAGCGGGCAGCAGGTGCGCAGGTGCCGTCGGCGGGACTGTGCGGAGGATTCCTTGTGGCGCGGGCTGTGCTCCGTGCACTGGAACCGCTGGCAGAGCGGCGCGGACGCGCTCGAGCTTCCAGACGACGACGTTCCCCCGCCGCCCGCGCAGGTCTGGTGGCCGCCGGAGCGCTCGCACGCGCCGTTGAGCAGCCGGGTGCTGCCGGGCTCGTAATCGCTCCTGGCCGCGCCGAACACGGTCGGCGCGCGCTCGGTTACGTCGGGCCACCGGGGAAGGTCCGGACGCGGCCTGGTTCCCCGACCACGCGCACCTGATTGCCGCGCCCACCGGAGACGGTCCGGACGGCCTGGTCCCCGGACCACGTGCACCCGGTTACTTCGGGCCACCGGGGAAGGCCCGGACGCAGCCTGGTTCCCGGACCACGCGCGCCCGGTTACCGCGGGCCACCGGAGAAGGCTCTGGTCCCTCGGTCACACGCGTCCGGTTGCTTCGGGCCACCGGAGAAGGCCGGGACGCGGTCTACCCCCCGACCACACGCGCCCGGCTACCGCAAACCGGAGCAGACCCGCCTGCAGCCAAGCCCCCGGACCACACGCGCCCGGGGACTAAACGCCGTTTACCGCCGAGAACGCGGGATCCGCGGCCCGTCCGACGCGGCGAGCATTCGCACCAGCCGGGCCCGCGCCACTCGGTAGAGCAGGTCGCCGCGGTCGTCCGGGACGACTCTGCCGTCGAGATCCCGCCCGGCCGCGCGTACCACCAACTCGACTGCCTCGGCGGGCACCCTGCCCGCGAATTCCCCGGTCAGCCACGTGGTGACCTCGTCGGCCACCCGGCTTCGCACCGTCATCGGACACTCCCCGTCTCCGCTCGCGGGGCCGTTCGGGGCGGCCCCGGCACTGGTCCGACGGCCGCGCCCGGGCGACGTGACGCGAAACTCGAGGAGAAAGTCTTTCTTGGCAACGCGATTAAACCCGGTAGTAGGTCACTGGCGGCTCAGGCGAGCGCGTTGCGCGCGATCACCTCCGCATACCACCGCGCGCTGCGCTTCGGCGTGCGCCGCTGGGTGCGGTAGTCGACGTGCACCAGGCCGAAGCGTTTCGCGTACCCCTCGGCCCATTCGAAATTGTCGAGCAACGACCAGTAGAAATATCCGCGCAGGTCCGCTCCGTGGGCGAGGGCGTCGTGCGCGGCTCGGAGATGTGCGTCGAGAAAGGCGATGCGATCGTCGTCGGAAACCTCGCCGTCGCGGAGCACGTCCGGGTACGCCGCCCCGTTTTCGGTGACGTACAACGGCACCGGCGGATAGTCCCGATGCACCTGCAGCAGCGATTCGGTCAGTCCGGGGGGTTGCACTTCCCAGCCGGAATCCGTGCGCGGCGCGGCCAGATCCGGGACGAAATGCACCTGCTCGGCTCCCGGCCATTCCCGGCCGGCCGGGGTGCTTCCGGCCCGCGCCGAACCGGCCACCCGGTAGCCGCGGTAGTAGTTGACGCCCAGCCAATCGATCGGCTTGCCGACCACTGCCTCGTCGCCGTCGCGCACCACGGCGTCGAAGCCGAACCGGGCCAGGTCGTGGCGCAGGTCGGCGGGATAGCCGCCGCGCAGCAGCGGGTCGAGGAACAATCTGTTCTGCAGTCCGTCGATCCGGCGGACAGCGTCGGTGTCGTCCGGCGTGTCCGCGACGACCGGGTACAGGTTCAGCGTGATCCCGGACGGGGAGCTGGTGTGCTGCCGGAGCACGTCCATCGCCAGCCCGTGCCCCAGCAGCAGGTGATGCGCCGCGGCTACGGCGCCCTCCGGCGACGTCCGGCCGGGCGCGTGGACTCCCGAGCCGTAGCCGAGCATCGCCGCACACCACGGTTCGTTCAGCGTCGACCAGCTCGCCACGCGGTCGCCGAGCCGGGCCGCGACGGTCTCGGCGTACTCGGCGAATCGGTAGGCGGTGTCGCGCGCGGTCCAGCCGCCGCGATCCTCCAGCGACTGCGGAAGATCCCAGTGATACAGCGTCGCCCACGGCTGGATGCCCGCGGCCAGCAGCCGGTCCACGAGCCGGTCGTAGAACTCCAATCCGCGCGGCTCCGGCTTGCCGTGCGGACGAATTCGCGGCCAGGAAAGGGAAAACCGGTACGCGGTGAGCCCGAGCGAACGCATCAGCTCCACGTCCTCGGCGTAACGGAGGTAGTGGTCGGCCGCCGGGTCGCCGGTGTCGCCGCCTGCCACCGAGCCGGGCCGGGCGGCGAAGGTGTCCCAGACGGACGCCTCGCGTCCGTCCACTGTGGTCGAACCCTCGACCTGGAAGGCCGCCGTGGCGGCGCCCCAGACGAACGCGTCCGGGAACGCGAGCACGTCGGGGATCGGCTGTGCGGACATGGTCACCCTTTCACGGCGCCTTGCATGATCCCGGCCACGATCTGGCGGCCGAGCAGGAGGAAGACGATGAGGATCGGAATCGTGGCCAGCGTGGTGCCCGCGAGCACCAGCGAATAGTCGACGTAATAGCCGCTCTGCAGTTTCTCCAGTGCCACCTGGACGGTCGGATTGCCCGCGTCGAGCACCACCAGCGGCCACAGGAAGTCGTTCCAGGACGTCATGAACGTGAACATGGCGAGGATCGCGGCGGCCGGGCGGACGGCGGGAAGGCACACGTTCCAGAAGACCCGGATCATGCTGCACCCGTCCACGCGCGCGGCTTCGATCAGCTCGTACGGCAAAGCGTCCACTGTGTACTGGCGCATCCAGAACACGCCGAACGCGGTGACCAGGTTCGGCACGATCACCGACTGCAGTCCGCCCGCCCAGCCGAGTTTCGACATCGCGATGAACAGCGGGATGATGCCGAGCTGGGTCGGCACCGCGAGCGTCACCACGATGAACACGAACAAGCCGTTGCGGCCGCGGAAGCGCAGTTTGGCGAAGGCGAATCCGGCCAGCGACGAGAACAGCACCGTAGTGAGCGTGACCGTGCCGGACACGAGGACGCTGTTCCCGAGCGCCCGCCAGAACGGCACGGTGTCGAAAACCCGCGCCGCGTTGGCGAAGAAGTTGCCGCCCGGCAGCAGCGGCGGGATCCGTTCGGTGAGCATTCCGTTGTCGCGGCTGGCGACGAGAAACGACCAGTAGAACGGGAAAAGCGAGCCGAGCACGAACACGATCAGCACGCCGTAGGTCGCCTTGCGCGGCTTGCCGAGCCGGGCCGCCCGAGCCCGCAAACCTAATTGCACGCTCATCCGCGCCTCCCCGCGAGCCGCCCGGTGACGAAGTAGTTGATCAGCGCGATCACGACGATGATCAGGAAAAGCACCCACGCGATCGCGGACGCGTAGCCGAGATTGAAATTCTCGAAGGCGGTCTGGTACAGATACAGCGTCACGGTCTGGAACTGGTGGGTGGAACCGCCGTTGTTCGACCCGGGCATCGCGTCGAACAGCTTGGGCTCGGTGAAGATCTGCAGCCCGCCGATGGTCGAGGTGATGGTGACGAAGATCAGCGTGGGCTTGAGCAGCGGCAACGTGACGTGGGTGAAGCGGCGCACGGTGCCCGCGCCGTCGATCAGCGCGGCCTCGTGCAATTCCTTCGGAATGGCTTGCATGGCGGCGAGAACGATCAGCGCGTTGTAGCCGGTCCACCGCCAGTTCACCATGATCGCGATGGCGACGTGGCTGGCGAACCGGTTGGCCTGCCAGTCCACAGGGGACAGTCCGAGCGTCTGGAGCACGCCGTTGACAAGTCCGTATCGCGGGCCGAACAGGTTCGCGAAGATGATCCCGAGCGCTACCAGGCTTGCCGCGTAGGGCAGCAGAATGCCGACGCGCCAGCCGGTCGCGCCGCGCAGCCGCAGCGTGAGCACGGCGGCGAGCAGCACCGCGATGATCAGCTGAGGAACGCTGGACAGCAGGAAGATGCTGACCGTGTTTTCCAGCGCGTGCCAGAACTGCGTGTCCGCGAACAGTTCCTTGAAGTTGTCGAGCCCGATGAAGTCCGGGTTGTCGTCCCCGGCTTTCCAGGAAAACAGCGAAACGTACGCGGTGTAGAGCAACGGGAACATGCCCACGACGGCGAACACGACGAAAAACGGCGCCACGTAGAGATACGGCGAGATTTTGACGTCCCAGCGCGCCATCCGGTCGCGCAGGCCGGGCCGCGTCGCGGTGTGCTGCCGCGTCGTGGCCCGGCTTTCCGGAGCGGTCTTGTCGGTGACAGTCATCGTCAGCGGGCGAGTTTCTTCGCGCCGTCGACCAACCGCTGCCAGCCGTCCGCGGCCGAAGCGCCCTGTTCCACCGACTGCAGCGCCGGGCTCGCGACGTTTTCCTGGATCTGGCCGTCATTCGGACCCTTGTACTGCGGCTTCGCCACCTTCTTCGCCTGCTCGGCGAACAACTCGCCGATCTTCGCGCCGCCGAAATACGCGTCGGTCGCGTTCAGCAGTTGCGGGCTTTCCAGCGCCTTCGCCTGGCTCGGGAAGTTGCCCTTGGCCTCGAACGCCTTGATCTGCTGCTCCGGCGCGGTGAGCCAGGCGGCCAGTTCAGCGGCCTCACGCGGGTGTTTGCTCTGCGTCGGCACCGTCAGGTACGAACCGCCCCAGTTGCCGCCTCCGCCGGGGAATGCCGCGGTGACCGCCCATTTGCCCGCGTTGTCCGGCCCGGCCTGTTCCTTGATCACGCCGAGCATCCACGCCGGACAGGCCTTCGTGGCGAACGCGCTCTGCTTGAATCCGGAGTTCCATTCGTTGCTGAACGCGGTGAGCTTCGCCGATTCGCCTTTCGCGACCGCGTCGGTCACCTTCGTCCAGGCGTCCCTGATGCCCTGGTTGTTTTCCACGGTGAGCTTGTCGCTGGTGTCGAGGTAGCCGACCGGCAGCTGGTTGACCATGGAGTTGAAGTTCTGCGCCGCGGAATCGAACCACGCCTTGCCGGTTTTGCCGGTGTACTGGGCTCCCGCCGCGAAATAGCTGTCCCACGTGGCGAACAGCGGTTTCACCGCCTCCGGGTCGCTGGGCAGCCCGGCCGCGGCGAGCAGGTCCTTGCGGTAGCACATGGCGAGCGGGCCGATGTCCGTGCCGTAGCCGATCAGCTTGCCGTTTTTGTCTTTGCCCGCCTCGTATTTCCACGAAAGCCACCGGTCCGGCGAAACGCCCGAGGGGCCGATCTTGCTCAGGTCGTTGAACTTCGAGGACTTGCTGAGGATGTCCGACAGATGGCCTTCCTCGACGGCCTGCACGTCCGCGAGGCCGGAGCCGGCGGCGAGCTTCGTCATCATGTCCTGGGCGTACGGGCCGCCCTGACCGGTTTTGCGGTGGGTGATCTTGATGTTCGGGTGCAGCCGCTCGTACTCCGGGATCAGCGCCTCGTAGCCGAACTCCGTGAACGTCGCGAGCGTCAGCTCCACGTGCTCGTTCGGCCCGGCCGCCGCCGGCACGTCGCTGCTGCTGCCTCCGCCGCACGCCGCGACGCTCACCGCGGTCATCGTGATGCCCAGTGCCAGCACCAGGCCCTTCCGGAACGTTGTCACCGTCGTCAACCCCTTGGAAGTCATTCTGGGAGCGCTCCCAGATGCCGCACGAGTGTGTTGCAGGTAACGAGGGATGTCAAGGCCGGAGTCTCCGGGAGCGCTCCCGGGCCGACGCCGTTAAGCTGGCCCGACCGACAGTCAGGGGGTGGGCGAAGTGGTGCCTCGGTCCGAGGACGAGCGGCCGACGCTGGAGGACGTCGCGGCGTTCGCCGGGGTTTCGCGGTCCACCGCGTCGCGAGCGTTGAACGACGACGCGTACGTCAGCGCCCGCTCGCGCGAGAAGGTGCTGGCCGCGGCTCGGGACCTCGGGTATTCGCCGAACCAGGCCGCGCGCTCGCTCGTCACCCGGCGGACCGGCGCGATCGCGGTGGTGCTGTCGGAGCCGGAAGCGCGGCTGCTCGACGATCCGTACCGGACCGCGGTGATGCGCGCGGGCTACCGGGAACTGGCCGACGTCGGCTGCCAGATGGTGCTGCTTTTCAGCGACACCCGCGAAGATCTCGGCCGTACCGTGCGATTTCTCGAAGGCGGGCACGTCGACGGTGTCCTCGTCTTTGCCCCGCATCGCGCCGATCCTCTGCCCCGGGCGTTGCGATTGCTGAAGCTGCCCACGGTGTTCGGCGGGCAGGCCGCTGATCTGCGCCGGGGTGTGCACTTGGTGGATTTCGACAACGAGGGCGGTGCCCGGCAGGCGGTGACGCATCTGGTGGAATCCGGCCGCCGCCGGATCGCGACCATCGCGGGCCCGCAGGATCAGGGCGCGCCGATCGACCGGCTCGCCGGCTGGCGCAAGACCCTTGTGGACGCTGGAATCGACCCGGCCGGGCTGTCCGAGGAGGCCGACTTCACCCTGGCCGGCGGCGCGAAAGCGATGGCCGCGCTGCTGGAGCGGGTACCGGACCTCGACGCGGTGTTCGTCGGCAGCGACATGATGGCGGTGGGCGCGCTGCGCACACTGTCGGACGCCGGACGCGACGTGCCCGGCGACGTCGCGGTGGTCAGCTTCGACGACAACGCGGCGCTCGCTCCGGCCATGACGCCACCGCTGACCTCGGTGCACCAGGATCCGCGCGAGCAGGTCCACGCGATGGTCTCGACGCTGATGCGGCTGCTGGACGGCGAGGACGTCGCGCCGGGCGCGCAGATCCTGCCGGTATCGCTGGTCGTGCGCGAGTCCAGCTAGGGGTGTCTGACAAATAGGCAAGGTGCGCCGACCGAGTCCGTCCGCGATCGCAGGCAGCGGAGGCCGGGAACGGTCGCGCCGTACTATCGCGGTGCCAGGCCGAGATTCCCGCACCCGCGGGGTGGGAAGGGGCGGGGTGTTCGGTCGGAAGAAGACACGCAGCGGTCTGAACAATCTGAACGATCTGATGGAGCAGCTCAGGCCCGACCTGAGTCGGCAATCGCTCGGCGTCGGGCCCGCCTTCCCGGGCGTCGCGCCGAACCCGCTCCTGAGCCGTGATGCCTGGAAGCGCAACGCGGAACTGCGTACGGGGGTGCTCGCGCTCGGCGTTCTCGTCGACTGGCGGGAGGTCAGCAGCGACGGCAGTCCGCGCGTGGTCCTGATGTTCGACGTGGAGACCGCTGACGGCATCTCGTTCCGCGGTATCGCGGACGAAGACCTCACGATCACCGAGCTCACCCGGCTCGCCTCAGGACAGACGTTGCCCGTGCGCTACCGGCCTGCCGTCCTGGACCACTACGTCGCCCTTGCCCGGGACGCGGACCCCGCCCGGGTGCAGCAGCTCGCTGACGAGATCGCGCGTCGCAAGCGGACCTGACCCGAAGCCGTCGGTTCGCGGAGGCTGACCGCACCGCTGACCATCCCGATCCATTGTGGACCGAGACGGTCGTTGCTGGGGAGCGGTCCTGCGGAGCGAATCGTTCTGGCGGCAAAGGACAGTTCGAGCGCGGACCAAGGCGCGACCCCAGCCCGGACAGTCACCCTCGAAGTGCGGCCGACCGGCGCATGAACGCCACGTACAACGCACCAGGCACGATCAACCCGAGCAGCCACGAGATGTCCGCGCCGCCGAGCAGCGGTGCGATCGGGCCGACGAAAATGCCTTCCACGTTGGCGAACGGGATCTGCACCGCGATCCCGAGCACGTAGGCGGTCAGCGCGGGCCAGGCCCAGCGGCCGTAGCGGCCGTTCGGGTCGTAGAGCGCGTCGAGGTCGTACTTCTCCTTGCGCAGCAGGTAGAAGTCGACCAGGTTGATCGAGCTCCACGGAGTGAGGAAGTACAGCAGGAAGTCGAGGAACAGCACGAAGTTCGACAGGAACTGCCCGCGGCCGAGGATGGCGATCACCGCGCCGACCACTCCGACGCCCGCGATGTAGCCGATTCGCGTGGCCTGCGAAAGAGCCGCGCGGCGGCCGAAACCGGTCAGCGCGGTCGCGACGGTCATGTAGCCGCCGTAGATGTTCAGCACGTTCACCGTGAACTTGCCGAGCGCGATGGCCAGCAACAGCGGGATCAGCAACGCTTCGCCGCCGAGGCCGACGACGTACGCGACTTCGTGGCCCTTGAACGCTTTCCCGGCAATGGCATAGGCCATCGCACCGAAGGACATCGCCCACACCGCGCCGAGCACCGTGCCGCCGTACGTCCACCAGAACGTCGCGCGCACCGACGTCGCCGACGGCAGGTAGCGCGAGGTGTCGGCGACGTACGGGCCGAAGGTGAGCTGCCACGACGCGGTCAGCGAGATCGCCAGCAGGAACTTCGGGAAGTCCAGGTGCGGCGCGGCGAGCACGGCGCCGAGGTCGTGCCCGCTGACCAGCCGGATCGTCAGGTAAAGGAAGACGACCACGGACAGCGCGGACGCGAGCCAGCCGAACCGGTGGATCAGCCGGTATCCGACGATCGCGATCAGCGCCGAGGCGAGCGCGTAGACCGCGATCGCGGCGTCCGTCGGCAGATGCGTGATCTGGGCGACCGCCTGGCCGCCGAGCAGCGAACCGCTCGCGAAATAGCCCAGGTACATCACCACGACGAGCACCAGCGGGAGCGCCGCGCCGTACACGCCGAACTGCGCGCGCGACTGGATCATCTGCGGGATGCCGAGCTTCGGGCCCTGCGCGGCGTGCAGCGCCATCGGAATGCCGCCGAGCGCGTTGCCGAGCACGACCGCGACGATCGCCCACAGCGGGTGCACGCCGACCAGCACCGTCAGCGCGCCGGTGACCGCCGAGGTGATCTGCGTGTTCGCGGCGAACCACAGGGTGAACAGACTGCGCGGGTGCCCGTGCCGCTCGGACTCGGGCACCGGGTCGATCGAGCGTCGCTCCAGTGTGGCCGCCACGTGCCCCTCCTGCGGATCTTCGGTGAATGCGCTGGACGAACTCAACGTCAGCGCGCCCCTTCCGGCCAAGTGGTCGCCGGACGATTCTGTCTCGGATCCCAGACTGTGACCAGCTGTCAGCGCCTGGCAGCGGACTGCCAGCGGAGTGTGCGGGCGGTGCCAGCGAAGCCAGCCAATCTTCAGAGGTCACCAGCTCACAGGGGAGAACAATGCAGACTCCAGTCACCATCATCGGCGCCGGCCTCGGCGGACTGACCCTGGCCCGGGTCCTGTACCTGCACGGGATCCCGGCCACGGTCTACGAGGCCGAGGCGTCGCCGATGTCGCGGTCCCAGGGCGGACTGCTCGACATTCACGATTACAACGGCCAGATCGCCGTCGAGGCGGCCGGCCTGATGGACGAGTTCCGCGGCCTGATCCTCGAGGGCCGCCAGCAGATGCGGATCCTCGATCCCGACGGCACCGTCCTGCTGGACCATCCCGACGACGGCACCGGCGGCCGTCCCGAACTCCTGCGCGGCGAGCTGCGGCAGATGCTGCTCGACTCGCTTCCGGACGGCACCGTCCACTGGGGCCGGAAGGTCAGCGGCGTCCGCACCGTCGCCGACGGACACGAGGTTTCCTTCGCCGACGGCGGTTCGGTCGTCGCGAAGCTGCTGGTCGGAGCGGACGGCGCCTGGTCGCGGGTGCGGCCGCTGCTGTCCGACGCGGTGCCGGAGTTCATGGACCTCGCGTTCGTGGAGACGTACCTCTACGACGCGGACACCCGGCACCCGGCGGCCGCGAAGGTCGTGGGCGGCGGCGGAATGGGCGCGCCCGGACCGGGGCGGCGCATCATGGTGCACCGCGAACGCGACGCCTTGCACACCTACGCGATGCTGAACAAGCCGCAGGAATGGTTCGACGCGCTCGAAGGCCTCGACACCCCGGCCGCGCTCGCCCGGATCGAGGCCGAGTTCGACGGCTGGGCACCGGAAATCCGCGAGCTGATCTCCGGCGGCGACACCGCGCCGATCCTGCGCCGGCACTACCGGTTGCCGGGCTTGCACCGGTGGGAGAGGACCCCCGGGGTGACGCTGATCGGCGACGCGGCACACCTGCAGGGTCCGAACGGGGAAGGCGCGAACCTGGCCATGCTCGACGGTTCCGATCTCGCCGAACTGCTGGCCGCGCACCCGGACGACGTCGAGACCGCGCTGGCTCTGCACGAGGAACGGATGTTCGCCCGCAGCGAGGAGGTCGCCGCCGAGTCCGCGGAGATGGTCAAGCGGATCACCGCCGACCACGGCAAGGACACCGCGAAGGTCGTGGCCGACGGGTTCCGCCGGATGCTCGCCAAGAGCCGGGAACCGGCGGAGCGGGTCAGCTGAGAGCCCGGCCGGGGCGCACGGTCAGCGCGCCGTGGCAACGGAAGGCGATCTCGGACAAGTCCCCCCCCGGAACCATGCGCGCGAATCCCGTAGCGGGGCAAGAAGCAGCGCAGCAACTCCCCGTCGGGTAGCTCGGCGATCGCGGCGACATCCCCGACGCCGGTCTCGATGTCATGCCCGGGGATCGCCCGGCGCGGAAATTCAGGCTCCGGCGAGACGGTGCGCTTTGAAGAACTGAAGAATCACCGGGGTGGCGTCGATGGCGGCAGGGGTGTCGGAATCGTTGTTCGGGCGGGTGCTCGGCCAGACGTGTCCGGCCCCCTCCATCCGGAAATGCACCAGCGAACATCCGGGCCACCACTGCGTCACCACGTCGCGTACCGGAGAAACCGAGACAGGGTAAGGGAAACACCGGTCCCGCGCGGCCCATCCGTCGAGCCAGTCCGGAATGGACGGAAGGCCCTTGGCCGGATTTCCGGTGTAGGGAATGGTGGTGTCGGCGGTGCCGTGGAAGTCGAGCAGCGCGACCTTCCGGCTCGGGTGGCACGCGCCGCCCTGGGGGTAGAACGCGCCGGAAACCGGGGCGAACGCGGCGATCCGGTCGGCCATCCGGCACGCCAGCACGCCGACGAAGCCGCCGCCGTTCGATTTGCCCGCCGCGTAGATCCGCGTCGGGTCCACGCACATCCGGTGCTGCAGCGAGGTGAGGAGGTCGCCGGTGAACCGGACGTCGTCGACCGGGGCCGAGTAGGGCGCGCCGGTCCAGGCGGATTTGCCGTCGGTGCCGGTGACGCCCTGCGGGTACACCGCGATCACGTCCGAACCGGAGAAGCCGGACAGTTCTTCCTGGTACTCCGCCGTGCGGCCGTGCCCGTGATAGGAGAGGACGACCGGGTACTGCCGGTGCGGGTTGTACCGCGCGGGCACGTAGATCCGGTACTCGCGATCGATCCCGCCGGACGTCAGATGCTCGACCGTCGTGGCGCCCGCGCCGGTCACCGCCTGCCCGCACCCGGTCGTCGACACCGGCCCAGCCGGCTCGGCCGCCGAAGCCGGTGCGGAGAGCACCCCGAGCCCGATTGCTGTCGCTAATAGGGCAACGCCTGCACGGAAACGTCCGGACATCCGATCCTCCTCGATCGACGGGCGAGCGCGACCATAGTCACCCCGGATCGGCCCCGGACGAACCTTTCGTTCATTGAGTTAACGGCTAGGCTCGCCTGGGTGACGGACGCGGAAGAGTCCTCTGCCAACCGCATCACCGGCGGCCGCTTCGACAAGGTCGTGATGGCCGGGGCGGTGCACGGCGACATCAATGTCGGCCGGTCGGGCGACAGTCCGGCGGATCTGGCCGACCCGCTGATCGCCTCGGTCCGGCTGCAACCCGGCGGAACCCTGGCCGATCTGGTGCTCGACACCGATCCGCCGCAGGTCGCCGTGCCCGGCGGGACGGTCCACATCATCACGGTGGAAGCCAGAACGACCCGCGCCGTCGTCCTGCAATCCGCGCGGGTGGTGGTCGTTTCGCGGACCCCTCCGCGCCCGGCCTGCCTGCAGGTCCGGATCGGCGGACTCCTGGAACCGCGCCCGTTCACGACCGATTTCGACGCTCCGTCGCCGCGACTGGTCGCGCAAGGCCCGGACTTCCCGTTCACCGTCAGCGCGACCGACGTCGAGCAGTTCGAGATCGAACCGATCACCACCACCCACGAGGTCGCCTGGCAGTTGGAAGTGGACTGGACCTGCGCGGGTCGCCACGGCACCACGGTCATCGACAACCACGGCGAGCCGTTCCACGCGTACCCAGTGCCCGCTCTGTTCTCCGGCCGCTCGCATTCGGTGCTCAGCTCCGGCTGCGATCTCTTCCACGAACGCGGCTGCCCGGCCACCCTGCTGGAGGGCGCTCCCGCTTCGCTTTGGGACCGCGCACAACCTCCGCCGTATCCGGTGCTGCCGCCGTTCTCGGTCCCTGAGGTCCCCTTCGACCTGGACCGGGATCCCGACCTGAAGGAATCGTGGCCCGAATACCGCCGCGTCGCCAACGCCATCCGGATGGCGGCCGCCTCTGGCGATTTCCGCAGCCACGAACCACCGGAGTACCGCGCGCTGCTCATCCGAGTGCTGCGCTACCTCTTCGTCTCCGGCCAAGCTCAGCCCGGTGCCGCCCTGGGACGGCTCATTCACGCCGAATGGACCACGGCGCTGGGCGAGGACCACCCGGACACCCTCGCCGCCGCCAACCGCCTGGCCGGTTGCCTGATCGGTATCACCGAGCACGCCGAGGCGCGCGACCTGCTGTCCGACCTCCTGCCCCGGGCGAGCCGTGCCCTGGGCGAGGACGATCCGCTGACGCTGGTCGTCGCGAGCAATCTGTGCGTCGCGTACATGGGGCTGAACGAATACGAACGCGCCCGCGACCAGACGGAGGACGTCCTGGCCCGAACCCGCCGTGCCCTGGGGCCGGATGCGCTGGGCACCTTGCGGACTACCGGGAATCTGGTGCAGATCCACCTCCGGCTGGGCGACCGGGCTTCGGCGCTCGTAGTGTTGGAGGACCTGCTGCCGAGGTGTCGAAGGGTGCTGGGGGAGGACCATCCACAGACGGTGAGTGCTGCTGCGGCGCTGGCCCAGCTCCAGGAGTGAGTCAGGATTTGCCTTGCCGCAGGGCGGTTTCCGCAGTAGCGAGATGGTCCGGACCTATGCCCACAGCAGGATGGACCGGGATCAAAGCGGTCGCGAGGCGTCCTCGGCGTTCGAGGAATCGCTGCCGGGCGCTGGGGAACAGATCGAAGTCGTCATCGAGCCACGCCAAGGGCCGCCCCGCCGCGAAGCGGCCGACCGCGCCGTACTTCCAGTCCGGGTGCTGCTCGTAGGCGCGCACGCCGACCACGGGAAGCGCGGGCAACCCGAGCGCCGGGCCGACGGTGGCGTTGGCCTCGTCTTCCCATGAGGTCACCCACGCCAGCTCGGCGCCGGTCCGCTCGGCGAGAGCGAGCAGCGCAGTCCCGTGCGCCGGATTGAGCCAGGCCCGTCGCCCGGCCTTCCGCCGCCATCGCGAAGCACGCCACTGGTATTCGACGAAGCCGGGCGGCGGGATATCCGCCGCGAAGGGGTTCAGCGGCCCGTCCACGTCGAGCAGCAGAATCGGCTTCACGCTCCGACGCTACTCGGCACCCGACCCAGGTCAAGGACGGCAAAACCCCTTACCCGCCAACACCCGCTCCACCGAAGCCGTCACCTGCGCCGCCGGCAGCTCCCCGCTCTCCACCGCCCGCTGAAGCCGATCCACCACGGCCCCTACGTCGTTGTGCCCAGAAGAGAACAACGCCTGGTCGGCCCCCGCCTGCAAGGCCTTCAGCACCGCATCCGGCAACGCGAACCGGTCCGTGATCGCCTTCATCCCGCCCAGGTCGTCGGTGATCACCGGCCCGGTGAAGTGGAACTCGTTGCGCAGCAACCGATACGCCTCCGGCGCCAGCGACGCGGGCTCGTCCCCGGTAAGCCCCGGGACCTCCAGGTGCCCCACCATCACCCCGACCTGGCCGTACTCCGAAATATCGCGATAGGGCACCAGATCAACCCGGCGCAGCTGGCCGAGCGGCGGGGTGACGACGGTTCCCCGGTGGGAATCGCCGGATCCGTGGCCGTGGCCCGGGAAATGCTTGAGCACCGGCTGCACGCCGCCCGCGCGCAGGCCCTCGGCGAAGGCCATTGCGTACTGCCGGACCTTTTCCGGGTCCGGGCTGTACGAACGGTCGCCGATCACCGCGTCGTCGGGTTCGTCGCTCACGTCCGCGTCCGGTGCGTAGTCGACAGTCACCCCGCGTGCGCGCAGTTGCTTGCCGCGCTGCTCGCCGATCGCGCGCACCTCGTCCGGTGTCTTCGAGGCCGCGAGTTGCCGCGCGCTCGGGAGCGAGCCGTCGAGGTCGTCGATGCGCTGCACGCGTCCGCCCTCCTCGTCGACCGCGACCGAAACCGGGATCTTCGCGGCTCGCTGGACGCTGTCGAGCGCGCCATTTTGCAACAGCGTGGTCTTTTTGTCGCCCACGAAGATCCCGCCGACCTGCTGCCTCCGCACGAGGTCCGCGACGCCCGCCGGGTCGCCCGCGTTGACGCCCGGGACCACCAGCTGCGCCACGCGCGCCCGCGGATCCATCGACGACACTGCGGCCGCGCACGCCAGCTGTCCCGGCGCAGTCTGCGAAGGCGACGTTGACGCAGGTGGAGCGGCTTGCGGCGAACTCCCCGCGCTGGGTGCGGTGAGCGGAGTAGGCGTTGCTGTTCCGGAAACGGAACGATCCCCGGAACAAGCGGAAAGTGCACATATGAGCGTCAAGCCGCTGACGGCGCCTGCGGTGATCCAGCGGGGTCGTGCGTGCGCCTTCATCATTTCCTCTGCATGTCCGGACCGGTCTCCGTGACGGTAACCGAACCCCACCGGCGGGCCCAACTTCACGCTGTGAAGAATGAGCGCGTCCCGACTAGAGATTTCGTGAAGCCGCAGTGGGCACACTGCTGGAACACGACAGGCGAGTGCTCTGCACCGGGGAGGCAGCGATGAATCAGGTCAAGGTTGCGGCATGGGCTTCGGACCCGATCACTCTCGCGGGCCTCATCGACCATTTGCGCACGCGCCGCGAGGTGCGGGTGATGCCGGGCCAGCAGCGCGGTGAAGCCGCGGTGCTCGTGTTCGCCGCGAACCGCGTCACGCGCGAGGTGAAGGCGGCGCTGCGGGCGGCGGCTTCGGAGACGCCCGCGGCCATCGTGTTCATCGCCGGGTACGTGGATGCCGACGATCTGGCCGAGCTGGCCGCCTGGCACGTCGCCGCGGTGCTGCCGCGCGACGCGATCGGCGGCGACCAGCTGGTGCGCAGCATCGTGGCCGCCGCTTCCGGGCGCGAGACCTCGATGCGGGATCTGCTGCACCAGGCCGAGACCCTGCGCCGCGGCGGCGACCACACCAACCTGTCGCCGCGCGAGGTCGACGTGCTGCGGTTGATGGCCGAGGGCTGGGACACCGCGGAAATCGCGAACAAGCTCTGCTACTCGGAGCGGACCGTGAAGAACGTGATCTACGGCATGACGAACCGGCTCAAGCTGCGGAACCGTCCGCACGCCGTCGCCTACGCGCTGCGCGCCGGAGTGATTTAAAGGATGCTCACCACGTGCGAAAGCTGACCCGGCGCCCGGCCGTTGCCGCGCTCGCCGCCGCATTCCTGTTACTGGCGGCCGCGTGCGGTTCCGCCGCGTCCTCGGGGAAGATCACGCTCAGCGTGGCCACATTCGGCGAGTTCGGTTACGCGCCGCTGTTCGAGCAGTACCAGAAAGATCATCCGAACGTCGAGATCCGCAGCCGGGTCACCGATTTCGACACGCATTTCAAGAGCCTCGCCACGCAGCTGGCGGCCGGGCGCGGCGCGGCCGACGTCGTCGCGGTCGAGGAGCAGTACATCCCGAAGTACATCCGGGCCAAGGACAAATTCGTCAACCTGGCCGACTTCGGCGCGGACAAGCTGAAGCAGCAATGGGCGTCGTGGAAGTGGGCGCAGGGCACCTCGGGCGATTACGTGTTCGGGCTCGGCACCGACATGGGCAGCCTCGCGATGTGCTATCGCCGGGATCTGTTCCAGCAGGCCGGATTGCCGACCGACCGCAAGGCCGTCGCGGAGCTGATGCCAGACTGGGCCGGTTACGCGCGGACCGCCGCCCGGTTCACCGAAAAGCTCCCGAAGGTGAAGTTCGCCGATTCGGCGGGCACCGTCTACACCGCGATGCTCAACCAGTCGCCGGAGAACTACTTCTCCGCCAAGGACGATTCCTACATCGCCGATCGCAATCCCAGCGTGCACAACGCGTTCCAGTTGTCCGGCGGCCTCGCGCAAGCCCACGAAACGGCGGGCGCGACCACCTATACGCAAGCCTGGAACGTCGCGATCAAACAGGGAAGTTTCGCGACCATCGCGTGTCCGGCGTGGATGCTCACGCAGATCAAGGAAGCCGGCGGCGACGCGGTCAGCGGCAAATGGGACGTCACGACCGTGCCGGGCAACAGCGGCAACCAGGGCGGTTCCTTCCTCGCCGTGCCGAAGCAGAGCGCGCACCCGAAGGAAGCCTACGATCTCGCGCAGTGGCTGACCGCGCCCGCGCAGCAGAAACGGCTTTTCCTTTCCGACGGAATCCTGCCGAGCGAGCCGAGCGTGTATCAGGACCCGCAGGTCATCGCCCACACCGATCCCTATTTCTCGAACGCGCCGGTCGGCCAGATCTACGCGACGTCGGCGGACAAGCTGCGGCCGAACTACCGCGGCCTGCACGACGCTGACGTGCGTCCCGAATTCGGCCGCGCGCTCGGCCGGATCGAGGACGGGAGCGAGAACGTCGAGCAGGCGTGGGCCGACGCGGTCCGGATGGGCCGCGACGCGATCAAGTAGCTGTCGTGGACCGGAAGCTCACCCCCTACGTCTTCATCCTGCCGTTCTTTGTCCTTTTCGGAGTGTTCGGCGCCTTCCCGCTGCTGTACACGTCGTGGGTTTCGCTGCACCGGTGGGATTTGCTTTCCGGTCCGGAAGGCGGTCTCGGCTTCGCGAATTACGTCGAGCTGTTCGGTGACCCACGGTTCTACAACGCGCTGTTCAACACCGTCAGCATCTTCCTGCTCGCCGCGATCCCGCAGTTCTTCCTCGCGCTCGGAATCGCCGCCCTGCTGAACCGGCCGCTGCGGGCGGCAACCTGGTGGCGGGCCGGGCTGTTGCTGCCGAACCTGGTGTCCGTGGTCGCCGTCGGGCTGGTGTTCGCGCAGCTGTACAGCTCGGGCTACGGCGTGGTCAACGAGGTGCTCGGCTGGTTCGGGGTGCCGCCGGTCTCCTGGCAGTCGCATCAATGGTCGTCGCATCTCGCGGTCGCGAGCATGGTGATGTGGCGCTGGACCGGCTACAACGCGCTGATCTACCTGGCCGCGATGCAAGCGGTGCCCCAGGATCTGTACGAGGCCGCCGCGCTCGACGGTGCTTCGCGGTGGCGGTCGTTCTGGTCGATCACCGTGCCCGGCATCCGCCCGACGATTGCGTTCACCGCGGTCGCGGGAACGGTCAACGGGCTCCAGTTGTTCGCTGAGCCGCAACTGTTCGACGCCACCGGCAATAGCGGCGCGGGCGGCAACGACCGGCAGTTCCAAACGCTCACGATGTACCTGTACGAAAAAGGCTTCGGCAAATTCGACGCCGGATACGCGGCGGCCTTGTCCTGGGTGATGTTCCTGATCTGCCTGGTGTTCGCGGTCTTCAACTACCGGCTGGTGCGCCGGTTCGTGGGCGCGCCGTGATCCGCCGGGGCCGGGCCGGGGGCTGGGTGTACGCGGTGCTGGTGGGGCTGGTCGCCTCGTCGCTGTTTCCGCTGTACTGGTCGTTCGTGGTGTCCACTCGGGACAACGCGGCGATCGGGGAGACCTCGCCGCTGCTGCTGCCCGGCGGCCACCTTTTCGACAACATCCAGCGCGTTTTCACCACTGTCGATTTCTGGCTGGCGATCGGCAATTCGCTGATCGTCGCGACGACGGTGATGGTGTCCAATGTGGTCCTGTCCAGCTTCGCCGGCTTTTCCTTCGCCCGGCTCCGGTTCCGCGGCCGCAACACGCTGTTCCTCCTCGTGGTCGGCTCGGCGATGGTGCCCGCGCAGCTAGGGGTCGTCCCGCTTTACCTGGTGGTGAGCGATTTCGGCTGGTATGGCCGCCTCGAAGCGGTGATCGTGCCCGCGCTGGTGAGCGCGTTCGGTGTGTTCTGGATGCGCCAGGCGTGCGAGGGTTCGATCGACCAGGACCTGGTCGACGCGGCCACTGTGGACGGAGCGTCGATCCTGCGCACGTTCTGGCACGTGGCAGTCCCGGCGATCCGTCCACAAGCGACTGTCTTGGCCATGGTCACTTTCCTCGGCGCGTGGAACGACTACTTCTGGCCGCTGGTAGTCCTCGACCCGGCGCAAACGCCGACCGTGCAGGTAGTCCTGTCCCAGCTGGCCAGCGGCTACTTCACCGACTACGCCTTGATGCTCACCGGCGCGACGCTGGGCGTCCTGCCGGTGATCATCCTCTTCCTGCTGCTCGGCCGGAACCTGGTGCGCAGCATCTCGACCGGCTTGACCCGGGCCTAACTCACGAGACGTAACGCCCGAAGAACCCGGCAATCGCGGACCGCTGCACCGCGATGCTCACCCGAGGATCAATAGTTCCGATCCGCGTCTGCTGCACCTTCGGATCAACGGCGACCCGCTGCGCCAGCTTCGGCAGGAACCACTGGACATCCGTGTAGCTGTAGTGCATCGCCGCAGCCAGGGTGATGTCCTGCTTCGGCGCCGAAGTGTGCTCCCACAACGACTTCCACGCGGGCGACGTCCGATGGCTGCGCGCCTGCCCGTCGCTGGTGCTGCCGGACGACCCCATCAGCAGCACCGGCCGCGACACCCCCTCCGCGCCGGCGCGAGTGAGCTGCTTGCCATCGACGTCATAAGCCAGCCAACCGTCCAGATCGGCCGCGGCGTCCACTCGGGAGTCCACTGTAGACACCTCTGCGGCGGTGTCCCCGCCGAACGAATGCCCGATCGCCCCGACCCGGCTCAGGTCCATCGACTGGCCGAGCCCGGGAATGCCCGGCAGCTGGTCAAGGGCGAACCGGACATCCGCGACCCGCGTGCGCATCCCGGCGACCAGGTCTTTGCTCCCCTGAGAGAACACCACGCGCCCGTCGGGGAACACGACGAACGGCGCCTCGCCGGTGTGGTCGATGGTCACCACGATGTACCCGCGGCTGGCGAGATCCTCGGCGGTAGCGCTGCCCAGCGCCCGCAACGACGCCCAGCCCGGCGAGTACACGACCACCGGCCACCGTCCCTGCACCGGCGCGTTCGCCCGGGCGTGCGTCTCGACGGCCGCCCAGTCGACCTTGCCGGTCGGCAGCCCCAACGCCGGCGCCGCGCCCTGATCGAAGTACGGGGCGGCCTGCGCGGGCAGATACCGCGCCTTCGGACCGGAGCCGGGCCGAGTGGGATACCAGACGCTGACCATCAGCTCCCGGTTCCGAGCCTGGTCAACGAGGTGGACGTCGCGTTCGCCGATCGCGTGCGGCCCGGACGGCGTGGGAAGCTCGAAGGTGACCGCGGATTCGGCCGCCGCGGGCGCGGAACCCAAGGCGGTGACGAGGAGAGCGGCGGCGAGGACGGTTCGGAAGCGCATGCCGGAACTCTGCCGTTTCGCCCGGGTTGCCCGCCCCTGCCGACCGTCTCCAGCGACCCCCGACTTTAGTCAACCCGTCCGTCGCGCCACGGTGGTCGCCAGTTCGCTGCGCGACGGTGCGTCCAGCTTCCCGAGCAACCGCACGACGTGCGCCTGGACCGTCCGTCGCGGCAGGCGCAGCTCCGTCGCGATCTCCGGATTGGACCGGCCGGCGGCGACGAGCCGCGCGATACGGACCTCCAGCGTCGACAGCGATTCCCACCCGTGCTCGGGCCGCGCCGACGCCAGCGAAGCGCCACGCTGCACGCCGACCGCCTGCAACCGCGTCTCCGCGTGCTCCAGATTCCACGCCGCCGAAAGCTCCGTGTACAGCGAAGCTGCCTCATCGAACGCGGCCTGCGCGGCGTCCAGCCGACCCACCCGGGCCAGCAACACCGCCGCGTCCTCCAACGCACTGGCCAGCTCGGGTTTCCGCCCCACTGCCCGGAAATGCTCCACGGTCCGCAGCACCGGCTCCGGATCCTCGTCCAGCAATCCGCGGCACCATTCCGCAGCCGCGAACGCCCGCGCCGGTTCGAGCTCCTTCTCCGCCTCTTCGACACACACCGCCAGCGCCCGCTCCGCCGCCGCCCGGTCGCCCGCCGCCAACGCGATCTGCGCGAACTGCGGCAACCACTGATGCCGCAACATCATCTGCGCGTACGTCGGGTTCAGGATCGGCTCGAACACCGTGATCGCCTTCTGCAGATCACCCCGCTGATAGGCGACAAGCGCATGCGCGGCAAGCAAAAAGTCGAAACTCTCCCGTTCGGCACTCGTCGCGGGCGCGTGTTCCTCCGCCGCGTCCAGCAGCGCGGCCGCTTGCGCGCGTTCGCCCCGCCGTGCCGCGATGAGCGCCGCGACCCCGTGCAGCAGCAGCGCGGCGGCACCCGGTTCGCGCAGGCCGAAGAAGGTGATCGCCGGACCGTCCTCGGTCACCGTGTCCAGCTCCACCAGCGCTTCGTCCCACCGGCCTTCCCAATACCGGTGCACCGCGACGGAAACCTGCAACCCGCTCGGCATGCTGTGCCGCCGCGTCACCTCGGCGGCTTCCTGCAGCGTGCGGTTCGCGTCGTCCAGCCGGTCGAGGTTCTGCAGCGTGAAGACGCGGTTGTCCAGCAGGTCCAAATGCAGATCCGCCAGTTCGTGCTCGTCGCCGACGGCCGCGATCGCTTCGTCCACGTGTTTCAGTGCGTTGGCGTGATGCCGCCGCACGGAATCGACCAGCCACAACGTCTGCAGCGCGTGCGCGGTGAGGTAGCCGTCGCCGTTCGCCTCGGCCCGGGCGTGATGCGCGTTCCTTTCGGCGACATCGAGGTCGTCGAGCCCGCCGCGCCGGAAATTGGCGAGCAGATGGCGGCCCTTGACCCGCCACAGTTCCGGAACTCCCGGGTCCTCCGCCGGATTCCCGAGCGTTTCCACCGCGAGTCGCACGTCGCCCCGGCGGAACCGCATCGCGGACACGACGTGCCGCATCTCCGCCGCGTTGTCCGGATCGCGGGACACTTCAAGTGCTTGCAGCGCAAGGTCTTCCGGGCCTCGCTCGAGCCGGAACAACACCCGTACCAGCGCGACCAGCAACGGCTCGCGGCGCGGATCATCGTCCTCGATCCCGGCCAGCGCGCGCTCCAGCAGCTCGACCGCGATCAGCGGAGCCCGGTTCGACACCGCACTCTGGTGCTCCACCAGCCAGTCCAGCACCCACGGGTCCACAGTGGACGGCACAGCCACGAGCTGCTCGGCGACCCGCTTCACCGGCGCGCCGATCTTGGCCAGCGCTTCGGCCGCCTGGCGATGCTGCGCGGCCCGGGTTTCCGGCGGCAGATGGTGGTACAAAGTCTGGCGCAGCAAGGGAAGCCGGAACGCGAGCTGAGTTCCGGTGTCGAGCAGGATGTTGTCCGCCACGGCCGCTTCAAGCGGGCCGAGCAGGTCTGACGGCCGCTGTCCGAGTACCGCCGCGATGTCGCCGACCGCGAACTCCATGCCGAGAATCGCGCCCCAGCCCAGTACGTGCCGGGTCTGCTCGGGCAGCAGCTCCAGTCGCCGGTTGACCGCCGCGACGATCGATTCCGGCGGCTCGAACCGCAGCGGATCCGGGACGTCGGCGAGCCCGTCGCGCTGCTCGACCGCGCCCGAATGCACCAGTGCGTCCAGCATTTCCTTGAGGTACAACGGATTGCCGCCGGCGCGCGCGGTCAGGTCCCGCAGCCGCGGTCCGGGATCCGCGCCGATCTGCCGCTGCAGGAGGCACAGGACGTCGTCCTCGCCGAGCGGGCCGAGGTCGAGCACGATGCCGTCGCGCGTCTCGACGCCGCGGCGCAGCTGGGTCATCTCCGGCCGCTCCGGTGCCGGTCGCGTCGCGGCGACCAGCAGCAACGGCAACTGCCGGGCAGCCGCGGACAGCCGATGCCACACCAGCACGCTCGACTCGTCCGCCCATTGCAGGTCGTCCACCACGAGCAGCAGCGGCGATTCGGCGCACAGTTCGTCGACGAGGGCCAGCAGCCGGTCGACCGAATCCAGCACCGGGTCGCCGACGCGCCGCACCGGTTCCTCGCTGCTCAGCGCGACGCGCGCGCGGCGCGGATCCGGCGAATGCGGGTCGATCGCCAGGCATTCGTGCATGACCTGCAACGGAAACCGCATGCTCAGCTCGTCCGCGGCGACCCAGGCGACCTGCAAGCCGCCTGCGTCGCCGAACGCATGCGCCAGCAGCTCCGACTTCCCGATCCCGGCCTCGCCCTCGATCCACACCGCCCGGCCCCGGCCCGCGCGGACCCCGTCGAGCAGCTGGCGCAGCTTGCCGACCTCGGCTTCCCGGCCGAGCAACGGATCCCGCGGCGCACGCACCACCGGCTCGGGCACCGACGGTCGCGGCAGATCCAGCGCCGGGTCCTCAGCGAGCACGCGCTGGTGCAGCTCGCGCAGCCCCGGCCCGGGCTCCACGCCCAGCTCCGCGCGGATTGTGCTGCGCGCGTCGCGGAACACGTCGAGCGCGTCGGAATGCCGTCCGCTGCGGTAAAGCGCGAGCATCAGCGAGGCCCGCAACGATTCGCGCAGCGGATATTCGGCGGTGAGCGCGGTCAGCTCGGCGATGATCTCCTGGTGGCCGCCCATTTCCAGCCTGCTGCGGGCAGCTCGGTCCAGGGTGTCCAGCCGCAGCTCGGCCAGGTACGCGCGATGCCGTTCGGCGAAATTGCCGGGCACGCCGGACAGCGCTTCGCCGTGCCACAGCTTGAGCGCGGCGCTGAAATCGGCCACCGCGCGGTTGTGCGCCCCGGCCTCGGCCTCGCGTTTGCCGTCCTCCCGGTGCTGCTCGAACTTCGCCGCGTCCAGCGCTTCCGGCGCGAGGTCGAGCGTGTAGCCAGCCGGACCGGACCCGAGCACGGTCGAGGCGGACCACCGGGTGCGTTCGGGTTCCAGCGCGCGGCGCAGCCCGGAAATGTAGGTGTGCACGCTGCCTTCGACACTGGCCGGCGGCGACTCGCCCCATACGCCGGCGATCAGCTCGGCGCGCGGCACCGGCCGTCCGGCGGCGACCGCCAGCATGGCGAAGACCGCCCGCTGCCGCGCGGGTCCGAGCGAGATTTCGGTCGTCCCGCGCCAGGCGCGCAACGGGCCGAGCACCGTCACCCGCAAATCCCCTGGCATGCCGTTCCATTCGCCGTGTTGGCCGAGTTTACCGCCTCGATCATGGACGCGAGTCCACCCGGTTCACTCTCCTGCCGCACGCGCGCGGACCGGACTGGCCCGCCGGATGCCGTACGGCTGCATCCGCGTCTCGGCCCGCCGCACGTCCCAAGCCGCGCCGACCGAGGTGTAGCTGGTGAGTGCCGCGAGGAAAGCCGTGCGCGCCTCGTCGAGACGGCGGTACTCGGCGAGCAGGATCGCGGCGTCCTCGCTGGCGCGAGCGTGCTTGAGCATCCGTCCGGCGGCCTCGTAGTGCGTGGCCGCGCCGAGGATCGCGTCCGGATCCGCGGTGACCAGGCCCCGGCAGTGCGCGGAGGCCGCGGTGTGCGACGGCGGAGTGTCGTACCCGCTGGTGTCGCCCATCAGCCGCAACGCCCGGAACGCGTGCGGCTGGTCGCCGAGCTGCATGGCGAGCCGGGCGAGGTCGGGCAGCCACTGCTGGCGCGCCGCGGGCGGATAGCTCTGCTCCAGCAATGGCAGCAGCTCGGCGAGGGCGGCTTCCGGGTCGCCTTCCAGCTCGGCGAGCTGGGCGCGGGCGGCGAGCAGGTAGTCGCCGCCGTTCGGTTCGAGACCGTGCGGGAACTGGTGCCGGGCTGCCGCGTCGAGATGCGCGCGTGCCTCTTCCGGCTCGTCCCGGTGGCTCGCGATCAGCGCGCCGACACCGTGTACCAGCAACGCCGATCCCGGGCTGCGCAACACATACGACGCGGTTTCCGCCCCGCCCCGGATGACCGTGTCGAGTTCGGCGAGAGCCTCGCCCCAGCGACCGCGCCAGTAGTAGTGCACCGCGCCGGCCAGGTGCATTTCCCCTGGCACCGCGCGGGTCGCGGCCAGCCGTCGCGCGGTGCTCAGGTCGGCATCGTTGTCGAGGCCGTCCAGCACGCCCAGTTCGGACAGATCCGGTTCGGCCGCTTGATGATCGACGGCGAACCGCTCGATGGTCGCGCGCAACGTTTCGTGCCGCCCGCGCCACATCTCCGGCACCTTCGGATCGGCCAGCGTACGGCGGACTTCCGAGGAGGCTTCGGCGAATTCGCCACGGCGGTAATAGATGTAGGCGAGGATCCAGCGCATTTCCGCGGCCTGCCTGCTGTCCTTGGTGCGCGCGACCACCGACCGCGCCTCCGCCTCCGGCTCGCGGCCGAGCCAGAACAGCAGCCGGGCGAGCGTGGCGGTGAGCGGCTCGCGCGCTTCGGCGGGCAGCACGGCCTGTTTGACCACCTGTTTGAGCAGGTCCACCGCGATCCGCGGGGACTGCGCGGCGACCGTGCCGATGTGCTCGACCAGCCAGTTCGCGACCCACGGATCCACCTGCGCGGGTGCGGCGGCCAGTTGCTCGGCGACGCGTTCCGCGCCCGCCCCCGCACCATCGAGCGCCTCGGCCAGCTGCCGGTGCAGTGCGACGCGCATCGCGGCGGGCGTCTTTTCGTACAACACGCGGCGCAGCAACGGATGCCGGAACGCGAGCAGATCGCCGGACTCGACCAGCACTCCCGCGGTGAGTGCCTCCTCGACCGCGGCAACGAGCGCGGTCGGCGCGCGCTCGGTGGCGATCGCGATGTCGGCGAGCGAGAATTCCTTGCCCAGCAAGGCAGCCCAGCGCAACAGATCTCGCGCAGAGCTGGAGAGGAAGATCAGGTACAGCGTGATCCGCGACCCGAGCGGCGACGGGATCGAACGGCACGAGGAACCGTCCACGATCGCGTGCGCGCCGTCGAGCAGGATCATCGAATTGGCGAGCAGCGTTTCGACGATTTCGGTGGCGTAGCGCGGATTTCCGGCGGCATGGCCGAGCAGAATCGAGAACATCCGGTTCGGCGGCGCGCCGGTGAGGTCGGCGGAGATCTTCCGGATCTCGTTGTCCGGCAACGGTTCCAACCGCAGCAGCGACGTCGCGCCGGACGACAGATCGGCGGCCAGCGCTTCGAGCGCGGCCGAGCGGGGGAGCGGACGGCTCGCTCCGACGAGCAGCAGCGGCAGCCGCCGGGTCTCGCGGGCGAGGTGCTGCCACACCTGCAGCGTGGTTTCGTCGGCCCACTGCAGATCGTCGACCACGAGCGCGAGCGGACCGTCCGCGCAGAGCTTCCGGACCAGCCCGAGAATGCCCTCGACCGGGTCCAGCTCCGGGTTCTCGGCGAGCGCCACCGCCAGTTCCGCGCGGCGCAGATCCGAGGCACGCGTGTGCACGCCGAGCGCGTCCAGCAACGGACGCAAGGCAAAGCCCTGGTCGAGCGAATCGGCCGCGGCGAACAGCGCGGTGTAGCCGGTTTCGTGGGCCAGCGCGACGGTTTCGGCCAGCAGCGCGGTCCGGCCGATCCCCGGTTCGCCCTTGACCCACACCGAACGGCCGAGGCCGCCGCCGAGACCGGCGACGGCCTCGTTAAGCAGCTGAAGCTCGTTCTCGCGCCCGACAAACGTCGCTGGGCGCGGCGGCAGCACCGGCAACGGGAAGCGCGGAACCTTAGTGACCGGCGTGGGCGTGACCGCCTCGTCGGCAGCCAGCAGCTTCTCGTAAAGCTCTCGCAGCGCCGGCCCCGGCTCGGTGCCGGAGGCTTCGACCAGCCGCTCGCGCAGCTCGGTGTAAACGGTGAGCGCCTCGTGATGCCGGCCCGCCTGGTCAAGCGCTCGCATGAGCAGACCGTGCAGCGGCTCGCGGAACGGATGGTCCGCGGCGAGTTCGCCGAGCTGCGTGACGAGCCCGGCGGACTCGCCCGAGTCCATCGCCAGCTCGGCGCGGCGTTCGACAGTGGCCAGCCGGAGCTCCTCCAGCCGCACCCGCTGCGCGGTGGCGTAATGACCGGACAGGCATTGCAGCGGCGTGCCGTCCCACTCCGCGAGAGCCTCGTCGAGCACGCTCCGCGCTTCGGCCCGGCGTCCCTCGGCGAGCAGCCGGTTGCCGAGGTCGCGCAGCGCGCTGAAGCGGTGGACGTCGATCTGCTCCGGTTCGATGCAGAGCGAGTAGCCGGACCCGGTGGAGGCGATCAGCCGCGATTCGGCTCCTTTGCGGCGGCCCGGTTCGAGGACGCGGCGCAGACCGGAGATGTAGGTGTAGATGCTCCCCTGCGCGCTGGCCGGGGGCGCGTCGCCCCACACCGCGTCGATGAGCACTTCGCGGGAGACCGTGCGGTTCGGGGAGAAGGCGAGCACCGCGAAGACTGTGCGCCGATGAGCGGAACCGAGGTCGAGCTGCCGGTCGCCGAGCCAGGCTCGCACCGGTCCGAGCAGCTGGATTTCCGGCGCCGGGACGCCGCCGGATGCCGACATCGGTCTCCCTTCACGCGCTGACGGATCGTCACACGCCGGATGCCTCTGGTGAGCTTACGCCGAAAAGGTGACGTGGCGGGACCGCCCCAGGTTGCTTTTGCCGGTCTTGTCCAGCGAATTGTCCGGTAGACAGCGTCGCGCGGGCGGCCCGCCGGTGAACGCCGGGCAAACCGGCCGGGCGGTCCGGCAGGCACACCTCCCGTGACAAAGGGGCATCCGGTCCGCGCCCCGGTTTCCGGACGGGAATCCCTGCGGCAGCCTCGATGAGGAACCCGCGCGCTCGATCGCGGTCGGGACGTGCGAACGGTGAGGAGGAGGCGTGGACCCGGTTCCGGCCCCGGCGGGCCTGCCCGAACAAGCGGCGAGGTTCGAGGCGGCGATCGACGCCGCGAACGCCTGTTTCGCCGCGGTGAACAGCGAAATGGCGGCGCTGCAGGCGTCGTGGCGCGGCGAGGCGTCGGTCCGGTTCGGCCAGGCGATGAACGATTGGGAGCAGCAGTTCGATCGCATTCTGGGCAGTCTGGCAGATCTCGCGGACGTCGCGCGCGGTGCCGCCGCGTCTCCGGCCGCCGAGTGCTCAAATGAGCGCTTGCGGTGCGCCGACCGGCGATGAGCGGCGATCCCGGCTTCGAGCAGGCCGCCGAGGTGCTGTCCCGGATCCGCCGGACGACCGGCGACCTCGGCGCGGTGCTCGCCGAGCTGGAGTCCACAGTGGAGCCCGACGTGGCCGGCTGGCCCGCGGCGGCGCGGGCGGCCTACCGGGAGGCCAAACGGGAGTGGTCGACCGCGCTGGACCGGATGCCCGAATGCCTCGACCGGGCGGCACAAGCCTTCCGCGAGATCTCCGCCGAAGACCCGAAAAGAGGCCGCTGAACTGCGGTAACTCCGGTTTTCTTCACCAGCCTTCACGAGCGCGCCAGAAAACGTGAAGTCTCGCCCGACACACTGCGTCCAGGCAATGTGGGAGGGGTAATCGTGAAGCTCGTCAAGGTCGCAGTGCTCGCCTCGGACCCGATCACCCGGGCCGGAGCCGCGAGCCTGCTGGGTTCGCGTCCGGAGCTGGTCCTGCTCGGCCAGGACGCGGCGAGCCAGGCGGACGTGGTCCTCGTGATGGAGGAGCACGTGACCGACCGGGTGCTGTCGCAGGTGCGGGAGCTCGGCAGGCAGTCCGAGCAGCTGACCGGGCCGCATCTGGTGATCGTCGTCGACCATTTCCGCGAGAGCGACCTGATGACGGCCGTCGAATGCGGCGTCGTCGCGATCCTGCCGCGCCGCGAAACCGGCGGCGGCGAACTGGTCGCGGCGGTGCTGGCCGCCGGAGACGGCACGGCGACGCTGCCGCCGCGGCTGCAGGGCGCGCTGCTCGCGCAGGTGCAGCGGATGCGCCGCGACGTGCTGGAACCGAACGGCCTCACGCTGTCCGGCCTGGCCTCGCGCGAATGCGACGTGCTGCGGCTGGTCGCCGAGGGCTACGGCACCGAGGAGATCGCGACGAAGCTCTGCTATTCGGAGCGGACGGTCAAGAACGTGCTGTACGGCTTGATGACCCGATGCGGTCTGAACAACCGCGCGCACGCGGTGGCCTATGCCCTGCGCGCCGGCGCGATCTAATGTTCTGATCATGGCGCAGACGGCGGTAGAGATCGCTCGCGGAGTGCGGGCAGGGGAGCTGGACCCGGTCCAGGTGACCGAAGAAGCACTCGCCCGGATCGCGGCAGCGGACGGCGTCGTCGGCGCTTTCCGCCGCGTGCGCTTCGCTGAGGCACGAGCCGAAGCCGCCGAAGTCGCGGCCCGCCCGGACCTGGCTTCGCTGCCGCTGGCCGGTGTCCCGGTCGCGGTCAAAGACGTCACCGAGGTCGCCGGCGAGTACATGGGCTGGGGCTCGGAAGCAGGCCCCCGCGCCTTGGCCGACGCCGACGGCCTGATCGCCGCCCGCCTGCGCGCAGCCGGTGCCGTGATCGTCGGCCTGACCCGCGTGCCAGAGCTGTGCATCTTCCCGACCAGCGACGACCCGGACGGCATCGCTCGCAACCCCCACAACCCGGCCTTCACCGCAGGCGGCTCGTCGGGCGGCAGCGCTGCCGCGGTCGCCGCGGGCTTGGTCCCCATCGCCCACGGCACCGACGGTTTGGGCTCCATCCGCCTGCCCGCCGGAATGTGCGGAATCGTCGGCCTGAAACCCGGCCGGGACGTGGTCCGCGAAGACACCCCAGGCTGGTTCGGCCTCTCGACCCACGGCCCGCTGGCGACCACGACCGCCGACGCCGCTCTCCTGATGTCAGTGCTGGCCGACCGCCCGGACTGGGCCACCCCGGCGACCCCGGGCCCGCACCGAATCGCGACCTCGACCCAGGTCCCGTTCACCCGCGCCCCGCTGCCGCGCCCCCTGCGCGCCGCCGTCGAGCAGGCCGCCGATCTCCTGCGCTCATCCGGCCACCAGGTGGTCTCCGCGACCCCGGCTTACCCGCTCCGCGCCCTGGGCGGCCTGGTCGCCCGCTGGTTCGCCGGCCCGGCTGAACAGGTCGCGGACTCGTTCGACCGGTCCCGCCTGCAACCGCGAACCCGCGTCCACGTCGGCCTCGGCCGCCTGACGTCGCGCCTGGTCACCGACCGGGCCCGCGACGAATGGGAAGCGATCGCGGCCCAGTTCTTCGAGTCGCACGACGTGCTGGTGACGCCGACCTTGGCGACGCTGCCGTTGAAAGCCCGCCGCTGGCACCGGGAATCCTGGCTGGCCAACGCGGTCCCGTCGTCGAGGGTGGCGTCGTTCACCGGCCCCTGGAACCTGGCCGGATACCCGGCGCTGTCGGTCCCGGTCGCCCGGCACCCGGTCCACGACCTGGCGATGTGCGTGCAGCTGGTCGCCCGTCCCGGCGGAGAGCCGCTGCTGCTGGGGCTGGCGGCGGAGCTGGAGTCGGCGAACCCTTGGCCGCGGACGGTCTAGGGCTCCCGCCCTGCACGCCGTGAAGGGCTTTTGCGGGAATCCAAGCCCGTGAAGGCACCTCTCACAGACGGCTGAAGTCCGTGAGGGAATCAGAGTCCCTGAAGGTGGCCCTCACGGACTTGGCCGCAGAACCCAGCGAGGGCGGGAGGTTCGGTCCTAGCGCCAAACGCGGAGCAGGTAGCCCTCTTAGACCTCTGAACGTCCGTGAAGGGCTCCTTGAGGGAATCTGATTCCCTCAAGGAGCCCTTCACGGACTTGGTTCTCAGCGGTTCGGGAGCCCCGGGTCAGCTGCTCGGCTTGCCCGCCGTCTGCGGCTGGGACTTCGCGCCGTTTCCGGTCGAGCCGTTCCCGGACTTCGCGCCGTTTCCAGCCGCGTTTTCCGTCGATCCGCCCTTGCCCGCGCCGCCATTCGCCGACGAGCCGTTCCCCGTCGCGGCCTTCGCGGCAGAACCGTTCTCAGCCTTCGGCTTCGGCGTCGGAGACGGAGCAGCCTTCGACTCCACCGGCGCGGGCGACGGGTCCGGCTTCGCCGGGTCGTCCCCGCCAACGAGCTTCGAAGCGGCAGGCAGCACCGATTCCGACGGCAGCGCCGTCAGCAGACCTTCGCTCCGGCCGAGCACCTCGTCGGCCATCGCCAGGTTCTTGCGGGCCTGTTCGCGGATCTCCGCGAGCCGCTCGACCTTCCGCGTCGCCGCGGTGGTGCGCTGGGCCGCCTGCGTGGTCGCCTCGTCGAGCCGGCGCTTGGCCTCCGCCGTCGCCTCCTCGACGCGACGGGTCGCCTCAGCGGTGGCTTCCGCGATGCGGCGTTCGGCCTGGTTTTTGCTGGCCGTGCGCTGGTCGGTGATCAGCTTTTCGTGCGCGGTGCGCTCGGAGGTGATCTTCGCGTCGAAGTCGCGCTCGATCTTGCGGCGCTTGCGCTCGGCCTCGTTGTCGAGGAGTTCCCGGCGCTGCGCCGCCTCGACCGTCAGCCGCTGCACTTCGGCGCGGGTTTCCTTCAGCGCGGCCTCGTGCTCCGAGTGCAGCGCTTCAGCCTGCTTGTCCAGCTCTTCGACCAAGCGGTGGTACCGCTCGCGCAGCTTCGTGGACGCCTCGGTGGACGACGCCCAGTGCTTCTCGGCCGCCACCTGTGCGCGCTTGGTGATCTCCTCTGCCCGCGCTTGCGCGAGCGTGACGGTGCGCTGCATCCGCTCGTCCAGGTCCTCGAGACGCTCCGGCGGCTTCAGCAGCTCCTCGACCCGGGACTGCAGCTTCGACACCTCTCCGCGCGCCGCCTCGAGTTCGCGCGACAGCGTGGCGACCTGCGAGGCCGCCGCGTCGCGGTCGGTGATCAGCCGGTGCAGCTGACCTTCGAGGTGGTCGAGGTACTGCCGCACCTCGTTGCGGTCGAAGCCGCGCCAGGCTTCGGTGTACTCGCGCCGCAGCGGGAGGAGGCCGTTGTCTCGCTCGGGAACCATGCCCACGACCGTACCCGCGCACCTGGCGTGCGTGCCGCCAGGAGTGGTGAATCACCGCCCCGGGTCGATTCTTCGTGGCGATCTCGCCTGAACGGCCTCACCCGCCGCGCGAAGCCGTCACTACCAGTGGAAGCCGCGCGACAGCCGGGCCAGCGCCATCGCCGCGCGGGACAGGTGTTTGTCGCCCCGGCCGATCTTCAGTTTCCCGCTGCCGCCCGCCGCCGCGGAGTCCGGGAAAATCCGGAAACCCTGGTACGCGATCGCGTCGGTGAGCCCCGGTGCGAGCGTGTAGGTCAGCCCGATCGCCTGGCCCGCCGGGGTGCCGATGTGCTTCGGCCGCCGCACCAGCGCTTTCAGCACCATGTCCGCCGCCTGCTCCGGCGACTTCGTGGGGAAGGCGTCGTAGATCTTGGTCGGCCGAATCATCGGCGTGCGCACGAGCGGCATGTGGATGGTGGTGAAGGTGATTCCGTCGCCGTGCGTTTCGGTCGCCGCGATCCGGGAGAAGTAGTCCAGCGCGGCCTTCGACGCGGCATAGGCGGAAAAGCGCGGCGCGATTCCCTGCACGCCGATCGAGGAAACGTTCACGATGTGCCCGAATTTCCGCTCCGACATGTGCGGGAGGACCGCCAGGATCAGCCGCACCGCGCCGAAGTAGTTGATCGCCATCGCGCGTTCGTAGTCGTGCATCCGGTCGTACGACAGCTTGATCGACCGCCGGATCGACCGGCCGGCGTTGTTCACGAGCATGTCGATCCGGCCGTGCTCGGTGAGCATCGCGTCCACGGCCTTGTGCACCGAATCCTCGTCGGTGAGGTCCGCCGGATACACCGACGCGGTGCCGCCCGCCGCGATGATCTCGTCGCGCACTTCTTCCAGTTCGTGCTGCCGTCGCGCGACCAGCAGCGGCACCCCGCCCGCCGCGGCGACCTTCAGCGCGGTGGCCCGTCCGATGCCCGACGACGCGCCGGTGATGATCACCCGGCGGCCGTCCAGTTCGCCGCGCGGACCGTGCTTGCGCGCGCGGAACGGGTCGAGGTGTTCGCGCCAGTAGCGCCACAGCGTCGCGGCGTACTCGTCGAGCCGGGGCACCTCGACACCGCTGCCGGCCAGCGCCTTGCGCGTTTCCGCGGACGCGAACACCGACGGGAAAGCCATCGTTTCCAGCAGCACGGGCGGAATGCCGAGCCGCTCCAGCACCGCGTCGCGGGCGATGGTGAACCCGGGAATGTGCTCGCTGAGCTTGACCAGCCCGACGATTCCCTTCGACACCTTGTCGCCGAGCTGCACGGTGATCGTCGGCGCTCCGGCCGCACGGGCGAACGCGTTGTAGACCGACACCACCGGCTGCGGCTCGGGGTTCACGAGGTGGAAGGCGCGGCCGTCGAGACCCGGCGTGGCGACCAGTTCCAGCAGGGCCTTCGCGACGTAGTCGACCGGAACCACGTTGGTGTCGCCCAGATCCGGGCCCGCGGACGGGACGTCGGGCAGCCCGGCGAGCCTGCTGATCGCGGGGAAGAGGTAGTACGGGCCGTCGATCTTGTCCATCTCGCCGGTCTGCGAATCGCCGACCACGACCGCGGGCCGGTACACCCGCCACGGCACGTCGTGCTGTTCCCGGACGAGCTTCTCGGCCTCGAATTTGGTGCGGTGGTACGGCGTGATCAGCCGCTGGCCGACGTCGAACATGTCCTCGGTGAACAGTCCCTCGTGGTCGCCGGCGACGGCGACCGACGAGACGTGGTGCAGGCAGCCGGCGTTGAGGTCCGCGGCGAGGTCGAGGACGTTCTGCGTACCGTCCACATTGGCCCGGACGCTGGTTTCGTCGTCGGCGGTGATGTCGTAGAGCGCGGCGAGGTGGATGACGTGGTCGACGCCGCGCAGCGCCTCCCGGTCCGTTTCGGACACTCCCATCAGCGGTTCGCCGAGATCGCCGGTCACGAGCGTCACGCGGTCCGGATGCGGCCAGGCGTCGACGAGCGCGGCCAGCTTCTCCCTCGACGACGCGCGCACCACGAGCGCGACCCGTTCCACGTCCGGCCGGGTGAGCAGCTGCCGGGTGACCTGGCGTCCGATCAACCCGGTCGCGCCCGTCACCAAGAACTTCGCCATCTCCATCACCCTCCGCCGTGCCGCCGCCTGGACCCATGGGCATTCTGCTGCATGGACGCCGCCCTGACCACAACGCGGCAGGGTGAGGTTACTCGCAAGTAACTTAGCTCGACGAGCGGGGTCAGCAGGTCGGGCCGGGTTTTCGCGCGGAGGGAGACGGCGAAAAACCTGCGCGAGGGGACCCTTCGCGCAGGTTCGCGGGGGCACGAGGGGACCCCTCGCGCGGGCGGCGCGGACCTTTACGCCGGATCCGCGATCACCACGCGGTTCTCCTCGTACCCGTCGCTGCCGCCGATCCAGCGTCCGCCGCAGGTCACCAAAACCACCCGATGCGGACCGGCCTGCCCGAAGAGATCGTCGGCGCGGCTCGGCAGATCGTTCTTGTGCACGGTGACCAGCTGGGAAATCCGGTACCGGCTCGTCTTGCCCGCGCGGTCCACGATCGTCACCACGCCGCCGATGCGCTCGCTCCACAGTTCCGAGAACGGGCCGGTCGCGCCGCGCCAGTTCACGTGGCCCGCGAACACGCTCGCGCCGCTGACGGCTTCCAGATCCGCGCCCCACCACGCCGCCTGGCCGATGTCCGAAGGCACCGGAAGCGTGTTGCCCGGCCCGAGATCCTGGCGCACCATCGCCGCGGTCCCGCCGCCGGGCAGCCGGATCGTGCCCGGCGCCTGCGGCCCCGGATCCGGAGCTTGCCGATGCTCCGCGGGCGCGGCAGGCGGCGGTGCCGCGGCCGAACTGCTAGGCGGCGCCGCACTGCTCGACGGCGGCGGCGCGGGAGCCACTTGTTGCGGGGAAGCAGCCGGTACGGCGGCGGTGGCCGGGAACGCGCTCCCGGCCACCACCGTCGTCGGCGGAGAACTGATCACGACCGTCGCGAGTTCCACTGCCAGCACGCTTGCCGCGCCCAGCACGAACCCGCCGATCAGCCGTCCTTTTCCGGTCATTGCCCTTGCTGCTTTCGATTACCGCCGGGCCGACCGCCGAGCGGCGAACCCGACCAGCGCCGAACCGACGAGCACCAGCGCCGCGAGACCCGCGATGCCGCCCGTGGAGAAGCTCGTTTCGACAGTGCCCTTCGCCATCGTCACCGGCAGATCACCGGCGGGAATCGCGTGCGGCACTTCGTTCGGCGTATTGGCCACTGTCAGCGCAAGTGTGCCGCCCGGCGTCAGCGATCCGCACGCGGCGGGCGGGTTGTTCGGGTCGAACGCGTTGGTGTAGCCCGGCGGCGCGTTCACCTCGACCACGCAAACCTCCTGCGGGGCCAACAGGTTCTCGACGGTCGCGGTCCCGTTGTCGCCGCTGGTGGTGACCACGGCGGGCTGGCCGTCGGGCCCGTTGAGCGCCTTGCCGTCCTGACTGGTGGCCGCGCTCTTGCGGTCCTTGCCGGTGATTCGCAGCGTCGCACCGCCGATGCCCTTGCCGGTCTTGGCGTCGGTCTTGGTGACCTGCACCTTGCCCGGCTTGGCGACTGCGACGACGCCTTGCGCGGTCAGTTGCTTTTCACCGCCGGTGCCGACGACGTTCTGCACTTCGCCGTTGTGGTTGACCGGGTTCTGCACGGTCGGCTTGTCCGCGGGCGCGGACAAGGACGCGGCGAGTTTCGGCTGGTCGCCGGTCGGCGTGACCTTCACCGTCACGGTGCCGTTCGCGTCGGTCTTCAGCGTGCTGTCTTTCTGGGCGCCTTGCGGCGCGGAGTTGCCGGACGAGGAGTCCGACGTCTTTTTCGCGTCTGCTTGCTTGTCCGCCTGGCCGACCGTCGCGTCGGTGGCGGTCAGCTTCACCGGAACGTCCGGGATGCCCTTGCCCTTGGAGTTCTTCACCGTGACCGTCCAGGTCGCGGGCTGGCCGAGGTGCTGGTCGCCCTTCGGCGCGGCGACCGACGCGGTCCACGGGCCGCGGTTGGCTTCGGCTTCGGCCTTCATTTTGGTCACGTCGTCGGCCGCGGCCTGCGAAACCGCCGTGAGGAAACTGAGGTAGTCGGCCTCGGGATAGGCGACGTCCTTCTTAGGCAGGCTCGGGTCGGTGTCGCCGGGAGTGCGCGACGGCGCGGTCCACGAGTGGAGGAGGTGCGCCAGTGCGGCGGCCTCGTCGTTGTTCGTGGTGTTGCCGTAGCGCAGCAGCAAGTACGAGATGTTGGCCGCGACGTCGGCGGGCAGCTTCGTGCCCCACTTCGTCAGCAGTTCGTCGCCCGGCTTGTATACCTCTTTGCTGTCCGGCGCCTTCAGGTGGAAGCTGACGCAGAACACGTCCTTGCCGTTCACCTGGTAGGTGCCCAGCCAGTCCGTGTGCTCGTTCTTGAGAGTGATCGTGTGCCCGACGTGCTCCGGCGGCTTAGGAGGGTTCTCCGCGGCGGCCGGGGTCGCCCCCATCGCGGTTACGGAGAGTGCGCCGAGCAGTGCGGTCGCGACCAGCCCGGTGGCCGCGCGCCAGCGAGCGCGCGGGCGTGAGATCCACCCCATGGTGTGTTGGCTCCTTCGACGTGCCCGCTGACGCCTGAACGGCGTCTTCGCAGTTCACCTGATCGAACAACTCCCCGACGCGCGTTCGGTCACTTCCCGGACACGCGATGTGAAGGTTCGCGGGTCACCAGGGGAGTTGTCTAGAGACCATCGGGTGACCTGCGGTGAACGGTCGTGACCTTCATCGCCTACGGTGGCCGTAACGGGGGTGGCCCCACCCGTGCGGGTGATGAGTAAAATTGGCTTTACCCGAACGGGAACCAGCGAGCCGCCGCGGTCGTTGAACCCGATGCAAGGTGCCATAAAGTCCAGGAGGACAGGTGCGTTCCAGCAGCAACCCGGCGTTCCGCAATCTCCCGCGCGGCGCGGCCGCGACCGGGCAGTACGGGCCGAACGTCGGCTTCGACCAGCCCTACGGCCAGCCGCAGGGCCAAGGCGGCGTCCCGGGTTACGGCCCTGGGCAGATGGGTACCGCCTCCGCCGACCGTCCGATGACGGTCGACGACGTCGTCATCAAGACCGGCATGTCGCTCGGCGTCGCGCTCGTCATCGGCGTGCTCACGGCGGTCTGGGCGCAGACCCAGCTCGTCCGCGACTCCCTCGGCAGGCTTTCGCCGAGCGGTCCGCTCCTCGGCGCGCTGATCGGCGGGCTCGTGGTGGGCCTCGTCGTGTCGCTCGTGATCATCTTCAAGCAGAAGCCGAGCGGTCCGCTCACGCTCGTCTACTCCGGTGCTGAGGGCCTGTTCCTCGGTGCGCTCAGCGGCCTGTTCGAGGTGTTCCTGCCGGGCATCGCCCTGCAGGCGCTCATCGGCACCGCCGGCGTGTTCGTCGCGATGCTGGTCGTCTACAAGACCGGCGCGGTGAAGGTCACGCCGAAGCTCACCAAGTGGATCGTCGGCGCGGTCGCCGGTGTGGCCATCCTGATGCTGGTCAACCTGGTCACCGCGGTGTTCTTCGGCTTCAACCCGCTGCGCGACGGCAGCCCGCTGGCCATCGTCTTCAGCCTGGTGGTCATCGGCATCGCCGCGTTCAGCTTCCTGCTCGACTTCGACCAGGCCGACAAGATGATCCGCGCCGGCATGCCCTCGAAGTGGGCCTGGTACGCCGCCTTCGGCCTGATGACCACGCTGGTGTGGCTGTACCTCGAGATCCTGCGTTTGCTGTCTTACCTGCGCGACTAGCTTCTCGCACAGGTTTCCGGGAAGGGGCGCTCCGCGTTACGCGGAGCGCCTTTTCTGTTTTTCTGCCTCGAACCTCTGCGAGCCCCCGCGGCCGTCGTGTTGGATGTGCCGGTCGGAATCTTTCTTTCGGGTTTGCGAGGTATCACGTGAGCGTCCCCCCGCACGGGCACGGACCGCAGCCGGGCTACGGCCAGAACGGGCCGTCTCCGTTCCAGCAGCATTACGGCCCGGGCGGGATGCCGCCGCAGTCAGGTCCGGAGCGCAAGTTCCCGACCAGGATCGTGGTGCTGATCGCCGTCGCGGTGGTGGTCGTGGGGGCGGGGGTCGCCGTCGGGTTCTTCGTGTTCGGCAACTCGACCAGCAACACCCACGCGAGCGACTGCATGCACATCGAGAAGTCCGGCTCGACCACGACGACGAAAACCGTCGACTGCGCCGACCCCGGAGCGAACGTCAAGGTCGCCGTCGTCCGCGCCAACCGGAGCGGAACCTGCCCGCACGGGGACTACTACCGCTACACCACCGGCGGCAAGAACCGCCGCGTGCTCTGCCTCGTTCCCAATGTGCAGCAAGGGGATTGCCTCTCCGGGCTCCAGACCGCCACCACGACGTACCAGAAGGTGCCGTGCACCGATCCGCAGAAGAACGCGGAGATCGTCAAGCTGGTGCCCGGCGCGAAGAGCCGTTCGGCGTGCGACGGCAGCGGTTCGACCAGCGCCCGCTGGTACTCCGACCCGGAGGAAGCCATCTGCATCAAGAGCTGAGGGGCGGTACAAAGGGGCCGTCCGGACGCCCGGTTTCGGCCGTTCGTCGCACTCCGTGGGACAGGCTGCGTGCGGTGCCCGCGCGGACCTAACGTGGATCGCCGCCCGCCGCCGGGCGGGCCCGTTGATCCCCGACACCCCCAGGAGACGTGGTGGCGACCACCGATTCCCCTGTCGACGAGCGAAAACTGCTCGATTTCCCGACCTCCTGCGAGGCTCCGGCGCCGAAGCCGGAGGAGCCGGTCAAGATCGTCCCGCTGGCCGTAGCCGCGGTGCTCGCGGTCGGGCTGACCGCCTACGTCTGGGCCGCGCACGGCGCGAAATTCGGGGTCCTGCTCGTGCTGGGGCTGCTGCTCGGCCTCGCCCTTTTCCACTCCCGCTTCGGTTTCACGTCCGCCTGGCGGCAGCTGATCGCCGTCGGCAACGGCCAGGGCCTTCGCGCGCACACCCTCCTGCTCGGCACGGCCGCGACGCTCGTCGCCCTCATCTGCGGCACCGGCGCGGGTCTCTTCGGCAGCAAACCGGTGCCGGTGTCCAACGTCGGGCCGATCGGGCTCGCGTTGTTCGTCGGGGCCACGCTTTTCGCGATCGGCATGCAACTCGGCGGCGCGTGCGCGTCCGGGACGCTCTTCGCGGTCGGAGCCGGGCAGTCGACGATCGTGCTGACCCTCGGCGGTTTCATCACCGGATCGGTCCTCTACACCTGGGGTTACCCGCTTTTCACCGGCTGGCCGCAGGTTTCCGGATTCCTGCTCTCCGATCACGTCGGCTGGTTCGGCTCGTGGGCGATCACGATCGCGGTGCTCCTCGCGATCGTCTTCGCGACCCGGCTGGTGCAGAAGCGCCGCGTGCCGCCGCCGGTCGACACCGTGCCGAGCGCGCGCGGCTTCGCCCGGATCTTCCGCGGCTCCTGGCCGATCCTCGTCGGCGCGGTAGTGCTCGGCGTGCTGGCCGGTGCGGTGTACCTGGTTTCCGGCGGCATCTGGGGCGTCACGAGCGCGTTCAGCTTGTGGGGCGCGAAAATTCTCCAGGTGTTCGGACTGCACCCGGAGCAGTGGGAGTTCTGGCAGCTGAAGGCGAACGCGACGTCGCTGTCCAAGCCGATCTGGCAGGACAAGACGAGCCTCACCGACATCGGCATCATGATCGGCGCGTTCGTCGCCGCGGCGGCCGCGGGCGCGTGGAAGATCCACAGCTCGATCCCGTGGCGCACCGCCGTCGCCGCGATTCTCGGCGGAATCCTGATGGGCATCGGCGCGCGGCTGGCGAACGGCTGCAACATCGGCGCGTATCTCGGCGGAATTTCCGTCGGCAGCCTGCACGGCTGGCTGTGGGGCGCGTTCGCGCTGTTCGGTACTTGGATCGGGCTGAAACTGCGGCCGTTGTTCGGTTTGGGCAACCCTTCGCGCACGGACAGTATCTGCTGACCCGGACGGGGGCTTCTCGCAGGTCATCGTGACTGCGCGAAAAGTCCCCACGTATTTCTTCCGCCAGCGAAAAAGGCTGCGTCGCCGCTTGCCGCTCGGCTAGTCTGGAGCGCGCGCAAGGGGGAACCGCCGTCGTATTGTCGCGTCGCGGGCTTGCGCTTCACCACTACCAGATGGGGTTCCGCATGTCCGCACCAGCGACTCCGGCCGCGCCGGATGCCGGTGACAAACTCGACCGGGGAGTGCTGAAGGTCGCTTCCGTGGTGGTGCTCGGCGCCATCATGGCGATCCTCGACACCACCGTGGTCAACGTCGCGCTTCAGAAACTCACCCTTCAGTTCACCACGTCCTTCGACACCATCCAGTGGGTCGCGACCGGCTACATGCTGGCGCTGGCGACGGTCATCCCGGTCACCGGATGGGCGTCCGACCGGTTCGGCACGAAACGGCTGTACCTGCTCGCGATCGGCACCTTCCTGGTCGGCTCGATGCTGGCCGGGCTCGCCTGGAACGTCGAATCGCTGATCGCGTTCCGCGTCGTGCAGGGCCTCGGCGGCGGCATGCTGATGCCGGCCGGCATGACGATCCTGACCCGCACCGCGGGCCCGCAGCGGATCGGCCGGGTGATGTCCGTGCTCGGCGTGCCGATGCTGCTCGGCCCGATGTGCGGCCCGATCCTGGGCGGCTGGCTGGTCGACTCGGTGAGCTGGCGCTGGATCTTCTACATCAACGTCCCGATCGGCCTGATCGCCTTCCTGCTCGCGCTGAAGCTGCTGCCGAAGGACGACCCGGAGCCGTCCGGCCGCTTCGACTTCCTCGGCATGCTGATGGTGTCGCCGGGCCTGGCGGCGCTGATCTTCGGCGTCTCGCGGATCCCGTCGACCGGCACCGTCACCGCGCTCGAGGTGTGGCTGCCGGCGCTGGCGGGGCTCGTGCTGCTGGTCGCGTTCGTCCTTCGTGGACGGACAGTGGAGCATCCGCTGATCGACCTGAAGCTGTTCCGCAACCGGTCGTTCTCGGTCGCGATGGCCACGATGGCCGTGTTCTGCATCGGATTCTTCGGCGCGATGCTGTTGCTGCCCACGTATTTCGTGCTGGTGCGCGGCGAAACCGCGCTGCACGCCGGTCTGCTGCTGGTGCCGCAGAGCCTCGGCGCGGTGGTGTCGATGCCGGTCGCCGGACGGCTGGCGGACAAGATCGCGCCGCGCAAGATCGTGGTGCCCGGACTGGTGCTGATCGTCGTCGGCATGGTGGCGTTCACCCAGGTCACCGCGACCACGCCGTACCCGCTGCTGCTGGCCGCGCTGTTCGTCGTCGGGCTCGGCCTCGGCTGCACGATGATGCCGATCACCTCGGCCGCGCTGCAGACGTTGCAGTCCAAGGACATGGCGAAGGCCTCGACCGCGACGAACATCCTGCAGCAGACCGCGGGCGCGATCGGGTCCGCGGTGATGTCGATCATCCTGGCTGCGCTGCTCGCCGGGAAGTTCGGCGTCCCGACGAGCCAGGGCCAGCTGGTCGCCACCGCGGCGATGATGAACCCGGCCACGCACGACGCCGCGGCCGGCCTGGCGGGCGAGTCGTTCGCGACGACGTTCCTGTGGGGCACGATCCTGCTGGCGCTGTGCCTGGTGCCCGCGTTGTTCCTGCCGAAGAAGCGCGTCGTGCCCACGGCGACGGAATCCGGCGAGGTCGCTCCGCCGGTGCTGATGCACTGACGCTTCACCTGAAGAAAGGGCCGTCCGCGTTGCGCTCGCGGTCGGCCCTTTCCTTATGGGGACACCGGGACCGGGTCGTGCGCGGCTCGGGGCGCGAGGACGATCCCGGCCAGCAGTGCGGCAGCGGCCAGAAGGAACACGATCGGCAACGCCACGCTGGTGTCGATCACCAGCGTGATCCACCCGAACACCGCGATGCCCAGCGATCCGCCGATCTGGCGGGCGAAGGTCAGCGTCGCCATTCCGGCCCCGATGATGTCTTTCGGCACCCTGGACTGGGCGAGCAGCGTGTACGCCTGCATGGACAACCCCAGCGCGGCACCACTGCACGCCAATCCGACAACCACAACCAGCACACGCAATCCGCCCGGAGCCAGCAGCGGAATCAAAGCTGTACAGAGCAATCCCGCGACGCCGAGGACGAGGCCGAGCCTGCCCCAAGCAGTGACGCGCGGCCACCGTCGGGCCAATAACGCGAACCCGCTGGTGACCACCAGTTGCCCGATACTTATGGGCAGCAACAGAAATCCCGTGGCCGCGGGGTTTCCGCCGTTGATGGCCAACGGCACGTAGGTGAAGCTGCCGAACAACGCCACACCGGTCAGCAAGGTGACCACGATGGCGCGGGCCGCACCCGGGTCGGCGAACAACCGAGGCGGAACGAGCGGAGCAGCCGCGCGCCGTTCGACCCGGACGAACGCCACCGTTCCCGCGAGCGCGACCGCGATCAGCACCGGCGCTGCCACTGGATTTCGGGCGAGCGTGTCGCTGCTGCCCAGAACGACGATGCTGCCGCCGACAATCGCGACCAGGATCGCGCCGGCCACGTCGAACCCGCGCCGCTCCGCATGGTCGCGTTTGCCGGGCACCGACCCGATCCCCAACGCCAGAGCCGCAACGCTGACCGGAAGATTGACCAGGAAGATCGACGGCCATCCGGCGCTGGCCGCCAGCAGCCCGCCCAGCGGAGCGCCGCCGATCGAAGACACCGCGAACACCGCCGTCAGCCAACCCTGCCTGCGCACCATTTCCGTCCGGTCGAACAGTTCGGCCATCGCGGCGACCGCGGCCACGATCAACCCGCTGCCGCCCAGGCCCTGCACCGTGCGCCAACCGATCAGAGCGGTCAGGTTCGGTGCCAGCGCGCACCCGAGCGAGGCGACCGCGAAGACCACGACCGAGCCGACGAACATCCTCCGCCGGCCCCAGCGGTCGCCGAGACTCCCGTGCACCGGCGTGGCCACCGCGACCGCCAGCAGATACGCCGCGGTCACCCCGCCCACCGCACCCGGATTCCCCAGGTCAGTCCCGATCGACGGCAAGGCCGCGACGACCACGTTGGTGTCCAGCGCCGCCATCAGCATGCCCATCAGGAGCGCGGCGAACGCGGCGGTGCGGCGGTGAGCCAGCCGCGAGAATATATGCATATCGCACACGTTATGCGTGCGTATCGCATGCAGTCAAGGTAGGGTGCGGACGTGACCGCCTCGAACGACAAGCCAGCCAGCGCGCCTCTGACCGAAGCCGGGCCCGCTCTGTTCCGCCTGGTCCGGTACTGGTCGCGGCGGTGGATTCTGCGCACCTCCACCGAACTCACCGGCGAAATGCGGCACGTGCAGCACATCCTCGCCGTCGAGGCGGTCGACACCGCCGGGACGCGCACGGACGAGGTCACCGTCGCGACCGTCGCGGACCACCTCGGCCTAGACCACTCCGGAGCGAGCCGCATGGTCCGAGACGCCACCGCGGCCGGTTACCTCGTCCGGGCCACTTCGGGCCAGGACCGCCGCCGCGCTTCGCTCCAGCTCACCGAGACCGGTCGCGAACTGCTCGCCGGTTCCCATCAATGGCAGCGCCAGACGTTCGACGAGCTGACCGCCGACTGGTCGCCCGCCGACCGGCACCGGTTCGCGGGCTACCTGCTCCGCCTCGAAAACCAGCTCAACCGCTGACGCGCACGGAAAAGGGCCGCCCGCGAAACCTCGCGAACGGCCCTTTTTCGTTGCTGGGCTTAGGAAAGCCGCTCCAGAACCATCGCCATGCCCTGGCCTCCGCCGACGCACATCGTCTCGAGGCCGAACTGCTTGTCGTGGTGCTGCAGGGAGTTGATCAGCGTCGAGGTGATCCGCGCGCCGGTCATGCCGAACGGGTGGCCGACCGCGATCGCGCCGCCGTTGACGTTCAGCCGGTCGAGGTCGATGCCCAGGTCGCGGTAGGACGGGATGACCTGCGCGGCGAACGCCTCGTTGATCTCGACCAGGTCGATGTCCGAAATGGACAGGCCGGCGCGGGACAGCGCCTGCTTCGACGCCTCGACCGGTCCGTAGCCCATGATCTCCGGCGACAGCCCGGTGACGCCGGTCGACACGACGCGCGCCAGCGGCGTCAGGCCCAGCTCGCGCGCCTTGGTGTCGGACATGATCACGACGGCCGCCGCGCCGTCGTTGAGCGGGCAGCAGTTGCCGGCGGTGATCCGGCCGTCGGGGCGGAAGACCGGCTTGAGCCCGGACACGCCCTCGAGCGTGACGCCCGCGCGCGGCCCGTCGTCCTTCGACACGACCGTGCCGTCCGGCAGCGTGACCGGCGTGATGTCCTTGGCCCAGAAGCCGTCCGCGATGGCCTTCTCGGCGAGGTTCTGCGACCGCACGCCGAACTCGTCCATCTCCTCGCGGGTGACGCCCTTGAGCCGCGCGAGGTTCTCCGCGGTCTGGCCCATCGCGATGTAGACGTCCGGGAGCTGCCCGTTCTCGCGCGGGTCCTGCCAGCTGTCCGCACCGGTCTCGGCGGTCGCCTTGGTTCGCGCCTCGGCGTCGGCGAACAGCGGGTTGTGCGTGTCCGGCCAGGAGTCGGAGCTGCCCTTGGCGAACCGCGACACGGCTTCGACGCCCGCCGAGATGAAGACGTCGCCCTCGCCCGCCTTGATCGCGTGCAGCGCCATCCGGGTGGTCTGCAAGCTGGAGGAGCAGTACCGGGTGATCGTGCAGCCGGGCAGGTGGTCGTAGCCGAGTTCGACAGCCACCGCGCGGCCCATGTTGAAGCCGGACTCGCCGCCGGGAAGGCCGCAGCCGAGCATCAGGTCGTCGATGTCGGCCGGGTCCAGCTGGGGCACCTTGTCCAGCGCCGCGCGCACCATCTGCACGGCCAGGTCGTCGGGGCGCATCCCGACCAGCGAGCCCTTTCCGGCGCGGCCGATCGGGGAGCGGGCGGTGGAGACGATGACGGCTTCGGGCATGACAGACACATCCTCGGGTCGGCGGCGCTAAGCGGTTGCTCACCATCTTGCCGCGTCCGGCGTCCGTCCGAAAGCCGAAGGCGACATGCACCACCTTGCGCCCGTGGGAGGATTCCCGCCGTGACAGAGCGCAACCGGGTGTTGTCCACGCGCACGATCGCGTGGTGGGGGACCGGCATCGTGCTGCTCGCGGCGGTCGCGGCGGCGTTGCTGCTGTGGCTGCTCGGCGGCGGCACCCCGGCGGATTCCTCGCGGCTCGACGCGTTGCGGACGGCGTCGAGCATCGTCGTCGGCACCGGCGGCGCGGCCGCGCTCCTGCTCGCCGCGCGGCGGCAGCGGTCCGCGGAGCTGGATCTGGAGCAGAAGGACCACGACGCGACCCAGCGCCGGATCACCGACATGTACGGCAAGGCCGCCGACCAGCTCGGCAGCGACAAGGCCCCGGTCCGGCTGGCCGGACTGTACGCGCTCGAACGGCTCGCCCAGGACCACGCGGACCAGCGGCAGACCATCGTCAACGTCGTCTGCGCGTACCTGCGGATGCCGTTGGACGGCACGGCCGAAGAGGTGCAGGTGCGCAAGGCCGCGCAGCGGATCCTGATGCTGCACCTTCGCCCGGGCGGCGGCGAGGAGCCGAACGGGTCGTACTGGCCGGACATCGACCTCGACTTCTCCGGCGCGCGGCTCGTCGAGCTGACTCTCACCTACTGCCGGATCCGTTCCATCGTCTGCCGCGAAACGACGTTCACCGAAGAATCGACGTTTTGTCACACCGAATTCCGCACCAAAGCGGATTTCACCGAAGCGACCTTCGAGAAACGCGCGGACTTCCGCGGCGTCGTCATCGGAGGCGAACGCGACGCATTCCGCGGCGCGAAGTTCGAACAGCATGCGGAATTCGCCGGAGACGCGAAAGTCCGGCTGGCCGGCGCCCTCGCGAAACCCGGCTACCGCCGCGGCTGGCCCGCCGGATGGACGGAGGAGCCCGGCGACGACGGCTGGCTCCGCCTGGTCCCGAGCTAGCCCGTCCGGGCCTCGCCTGTTTAGGCTGGTCGCGTGGAGTACGCAGAACACATCGTGGACCTCGTGGGCAACACCCCGCTGGTCAAGCTGAATTCGCTTACACGGGGGCTCAAGCCGCTCGTGCTCGCCAAGGTCGAGTACGTCAACCCGGGCGGCAGCGTGAAGGACCGGATCGCGCTGCGGATGATCGAGGCCGCCGAGGCCTCCGGAGAACTGCGCCCCGGCGGCACGATCGTGGAGCCCACCTCGGGCAACACCGGGGTCGGGCTCGCCATGGTCGCCCAGCGCAAGGGCTACCAGTGCGTGTTCGTGTGCCCGGACAAGGTGAGCGAGGACAAGCGCAACGTGCTGCGCGCGTACGGCGCCCGCGTCGTCGTGTGCCCGACCGCGGTCGCGCCCGAGCACCCTGACTCGTACTACAACGTGTCCGACCGGCTCGTACGCGAGATCGAGGGCGCCTGGAAGCCCAACCAGTACGCCAACCCGGAGAACCCGGCCAGCCACTACCACTCCACCGGCCCGGAGATCTGGAAGCAGACCGACGGCAAGATCACCCACTTCGTCGCGGGCGTCGGCACCGGCGGCACGATCTCCGGCACCGGCAAGTTCCTGAAGGAGGTCAGCGACGGCCGCGTCCAGGTCGTCGGGGCTGATCCCGAGGGCTCGGTGTACTCCGGCGGCAGCGGACGACCGTACCTGGTCGAGGGCGTCGGCGAGGACTTCTGGCCGGAAACCTACGACCGGAACGTCGCGGACCAGATCATCCCGATCAGCGACGCGCATTCGTTCGAGATCACGCGCCGGCTCGCGACCGAGGAAGGCCTGCTGGTCGGCGGTTCGTGCGGGATGGCGGTGGCCGCCGCGCTGAAGCTGGCCGAGGGACTGACCGAGGACGACGTCGTGGTCGTGCTGCTGCCCGACGGCGGCCGCGGCTACCTCACCAAGGTCTTCAATGACGCTTGGATGTCGTCCTACGGCTTCCTTCCGCCGGATTCCTCCGGCGCGACGGTCGGCGACGTGCTCACCCGCAAGTCCGGTGCGCTGCCCAGCCTCGTGCACTCGCACCCGAACGAGACGGTCGCCGAGGCGGTGGCCATCCTGGCGGAATTCGGCGTGAGCCAGATGCCCGTGGTCAGCGCCGAACCGCCGGTGATGGCCGCCGAGGTGGTCGGCGCGGTCAACGAGCGCGACCTGCTCGACGCGCTGTTCACCGGCAAGGCCCAGTTGGCCGACCGGCTGGAGACGCACATGTCGCCGCCGCTGCCCACGATCGGGGCTGGTGAGCAGGTGAGCGCCGCGATGAAGGCGCTCGAAGGGGCCGACGGCGCGCTGGTGCTGATCGACGGCAAGCCGGCGGGCGTCGTCACCAGGCACGATTTGCTCGCCTTCCTCGCGGGCCGGTAGGTCCAACCTCACGGCTGCCGGCCGGGGCGTCTGCGCGCGTCCTGGCCGGGCATCCGATAGCGTTACGGCCGAATAGAACTTTTTCGCGTCCTCGTCAAGGGGGTTCAAGACCCACATGAGTGCTCCGCAGCCACCGAACCAGCCCTGGGACGGCGGACAGCAGCCGCCGCAGGGCCCGTCGAGTGGTCCTACACCGCAGCAGGACAGTCCCTTCGGCGCGTCGGAGCCGACCCAGGTGGTCCAGCCGGGCCAGCCGCAGCAGCCTTCCCACGGCGGCGGCGCGTTCGGCGACACCCCGGAACCGACGCAGGTCGTGCAGCCGGGACAGCCGGCTGACGCGAACGCCACCCAGGTGGTCAACCCCGTGAGCGCCGAGGGCAACGCCGAGTCGACGCAGCTCGTCCCGCCGAGCCAGCAGCCGCAGAACATCCCGTACGCCCCGCCGCCGAGCGCCGCGGACAACCCGGCCGCGGTCGCCGGTTTCGGCGCCCCGCAGGGCTTCGGCCAGCCAGGGCAACCGGGCCAGCCGGGTCAGCCGCCGCAGGGCTTCGGCCAGCCGGGCGGGTACGACCAGGGCGGCTTCGGCGCTCCGCCGCAGGGCGCGTTCGGCCAGCCCGGGCAGCCGGGTCAGCCGGGCTTCGGCCAGCCCGCTCCGTTCGGCGCGTCCGCCGCGCCCGCGAGCGGCGGCGGCAACGCGCTGTACGGCTACATCGCCGGCGGCGTCACCGCGGTGCTCGCCCTGATCGCGCTGATCGTCTCGTTCAGCTACATGAGCGACACCAGCGACTACTCGAAGCTGTACGACAGCTCGAGCCGGTACCAGAAGCTGTTCGACGAGGCCGGTCTCGCTTCGCCGGGCACGCTCTGGCTGTACGTGATCATGATCCTGGTCGGCGCGGTGGTCGCGCTCGCGGGCGGCGTCGCGCTGGCGATGGCCTCGCGGGCGGCCGTGATGCGCAAGCTCGCCCCGATCGCCGTGCTGGTCGGCGGCGTGCTGTTGCTGCTGTTCTCGATCCTGGCGAAGTCCGGGACCTCGGTCAGCAGCGCCTTCGCCGACAAGTACGGCGGCGCCGGTTCCAGCGCGACGAGCGGCGGCGGCATGCTGACGCTGATCCTCGGCATCATCATCCTGATCGTCGGCGTGGTCGCGATCATCCCGGCGACCTCGCAGTACGTCGGCCTCGGTGCGTCCTCGGGCGGCCCCGGCGGCCCGGCGGGCCCCGGCGGCCCGCAGCAGCCGGGCGGCTTCGGCGGCGGACAGCCGGGCTTCGGCCAGCCGCAGCCCGGCGGTTTCCCGCCTCCCGGCGGTCCGAACCCGAACAGCGGGGGCTTCCCGCAGCCGGGCGGTCCGAACCCGGGCAGCGGGGGCTTCCCGCAGCCGGGCTTCGGGCAGCAGCCGCCTCCTGGCTACGGCCAGCCGGGCCAGCAGCCGGGTTACGGCCAGCCGCCGCAGCAGCCGGGCGGTTTCGGCCAGCCGGGCCAGTACCCGCCGCCGGGCGGGCAGCAGCCTCCTCCCGGTTACGGCCAGCCGGGCCAGCAGCCGCCGCAGCAGTGGTGAGCCGCTGAATTTCCGCGAAGGGCGCCTCCGTCTCACGACGGCGGCGCCCTTCGTCGTTTCCGGTCCGTTTTTCGCGGGATTCCCGGAAAGGTGGTGGCCTTTTCCCGACCGTTCCGGCAGCCGGGGGAATTGCGGCGCACATGCGCTCGCGCCGGTCCCCAACCGCGTATTTCCGGGCTAGGGTGAGCGCCGTCCGAATCGCCTTCCCAGCCCGAGGGGGACCTCCTGTGAGCGGCCTGCACGGACTTCCGGCACGGCAGCGAGAACGGGAATCGTCGGTGGCGGATCCGGTGCCGTACCGGCCGAACGGGAGCACCGCGATCGCCGCCGGGCTGTTCGGGCTCGTCGCCGCCGTGACGTCCGGCTATCTTCCGGCGAGGCTGTTCCTCGACATTCCGTCCGGGTTCAGCCTCGGCGACCTCTCGCCGTTGACGCTCGCCGATCTCGGTGCGTACCTGGGTGCTTCGCTGGTCTTGCTGATCGGCGCGATCGCGACCTTTTTCCGTGCGACAGCAGGCGCGGTGCTGCTTATCGCGGGCGCGTTGCTCGCCCTCGGAGCGCTTCTGCTGGAGCCCGCGCTCGGCGGTTCCCCGGCGTACGGCGAATATTTCCGGACGTTGCTGCGCTTCGAAAGTTTCGCCGCGCTCGACCGCGTCGCGCTGGCGGCCGCGGTGCTGTTGGTGCTCGTGCTGGCGGGGTTGCCGCGGACCTTCGGCTACCTGCGTTATCGCGTACCCGTGGTGCCTGCTTCGTCACCCTCGCGACAGTGGTAATTCCGCCCCGAAAGAGGGGCAAGCCTGGCACGATACAGGAATTCCACCCGCCGCCCGGCGGGAACAGATATACCGAGGACTCCCCGTGACCTACCCCCAGAACCCGCAGGGCCAGCCCCAGCAGCCGCAGAGCGGCCCGATTCCCGGGCAGCAGTACCCGGCGAGTCAGCCGACGCCGGCGCAGCCGTACCCGGGTGCGCCGCAGCAGCCGTTCGCTCCGCCTGGCGCGGGCCAGCCGTACCCGGCCTACTCCGGCGGGCCTGGCGTGTACCAGCCGAAGCCGAACGGCGCGACCGCGATCATCGCCGGGATCCTCGCGATCCTCGGCGGCGTTTTCGCGATCATCGGGGTCGTCGCCTCGGTGGTGGTGATCTCGAACATCAGCACGATGATCTGGCAGTTCTACCTGACGCTGGTCGTCGACGCGGTGCTCGTCGGCCTGCTGTTCTACGGCGGCATCGGCCTGTTCCTGCACAAGCCGTCCGCGCGGCTGTGCACGATCATCGGCTGCGGGCTGACGATCGCGCTCGGCATCGTGTCGGTCGTCGTCGCCTCGGCCGCGACGTCGGGCCTGCACACCAGCCGAAGCAGCGCGCAGATCCTGGGCGCGGGCATCGGCGGCGCCCTGATCGGGCTGATCCCGCCGATCGCGACCCTGGTGCTGGCGATCGTGAAGCCGACCGCCGACTGGGTCAACTACCGTCCGGACGCGCCCGCTCAGCAGGGTGCGTACGCGCCGCCGCAGAGCTGGTGACCGCGGGGCTGCCGGTGCGGTTTTGTACCGGCAGCCTCTCCCGCATGGTGAGTTGCCTCCCAGCTGATGGGATTGTCGGGGGTGCCCCGTACCCTGGGAACCATGGCCGACGACTACTCCGTCCTGGGTTTTGAAACACGCGCGATCCACGCCGGGCAGCAGCCCGATCCCCGCACGGGTGCGGTCATCGTGCCGATTTATCAAACGTCCACGTACGCGCAGGACGGCGTGGGCGGCACCCGCGAGGGCGGCTACGAGTACTCGCGCACCGCGAACCCCACGCGGACCGCGCTGGAGGAAGCCCTCGCCTCGCTCGAGGGAGCCCGGCACACGCTGGCGTTCGCGTCCGGCATGGCAGCGTCGGACGCGGTGCTGCGCACGGTCCTGCGCCCCGGCGACCACCTGGTCCTGGGCAACGACGCGTACGGCGGCACGTTCCGGCTGATCGACAAGGTGCTCAGCCTGTGGGGCATCGAGCACACGGTCGCCGACCTGAGCCGCATCGACGACGTACGGGCCGCGATGCGCCCGGAGACCAAGCTGATCTGGTGCGAGTCGCCGACCAACCCGCTGCTGGGCATCGCCGACATCGCCGCGCTCGCCGGCGCCGCCCACGACGCAGGCGCCCGGCTGGTCGTCGACAACACCTTCGCGACGCCGTACCTGCAAACCCCGCTGGCCCTCGGCGCGGACATCGTGGTGCACTCGACCACCAAGTACCTGGGCGGCCACTCAGACGTCGTCGGCGGTGCGGTCGTCACCAACGAGGACGAACTGCGCGAACAGCTCTTCTACCTGCGCAACGCCGCCGGTGCCGTCCCCGGCCCGTTCGACGCGTGGCTGACGCTGCGCGGCCTCAAGACGCTGGCCCTGCGGATGGACCGGCACAGCGACAACGCCGATTTGGTCGCCCGCACCCTGGCGAAGCACCCGAAGGTCACGAAGGTCTACTACCCCGGCCTCCCGGAACACCCCGGCCACGAGGCAGCGGCGAAGCAAATGCGCCGCTTCGGCGGAATGGTGTCCTTCCGCGTGGCGGGCGGCGAGGAAGCCGCGCTGGAAGTCGCGTCCAGGACGAAGCTGTTCGTGCTGGCGGAGTCGCTGGGCGGGATCGAAAGCCTGATCGAGCACCCGGGAAAGATGACGCACGCCTCGACGGCGGGCTCGACGCTGGAAGTCCCGGAGGACCTGATCCGTCTTTCGGTGGGTATCGAGGACGGCCGCGATCTGGTGGCTGACCTTACGCAGGCGCTGGGCTGACCCTGGTGTTTGGCTGACGGGGTGCTGGGCTGGTTTCTGGTGCCCCGTTGCTGGCTGGGGTGAGTTCGCTTGAGTTCGTCCCAAACGGCTGCCGAATTCGTTGCTGTGGCGAGTTTTGGCTGGGGTTTGACGGGATTCGCCGCGGTTGAGGCGGTGCGTCGTTCGGAATCTGGTGTGTGGCTTCGGCTGAGATTGGTTGGCCGGGAGCTGCTTGCTGGCCCGAGCTCTCTGTCGTTTCCCGGTGGTCTGGTGGCGGGGCTTCGCTGGTTCGCCGTCCGGCGAGTCCGGTGTGTGGCTTCAGCTGAGGTTGGTTGGGCGGAAGCTGGTTGCGGGACTGAGCTCATCCTCGTTCCCGGGTGATCTGGTGGCGGGGCTTCGCTGGTTCGCCGTCCGGCGAATCTGGTGTGTGGCTTCAGCTGAGGTTGGTTGGCCGGGAGCTGCTTGCTGGACCGAGCTCTCGCTCGTTCCCCGGCGATCTGGTCGCGGGGCCTCGCTACTTCGCCGTCCCGGCGAATCCGGTGTGCGGTTTCGGCGGAGCTTCCCGTGGCTGAAGCGGTCCTGCGGCTTGGCTGAAGCGGTCCGGCGTGAGCTTGGCCGAATGGTCCGGCGTACGGCTTGGCCGAAGTCTGCCTCGCCGAATGCCGCTTGCCGCACTCAGCTCTTGCCCGCTCCCGGCAATCCAGCAGCCGAATCCCGCAAAACCGTCGCCCCAGCGAACGATTTCCCCATCTCGCCCAACGCACCCGGCGTCCCCAGCCGAAAAGCCGGGAACCGCAGCCAGCCTCAGGGCTTGCTGTTCTCCGGGATCGCATTGGCCTGCCGGGTCCCGGTCGTCGCCGGCAGCTCGCTGCCGTTCACGCAGCCGCCGACCAGTTCGATGTGGTTGTCGTGCCGGATGTACTGGGCGGGGCCGGTGCAGGCGGCCGCTTCGACCGTCGCGAAGGCCGCGCCGGTGAGGGCAACCGCGGAGAGGATGCCCGCGGCTAGCGGCAGCAGACCGGTGCGGGACTGGGCTCGGGACTTGGCCCGGGCGGTGGTCCCGTGCTGCGCGCGTGCCATGGTCGCACTCCCTGATCATGTGTGGCTGCCGTTATCAGGGTACCGGTCCGGCGGGCGGCGCACCCCGGCCGTCCGTCGGTGGCATCATCGGCGCCATGGAACTGGTCAGCGTCGAGAGCATCCAGGAAGCTCGGAAGCTTCTCGAGGGCATCACCCGCGTCACGCCGATGGAGCACGCCCGCGACCTGCGCCGGCTGCACGGCGGCCCGGTGTACCTCAAGTGCGAGAACCTGCAGCGCACCGGCTCCTTCAAGATCCGCGGCGCCTACACCCGCATCCACGGCCTGACCGCCGAAGAACGCGCGCGCGGCGTTGTCGCGGCCAGCGCCGGCAACCACGCGCAGGGGGTCGCGCTGGCGTCGTCGCTGCTCGGCATTTCCTCGACCGTCTTCATGCCGCTGCGCGCTCCGCTGCCGAAACTCGCCGCGACCCGCGGTTACGGCGCGGAGGTCCATCTCCATGGCGCCGTCGTCGACGAAACCCTCGCCGAGGCGATCGCGTTCTCGGAGCGCACCGGCGCGGTCTTCATCCACCCGTTCGACCACGCCGACGTCATCGCCGGCCAGGGCACCGTCGGTCTGGAGATTCTCGAACAGGTGCCCGGAGTGAAAACGATCCTCGTCCCGACAGGCGGCGGCGGGCTGGTCGGCGGCGTCGGGGCGGCGGTGAAGGCGCTGCACCCGGAGATCCGGGTCGTCGGTGTCCAGGCCGAGGACGCCGCCGCGTATCCGTCCTCGCTGGAGGCAGGCGCGCCGGTCCGGCTGCGCGAGGTGCACACGATGGCGGACGGAATCGCGGTCGGCGAACCGGGCAAAATCAGTTACGCGCACGTCCAGTCGTTGGTCGACGACGTCGTGACGGTCACCGAGGAATCCTTGTCACGCGCGGTATTGCTGTGCCTCGAGCGACGAAAGCTGGTCGTGGAACCGGCCGGTGCCGCTTCAGTGGCCGCGCTTATGCAGCACCCCGGCGCTTTCGAGCCGCCGGTGGTGGCGATCCTCTCCGGCGGCAACGTGGATCCCGTGCTGCTGCAACAGATCATCCAACACGGCATGACCGCCGGCGGCCGCTACCTGAAGCTGCACCTGCGCGTACCGGACCGTCCAGGCTCGCTGGTTTCGGTGCTGTCGTGCGTGAAGGAACTGGGCGCGAACGTCCTCGACGTCGAGCACTCCCGCATCTCCGGCAGCCTCGCGCTGGGCGAGGTCGACGTCGCCCTCGCCCTGGAAACCCGCGGCCCGGAGCACTGCAAGGACGTCGAAGCCGCCCTCGCCGACGCCGGGTTCACGATCGTCCCCTGACTGTCTACTGTGGACTCTCCGGCAGCCGGAGACTGAACCACAGCGGGAGGTAGTCCTCGTCGCGCGGGTAAAGCTCCTGGTCCAGTGCGTAATCCTCGGGCCGCGGAGGCGTGTGGAAGGCCGGCTCGTCGTCCTCGTTGAAGGTGGCCTGATAGCTCGACGGCGGGTCGATGACCAGCGAGAGCGTGTACCAGGTGCCCCGGCCTTGGACGTATTTGCTGCGCCGCAGCTGCGCCAACGGCTTCGACAGCTCCCGCGCGACGGGCACCTGCTGCGTGCTGCCGTCGGCCATCCGCGCGCCGCAGGCGAGGTTCGCGTGCCTGCCCAACGCCATGAAGTCGAACACGATCCGCTGCCACCCCTGCGGAGCAGCCGCGCCAAGTGCCGTCGAGATCTCGCTCAGCAACTCGTCGGGATCCGGCGGCGCACTCTGCGGTTCCGGACGGCTCTGTTCGGCGGGCGGGCTGGTCATCGCAGTCAGCATCCGTTGCTGCGTCGCCTCGTCCACCTCCGGCACCGTGTAGTTGGCCGCCCGGATGTGCTCGACCAGCTCCGGATCCGGCGAAATCCCGTGCTCACGCAGGTAATAGCCGACCGCGCCGGGCCACACCCAGCTGCCGTCGGTCCGGAAATTCAGCGGGACAGCATCCGTGCGGGACGGATCGAAGGCATCGGTGTCGTTGCTGCGAGACGCCAGGATGACCGGCGCGCTGCCGAGATAGCCGAGGACGCGCTCGCGCTCCTCCGGCGACAACGCTTCCCGCTCGACGACCGGGTTGCCTGCCTCGTCGAACCCGTCGTAGACGCGCGGAGTGCGCAGCTCGCCTGCCGGGATCGCTGATTCCTGTTGGGAGACAACGGATTCCGGCGCAGTCGGGGGTGCTTCTGCGGAAACCTCGCCAGGTGCTGCTTCCGGCGCGGAAGTTTCGGCAGCGATCTCGGCCGCCGCGACTTCACTGGGCTCGGACTGCGCCTCGTCGCCAACCGACGCCGGGGTAGCGGCTGCTGTTTCCGCGAAGGACGGGGGGACGGCCTGTTCCGCGTTGGGCAGCGGTGGAGATGTGTCGGGTTCGTCCACGGGGAGCGCGGGCACAGGCTGCGCAGTGTCTGCGGCCGGTTCTGAGCCGGGCAGGGGTGTGTTGGGTTCGTCCACGGGGAGCGCGGGAGCAGATTGCGCAGTGTCTGCCGCCTGTTCGGCACCGGGCAGCGGTGGAGGCGTCGCGGGTCCCGCCGAGGGCACCGGATTTTCCGTGCCCGGCAACGGCGGCGGGACCTGCCCCGAATCCGGCAAGGGAGGAGGTACCGCAGGACCCGAGCCGGGGACGTGCGGCGGAACCGGCTGCCCAGCACCAGCACCCGCACCAGCAGGCGGAGGCGTCGGAGCACCCGCGCCCGGCACCGGCGGCGGAGGAGCCACCGCACCGGCCCGCTGGCGCAGCCACGGCGGTACGAATCGGTCCTCGCGCGGGAAAAACCGCAGTTCGTCCTGGAAGCCGATGGGCGGCGGGACCTGCCGCCACCGCGGTTCGACGTCCGGTTGGTAATCCGTGAAGGGCGGCCGCTGCGGCGAGAACACCAGGGTCGCGCTCAGCCACGTGCCCCGGCTCGGCTGGTACATCCCGGTGCGCAGCACGCCGAACAGCCGCGGCAGTTCCGGATGCGGCTGGACCGGGTAGGTCCGGTTGTCCGGGGCGAGCACGGCGACGTCGACTTCCACGTGCCGTCCCGCGGCGCGGCAGACGACCTGCAGCTGCTGCCAGTCCGCGGGCAGCGCGGCCGCGGCCGCTTGGCCGATCTGCTGGACGAGGTCCTGCTGCTGGGCAGGACTGAGCGGCACCGGTGGCCGGGTCATGGTTTCTGCGGCTCCTCGCCGGGCGAACGCTTCATTTCCGAATTTCCGATCAGCCGTTCCGCGGCGGGATGATGCCCGCGAGCAGGTTGGCCGGCGTGTAACCGGACTGCACGTCGAACGTCATCCCCACCGAGCGGGCGAGCACCGCCACCGCGAGCGGGGCCAGCGCGAGGAACCCGTCGGGATCGTCGGCGCGGTCCTCGGCGGTCCAGTACTCGCGGTGCCGTTCCAGCGCGGCGACGAACGCGTCGGCGAACTTCTCCGCGTCCCGGCGCAGCACGTAGTAGAACATCCGGATCGGCGGGTACACGAGCTGCAGCATCGCCGCCGGCGGCGTGTACTGCGCGGCGTCCGGGTCGGTGCCGTCCATCGCGGGCAGGAACATCTCCGGGGTGACCTCGCGGTGCGCGAGGAACGTCTGCAGCGTTTCCACCCACGGGTACATGTAGGCGTCGTGCTCGATGCCCGATGCGCGCAGCACGTCGAGCGGCACCGCGGCCAGCTGCTGGATCAGCACGTCGTCCCGCTGGATCACGGCGAGCCACGCCGCGGTCAGCCACGCGCCCGGGTCCGTGCGTTCGGTGGGGCCGGTGGCCGCGAAGCGGCGCGGACGGCCGATCACTGCGTCGACCTCCTGGCCTTCCGGCGCGCTCGCCGCGGTGAAGGCGGCGGCCGCGGCTTGTGCGGCGAGGGCGAGGTCGCCCCACGTGTCCGGGTCCTCGGCGTCCGGGTCGACCACGCTGCGGTACTGCCCGAGCATCAGTTCCCGGCGCAGGACGTTCGCCAGCGCGCTGGTGTCCTGCGTGATGTAGTCGAAGTAGAAGGCCACCTGCGGCGACAGCTTCTCGATCTGCTTCCACGCGACGGTGACGTCGACGGAATGCCTGGGGACGGTGGTCATCGATCTCATTCCTCACCGGATGCCGGAGTCATCGGCGACTCGTAGTCGTAACCGTTGAACGGCTTGTAGTCGTAGCCGCTGTTCGTGTGCCTCGGCCCGGACTGGTCGACCAACGCCCGCACCTCCACATAGTCGAGCCTCTTCTGGAGCTTCGCACGTTCGAGCGCGTCCGCGAGGTCGGGGTCGGTGCGCGCGATCGCCTTCACCGTGTCGTCGAAGTACTTCGGGTGGCCCTGGCGGTACGTCCGGTTGTCCGCGTGCACGTAGCGGCTGCTGGGCTTGCCGCCCGGACCCTTGGCCTCGTGCACGAGGTAGTGCGGTTCGCCGCCGTTGTGGTAGTCGACTTCCCAGATGTGGTCGAACTTGCTGTTGCCCCGTACGCCGCCGTCGGTCGCGTGGCGCGGGGTGATGTCCGCGCGGACGTTCCCGTCGCCGTCGACGATCTGGTAGCGGTGACTGCCCTCCGGCGCGTCCGGATGTTCGCGGACGTCGAAGTTCTGGTCCGGATGGGCCTCGGAGAATTCGCGGTGCACGCGGTCGCGCACCGCGTGGCCGGAAGCCTCCTCGCCGAGGTCCTCGGACGCCCGGTTCTTCGCGTTGTGCGCGTCCGTCCAGTCGGGAGAGTCGGTGGGGGTGTCCTTGAGGTCGTTGTACTTGGTTTCGCGGTCGCGGACCTTCTCGTCGATCGCGTCGTAGTCCTTGTCCCGCCAGTTCGACGTGTCCGAATGCGTTCCGGGAACGTGCTGCTCGCCCGCGTTGTGGTGCTGGCCGTCGCCGGAGTCGTGACCGTTGTGCTGCCCGGCCCCGGTGTCGTCGCTGCCGTGGTGCTGGCCGTTTCCGGTGTCGTGCCCGCCGTTCCCGTCGTAGTCGCGGTGCGGCGCGTGGGTGGTCGACCGCGCTTCGTCGAACCCGAGGAACTCCGCGGCGGGCCGGTCGTTCTTGAACACCGGTTTGCCGTCGACGAGGTCGACCGGGTGCGGCGGGTTCGCCGGATCGGCCTCGGAGTGCTTGATCCGCAGCTCCTTGCGCCCCGTGGTCTGGTCGGTCCACTCGTAGTAGTGCTTCTTCATGTACTCCGGGTCGGCGAGGTTTTCCCTCGGGGTGCGGCCGTCGGGGCCGGGCCGGTCGCGCCAGTCGAGGTCGTCGTCCCCGTCCTCGCCGCGGTGGCGGGAGCTGTCGGCGTCGACGCCGTGCGGGTCGTGGTGCTTGCCGTCCGGAGCGAAACCGTCGTCGCCGACGCGGTGTGCCGTGCCGTCGGGACGATGCACCGACCATTCGCCGTCCGGCGGGATCCGCGGCCGCATCCGTCCGTCTGGGCCGATTTCGTAGTCGGAGGAGAAGACGTGCCCGTTCGAATCGGTCCACGCCGGCTTGCTCGGCGCCATCACCTCGGTGTCGAGGTCGCGCGACAGCCGGTGCGCGAAGTCGTTCGACCCCGCGTCGCAGCCGATCAGCCGGATCGGCCCGCCGTCGTAGTTTCCGTTGCGCCGCAGGATGTCGGCGAACTCTTCCGGCGTGTACAACCGGTCGCCGATGCGGGCGTGACCGTCCGCCGTGACGTGCACGTCCACCGTGTAGCGCCCGTCCGGGTCCGGCCGGACGCGGTGCGGCAGGTCGCCGAGCTCGGGGTCGTCGCGGTGGTACGAGCTGCCCGCCGGGGTGTCCTCGGCGTGCCGGTGGTTGACCTCGTCCGGCGACAGCGGCTCGTCGTGATGCGGCGGGGTGCCATCGTGGTCGGGGTGCTCGGGGTTGTCGTGGTGGTTCGACCCGTCCGAGTCGGGGCGCTTCGGGTCGGCGTGGTCCGGATTGGGCTCGGCCGCGTCGTGCTCCGGCTTGGGCTCGGACTTGTCGTTGCCCGGCTTGCTTTCCGCGTCCTCGTGCTGCCCTGGTTTCTTGGTCGGCTCGGTGTTCTCGGGCTTGCCGGGCTTGCCGCCGTCCTTCGGCTTCCCGGACTCGTCGGCGTTCGGTTTGCCGTTCTGCGCCGGCGAGTCTTTTCCAGTCCGTTGTGGACTGTTGGCTTCGCCGGGCTTGGCCGGCGCATCGGTACGCGCACCGCCGCGCGCGACGGGCTCGGGGGAGCCGTCCGGACGCCGCGCGCCGCCGCCCGCCTCCGGGCCGCGCTGACCGCCGCCGGGGCCGGTCGCGACTGCGGCCGCGGCCGGGGGTGCGGAGCCGTCGCCGGACCCGCGGTTCGCCGATGAGGGCGATCCGCCGCCGGACGTCGGTGCGGGCTCCGAACGACCGGGACCCGGCTCGGTACCAGTGCGTTTGGGCTGCCCGGCCTCACCGCCGTCGCCGGGGCGCTGCGGACCGCCGCTCGACGAATCCGACGGACGCTGCGGCGAAGAACCACCGCCGCCCTCGGAAGGCCGCTGCGGGGTGGAGTCGCCGGTGCGCTGCGGAGACGAGCCACCGTCGGAGGGCCGCTGCGGCGTCGAACCGCCTTCCGAAGGCCGCTGCGGCGTCGAACCGCCATCACCAGGACGCTGTGGCCCAGGCCCGGAACGATCCGGAGTACGGCTCGGCCCGCCACCGTCCGAAGGGCCCGGACCGCCGCTCGGTCGCCGACCCGACGGACCGCTGTCCGGAACCCGGTTCGGCGCCACCTCGGGAGCGCGCGTCCCCGGCGTCCCGGTCCAGCCGCCTCCGCTGGGCCGAGGAGCCGGACTGCCGCCGCCGGCCGGGGCGCTGGTCGGACTGCCGCCACCGCCCTGCTGCGGAATTCCGCCGCCCGCCGGACTCTGGTTCGGCGAAGAACCGCCCCCGTCATTCGACCGGATGTGTTGCGGGGGAGCGGATTGCGGAGCGGGAGCGTCCGCACGAGGCGGGGCGTACCCGCTCGCCGACGTCGAGTCGCTGCTGCTCGAGTGATGCGGGCTCGGCTCGCCGCCGCCGGAGTGCGTGCCGCCGCCCGACGACGCCGACCCGCCGGAGTGCGGAGCCCCGCCGGAATGCGGAGTACTCGGCGGAGCGCTGACCGAGGACGGCGCATCGCTGTGCGAAGAGCTTTGCGGCGAGTAGGAACTGTCCGCGGGACTCTCTCCGCCGCCGCGGGACGTCGGGCTCGAATCACCGGCGAACGTCGACGGACTGGAGTCGGTGTGGCTCCCGCCGGGGCTGTCGGAACCACGCCGGGACGACGACGTCGCAGTGTCGATTGTGGACGGTCCGGTGCCGTCCGGCGACGAGGAATGCGAACCGCCCGGCGAAGACGGACTGTCGCTGTTCGGGCTGTCGCTGCTCGGACTGTCGGATCCGTTGTGGCTGCCGGAATCGCCCGAGTGGTCGCCGGGCGCGTCGGAACCGTCCGAACTGTTGTGGCTGCTGTTCGGACCGTCGCCGCCGTCAGCACTGTCCGACCCGTTGGAGCGGCGCGACCCGGAAGGCGAGCCGGTGTCCGCGTCGCCTTCGCCGGATCCGCTGTGATGACTGCCGCCGGAGCCGCCCGCACCGCCCCCGCCGGAGCCGCCGCGGTGGAAGAAGCCGCCCGCCTTGATGTTCTTCGTGCTGATCACGTCGAGGCCGGTGACCTTGCCGGCCAGCTTGCCCAGCACCTTGATGATCTTCGTGAACACCTCGGCGAGCTTGCCGAGCAGCGGCGAAACGCGGCGCATCGTCTCGCACAGCTTCGTCAGCAGTTCGCTGATCTTCTCGCCCCATTTGGAGATCGCCGTGACGGCCTGCGCGACCACCAGCGGCGTCCCGAACCCGAGCGAGAACACCTCCTCCATGACCCAGGAGATCAGCTTGCCCACCAGGTCCGCGATGAGCTGGCGCACCAGGCCGCGCACGAAGGCGACGACCTGGCCCATGATCATCGTGACGGTGCCGATCGCGCTCGCGACCGTCGCCGCGCCGCCGATCGCGTCGGCCGCCTCCGCCGCGGACTTCCGGTAGGCGTCCGCGCCGTCGCCCTTCCACTCCGCGGTGCCGGTCTTGACGGCGTTCTCGAGGTCTTTCTGCCGTTCCTGCAACGACTTCGCGACGTTGCCCCAGGTGTCGGCATAGGACTGGATCACCGGCGGGTTGCCCGCGACCGAGTCCAGCATGTCCTTCAGCGGCTGCACGTGTTCCATCAGGAACGACGCCACCGACGACATCAGGTAGCCGAACGGGTCGATCGCCGCGCCCGCGATCTCGCCGGCGAGGCTCGCGACGCCGAGGCCGCCGGAAACCCAGTCTCCGTCCGCGATTCCCTTGAACGCGTCCGTCGCCGATTCGGCGATGTTGATGCCGGTGGCGTAGCCGTAGTCGCCGTTGCCCTCGGTGAAGGGCCCCGGCCCGTCGCCGTCCTTTTTGGACTGCGCGACCAGCGGATTGGCGTCGGGCATCAGTCGCTCGCCTTCATCGAACCGGCGGCTTCGCCTTCGTAGCTGTCGTACGCCTTCGCCGCGTCGCGCACCTTCTGCGCCTGCGCGTCCATCGCCGTGACGGTGTTCTCCAGCGCGTTGATCCCGTAGTTCTCGACCGGGTCGAGCATCATCCGGAACGGCTGGCAGAGAATGCCGTACGCGTCGGTGGGCATGCTGACCTGGTTCGCGGCGTCGACAGCCTGCTTCAGCCCGTCCGCGATCCCGTCCAGCTGACGGGCGTGCGCCTCGAGATCGCCGCCGATCTCATAACCCCTGGGTGCCATCGTTTTTCTTCCCCCTGGAACGGCTTGGAGTCAGGACAGGATCGATCCGCCGAAGTCGTCGTCATCGTCCGACGAGCTCCGGCGGCGGCGTTGCTGCTGAGGCGGTGGCGGGGCTGCCGGGCGCGGCGGTTGCGGCGGCGCGGCGGCACCCGTTTCTTCTGCGTCTTCGGGCAGGAACCGGCGCACCCGGTCGGGTTCGGGCTGGCCCTCTTCCTCGGCCGGCGGCGCGGGGAACGTCTTCTGCGCGTCGGCCACCAGCGTTTCCGTGGTCTGGTCGCCGCCGACGGTTTCGGCCGCGGCCTGCTGCAGCAGTTCGGGAATCCGGGCCTGCGCGCGCTGCACGAGCCGCATCACCTCGGCGGACACGTCGGCCATCTTCTTGCCTGCCGCGGAGTCCGCGAGCACCAGGTTCTTCAGCAGCCCCTTGGCATCCACGGTGACTTCGACCGAACCGTCCTTCGACCGCTCGGTGACGGTTTGGCCCTGCATGCGCTCGGCCATCGCCTGATAGCGGGCAGCGGTTTGCTGGAGCTGCTTCGTCCAGCCCTCGACCATCTGCTCGCTGGCGTCGATGCTGTCGGGCATCGGGCCCCCTTCTCCACGGTGACTTCTCCAGAATGACGGACGCGCGACCCCGTCGGTTCCGCGCGGGTCCGAATTGTCCGCGCGGCGCTGTTCCCCAGGTATTGATGACTACTGTACGCGAACTTCTGGTAGCGCGCCGTAATAAAAACCGGCCCGTCCGCGAAACTCGCGGACGGGCCGGGGGAAGGGGGGGAGCGGATCAGAGGTTGCCGCGGCGCTCCTGCTCCCGTTCGATGGCCTCGAACAGGGCCTTGAAGTTGCCCTTGCCGAAGCCGAGCGAACCGTGCCGCTCGATGAGCTCGTAGAACACGGTCGGCCGGTCGCCGATCGGCTTGGTGAAGACCTGCAGCAGGTAGCCGTCCTCGTCGCGGTCGACCAGGATCCGGTGCTCCTTCAGCGTCTCGATCGGCACGCGCACCTTGCCGATCCGGGCGCGCAGCTCGGGGTCGTCGTAGTAGGAGTCCGGGGTGTCGAGGAACTCGACGCCCGCTTCGCGCATCGCGGTGATGGTGGCGATGATGTCGTTGGTGGCCAACGCGATGTGCTGGCAGCCCGCGCCCTCGTAGAACTCGAGGTACTCGTCGATCTGCGACTTCTTCTTCGCGATCGCCGGCTCGTTGAGCGGGAACTTGACCCGGTGGTTGCCGTTCGACACCACCTTGCTCATCAGCGCCGAGTAGTCGGTGGCGATGTCGTCGCCGACGAACTCCGCCATGTTCACGAAGCCCATGACGCGGTGGTACCAGTCGACCCAGTAGTCCATCTTGCCGAGTTCGACGTTGCCGACGCAGTGGTCGACCGCCTGGAACAGCCGCTTCGGCGCGCCCTCGGGCCGCTTGACGGTGCCCTCGCGCGGCTCGTAGCCGGGGAGGTAGACGCCGTTGTAGCGGGACCGGTCGATGAGCGTGTGCCGGGTCTCGCCGTAGGTCGCGATGGCCGCGCGGCGGATCGTGCCGTGCTCGTCGGAGACGTCGTGCGGCTCCTCGAGGATCGTCGCGCCCTCCTTGCGGGCGTGCTCGATGCACTTGTCGACGTCGGTGGTCTCCAGTGCGAGGTCGATCACGCCGTCGCCGTGGCGGCGGTGGTGGTCGAGCAGCGGGGAGTCCGGCTTCACGCCGCCGGTGATCACGAAGCGTCCGGAACCGGACTTGAGCACGAAGGCCTTGTGGTCGAGCTGTCCCGTTTCGGGGCCGGAATACGCGACCAGCTGCATGCCGAACGCCACTTGGTAGAACCACGCGGTCTGGGTCGCGTTGCCCGCGATGAACACCACCGCGTCGAGAGCCTTGACCGGGAACGGGTCGGTCGAGGCGTCGTGGTCCACCAGTCCGACGAGCTGGCGGAGCTGGTCGTAGCTGACGTCGTCGAGTGCGCCGTGCGGATCCATCGTGGAGGTCATGTGTTGAGCATGAGTTGCGCCTGGCAAGCTGCGCAACGGTTTCCGTTTCGGCTGGACAATGTGTTCAGCATATCCTGGAGAAGCTCGGTCATCTTGGACAACCTGCGCAGGGAGAAAACCGGTGCTTGACTCGCTCGACGCGCGGCTGCTGCTGTTGCTCACCGACTCGCCCCGCCTCGGCGTGCTCGAATGCGCGCGCCGGCTCGGCGTCGCGCGCGGCACCGTGCAGGCCCGGCTGGACCGCCTGACCGAACGCGGCATCCTCGGCGGCTTCCCGCCCGAACTCGATCTGGCCGCGATGGGATACAGCCTCACCGCGTTCGCCGTGCTGGAAATCGCGCAGGGCAAACGCGCCGGTGTCGCGGAGGCACTGGCTGCGATCGACGAAGTGTGCGAAGTGCACGCCACCACCGGACAAGGCGACCTCTTCGTGCGCCTTGTCGCGCGCGACAACGACGATCTGCAACGCGTCATCGACGAAGTGGTTGGCGTGCCGGATGTTTTGCGTACGTCGACTTCGATCGCGTTGTCGACACCAGTGCCGCCGCGAGTGCGGCCGTTGCTCGAACGAACGGCTAGGACACGTACGTGAGATAGCGCTTCGCGGAGCGCTGTACGACGTTATGGGCGTCTGTACGCACGATGGCGTCCCACCACGCGCCGTAGAGCGCGTCGAAGGCGTACGGCTCCAACAGTTCCGCGGCGTGCCGTACGACGCTCGGCCGCTCCGGGATGAGGTTCGGGTAGCTGTACATGAAAGCGACGTGCGTACGGTCCGGGATGACCTGCACGATGTCGCCGGTCAGCAGCGCGCCGCGGCCTTCCTCGCCGTCCGGCCAGTGCATGACGGTGCCGCCGGGGAAGTGCACGCCGAGGTTGATCAGCTGCAGATCCGGCGAGACGTCGAGCGTCGTGCCGGTCCACAGCTGGATCGACGGATCCGGACGGCCGATCCATTGCTGGTCGTTCTCGTGCAGGTAGACCGGGACGTCGAAGGCGTGCGCCCATTCGACCATCGTCGTGTAGTAGTGCGGATGGCTGATCGCGATGCCGGTGATGCCGCCGAGTTCGGTGATCTTGCCGATCAGCTCGTCGTCGAGGTATGCGGAGCAGTCCCAGAGGAAGTTGCCGCTCGCCGCGCGGACCAGCAGCGCGCGCTGGCCGATCGCGAACCGCGGATCCGAACCGACGCCGATGAGGCCCGGACCCTGCTCCTCGACCCGCGGTTTGAGGCCGTCGTCCGCGCGGAGCGCGGCCAGGTCAGTCCACTGCTGCCCGCCCGGCGGGACGTATTGGCGCTCGTCCTCGCAGATCGGGCAGTCCGCGCGCGGGGCGGCGTACTGCGTCCCGCAAGTCCGGCAGAGCGGTCGGGTGCTCATCGGTGTCCTCCAGTGGTTTTGCTGAAAGACACGCTAGACCGCCGAACGCGCGCCGGGCCACGGGAATCCGGGCGGGCGCGCGTTCGGCGGAAGACGAGTCAGGACTCGCTGTAGGGCACCGCCTTGACCAGGGTGACCTTCATGGTCTTGCCGTTCGGCAGCTCGTACTCGCGGGACTCGCCCTCCTTGGCGCCGAGCAGCGCCTTGCCGAGCGGCGATTCGGGGGAGTACACGTCGAGCTCGCCCTCCGCGCCCTCCTCACGGGTGGCGAGCAGGAACTTCTCCTCCTCGTCGTCCCCGTCGTACTTGACGGTGAGCACCTTGCCGGGACCGGCCGTGCCGTCGTCGTCCGGAGCCTCGCCGACCTTCGCGTTGCGCAGCAACTCCTGGAGGTGCCGGATCCGGGCTTCGGCCTGGCCCTGCTCTTCGCGGGCCGCGTGGTAGCCGCCGTTCTCCTTGAGGTCGCCCTCTTCGCGGCTGTCGTTGATGCGGGCGGCGATGACCGGACGATTCTCGATCATTTCGTCGAGCTCGTGCTTGAGCCTGTCGTAGGCATCCTGGGTCAGCCAGGTCACCTTGGTGTCGCTCACGGTCACCATCTCCTCGTAGGGCCTGCCAGGCTTGGGTGTACAAGCCGGCCACCGCGTAACGCACGCGGCTGAGATAAAGGAAAAACACGGCCCGTCGGGGGCCGTGCTGGTGTACGAGCGTATCACGGCAGGACAGGTCGACGCCGGTCCATTTCACGCCGCGCGGACGCTCGCCGCGCATTTCACTCCGTTGGCCGCTACGGGGTTGACAGATAGCGTGGTATGGAATACGAGCAGCCGAACACGTCGGCGGTCACCGGGGCTCCGATGCTCTTCACCACTGTGTTCACCCTGCTGTGGCCAGCCCCGGCGGGAACCAGCACCTCCCGGCGGCCGCTTTCCGCGCCGGACTTGTCGCGCACCCGGACAACGCACACGCCGGGCTTGCTGTCGTCGTCCCGAGTGACGTTGATGGTGACCTGCATCGCGTCCCCGGGCCGCTCCTCGAAGCCGACGCGCTCCGCGTCGATCGGGGTCTTGCCGAGGTTGAGGTAGTAGATCCAGCCGATCGCGCCGCTCACGACCAGCGCGACGGCCACGAAAAGCCACCTCCGCCAGCGCTTCGACGGCTTGCCCTTGCCCGCGGTGCCGTACCGGTCCGCGGGCCGCGCCGGTACGGCGTCGCCCTCGGCGGTCACGGTCTCCCCGCTCTGCAAATCCGGGCCTCCGGTCAAACTTGTCGTACCCCTGGGGACAATAGGCGGTGCGGCCGGTCCGGGGCACCACCCTGGTCGAGTATCCGCGACCCGTACCGGCGGCGCGGAGCCGGGGCGGTTTACCGCGGCGCAACCAGGTGTCACGGAATAACAGGACAGGAAAGGGCCGTTCGGACCATGGTGGGAGCCGACGAGCTGACAACAGAAGACCGCAAGCAGCGACTGCGCCTGATGGCGGTGCACGCCCATCCCGACGACGAGTCGAGCAAGGGCGCCGCCACCATGGCCAAATACGTCGCCGACGGGCACGAGGTCATGGTCGTGACCTGTACCGGCGGCGAAGCGGGCAGCATTCTCAATCCGGCGATGGACCGGCCGGACGTGCTGGCGAACATGACCGAGATCCGCCGCGAGGAGATGGCGCGCGCGGCGAAGATCCTCGGCGTGAGCCACCGCTGGCTGGGCTTCATCGACTCCGGGCTGCCCGAGGGAGACCCGCTGCCGCCGGTGCCGGAGGGCTCGTTCGCGGTGATCCCGCTGGAGGAGTCGACCGAGGCCCTGGTGCGCGTGATCCGCGAGTTCCGCCCGCACGTCGTCACGACGTACGACGAGAACGGCGGCTACCCGCACCCGGACCACATCCGCACGCACGAGGTGTCGATGGCGGCCTTCGACGCGGCGGGCGACCCGGAGCGGTTCCCGGAGGCGGGCGAGCCGTGGCAGCCGCTCAAGCTGTACTACATGCACGGGTTCTCCAAGGCCAGGATGGTGGCGTTCGACACCGCGCTCAAGGAGGCCGGGCTGGAGTCGCCCTACGAGGAGTGGCTCAAGTCCTGGGACCCGAACCGCGCCGACATCATGGAGCGGGTGACGACCCGGATCGAGTGCGGGGAATACTTCGAGGTGCGCGACGAGGCGCTGAAGGCGCACGCCACGCAGATCGACCCGACCAGCCGCTGGTTCGCCGTTCCGCTGGAGATCCAGCGCGAGGTGTGGCCCACTGAGGAGTACGAGCTGAACCGCTCCCTGGTGGACAGCACGCTGCCGGAGGACGATCTGTTCGCAGGCATCAAGGAGAAGGTGAGCCCATGAGTTTCGGTGTGCCGGCCGTCGCGGTCGTCCCGCTCACCGCGTCGGCGCTGGTACTGGCCCAGCAGCCGGACAGCGGGGACAACGGCGGCCAGGGCGAGGACTTCGGCAAGTCCTCGCCGGTCGGCCTGCTGGTGCTGATCCTGTTCCTGATCGCGGTCGTCTTCCTGGTCCGGTCGATGAGCAAGCACCTGAAGAAGGTGCCGCAGACGTTCGACCAGGAAGAGGCCGCTTCGGAGACCGAGACGGCTGAGGCTGAGACGGCCGAAGGGGAGCCGGAGACGGCCGAGAAGAAGCCGGACGCGGCGGCGGCCAAGAAGAGCGACTGACCTCCCGCGACGGGCCTGGGCTAGCCGGCCAGCCCGTCGCGGAGGGCGGCGATCTTGTCCGCGAGCAGGCTGTCCTCGCCGGGCAGCACCGTGATGTACCGGTTTTCCTCGGGCCCGGACACCTCGAACGCGACGCGCCCGTCGGTGAGGTCGAGGTAGCTCAGCGGCCCGGCTTCCGCACGCCCTGGACGGGCCGGTTCGCGCACCGCGACGGTCATCTCGCCGACGCCGAACCAGGTCTGCTGGAACAGAGCGTCCACCGTCCGGGCGGCCGGGCTGCGGTCGTCAGTGAGGTCCGCTTGGAAGTCCTCCTGGGGCAGGGAGAACGCGTTCAGCTGGGCCGGCCGGTACCGCGGCAGGCTCGCGACCAGCGCACCGGCGGGGGTGCGGGTTCCGTCGAGCACCTTCAGCCGCACCCGGTCGCCGGAGCACAACGCCTTCACCCCGGTACGGCCCCGTACCGCGACCAGCACGCCGTAGCGGATGTCCTGGTTCTCGACATGGGCGACGTACTCGGTGTCGGCGCGGCCCAGCGCGTACAGCACGTCCTCGAACTCGTCGGCGAACCGGCCGTGTTCCAGCAAGCCCAGCCAAGCCAGCTCGTTGCGGACGGCCTCGTCGAGCCGTTGCTCCTCCGGCGTGAACCGGAGACGGCCCGAGAACACCGGATGCGGCTCGTCGAACCCGGCTTCCCGGAGCGCGCCGAGGAGGGCGTCGAGGGACAGCTCGGTCGCGCGCACCGCTGATTCCTCCCCGACGGCCTAGCGGGCCGGCCGGTCCCCGATCACTGGAGGCGTCGGTTTGAGGTCGCTGGTTCCGAATACGTGCGGGTCGGTTTCGCGGAGATAGGGCGGAGCGGTTTTCTCCTTGTCTTCTTCTCTGCTTTTGCCGGGTATTCCGCTGCCGAGCATGCCGCCGGATTTCCCTGCCGCGCCTGGGTTTCCGGCCGCGCCGCCGCGCGTCGCCGCCGATTCGCCGGGTGTGCGGACGCCGGCTCGGTTTCCCGCGCCGAGACCGCCGTTCGTGCTGCCGCCGGGTCCGCCGATCCCTGGTCCGGGATCGAATCCGCTGGTGCCGAGAGGGTTGACCGGCTGACCCGAGGGACCGAATTGATAACCGGGCGGCAATGCGGGTGAGCCGGGGCGGTACGAACTGAGGTGAGTCGAATCCGGCGGCTTGGCCACTTCGGAAGGGATCGCCTGCGGCCCGCTTTTCGCCGGGCCAGGCTCGCCGCTGCCAGGGTGATGCGCTGGGTGGTCGCGGCCGGTCGCGGGCATCGGCTCACGCGGTTTCGGAACCGAGCCGATCGGCTCCGGTATCGGTCCTTCAGCACCAGAAGGCGGCTTGGCGACGCCAGGACGGTGGCTGTCGGGCGGCTTGCCGCTCGGTCCGCCGGGACCCGCGACCGGCTTCCGCGGCGCGCTGGTGCTGGCAAGATCGACGGACGCGCCGGTGTCGCTCAACTCCGCGTAGCGCGCCGGAATCCGATCGGAATTCGTCCCGGTCGTCGAGTGATAGCCGGTGTAGGCGTCGACGTTGTGCTGGGCGTCGGCCTGCCACTGGCCGAGTTTGCCGAAGTAGCCAGGCCTCCCGTTGAGCGAGTCGTAGACGTCCTGCGCGGTGATTTCCGGCCGGTCGCCGACCGGTCTCACCGTGTTCTTGATGGCCTGGAAGGCGGACATTTGCCCGTCCGCCGCGTTCTGCGCGAACACCAGGTTCGCGCTGTGGTCTACCGAGGCGGCAAGCAAAGGAGCGGCCGAATTCGCGGCTTCCTCCGCGGAAACGCCCTGCCAGCCAGCACGTACTTTCTCCGCGAGACTGGCGATCTCGTCGGCGCGATCCAGCAGTCGCTCGCTGAGGTCTTTGGCGGCTTGCTGGGTGCTCCCCAGCGATTCGGGCCCCTGTCCTTCGGTGATGAGGTGGTAGATCTCCGCGGGGGTCAACGATCGACCGGCCATCAGCGTCCTCCTCGCAGATTGCCGAGTACTTTTTCCTCTACGTCACGGGCGGATTCGCACGGATCCTTTTCTCCTTTGTGCGCGGCCGACTGGGTGATCGACACGACTACGGTTTCGCGGTCGCTGGTCCCCATCGCGACGTCGCATTCGCCGCGGCTCGCCCGCGGATCGTCTTCCCCGTAGGCGACGACGGGATACCCGTCGATCGGCGCGAGGGGAAGAAAGAACGGGTAGGCGTGGCCCTTCGCGCGATAGACCGACGTCAGGCCCAGTTTGTTGATGTTGGGGTACAGGACCGCCACGGTGGCCTGGGCGAACCAGCCGCAGGCCGGTCCGACCGGGCCGTGCGGGTCTGGGTGGACCCGCGCGCGGTCGCCGAGGAGGTCCGAGATCTGTGCTGAGGTCAGGGTTTCACAGGGGTTCTGCTTGAACCGGGTGATGTCGAGAGGGTTCGGCACCTTCGGCACGCCAGGGTCGGGAACCTCCTCGGCCGTGGCGCTGCTCGGTGCCGGCGAATTGCTGGTGCGCGCAGCCGGGATGGGCTGGCCAGGGGCAGTGCTTGTGCAGCCGGCGGCGCACAGGGCGATTGTCGCGAGTGCGAGGGCGCGTCTCACAGACTTCCCCCGGATTTTCCGAGTTCGGCCGAGTGCGCGTCCTCGGCGGCCGTGTATTTGCCGAGCGCTTTGTGGTATTTCTCCGCCTGCTCCCGGCAGTACTGCTCACACTGTCGCAGCGAGGCCTGCAGAGCTTTTCCGGATCTTTGGAAAATATCCGCGTTGTCGGTGCTGGAAAAATCTCTCGCCGGTGGCTGAGTTTGCTCGACAACGCGCGCGTAGAGCTGGTCCAACCGGTATTTCTCGGCGAGATTCTGGTAGATTTCCTCGAGCCCTCGAAGCGTCTTTTTGTCGTACGCGTACCCGTCGCCCAGCAACGGAGCGACCGCCATCGTCTCGAACGACTCGCCGCCATACCTCCGGACCGGAGGCAGATTGGACTGCTGACTGTCGGCCACGATGTACGCCTCCCCTTGCGTAGATCGTTCCGGGTCCGCCGGGCCCAGACCTGTGGTTACCCTGTGACACCGGATAGTTACTGTAGTCGCCGCGATTAAGCCTGTCTGCAAATGCGAACTGCAACTCGCAGCCGAGTTCACGATTTGTGGACTTGAGCAGGGCGACTGTCCCGCCGTCAACAGGAAGCTTCACTCGAACGTCTTAAGCGGCAGACAGCAGGGGAGGTCCGTCAGTGCCGTTCCGCCAGTTGCTCGTCGTAAAGGCTTTCCGGCGGCAGATGCTTGCCCGGCGACCCGATCTCGCCGCTCCGGTGGCCCGGCTGCGGTTTGCTCTGCGTTCCGGTGCACCCGAGCGCCCAGTTGTGCGCGGTCGGCGGGTTTTCCACGAGATACGAGCCGACGCCGCAGTTCCACAGCACCGAATTCGCGCCCGCCCAGCCCTGGCCGCTGCCCATCCACTGCCGGTCCGACAGTTGGAGATGTCCTGACGGCGGGCTCATCGTGAGGTCGTCGTAGAGAGTGCCGCTCGCCCAGCGCTGATGCGGGCCGGCGTCGAGGATCCGGGAACCGGTGTTGGTCGCGGTGCACCGGCTGACCACGTTGGGGCCGGGCACCCTGGCCTGCGTGACCCAAGCGTGTACGTTGCTGCCGGTGACGACGCATTGCCGCACCAGGGTTTCCTGGCCGCTGATCGTGTAGGCGGCGGGCTGGTCGTGGATGTCCTGCGGAACGGACTCGTCGAGAGACGACGTGCGCAGCAGGCTGACCCGGATCGCGTTCTGCCCGATCCCGAAGGCGGAACCGAAATGATCCGCGACCACGTCGTCGACCCAGCTGTCCTGTGCGGTATCCACGGATACCAGCTGGGATTTGAAGAAACCGTCGTGGTGCCAGGCGGGATCCTGCTCGAACTCGGCTCCGTCCGCGGACAGGTGCGCGAGGCCGGAACCGCTGATGCGGCCGGGATACGCATAGCGGGTGACTGTGGCGTGGGTGTACTGGCTTTCCAGCGCGTTGGTCAGCGGGACGTCGAACTTGACGGTTTTGCCGTTGACGGCGGTGATCGTCCGGTCGAATTGCAGCCCGGCGTTCGGTGTCCACTGCTTGCTCGGAGTTCCGTCCGGCCGCGGCGGGATCTTGTCCATGCCGATCGCGTGAATCCACGACTGTTCCTGTGGACGCTGCACGACGACGTGGTCGCCGACGTGCAGGGACGAGGCATCGCTTACGTCAAGCTGATCCGCGCCGACCGGGACGTAGCTGCTGGTGACCGGGATTGCTGAACCGGCCGAGGCGCGCGAACCGGTGCCGGCGATCGTGACCAGCGTGTGCAGTTTTCCTGCTGCCACCAGCTTGGTCCCGTTCGCTCCGCTGCCCGCGCCGCGCAGTTCGACGTTGCTGGCGCTGATCTGCAGCGTGCCTTCGAGCCGGTAATCGCCGGCCGCCAGTTGGACCGCGCCGGGCTTGCCGCTGTTCGCGACCTGGTTGATGGCCTGCTGAATACGCGGGGTGTCGTCGCCGGACGGCTGCGGCCCGACGGTCGCCGCGACCGGCAGTTCGGGTGGCGGAGCGTCGCCATTGCGGTAGCCGACGCGGGAGAAATCCGGGATCCGGTTGCCCTGCGCGTCGGTGCCGTAGGCGAGGCGGCCGTTGGTGAAGGTGATCCAGTTCGGTGCCGCGGATGCCGCATGGACGCTGCAACCCGACAAACCAAGACATCCGATGAAAACAATCGCGACAACGGACTTCCGGGAGACAGCGCCAAGGGATCGCCTCATGGAGGCGGACTGTAGCGATCTTCCCGTCGGGAAACCAAGACCAGAGGTCGGATTTCTCAGCGTCCGCTCAGCGGATCGGCGCGGGATCACCCGATGCGCGCGAGCCAGTCCCGGAGCTGCCGTGCGTACTCCGGCGCGAACTGCGGGGTCCAGCGCCGGAAGTAGACGTGCATGTTCAGTGCGTGCAGCGCGTGCGCGAGCTCCACCCGTCGCTCCCAGTCGTCCGGCAGCGGGAACGTGGCGGCATACGACTGAAGGAAGGCGGCCCGGCCTTCCGAGAACCCGGCGAAGATGTGCTCGTCCAGCTTGCCGAAGTCGCGGAACCGGTCCGCGTACGCAGCGTGTTCGAGGTCGAGGACGCAGGTGATCCGCCCGTCGCGCACCAGGATGTTCGGGAGCCAGAGGTCGCCGTGCGTGAGCGCGGGCACGCTCGCGGACTCGTCGAGCTGTGCCACGGCGCCGGCGAACGCGGACCGGAGGACGCCGGCTGGACCGGCCTGTCCGCCCGCTGCGCCGGGAAGCAGTGCTTCGACCTCGGCCTCGACCGATTCCCGCAGCGACGCCGCCTGGCTTCCGCCCAGCACGTCGCCGAAATGCGGTCCGGCGATGGCGTGCAGCCGCCCGGTGACCTCGCCGAGGTCTTCGAGCAGGACCTTGCGCTCCCTCTCGGACAGGAGCTCCCATACGTCGCTGGCCGCGTCGCCCTCTTGGTACTCCTGGATGAGCACGGGGCCGCCTAACGCGGGCTCGTGCGGAACCAGATTCCGGTAGCGCACAACGGGAATCCCGCACTCGGCCGCCGTCCGCGCGCTGGCGACCAGCCGCCGCAGATGCGCGGGATCCCGATCGCGCTGCGGCACCTTCACCAGCAGCTGGCCGTCTTCGGTGTCGGCCACCCACTGCTTGCTCGTATAGCCCTTGTCGAGGAAACGAACCGACCTGACGTGGCTCTTCGGGTACTCCCTCTCCAGGACCTGCTTGATCGCAGTCGTGTCTTCCGTCGGCATGAAGATCAACTTAGGCACCACGGCGACCTTTCTTCCAGTCAATTCAGGCCCGCCCGCCGCGAGTGCTCCCGACCGGGATGAGGCACACTCGGCACCATGTCGAACCGCCTCGCCGACGCGACGTCCCCGTATCTCCTGCAACACGCCGGGAACCCGGTCGAGTGGTGGGAGTGGGGCCCGGAAGCGCTGGCCGAGGCGCGTCGTCGCGGGGTGCCGATTCTGCTGTCCGTCGGGTACGCCGCCTGCCATTGGTGTCACGTCATGGCGCACGAGTCCTTCGAGCACGAGGGCACCGCGACCCTGATGAACGCGCATTTCGTCAACATCAAGGTCGACCGCGAGGAGCGGCCGGACATCGACGCCGTCTACATGGCCGCCACACAGGCCATGACCGGTCAGGGCGGCTGGCCGATGACCTGTTTCCTCACACCCGAGGGCGAGCCATTCCATTGCGGCACTTACTATCCGCCCGCGCCGCGGCCGGGGATTCCGTCGTTCACGCAGCTGCTGGTGGCGGTCGCCGAGGCGTGGGAGGAACGGCCGGACGACCTGCGCGAGGGCGCGAAACAGATCGTCGGGCATCTCGCCGAGCAGAGCGGTCCGCTGAAGGAATCGGCTGTCGACGCCGACGCTTTGGCCCAGGCGGTGACGAAACTTGCGCAGGAGGCAGACTCGGCGCACGGCGGTTTCGGTGGCGCGCCGAAGTTTCCGCCGTCGATGGTGCTGGAGTTCCTGGTGCGCCACCACGAGCGCACGGGCTCGGCGCAGGCTCGCGAACTCGCCGAGTCAGCGGCGGACGCGATGGCTCGCGGCGGCATCCACGATCAGCTGGGCGGCGGGTTCGCGCGCTACTCCGTGGACGCGGAGTGGATCGTTCCCCACTTCGAGAAGATGTTGTATGACAACGTTTTGCTGCTCCGAGTGTACGCGCATCTCGCACGCCGTGGTTCAGAGTCGGCGCGACGGGTAACAGAGGGAATCGTCCGGTTCCTCGAGCGCGATCTTCTTACGCCGCAAGGAGGTTTCGCGGCATCGCTCGATGCGGACACCGAAGGCGTCGAGGGATTGACCTACGTCTGGACTCCCGCGCAGCTCAACGAGGTACTCGGCGCGGACGGTCCGTGGGCGGCTGAGCTTTTCAGCGTTACCGAAGACGGTACGTTCGAAGAAGGCGCGTCGACCCTTCAACTGCGGACAGATCCGGAAGATTTCGACCGGTTCGAGCGCGTCAGGCAAGCGTTGCTCGAAGCGCGAGCTGAGCGAGCACAACCGGGACGGGACGACAAGGTAGTCGCGGCGTGGAACGGTCTCGCGATTTCCGCGCTGGCCGAAGCGGGCGTCGCGCTGGAACGTCCACAGTGGATCGAACTGGCTCGCAACGCGGCGTCGCTGCTGCTGGACCTGCACGTCGTGGACGGGCGCCTCCGCCGCAGCTCGCGGGACGGCGCGGTCGGGACCCCGGTCGGCGTGCTGGAGGACTACGCCTGCCTCGCCGACGGCCTTCTCGCCCTCCACCAGGCCACCGGCGAACCCCGCTGGCTCACCGAAGCGACCCGGCTGCTCGATGTCGCCCTGGCGCATTTCGCGTCGGACGTCGCGCCGGGTGCGTATCACGACACCGCCGACGACGCGGAAGTCCTGGTGCAGCGTCCGTCCGATCCGACGGACAACGCGAGCCCGTCTGGTGCCTCGGCGCTGGCCGGCGCACTGCTCACCGCGTCCGCGCTGGCCGGGCCGGACCAAGCGGCGCGATACCGCGACGCTGCCGAACTCGCTTTGCGGCGCGTCGGCCTGCTCGCCGCGCGGGTGCCGCGCTTCGCCGGGCACTGGCTGTCCGTGGCGGAGGCGGCGCAGTCCGGACCGGTGCAGGTCGCGGTCGTCGGCGCGGACCGGGCGGAGCTGGTCGCCGCCGCCGCGCGGCACATCCACGGCGGCGGCATCGTGCTCGGCGGCGAGCCGGACGCGTCCGGTGTCCCGCTGCTGGCCGACCGGCCGCTCGTCGACGGCGAAGCGGCGGCGTACGTCTGCCGCGGCTACGTCTGCGAACGCCCGGTGACCGCGGCGGACCAGCTCATCGCCCAGCTCTGACGAATTCCGCCCCTGGTGAACGCGGTACCCACCCAGGTGGAATCAGCGTAGCTTCAGTAGTGACGTAATCATGTAATCAAGGATGGTGGACGTCATGGGGCGAGGTTGGAAAGGCCGGGGCTGGCAGCAGGCCGAGGCGCCGTCGGCGGAAGACGCGGCGGCGTGGTTCGGCGGACGGCTCCCGGACGGCTGGTTCACCGGCGAACCGGAAATCACCGTGGACCGCGAAGAGATCCTGATCGTGGGCGAACTGCCCGCGCTCGCCGGCGAGTACGCCGACGACGCGGCCCGCGCGGCCGCGGAGGACGGGCGGATCAGCCGGTTCCGCGAGGAAACCCGCGACGAGCGCATCGAAATCGCCCGGCAGGCCGAGCACCGCTACCAGCGCAAGGTGGCGTGGGGCGCGAAGCTGGGCGGTACGACGGTGCACTTCACGACGCTGTCGGTGCCGGTGATGACCCGGCTGCGGCAACCCGAACGGCTGGTCCTCGACACGCTCGTGGACGCCGGCGTCGCGCGGTCTCGGTCCGAGGCGCTGGCCTGGGCGGTACGGCTGGTCGGCGAGCACGCGGATACATGGCTGACCGAACTGCGCGAGGCGATGACCAAGGTCGACGACCTGCGGTCGAAGGGGCCCGACCTGGGCTGAGCTGCGGGACTTCCTCCGCTGCGGCAGGCTGGTGGCAGCCTGCTGTATCGGAGGAACCGTGGACATCCCTGCTGTGCCTGAGAAAGTGGACCCGGATGCGTTGACTGCCGTCCTCGATGGACGCTGGGCCGGGTTGAAGCGCGACGTGCGCGCGCAGATGAGCACGGAGAAGTTCCGGGACACGATCGGTCTCGACGTCGAGGCGCACCGCGTCCAGGTGCTGGACCAGCTGCGGAAACTCGCCGAAACGGACCGCCCCGCGCTCGGGTTCGACGCCGCGTACGGCGGGCTGAGCGACGTCGGCGGGTCGGTGATGTCGTTCGAGATGCTCGGCTACGGCGACCTGTCGCTGATGGTCAAGGCCGGCGTGCAGTGGGGCCTGTTCGGCGGTGCGGTGCAGCTGCTCGGCACCTCGTCGCACCACGAGAAGTACTTGCGCCGCATCATGAATCTGGACCTGCTCGGCTGCTTCGCGATGACCGAGCACGGCCACGGTTCGGATGTCCAGCACCTGCACACCACGGCGACTTACGACCCTTCCACGCGCGAATTCGTCGTGCACAGCCCGGATCCCGGCGCCACCAAGGAATACATCGGCAACGCCGCCCGCGACGGCCAGCTCGCGGTAGTCTTCGCGCAGTTGCTCACTGGTGGCAAATCCCGTGGCGTACATGCTTTCCTGGTACCGATCCGCGACGACTCCGGCGCTCCGGCTCCGGGCGTCACCATCGCCGACTGCGGCGTGAAGGCAGGCCTGAACGGCGTCGACAATGGACGGTTGACCTTCGATCAGGTCCGCGTGCCAAGGGAAGCGCTGCTGAACCGCTTCGGCGACGTAGCCGAGGACGGCACCTACACAAGCCCGATCGAAAGCGACGGCCGCCGGTTTTTCACGATGCTGGGCACGCTCATCCGCGGCCGCGTGAGCGTCGGCGGCAGCGCCGGATGCGCCACCCAACGCGCCCTGACGCTGGCAGTTCGCTACGGCGACCAGCGACGGCAGTTCCAGCGTCCGGACGGTGACGAGGTCGTCATCCTCGATTACCTTGGACACCAGCGGAAACTGCTGCCAGCTTTGGCGAAGACCTACGCCCTGCACTTCGCGCAGGAGGAACTGGTCGCCGCCCTGCACGACATCTCTCCCGACGCGCCGGAGGAAGAACAGCGCGAACTGGAGTCCCGAGCCGCCGGCCTGAAGGCTTTGAACACCTGGCATGCCACCGCGACCATCCAAACGGCCCGCGAAGCCTGCGGCGGCAGTGGGTACCTTGCGGAGAATCTGCTGGCCGGTCTGAAGGCCGACACAGACGTCTTCACCACCTTCGAAGGCGACAACACCGTGTTGTTGCAGCTGGTGGCGAAGGGCTTGCTGACGCAGTACAAGGAACACTTCGAGGACCTCAGCCCGCTGGCGACCGCGCGCTTTGTCGCCGAACAGCTCGTGGACACCGTGAAGGAACGCTCAGCCGCTTGGCGATTCCTGGAGCGGCTCACGGAATCCGACGACGCTACGGTGCTCTTCGACCGTGAGTGGCAACAGCGTCTCTTCGAGGACCGTGAAGAGCACGTGCTGAGCGGTGTGGCCAACCGTCTCCGCAGAGCTGCTTCGGATCCCTTCGGCGTCTTCAACTCCGTACAGGACCATGTGCTGCTCGCCGGACGCGTACACGTGGACAGGTTGATTCTCGACGCCTTCGCCCGGGCTGTGGCTAGTTGCAGCGACCCGGACGCGGCTGCGCTGCTTTCGCGGCTCTGTGACCTGTACGCCCTGTCAACAATCGAGACGGACCGCGCCTGGTTCCTGGAGCACGGCCGAATCACCGCAAGCCGCTCCAAGGCGGTAACTGCGGCGGTTAATGCGCTGTGCGGGGCGTTGCGGCCGCATGCGAGGACGTTGGTGGATGGGTTCGCGGTTCCGGAGCAGTTCTTGGCGGCACCGATGCTGAACGGCTGAACTCGGTGCGCTGGGCGAGGTCTTCGGAGATCATGTCGAGCGATACGACCGCGCTGAACGAGCCACTGACCATGGTGTCGAGCGCCTCGGCGGACATGGGTGGCGTCGCTGGTCCTGCGCTACGTCGCGGACTGGGGCCGCTCCTCGCTGAACTGCGGCGCTGCCTGAACCCGGACGGATGTACCGCCGTCTGGTATCGGCAGTCTTCACATCGCTGCTGGAAGCCGGGTTCGCGGTCGAGGAGCCGCAGCCGACACCGGGGGTGGAGGACCCGGAGCTGGAGAGGATCTTGCGGACGACACCAGTGTTTCTGTACGTGCGCGCGGTTCGCTAGGCCGCCGTCGGCAGCGGTGAACGCCACCCCGCTGGTCAGGGAGTGACAGCGTGGAACGCGATGCGTTCGATCATCGCGTCCAGCCCGGCTTCCAGCGCCGCGGTGCTGCGCTGGGCCTGTGCGAGGATCAGGCCGCCCTGCAGCGCGGCCATCGTCGCCAACGACAGGCGGTGCGGGTCTGCGTCGTCGCGCAGCACGCCCCGGTCGAGCATGTCCTGCAGGCCGTCGCGGATCGCATCGGTCCACAGTGCGAAGCCCTCCGCCAATGCGGCGCGCGCGGCGGGGTCGTGTTCGGCGAGTTCGCTGGTCAAGCTCCCGAGCGGGCAGCCGCCTCGGCAGTCGAGGTCGTGTTCGATCTGCACGATCGCGTCTCGCCAGTCCCGCAGCGCCTCGAAGCTGTCCAGCCGGGAGAGGAGCACTCGCTGTCCGGTGAGGATGCGGGCGGTCTGGAACTCGATCACCGCGCGGGTGAGCGCGCTCTTGTCCGCGAAGTAGTGGTAGATCTGCGATGAGCTGACCCCGGCCGCATCCCGGACGTCGGGAGTGCTGGTGCCGGCGACGCCGCGCTCGAACATCAACTGCGCGGCGGCGGCGACGATCCGCTCGCGCGTGACGAGCCCACGGGTCGTCCGTCTGGTCGTGCCGGCGCCCTCGGCAGCCGGGGTCACGGTCTCGCTCACTCCCGCAGGATACGGAAGCTCGCCAAAACTGGATTTGACTATCCAGTTCCTCGGCGGTACTACTGGATAGAGAAATCCAGTTTGGGGCTCGGCCCCGCGTCCTGCGAATCTCCCACGCCCGAAAGGCTTGCCGTGACCACCATCGACAGCACCATTGCCGAGCGGGTATCCGCCATGCACCAAGGACTCGCTGATCGGCTGCCAGCCGAGGCCTGGGCGGCTTTTGGCGGCGAGCAGGCGGAACTGGACGCCGCTGGCCTGCCCGAGGGCGTGCTCGCCGCAGGCACGGCGATGCCAGACGGAGAGCTGCTCGACGTCCACGGCGCCCCGGCGACGCTCGAATCCGCCCGGCACGGCAAGCCCGCCGTGGTCGTGACCTACCGAGGCGCGTGGTGCCCGTACTGCAACGTGGCGCTGCGCACCTACCAGGAGCAGCTTGTTCCCGTGCTGGCGGAACGGGGAGTCGAGCTGATTGCGATCAGTCCGCAGAAACCAGACGGGTCGCTGTCCATGGCGGAGAAAAACGAGCTGACCTTCACCGTGCTGTCCGATCCCGGCAACCAGGTCGCCGCCGCTCTCGGCGTGCTCACCGCCCCCACTGAAGCCGCCCGCGCCGCACAGACGACTCTCGGCGTGGACCTCACCGCGGCCAACGCCGACGGCAGCCATGGCGTACCGATGCCGACGGTCGTCCTCGTCGACGCCGAGGGCACGATCCGGTGGATCGATGTGCACCCCAACTACACCACTCGCACTGAGGTCCACGAGATCGCGACAGCGCTCGATTTGCTCTGAAACGACTCAGGGCGCCTCCAGGCAGCGTGACGGCCTGGAGACGGCCTGAGGAAGAAACCCGCAGCTAGGCGTACATCGCCAACCAGATCGCGATGTAATGCGACACCGCGGCCAGGACCGTGCACGCGTGGAAGAACTCGTGGTACCCGAACGTCTCCGGCCAGTGATTCGGCCACTTCACGGCGTAAAAAACCGCCCCAACCGTATAGAACAGGCCGCCCACGCACAGCAGCACCAAAGCCGCGACCCCGGCATGGCTCAGCAGTTCCGGCAGGACGAACACCGCGACCCAGCCGAGCGCGATGTAGATCGGCACGCCCAGCCAGCGCGGCGCGTGCGGCCACAGCATCTTCATCGCCACGCCGAGGACCGCGCCGCCCCAGACGATGCCCAGGACGATGTATCCGGTCGGCTTCGACATGGCCAGCAGGGTGAACGGCGTGTAGGTGCCTGCGATGAAGAGGAAGATCATCGAGTGGTCGGCGCGCTTCATCCACTTGTACGCGCGCGGGCTCCACAGCCTGCGGTGATACAGCGCGCTCACGCCGAAGACGCCCAGCACGGTGAGGCCGTACACGGACGTCGCCAGCGCGGCTGTCGGGGAAACCGTCGAGGCGGCGAGGCTGATCAGCGCGGCGGCCGCGGCGACGGCGCCGAAGAATGACCAGAAGTGGATGTGGCCGCGCAGCCGGGGCCGAGTGTCCTCGGGGGCGGGCGGGGGATCGATCGTCACACTCACCGTGCCAAGGCTACGGGACCGTAGGTTTTTTGCCAGCCCCCGTGGCGCGTCACACCCTTAATCCAGGGGTGCGTACGCTCGGGCGACGTGAGCCTCCGGTCCTTCATGTCCGACGTCGTCTACAGCGTCTACAGCCGCCGACTGATCCAGCAGTCGGCTGGCCGTCATCCTCGGCATATCGCGATCATGCTCGACGGCAATCGCCGCTGGGCCCGCGAGGCCGGGTTCGCCGACGTGGCCGACGGGCACCGCGCCGGGGCCAAGAAGATCGCCGACTTCCTCAGCTGGTGCCAGGAGGCCGAGGTCGAGGTCGTGACGATGTGGCTGCTGTCCACCGACAACCTCAACCGCGATCCGGACGAGCTCACGCCGCTGCTGAAAATCATCACCGACGTCACCGACGAACTCGCCGGGGCCGAGGTGCCGTGGCGGCTGCGCATCGTCGGCGCGCTCGACCTGCTGCCGCTCGAGGTGGCGCAGAAGCTCACCGCCGCCGCGGCGCGGACCGAGAACCACTCGGGCATGGAGGTGAACATCGCGGTCGGCTACGGCGGACGGCAGGAGATCGCCGACGCCGTCCGCAAACTTCTGCTGCAGCACGCCGACGAGGGCACTTCGATTCGCGAACTCGCGAAAATCCTCGACGTCGACCACATCTCGGAACATCTCTACACTTCCGGCCAGCCGGATCCGGATCTGATTATCCGAACGTCCGGTGAACAGCGGCTTTCCGGATTTCTGCTCTGGCAGTCCGCGCATTCGGAATTCTGGTTCACCGAGGCTTACTGGCCGGCATTCCGGCGCGTCGATTTTCTCCGCGCGGTGCGCGACTTCGCCTGGCGCCACCGCCGGTTCGGGGCCTGAGGCGGAGAACCGGCCCGGCGGACCCACCCAGCCGGGCCGGCCGCCCCGGGCCGCGGACGCCGCGAAGGCCCCGGAGCCGAACCCCGGGGCCTTCGCGTCAAGACGGCTCAGCCGTGGTGGTGCTCCATCGAGTGGGCCACCAGCGCCGGGGTCAGCGCGACGCCGGTGTAGGCGCCGGCGACCAGCGAAGCGGCACCGTAGCCGAGCGCGCCGCCGCCCTCGATGAAGGTGGCGTAGGCGTCGCCGAACGTCGGGTCCGGAGCGCCCTGGGTCGCGGCCGGGGAGGCGAACGCCGTCCCGCCGATCATCATCAGACCCGCGGCCGCACCGGCGACAATTCCAGCCTTCTTCAGCACTTCGCACACTCCTAGGTAGAGATACTGGGATTCGGGGCACCGGAGTGTTCCGGTGGTGTGTCCCGCAGTAAGGAAATTACCCCCGAATGGCCTCTAGCGAATGGTGCGTACGCCCATTGTGTGAGCGCTTGAAGGCCCAGTTCACTCGGACCGGTTCAGTGTCCAGGACGCGAAATGCATTCTGGTCTGCCCCGTGGTACAAGGCCCTTTACCTGGGAATTGCCTGCACTCGGTGATTAATTTTCCTTGATCATCCATCTGTGCGACCCCCTGATCGCCGGACCCGGTGACGCTGAGTGAACACTGTGGACACTCTGTTTCGGGCGACCGACGGTGGGATGACGAATCGGCGAATCACCTGTGTGGCTGCCTGCACGACGGGGCGGACGTAGGTACCTTCCGGGATAGAGGATTCGCGTTCCGTGCGGATTCTCGCGGGAGGCCCTGGTCGTGGCGTTGATCGAGGGGGCGGCTCAGCCGCCCACGAGATGCACGAGGGGGCCGGCACCCGGCCCTCGTGGCCGTGCCGCCTGACGCAGCCAGCGTCAGGGAGTGCGGACCCAGCCAGGGAGGTGCCCGGCCCAGCGAGTGCGGGCGTGGGGTGCACACGCCCTCGAGGGAGATGCCGTCGTGACTGCGCAGCGTTCACCCCGCAAGGCCTCAGGCCGTTCTTCGACCGGTGCTCCGGCGCCGGAGAAAGCCTCGATCTCGCCCGAATCCCCACGCATCACTTATGTGCTCGACACGTCGGTGCTGCTCTCCGACCCGTGGGCGGTCACCCGGTTCGCCGAACACGCGGTGGTGCTCCCGCTGGTCGTCATCAGCGAACTGGAGGCCAAGCGCCACCACTCCGAACTGGGCTGGTTCGCCAGGGAATCCCTCCGGCTGCTGGACGATCTCCGGCTCAAGCACGGCAGGCTCGACGCCCCGATTCCGATCGGCGATCAGGGCGGAACCCTGCAGGTGGAGCTGAACCACACCGATCCGTCCGTCCTCCCGGTGGGCTTCCGCACCGATTCGAACGACCACCGCATCCTCGCGTGCGCGCTCAACCTCGCGACGGAGCAGCCGGCGGTCACCCTGGTGACGAAGGACATCCCGCTGCGGGTCAAAGCGGGTGCGGTCGGGCTCACCGCGGACGAGTACCGGGCGCAGGAGGTCACGCCGTCGGGCTGGACGGGCATGGCGGACGTGGACGCTCCCCAGGAGCTGATCGACACGCTCTTCTCGGGCGGTTCGGCGGATCCGGCGGAATTCGGTCTCGGCGAGGTGGGCGAACTGCCCTGTCACACCGGGCTGCGGCTGCTCGCGGGCAGCTCCAGCGCGCTCGGCCGGGTCACGGCGGACAAGCGGGTGCGGCTGGTGCGCGGCGACCGCGAGGCGTTCGGCCTGCACGGCCGCTCGGCTGAGCAGCGCGTGGCGCTCGACCTGCTGCTGGACTCCGACGTCGGCATCGTCTCGCTCGGCGGGCGAGCGGGCACCGGCAAGTCGGCGCTGGCGCTGTGCGCGGGCCTGGAGGCGGTGATGGAACGCCAGCAGCACCGAAAGGTCGTGGTGTTCCGCCCGGTCTACGCGGTCGGCGGCCAGGATCTCGGCTATCTGCCCGGGTCCGAGAGCGAGAAGATGCAGCCCTGGGCGCAGGCGGTGTTCGACACGCTCGGCGCGCTGGTCAGCCAGGACGTGCTGGACGAGGTGTTCGACCGCGGCATGCTCGAGGTGCTGCCGCTGACGCACATCCGGGGCCGCTCGCTGCACGACACCTTCGTGATCGTGGACGAGGCGCAGTCACTGGAACGCAATGTGCTGCTGACCGTGCTTTCGCGGCTCGGTTCGGCGTCGCGGGTGGTGCTCACGCACGACGTCGCCCAGCGCGACAACCTGAGGGTCGGACGGCATGACGGTGTTTCGGCGGTGATCGAAAAGCTGAAGGGGCACCCGCTGTTCGCGCACGTGACCCTGACCCGGTCGGAGCGCTCGCCGATCGCGGCGCTGGTGACCGAGATGCTGGAAGACCACGGCTGACCTGGATCCGTGAAGGGCGGCCTGCCGCGGGGGGACTGCGGTGGGCCGTTCTTCGCGGGATCTGCACTGGCGGGAGAACGGCGACCTTCAGACCTTGGAGCGGCTGAACCTCGCTCGGCCGTTCATGCTCGGCAAGCTCCTGCGAATCCGGAATGCCGTGGAGCATCAGGATTCGGAGCCGTCTCGCCTCGACGAGTGCGGGGAACGATCGACGTACTGTGGTCCTCTTGGCGCGACGCCTTCGCGTGGGCGGCCAATGGCCCACGAGCCGTGTTTTACGAGGGCCGGTAAGCAGCTCGCCGCATCCGGGATCGGACGCGGCGAGCTGACGTCTCACCAGCCGGAGGGCAGCGGGCGTCCCTCGGCGAAACCAGCCGCGGACTGCACGCCCAGCACGGCGCGCTCGTGGAACTCCTCCAGCGTGCGCGCGCCCGCGTAGGTGCAGGACGAGCGCACACCCGAGCAGATCGAGTCGATCAGGTCCTCAACGCCGGGCCGGGTCGGGTCCAGTGCCATCCGCGACGTGGAGATTCCCTCCTCGAACAGCGCCTTGCGGGCGCGGTCGAAGACGTTGTCCGTGCGCGTGCGAGCCCCGACGGCGCGCTTCGACGCCATCCCGAACGACTCCTTGTACGGACGGCCCTGCTCGTCGTACCGCAGGTCGCCGGGCGATTCGTGGGTGCCGGCGAACCACGAGCCGACCATCGCCGCGGACGCGCCTGCGGCCAGTGCCAGCGCGACGTCGCGCGGGTGCCGCACGCCGCCGTCCGCCCAGACGTGTTTGCCCAGCTCGCGGGCGGCAGCCGAGCATTCCGCGACGGCGGAGAACTGCGGACGGCCGACGCCGGTCATCATCCGCGTGGTGCACATCGCGCCGGGGCCGACGCCGACCTTGATGACGTCCGCGCCCGCGTGGATGAGGTCGCGGGTGCCCTCGGCGGTCACGACGTTCCCCGCCACGATCGGCACCTTCGGCGACACCGAACGGACCGCCTTGAGTGCGGCGATCATCTTTTCCTGGTGTCCGTGCGCGGTGTCGACGACCAGCGTGTCGACGCCCGCCGCCAGCACGGCTTCGGCCTTCGCCGCGACATCGCCGTTCACGCCGACCGCGGCGGCGACGCGCAGCTTGCCCTGAGCGTCGGCGGCCGGCGTGTAGATCTCCGAGCGCAGCGCGCCCACCGCGGTGAGGACGCCGGCGAGGCGACCGTCGGCGTCGAGGCCGAGGGCGAGCCGTCCGCCGTGGCTGTGCAGGAGTTCGAAAACCTCGCGCGGCGGCGTGTCGAGCGGCACGGCGACGACGGCCGGTTCGGCGACGTCGGCCAGCCGCGCGAAGCGGTCGACACCAGCGCAGGCGGCCTCGTCGACGACGCCGACCGGCCTGCCGTCACCGTCGACGATGACGACCGCGCCGTGTGCTCGTTTGTGCACGAGGTTCAGGGCGTCGGCCACCGCGTCGCCGCCGGTGAGGACCAGCGGCGTGTCCCACACGGCGTGGCGGGATTTCACCCAGGAGACGATTTCGGTCACTGCCTCGGTGTCGACGTCCTGCGGAAGCACGACGAGCCCGCCGCGGCGAGCGACCGTCTCGGCCATCCGCCGCCCGGCGACGGCCGTCATGTTGGCCACCACCAAGGGGATCGTCGCGCCAGTGCCGTCCACAGTGGACAAGTCGACGCCGAAGCGGGACTCCACGTCCGAACGGTTCGGCAGCAGGAACACGTCGTCGTAGGTCAGGTCGTGAGCGGGCACGTGCCCATCCAGAAAGCGCACGAGTCACCAGGCTACGTGGCTTGCGCGCGAGACGCTAACCCGGCGTGGCCCGTGGAACAATGGGCGGGTGGACAGCCGTGATCGCGACGACCAGGGACGGGCCCGCAATGCTCGTCCGCGTGATGGTCTAGGCCGCCCGCTTCCGTATGGAGCCGACGGCGTGCCGCGCCAGCCCGAAGGTGTGCAGCGAACCCCGGCGGAGACCCTGACGGAGGCCCAGAACCTGCTGGACGCGGGCCGCCCGTTCCACGCACACGAGGTCTTCGAGGACGCGTGGAAGGCGACCGACGGGCCGGAGCAGGAGCTGTGGCGCGGCTTGGCCCAGCTCGCGGTAGGGCTGACGCACGCGCTGCGGGGGAATGGGAACGGGGCGGTCGCGCTGCTGGAACGGGGCGCGGAGAACATCGCGCCGTTCCGGGAAGAGCCGCCGTACGGGGTGGACGTGGCGGGGTTGCAGCGGTGGGCGCAAGCGCTTGCGGCGGAGGCTCGGGAGCGGGCTCGGGTGGTTCCGGAGGTTCCTCGGCTGGCCCGGTGATTCCCGATTCGCCGGTGCGTGCCGAGCGGCGATCACCAACGTGCTGAGCGTGACGGAGACCGACGAAGCGGGGCGGCCGGAACCGACGATCACGGTCGCCTGGCTCGCCGGTGTGGTGCTGGCCGGCATCGGCGCTGGGCTGGCTCTGGTCGCGCTCACCCTGCCGCCGGCAGGCTCGCCCGGCTTCAAAACCACGGCATGGGGCTTCCACCGGGTCGAGTACAACCAGAACACCGCCAGCAGCGGTGGTGCGAAGCGGTTCGACTGCACCGCGGAGCCGACGAAGTGCCGCACGGCTCCGCGGTGACCCGCTAGGCGTCCGGCCAGTCCGCTGATCCCGCCTTTTCCTTCCCGACCGTCGTCGCCTCGCCGTGGCCGGTGCGGACGATGGTTGCGTCGGGGAGCGGGAAGAGGCGGTCGCGGATGGATTTCACGATGGTCGGGTAGTCGGAGTACGACCGGCCGGTGGCGCCGGGGCCGCCGTGGAACAGGGTGTCTCCGGTGAAGAGGACTTCCAGGTCGGGGCTGTGCAGGCAGACCGCGCCGGGGGCGTGGCCGGGGGTGTGCAGCACCGTCAGGTCGGTGCCGGCGACGGTGATGACCTGTCCGTCGGCCAGGTCGCCGTCGGGGGCGCGGTCGGGGTGGGTCAGGTCCCACACGACGCGGTCGGCCGGGTGCAGCAGGATCGGCGCGCCGGTGCGTTCGGCCAGTGCGGGGGCGGCGTTGACGTGGTCGTTGTGCGCGTGGGTGCAGACGATCGCGCGGACCGTGCGGTCTCCGACGACGTCCGCGATGGCGTCCGCGTCGTGGGCGGCGTCGATCACGATCACCTCGGACCCGTCGCCGACGATCCAGACATTGTTGTCCACGTCCCAGCTGCCGCCGTCGAGCTCGAACACGCCCGACGTGACCAGGTTCTGCACTATGGCCGTCATGCCGCAGACCCTAGTGGCCCGCGGGGCATACCGCCGGTACTTACTTTCGAGTATCCTTACTCGCGGTAAGTTAGCCGCGACGACGGGACTGCTCATGACCGACCCCCGGGATCTGCTCGCCGAACCGCTCAAGCTGCAATGCGGGGCCGTGCTGCCGCATCGGATCGCGAAGTCGGCGCTCAGCGAGCAGCTTGGCGACCGCCGCAACGCACCGTCCGGCGAGCTCGCGCGGCTGTACCGGACCTGGGCCCAAGGGGGCGCTGGTCTGCTGGTGACCGGCAACGTGATGGTCGATCCCACCGCGCTCGGCGAACCGCGCAACGTCGCGGTTCCGGCCACGCCCGATCCGGCCGCGTATCGGTCGTGGGCGCAGTCGGTGGACGGCACCGACGCGCAGTTGTGGGTGCAGCTCAACCATCCCGGTCGGCAGAGCCCTCGGTACTTGTCCCGGCAGCCGGTCGCGCCCTCGGCGGTGCCGTTCGGCGATCGCGGGGTGCGGACTGCGTTCGCGGCGCCGCGCGCGTTGACCGGGGGCGAGATCGAAGCGGTGGTGGCGAGGTTCGCGTTGTCGGCGCGGACGTTCGTCGACGCCGGGTTCGCTGGGATCCAGATCCATGGCGCGCACGGGTACCTGATCTCGCAGTTCCTGTCGCCGCTGGTGAATCGTCGCGACGACGACTGGGGGCGCGACCGCAGCCGCTTCCTGCTTGAGGTGGTGCGCGCGGTCCGGGGTGCGGTCGGAGATCGGGTGCCGGTTTCGGTGAAGCTGAACAGCGCGGATTTCCAGCGCGGAGGCTTCGACGAGGACGAGTCGCTGCAGGTGGTTCGCGCGCTGGGCGAGGCGGGGATCGACCTGCTGGAGATTTCCGGCGGCACGTACGAACGGGCCGTGATGATGGGGTCCGGCCGGGCGAGCACGCAGCGGCGAGAAGCGTATTTCCTGGACTACGCGGCGAAAGCCCGGCAGATCAGCGACGTCGCGCTGATGGTCACCGGCGGGTTCGCCACGGCGGCCGGGATGGCGGAGGCGCTGGAATCCGGTGCGCTGGACGTGATCGGGATCGGCCGTCCGTTCGTTGTGGACCCCGGCCTGCCGGGACGGCTGCTCGCGGGCGAGGACGTGCGAGCCGAACGGCGGTGCCCGCGCACGGGAATCCGGCTCGCCGACAGCCTGCTCGAGATCCAGTGGCACACCCAGCAGATGCACCGCGTCGCCGCCGGCAAACCGGTGGACCTCAAGCGCGGCGCGTGGCGGGCGCTCGCGCAAGCCGGGCTCAGCGATCCGCTGAACGCGTTTCGCCGGGTACGCGCGTGAGCCGCCGGTCGACGAGCCTGGCTCCGCTGGCGAGCGCGATGAAGAAGACGCCGATGAGCACGCAGTTCAGCGCGACCTGCCCGTAACCGAGGTCGTCGGCGTTGACGAACGGGTACGGGTAGTAGCCGTCGATCGCGCCGCGGACGAGCGTGAAAACCAGCCACGCCAAGGGGTAGACGAGCGACCACCAGACGGTGCGCCATTCCAGCACGCGCGGGGCGAAGATCAGCCAGCCGAGCACGCACAGCACCGGGGTGACGCGGTGCAGCAGGATGTCCGCGGCGAGGCTGAGTCCGTGCAGTTCGTACAGTCCGGCGAGCGCGACCTGGTAGACCACGCCGGTGACCACGATCCCGACCAACGCGTCGAGCCAGAGCACGCGCATCAGCGGCGAGGTGCCGCGCCGGCGAGCGAAGGCCGCGCTGGTGACGAGGACGAGAACGTTCGAGATGATCGTGAAGTAGGTGAACAGGTTCGCCACCCGCCCGCCGAAGCTGGCGTACCGCCCTGGCGCCGGTACCAGCGCGACGATCTGGATCACGAGCGCGGCCAGCACGACGACCGCGGTCACCCCGAACCACAGCCGGGCCAACGCTTTCGAGGACATGCCGCTGACACTACGGTTCCGGCCTGGTCCGCCCGGCCCGACACGACCAGGATCGGTCGAGCCGGGCCGGGTGAACTTGCTCAAGCCGGGTGACCACTGCCCTCCGGAGGCAGTACCCGGCCGCTGACTACCGCATCACCGCACCGCCTTCACCAAGGCCGGCACGAAGACCGACGCGTCGATCGTGCCCCAGCCGCTCGCGATGTCGTAGCCCGGACCGGCCTTGAAGCCTTCGACGTCGTACTGGCTGTTGTCGCCCTTGGTGACGTCGACGATCCCGGCCGCGGTGCCCTTCGGGCCCAGCTTCGAGTACAGCGCCGGGTTGATCTGGCCCAGCCGCCCGTGGTTGGCCTGCACCGCCAACGCCAGCACGCCCGCGAACAGCGGCGCCGACTGCGACGTGCCCTGGACGCCTTCCATGCTGATGTCCGGGTACGCCCGCATCGTGCTGCCGGTGATCTTCTTGACGCGGCTCTGCCAGGACGGCCGCGCGTACGCCTTCGACAGGCCCGCGCCCTCGCTGAACCCGTTGTCCGCCGCGTTGACCAGGTCGTCGGGCTGGGTGCGGAAGCCGTTCGCGTCCAGGTGCAGCTGGGTGCCGCCGAGCGCGGTGACGTTCGGGTCGCTGGCGGGCCAGCTCGCCACCCGGTACGGGTACTTGCCGGGACCCTGCAGATACGACCCGCTCGGCCCGTCGTCGCCGGACGACGCCACCAGCGTGACGCCCGCCTTGCTCGCCCGCTCCAGCGCCGGGTCGAGGGTCTTGATCGACTCGAACGACGGGAAGTTCTCCTCGGTGGTGCCGAAGCTCATCGAGACCACGTCGGCGATGCGGTGCTCGGTCATGTAGTCGACCGCGTGCATCATTTCCGGCAGCCCGGCGAAGCCCTGCGTCTCGGCGACCGGGGTGGCCGCGACGACGATCTTCGCGGCCGGAGCCATCGCGTGCATCATCGTGACGTCGAGGTCGGTTTCCCCGCCCCACGACTGGCAGGTGGCGGTGTCCACCCCGGGGTCGGTGCACGCGGGCACCGCACCGGACGGCTGCAGCACCTCGACGTTCGCCGGCGGCAGGCCGTGCTGCCGCGAATACTCGTCCAGGACCTGCTTGACCTTGTCGTCGCCGAACGACACCAGCGTGGCCACGGTGGTCCCGGCGCCGGTGATGCCCTGGTTCCACAGCTTCGTGGCGTTGTACGCGCCGCTTTCCTTCGGCAGCTTGGCCATCGCCGCGTTGAGCCGCGCCACCCGCTCGGACACGGTGGTCGCGCCGACGAACGACTGCGCGGCGGCCGAGAAGTGATGTCGGGACGGCTGCGGCGGCGCCGGCGCGGCACTGGCCGGAGCCGCCACCACGGTGGCGGCGAGCGCCACGCCCGCCAGCAGGGTCATCGGCCGCCCGAATCCCCGGACGGCTGATTTCACCCGGAACGTCATGCTCTTCTCCCATCGACACAGGCCAGTGCTCCCACTCTCGGGCACGCGGCCACGGGTGCGACATCAACTTTCGTCGGGCGTTTTCCTGAGCACGGCGGGGAAAACTGCCCGATGTCCGTAATGTGCCCACTCATCCGGAGGGCGTGCGGGGCGATCATCCGGACGCCTCCTCGGAACCGGACCGATCTTCCCGGCCAGGCTGCTCCGCGGAACCGGATTGCTTCTCGGAACCGGGGCTCCTCGATGGACCAGCACTTCTCGCGATGCCGGGTCGTTCTGCCTGGCCGGGCTGCTCCGCGGAATCAGGCTGCCCCTCGGAACCGGATTGCTCCTCGGAACCGGATTGCTCCTCGGGACCGGGGCGCCCCGAGGAGTCAGCACTTCCCGCGATGCCGGGCCGCTCTGCCTGGCCGGATTCCTCCGCCGGACGGCTCCCGCGCAGCAACCCCCGGACGGTGTCGATGGTGTCCGCCTCGCCGGGTTCCTTGTCCGGCCGATACCGCACCACCCGCGCGAACCGCAGCGCCAGCCCGCCCGGATACCGCGTGCTGACCTGCGCACCGTCCAGTTCGATCTCGACCACCGTCTCCGGTCGCACGTGGACGGTCCACTGGTCGCGGTGCGTCTCGATCTCCTGGAACCGCTGGGTCTGCCAGGCCAGCAGTTCGTCGGTGAGGCCCTTGAACGTCTTGCCCACCATGATCGGCGGCCCGCCGTCCGGATCGCGCGCGCCGAGGTGCAGGTTCGACAGCTTCCCGGTGCGCCGCCCATGTCCCCATTCCACCGCCAGCACCACCAGGTCGATGGTGTGCACCGGTTTCACCTTCAGCCACGCGCGCCCGCGCCGCCCGGCCGCGTAGATCGAATCGAGGTCCTTCACCATCACGCCCTCGTGCCCGGCGTCCATCGCCGCTTCGAGCACCGCGGCCGGTGATTCCGGCCGGACCGAGCCGGGGATCACGTGCTCGCCCGCCACCCGGCGCAGCGCCTCGTTGCGTTCGGACAACGGCGCGTCGAGCAGATCGGCCCCGTCCAGATGCAGGCAGTCGAAGAAGTACGGCCGCAGCAGCAACGCCCGCACCTGCTCGTCCCGCGTGCTGCCGAACCGGCTCATCGTTTCCTGGAACGGCCGCGGCCGCCCGTCGTCGGTGAGCGCGAGGGTTTCGCCGTCCAGCACCACCGATTCGCACGGCAGCGCCCGCACGAGCTCGACCAATTCGCCTACGCTGCCGGTGATTTCCCGCAGCGTGCGCGTGTACACGTGCACCTCCGCGCCGTGGCGGTGCACCTGGATCCGCGCACCGTCCATTTTGTACTCGACGATCGCGTTCCCGTGCTCCGCCACGGCTTCTTCCAGCGATTCCGCCGGCGACGCGAGCATCGGCCGGACCGGACGGCCCAGCTCCAGCCCGAATTCCGCGAGCGCCGCCGCGCCCCCGGTCAGCGCTGCCTGCCCGGTGACCGGCAGCCGTCCGGACAGCATGAACGCGCGCCGCACCTGGTCGACTCCCACCTCGGCCGCCGCCGCGACCGCGTCGACCATCACGCCTTCCAGCGCGCCTTGCCGCAGCTCTCCGGTGACTAGCCGGAACACGAACTCCTGCTCGGCCCGCGTCAGCCGGGAGAACAGCGCAGTGAGCACCTCCGCTCGTCGTTTCACCGAACCCGCGCCCGCAGCGGCCGCGACCTCAGTGAGCGCGACGTCGACCTCCGCTACGGAGACGGCAGGCGCGGCCGCCGGTTCGACGGCGAGGTCGGCGAGCGTGCGCCAGCCGGCTCCGAGCCGGTCCTGCGCCGTCTGCCCGGTGAGATACGCGATCACCGCGGGCAGTTCGCCGGGTTCGGCCGAGCGCAGCACACTGGCCAGCACGGCGATCTTCGTTTTCCGTGACCGCGTGGCCGCCAGTTCGGCGGAGGCGGTGACGAGGTCGGTGAACAACACCCGGCCATCATCGCTCCCGCCACCGACAAAAACTCCCGCCCCAGCCTCGACCGGGTGAAAAAGAGCTGGTCAGGCATCCGGACGAGTGCAGTACTGGTCCAGCAGCCCCTGTTTTGTCACGCACGGCGTGTACCCTGCGTCCTGCAGTTCCGCCCGCGCCGTGCTGCTGCGCAGGTAGTCGATGAACTGCTTCAGCAGCGAATCGTTCTCCGGCACGCCCTTGGTGTAGAAGTACTCCACCGTCCAGAAGCGATAACCGGCGTCGATGCTGGTCACGTCGGGGTAGCGGTCGTCGAGTTTCGCCATGGCGACCCGCCCTCCCGCCGCGGCGATCTTGGCCGCCGGGACGTCCGCGTAGCCGATCGCGCCGGGGGTGTCGCCGACGGCGCGCAGCAGCTCGTCGGTCGTGCCGCGTTCGCAGCGCACCACCGCGGCGTGCGGGTCGCGGGTCGGCGTCCGGCAGTCGTCCGACGACAATCCCGGCTCGGCGGTGCCCAGTATTTTCTCCTCGAAAGTCTTGCGCGTGCCCGATTCCTGCCCGCGGCCGACGACCCGGATCGGAATCGACGGGCCCTCGCGCAATTGCGACCAGTTGGTGTATTTCCCGCTGAAGACACCACGGATCTGCTCGCCGCTCAGGTGGTCGACACCGACGGATTTGTTCACTACCAGGCTGTACACGAGCACCGCGACCGGCTGCGTGACCAGATCCGGTCCGGCGTCGGAGGCCTTGCCGTCGGACAGTACGGCCAAGCTGTCCTTTTGTTCTGCGGGCAACGGTCCCAATTCGCGCACCGCGGACACGCTTCCGGCCGCCTGCGTCGTGATCGTCGCGTCGGGACACAGTCTCTGGTACTCGGCCGCGACGCTGGTCATGATGCGCGCGAACGCGCTGGATCCGTGCACCGCAAGGGATCCTTTGCCGCAGCCGGGTTCGGACCCGCGCGACACCGCGACGAGGAGCATGCTCAGCAACGCCCCGGTCAGCAGTACTCCGATGCCTCCCGTCACCACCGGCCACGACAGCCAGCGCTGTTTGCGTTCGTCTTTGATCCGTCCTCCGCTGAGCCGTCCGGTGACCTCCAGCTCCTTGGACAGCGGCCCGCCTCGCCAGTCGTCCGGCTCGCGCAGCACGACGACGAGCTTGAACTTTTCCCGCCGCTTCAACGAAAGCTGCTCGAGGCGGACGCCGTGCCATTGCGGGGCCGCCGCAACCGGTGCGTCGGTTTGCCGCAGCAGAGCGGACAATCGCTGCGGCAGCAAGGCCCGCACTCCGGACAGTCGCGCGGTTCCGGGATCGGGCGTAGGCTGATCATGAGTAAAGAATTCAAGTCCGTTCCGGACCACTTCACGCAAACCGTCCTTGGCATCGGACACGCGCGCGTCCCAGACCACCCTCCGCCCGAAGGTGAACTGCAGCGGGTGTTCCCAGTCGCCCGGGTCGATGTCGAAGCTGCCGGTGTTGCGGATGCGGATCACGACCACGCTGAGCGGTTCCAGCAGCTGCACGGTGCGCACGAGTTCCGGATCCGCTTGCACCGCACCGTTGTCCGAGTCGCTGAGCGTCACGGGATTGAGGCCGATTTTGGAGTTGTAGAGTTCCCGGTAGATGACGCGCCTGCGGCGGATGACGTAGCGGTCGATGATCGGCGCGAGGATGGTCGCGCCCGCGACGACGGCGATCGGCACGAGGCCGCGGCTGGACGTGAGCACGTCGGCGAGTGTGCGCACTATTTCTCCGAAGCTCACGGTGATCCCCCTGTCCCCGCTCCCGAGACAGTCCACACTAAGCGTCAGCCGCGGGACCCTTCCCCGGTGCACCAGGTGTTCACCGGCGGTTCAACCGGCCGATGCTATCCGCTCGACGGCGGCGCGGAGCCGGTCCGGCGGGAGCGCGGCGTACCCGAGCACGAGGCCCGGATATCCCGCCGCGGTATGGGAATAAGTCGACAAGGCAGGGGCGTGCACGCCCGCCGCGGCGAGTTTTTCCTGGAGCTGTACGTCATCGGTGCCGTCCGGGAGGCGGACGACCAGGTGCAGTCCGGCGGCGATCCCGATCGGCTGCCACCGCGGAAGGTGCTGCGTTATGGCTTCGATAAGCGCGTCACGACGAGCGCGGTACAGGCGTCGGGTGCGACGCAGATGCCGGTCGTAGCCGCCGGTGGCGATCAGATGCGCGAGCGCGGCTTGCGGGAGCGGCGGGCAGCCGAGGTCGTGCATTTCCTTGACTCGGGCCACGGCGTCGCGCAGGCGTCGCGGCGGAATGAGCCAGCCGATCCGCAACGCTGGCGCGAGAACTTTGCTGACGCTGCCGATGTAGGCGACGTGATCGGGCGCGAGCGCGCGCATCGCGCCCAGCGCGGGACGGTCGTAGCGATGTTCGGCGTCGTAGTCGTCTTCCAGGATGAGCCCGCCGGTCTCCGCCGCCCAGGACAGCAGTTGCCGGCGGCGTTCCGGATGCAACGCGACGCCGAGCGGAAACTGGTGCGCGGCGGTCACCAGCACGACTGAACAGTCTGAAGTGGACAGTGCATCGACGTTGATGCCTTTGTCGTCGACGGGAATCCCGATCGGCCGCAGCCCGTGGTCGCGCAGCAGGGTCGCTTGGCCGTGGTGGCTCGGGTCTTCGACGGCGATGCGCTGGTCCGGCAACGCGTCGGCCAGCAGGGACAACGCTTCCGCGGCTCCGCTGGTGATCACGATGTCGTCCGGATTCGTCGGCAGTGCGCGGACCCGCCCGAGGTAGGCGGCCAGTTCCGCGCGCAACGCCGGATGTCCGGTCGGATCGGGGTAGCCGAGGCCGAGATCGGGCGTCGCGTTCAGGGCTTCTCGTTCGGCGGCAAGCCATTCGGCCCTCGGGAAGGCCGACAGCGCAGGCAGCCCAGGGCGCAGGTCGAACTCCCAGGTCGGCGATTTCGCCGCACTGACCCGAGGATTTGGCGCAGGATCGTCGATCGGCGCGACCCGGGTGCCTGAGCCGTGTTTGCTCAGCAGATAGCCCTCGGCGGTGAGCTGCTCGTACAGCGCGGTGACCGTGCCGCGGGCGACCCCGAGCTGGCGCGCGAGATCGCGGCTCGACGGCAGCCGGGTGCCGACAGTCAGTCGTCCGGTGCGGATCGCGTCGCGCAATGCGGCCTCGACGGCGCGGCCCCGACGTCCGCCGGCAGCGGCGGGCAGCAGCAGTTCGCGGATGGTTTCCACGGTCCGACACTACGGCCAAGTGGTCCAGTTATGCCAGTATCGAGTGGTCCTTCTGAATAGACCACTCTCCGCTGAAGACTGAGCGGCGTGAAACGGTCGATGGTGCTTTCAGGGGTGGCCGGCGCGGTGCTGGTCGGCGGATCGGTGCCGGTCACCGGCATGCTGGACGGATATCCGGTGATCACCGGGCAGGCGTTGCGGTACGCGCTCGGCGGCCTTCTGCTGCTGGGCTGGGCGAAGGTCACGCGCAGCCCGCTGCCGCGGCCGAAACTCGGCGATCTGCCGACGCTGCTCGGCCTCGCCGCGACCGGGATGATCGGCTTTCAGGCCTGTCTGCTGCTGGCTCAGCGCTACGCGGAACCCAGCGCGGTAGCGGCGTTTCTCGGAGCCAGTCCGCTCGTACTCGCGCTGATCGCGCCGATGCTCGACGGTCGCCGTCCGTCCGCCGCTCCGGTCGTCGGGTCGGTACTGGCCGGGCTCGGCATCGTGGTGCTGTCCGGCGGCGGATCCGCTTCCGCGCCAGGGCTGTTGCTGGCCGCGCTGGCGATGCTGTGCGAAGCGTCGTTCACCCTGCTCGCGGTCGGGTTGCTGCGCCGGCTCGGGCCGTTGGGCACCTCCACGTGGGGCTGTTTCACTGCTGCCGCAAGCGGTGCCGTGGTCGGGACGGTGGTCGATCCGGCTGGAGCGTGGCGGTGGCCGAACACGCGCGAGCTCGTCGCGTTGCTGTTGCTGGCCGTCGTGGTGACCGCGGTGGCGTTCGTGCTCTGGTACAGCTGCGTCGTGGGGCTGGGCGCGGATCGGGCGGGCGTGCTGATCGGGCTGATGCCGGTGTCCGGATTGGCTGTCGCGGTGTTGATCGGCGCGCAACAGTTCGAGCTGAAGGACTTGGCTGGCGTCACCCTTGTCGCCGCGGGAGTCGCATGTGGACTGTGGAAACGCGAAGCGGCTCGCCCGGAAGTGTCCGAACGAGCCGCTGCGGTCGGCTGAGAGCTACTTGCCGCCGCGTGCCATCCGCAGCACGTCGAGGGCCTCGTCGAGCTGCGCTTCGGTGAGCTTGCCGTCGCGGACGTACCCGCGCTCCAGCACGACCTCGCGGATCGTCTTGAGCTCCTTGAGCGCCTGCTTCGCCACCGCGGCCGCTTCCTCGTAGCCGATGTACTTGTTGAGCGGCGTGACGATCGACGGCGACCCCTCGGCGTACTGCCTCGCGCGCTCGGCGTTCGCGGTGACGCCGGCGAACACCTTGTCCGCCAACAGCCGCGAGACGGCCGCGAGCAGCCGTGCCGATTCGAGCACGTTGCGCGCGATGACCGGCAGGTTCACGTTGAGCTGGAAGTTGCCCGCCGCACCGGCGAACGCGACCGCCGCGTCGTTGCCGACGACCTGCGCGACGACCTGCAGCGTCGCCTCCGGGATGACCGGGTTGACCTTGCCCGGCATGATCGACGAACCCGGCTGGAGGTCCGGCAACGCCAGCTCGGCCAGCCCGGTGCGCGGACCGGAACCCAGCCAGCGCAGGTCGTTCGCGATCTTGTTCAGCGACACCGCGACCGTGCGCAGGTGCCCGGAGGTCTCGACCACGCTGTCCTGCGTCGCCTGCGCCTCGAAGTGGTTGCGTGCCTCGGCGAGCGGCAATCCGGTGATCTGCGCCAGTTCGGCCGACACTGCCGCGCCGAAGCCTTCGGGCGCATTCAGGCCGGAGCCGACCGCGGTGCCGCCGATCGGCAGTTCGCCCAGCCGCGGCAGGCCGGACTGCAGCCGCTCGATGCCGAACCGGATCTGCGCGGCCCACGCGCCCGCTTCCTGGCCGAGCGTGATCGGCACGGCGTCCATCAGGTGCGTGCGGCCGGACTTGACGACGTCGTTCCACTCCTCGGCTCGTGCCTCGATCGCGCCGGCGAGGTGCTCCAGCGCCGGGACGACGTCGGTGAGGACGGCCTCGGTGGCGGCGACGTGGATCGTCGTCGGGAAGGTGTCGTTCGAGGACTGCGACGCGTTGACGTGGTCGTTCGGATGCACGTCGCGGCCGAGCGCGCGGGTGGCCAGCGTCGCGATGACCTCGTTCGCGTTCATGTTGGACGACGTGCCCGAACCGGTCTGGAAGACGTCGATCGGGAAGTGCTCGTCGTGCTTGCCCTCGGCGACCTCGTCGGCGGCCTTGGCGATCGCGTCGGCGACGTCGGCGTCCAGGACGCCAAGACGCGCGTTCACGCGGGCGGCGGCGGCCTTCAACAGGCCCAGCGCGCGGATCTGGGCGCGCTCGAGACCGCGGCCGGAGATGGGGAAGTTCTCGACGGCACGCTGCGTCTGCGCGCGGTAGAGCGCGTCGACCGGGACGCGGACCTCACCCATCGTGTCGTGTTCGATCCGGTATTCCTGTTCAGCCATACCCCCGATTCTGGCCCCGATTCGCGCAACCGGCCGGGTGTTGTCGCCCACCCCGGTACGCTCGGTTGTGTTCTCGATCACCGCCACCCACCACTGGCATGGAGCGAGCCTCATGGATTACGACCTCGTCGTCATCGGAGCCGGTCCCACCGGCCTCTTCGCCGCCTACTACGCGGGATTCCGCGGCCTCTCGATGGCCGTCGTCGATTCGCTGCCCGAACCGGGCGGCCAGGTCACCGCGATGTATCCGGAGAAGATGATCTACGACGTCGGCGGGTTCGCCGCGGTTCGCGGCCGGGATCTGGTGCAGGGCCTGGTGGACCAGGTCGCGCCGTGGAAGCCGGACTATCTGCTCGGCCGTAAAGCGGAGAAGCTGGAGAGCGTCGAGGGCGGCCTGGAACTGACTCTGGACGGTGGCGACGTGCTGCGCGCAGGAGCGGTCCTGATCACCGCGGGCATCGGCGAGTTCACGCCGCGTCCGCTGCCCGCCGGAGACGGCTGGCTGGGCCGCGGGATGGTCCATTTCGTCCCGTCGCTCGCGGCCCACGAGGGCCAGCACGTGGTCGTGGTCGGCGGCGGGGATTCGGCGTTCGACTGGTGCCTGGCGCTGCATCCGGTTGCGGCGAGCGTGACGCTCGTGCACCGCCGCGCGAAGTTCCGGGCCGCGGAGTCGATTGTGCGGCAGGTGCGGGAGCTGGGCGTGCGGTTGGTGACCGATGCGGAGGTGTCCCGGTTCGTCGAGGCTCCGGACGGGTCGCTGACGGCAGTCGACGTGACCGTGAAGGGCGGTGCGGAAGAACAACTGCGTGCGGACGCGGTGGTTGCCGCGCTGGGGTTCACTGCGGATTTGGGACCGATTGAGAGCTGGGGGTTGGAAATCGATCACCGGGCGATTTCGGTGGATTCGACGATGGCGACGGCGCGGCCGCGCGTTTATGCGGCGGGGGATGTGGCGGCGTATCCGGGAAAGGTGAAGCTGATCGCGACGGGGTTCGGCGAGGCGGCTACGGCGGTGAACAATATCGCGGTGGCGTTGAATCCGGAGGCGCATTTGTTCCCGGGGCATTCGAGCAACGTCGAGTGACTCAGCCGGTTTTCTCCGCGAGCCAAGGCTGATACGCCACCGCCGACGTAGCGATCGACGGAGCAGATCCGCACGTCGACGAGCGGTTTCCCGGACGGCTGACCATCCCCGCCAGCACCCATCGATCACCGTCGCGGATCAGTTCCGGCCCGCCGGAATCGCCGTAGCACGAGCCGGATCCGCCAGGGCTTTCCGTGCACAGTTCGGACGTTCCGTCGAACGTCGAAGTGCATTTCGCGCCCGGCGCCAATTGCGTGTCGAGCTGGCGCAGCGACTTCGCGACCGGCCCGCAATTCGGTGTCGCGCACGTCTGGCCCCAGCCGATTACCCGGACCTTCGTGCCCGGCGCGGCCGAGCCTCCGATCGCGATCGGCGCGGCCTTCACCGGTGCAGTCAACCGGATCAGGCCGACGTCGCCGGTTTGCGTGTCGGCGTTGAAATGCGGGTGCAGCACGAACTCCGCCGCCTTCGGCGTTTCCCCGCCCTGATCGGCGTCGTTGCTGCCGACGCGCAAGCCGATCGTCGCCGGGTCCTTCGCGGACAGGCAGTGCGCCGCGGTGACCACCCAGGTCGGCGTGATCAGCGAACCGCCGCAGAACAGCGCGCCGCCCGAGGTGTGCAGGGACACCGCGAACGGGTACGGCTGGTCCGCGTCGGTTCCGCCGACGATCGAAGGCGCCGCCGTCGAGCTCCCGGTGTTGAGCGCGACGCCGGCGAGGACAGTCAGCGCCAGCGCGAACAGCCGTTTCGACACCGGGAACTCCTTGGCAGATCAGGGAAGCGGAGGCACCGCGCGCTCGTCCTCGTCGAGGTCGAGGTTGCCGTCGAAGTTGACGGACGAGTACGCCCGGAGCTTCTCGAGCCGGTGGTAGCCGTCGATCATTCTGACCGTCCCGGACTTGGACCGCATGACGATCGACTGCGTCGTCGCGCCGCCCGCCCGATAGTGGACGCCGCGCAGCAGGTCGCCGTCGGTGACGCCGGTGGCGCAGAAGAACACGTTGTCGCCGGTGACCAGGTCGTCGTTGAGCAGGATCCGGTCGAGGTCGTGGCCTGCGGCGAGCGCCTTCTCGCGCTCCGCGTCGTCCTTCGGCCACAGCCTGCCCTGCAGTTCGCCGCCGAGGCACTTCATCGCGCACGCGGCGATGATGCCCTCGGGCGTGCCGCCGATGCCGAGCAGCATGTCGACGCCGGTGGTCGGCCGGGCCGCGGCGATCGCGCCCGCGACGTCGCCGTCCGAGATGAACCGGATCCGGGCTCCCGCCTCGCGGACCTCCTTGACCAGCTGATCGTGGCGCGGCCGGTCGAGGATGCAGACCGTCACGTCGCTGACGCTGGAGTTCTTCGCCTTCGCCACGCGCCGGATGTTCTCCGCGACCGGGGCGGAGATGTCCACCTTGCCCGCCGCGTCCGGGCCGACGGCCAGCTTCTCCATGTAGAACACCGCGGAGGGGTCGAACATCGCGCCGCGCTCGGCGACCGCGAGCACGGCCAGCGCGTTCGGCATGCCCTTCGCCATGAGCGTGGTGCCGTCGACCGGGTCGACCGCGACGTCGCAGTCCGGGCCGTCGCCGTTGCCGACTTCTTCGCCGTTGAACAGCATCGGCGCTTCGTCCTTCTCGCCCTCGCCGATGACGACGACGCCGCGCATCGAGACGGTGGAGACGAGCTGGCGCATCGCGTCGACGGCAGCCCCGTCGCCGCCGATCTTGTCGCCTCGGCCGACCCAGCGGCCGGCGGCCATCGCGGCTGCCTCGGTCACCCGCACCAGTTCCATGGCGAGGTTGCGATCAGGCGCTTCGCGTCGGCTGCGGTCACTGGCGGTGGTCATGGTGGCCTCCCGGAACACGGTTCGTCAGCGGGTGCCCAGTCTGTCAGATCCCTAGACCACCTGACCGATTCAGCAACGCATGGTGCACGTCACTGTGTGTCGTCGTCGGTCTCCACCGAGGCCAGCGCGGCCTCGATCCGCTCGCGGGCGCCTTCCAGATGCCGTTCGCACACCTTGGCGAGCTGCTCGCCCTTTTCCCAGAGTTCGAGCGACTGTTCCAAGGAGAGCCCGCCGGCTTCCAGTTCCTTCACGACCTCGACGAGCTGATCGCGGGCCTGCTCGTAACCGAGTCCGGCGGTGTCTGCTTCGCTCACGTTCTCCGACCTTGTGGTGCACGGGGCTGTTCGCGCAGACTACCGCGCTCGGCCGACATTCCCGGGGAACCGGGTTGGGCCCGCTGCGGGCAAGCGACCACGGCACTCGCCATCGCGTGGTCGTATCCGACGAAAGCCAGCGCGAACTCCTGCCCGTCACCGTCCGCGATGGCGTCCTCGAGGTTCTCCTGCGCGCTCGCCACCCGTCGCCGATGCCCGGTTCCTTCGGCGAACCACCACCGGACGCCGACGTGCTCGGACGTCGCCTCGGACAGCCGCCTGAGCTGCGGAGCAAGCCCTCGCCGAGCCGCAGTGCCGCAGCCGGCGAGCAGCGCTGTCCAGCATTCGTCGGCGGCCCGGTCGGTGACCAGGGCCTGCCGCAGCAGGAGACCGGCGTTGAGCCGGGCGGCGGCGTCCACCGTGAGCGGGAGGAACGCCGGGGCCCGGTGCATCACGGCCGGTCTCCTTCCGGTACGGGTGTCGTCGGCTCGACGGATTCGGCCACCGCCTGGACCGCCCCGTCGGCGACCCGTACGCGCAGCTGCGCTCCGTCCTCGATCTGGGAGACGGAGCGGAGCACGTGGAGGTTGCCTGCGGAATCGGTGAACTGGACGACGGCGTATCCGCGCGCCATCGTGGCCGCCGGGCCGAGCGCGGCCAGCTTGCCCCGCGCGTTCGCGACCTCGGCCTGGTCCTTGGCGAGCAGGCCGAGCATCGCGCGACGGCCGCGTTCGCGGTGCATCTCGACGTCGCTGAGGCGGCGTTCGATCGGACCCAGCGGATCGGCCAGCGACGGCCGGCTGCGCAGCTGGGTCAGCAGACGCGTCTCCCGGTCGACCCAGCCGTGCAGCGCCCGACGGCCGCGGTCGCGCATCTGCCGCACCCGCGCGGTTTCCTCGCGGACGTCCGGCACGATGCGCTTGCTCGCGTCGGTCGGGGTGGAACAGCGCAGGTCGGCGACATGGTCGAGCAGCGGAGTGTCCGGCTCGTGGCCGATGGCGCTGACGATCGGCGTGCCCGCGGCCGCGACCGCCCGGCACAACGCTTCGTCGGAGAACGGCAGCAAATCCTCGACGCTGCCGCCGCCTCGGGCGATGACGATCACGTCGACGTCCGGGTCTTTGTCCAAAATGGACAGTGCGCGGAGGATTTGCGGAACCGCCTGTGTGCCCTGCACGGCGGTGTTCAGCACCTTGAACAACACATGCGGCCAGCGTGCCTGCGCGTTGGCCAGCACGTCCCGCTCGGCCGCCGACGCGCGTCCGGTGATCAACCCAATTCCCTTGGGCAGAAAAGGAATCGGGCGTTTCCGTTCGCGGGCGAACATGCCTTCCGCGGCCAGCAGCTTGCGGAGCCGTTCGATCCGCGCGAGCAGTTCGCCGATGCCGACCGCGCGGATCTGGTCCGCGCGCAGGCTTAACGTGCCGCGGCCGAAGAAGAACGACGGCTTCGCGTGGATGACCACTCGATCGCCTTCGCGCAGCGGCGTGGGCAATTCGCGCACCAGCCACATCGGACAGGTGACGGACATCGAGACGTCCGCGGACGGATCGCGCAGGGTCAGGAACGCGGTCTGTGTGCCCGGCCGCGCGTTCATCTGCGTGACCTGGCCTTCGACCCAGACGTCACCGAGCCGGTGGACCCAGTCGCCGATCTTGCGCGCGACAGTTCGGACCGGCCAGGGGTTCTCCGCGCTGGTCGCGGGGTCGTTGCTCACTGGCCTTCCGCGGGGTCGCCCGGCTGTTCCTCGGCCTTGCGCGCGTTGCCGATCCGCCGCGCGAGCATGCCGACGAACGACGCGCGGTCGGCGTTGGCCTTCTCGTACTCCAGCAGTTCTTCCAGCTGGGGCACGGTCAACCGGCGCAGCCGAGCGCGCAGCTGCGGCAGCGTCAGCTCGTCGTAATTGCCCAGGCCAGCCGGGCCGGAGCTGTCGTTCTCGCCCTCGGAATGCTCCTCGGCGAGCGCGCGGGTCTCCTCGACCCACGGGTCGTCGATGTTTTCCGCGGCGAGGTCCGGCGGCTGCGCGCGGTGGCCGTTGGTGCGCGGCTCGGGCAGGTCGTCGACCGGCACGAGGGTCGGCCGGGACGGGGCGAATTCGGGCTCGGCGTCCTCGTCGAACGTCGCCCAGCTGGGCGTGTCCTCGACGGGACGCAGCATCGACAACGCGTCGTCGCCCTTGATGGCCAGCTCGGTGACCTGCTGCTGGATGCGCATGGACAGCTGCAGTACCTGGCTCACGACGGTGACCGGCAGGCCGGTGAGCTGCTTCGGGAGCTCACGAACCCGCTCGGCGGTGGTGACGGCGAGGCCCGCGGCGACCCGGAGGGGGAGCGGGAGTGGCTTCATGGGTCCAGCGTGCCGTATCAGGGCCGTCCTGCCCAACCGAACGGGTGGCCAGGGGCGCCGGACGTGACGCCCGGCACAGCCTGAATGGCCGCCGTCATCATCCGAACGAGGACTTCGACCCCGGTTCAGCACTGCCCGTACCCTGGAGGCATGACTTCTGCGAGTCCCGGAACCGAACCCGCCGGTACCCCGACGATCTCCCGGTCCGGCGCCGCCAAACGCGTGCTGCTCGCGAAGCCGCGCGGGTACTGCGCCGGTGTTGACCGCGCGGTCGTCGCCGTCGAGAAGGCGCTCGAGCTGTACGGGCCGCCGGTGTACGTGCGCAAGGAAATCGTGCACAACCGGCACGTCGTCGAGACCCTGCGCGAACGCGGCGTGATTTTCGTCGAGGAGACGTCCGAGGTGCCCGAGGGCGCGCTCGTGGTGTTCTCCGCACACGGCGTCTCGCCCGCGGTACACGCCGAAGCCGAGGAACGGAACCTGCGCACCATCGACGCGACCTGCCCGCTGGTCACCAAGGTGCACAAAGAGGTCAACCGGTTCGCCAAGGACGACTACGACATCCTGCTGATCGGCCACGAGGGCCACGAGGAGGTCGAGGGCACGGCGGGCGAGGCGCCGGACAAGGTGCAGCTGGTCGACAAGCCCGAAGACGTCGACAAGGTCGACGTGCGCGACCCGTCGAAGGTGATCTGGCTGTCGCAGACCACGCTGTCGGTAGACGAGACGATGGAACGCGTCGACCAGTTGCGCGACCGCTTCCCGACGTTGGCCGACCCGCCCAGCGACGACATTTGTTATGCCACCACCAACCGCCAGGTCGCGGTCAAGGCGATGGCCCCGGAGTGCGATCTGGTGCTGGTCGTCGGCTCGAAGAACTCGTCGAACTCGAAGCGGCTGGTGGAGGTCGCGCTGAAGGCCGGTGCGTCGGCGTCTCACCTGATCGACTTCGCGTCGGAGGTCGACGAGTCGTGGCTGGAGGGCGTGTCGACGGTCGGGGTCACGTCGGGGGCCTCCGTGCCGGACGTGCTGGTGATGGACCTGCTGAAGTGGCTCGCCGAGCGCGGGTACGGGCAGGTGGACGAGGTGACGACGGCCAACGAGAAGATCGCGTTCGCGTTGCCCAAGGAGCTTCGGAAGGCTGTTAAGTCGGAGTCCTGACCGGGGCCTGGGGTCTCGTCGCTCGTTTCTCGTCGGGGCCTGCCGCGGCGAGAGTCTGCCGCGACGAGAGCTTGGCGCGGCGAGAGCTTGGCGCGATGAGAGCTTGGCGCGGCGAGGAAGCCCGGCCGCTGTGCCGTGAAGCCGTGAGGAAGTCTGGCCGCTGCACCGAGAAGCCGTCGAGACCCGCGAAGCTACCGACCTGATTTCTTTGCACCACAACGAAAAGGCCGCCGATCCCGGCTAAGGGATCGGCGGCCTTTTCGTCTGTCTGTGCTTTCTGACCGAGACCATGCCTGACGCGAGGATTCCGCGCTGGGTCAGCCCTCGTCGTCCCAAGGACGCTGGCGGCGCGGCGGTTCCCGGCGAGGAGGACGCGGACGCCCAGGCGGCGGCTCGTCTCCACGCGGTCGACGACGCGGCGGCGGTGCGTCACCCCGCGGATCACGACGGCGCGGATCCCCTTCCGGCGGCCGAGGACGACGCCCCTCCGGCGGCGGCTTGCGGCCACCGCGCGGAGCGTTCGGGTCCATCGGATCGCGCCGAGGACGGGCACCCGGATCAGCGGGCGGACGCGGACGGCGCGGCGGCGGAGCGTCGAGATCGCGCGGCGGCCGGCGACGGTTGCCCGGAGGCGGCGTCTGCCCGGTACGTCCGGCGGGCGGCCGCGAGCGCGGACGGTTCGCGGCTTTGTCGTCGTCCTCGTCCCGAGTGCGCGGCAGCTTGCCGTCCTTGATCTTGACGGGCGCGTCCGGGTCGCGTTCGCGGTAGATCCGGAAGAAGCCGAACAGCAACGTGACGCCGGTGGTGACCGCCATCGTCGGGAAGCCCTTGATCAGCGGGGTGCCGATGTTGAGCAGCTTCGACAGCGTGTCGCTGGCCTCCGGACCCCCGCCGGTCAGCAACACCACGCCCGGCACGGTGACGGCGAGCACCAGCGGCGGCTGCACCATCGGACCGAACAGCCCGCGTCTTTGCACCGCGCCGACCGCGATCACGGCCCCGAGGAAGTAGCCCGCCTTGAAAACAAAACCGAGGCTGCCGGTGGACTTCTCGTCGATGATGGCGCCGAGCACTGCCAAGCCGAAGCCCACGAGCACAGCCGCCCACCAGGGCAGGCCGCGCCTCGTGCCGACGACGAGACGCTCGTCCCACGGCACGGGGGCGTCATCGGCATCGGGATCGCTCTGGCGATCGCGTATCGCGGTCACGAGGCACACCGTAGCCCGTACTTGTCACGATCTTGTTGGCACTGCCGAGGACAGCACGAAGCAGCCACTCGACCGCATGACATTTCGTTCGGTCGAGCGGTACTCGCGGTACGGCCTGCCCGCCCCGCTCCGCCGGACGGGGAACCAGTGGACCAGACCTCTGACCAGCGGTGATACCGACGGTATGGTCTGACTGCCCGATTCCCGGCCCTGCGCTGGCCCCAGGCTATGCCACCGGCTGACCACGGCAACGGCGGCGTCGCCGGTTCCGTTCCGGAACATTCGCCGTTCTGGAACTTGACCGGGAATTGACGTTCCCGCGAACCGCCTGAGCATCCGGATCCTGCCCGCGCGACGCCGGAACCCTGCCCTTTCTCTCGCCGCGACGGCAGTGTCCAACCTGGACTTCGCCAGTCGTTCTGGGCAATCCGGACTCCGGAGCTCGCCGGCCTGACAGGGGTCGCAGCGCCCAGCCGGGAGCCGCGGCGAGCCGTCGACAGCGGCAGGCCATGACCACGCGGACCAAGCCATCGCCTCGGCTGCAGGCCTGCGATCGCGGATCACCGGTCACCGCGACGGCGACCCGGCCGACTGCGGACCCGCCACCGCGATGGCTACCGCTCACGGCAACGCCCAGAGTAGGGCAGACCCGGGACGCTCAGCTGGCCTCACCGGCAGGCTCATTCCCGCCGGATAGCGCCGCCGAACCCGCGCGGCCGAGGAACACCCACCGGAGCGCTGCCGAGGGCTGGCTCCGCCGGATAGCGCCGTCGGATCGGCGCGGCCGAGGGGGCACTCACCATCGGAACGCTGCCGAGGGACATCCCACTGGAGTGCTGCCGAGGGACATCCCATCGGAGTGCTGCCGAGAGACATCCCACCGGGGCACCGCCGAACGACACCCCACCGGAGCGCTGCCGAGGCTCGTGCCCGCCAGGCAACCCGCCTGATGTCGAGCCGCCGGACCGCTGGCCAAGACCTCGCCTCGCCCAGCAGCATCGCCAGCCTTCAAGCCCCAGCCCGTGTTCCGCGCGTCTCAGTCCCTCGCCCTGCGGTCCTCAGTCAACGCCGCCGGATCCGTCCCGCGAGAGCATGCCGCCGATCGTCCGATCGCGACTGTCGAGCCCGCGGCCATCGCGCCGCGACCTCAACCAGCTGTCACCTCGTCTCCCTTCCGAAGCTGCGGCACCGGTGCCGGACTGCCTGACGCGTCGGTGAGCGGCGCGACCGTCGCGCGGAAAGACTCCAGTGCCTCGAGTTCCCGACGGCGGGCGGAGACAAAGCGCTGAAGGTGCGTTGTGGACAGATTCAGCGCTTCGACCGCATTGCCCGCGGCCCGATGTGCGGCGGCGGCACCCGCGCGCACTTGCTCGACGTCCTCGACGAGCGCCCGGTCGCTGGCGGCGAACAGCGCCGCCGACGCGAGCACCCCGAATCCCGTGGGGCCGCACAGGAATACGCGGCGGTCGATCAGCCAGCGCAGCAGTTCGGGATCGGTGTCGAGGGCGGCGACCACGGCCGCGTCGGACGGGACGAACATGACGGTGCCGTAGATCGCGTCCGCCCAGCGCTGGTAGCCCTTGCCCGCCAGCTCCGCCGCGCGGGAGCGCAGCTGCCGGACGTGGACGCGCAGCGCGTCGAGCCGTTCTTCCGGATCGTCGGTCTCGACCGCCTCCGCCCAGATGGCCATGCTCGCCTTCGCGTCGACCGGCACTGCCCGGCCGCCGCCGACATTCAGCACCAGGTCAGGTTTCGCGCTTCCGCCGCCGCCCAGATCGGTCTGCAGGGTGAAGTGCAGTCCCTCCCGCAGTCCGAGTGCGCGCGCGGTCTCCACGAGCACCTGTTCGCCGAGTTCGCCGCGGCCGTGGATCGACGCGAATGCCACCTCGTACCGGCGCAGCGCGAGCTGCTGCTGGTCGCCTTTCGCGCGCTCCGCCGCCACGAGCCGCGCGGCCGCGTCGGCCCGGCGCATTCCGTCGTTGTACAGCCGCCAAAGCACGACGACCGCGACGCACAGGAGCAACGCGAGCACGATGGCCGCAGTGGTGATCACCGTCTCCACCCGGTCCTCCTTTCCGTCGGGTCCGGCGGGTGTCCGGACGCGAGACATCATGGCGGACCACACCGACAAAAACCGGCACGCATGGTCGCGCTGCGTAGCTGACCTGCGACTTTGCAGATTCGGTGCTGGGCGTGTCCCTAGTGGACCTGATCGGCTTCGTACACACGTTCGAGTGGGGCCACGGCGTGCCTACGGGATTTCGTCGGGGTCTGCTCCTAACGTGGTCGCCGTGAGAGTCCTCCATACCTCTGATTGGCACATCGGCCGCACGTTCCACGGCGCCGATCTGCTTACCGAACAGGAGGCCGCCCTCACGCACATCGCCGAACTCGTCGACCGCGAGTCGGTCGACGTCGTGGTGGTGGCCGGTGACATCTACGACCGAGCGGTGCCGTCCGCTGAAGCTGTCCGCGTCGCCACGGCCGCGATGACCCGGATCCGCCGGGCCGGCGCGGAACTCGTGATCACGCCGGGCAACCACGATTCGGCCGCGCGGCTCGGCGCGTTCGCCGAATTCGCGGCGGCGGGCGGGCTGCATGTCCGCGCGACGGTCGAAGGTATCGCGGAACCCGTTGTGCTGCACGACGAACACGGCGCGGTCGCGTTCTACGGCATCCCGTATCTCGAACCCGAGCCGTCGCGGCACGCATTGGGCGTGCCGGAGGCGCGCGGCCACACCGGCGTGCTCGGCGAGGCGATGCGGCGGGTGCGCGACGATTTGGCCGGTCGTCCAGGAACGCGATCCATAGTGCTGGCACACGCTTTCGTCACCGGCGGCGAGGCCAGCGAATCGGAGCGCACCATCGCGGTCGGCGGCGTCGAGCAGGTTCCCGGCTCGGTGTTCGACGGCGTGGACTATGTCGCGCTCGGCCACTTGCACGGTCCGCAGACGCTCGCGGAACACCTCCGGTACTCCGGAAGTCCGCTGGCGTACTCGTTTTCCGAAGCGCGGCAACGGAAATCAGTGTGGTTCGTGGATCTCGACGCGACCGGCCTGGCCGACGTCCGCCGGCACGAGCTGCCCGTGCCACGTCCGCTCGCGACCCTCTCGGGCGAACTAGCCGCTTTGCTCGAAGACCCAGAGCACGAGCAATGGCGCGAGCACTTCCTCTCGGTCACCGTCACCGATCGAGTCCGTCCGATCGATGCAATGCGGTTGCTGCAAGACCGTTTTCCTTATGCGGTGCACATGGATTGGCGGCCTGACGGCGGTGCCGCCGGTGCCGAACTGAAGTACGCCGAGGCGGTGCGAGGACGCAGCGACATCGAGATCGCGCGCAGTTTCCTCGACGACTGCCGCGGCGCTCCGCCGACCGAACGCGAGGAGCGGCTGGTGCACCTGGCGCTCGAAGCAGCGAACCGGGCGGCGGTGGAGAAGCTGTGAGACTGCATCTGCTGGAGGTGGAAGCCTTCGGCCCCTACGCGGGTCGGGAGGTGGTGGACTTCGACGCCCTCGGCGCCGACGGTCTGTTCCTTCTCCACGGCGACACCGGCGCGGGCAAGACCACGCTGCTCGACGCGATCGCGTTCGCGTTGTTCGGTGTGGTGCCGGGCGCGCGCGGCGACGTCAAGCGGTTGCGGTGCGATCTCGCCGAACCCCATCGGCAGACTGAGGTCGTGCTGGAGCTGACCGTGCAGGGTCAGCGGCTGCGGATCGTGCGCGGTCCGGAGTACCAGCGACCGAAGAAACGCGGCGACGGATTCACCATGCAGCAGGCCCGGGTTTCGCTGACCTGGGTCGGCGAACCGCCCGCCGGGCTGCCGCCGGACGGAAGCATCCGCATCGACGAGGTGGCGCGCACCGTCGAGCGGCTGCTGGGCATGACGGCGGCGCAGTTCTTCCAGGTGGTGCTGCTGCCGCAAGGAGAATTCGCGAAGTTTCTCCGCAGCGACACCACGGAGCGCGAGAAGCTGCTGGAACGGCTTTTCGGCACCGAGCGGTTCTCCGACGTCGAACGCTGGTTCGCGGACCTTCGCGCGGAACGCGGCCGTGCGCTGGAAAAGCGGCAACAGGAGGTCCGCGAACTGCTCGCCCGCTACGCGCAGGAAGCGCAGCAGGAACCGCCGGAGGAGGGACAGCCGGAGTGGGTCGAGGTTGTCCTGGCCGAGATCGCTGCCCGGGCCGAGGCAGCGGAAACTGAGGCAGCGCAAGCACGTTCGGCGGCGAAGTCCGCCGAGGTCGCGCTGCGCGAGGCGGAAGAGGACGCGGACAAGATCCGCCGGGTTCGCCTCGCACACACTCGGCTGACGCAGATCGCCGAGCAGGCGACTGAACGTGCCGAGTGGACGGAAGAGATCGCGGCGGCTCGGCGTGCTGCCGCGGTGGTGCCCGAGGCCGAGTTGATGGACCGGCGCACGGCAGAACTCGGCGATGCGCAAGTGCTGGTGACAGACCGGATCCGAGACCTCGCCGACCTCGGTTTCGACGCGGCCGGGCTTGCTGTCGCCGACCTTCGCGAACGCGCTGGCTCCGTTCGCGAGGAAGCGGGTGCTCTCGCCGAGTTGGCGGCGGAAGCGACCCAGCAGAAGAGCGACGAACAACGCCGTGCCGAGCGGCAGAAAGTCGCGAAGAAAGCCGCCGAGCAGGTTGCTGGGCTTGCGGAGCGGCTGGACAAGCTGCCCGGTCTCATCGCCGCTGCGCGTACCGAAGCGACGGTGGCCGGAGAAGCGGCGGCGAAGCTGGACGGTGCCAAGTCCCGCGTCGACGAGTTGACGGCGCTCACTCGTGCGGCCGAGGAGTTGCCGCCAGCCGAAGCCAGGGTCGCGCGCGGCGAAGCGAAGCTGCGTGAAGTGGTCGACGAGCACCAGACTGCTCGGCAACGGCGGCTCGATCTCCGCGAACGGCGTCTCGACGGCATGGCAGCCGAGTTGGCAGTTGGCTTGGCCGAGGGAACGGCGTGTCCGGTGTGCGGGTCGGCCGAGCATCCGGCACCGGCGAACCATGACGCACCGCTGGTCGACGCGGCCGAAGAACGCGCAGCCGAGGACGCCGAACAGAAGGCGTCGGCATTGCGTCAGCGAGTGGTATCCGCGTTGGAGGAAGCCAAGGCGCGAGTCGTCTCCTTGCGGGAACGATTGGACGGACGCACCGCGGAGGAAATCGCGACCGCGCTGGCCGAAGCCCGGGCGGTCGTCGCGGAACTCTCCGGAAAGGCGCAGCGCAAAGACCAGCTGACCGGGAAGGTCGCCGAACTGGAGCGCGGTGCCGAACAACTGGCGGAACAGCGCCGTCTCGCCGAGCAGACGGTCACCGAGGCGAACGGCGAGATCCGGGCCTTGGACGAGCGGATGGCCGAACGCGAACAACGGCTGATTGCGGGCCGGGGAGAATTCCCGGATGTTCCCGCCCGACGGCAGCATCTGCTCACGTTCGCTGGCGCACTCGACTTGGCAGCGGAGGCGCATACCGCGGTGTCCGGAGCCGAGGCCCGGCTCGCTGAACAGCGGGATCTGGTTGAGATCTCGTTGCATGCCAAGGGGTTCTCGACCCTTGAGGAAATGCGCGCCGCCGTCCGCAGCGACGAGCAGGTCACCAAGCTCGAACAGGGCCTCGCTGAGGCGGAAGCGATGGCCGCCGGTGCGCGGGAGATGCTCGCGCAACCCGAACTGTTCGGGATCTCGCCGGACGACGCGGTCGAGGTCGCGCCGCTGGCCGAACGGGCGAAAGAGACGCGTGCGCGCGCGGACACTGCTTTTGCCGCGCAGCAAGCGGTTTCGGCACAACACCGCGAACTGGTGAAGCTGGCTGGACGGCTCGGCACGGCGCTGTCGGAGCTGCGGCCGCTGGAGGAGGAACAGGCCGAACTTCGGGCGTTGTCCGAAGTGGTCAACGGGCGAGGGCAGAACGCGCGGAAGATGTCGTTGCGTTCGTATGTCCTGGCTGCCCGGCTGGAAGAGGTCGCGCTCGCGGCGACCGCGCGGCTGAGGACCATGAGCCAGGGCCGCTACTCCTTCGTGCACTCGGACGCGGCCGGCGCACGCGGCACGAGGGGCGGCCTGGGCCTCGACGTGCTGGACGACTACTCCGGCGCAGTACGCCCAGCGAAGACCCTGTCGGGCGGCGAATCGTTCCTCGCGTCGCTCTCGCTGGCGTTGGGCCTTGCCGACGTGGTGGCAGGCGAAACCGGCGGTGCGCTGCTCGACACCCTCTTCGTGGACGAGGGTTTCGGCACCCTGGACGCCGAAACGCTGGACGTGGTGATGAACATCCTCGACGAACTCCGCGCCGGCGGCCGCGTGGTGGGCCTGGTGTCGCACGTCGAGGAACTCCGCCAGCGCATCCCCACGCGGCTGCGGGTGCGGAAGTCCCGCACCGGATCGAGAGTGGAGCTGCAGATGGCTTGATGAGATCAGGACGGGCTAGTGCCGGGTGACGGCTGGGCGCTGTGGCGAGCAATGTTGCGGTGGCGGGCTGAGTGCTGCAGCGGGCCGCTGTTGAAGCGGCGAGCCGGGCTGAGTGTTGCTGGCGGGATGGGCGGCCGTTAGGCGACTGGTCTAGCCAGCTCCGCCACGCTCGCCATCTCGGCCTGGCGACGTAGTAACGATTGCCGCTTCGGCCCGGGCACGTCAGTTACATCCGCCGTCTCGACATGGTCGCGTCAGTGGCGCTTGCCACTTCGGCTTGGCCGCGTCAGCAAGGCTTGCCACTCCGGCTCGCCACCTCAACCACGTTCGCCACTCCTGACTGGTTGCGTCAGCAGCGATTGCTGCTTCGACCCGGTCGCATCAGCGACGCTCACTGCCTCGGCTTGGTCGGGTCAGCAACGATCGCTGCTTCGTCCTCGTCGTTTCAGCAGCGCTTGCCCTCTCAGACCTGCCTGCCGCCGCCGCGCCCACCACTTAGGCTCGGCCCACCCGGCCCCGGGCCGAACCGTCAGGCGGGCTCTTCGTGGTGCAGAAGCCACCGCTTAGCGGGCACTCCCCAGCGGAAGTTGCCGATCGCTCCGCCAGTCCTCACCACCCGGTGGCAGGGCACGAACAGGGCCGCCGCGTTGCGGGCGCAGGCGCTCGCTGCTGCGCGGACTGCGGAGGGGTTTCCCGAGAGGGTGGCGTACTCCGCATAGCTCACCGGGCTGCCTGCCGGGACTTTGCGCAGCATCTCCCACGCGTGCTCGCGGAACGGACCAGACCGTTGCCGTACCTCGATGTCGGCGACGGCGTCGAGGTCGCCGCCGTGGTAGCGGCGGATCGCGGCCGTCACCGGGCCCAGGTCGCGGCGTTCGGTGAGGGTCGTCGGGGCCAGGGACGGCGAGATGAGCGGCGTCAGTTCGGCGACGTCACGCGTCCAGCCGGAGGCCAGGACGGCTCCGTCGCCTGTCACTACTGCGGTGAACGGGCCGATCTTGGTGTCCAAAGTGGACCAGAAGGCGGTGTGCACGGGAAGAGTCTCCTCAAACGGTTCGGGAACTGAGATACCGGCTGGCGTACGAACTCCACGGCTGCCAGGCGCGCGCGGACGTCGCCAGGTCGATGCCCAGCTCGGCCGCATTGCGGCGGACGGCTGGGTCGGCGGCCAGCAGGACGTCGGGAGCGCCCAGCAGGCGCATCACGACGTAGTCGGCGGTGGCCGGATCGACGCCGGCCGTGAGCATTTCGGTGCGCAGTTCGTCGGCGTCGCGGCCGACGTGCGGGTCCAATTCACCGGCGACAATCGCGGCGGCGACCTGCTTGACCAGCGGTTTCACGTCGGCCTCGGCGATGGCGGACGGGGTCGGGAAGAGGGTCGTCAGGGTGTCCATCGGCGGGTCGGCGGGCGGGACTGGTTCGCCGAGCCGGACAACGTCGGCCACGTCTTCGCCCAGCAGGGCGCGGAGCAGGACCTCTGGACCGTCGACGGCGCCTGGCACGCGGATGCCCGGGGTGGCGGCGACCAGCCGGGCCAGGGCGTCGTCGGCGGACAGCACGCGAGTGACGGCTTCCGGGTCGGCGTCCAGGTCCAGCAGCCGTCGTACTCGGCTGACGGCGCTGCTCAGGTCGCGCAGGTCGGAGAGCGCCAGGTCGCACTGCACGTACCCGGCGCGCGGGCTGACCCACACCGACGCTGGGCCGTGCGGCAGGCGCAAGGTGCGGCCGTAGCCGTCCTCGGTGACGGCTTCGATGCCCGGCAACGCCCGTGAGGCGTGGTAGTTCAGTACGCCCACCGCATCGAACGGGGCGCGGAACGGCAGGCGAAGGCTGAGCCGCGTCGCGCCGCTTGGTTCGTTGCGGTTCCCGCGGCGAAGCGAAGCTGCACGCAGCTGCGACGGAGTCGTCGCGAACACCTCGCGGATCGTTTCGTTGAACTGCCGGATGCTGGAGAACCCGGCCGCGAACGCGACGTCGGTCAGCGGCAGTTGCGACATCTCGATCAGCAACCGTGCCGAGTGGGCGCGGTGTGCTCGGGCGAGGCGGATGGGGCCTGCGCCAAGCTCAGCCGTCAACACGCGGCCGAGCTGGCGTTCCGAGTAGCCGAGCTGACGGGCCAAGCCGGGCACGCCCTCGCGCTCGACCAGGCCGTCCGAGATCAGCCGCATCGCGCGGGCGGCCAGGTCGGCGCGCACGTTCCAGTCCGGCGAACCCGGGACGGCGTCCGGCAGACAGCGGCGGCACGCGCGGAAACCGCCAGCCTGCGCGGCCGCCGACGTGGGGTAGAAACGGACGTTCTGTGCCTTCGGCGTGAGCGCCGGGCAGGACGGGCGGCAGTAGATGCCGGTGGTGCGCACAGCCATGATGAACTGGCCATCGAACCGCTGGTCGCGGGCGGTCACCGCGCGGTAGCAGCGCTCGGTGTCGCGCCAGATCGGGATGGTCGAGGTAGCCATGCCGTCGATGATGCCAGCAGGTGAGAGCCCTGACTGGCGGAAAACCGACACGACGTTGCCGCCGTGCTCACCGGGTCGGCGGGGGTCTGTCGCCAGCACGTAGACTTACCGGCCGTGAGTCTCACCCTCGGTATCGTCGGCCTGCCCAACGTCGGCAAGTCCACCCTGTTCAACGCGCTGACGCGCAACGACGTGCTCGCCGCGAACTACCCGTTCGCGACGATCGAGCCCAACGTCGGCGTCGTGCCGCTGCCGGACCCGCGGCTGGACCAGCTGGCCGAGATCTTCTCGTCGGAGAAGACCGTGCCCGCCGTGGTGTCCTTTGTGGACATCGCGGGCATCGTGAAGGGCGCGTCCGAGGGCGCGGGGCTCGGCAACAAGTTCCTCGCCAACATCCGCGAGGCCAACGCGATCTGCCAGGTCATCCGCGTGTTCGACGACCCGGACGTGGTGCATGTCGACGGCCGGATCGACCCGATGTCCGACATCGAGACGATCAACACCGAGCTGATCCTCGCCGACCTGCAGACGCTCGAGAAGGCGCTGCCCCGGCTGGAGAAAGAGGCGCGCACCAAGAAGGAAGCGCGGCCGGCGCTCGAAAACGCCCAGAAGGCCAAGAAAATCCTCGACGCCGGGCGCACGCTGTTCCAGGCGCAGAAGGACATCGACGGCGAGGCGCTGCGCGAGCTGAGCCTGCTCACCACGAAGCCGTTCCTGTACGTCTTCAACGCCGACGAGGCCGTGCTCACCGACGACGCGCGCCGTGAGGAGCTGGCGAAGCTCGTCGCCCCGGCGGACGCGGTGTTCCTCGACGCGAAGGTCGAGGCCGAGCTGCTGGAGCTGGACGACGAGGAGTCCGTGCGCGAGCTGCTGGAGTCCGTCGGCCAGCTGGAGCCGGGCTTGAACGCGCTGGCTCGCGCGGGTTTCCACACGCTCGGCCTGCAGACGTATCTCACGGCCGGCCCGAAGGAATCCCGTGCCTGGACGATCCCGCAGGGCGCGACCGCCCCGCAGGCCGCCGGCGTCATCCACACGGACTTCGAACGCGGCTTCATCAAGGCGGAGATCGTGTCGTTCGCGGACCTCGTCGAGGCGGGCTCGATGGCGGCCGCGCGCTCGGCGGGCAAGGTCCGCATGGAGGGCAAGGACTACGTGATGGCGGACGGCGACGTGGTGGAGTTCCGCTTCAACGTCTAGAACCGTGCTGTTGCTCGACGCCGCCCCTGGTCATCGGACCGGGGGCGGCGTTGCGCTTTCGGGGTCCAGGTGGCGGGCCTAAACCGGACTGAACGAGGGTTAGCCGTGCCGGGCAGACGGCAGCGAGGTCTCGATGGCGTTCGCCAATGCTCGAAGCCGCATCGGGGCTGACCTCACATCGCCGAGCGTATAGGTCGAGAATTTCGGGTCTTCCTGCTGCTGAACCATGCGAAGTGCTCCCACCTCGATTCGCGACAGCGAGGAGAACGCGGCTTGTACTTCTTCGACCGCTGGCATGAGGGCTGTCTTTCTCCCGTCCCGGGAGATGTCCCGAGCGGTGATCGCGTCGCCGGTCTCCGCGGCTTCCTCGGAGAGCTGTGCGACCACGAACGAGAGCACGGACAATTCTCGGCGTCGCTGTTCGATGACACGGTCAAGCTCATCGAGACCGTGGGGAACCTTGAACAAGGTCGCGGTCTCTTGCGGGCCGAGGCCGAGCTCGGTGGCTGCCTCGACGATGTCTCCCAGCCGTTCCGCGTCCACCAGGGCCCATCCCCGCTTCACGGCCATGTTCTTGATCGTGTCCCCGCGGAATGCCGGCCCGATCAAAGCCGCGAAGCGCGCGTTGTGCTTGCTCCGGTGCGTTTCCAGGGCAACATCGCTGAAGTCGGTATGCGTGGTGTGGCCATTCGAACGGGATTTGGCTTCGACGATCGCGATGACCTCGGTGTCTGTCTCGTCGTGCCAGCGGACGATGACGTCCGTGTCGCCCCCTCCGCTGACCGTGTCCGCGACGAACCCCAGGGCTCTGAACGTATCGCGCACCGCGTTTTCGAAGGCCTTCCCCAAAGCCAAGTCGAGTGCTTGCGGAGATCGCGAGAACGTCATGAGCTCTTCTTTGAGCGAACGACAGTCTTCCCGGCGCTTCTCCTGCGATTCAACGGACAAAACTGTTGGCTGCTCGACGGGGGCAGGTGTTTCGTCGAGCGGCAGTTCGGCGAGAAGGGCGAGACCTGCTTCGGTGGCGCGAAGGCTGCCGTGACGCGGCTCCTCGATGAGGTCGGTGTCTTCGAGAAATGAAGCGATCCACCGGGATTTCTCAATGTTGAGCCCGTACCTGGCTGCTTCGCGGTACATCTCCGGGCGAGTGACATCCGGCTTGACGGTGTGGATCATTTCGCCCACGAACCGCATGTTCGCGTGCAGAATTCGGATGAAGTTCACGTCGTCCTCGGTGGAGACCCAGGCGCGAGCGGGGACGGTCGCCTGATAGATGCCGAGGCCGATCTCGTGCAGCAGGCCCGAGGCGCGAAGGAAAGGCATCATGGAATCGACACTGGTGCGGCGGAGGCCGAATGACTCCGCGATAAAGCACAGAAGTTCCTCCCGTCCGATCGGATCGATCGCCGCGTTGACGATAGTCCTGAGGTTGACGACCTTGTTGGGTTTCGAAGCGGGGCTCGGCACCCAGATGTTGTAGGTGCTGCGGGAACTCTGCGGGCGTTCGGAAGTGGCGAGCTGGTTGAGGAGGTTCTTGATTTCGCTGGGCGCCTCGGTGACGGTATTGGCGCGAGCGAGGCGCATGGAGATGGCCTGCGGGGTGACTACCACGGTCCGTCCGAGCAGTTTCTCGCCGGCCGCGGTGATCCTCCATCGGCGATTCCCGCTGCCCTCGATGAGGCCGAGAACTTCAAGCCAGTCCATCCGGCTGCGCACGCCTCCGAGGCTTTTCCAGGTCGTGGCATACCGTTCCCGAAGGAGGTCGTCGACTTCCTCGACGGTCGAATCCTTTTCGGCAATCGCTGACAAAGCTTCGGCGAACAAGCGGAAACGATTCGTCAGGACTGAGGCGAGCTGTTCGGGAGCGGGGTTCGAGCGAACGGTCTGGCCAAGGGGAGACAGCTTCAGTTGCTCGTCCTCCAGGCAGGCAAGCCCGGTGCTCTTGACGAATTTGCTGTACTCGAGCCAAGTGAGGGGTTCGGTGAGCGGTGCGGCACCGCCTTGGCGCGGTGCGGTAGCGAAGATTGCCGCAGGAAGCTTTGGGCAGGCGGTCAGGTCGACTGCCTTGCCCGCCCCGATCTGATCCACGAGTTCGAGAACGAGCGGCACCCAGATGTTCTTGCCGCCGCGCAACGGGGGCAAAGAGGCTGCTTGTTTTCGCCACAATGCCCGTTGCTCGGCCAGCTGTTGCGGAACGTTTGCGGAGTCGTCGGATTTCACGGGGCGTGAGCTTACCGCAGGCTTCATTCGGAAATGGACCCAATTGAATCCATGCTGAAATTGTCCTATTGCCAAATAATGCGTCTTGGGTCCTGGCCGGGAATCGGCGTTGGGTCGCGAGCGGCACGCTGGCCTCTTGGGACCTGCGAACCGTAAGATCCGCCTATGCCCGTGCTCTTCACCCCGTCCTTGCCGGATCGCGAAGACGGGAGACGCCTTGGCGGTGCGCCGCCGGTTGCGCTCGAGGCGCATCCGCTTCTCGAGACACATCGCTATCTGCTGACTTTCCCCGCGGCTCCGTGGGCACCTGACAGCGAGGTGTCAGTGCTGCTGCGCAACGGATTCGACATCGGCGACAGCGACCTCGAATACTCGGACATGGCGATGCGCGCCCTCGTCCACGCACCGTCGCCGCGCGGCGAGTGCACTGCGATGGGATGGCCGGGACTTCGCTCGGCGGCGCTCGTCGAGATGCCGGACGCGGAGGACTCGATCGCGCTCGTCCGGATCGCGGACGAACTGGTGCTGATCCAAAACGAAACCGGTTACGCCGACGCCGTCCGCGCCGACGGGCATCAGTTTCTCTTTCAGGTCAACGAAGAAGGCTGGCCGGTTGACGGCGAGCTTGAGGACGTCATCGACGAGTACCTTTGGGGCTACGGGTCGGTCTATTTCTACGGCACCCCGGGAGCCGACGGAGTCGTGCGCGAGGTCGTCGCGGGGTTCATCGACTTCTGAGCCTCGGCAGGAGGCCGAGGCTCAGGGTCGAAATTCAGTTCAGGTCGGCGACACTAGGCACAACCACCCCGTAAAGGTCCCCGATAGTCGCCAGCGCGCTGTTATGCAGCTGCTCAGCACTAACCTCCCCGGCCGGAGCCAGCAGCGGCCGGGTAGCGCAGGCATCGGCGACCACGGTCGGGTGGTTGCCGCGCAGGAACGCGCCCTCAGCGGTGAACGTGACGCACATGTTGGTCATGAATCCGGCGATCACCACGCTCTTATGCCCGGCCGCGTCGACCCGCGAGCCCAGGTCCGTGTTCACGAAGGAGTTCGGCGCACCCTTCACGACGATCGGCTCGCCCTCGATGGGCGCGACGTCTGGGTGGATGCCGCCGATCTCGGCTCGGATGTCGTACGGCGTGCCTTCGCCGCCGTCGTTGACTACGTGGATCACCGTCGCTCCGGCGGTGCGGGCCTTGGCGAGCAGGGCCCGCGCTGCGGTCAGGGCTGGTTGCCAGCCTTCCAGTTCCATCACGCCGCGGGTGTAGGTGTTCTGGTAGTCGACCATGATCAGCGTCGCGTCGGCCAGCGTCGCCGGGGTCTGGTCGAGACCGTTCAGCTCCCGCAGCGTTTTCCTTGCCATGGTGGGGGTTTCCTCTCGTTTCTGTTCCGCACGATCGACGCTAGACTCGGCAGCGGATGTCGGCAATGACATGCAAGACGCAGAAACCGACATGAGGGGATGCGATGAAGAGGCTGCTGGTCGTCGTCCTGTTCGATCGGATCGACCTGCTCGACGTGACCGGGCCCGCGGAGGTGTTTTCCTTGCTGCAGCGGGAAATGGACCGTCCGACGGATTACCGGGTGGTGCTCGCGGCCGGGACGCTCGAGCCGGTGACCACCTCGGCCGGCGTGCGGGTGCTGCCGGACGTGACCTTCGCGGAGCTGGCGGGGAAGGCGATCGACACTCTGATCGTGCCGGGAGCGGTGACGGCCGGGGAGAACGGGGAGATCGTCGCCCGGTGTGATCCGGCGGTGGTCGAGGAGGTGCGGCGGCTCGCTGGGCACACGCGCCGGGTGGCTTCCGTCTGCGTCGGCGCGCACATCCTCGCGGCGGCGGGGCTGCTCGACGGCAAACGCGCTACCACGCATTGGTCGACGGCCAGGCAGCTTGCCGCGGAGCATCCGGAAGTGATGGTCGACGCGGATCCGATCTTTATTCGCGACGGCGGCGTATGGACCGGGGCGGGGTTGAGCGCTTGTCTTGACCTCGCGCTGGCGTTGGTGGCTGATGATTTCGGACCGGAGTTGGCCTCGCGGGTGGCCCGTCAGCTCGTGATGTTCCTGCGGCGGCCGGGCGGGCAGAGTCAGTTCAGCGTCTCGCTGGAACCCGCGTCCGCGACTCGGCGCGTGGACGAGTTGCGGCAGCACATCGCGGCTCACCTGGCGGATCCGTTGACGGTCGCCGATCTCGCCGCGCATGCCCACGTGACGGATCGGCAGATCACGCGGGTCTTCAAAGCGGAGTTGGGGATGACGCCCGCCGCTTACGTCGAGCACGCGCGGGTCGAGGCGGCGAGGCATCGGCTGGAGACGACTGATGAAACGTTGTCTCGGATTGCCGGCGCTTGCGGGTTCGGCACCGTTTCGACGTTGAACCGCTCTTTTCGGCGGACACTAAGTATTACGCCCAACGAATACCGAGAGCGGTTCCGGATCGGTTAACGGAACGGGAGCGTGTCGGTGCCGTTCGTGTTCGGGACGGGGCGCTCGTGACCGGTTCGCTGGTGTGCGGAGCGGCCGCGCAGGCGGTCCCGAACTGGGACACGGTGACCTGACCCACGCGGGGCAATTTCGGCGAAACGTCCCTCTCGAGCCGCTCGCCCGGCGAAGATGCCCCAGTGCGGATTGTTCTCTACGCCATCTGGGGCGCGTTCATGCTCGCCCTTGTGGTCAGCGTCGTGGTGCAGACGAGGAAAGCCCGGCGGCGCAAGACGGCGCTGGCGGTGTGGCCGCGGACCCAGGCCGTGGTGACCGGGTACGACCGGCGAAGGGGCGGTTCCGACAGCGACAGCCCGTCGCTCTACTACCCGCGGTACGAGTACCGCGGGCCGGACGGACGGGTCTACGGCGGCACGTCCGACACTGTCGGCTACCGGACGCCGCAGGAAGGGGTGACGCTTCAGGTGGCGGTCAACCCGGAAAACCCTGCCGAATCAGTCCCCGAGGGGCCGACCGGGATGCGGGTGCTCGGCTGCGCGTCGATCGCGCTCGGGCTCATCGGGATCGCCATGTTCTTCTTCATCCGGATGTTCCCGCTGCCGTGAAACGCCGGCGCTCAGCCGAGCAGGCCGAGCACCACCATCGACAAGAGGACGACGGCGGTCGAGAACACTGCGACCCAGGTGCGCTGTGCGGCGGTGAGCTGGGCGGACGTGCTGTTCATGGCGGGTCCTAGCGGGGCGAGTGCCGATGATTACCGCTGGGATAGCGCCTTGATCTAGCTCACTGTTACCGCTTGTGATCAAGGTCACGTCGATTGCGCGCGGTGTGCCACAGCACCCCGCCCGCGGCGGCCACCATCAGGCCGAACGAACCCATTCCCACCACGAGTGCCTGAACCATGAGGCCTCCTTCCTTCGCGTCTGTCCGGAAGACGCGCGAAGGGGCCGCTCATGTTGCCAGGGTTGCCGACATCACACCTGGTCAGCGGGCCGCCAGTACCTCGTCGATCTGCTTGGCCATTGCGAAATCGCGTTCGGTCAGCCCGCCCAGGTAGTGGGTGCTGAGGCGGAAGGTCAGGGTGCGCCAGCGGATGTCGATGTCGGGGTGGTGGTCGGCTTCCTCCGCCAGTTCGGCCACCCGGTCCACCACCTCGATCGCCGCCGGGAAGGACGGGAGTTCGACCGTCCGCACGATGCTGTCGTCCTCGCGACGCCATTCCGGGACGGTGCCGAGGGCCTGGTCCACTGCCGAGTCGTTCAATAGCTGCGTCATCACTCCATGGTGTCGGCTACGCTGCGGCATTGCCACGGGAGTCCGGTACGCCGGGCTGAGAGGCGGGCCTTCCACCCGCGACCGTTCGCACCTGGATCCGGATCATGCCGGCGTAGGGAGGCCGTATCGCTCTCCCTCATCCGGCGCAGTGCAGGAGGGGAAGAATGATGTCGCGGACCGTCCGCACGGTGGCAGGACTCGCAGGAGTCTCGCTGCTCGCCAGCGCCTGCTCGCTCTCCAGCGGCGACTCCGGCGGGTCGTCCGCGAGCTCTGACCAGCAGACGCCGACCGTCACGCTGGTCACGCACGATTCGTTCGCCGCCCCGCAGGACGTGCTCGACGCCTTCCAGCGCCAGTCCGGGATCAAGCTCAAGATCCTCAAGTCCGGCGACGCCGGCGCGCTCACGAACAAGCTCGTGCTCACCAAGGGCAGCCCGATCGGCGACGTCGCGTACGGCGTCGACAACACCTTCGCCTCGCGCGCGCTCAGCGAGGGCGTCTTCCAGCCCTACACCAGCCCGGAGGCCGACCGCGGCCCGCAGCGCTACTCCGTCGACCCGCAGCACCGGCTGGCGGCGGTCGACCTCGGCGACGTCTGCGTGAACATCGACCCGGCTTACTTCGCGAGCAAGGGCCTTCCGGAGCCGAAGACCTACGACGACCTCGCCGACCCCAAGTACAAGGACCTGACCGTCGCGGAAAGCCCGGCCACCGCGTCGCCGGGGCTTGCCTTCCTGCTCGGCACCGTCGCGAAGTACGGCGAGAACGGCTGGCAGGGCTACTGGCAGAAGCTGAAGGACAACGGCCTCAAGACCGTCAGCGGCTGGGAGGAGGCCTACACCAAGGGCTTCTCCGGCTCCTCGGGCAAGGGTCCGCGGCCGATCGTCGTGTCCTACGCCTCGTCCCCGGCCGCAGAGCTCGGCGAGGACGGCAAGCCGCGCACCAAGGCGCTGCTCGACACCTGCTTCCGTCAGGTCGAGTACGCGGGCGTGCTCACCAACGGCAAGCAGATCCCGCAGGCCCAGAAGGTCGTCGACTTCCTGTTGTCGCAGCAGTTCCAGACGACGGTCGCGGCCAACATGTACGTCTACCCCGCGCGCCAGGGCGTCGAACTGCCCGCGGGCTGGGCCACCGCGGCGCCGCAGCCGCAGACGCCGGCCACCATGCCCGCGGACAAGGTGCAGGCAGGCCGGGAGAAGTGGATCGGGGAATGGCGCTCGCTCATGGGCGCGTGATCCCCGCGCGCACCATCGGGCTCACGCTGCTCGGCCTTCTGCCGGTCGCGTTCCTGGTGGTGTTCTTCGCCTGGCCGGTCGTCGCGATCGTCGGCCGGGGGTTTTCCGCGGGCGGGGTCGACACCGTGCTCGGCGATCCGCAGACGTGGCGGCTCGCCGGGTTCACGCTGGCCAGCGCGGCCGCGTCGACGGTGGTCGCGGTGCTCGCCGGGCTGCCAGTGGCGTATCTGCTCGCGCGCGTCCGGCTGCCGGGGGTCGGGCTGGCTCGCACGATCGTGCTGGTTCCGTTCGTGCTGCCGACGGTCGTCGTCGGGCTGGCTTTCCGGGCGATCTGGCCGGACGGTGGCGTGCTGCCGCTCGTGCTGGCCAACGCATTCTTCAACGTCGCGGTCGTCGCGCGTACGGTCGCCGGGCTGTGGGCGCATCTCGATCCGCGAGCGACCGAGGCGGCGCGGGCGCTCGGTGCCTCGCCGTGGCGGGCGTTCCGGTCGGTGACGTTGCCTGCGCTCGGCCCGGCTGTCGCGTCTGCGGCCGCGGTGGTGTTTCTGTTCTGCGCCACCAGTTTCGGCGTGGTGCTGATCCTCGGCGGCGGTAGTTACCGGACACTCGAGACCGAGATTTACCTCCGGACGGTCGACTTGCTCGACCTCTCCGGTGCGGCTGCGTTGTCGTTGATCCAGTTCGCGGCCGTCGTCGCCACGCTCGTGCTGGGGGCCGTGGCGCGCCGGAAGCGGGAGAACGCGGTGAAGCTGCGGTCCGCGCAGGTCACGGCGCGTCGGCCGCGCGGCGGGGAGTGGTGGACGGTCGGTGCCGCGGTCGTGGTGCTCGGGCTGTTGCTGACGCCGATCGTCTCGCTGCTCCTCGAGTCGGTGTCCACTTCGGACGGATGGAGCCTCGCCGGATACCGCGCGCTGAACACCGTGGGGCAGAACGACGCGCTGCAGGTGTCCGGCTGGATCGCGGCGCAGAATTCCCTCGCCGCGGCCACCGATGCGACGCTGCTGGCGATGGCCGTCGGGCTGGTCGCGAGTGTGGTGCTGGTGGCGCTCCGCCGTTCGCCGGGAGGGCTCGCGCGCGGAATGGGCGAAACCATGGATGTCGCGTTGATGCTGCCGTTGGGCGTGTCTGCGGTGACCGTCGGCTTCGGCTATCTCGTGACGCTCGACGCGTTGCCCGGCGACCTTCGCACGTCGCCGCTGCTCGTTCCCTTCGCTCAAGCTTTGGTGATCATGCCGCTGGTGGTGCGGATGATCCTGCCGGTGCTGCGCGCGGTCGACGTCCGGCTGCGCCAGGCCGCCGCGACGCTCGGCGCGAGCCCGGCGCGGGTGTGGCGGGAGATCGACTTTCCGCTGGTCGCGCGGTCGGTGGTGGCCGCGGCGGGCTTCGGGTACGTCGTCGCGCTCGGCGAGTTCGGCGCGACCAGCTTCCTCGCCCGGCCGGACGCGCCGACGCTGCCGGTGGCCGTCGCGACGCTGATCAGCAGGCCGGGGGAGCTGAACAACCAGATGGCGTACGCCGCGTGCGCCCTGCTCATGGTGGTGACTGTGGTGGCGGTGGCGCTGATCGACCGGTTCGGCTCGGTCCGCGGACGCAGCACAGTCGGGGAGTTCTGATGGCGCTCACGGTACGGGACCTGACTGTCCACTATGGATCGTTCGCCGCGGTCCGCGACGCGAAGCTGGACATCGCCGACGGCGAGGTGCTCGCGTTGCTGGGCCCGTCCGGCTCGGGCAAGTCGACGTTGCTGCGCGCGATCACCGGGCTGGAGCCAGTTTCGTCCGGCTCGGTGTCCTGGGACGGTACTGACCTCGCCGCGGTGCCGGTGCACAAGCGCGAATTCGGTCTGGTGTTCCAAGACGGACAGCTGTTCCCGCACCGCGATGTCGCCGCGAACATCGCGTTCGGCCTGCGGATGCACGGCGTGCCTCGCGAACGGCACGCGGCGCGCGTCGAGGAGTTGCTGAAGCTGGTCGGCCTGGAAGGCTACGAACGGCGACGGGTGACCGAACTGTCCGGCGGGCAAGCGCAGCGGGTCGCGTTGGCTCGCGCGCTGGCTCCGGAACCGCGCTTGCTGCTGCTCGACGAGCCACTGTCCGGATTGGACGCTGGACTCCGCGAACAGCTGGCGATCGACCTGGCGGATCTGTTGCGGCGCAGCAAGATCACCGCGCTGCTGGTGACGCACGATCAGGAGGAAGCGTTCACGCTCGCCGATCGCGTGGCGGTGCTCGACGCCGGGGAAATCCGGCAGGAGGGCGCGGTCCGGTCGGTGTGGAACAAGCCGGTGGACGAAGACGTGGCGCGATTCCTTGGTGTTACTACGTTCCTGAACGGCACAGCGGCCGACGGCGTGGTGCGGACCGAGCTGGGCGCCGTCGAACTCTCGGGAGTGGACGACGGTCCGGTCCGGCTCGGGCTGCGCCCGCACGGCTTGAAGGTGTCGAACGAAGGCGTACCCGGCGAGGTGACCGCAGCGGTGCACCGGCGGGAGCATCTGCGGCTGGTCGTCCGCTGCGGTGAGTCCACTGTGGACGCGATCGCTCCGGCCGGGGCGGACTTCCGGGCCGGCGACCCCGTCCGGCTCCAGCCGGATCCGGACGGGATCGCCGTGGTGGGCTGAACCCCCAGGTCAGCCGTCTCGGGTGGCGAGCCGTCCGTAGGCGAGCGAAAGCCCCACCACGATGTAGCAGGCCGCGCGGACCGCGCCCTCGCCGAGCCTCGTCAGCACCATCGGATCCTGCAGAACGGCGGCCGGGGCCAGCGTCCAGCCCTCCGTGAGCAGGAACGGGTGCAGCCACTTCAGCGAGGTCAGGAAGCCGAGGATGGTGAACACGATGTTCCCGGCCAGCACCGAGGCGACCACGAGCATCGGGTGTTCCGTCCAGCTCGACACCGCCAGCGCGACCGCGCCGATCGCCCACAGCTGCAGCACGATCCAGCCGCCGACGAGCAGGATCCGCAGCAGCGCCTCGCCGAGCGACAGCGTGGTGCCCGACAGCGTGAACAGCGAATCCGTGCCGTTGATGACCAAACCGGTGGCCACGCCGGTCACGCACATCGCGAGCACCGCGACCACGGACACCGTCGCCACGCCGAACGCCTTGACCGTCAGGAGCCGTCCCCGGCTCACCGGCGCGATGAGCCAGCCGCGCAGCGTGCCGTGCGCGGCTTCGCCGGCGATCGCGTCCGCGCCCGCCATCGCGGAGGCGAGGGGCAGCAGCAGCGTGAGGGTCATGACCATCGCGGCGATCGGCAGCACGAACGCGTTGTTCACCGCCGACGCCAGCAGCGCGCCGCCACCGTCGCCCGGCGCTTCGTTCCCGGCGTTCTGACCCACCAGCGTGAGCCCGATCCCGACGACGATCGGCACCAAGGCCAGCAGCCCCAGCACGGCGAGCGTGCGCGGCCTGCGGAAGATCCAGCGCAGCTCCGCGGCGATCAGCCGGGTCAACGGCACTGTGTCGTGTCCGGTCCGGCTCACCGGAACCGCGACAGCAGCGGTAGTCATTTCGCCTCCGCGGGAAAAAGTACGTCGGCGGTAGTCATGCTTCCCCCTCGGATTCGTCGCGCGCCGCCGATTCCCCTTCGGTCAGCCGCGCGAACAGGTCTTCCAGCCCGGTCCGTGCCCGGGTCGCCTCGTGCACCGCGACCCCCGCTTGCACGAGCACCTGCAGCACCCGGGGCGCGGGCGTCGCGGTGAGGTCGGCGCGGATGCCGTCCGGGGTCAGCCGGGCCCCGATCCGGTGCTCCCGCAACGTTTCCACTGCCTGCTCGGCGTCCGGGGTGCGCACCAGCAGCGCGGCGTTCCCCGATTCCAGCAGGTCCGCCAACTCTCCCTGTGCGACCACGTTGCCGGACTGCAGCACCGCCACGTGCGTGCAGGTCGCTTCGACCTCGGCGAGCAGATGCGACGAAACCACGACGGTCACGCCGTCCGCGTGCAGGTCGGCGACGATCCGGCGAATCTCCCTGGTACCCGCCGGATCCAGACCGTTGGTGGGTTCGTCGAGCACGACCATCCGGCGCGGCACCAGCAACGCGCTCGCCAAGCCGAGCCGCTGCTTCATGCCGAGCGAATAGCCCTTGTACCGGCGGCGCGCGGCGACCGACAGCCCGACCCGGTCGAGCGCGGCGTCGACCGCGCCGGGGATCGCGGACGACGCCAGCCGGGGTTCGGCGGCGGCGAACCGCAGCAGGTTGTCGCGGCCGGAGAGGAACGGGTGGAAACCCGGGCCCTCGACCAGCGCGCCGACGTCCGGCAACGCGTGCGCGGACTCCTCCGGCATCTTCCGGCCGAGCAGTTCGACCTCGCCCTCGGTCGGGCGGACGAGCCCGAGCAGCATCCGGATCGTGGTCGTCTTGCCCGAGCCGTTGGGCCCGAGCATGCCGAGCACGGCGCCGTCGGGCACGTCCAAGTCCACGTGGTCCACCGCGACCGTGCTGCGGTAGACCTTGCGCAACCCTCGGGTGCGCGCGGCCAGCGGGACCGCCGGGGCGGGCACCTCGTCCGAGATGCCCGCCCCGGTTTCGACCGCGGTGCTGGTCACTTGGCGCCCAGCGCTTCGTAGAGCACCTGCTCCGGGACCGCGCCGGCGGCGAACCGGCCGTCGTCGGTCAGTACCGCGCCGCCCACCTTCGTGGTGAAGAGGTAGCCGCTGCCCCACGGGCCGTTGACCCGCTTGGCGAACCGGCTCAGCAGCTTCTGCGGGTCGGCGCCCTGCTTGTCCTCGCCCTGGGCCTGCTTCGGCTTCAGCAGGTCCGCGGGCACCTTGCCGGTGACGACGGTGTCCCAGCCGTCCCCGACGAACTTGGTGGCCTGCATGGCTTCGTTCGCGAGCGCCTTGTCGCGCTCGTCGATCTTGGCCTGCTTCTCGGTCACCTTCGCGCCCTTGGGCGGGGTGAAGGCGAACAGGTCCGCGGACTGGTCGGCGAACTCGATCTTGCTGAACGCCAGCTCCAGCGCCGGGGCGGTGGTTCCGTTGCTCAGCACCGAAAGCCGCAGCGGCAGCCGGGTCTGCGAGTCGATCGCGACGCGGATCTCGCGCAGCAGCGTGCGTTCGGTCGGCTTCGGGGTGAGGACCAGCTCGTACGCGGGCCGGTCCGCGACCGTCGCCGTGCCGTCGACCGCGACGTTGCTGCTCTCGCGCACCTTGGCGATCAGTTCCTTGGCCGCGGCGGACGGGTCGGTGACCTTGCCCTCGACTGAGTTGCGCTTGGTCGCGACGTCCGCCGGAATCGTGGTCTTCGTCGCGGTGTTGGTCTTGGAGTCGTAGTCCCACATGGTGTTGCCGTTGTGGATGAACGTCTCCTGCGTCTGCCCCTTGGTGAGCGACACCTTCGCCTTGTCCGCCCCGTCGCTGAACACCTGCGCCGAGTCGACGCCCAGCGCACCCGCCCCCGGGATCGCGCTTCCCGCCATGCTCGGCAGGCCGAGGTCGTTGCTCACGGTCACCGTGCCGTCGAACGCCGCCGGCTTGGCGGTCAGCACAGACTGGACCAGGTCCTCCGCGCTGACCTGCGGCAGCTTCGGCGCGTCCCCCGCCGAGGCAGGCATCGCCACCACGACCAGCCCGCCCACGCCGAGCGCGGTGCCGACGACGGCCGCGGTGATGGCCTTCTTCTTCGGATCCATCTCGTCTCTCCCTGTGTTCCCGGGCTTTGGTGGGCCCGGCTCCCGGTGCAGACGTTCCCCTGCCGAGGCTGAGATACCCCTGAATGTTCGGCCCGCTCAGCTGAGATGGCACTGAGAGTACGCGCGTCAACTGCGCAAACCGGCCATGATGAGGATCGTGAAACCTCGGGTGCTGGTGGTCGACGACGAGCCTGGTGTGCGCAAGGCGCTGCAGCGCGGCCTGCGCGCGGAGGACATGGACGTGGTCACCGCCGCGGACGGGCCGACCGGACTGCAGCTCGCGCGCACCGGTTCGTTCGACGTCGTGCTGCTGGACATCATGCTGCCCGGCTTGTCCGGCTATCGGGTGCTGGAACGGCTGCGCGCGGAGAACGTGACCACGCCGGTGCTGCTCGTGTCCGCGAAGGACGGCGAGATCGACCAGGCCGACGGCCTCGACCTCGGCGCCGACGGTTACCTCGTGAAGCCGTTTTCGTTCGTCGTGCTGGTCGCGCAGGTGCGTGCGGTGCTGCGCCGGGCCGGACCGGACGCCTCGCGCGGCGCGCTGAAGCTCGGTGCGCTGGAGGTCGACCGGGCGTTGCGGCAGGTGCGCTGGGACGGTCGGGAAGTGCCGTTGAGCCCGCGCGAGTTCGGTTTGCTGGAGGTGCTCGTCGGTCGCGCGGGGACGGTCGTGACGAAGGACGAGCTGCTGCGCGCGGTGTGGGGCGAGGAGCAGGCCGTCACGCGGAATCTCGTTGAGGTGTATGTGGGTTACGTGCGGCGCAAACTCGACGCGGTCGGCGCGGGCTCGATCCTGCGGACGGTGCGCGGGCACGGCTATCTCGCCTCCGACGACCAGCTCGACGAGGTCATGTGACCGGCTCGCCGTCGTCGTGGTGGAGCGGTCGTTCGCTGCAGGTCCGGATCACCGTGCTGGCCGCGGCGATCACCCTCGGCTGCCTGCTCGGCCTCGCCGCGCTGGCGGCGAACAAGCTCGACCCGCTGCTCACTGATTCGGTCGACGAGGAGCTGAGCGCCGCGCTCGTCCCGGCGGCCGGCGCGGTGTCCGCCGGGACGCCGCTGACCTCGGCGGACCCGGTTTCGGTGCGGGTACTGGACATTTCCGGCGCCCCGGTGGACGGCCAGTCGCGGCCGAAGCTGACCGAGGCGGAGGTCTCGCAGCTCAAGGCGGGTTTGCCGGTGCAGTCCGACGGATCGCGCTGGCGCGGCCAGGTGGTCAGCATGCCGAACGGCAGCCAGCGGCTGGTCGTCGCCGGGGCCGGACTGGTCGGGTTCGCCGCCGCGGTGCATTACGGCGGGCTGTGGCTGGTCGTGGTCGCGCTGGTCGGCGCGTTGGTGGCAGGCGTGGCGACCTGGCTGGTCGTGCGGCTCGCGCTGCGGCCGGTGGCGCGGATGCGCGGGCTGGTGCGCGCGCTGCCGCCGGGTTCCCGGCTGCCGCTGCCGACGTCGCACGACGAAATGCGCGCGCTGGCCGAGGAATTCAACGCGCTGCTCGAACGCCAGGAAGAGGTCAGCCAGCGGCTGCGCAGGTTCACCGGAGACGCGGCGCACGAGCTGCGTTCGCCGGTCGCGTCGATCCGGGTGCAGGCCGAGGTGGCGGTGACGAATCCGGATCCGGAACTGTCGCAGGAGACGCTCTCGGACATTCTCGAGGAGTCCGAGCGGCTGTCCGGCCTGCTCGACGGCCTGCTCACGCTGGCTCGCTCCGACGCCGGCGAGGTGCCGCCCGCGGAACCGGTCGAGGTGGTGTCCGAGGTCCGCGCGGCCGTGCGGCGGCTGCCGTCCGGGACGCCGGACACGCGGGTGAGCAGCGCGGTCGCGCAGGCCTGGGCGTCGGCGGCGCACCAGGAGGTCGAACTGGTCTTGGACAACCTGCTGCGCAACGCCTGCCGGTACGCCTCCGGGCAGATCGTGGTGTCCGTGCTGGCTTCGCGGTCGAAGGTCCGGGTCGTGGTGGACGACGACGGTCCCGGCATCGCGCCCGAGCACCGGAGCAAGGTGTTCGACCGGTTCTATCGAGTGTCCGACGACCGGGCGCGCTCGTCCGGCGGAACCGGGCTGGGCCTGGCGATGGTCGCCGAAACGGTGCGCCGCCGAGGCGGTCAGGTGCGGGTCGGCGAGTCGCCGGACGGCGGCGCGCGGTTCGAGGTCACCTGGCGGGCGGGAGCGGACCGGTGAATCCGGTGGGGGAGACTGGGCGCATGGACGCGGTCATCGTCGGGGCGGCACTGGTGCGCGACGGCAAGCTTCTTGCCCAGCAACGGGCTTGGCCGCCGCATCACGCAGGCCAGTGGGAACTGCCGGGCGGGCGCGTCGAGGAGGGCGAGACCGAGGCCTTCGCGCTGGCGCGGGAATGCCACGAGGAACTGGACGTGGTGGTCACCGTCGGCGACCGGGTCGGTCCGGAAATCCCGCTGCCGGGCGGAAAAGTGCTGCGCGTGTACTCCGCCGCGCTGCTGTCTCCCGGCGACGAGCCGCGCGCGGTCGAACACACCGCGCTGCGCTGGGTCGGACACGACGAACTGAACGATCTGGACTGGCTCCCCGCGGACCGGGACCTGCTGCCCGCACTGCACGCCCTCGTGAGTGCTGATTCCCAGTAGAACCAGCACTCACGAGGCTCTTCAAGCAGCCCCGACCATCCGCAACGCCGCGGACACGCGATGCGAACTGCGATCGATCGCCCGCTCCGCGCCAGCCTTGCGAACCCGCTCCAGCTCAGCGACGTCGTCGAGCAACGCGCGCGTGCCTTCCCGCACCGGACGCAACTCCTCGATCACCGCGTCCGCGACTGTGTCCTTGAGCACGCCGTACGACGGATACTTCTCAGCCAGTTCCGCGGGCTCGCCACCCACGCAAGCAGCCAGAATCTCCAGCAAATTCGAGATCCCCGGCCGATTCTCCGGGTCGTACGCGGGCACCGAGTCCCCGTCCGTCTGAGCCTTGCGGATCTTGCGCCGAATCTGATCCGGCTCGTCCAGCACGAACACCACGCCCACGGAATTCTGCGCGGACTTGGACATCTTCCGCGTCGGCTCCGCCAGATCCTTCACCCGCGCACCCGCAGGCGGCAACGTCGCCTCCGGCACTACGAACACCTCGCCGTAAGTGGAGTTGAACCGCCGGGCAAGCGTGCGAGCCAGTTCGACGTGCTGCCGCTGATCCTCGCCGACCGGCACCTCGTCCGCGCCCTGCAACAGAATGTCGGCCGCCATCAGCACCGGATAGGTCAGCAAACTGAGCCTGACTCCCGCCTGGCCCTTCGATTTCTCCTTGAACTGGATCATCCGCGCCGCCTCGCCGTAAGAGCAAGTGCACTCCAGCACCCAGGTCAGCGCCCCCAGCTCGCGAGCAAGATCAGACTGCACGAACACCCGCTCCGGCGCGATCCCCGCAGCCACCAGCACGGCGAGCTGTTCAGTCGCCAGCGATCGCAACTTCGCCGGATTGTGCGCGGTAGTCATCGCATGCAGATCAGACACGAAGTACAGATCGTCCGCCCCGCCCTCGGCGGCCCACCGCCGCAACGCGCCGAGGTGGTTGCCGAGCTGAACGTGACCGGACGGCGTGATGCCGGACAGCTGGACCATGGGTTCTTTCCTCTCCCGTGGATGTTCCGACCCGGGAGCAGGCACAAAAAAGCCGCCCACCGGGGCGGCCTTCGCTGGTTTTTCAGCGCAGAGCTAGAGGGCCGCCAACGGCGGCCACCACTGAGTGCTCTGGAAACGCATGCGGCGAGCCTAGCACCGGACTACGGTTCGAACCATGTTCGTCGTCGTGCTCACGTACATCGTTCCGCTAGAGGAAATCGACCGCGCCCTCCCGGCGCACAACGAGTGGCTCACGAAGCAGTACGAGGACGGCCACTTCCTGGCTTCCGGAGGCCAAAAACCCCGCACCGGCGGCGTGGTGATCACGCGCCCGATGGAGCGCGCCCAGCTGGACGCGATCCTCGCCACCGACCCCTTCGCCATCGGCAAGCTCGCGACCTACGAAATCATCCACTTCCAGCCCACCCGCACGTCCCCAGAACTCAACCTGGTGAACGAACTGCTGGATAACAATTAGCGAATTCCGTGAGGGCCACCCTCACAGACGCTGATTCCCCCAGGGTTCCCCTCACGGCCCGCAACCGGCCGTGAGGGCCACCCTCACGACTGCCAGCAGTCCGTGAGGGCCACCCTCACGACTGCCAGCAGTCCGTGACGGGGCCTTTCACGGACTTAGATTCCCTCAAGGGGCCCTTCACGGACAGCCCGCCCGCCGCCAGCCGGGTTTTTGGGGCGCTAGCCCCGCCCCACATGCTCAACCGCAGCCCGCGCACACAAACCCGCGAGCACCCCCCGCCAAACCGCAGCCATCGCACCCAACGGGCGAGGCACCCACACCACCCCCGCACCCCGATACGAAGCCAAAATGCGGTCTGAGGGTGGTTGTCAAGGCATCTTTCCCGCCTTGACAACCACCCTCAGACCGTCATCACAATCGGGCTTCGGGGTGCCCCACGCACGATCGAGGCGCAATGTCGCCGCCAGGCGACGAGCAGCCCCACCAGCTACGCAGCCACCCGCTTCTTAGCCTTCTTCAACGCCAAAACCGGACACTTCTTGCACCGATCCTTGGACCGGCAGCACTTCTTCTTGACCTTCCCGGCCTTCATCCACTTCCGCACCACAGCCCGAGGATCATCCGCGTGCTTCTTCCCCACCGCGTACTCCTCAAACCGGCCGTTAAAACACCCACGAGAGACACCACGAGATTAGGTGAGCCTAACCGATCATAGGGCGTGGCGCTCCTCACACCAACCCAACAGGTATCCTGATTGAAGTCCGCGTGTGGCCAAAGCCGGTCAGCGAGAGCCGGTCGCTGTGTCCGGTGCCCGTCATCCCGCCCGCCGCGCGGTGCCACCCGCCTTATTCTTCGAAGTTCAGGAGTCTTCGCGTGCCCGCAGCCAGCGCCACCGCGGTCGAAACCGGCCGCGCGTCCGGCAAGACCCGGCCCGACCTGCGCAACGTCGCGATCGTCGCCCACGTCGACCACGGCAAGACGACCCTGGTCGACGCCATGCTCCGCCAGTCCGGCGCCTTCGCCGAACGCGCCGAGCTGGTCGACCGCGTGATGGACTCCGGTGAGCTCGAGCGGGAAAAGGGCATCACCATTCTCGCGAAGAACACCTCCATCCACCGCCAGACCGCCGACGGCACGGTCACCATCAACGTGATCGACACCCCGGGCCACGCCGACTTCGGCGGCGAGGTCGAGCGCGGCCTCTCCATGGTCGACGGCGTCGTGCTGCTGGTCGACGCCAGCGAGGGCCCGCTGCCGCAGACCCGCTTCGTGCTGCGCAAGACGCTCGAGGCGAAGCTGCCGGTGATCCTGCTGGTCAACAAGGTCGACCGGCCGGACGCCCGGATCTCCGAGGTCGTCGAGGAGACCCACGACCTGCTGCTCGACCTGGCGGGCGACATCGAGGACGCCGACCTCGACGCGATCCTCGACCTCCCCGTCGTCTACGCCTCCGCGCGTGCCGGCAAGGCGTCGCTGGAGCAGCCCGAGGACGGCGGTCTTCCCGACAGCGAAAGCCTCGACCCGCTGTTCGAGACCCTGCTCCAGCACGTCCCGGCCCCGGCCGCGGACCTGGACGCCCCGCTGCAGGCGCTGGTCACCAACCTCGACGCGTCGAACTTCCTCGGCCGCATCGCGCTGATCCGCATCCACGCCGGCAAGCTGCGCAAGGGCCAGACCGTGGCCTGGATGCGCGAGGACGGCACCGTGCAGAACGTCCGGATCTCGGAGCTGCTCGTCACCGAGGCGCTCACCCGCGTCCCGGCGTCCGAGGCCAGCGCCGGCGAACTCGTCGCGATCGCGGGCATCCCGGACATCACCATCGGCGACACCCTCGCCGACGCGGAGAACCCGGTCGCGCTGCCCCGGATCACCGTGGACGAGCCCGCCATCTCGATGACCATCGGCGTCAACACCTCGCCGCTGGCCGGGCGCAACGGCGGCGACAAGGTCACCGCGCGGCTGGTCAAGGCCCGTCTCGACCAGGAGCTGATCGGCAACGTCTCGATCCGCGTCCTGCCGACCGAGCGCCCGGACACCTGGGAGGTGCAGGGCCGCGGCGAGCTGGCGCTGGCCATCCTGGTCGAGCAGATGCGCCGCGAGGGCTTCGAGCTGACCGTCGGCAAGCCGCAGGTGGTGCTGCGCACGATCGACGGCAAGCTGCACGAGCCGTTCGAGCGCCTCTACATCGACTCGCCCGAGGAGCACCTCGGCGCGATCACGCAGCTGCTCGCGTCCCGCAAGGGCCGCATGGAGGACATGAGCGGCAACGGCACCGGCCGGATCAAGCTGGTCTACGTGCTGCCCTCGCGCGGCCTCATCGGCTTCCGCACCGACTTCCTCACCGAAACCCGCGGCACCGGCATCGCGAACCACGTGTTCGAGGGCTACTTCCCGTGGGCGGGCGAGATCCGCACCCGGCACAGCGGCTCCTTGGTCGCCGACCGTTCGGGCCCGATCACCGCGTACGCGATGATCCAGCTCGCCGACCGCGGCACGTTCTTCGTCGAGCCCGGCGCGGAGGTGTACGAGGGCATGGTCGTGGGCGAGAACCCGCGGTTCGAGGACCTCGACATCAACATCACCAAGGAAAAGAAGCTCACCAACATGCGGCAGTCCTCGGCCGACGTGATGGAGACGCTGGCCCGCCCGCGCAAGCTCAGCCTCGAAGAGGCGCTGGAGTTCTGCGCGAGCGACGAATGCGTCGAGGTCGCGCCGGAGGTCGTGCGGGTCCGCAAGGTCACGCTCGACATCAACACCCGCGCCAAGGAGCGCTCGCGGGCCAAGAGCCGCGACAACAACAGCTGAACCTCGCGAAGGTGAAAAAGGGCGCCTCCCGTTCCCGGGAGGCGCCCTTTCGCGTGAACCCCGGCAGCGGTTCGTGCGTCCACTCTTATGGCGGTATCCCCTCCGATGTCACGGAGAGGCGGCCGATGTGGGAATCTCGATGCCGGCCCCCGCCCTGGCGTGACAGCATGTCCGCTCGGACCACGGAGCGCGGCGGGAACTTTCAGGAGGACGAGCGTGCGATTCGGACGCCGGCTTGCGCCGGTGCTCGCGCTGGCGGGAGTACTGCTCGCCGCGTGTTCGAACACCCCGCCGCCCCCGGTGGTCACGTCGGCCCCGCCGTCGAGCACGACCAGCGCGGCGGCGCAGTCGCAGATCGTGGTCGGCGTGGACGACGTCGTCGGCGGCTACAACCCGCACAGCATCGCGGACGCGTCCACGATCACCACCGCTCTGTCGCAACTGCTGCTGCCCTCGGTGTTCCGGCAGTCCGACGACGGCACGCGCACGCTCGACAAGACGCTGATGGTCTCGGCCGAGGTCGTCTCGCAGGTGCCGTTCACGGTGAAGTACGTGATCCGCCCGGACGCCTCGTGGTCCGACGGAGCCCCGATCGCCACCGAGGACTTCATCTACCTCGCCAACGCGATGAAGACCAACCCCGGCGTGATCGACCCGGCGGGCTACCGGCTGATCTCGGACATCGAATCCCGCGACGGCGGCAAGGGCGTCGAGGTCACCTTCAGCAAGCCGTACCCGGCCTGGCAGACGCTGTTCGACAATCTGCTGCCGCAGCACCTGCTCAAAGACTCGCCCGGCGGCTGGACGAACGCGCTCGCGACGAGCTTCCCCGCGGTAGCCGGACCGTTCGCGATCAAAACGATCGACACCGCCCGCGGCGAAGCGACCCTCCAGCGCAACGACCGGTACTGGGAGAAGCCGGCCGCGGTCGACACGCTGATCCTGCGCCGCTCCGACGCCTCGGGCATCGCGACCGCACTGCGCAGCGGCAACGACCAATTCTCCTTGACCCACACCGATTCCACCGGCCTGCAGCTGCTGAACGACCTGGGCTCGGCCGTCCAGTTGCACACCGTGCCCCGTCCGCTGACCGCTTCGGTGCTGCTGCGCCCGGTCAGCGCGACGCTGTCCGAACCTCAGGTTCGCGCGGGCATCGCCTCCCTGCTGGACCGCGGAAAGCTGATCTCCGCCGGGGCGAAGGGCGGTCCGTCCGCGACGCTGAAGGCGGACGCGCAGGTTCTGCCGCCCTCGGCAAAGGGTTACGCGGCCACCATTCCGGCTGGCCCGCCGTCGGCCCCGGACGCGACCAAGGCTGAGCAGTACTTCACCGCCGCTGGGTACAAGAAAGAAGCCGGCGTGTGGCGCAAAGGGAACAAGACGCTCTCGATCGTGCTCGCGTCGCCCGGTGAACAGGAGCCCTACGCGTCGATCGCGAAGGAACTGGCGTCGGAGCTGGTCGCGGGCGGCATCGAGGTCAACCAGATCAAACCGCAGCCGCGCGATCTGTATTCGTCCCTGCTGGCGATGCCGGTGGTGAACGGAAAACAACAGGCGAGCCCGGATTCGAACAGCACGGTGGGCGTCGACATCGCGGTAGTGGGCCAGCCAGTAGGCGGCGACCCGGCGACGGTCCTGGCGTCCAGCTACGGCTGTGCCCCCGAACCGACGCCTGCGGACAAGGCGAAGCCTGTGGTGCCAGCCAATCCGGCAGGGCTGTGCGACCAGGGTCTGCAAGCGACGATCGATTCGGCCATCACCGGTTCGGCGACCGTCGCCGACTCGCTCAAGACGCTGGAACCGCAGCTGTGGTCCCAGAACGTCGTGATCCCGTTGTTCCAGGAAGCCGAGACTTTGGCTGTGGGCAAGGGAATCTCCGGCCTGACGCCTGGTCCGCCGATGCAGGGCCCCTTCGGCTCCGCGGTGAACTGGACCCGCGGTGCCACCTGATCCGACATAGGAAAAGGGCCTCGCACGGTGAAGTGCGAGGCCCTTTTCGTACAGTGCGTCAGATCAGCTGCAGGCTTTCCGCGAAGTGGCAGGCCACCGGATGCGCGTGGCCGCGGTCCACCAAGGCGGGTTCCTCGGTCTTGCACTTCTCGCGACCGGCGTCGTCCAACTGGTTCGCGAACTTCGGGCACCGGGTGCGGAACCGGCAGCCCGACGGCGGGTTGGCCGGGCTGGGCACGTCACCGGTGATCACGATCCGCTGGCGCGTCCGCTCCTTGCGCGGGTCCGGCACCGGAATCGCCGAGATCAACGCCTGCGTGTACGGATGCGCCGGAGTCTCGAACAGCTCCTCCGACGGCGCGGTCTCCACGATCTTGCCGAGGTACATCACCGCGATCCGGTCCGCCACGTGCCGCACCACCGAAAGGTCGTGCGAGACGAACAGGTACGACAGCCCGAGCTCCGCCTGCAGGTCCTTCAGCAGGTTGAGCACGCCGGCCTGGATCGACACGTCCAGCGCGGACACCGGCTCGTCCAGCACGAGCACCTTCGGCTTCAGTGCGAGCGCGCGGGCGATGCCGATGCGCTGGCGCTGACCGCCGGAGAACTCGTGCGGGAACCGGTTGCCGTGCTCGGGCCGCAGGCCGACGGTCTTCATCAGGTCGCGGACCTGCTGCTTGCCGCCGTTCTCGTACAGCCCGTGGATGCGCAGCGGTTCGGCGATGATCTCGTTCACCGGCAGCCGCGGGTCGACCGAGGCGTACGGGTCCTGGAACACGATCTGCATGCTGCGCCGCAGCCGCTGCAGTTCGCGCTTGCCCATCGTCGCGAGGTCCTTGCCCTCGTAGGTCACCTTGCCGCTGGTGAGCGGCTGCAGTGCCAGCGCGATCCGGGCGGTGGTCGACTTGCCGCAGCCGGATTCGCCGACGAGCGCGAGCGTTTCGTGCGGGTAGATGTCGAACGACACGTCCGACACGGCCTGCACCGCGCCCGAAACGCGGCGGATCAGGCCGCCGCCGCGGATCGGGAAGTGCTTCACCAGGTTCTGCGCGGAGAGGACGGGCTCCTGCCCCGTCGTGGTCTCGCTCATCGGTTCGTCTCCGTGTCGGTCGCGACGGCGTCCACGGCGACCGGGACGGCTGCCGTGTCGGCCGCGGTGGGGCTGAACAGCTCGGCCGGGTCCTTCCCGACGACCTGCTCGGTGAAGTGACAGGCCGCGTGCTGGCCGTTCGGACCCGCGACGAGTTCAGGTTCCTCTTCGTCGCAGATCGGCTGCGACAGCGGGCAGCGCGGGCTGAACGGGCAGCCCGGCGGCATGTTCTGCGTGGCGGGCGGCGAACCGGTGATCGGCGTGAGCCGTTCGGTCTTCACGTCCAGCCGCGGCAGGCTGCCGAGCAGGCCCAGCGTGTAGGGCATCCGCGGGTTGTAGAAGATGTCGTCGACCGTGCCGGACTCGACGACCTTGCCCGCGTACATCACGTGCACCCGGTCGGCCTGGCCGGCGATCACGCCGAGGTCGTGCGTGATCAGCACCATCGCCGCGCCGGTTTCCTTCTGCGCGGCCTGCAGTGCCTCGAGGATCTGCGCCTGCACCGTCACGTCGAGCGCGGTGGTCGGCTCGTCCGCGATGATCACGTCCGGGTTGTTGGCCATCGCGATCGCGATCACGACGCGCTGGCGCATGCCGCCGGACAGCTGGTGCGGGTACTCGTCCGCGCGCTGCTTCGGGTTCGGGATGCGGACCAGGTCGAGCAGTTCGATCGCCTGCTTCTTCGCGACGTCCCTGCGCACGTCGTGGTGCGCGGTGATCGCCTCGGCGATCTGGTCGCCCACGGTGTACACCGGGTTCAGCGACGTCATCGGGTCCTGGAAGACCATCGCGATGCCCTTGCCGCGGACCTTGTTCAGTTCCTTCTCGTTGCACTTCAGCAGGTCTTTCCCGCCGAACCGGATCGAGCCGGACACCTTCGCGGTCTTCGGCAGCAGGCCCATCACCGCGAGCGAGGTCACCGATTTTCCGGAGCCGGATTCGCCGACGATGCCGAGCACCTCGCCGCGGCGAAGCTGGTAGTTCACGCCGCGGACGGCGCTGACCACGCCCTCCCCGGTCGGGAACTGCACGGTCAGGTCCTCAACGACGAGGACGGGATCGCCGCCGCGTCCGTCGGAGACGTTCTGGGTCATGCGCGCACCTTCGTCTGCTGGGGGTCGAACGCGTCCCGCAGGCCGTCCCCGATGAAGTTGATCGTCAGTGCGATCAGGATGATGAAAATGCCCGGGAAGTAGAACAGCCACGGCCGCGTGTCGATCGCGGTCTGCGCGCTGCTCACCAGGAGGCCGAGCGAGGTGTCCGGCGGCTGCACGCCGAAGCCGAGGAACGACAGCGCCGTCTCGAGCAGGATGGCGATCGACACGAGGATCGTCAGGTTGACGATGATCGCGCCGAGCGCGTTGGGCACCAGGTGCCGGAAGATGATCCGGCTGTCGCTCGCGCCGAGCGCCTTCGACGCCTCGACGAACTCCTTCTCGCGCAGGGAAAGCACGACGCCGCGAGCCACCCGGGACACGTACGCCCAGTAGAGACCGCCGATGACGACCGCGATCAGCCACCACGAACCGCCGGACTGGTGGCCGAGCACCGCGGCCACCGCGAGCAGCGGCAGCGTGAGCACGAGGTCGGCGATGCGCATCAGGACCGTGTCGAGCCAGCCGCGGTAATAACCGGCGACCGCGCCCCACACCGTGCCCACGACGGTCGCGAAGATCGCGACGAGGATCGAGATCTGCAGCGAGATCTGCGTCCCGCGCATCACCTGCGCGAGGGTGTCGTGGCCGACGGCGTCGGTGCCGAACGGGTGGTCGCCCGAGGGCGGGGCCGAGTTCTGCTCGGTGATGGTGCCCGCGTCGTACTTCCAGATCGCCGCGCCCACGTAGGCGAACAGGATGATCAGCACGAACACGACGAGGCTGATCATCGCGAGCCGGTGCTGAAGGAACCGCCGGAAGACCAGTTGCGCCTGGCTGCGTTCCTTGACCGTGAACTCGCGCTCCGGCGCGCCCTTCGGGGTCTGCGGATCGCCCGGAGCGAACCGAGAGCTGCCCAGCGTGGTGGGCGGAGTGGGGATTGCGTCGTTAGGCATAGCGAATCCTCGGGTCGAGCAGGCCGTAGAGCAGATCGGCGACCAAGTTGAGCAGGATGATGAACGTGGCCGCGATGAGAAGCCACGCCTCCACCGCGTACACGTCGCTTCGCTTGATCGCGTCCAGCAGGAAAGCGCCCGCGCCTTGCCATTGGAACACGGTCTCGGTCACGACGGCGCCGCCGAGGATCGAACCGATGTCGAGTGCGGTCACCGTGGTCAGCGGGATCAGCGCGTTGCGCAGCGCGTGCTTGCGCGTCACGGTCCAGCGCGGCAGGCCCTTGGCCCTCGCGAGGCGGACGTAATCGCTGTTGAGCACCTCGAGCATCGAGGCGCGCTGGTACCGGCTCCAGGCCGCGTAACTGGTCAGCGCGAGCGAGATCGTCGGCAGGATCAGGTGGCCGAGCACGTCGCCGAACTGGGTCCAGAACCCGCCCGCGGCGACCACCGACGAGGAACCGATGGTGTAGAAGACCTGGTCGCCGACCGTCGTGTTGATCGAGATGCCGACCTGCTTCAGCACCAGCGCGAACCAGAACGACGGCATCGACAGGAAGAGGAAGCCGAAGAAGGTCGCGGTGTAGTCGAACTTGGAGTACTGCCGCGACGCGCTGATCACGCCGATCAGCACGGCGAGGATCAGAGCCACCACCATGGCGAGCACGATCAGCCGGAGCGTCACGCCGAAGCGGCCGAACACCTCGCTGCCGATGTTCATGGTGGACTGGACCGAGGGGCCGAAATCACCGTGCAGCACGCCGGTGATCCAGTGCCAGTATCGCTCGAGAATCGGCTGGTCGAGATGCAGCCGGATGCGTTCGAGTTCGATGGTGCGAGGGGGCGGCGGCGGGTTTCTCGCGATCAGCGGGGTCAACGGGTTGGCCGAGAGCGACACCATCACGAAGACGACGAACGTCGACACGATGAGGATCGGCACCGAGACGAAAAGCCGGCGCAGTGCGAAGGCAAGCATGGAGGTCTTCCTGCTCTGGACGGTGTTCTGCCGGCGCCCGCCGCTCGTGGTGGCAGGGCCTTGGCGACGAAACGGGGCAATCGTGGTGTTCGGGAACTAAAAGGGCACTCGTTCGCGGATACGGTGAAGGGCCGGCAGCTTCGGCCGGCCCTTCACCGGGTGTCCCGCGGGAATCTACCGGTCGTTGATCACTTCCGGATGCCCCACTCCGCCATGTTGTACACCGGCCCGTCGAGGGTCGAGTTGTTGCGGATGTTCGCGATCTTGTCCGACGAGGCGATGAAGGTCGGCTTCTGGTACAGCGGAAGCACGTACGCGTCGCTCGACATGACCTGGTCGGCCTGGTTGAGCAGGTCCGCCGCCTTGGTCTGGTCGGTCTCGGCGTTGGCCTGCGCCATCAGGCTGTCGACCTGCGGGCTGCTGTACTTGCCGTAGTTGTTGCCCTGCCCGGTGCCCCAGTTCTGGATGGCGCCGCCGAACGGGAACGGCGACGCGACCCAGGCGAACACGATGACGTCGTAGTCGCCGCTGGTGGTGGTCTGGCCGAGGTCGTCGGTGGACTGGACCTTCACCTTGACGCCCAGCTGGGCAGCGGTCTGCGCGAACAGCTCGCACTCGTTCTGCCGGATCTGGTTGCCGACGGTGTAGCGGATGCGCAGCTCGGGAACGGCCTTGCCGCTCGGGTCCGTCAGCTGGTTGTTGGCCAGCTTGTAGCCCGCGTCGGTCAGGATCTTCTTGGCCTTCTCGATGTCACCGGAACCCTGGCCGGTCGAGCTCACCGTGTCCTTGTAGCCGGTCTGCTGCGGCACGAAGTTGTGGTTGTTGAGCGGCTCGACCTTGTTGGTGAACTGGCCGACGGTCTTGGCGATCATGTCCTTGCGGTTGACCGCGGTGAACAGTGCCTGGCGCAGCGGCTTCTGGGACAGCGCCGGGTTCTTCAGGTTGAAGTCGAAGTGCTCCCAGGTCAGGCCGAGGCCGATGAACGAGGAGATGTTCGGCATGTTCTTGACCTGGTTGATGAGGTCGACCTGCGGCTGCGGGTAGATGACCTGCACCTCGTTGTTCTGCAGGGCGGTCGGCTCCTGCGTCGCGTCGGTGATGACGCGGAAGATGACGCTGTTCAGCTTCGGCTTCTCGCCCCAGTACTTCTCGTTCGGGACCTCGGTGACCGACTGGTTGTTGACGAACTTCGAGATCTTCCACGGGCCGCCGGACCAGGTCGGGACGGTCGTGCCGAACCACTTGAAGGACGACGCGAGGCCGGCCGGGGTGTTGGTGTCGCCGTGCTGCTTGGCCAGGTGCGCGGGGTACATCGCGCCGCCGGAGCTCCACAGCAGCTTCCAGTCGGTGAACGGCTTGTCGAACACGACCGTCACGGTCTTGCCGCCGTCGGAACCGGTGACGGACTTGACCTGGTCGTAGCCCGCGGTGCTGGCCGCGGCGCAGTCGGCGCAGTCCTTGCCGTTCTGGACCTTGTAGTTGTAGATGAAGTCGTCGGCGGAGAACGGCGTGCCGTCCGACCAGGTCGCCTTCGGGTTGATCTTGTAGACCACCGTCTGCGGGCTGGTGCTCGTGACCTCGGCCGACTCGACGAAGTCCTTGTTCAGGACCGGCTTGAGGTCGGGGGTCGCGTAGAAGGTGTAGGGCAGCAGGCCCTTGGTGACCTCGCCGGTTTCGAAGACGTTGCCCTCGGCCGAGATGACGTTCCAGTTCGGGACGTTCTTCTCGATGGCGTAGGTGACGTCGCCGCCCTGGGTCAGCTGATCGGCCTGCGCCGTGTTGCAGCTGTTCGGGTTCTTGTCGCAGTCGGCGAATGCCTGCCCGGTCTGCACCGCGCTGTTGCCGCCTCCGCCACCACCGCATGCGGAGAGCAGAAGGGCCGCGCCCGCGACGAACGCGCCGAGTTTCGCGGCGCGCGACCTAGTCGTCACTAACATTCATTCTCCTTGCTCGACGCCGTCGCGGGTTTGCGAGGCGGCTCTTCCTGACGCGCAAGCACCGATCGGTATCGCGTTGCTCACCGTAGCCGTGAAACTTAGGCATTGGACAGACGGCAAACCTATCGATCCGGACACTCTCAGTGAGATCGTTGCGGAACAGATATCTCGCACCCCCTGGTTGCACCGTGGTTTCCGCGTCCGATCGACTACGGTTAGTAGTTGATCACGGAAATTCGGAACCAGTTCGGGTGGCAGTTCGGTCCAGCGGGCCGACTGGCCCGGCGGACAATAACCGCCCCGTTTCGTGTGCGGTACCCCAGCTAATGGAGTAGTCGCACGGCCGCGACGAACCCGAAGTGACAAGAAATTGGTCCGATCTCGTGAAACGAAACAATGCGCCCGCCGCCGGGCGCGGGCAGGACTGTCCGGACGGAGGCGGGTGCTCGGTGGGTGTTCCGAGCATCTTGCGTCCTTGCCCGCGCATTCCGAACCGCGGAACGTTCCGCGGAAGGGAACGCCCACGGTCCGGGACGCTGGTCCGACTTAGTGGGATGCCGGTGCATTTTCCCGTGCACGCTGCGGATTCCGTTCCCGGAACGCCGCGCCGGGGGTCGGCGTCCCGGGTGCGGGCGCGACGGTCACTAACCTGAGGGCGTGAAGCGGAAGCTGCTGCTGGTCCACGCGCACCCGGACGACGAAAGCATCGCCACCGGCGGGGTCATCGCGCGTTATGCGGCCGAAGGCGCCGAGGTGTGCGTCGTGACCTGCACGCTCGGCGAAGAGGGCGAAATCGTCCCGCCGCGGCTCGCGCGCCTCGTCGCGGCGGAGGCCGACCAGCTCGGCGGATACCGGTCGGGGGAAATGGCCGCCGCGGCCGCCGCGCTCGGTCTCGCCCGGCACGAGTACCTCGGCGGCATCGGCCGGTGGCGCGATTCGGGCATGGCGGGCACGCCGGCCGCCGAGCACCCGCGGGCATTCACCGGCGGTTCGGCGGTGGAGCAGACCGCTCAGCTGCGCGAACTCATCGACGACTTCGCCCCCCAGGTCGTCGTCACCTACGACTCCTTCGGCGGCTACGGCCATCCCGACCACATCCGCGCGCACGAGATCACCATGGCCGCGGCACCGGAGGCCCCGTCGGTCGAGCGGGTTTTTCACGTGGTCCAGTCCGAGTCCGCGCTCACCGCCGGGCTGGCCGAACTGCGCGCCGACGGAACATCACCGTTCCGGGTGGCCGCCGACGACGAGCTTCCGTCCACTCCGGACGGCAAGATCACCACCGTGGTCGACATCTCCGCGCACCGGCAGGCGAAGCTGGCGGCACTGCGCGCGCACGAAACCCAGCTGACCGTGGTCGACGGCGCCGTCGCGCACTTCGCGCTCACCAACAGCATCGCGCAGCCGATCCCGTCCGCCGAATACTTCGTGCTCGCCCACGGCGACGCGCACGGCGCCGAGACCGATCTGTTCGGCGGGTGGTGACGGTGTCCGCTCCGTTCGCCCCGCTCACCCGCGACCAGTGGCTGATGCTGGTGCTGCTGGCGTTCGACGCGGTCGTGCTGGCGCTGCTCGAACTGTTCTTCCTCCCGCTGCGGCTCGGCCCGCTCGGCGAGGTGCCGATGCCGGTCACGGCGCTCGTCGGAGCGGTCACCACGCCGTGGCTCGTGCTGACCGCGGCGAAGCTCGTCCGGCCAGGGCTGTCGTTCGTGCCGCTCTTGGTGTGGGTACTCGTGGTGTTCGGGGTCGGCTTGTTCGGCCCGGGCGGCGACGTCGTGCTCATCCAGGACTGGCGCGCACTGCTGCTGCTCGGCGCCAGCGCGCTGCCCGCCGCGCTCGTTCTCGGCGGCGGGCTCGGCCGGGCCGCGGCGAAGGGAGGTGCCCGTGTCTGAGGCCATTTCGGACCGTCAGGTCGTGGCGATTCTGCGCCCGTTCGTCCGGGCCTGCGCCCCGATGCTCGACGCGCTGCGCGAATCCGATCCGTTCGGTCTGCAAGCGCGTGCCCGTCGCGGCGAGGACGAATTCGCCGACGCTGGGTTCAAGAAGAAGATGCTCCACGCGCTGACGTCGGTGAAGGTGCCGGGCACCGCGGCGTGGGCGTCGATGGACATCGACCAGCGCGCGAGCTGGTGGGTCAACCGCGTCGGGCGGCTCACGTCTTTGCTGACGTCGATCCCCGGACTCGGCGGAGCGCTCGCCGACCGGCTGCCGGTGCAGGACACCCTCGGTGCCGCTTCGCAGGGGTTGGTGCTGTGCGCGGTCGCGGGGGAGTACGGCGTGACCGACGTCGGCAGCCGCGTCCGGCTGATCGCCTCGGTGCTTTTCGAACGGGACATCGACGCCGACCTCGCGGCGGGAGCCAGCCGCGACAAGTCCGCTCAGTCCGCAGAGGACAGTGAGACCGCGCGGCTCACCGAGGAACTCGACGAATCCCATCGCAAACACGGCAAGGTGACAGCGAAAGCCGTCGCGACCACCCTCTGGCACCTCGGCAAGTCGCTGTGGGGGATCACCGGCGAACTCGAGAAGCGCCCGCGCGGCCGGTGGTTCCACCGGGCACTCGGGATGCTGCCGGTGGTCGGCGCGGCGGGCGACTACCTCGGCGAGCGCTCCGGACTGAAAAAGGTCTGGAAGCGCGCGCACGCCTGGCTCATGGCCCACCGGGAGTGGGCCTGAGCCCTCAGTGCCAGAAGAGGAACGCGAGCTGCCCGGCGCCGGCCGCGTTCGCGCTGCCGCCGAGCGGTTCGTAGATCGCCCCGGCGATCTTCCAGAGCAGATCCGACACCGGCCGGAAAAGGAAGAGCAGCGCGAACAGCACCAGCGGCGCCCACGGCCGCACCCGCGCGCCGAACTCCCGCGCCTGCGGGGAGAGGTACGGCTCCAGCGCACCCCAGCCGTCCAGCCCCGGCACCGGCAGGATGTTGATCACGAACGTCATCATCTGCAGCAGCGCGAGGTACGACATCGCGAAGTAGAGGCCGGTCGCCATCGGGATCAGCATCGTCGCCAGGCACAGCGCGGCACCGACGGCGAGGTTGCTGAGCGGGCCGGCCAGCGAGGTCCACGACGCGGTCGCTCGGTTGCGCAGCGCGCCGCGGTTGATCCACACCGCGCCGCCGGGAAGCGGGATGCCGCCGATCAGCAAGAAGATCAGCGGCAGCACGAAGGACAGGACGGGGTCGGCGTAGCGCCGGACGTCCAGCGAGAGGTACCCCTTGTGAGCGATCTCGTGATCACCGCCGCGGAAGGCGACGAAGGCGTGCCCGAACTCGTGGAGCGTCAGCGAAGCCATCCAGCCGCCCAGAACGAGCAGCACGACCCCGGCGACCAGCATCGGGTCGCGGAGATTCGTGAAGTCACCGTATGCAGCCAGGAAACCACCGGCGACGGCTACGGCGAGGATGCCGAGGAAGATCGGGCTCGGACGCACTGCTGATCTCTGCACCCCACCAGTCTTCCGTATGCCCGGTGTGAAGTCTTCGGCGTGTCCCCTTGCGCACCCGGGCACAGAGATCCCCCGAACTCGCTACTCGGCTTGACCTGGCCGACCTACACAGGTGTAATCACAGTGATGTCATTCGCTGTCGGAGGGGGCAGCGGGTGTCGTTTCACCACCGCCAGCCTGGGGAGTGCGTAGGAGCGAGGAGGCGGACGTGCGGTTGGAAGCGGACAACAGGGAATGGGGGCACGTCGTGGGTTGGGGAGAGAACCCGGAGCAGCAGCTCGGGGATCTGACCGACCTTTTCGACGTCCCCGAGGAGCAGGACTGGCAGGAGCGCGCCCTGTGCGCGCAGACCGACCCGGAGGCGTTCTTCCCCGAGAAGGGCGGCTCGACCCGCGAGGCCAAGCGGATTTGCCTTGGCTGCGAGGTCAAGGACGACTGTCTCGAGTATGCGCTGGCGCACGACGAGCGCTTCGGCATCTGGGGCGGACTGTCCGAACGGGAACGTCGCAAGCTGAAGAAACGGGCCGTCTAAACGGGTTTCGGTTCCCCCGGTCCACGCGGACCGGGGGTGCGCCCCCGCCGCCGTCATGGCGGCGACGCAGTGCTGCGGCCGGCGCGACGCGGCGGGATGGGAGTCCTCGCCGGGGTGGCGCCGGGCACATTCGCCGGATTCGCGCGGCCTGATCCATCGCTGTCATGAGGGCAAAACTGCCGTCCCGGCGGCCGGAAAACCCGTGCTGTGCCGTGGTTCTCTTTGTGATCTTCGTCTTCTGCCGCCGAAACCCGGGAGTGCCGCGGATCTCGTGGCCGGACCGGAGGCCGCCGGTTCTTCCCTTGAGCGCGCGATTCGGCGCTCGCGGAATTTCTCTTGTGCTCGGTTCGTCCACGCGGTGGGATCCGCCGGGCGCGCGGCGTGGGCCGGTGCCCGCGCGTCGGCGCAGGCCGTAGGGTGACCGCACCCATCGTCCCGTCCGAGCAGGAGCCGTTCTTGCCTCGCACCGTCGTTCCGCCCGCTGTGCGGACGTTGCCCGTTCTGGCCATTGTGGTCTGTCACGACGGCGAAGAATGGCTGCCGCTGGCGCTTTCCGCGTTGCGGCGCAGCACAGTCCGTCCGCGGCACGTGCTCGCCGTGGACACCGGATCTACCGACCGTACCGCGAAACTGCTCGCCGACGCAGCACAGCCGGGCGCGGCCGCCGAGGAACCGGTGCTGTCCGGAGTTGTCACTCTGACGAGTGAAACCGGGTTCGCGGAAGCGGTCGCCGCGGCCGTCGCGCACGCGGTGGAACGGTGGGGCGACCCGGGAACGTGGCTGTGGGTGCTGCACGACGACTGCGCCCCCGAACCCGACTGCCTCGACCAGCTTGTCCGAGCCGCGGAGGAAAACCCGTCCGCGAAGGTGCTGGGCCCGCTCGGCACCGACTGGACCGATCCGCGGCTGATCGTCGAGGCCGGGCTGTCCACCGACGCCTCGGGGCACCGTCAGCAGATGGCCGCGCCGGACGGCGAACCCACCGAGGTCCTCGCCGTCCCGAGCGCCGGATCGTTGGTGCAGCGGGAACTCTGGGAGACCCTCGACGGCTACGACGAGGACTTCCCGTTGCTGCGCGAGGATCTCGACTTCGGCTGGCGCGCCAACGCGGCCGGCTCGCTCGTGCTCTCGGTGCCCGCGGCGCGCGTCCGGCACGCCCGCGCCCTGTCCACCGGGCAACGCACTCCGGACGCCGCCGGCCGTCCGCTCGCCGCGCTCAACCGTGCGCACGGCCTCCGCGTCTTTCTGGTGAACTGCTCGGCCCCGTCGTTCTGGTTCGGGCTCGTCCGGCTGCCGGTCATGCTGGTGCTGCGCGCGTTCGTGTTCTTCGTGCTGCGGCGCACCACCGAGGCAGGCGCGGAACTGGCCGCGCTCGGATACTTGTGCGGGGGCAAGGGAAATCTCCGCGCGGCCCGTGCGCGGCGGCGCGACCAGCCGAGGCCGGGCACCGTCCGCGGGCTCTTCACGAGCCGGATCACGAGGCTGCGCAACGCAATCAGCGCCGGGGTGGTGGGACTCGTCCGGCGCGGGGTACAGAGTGATGTCGCGCTCGGAACCCTGCCCGACAGCGTCGAGCAGGAGTCCGCGTGGATCCCGCCGGAGGCGCTCGCCGCGTCCGGGGCGCGTCCGGTCGGGCCGGACGCGTTGCCTGCTGGTGCCCTGCGCGGCCTGAGCACTCGCGGCCGGGGGCTGCGCCGGCCGGGCACGGTCGTCGCGGTCACGCTGCCCGAAGCGCCAGTGTCCGAAGAGGACACTGAACCGGCAGACGAGACCGCGGCCCATCCGTCGCCGTCGCCCCGCCCGGAACCGGCCGCGCCCGAACCGGATCTGGTGTTCGTGGAGGTCAACCGGCGACGGGTGCTCGCCGCGACCGTCTTCGCTCCGCCGGTGGTGCTGGTCGTTCTGCTCACCGCGCTGGCTTTGGTGCTCAACCGCGGGCGGCTCGGCCTCGATCTGTGGGGCGGTCAGCTGCTGCCGGTCGGCGGGCTCGGCGAGATCTGGTCGACGTACCTGTCGCCGTGGCACTCGATCGCTGGCGGCACCGGCGCGCCCGCTCCCGCGACGCTGCCGGTGCTCGGGACGATCGGCGCGATCTTCGCCCCGATCGGCGGTCCGGCCGCGCTGGTGGCGATCTTGCTGATCGGCGACATCCCGCTTGCGGCGCTCAGCGCTTATGTCGCCACGCGCAAGCTCGCCGTGCGTCGCTGGGTGCGCGCTGCTGTTGCGGCGACGTATGCGTTGCTGCCCGCCGCTACTGCGTCGGTCGCGCAGGGGCGGCTTGATGTGGTTGTGGTGCATCTCGTGTTGCCGCTTGTGGTCGCGGGGATCGTCCGGTTGCTGACTCGGCCGGGCACGCGGTGGTTGCACGTCTCGGCGTTGTCGGCGTTCGGTGTCGCGTTGCTCGGGGCGTTTTCGCCGCTCGCGCATGGGCTTGCGCTGGTGGGCCTGTTGGTCGGGTTCGTGGTGCTGCCCGCGCCGTCGGGGCTGGCCCGGCGGGTGGCGTCGGTCGGGATCGTGGTGCTGTTGCCGCTGGTCTTGCTGCTGCCGTGGCCGACGGTGCTGCTGCGGCATCCGGAACTGCTGCTGCAAGGTCTCGGCGGTCCGGCCGCTCCGGCGTCCGCTACGGATCTCGCTGGTCTGACGCCGGGCGGGCCGGGTGCGTGGCCGATCGGGGTCGTGGTGCTGGCGGCGACGCTGGTCGCGCTTGTGGTTCGGCCGCGGAAGCAGGTCGTCGGCGGGTTGGCGCTGGCTGTGCTGGGGCTGATCGGGGTGGTTTTGGTTCGGCAGGTGCAGCTGACGCCGATGCAGGGCGGGGCGCCCGCGTCGGGGTATGCCGGGGTGCCGTTGCTGGTGGTCGGGGCTGGGCTGTTGTGGGCGGTGCTGGCTACTTGGCAGCGCGGTGGTTCGGCGATGCCTGTTGCCTGGTTGCCGAAGGTGCTGGCGGTGGCTGGGGTTGTGGTGGTGGCCGCGTTGGCTGCCGGTGCGGTCGCGACGGGGTCCGAGGGGCCGTTGACGGCGGCGGCGCGTCCGCAGCTTGCGCCTGAGGTGGCTGCGGATGTCGCGGCTACCGGCCGGTCGGTGCTTGACGTGAGCTCTGGGCAGGTTCGGCAGACCGGGGGGCGGTTGGCGCTCTTCGGGGACGACGAGCTTGCGCCGGTCAAGGGGACGCCGGAGCGGTTGGCTGAGTGGCGGCGGGGGCTGGGGCAGGGCGATGTCGCGGCGCTCAAGCGGGTGTTCGCGGCTGCTGCGGCTTCTGGGGTGCAGTACGTGGTGTTGCCATCGGGGACGGATGCTCGGGCGTTTGCGGCGGCGGTGAGTGATTTTGCCGCGGTGGCTGCGCCGATGGCGGATGGACGTCCGGTGTTGCGGTTGTTGCCCAAGGCTGGAGTGGTGGCGTTGATTTCGCCGGAGTTGGCTAAGCAGGCCGTTACCGGTGGGGGTGCGCCGGGGACTAATCCGGGGATTTCGCCGGTGGCTGCTCGGTTGCCGGATGTTCGGGTGCGGGCGTCGGAGGGGCCTACTGGGCGGTTGCTGGTGCTGGCGGCTGAGCAGGAGGCTGGGTGGCAGGCGAGTGTCAATGGGAAGGCTGTGCCGATTGTGCCTGCTTGGGGGCATCAGGTTGCCGTGTCGGTGCCGGCGCAGCCGTCCGAAGTCTCGGTGAGTTTTCCTGGGACTGAGCGGGGGTTGTTGCTGTTGGTTCAGCTTGCGGCGGTGTTGTTTACGGCGTTGACGGCGATTCCGTCTCGGAGGCGGGGGTGAGGGGGCGGCTCGTCGCCTGGGGGCGACATTGCGGCCTGGTGGGCGCCCACCACCCCGAAGCTTGATTGTGCTGACGGTTCGGGGGTGCTTGTCAAGGCGGGAAAGATGCCTTGACAAGCACCCCCGAACCGCAGGGAGGCTTCGTATCGGGGTTGGGGGAGGGGCTGGGTGCCTCGACTGTGGGGGGGTGTCCCTATGTGGTTGTCAAGCCGCAGCCGGGGCGGAGTCGGGTTCGGGGTGTCGGTAGTGGGTGCCGTTGCGGAGCATGGCGTAGAGGACGTCGCAGCGGCGTCGGGCGAGGCAGATGAGGGCGGCGTTGTGCTTCTTGCCCTCGGCTCTTTTCTTGTCGTAGTAGGCGCGGCTGGTGGGGTCGGACAGGGCGGCGAAGGCGGCGAGGAAGAACGCGCGCTTGAGTTTGCGGTTGCCGGTGCGGGCGGGGTGTTCGCCTTTGATGGATGTTCCGGAGCTGCGGGTGACGGGGGCGATGTCGGCGTAGGCGGCGAGGTGTGCGGAGCTGGCGAAGTGGGAGGCGTCGCCGATCTCGAGGAGGATGCGGGCTGCGGTCCTGACGCCGATGCCGGGCATCGAGGTCAGGACCCCGGCAAGAGGGTGCGCATCGAGTATCCCCTCGACCTGTTCGGCGACTTGTTTGCGTTGCTGGAGAACGGTTTTCAGGCTGTCCGCGAGCCGGGGCAGGACGGTGTCGGCGGCTGCGGTGCCCGGGACGGTGACGGTCTGTTCGGCCAGCGCGGTCGTGATCGCCTCGACCAGCCGCTCGCCCATGCGGGGCGCGTGGGCTTTCGCGATGGCGGTGATTTTGCGGCGTCCGGCTTTGCGGATTCCGGCGGGTCCGCCGCATCTGGACAGGATTTCCAGCACCGCCGGGTGGGAGATGCGCGGTCCGATGGCGCGTTCGAGGGCGGGGTGGATGCCGGTGAGCAGGCCGCGGATGCGGTTGCCGATCCGGGTGGCCTCGGCGGCGAGGTCGTCGTCGAACCCGGCCAGCACGTCCAGTTCGGCCAGGGCGTCGTCGCCGACGTCGACCGGGCGCAGCGTGTGCGGCAGCGAGCGGGCCGCGTCGGCGATGACGAACGCGTCCCGCGCGTCGGTCTTCGCCCGGCCCGGATAGAGGTCCGCGATCCGGCGCATCGCCAGGCCCGGCAGGTAGGCCACCTGGTGACCCGCGGCGCGGGCGACGGCGACCGGCAACGCCCCGATCGTCGCCGGCTGGTCGACCACCACCAGCAGCGGCCCGTGCGCGGCGAGCGTGTCGAACAGGGCCCGCAGCTTGGGTTCGCTGTTGGGCAGCGGCCCGTCGTGCAGGCGTTTGCCGTCCGGATCCAGGCCGACCGCGTGATGGGCCTCCTTGCCGACGTCCAGGCCGAGGAACACCCCGTAACTTCTGCTCATCACCAGGTCTTTCGCCGAGTCCCGGGTGGTCGCCGGTCAGGCATCGAGCGCCGGCACCCACGTTACGACGAGACCTGCCTTTCCGGCGGCCGTGTCCCTATCAGCGGTCCCTCGATGCCACCAGGCCCGGTGACACCACCCCCCCCGGATCATGCACTCGACTGGGGGCGTCAGTCATGCCAGGCCTGGCGACCACAGCTCCTTGATCAGGAACCACGAAAAACGGTAACGGGGCGTTAGTCGCCTTCGATGACGTCTGGTTCTACGCCTAGGTAGCCGGCTACCTGTTCGACTAGGACGTCGTGGACTAGGTCTGCCAGTTCTGAGGGGTCTTTTGCCCGTGCTTCCAGGGGGCGTCGGTACAGGACGATGCGGGCGCGGGTGGGGAGGCCGGTGCGGTCTACTCCGGCTGGGACCAGGCGTGACAGCGGTACTGCGCCGTCGTGAAGTACGCCGTCTGCGGGGGCTCGGCCGTCCAGGCGGACTTCTGGGACGTCGTCTACCGCTACGTCCAGTTTCGTCAGTTCGTGTCGCCAGCGGGCCTCGATGGGCTCCAGGGCGTCCAGCACCAGCGCGTCGAAGCGCTCCGCGCGGCTCGCCGCCGCGGGCAGGGACGCTGGATAGAGCGTCCCGCGCAGGCCCCGGCCGTGCCGGTCCCGTCGCATTCGCTGCCGTTGTCGGTAGTCACGAGCCGTCGCCACCGTCCAAGTCTATGCGGTCGCCAGGACAACGCGCGTGTCGCCGGTACTCGCTTGCGGCGACGCGCTATCGTTTCGGATCGTGCGGAGCGTACGGAAATGTTCGCGAACGGGTTGCCTCGAACCCGCTGTCGCCACGCTCACGTATGCCTACCAGGACTCGACCGCGGTCGTCGGACCGCTGGCCACCGCTTCCGAACCGCATTCCTACGACCTGTGCGAGGCCCACGCGCTGCGGCTGACCGTCCCGAAGGGCTGGGAAGTCGTCCGCCACGAGGGGGCCTTCGCCGCTCCGGAGCAGTCCGCCGACGAGCTGACCGCGCTGGCCGAGGCGGTGCGCGAGGCCGGTCGCTCCGACGTCCCGGCGGCGCAGCCCGAGCCGGAAGGCCCCTCCGGCAGGCGCGGCCATCTGCGCGTCCTCCCGGGGCGCGCCTGAGCCGTCCTCCCGCCCGGTAGGCTTTCGCCCGCGGCGCGACTGGCGTCGCCACGGAACTAGCGGCGGGGAGAAGGCGTGCCAGACCTTTCGGGCATCGTGAAGGCCTACGACATTCGCGGCGTGGTCGGCGAGCAGCTGGACGCCGCCCTCGTCCGGGACTTCGGGGCCGCGTTCGCGCTGCTCATCAAGCCCGAGGCGCCGGCCGTCGTGATCGGCCACGACATGCGCGACTCGTCGCCCGGCCTGGCCGAGGCGTTCGCCGACGGGGTCACCTCGCAGGGCCTCGACGTGGTGTCGATCGGCCTGGCCAGCACCGACCAGCTCTACTTCGCGTCCGGTTCGCTCAACCTGCCCGGCGCGATGTTCACCGCCAGCCACAACCCCGCGAAGTACAACGGCATCAAGATGTGCCGCGCCGGAGCCTCCCCGGTCGGGCAGGACACCGGCCTCGCCGAGATCCGCGACACCGTCGAGCAGGGCGTTCCCGCCTTCGACGGACAGCGCGGCACCGTCTCCGAGCGCGACGTCCTCAGCGACTACGCCGCCTACCTGCGCAATCTCGTCGACCTCTCCGGCTCGCGGCCGCTCAAGGTCGTGGTCGACGCCGGCAACGGCATGGGCGGGCACACCGTCCCGACGGTCTTCGAGGGCCTGCCGATCGACGTCGTGCCGATGTACTTCGAGCTCGACGGCACCTTCCCGAACCACGAGGCCAACCCGCTCGACCCGGCCAACATCGTCGACCTGCAGGCCAAGGTGCGCGAGGTCGGCGCGGACGCCGGGCTGGCGTTCGACGGCGACGCGGACCGCTGCTTCGTCGTCGACGAGCGCGGCGAGCCGGTGTCGCCGAGCGCGATCACCGCGCTGGTCGCGGTGCGCGAGCTGGCGAAGGAGCCGGGCGGGACGGTCATCCACAACCTGATCACGTCGAAGGGCGTGCCGGAGATCGTGTCCGAGCACGGCGGCAAGCCGGTGCGCACGCGCGTCGGGCACTCCTTCATCAAGGCCGAGATGGCCCGCACCGGTGCGATTTTCGGCGGTGAGCACTCCGCGCACTACTACTTCCGCGATTTCTGGCGTGCCGACACCGGCATGCTGGCCGCGCTGCACGTCCTCGCCGCGCTCGGCGAGCAGAACGGGCCGCTGTCCGCGCTCACCCAGGACTTCTCGCGCTACGCGGCGTCCGGCGAGATCAACTCGACGGTCGGCGACCAGGTCGCGCGGATGCTCGCGGTGAAGGACGCGTACGCGGGCAAGTCCGGCGTCGAGATCGACGAGCTGGACGGGCTCACCGTGCAGCTGCCCGGCGGCGCGTGGTTCAACCTGCGCCCGTCCAACACCGAACCGCTGCTGCGGCTCAACGTGGAGGCCGCCGACCGGGCCGCGGTCGAGGCGCTCACCGCCGAGGTGCTGGCCATTGTCCGGGCCTGACCCGCTGGTGCCGGATTGTGTCCGGAAGGCGCCCTTAACACCCCAACGACGCGTGGTATGGAGGAACTATGGCCATCACGCTTGACGCACAGCTGCTGGAGATCCTCGCGTGCCCGTCGCCGGATCACGCTCCGCTGCGTCCCGGCACGCCGGACGACGCCGAGGCGGACGCGCTGACCTGCACCGAATGCGGCCGGGTGTACCCGGTGCGCGACGGGATCCCGGTCTTGCTGCTCGACGAGGCGACGCTGCCCGGCTCGGCTGACCACGGCGACAGTGCTTGACCATGCTTGACGATTCCCTGCTCGACGACTCCGCGCGGCTGGCCGACGCCGACCGCGCGGGGTTGCTGCGCGCCGCCGCGATGGCGGGCGCGCAGGTGCGGGCCACCGCCGAGGCGGCGGCCGAACTGGAGCTGAGCGACCGGCTGGACGTCGGGCGTCCGCGTTCGCTCGTGCTCATCGACCGGCCAGGGGTGAGCCGCACGCTCACCCGGCTGCTGGCCGCGCTGCTCGCGCCGTCGTGCCCGGTGCCGGTCGTGGTGGCCGAATCGGTGCCGGCCTGGATCGGCGCGCTGGACGTGGTGTTCGCGCACACCGACGACGCGGGCGACCGCGAGCTGGCCGCTTCGCTGGAGCGCGCCGCCCGGTTCGGCGCGTCGGTGGTGCTGTCCGCGCCGGCGGAGGGGCCGGTCGCGGCGGCGGTGGCGGGCAAGGGCGTGCTGCTCGCGCCGCGCGTTCCGGTGCCGCCGGAGCTGGCGTTCCCGCGCGGGCTGGCCGCCGGGCTGCTCACCGCGAACGCGCTCGGCCTGCTGGTCGCGGACGTGCAGGCGCTCGCTGACCAGCTCGACCTCGAAGCGGAGAAGGACTACCTGGCGCGCGAGTCGTTCGCCAATCCGGCGAAGGCGCTCGCGCTGCGGGTCGCGGACCGGGTGCCGCTGCTGTGGGGGCTCGACCCGGTCGCGGTGGCGGTCGGCGAGCACGCGGCGCACGCGTTCGCCGCGCACGCCGCGCTGGTGTGCGACGTGGAGGACTACCGGCAGGCGCTCGCTCGCCCGGCCTTGCGCCGGATCGCACAATCAGGCGGCGTGGAGCGAGACATTTTCGCCGACCCGGACGACTCTCCTGGTGGAGTCGCGACGCGGGTGCTGCTGCTGTCGGTGCGGACCGGTCCGGCCACCGAGGCGGCCCGGTACCAAGCCGAGGAGTTCCTGCCGGGCGCGGACCTGATCGCGCCCGCCGAGGAGATCGAGGCCGACGAGATCGTCCGCGCCGCGGTGCTGGCGCTGCGGTTCGAGCTGGCCGCGGTGTACCTGGGGCTGGCGGCGGGCAGCATCGGCGGGGCCGGAAGATACGAACCGGCCTCCGCCTGAGGGAGCAGGGGGGAACGCGGGCAGGCGGTTCCGCCGCCGCGTGCGTCGGCCCAGTGCCGACGGGAAGGATTGGGAGTTGACAGTGGAGCTGTTGCGCAACGCCGTACGGCCCTACGCCTGGGGATCGCGAACGGCCATCCCGCAGCTGCAGGGACGTCCGGTGCCGGCGCCGCACCCCGAAGCCGAGCTGTGGATGGGAGCGCACCCGGGGGACCCGTCGCACGTGCTCGGCCCGGACGGCGCCGAGGTGAGCCTGCTCGAACTCGTCGACGCCGATCCGGTCGGCCAGCTGGGCGAGGATTGCGCGCGACGCTGGGGCAACCGGCTGCCGTTCCTGCTGAAGATCCTCGCCGCGGAAGAACCGCTGTCGATGCAGGCACACCCGTCCGCGGCGCAGGCTGCCGAAGGCCACGCCCGCGAGGAGAAGCTGGGCATCCCGCGCGACGCCGCGAACCGGAACTATCCGGACCCGACGGCGAAGCCGGAGCTGGTCTGCGCGCTGACGGAGTTCCACGCGCTGGCCGGGTTCCGCGACCCGCACCGCACGGTCAAACTGCTGAAGGCGATCGAGACGCCCGGGCTGGGCAAGTACACCGGCCTGCTGGAAGCCCAACCGGATCCGGCCGGTCTGCGTGCGCTGTTCACCACCTGGATCACGCTGCCGCAGTCCTCGCTGGACGAATTGCTGCCGGAGGTGCTCGACGCGTGCGTCCGGCACGTCCAGGACCACGGCGAGTTCGCGACCGAATGCCGCACGATCCTGGAACTGGGCGAGGCGCACCCGCGCGACGCCGGTGTCCTGGCGGCGTTGCTGCTCAACCGCCTGACGCTGCGTGCCGGCGAGGCGATCTACCTGCCTGCCGGGAACCTGCACCTGTACCTGCACGGGACCGCGGTGGAGATCCTGGCGAACTCGGACAACATCCTGCGCTGCGGGCTCACGCCGAAGCACGTGGACGTGCCGGAACTGCTGCGCGTGGTCGACTTCGCGTGCGGGGAAATGCCGGTGCAGCACGGAGAATGCGCCGGCCAGCGGATGGCGGTGTACCACACGGACGCGCCGGAATTCGAACTGTCGCGAATGGAATGGGCGGCTGGGGACGACGCCGAGCTGGAGGTCGACTCGGCCGGGCCGCAGATCCTGTTGTGCACCGAAGGGGATCTTCTGGTGCTCGCCTCGGACGGGGAACGGGTGGAGCTGCAGCGGGGGCAGTCGGTGTGGCTGCCCGCCGCGGATCCGGCGGTGCGGGTGCGGCCGGGGAGCGGGGCGCGGTCGCAGCTGTTCCGGGCTACTGCTGGGGCTTGTGAGCTGTGAGCTGACTTCAGACATTCAGTTCGGCGGACCAGGTCGCGAAGAAACGGCGCAGAGCGGAGACCTGGGAGAGCGCGATTGGCAGGTCCCGGTCTTCGAAGCGGGACAGGGAGCCGAGCATCTGCGCGAACACCGAGGTGTCGAAGCCCGGCCGGGTCGTCAACTGTTGCGCCAGCAGAGCCGCGCCGCCGGCGAGCAGGAATCCATCGCTTTGCGGCAGTTCGAAGAAGACCTTCGCGACAGCCACCTGGAACGAAGTCAGCCCCTCGGGCGCGGTCACGACGCAGCGACCGGCCGGACGCTCTCAATGAGCGGAGCCCACGCGGCTCGCACGCCCCGAGGAAGGACCAATTCGTCCCACAGGTCGATCAGCAATGCGCCATCGATGTATTCCGCGATGTGTTCGCTGGTGCCCTCTCTCAACACGATCTCGTAGACGCGGGCCCGTTCCGCGCGTACGGCGAGGTCGAAGCGGCGTTCCGGTTCTGACCAGTTGAGTTCGATCGGCAGAGCAACCCTCGCGAAGGCTTTCGCGAGGGCCAGCCGGGGCAAGCTGGCGGGTACCGAAATCGAACGGCCGCTGGTCGTGTGTTCGTGGAAAAGGAGCTGCGGCTCAAGGGCAAGCGTGAATCCCGCCCCGGCGAGCAGGCGGATGACTGTGTCGACAGTGGGCGACTTCTTGCCCCTCTCGTACGCGGACAGGGTGGGTCGCGAGGTGCCCGCTCGCTGAGCCAGTTCTTGCTGGCTCAAGTCCGCTGCCTTGCGTGCTGTCGTGAGCAGTTCGGCTGTGCGCATCGTCGCCGTCCTCCAAGGCCGCTATGTATCCGATAGGATACCACGAGAAAGGTATCCGATCGGATACCTCAACGAGGAAGAGCGGGAAGGGTGGCAGCCCAGCGCTTCCCTCCCCCAAGGCTCCTCTAGGCTCCCACCGGGCAATTCGGGCGCGGAGCAGGGAGCGGGAAGTGTCAGCTGGCGGGGGAACCAAGGCGATCATCGCGGCGCTCGCCGCCAACGCCGGGATCGCGGTGGCCAAGTTCGTCGGCTTCCTGGTCACCGGGTCGTCGTCGATGCTGGCGGAGGCGGTGCACTCGCTCGCCGACACGTCGAACCAGGGGTTGCTGCTGCTCGGGCAGAAGACCTCCAAGCGGCGCGCGACCCGGGAGCATCCGTTCGGCTTCGGCCGGGACCGCTACTTCTACTCGTTCATCGTCGCGCTCATGCTCTTCACGCTCGGCGCGGCGTTCGCGCTGTACGAGGGCATTCACAAGATCATCGAGCCGCAGCCGCTGGACACTCCGGTTGTCGCGGTGGTTATTCTGGTCGTCGCGATCTGTCTCGAGGGGTACAGCTTCCTCACCGCGATGGGCGAATCGCGCAAGATCAAGGGCAATGTGAGCTGGTGGCGGTTCATCCGCCAGGCCAAGGAGCCCGAACTGCCGGTCGTGCTGCTGGAGGACTCCGGCGCGCTGCTCGGCCTCGTGTTCGCCTTGCTCGGCGTCGGATTGTCGGTGCTGACCGGCAACCCCGTTTTCGACGGCATCGGCACTGTCTTCATCGGCGCGCTGCTGGGCGTCATCGCGGTCATCCTGATCATCGAGATGAAGAGCCTGCTGATCGGCGAGGGCGCGACCGACACCGATCTCGCGACCATCGTGGACGAACTCGCTGCGGGCAAGGTCGAGCGGGTCATCCACATTCGCACCCAGTACCTCGGCCCGGACGAACTGCTCGTCGCCGCGAAGCTCGCGCTCGTGCCCGGCCTCGACACCGCCGCGATCGCCGGCGCGATCGACGACGCGGAGGCCCGCGTGCGCGCGAAGGTTCCCGTCGCGACGCTGATTTACCTGGAGCCCGACCTCGACCGCGAGACGCGCTGACTGTCCGGACAGCTGGCGCCCAACTGACAGGCTAGGGTGGCGCCCGGTCCCCACGAAGGTCACCGCAGGAGGTCAAAGTTGCCCGGCACTGGGTTGTGGCGCACCAAATCAATCGAGCAGTCCATTTCGGACACCGATGAGCCGGAGACGAAACTCCGCAGAAACCTGAGCGCCTGGGACCTCACGGTCTTCGGCGTGGCGGTGGTCATCGGCGCCGGAATCTTCACGCTCACCGCGCGCACGGCGGGCGATTTCGCCGGGCCGTCGGTGTCCGTCGCGTTCGTCATCGCCGCGATCGCCTGCGCGCTCGCCGCGTTGTGCTACGCCGAATTCGCTTCGACTGTCCCGGTCGCGGGCAGCGCGTACACGTTCTCCTACGCCACCTTCGGCGAGTTCATGGCGTGGATCATCGGCTGGGACCTGATTCTGGAGCTGGCCGTCGGCGCCGCCGCGGTCGCCAAGGGCTGGTCGTCCTACCTGCAGACGGTGCTGGAGTACATCTTCGGCAAGGGCACCAAAACGTCGATCGATCTCGGCGGCGGCTTCGGCATCGACTGGGGAGCGTTCATCGTCGTCGCCGCGCTGGTGACGTTGCTGGTGCTCGGCACGAAGCTGTCGTCGCGGTTCTCGATGGTGATCACCGGGATCAAGGTCGCCGTCGTGCTGTTCGTGGTCATCCTCGGCATCTTCTACATCAAGTCCAGCAACTACACGCCGTTCGTCCCCGAGGGCAAACCCGCCGGGTCCGGGTCGAGCGGCGTCGACCAGTCGCTGTTCTCGCTCATCGCGGGCGGCGGCAGCAGTTCGTTCGGCATTTTCGGGCTGCTGGCGGGCGCGTCGATCGTGTTCTTCGCGTTCATCGGGTTCGACATCGTCGCGACCACCGCGGAGGAGACCCGCAACCCGCAGAAGGCCGTGCCGCGCGGCATTTTCGGCTCGCTGGCGATCGTGACCGTCCTGTACGTCGCGGTGTCGCTCGTGGTCGTCGGCATGGTGCCCTACACCGATCTCTCGACCTCGGCGGGCGACGGCAGCCACAAGACGCTCGCCACCGCGTTCTCCGCCAACGGCGTCGACTGGGCCGCGAACATCATCTCCGTCGGCGCGCTGGCCGGCCTGACCACCGTCGTCATGGTCCTGATGCTCGGCCAGGTGCGGATCATCTTCGCGATGTCCCGCGACGGCCTCATGCCGCGTTCGCTGGCCAAGACGAGCGACCGCGGGACGCCGAAGCGCGCGACGATCGTGGTCGGCGCACTGGTCGCGGCGGGTGCGACGTTCTTCCCGGCCGACAAGCTCGAGGAAATGGTCAACGTCGGCACGCTGTTCGCGTTCATCCTCGTGTCCGCGGGCGTGCTGGTGCTGCGCAAGACGCGCCCGGACCTGACGCGCGCCTTCCGCGTGCCCGCCGTGTGGGTCATCGCGCCGCTGGCGATCCTGGCGTGCCTGTGGCTGATGCTGAACCTGACCGTGCTGACCTGGCTGCGGTTTGTCGTCTGGATGATCATCGGCGTGGTCATCTACTTCGCCTACAGCCGGCGGCATTCGCTGCTCGGGAAGCGCCAGTCGGGCGTCGGACAGGGAGGCGCGGTGCCCGAATCCGCGCCGCCGGTCGCCGACTGACCCGCTCCCCGTCGTTCCCAACGGCCCGCCGTCCACCTTGGACGGCGGGCCGTTTCCCGTGGTCGGCGAGCCGGTGGTCACGGATGCGCAACTCGCGGATCTCGGTTCGGGCGGCTGCCCGGTCCCGGCGGAGAAGGACTTCTGAGGGTGCGATACCCTCCGCGTCGTCTTCCCTCTGACGGGTTAATCACTCTCGGGTAATTCGCACGAACAGTGGTCGGGGTTCCTACGGGGGTCGCAGTTCTCCGCGTGTGTTATCCCCCGTTCGGATTTTTCCCTGAGGAGTAACTCCATGCCCATCAGCACCAGACTGCGTGCCGGTTTCACGGTCGCCGCGGTGGCCGGACTCGCCCTGCTCGGCACCGCGACCTCGGCTCTCGCCTGCACCACGGACGACAGCCGGGCGAAGCCGACCGAGGGCAACGCGACGACCTGCGCGCAGGCGAAGGTGTCCGGCGACCTGCTCGGCGCGGGCGACCTCACCGTCACCGGCGGAACGCAGAAGGACCAGTACCTGAACGTCACGGCCGTCGGCGAGGGCGTCACGGTCACCGCGATCGTGGTCAAGGGCGGCCCCGGCTACAACACGTACGTGCCGGGCAAGCGCGGCATGTCGGCCACGCCGCCGTGGGAGAAGCTGCGCTCGCCGTTCAACCACGGCGAGCAGCTGCCCACGATCAGCCACTGGTTCGCGTGCGGGACCAAGACCGCGCCGACCAAGCCGCCGGTCTCGGAGACCCCGACCACGACTCCGGCCCCCTCGACCTCGGAAGCCCCGACCACCAAGCCGGGCACCCCGACGACTTCCTCGGCCCCGGCAGGTACGACCTCCGCTCCCGCCACCACCAGCGCCCCGGCCGTCGTCCCGGCGGGCAACCAGAACGGCACCGGCGGCGGCCTGGCCAACACCGGGTTCGACAACGCCTGGCTGTTCTGGATCGCCGGCGTGCTGATCGTCGCCGGCGGCGGTCTGCTCGTGCTGCTGAAGCTGCGTCGCCGCGGCACCAACTGATCTGAACGCCCGATGCCGGGTCTCGTGAGGGAATCTCCCCTCACGAGACCCGGCACCGTCGTTTTCAGCGGGGGCGGGGCAGGTCGCCGAAGAGGGAACCTTGTTCGCCCAGGGAGCGGGCGCGGCCGTTGGGGCGGCCCAGCCCCGCGGCCATCGCGACTGCGTTGTCCCACTCCGGATCGGCCAGGTACTCGGTGTGCTTGAGGACTCCGGGGGCCCAGCGGCTGCGGCCGTCGGGGGCTCGCAGGGGGTCAGGCACCCAGTGGTCGCCGCCGAGGATGAGGACTCCCGCGTCGTCCGGAGTTGCTTCCAAAGCTCCCCACTTGCCTTCGGGGAGGTAGCCCTCGCCCAGCAGGTGGCCGTTGCTTGTCTGGTGCCGCCAGGTGGTTACGCCGCCGCCGAAGATGTCTGTTCCCCGGCACAGCGCGCGCCAGCGGCCGTCCAGCGAGGCGAACAGTTCGGCCAGCGAATCCTGTGGCAGGACTGCGGGGAAGGCCCGTTGGTAGCCCCACTGCAGAGGTGAGCCCGCGGTGAGCAGGCCGACTCGATTGCGTTCGTCCGGGGGAAGTTCGGCGCAGAGCTGGGCAGCCGTGAGCACCGTGAGGATGCTGCCCAGGTTCAGGCCGGACAGCACGACGCGGGTGCCGGGTTCGGCCAGATGTTCCTTGACTCGCTCGGCCAGTTCGGGGACGACTTTGAGCGCGTAGCAAGGCGGTACGCCGGGGTGTGCGGCGCGCGGCCAGAAGGAGACGAGGTCCGCCAGCGCACCCAGGTGCCGGCTTCGCTGGGGGGAGCGGGCCGCGGAGTAGACCACTCGCAGCAGGCCGGCGGCCAGCGCGCCTAGGGCGAATACGCCGATCGCCGAGACGGTGGTGAACCAGCCTGGCTGCAGGTTGAAGCCGAACCGCACGACGAGCAGGGCGATCGCGCCGACGCACAGGCCCAGCGCGACGATCAACGCCAGGTGGTGCAGGTGCCGCCGTTCCCAGGCGGAGCGGGCCCAGGCTCGCGCGGCGTCTTGTTCTTGCTGCTCGTCGTGTTCCATCAGTTCGACGATGGGCGGGATGCCGCGCCGGCGTCGGCGCAGCGGCACGCCGATGGCGTACCCCGCGATGGCCAGCAGGGCCATCAGGCCCAGTCCGCCGCCCCACAGGACGGTGACCAGGTCGTACGTCGTGGGCAGGGAAAGCTTTTCGGCGCGGAGCAGTTTTCGGACGGCGATCGCCAGCCCGGCGCCGAAACCGCCGCCGAGGAGTCCGGCCAGGGCGAGAACCGGGGCCGCGGCCCAGCCGCCGAGCCACGGGCGGAGCCGGCGCGGGCGGTCGCGCCAGGCTGAGCGCGCCAGCAGCGCTGACGGGATCAGCGCGAGTGCGAACAGCAAGGTGACCACGAGCAGTGAGCCGCCGAGGCCTTCGACGGTGTTGTCGACGCCGGGGAGCCGGTTGTCGACCGGCTTGGCCAGCACGGCGGAGAAGATGACCAGCAGCGTCGCGAAGGTGATCAGGCTTCGGCGGGCGATGGCGCCGGTGTCGCTGCCGATCGCGCTTCCGATCAGGACCGCGAGGACGAGCGCGAGAGTGCAGATCCACGCGATCAATTGGGGGATTTTCGTGGGCACGTGGAAGGGGCCGCCGAGCAACAGCAAGGCAATGCAGGCAAGTGCGGCAACCGCGTGTGTCGCGGACATTCCGGGCGCTTCCGGATCTGCGCGCAACCGCATCGGGACGCCTTTGCGGCCGGGTTGTTCGGGCGGGCGAACGCGCCAGTTCGTGGACGAGATCCGGTGCAGGACGTAGACCAAGGCCAGGAGCACTGCGACGCCGACGCCGATGCGCAGCGGGCCCTTGCGCAGCTCCGGAGTCACCCAGGTCAGGCACGCTCGCCCGGGTGCGAGGCATTGCGTCGCGACGAGGTCCAGCACGGCCGCCGCGACCTGGCTGACCAGCAGCATGGTGAGCAGCACCGAGGCGATCCGCAGCAGGCCGCGGCACAGGCCGCCGAGCCAGCGGCCGCGGTGCACCGGCGGCAGCATCCAGAACGCGACGTTCGCCAGCGAGAACGGGAACAGCAGCGCCCAGGCGGCCTTCGCGACGCCGCCGGACGTCATGCCGCTCCACAGGTAGCCTTCGACGGTGCGCGGGATCGACCGGCCGAGCGCGGGCACCACCGGACCGGGTGCCGGACGCCGCAGCCGGTCGGCAGGGCGCACCACGCGGCCGAGTTCGTCGCCGGCGACGTCGACGGTCTGGACCGTGTCGAGGAGCGTCTCGCCGCTCGTGCCCACGAGTCCGGACACCCTCATTTCGACGATGCGGGTGTCAGGGCCGGGGAGCGGGGCGGGCACGGTGATTCTCTCCTCATCCGTTCGAGTCAGGGTCGAGCCGACAACGGTACTGTTCAGGTGCCATCAAACCTTGGAGGAACCGCACTATGACCCCCGAAAGCGTTGTCAAGCGGCACGACACCCGGGGCGGCCTCGAATTCGCCGTCGCCGATCTCGAGGCCGCCGAGTTCGGCCGGAAGGAGATCCGGCTCGCCGAGCACGAGATGCCCGGCTTGATGGCGCTGCGTCGCGAATACGCTGAGGTGTACCCGCTGCGCGGGGCGCGAATCGCCGGTTCGCTGCACATGACCGTGCAGACCGCGGTGCTGATCGAGACGCTGGTGGCGCTCGGCGCGGAGGTGCGCTGGGCTTCGTGCAACATTTTCTCCACCCAGGACCACGCCGCGGCCGCGGTCGTCGTCGGGCCGCACGGCACCGCCGAGGAGCCCAAGGGCGTCCCGGTGTTCGCCTGGAAGGGCGAAACGCTCGAGGAATACTGGTGGTGCACTGAGCGGATGCTCACGTGGGAGGGCGAAGGCCCGAACATGATCCTCGACGACGGCGGCGACGCCACCATGCTGGTGCACAAGGGCACCGAGTACGAGAAGGCAGGCGTGGTTCCGTCCGCCGACGACGAGGACCCCGAAGAGTGGAAGGTCTTCCTCGAGCTGCTGCGTGCCTCGGTCGCGGCGGACAAGGGCAAGTGGACCGCCATCGGGCAGAGCGTCAAGGGCGTCACCGAGGAGACGACCACCGGCGTGCTGCGGCTGTACCAGCTGGCGGCCGCGGGCGAGCTGCTGTTCCCGGCGATCAACGTCAACGACTCGGTGACGAAGTCGAAGTTCGACAACCGCTACGGCATCCGGCACTCGCTGATCGACGGCATCAACCGCGGCACCGACGTGCTGATCGGCGGCAAGGTCGCGGTGGTCTGCGGCTACGGCGACGTCGGCAAGGGCGCGGCGGAATCGCTGCGCGGCCAGGGCGCCCGGGTGATCATCACCGAGATCGACCCGATCTGCGCGCTGCAGGCGATGATGGACGGCTATGAGGTCAAGCGCCTGGAGACGGTGCTGGACGAGGGCGACATCTACGTGACCACCACGGGCAACAAGAACGTGGTGATGGTCGAGCACATGGCGCGGATGAAGCACCAGGCGATCGTCGGCAACATCGGCCACTTCGACAACGAACTCGACATGGCCGGTCTCGCCCGCTACCCCGGCGTGCGGCGCGTGAACATCAAGCCGCAGGTCGACGAGTGGGTGTTCCCGGACGGCAAGAGCATCCTCGTGCTGTCGGAGGGCCGCTTGCTGAACCTGGGCAACGCGACCGGGCACCCGAGCTTCGTGATGTCGAACAGCTTCGCGAACCAGGTCATCGCACAGGTCGAACTCTTCACCAAGACTGAGGAGTACGACAAGGAGGTCTACCGCCTCCCGAAGAAGCTGGACGAAAAGGTCGCCCGGATCCACCTGGAAGCACTGGGCGGCGAGCTGACGAAGCTGTCGAAGGAACAGGCGGAATACATCGACGTGGACGTGGAGGGCCCGTTCAAGTCGGAGCACTACCGTTACTGATCATTGACGCTGAAGCCGCCCCGGAATGCGTTTCGGGGCGGCTTTTGTCTGCAATTGAAAACACCTGATATCTCTAATGGGTGACGTGTTATCATGGTGTGGTGAAGCAATTGATCACTCGTGTCGACGACGAGTTGCACGCTCGGCTCAAGGCCAGGGCCGAGGCTGAGGGTCGCAGCATGAACGACCTGGTCACCGAGGTGCTCAGTGACGCCCTCAACCGGGAAGAGACGCCGGAGGCATGGAAAGCCCGGCTGCTCGCCGAGGGCAAGCTGATCGCCTTCGAGCCCGAACGGGAGCCGGTCGGCCTCGACGAATTGGAGCGGCGTTCGGCCGGATGGGGCACGTCGGTCGGCGAGGCGCTCGACTGGACGCGGGGTGAATGGTGACCGTCTATTACGCCGATACGAGTGCGGTCGTGCGGGTGTTCTTCGCTGACGAACCTGAGCATGCTGAGCTGCGCGACTTGCTCGCGAGCGGCCGGAATCGGGTTCTTACGAGTGAGCTGACCCGGATTGAGTTCGCTAGCGCGATGGCGGCGGCCAAGCGTTCCGGGCGTATCCCGGATGCGCGGGATTTCCTGGATCAGTTCGATGCTATGAGTCGTACTTCGACGTTAGGCGTGATCCCGTTTCGGCCTTCGCGCGTTTTTCCTGCAGCGCAGCGATTGGTCATCGAGAACTATTCCCTTCGCACGCTGGACGCGCTTCACCTGGCGGTCGCGATGCGGGAAACCGCTGACCTCACCGGCGGCGAACCCGTCACGGTGGTGACCTGTGACGCGCGTCAGGCCGATGCGGCAAAAGCCAATGGACTCCTCGTTCGCTAACGCGGATAGCGCATCGTCAACACCGCCGTAGCCTCCCCGCCAATTCCGCGATAAACATGATCCGTTTCCGCGATAAACGTATGCGTCCCCGCCGCGGAAACCGTCACCGGCGCGTCAACCGGCCCCACCTCCGCCGTCCCCGTCAGCACGGTCAGCACTTCCCGCACCCCAGGGCTGTGCGGATGCGACACCTGAACTCGCTCATGGATCGTCAGCCGGTACACCTCGGTCACGCCGTCCGGATCCTCCCACCGGCCGAGCAGGGTCGCGGCCACGCTGTCGCCGTGCGCCTCGGCCACGCCGTCGTCGCCGAAGAGCAAGTCGCTCAACGGGATCGACAGCGCCGTGGCGATGGCGAACAACGTGTCCAGCGTCGGGTTTCGGCGACCGTTTTCCAGTTCCGACAGCGTCCCCTTGCCGAGGCCGCTGTCGGCGGCGAGCGTGGTCAGGCCGACGCCCGCGCGGGTGCGCAGCGTCCGGATGCGGGTACCGACCGCCGCGGCGAGGGCGCGGCCGTCCGGGGCGGGTGACGTCGACACCCGGCCTAGTCTAGTGTTCTGTTTACAGAACAGCAGGAGGTGTGCGGATGTCGGCAATGCAGAACGTGCAGGACGCGCTCGACGAGGCAGGCGTCACTGGTCAGGCGCGGACTCTCCCGCAGTCCACGCGGACGGCGGCCGAGGCGGCGGCAACGCTGGGCTGTCCGGTCGGCGCGATCGCGAACAGCCTGGTCTTCATGGCCGACGACGCCCCGCTGCTGGTCTTGACCAGCGGCGCGCACCGGGTCGACGTCGACGCGCTCGCCGCGAAGCTCGGGCGCGGCCGGATCCGCCGGGCCAAGCCGGACGAGGTGCGCGCGGCCACCGGGCAGGCGATCGGCGGGGTCTCGCCGGTCGGGCACCCGGCTCCGCTGGAAACCGTGGTCGACGAGGCGTTGCGGCAGTACGGCGAGGTGTGGGCCGCGGCCGGTACGCCGAACGCCGTCTTCCCGACGACGTTCGACGAACTGGTCCGCATCACCAAGGGCACGCCGCAGCGGGTCGACGGATAAAACTCAGTTCCATTCCACCGCGATCCCGGCCAGCCCCGGGCCGGTGTCGCGGAAATACCCGCTCGTGACGCCGCCGGTGTCGCACGGCAATTCCTCCGCCTCGACCGGAAGGGCGTCGTCGCGGGCGCGGACCTCGCGGGTGATCCGGGCGGGCATCGCGGTGGGCGCGAACTGCAGTTGCAGCAGATAGCTCGCGCATTGGTCGCGCAGCATCCGGTAGTACCCGGGGAACGTCACGGCGGAATTGTCGTGGATTTCGAAGCAGAAAACGTGGATCTCGCCCTCGGCGAGCTTCCGGTCGAAAAGCAGCTCCGTCGCCATCGTCTCGCGGGCCGGGTGCCTGCGGATCCGGCCGACGCGGCAGCCTTCGGCGGTGATCAGCTCGACGTCGTCGATCCGGCAGCCGGGGTCGCCGTTGTAGACGGCCACGTACCGGTCCGGGCCGTGCCGCCGCGCGCGGGTGACCAGCCGGGTCCGGAATTTGACCTGGTGCTGCTGCTCGTCGATGGTGATCTGGTCGTGCACCGACAGCATTTCCAGGTCGGAGTTCGACTGCCGCGACGCCGGCGCCGCGCCGAGGTCGCTCATCAGCTGCTCGACGATCGCGCCCATCTCGCCCGAGCGCAGGTCGTGGAACGACGCCGCCGCCTGGTGCCCGCGCGGACGCGCCGTGCGCGGGCCGATCAGCACCACCAGCGAGTCGGCAGGCAGCTGCAGCACCGACTCCAGCGCGCGGACCGCGGGCAGCGCCTTCGGCACCTCCGGCTGGCGGAGCCCGCGCTGCCAGTAGCTCAGCGTCGACTGTCCGATGTGGACGCCGCGGAGCGCGAGGTGCGCCCGCAGCCGGGCGAGCGACAGGCCGCGATGCGCGATCGCGAGCCGCAGCGCCTGGTGGAATTCTCCGGATCGCAGTGCTTCGCCGAGCTCGGGCGGCAGTTCACCCGCGCCGCGCCGGCCAGGTTCCATGATCAGTGGGCCATCCCCGTCTCGTGCCACCGCTGTCCCTTCAACGCCGCCCGTGCGCTGGGCGTGAATGCCGCGGAACGTTCACGTTAGCAGCGCGCGGTCACGGGTCCGGCCCCCGTTTGGTGTGCTTGGCCACGGAAGGGTAACCGTTCCGTGTTCCACCGCCGACCCGGAACACCCCCGTCGCCGGACGGGCATCTTGCTCGGAGTGATCGACCGGTTCACCGTTGTGACCACCACTGGCCACGTCTAGGCGGGAGGTGCGTCATGGGCTTGGGGAAACCGAATCACGTGGGGAGCACTGCCGGGCGCGTCCGGCGGTCCTCGACCACTTGCCGAAGGCACGTCGGACGCTTGCTGCTCCTCGTGGCGTTCACGGGCCTGGCGTTGCCGGTGTCGGCTCCGGGCGCGGGCGCGGCGCAGCCCGCTGACACCGGCAACGCCCACCTTACGGCCGTGCCGCGCGGCGAGGTGGTGCCGAGGGACGGCCAGAGCACGCCGGCGCAGCCGCACGGCGACGACTGGATTCCGCTGCTGTGCCTCGCCGGGCTCCTGGTCGCGGTGCCGGTGGGTTACTTCGGCTTCGTCCGCGCGCGCCGCGAGACGGCCTGAGGACGCCACCAAGTATCTTCGACGGCGTGGGGCGACTGGTCGTAATCGAAGGTTTGGACGGCGCGGGCAAGCGCACGTTGTCCGAGGGGCTGACTGCTGCGCTGAAGGACGTCGGCGCGAGCGTCGGCAGTCTCGCCTTCCCGCGTTACGGCCGCAGCGTGCACGCCGATCTGGTGCGGGAAGCGCTGCATCGCGGGCACGGCGACCTCGCCGATTCGGTGTACGGAATGGCGATGCTCTACGCCCTCGACCGCAGCGGCGCGGCTGACGAGATCCGCGAACTGCTCGCGGCCAACGACGTGGTCTTGCTGGATCGCTACGTCGCCTCGAATGCCGCGTACGCCGCCGCGCGCCTGCGCGAGCACGCTGATGGCGCTGTGGTGCAGTGGGTTTGGGACCTCGAGGTGACGCGGTTCGGGTTGCCGCGGCCGGATGCGCATCTGCTGCTGCGGGTGAGCCCGGAGGTCGCTGCCGAGCGGGCGGTGCGCCGGGCGGAGTCGGACGCGGCGCGGGCGCGGGACGCGTTCGAGTCGGACGATTCGCTGCAGCAGCGTTGTGCCGCGGTGTACGACGAGCTTGCTGCCGAGTCGTGGCTCGCGCCGTGGCATGTGCTGGACGGCGTGGCCGGCGTTGATCTGCCGACGCTGGCGAAGTCTCTGCTCGCCTAGCCCAAGGCCGCGGTCGCGGTGCGCAATTCGTCGAGCGCCTCGCCCGCCAGCGCGCCGAACTTCCGCCGGTTGCCTTCCTCGATCCATCGGTGGAAGGCCGTTCCGAACGCGAGGCAGCCCAATTCGGCCGCGACACGCGCGGTCGGCTCGCCGAATCCGCGTGCGGCGAGCGCGTCGTGCATGGCCTGGACCATCTTGGTGCGCTTGAGCAATTCGCGTTCGAGCAGTTCGCTGTTCGCCGCCACGACCGGCTGCCGCGCGCGGGCCTGAGGCAGTCGCTCGCCGGTGAAAACCGCGGCGACGGCATCCAGTGCCCCGCCGACCGCTTCGAACGGCGTCGCGTCCGCTGGCGCGCCGGCGATGCTCTCGGAAAACAGCCGGGTCAGTTCCTCCTGGCCGCCGAACAGCACCTCCCGTTTGTCGGCGAAATAGCGGAAGAAGGTCCGCTTCGTGAGACCGGCGCGTTCGGCGATTTCGGCGACAGTGGTCTGGTCGTAGCCGCGTTCGGCGAACAGGTCGAGCGCGGCCCGCTCCAAGCGTTCGCGTGCGTTCGGTTCCCAGCGGCCCATGTCGTCCAGTCTAGGTGATGACACCAGATGACATCAGGCGTACGGTGATGGCACTAGGTGTCATCAACGCTGAAAGGACAGCCCATGCGGGTTTTCGTCACCGGGGCCAGCGGCCACGTCGGCTCGGCTCTCGTCCCCGAACTCCTCGCCGCCGGGCACGAGGTGGTCGGCCTCGCCCGGTCGGACGCCTCCGCCGCGACGCTCGTCGAACGCGGGGCGCAGGTGCGGCGCGGCGACCTCGACGATCTCGACGGCCTGCGCGCGGCGGCCGCCGAGGCAGACGGCGTCGTGCATCTGGCGTTCAAGCACGACCTGATGGCCGGCGGCGAGTTCGCCGGAGCGGTCGACGCGGATCTCGCCGCGCTGAAAGCACTCGGCGAAACCCTCGCCGGCACCGGGAAACCCCTGGTCTCGACCTCCGGAACCCTGATGTTCGCCGGGCTCGGCCGCGTCGGTACCGAGGACGACCGCCTCCCGGGCGGTCCGCGGGTCGACGCGGAAAACTACGTCCTCGGGCTCGCCGATCGCGGAGTCCGGTCGTCAGTCGTGCGGCTGCCGCCGTCGGTGCACAGTTCGCTCGACAAGCACGGATTCGTTCCGACCATGATCCGTTTCGCCCGCGCGGCCGGGGTTTCGCCGTACGTCGGCGACGGAGCCAACCGCTGGTCCGCCGGCCACACGCTGGACGCGGCCCGGCTCTACCGGCTGGCCTTGGAGAAGGCTCCGTCCGGGACCATGCTCCACGCGGTCGGCGACGAGGCCGTCTCGCTCCGGCAGATCGCCGAGACGATCGGTGCGCGGCTCGGTGTTCCGGCGAAGTCCATCGCCCCGGAGGAAGCCGCGGCGCACTTCGCGTTCCTGGCGCCGATGGTGCAGTCGGACGCGCCGACGTCCGCCGTGCGCACTCGCGAGATCCTCGACTGGAAGCCGGAACACCCTGGCCTGCTTGAGGATCTGGCGGAGGAGCACTACTTCGCTACGGCGTGAACCTCGCCGGATCGAACAGCGAGATCGGATGCCGCGTCGTGCCGTCGACGATCAGGTCGGCGAGGATCTCTCCGACCACTGGCACGAATTTGAAGCCATGACCGGAAAATCCGCACGCCACGACCGCGCGCGGATGCCTCGGGTGCGGGGCGATCACGAAGTGTTCGTCCGGGGTGTTGGTGTAGAGGCAGGTCGCCGCGCGGCGGAAGGTCGCCGGGAGCGTCGGCATCCGGGACCCGACGACGGCCGCGACCGCGCGCACCTCGTCGTCGCGGATCCGCCGGTCGATGGTGTCGGCGGTGCACGGCTCGCCGCCAAGATGCACGGCGACTTTGACGCCTTGCGCGGTGTGCGCGGGGAAACCGTAGAACTGGCCGCCTGCCGCGGTTTCCCAGATGTACACGGGATGATCGGCGAACGGCCGCACGTCCGCCGGTTCGAACCAGTACTGGACCTGGCGGCGCACCTCGAAATCGACGCCTAGATCGCCGAGCAGCACCGGCGCCCACGCGCCGGGGCACAGCACGAGCCGCTCGGCGGTGTAGTAGCTCGAAGCGGTGCCGACGCGCACTCCGGTTTCCGTGCTGGTCCAGGTGAAAACCTGCTCTTCGTGGTGCAGTTCGGCGCCGTGGCGCGCGGCGAGTTGCAGGTGCGCGGCGACGCTTCCTTCCGGCGACACGAAACCGGCGCCGGGTTCCCACAGCGCCACCTCGTCCTCGGCCGGGGTGATGGTGGGGAACCGGTGCCGGATCTCGGCCGCGTCCAGGATTTCGTGCGGGATATCGAACTTCTCCGCGGAAAGCGTGCTGCCCGTGATCGTGCGCGACTCCGGCGGTCCGCCCATCACCGCGCCGCAGCGGGTGAACAGCGACCGTCCGGAGTCGCGTTCGAGCTGATCCCACATCTCGTGCGCGCGCAGCAGCAGCGGTACGTAATCCGGACCTTCGAGGTACGCCTGCCGCGTGATCCGCGAACCGCCGTGGCTCGAACCGAGGTTGTGCACCGGCGCGAACTGGTCGATCCCGAGCACCTTCTGGCCCCGCTGAGCCAGCCGGTAGGCAGCCGCGCTGCCCATTCCGCCGAGACCGATCACGATCACGTCGTAGTGCGTCATTCCCTGCTCCTCAACGGCTCCGCGGCCACCCTCGCCGCGAACCGTTCCCCGAAGTGTTCGATTTCCACCGGCGTCCGCGGCCGGGTGTCCTCGACGGGAAGCCAGGCGTAGGCCAGGTTTTTGTCGACGGTGTAGCCGTACGCGCCGCTCGTGACGTATCCCGCCGGGCGGCCGTCGGCATACACCGGCTCCCGGCCCTGCATGACGGAATGCGCGTTGTCGACGGTCAAGCACACCAGTTTCCGCCGCACCGTCGAAGGAGAACGGTGAAGAAGCGTGTCCCGGCCGAGGAAGTAGCCCTTGTCCATCCGTACCGCGAACCCGAGCCCGGCTTCGTACGGATCATGCTCGGTGGTCGCATCGACACCGCAGCTTCGGCGCCCTTCCTCCATCCGGAGGCTGCGCAGCGCGTCCTCGCCGGCCGCGACGATCCCGTGCGGCTGCCCGGCCGCCCAGAGCGTGTCCCACAGCGCCCGGCCGAGATCCGCGCCGGTGTGCAGCTCCCAGCCGGGTTCGCCCACCTCCGACACGCGCAGCACGGTCACCGGCACGTCGCCGACGTACGTCCGCCAAACGCGAGAGTCCGATGTGGACAGTTCGGGCAGCACCCGCTCGGCGAGCGGCCCCCACAAGCCGAGACAGCACGTGCCGCCGGTCGTTTCGCGCAGCTGGACCGAGCCGTCGCCAGGCAGATGACGGCGCAGCCAGGCGACATCCCGGTGGTGGTGCGCGGCGACGTGAAACTCCTCCACGCCCAGCCGGGCGACAGTGAGATCGCTGCGGATCCCGCCGTCTTCGCCGAGCAGCAACGTCCCGGCGACCGAGCCGGGCGGACGGTCGAGCTGGTTCGTGGTCATCGTCTGCAGGAACGGCAGCGCGCCGCGGCCGGTGACCTCCAGCCGTCGCCGCGGGGTCAGGTCGAACAACGCCACCCGGCTCCGAGTCGCGACGGCCTCCGTGCGGCTGTCGGAATACCGCTGCGGCCGCGCCCAGCCGTCTTCCTCGCGAAACTCCGCGCCCAGTTCGACTTCGCGCTCGTAGCAGGGCGTGGTCCGCAGCAGTTCCGGCGCCGGCCGTCGATGCCCCGCCGTCGCCAAACTCCGTTCCCGGACGCGGCCTGGAGACAGCTGCAGCCGATCGAACCGGGCAAGGTCGACGGAGTGCAGGTCGAGGTGCGCTTGCCCCTCGATGAGCCAGCGCGTCAACTCCCGCGCGACCCCCGCGGACCACGCGCAGTCCACCGCCTCGGCGACCCAGAACCCGTCGAGGTCCGGATGCTCGCCCAGCAACGGCAACCCGTCCGGCGTACCTGGAACCAGCTGCCGGACACCCTCCTCGACCTTCGCCTCGGCGAGCGCGGGCACCAGCCCGAGCGCGGCCGTCCACGACTCCTCGAAGCCCGCCGGAGCGAACTCGGCGCCGGTCTCGACCGGGCCGAGCGCGCTGATGCCCATCCGGTCGACGTGCTCGCGCAGCGACAGCCCGGCACCGCGCAGGATCGGCTTGTCCGCCTCGGTGAAGTGGTCGTTGTCCCCGGCGAGCTGCGTCAACGGCGTCGTCCGCGCGTGATCGACGGCGATCGGCACCACCGGCACGGCGAGATCGACCAGCCGCCCGAACTTCGGCCCGCGCACTCCGGCGCACGAGATGACCACGTCGGCACGGAACCGGTCGGTCGCGGTCGCCACCGCGGTCACCCGCCCCGCCGTGCGCACGATCTCGACAATCTCTTGCCCGGTAAGGAACTTCGCGCCCCGCTCCTTGGCGCGGCGCGCCTGGGCGAGTGCCGCGCGGATCGGTTTGACGAGCCCGTCTCCGGGGAGGTGCAGGCCGCCGACCACCTTCGCGGGATCGAGCAGCGGGTGCAGCTGGGCGCATTCGCCCGGTTCGCGCAGATAGCCGCGCACGCCGGACGACGTCGCCCAGCCAAGCCGTTGCCGCAGCGGGGAAAGCTGCTCCGGCGTGGTCGCGAGTTCCAGGCTCCCGACCGGCTGGAAACACCAGCCGCCGTCGACGGTCAGCCCGCTGTACTTCTCCGCGGTGTACTTCGCGAACTCGGACGCCGTGCGGTCGGCGTATGTGCGGAAGAGCAGCCCCGGCCCGGCCGAGGCGATCGCCGGTTCCGGTTCGAGGACGGTGACGTCCGTCCAGCCTCGTTTGGTCAGCTCGTCGGCGACCGCGCAGCCGAGGAGCCCGGCGCCGAGCACAACCACCCGCGGTCGCACCGCCATCGCGAGGTACCTCCTGCCTGCCGGCCGTCGCTCGGACGGCCCGGCTCGGGACGAGACAGGCATGCCGGAACGCCCCCGCCGGGGAACGGACGCGTTGCGGATGGAGATCGATGTTCCGTCTGCTGCAACTCACAAATTGCGGGATCGCGGGCGCGCTGTCAAGAGAGCCGCCGCGGCCGGAGAGGTCACGCGGAAAAGTAGCCAAGCTGAGCGGAAAGCTCCCGCGCCGCGTCTGCCATCGGCGCGACGATCTGCCGGATCCGCTGTTTGGACAGCCGGTAGGAGGGACCGGACGCGCTCATCGCCGCCACGACGTCGCCGCCGGGCCCGCGCACCGGCACCGCGACCGCGTGCATGCCCAGTTCCAGCTCCTCGAAGGACGCCGCGTAGCCGTCTTCGGCGACGCGCTCCAGCTCGGCCGCCAGCTCGTCCCGGTCGACCGTGGTGCGCGGCGTGTACTGCTCCAGTTCGTGCGCGAGCATCCGCTTGCGTTCGGCGTCGTCCATCGCGGCGAGCAGCACCTTGCCGCTGGAGGTGGCGTGCAGCGGCGTGCGCTGGCCGGTCCAGTTCTGCGTGGTGATCGCCGCCGACCCGCGGGCCTGGCTGATGTTGATCGCGACGCCGTCGTCGGCGATCGCGATGTTGACCGTCTCGCCCAGCTCCTCGGCGAGCGTCTGGCAGGTCTGCCTGCCGAGCTTCGCCAGGTCCATCCGTCCGGTCGCGGCACCGGCCAGCCGGACCACGCCGAACCCGATCGCGTATTTGCCGCGTTCGCCCAGCTGCTCGACCATCCCGTGCGCCTCCAGCACGCTCAGCAGCCGCGACGCGGTGGACTTGTGTACGCCCAGCTCGCCCGCGATTTCGGTGATGCCGGTTTCGCCGTTGCGGGCCAGCAGCTCCAGGACCGTGATCGCCCGGTCGACGGACTGCACCGCGCTTCCCGTTGCGTTTCCCGAGTCCTGGTTCCGCATAGCGCAACAGTAACCGTTCGGCTGCGATCTGTTCGGCTGAGCGGGCGAATCCGGTCGCCGCCGGACGCCAGAGGGGTCCGGATGGCCCAACCGGGCCGGTGATCTTGATCTTTCCGGTGGTCAAACGCGCGGGTCGTGCGCGCGGGTGCGGGCGGTAGTGCGAACATGTGGTCATGAAGGCACGTGTCTTGGTGGTCGACGACGACCCGGCGCTGGCGGAGATGCTCACCATCGTCCTGCGCGGGGAGGGGTTCGACACCGCGGTCGTCGCGGACGGTTCGCGGGCGCTGCCCGCGCTCCGGGAGCTGAAACCGGACCTCGTCCTGCTCGACCTCATGCTGCCCGGCATGAACGGCATCGACGTGTGCAAGGCGATCCGCGCCGAGTCCGGCGTGCCGATCGTCATGCTCACCGCCAAGAGCGACACCGTGGACATCGTGCTCGGACTCGAGTCCGGCGCCGACGACTACGTGGTCAAGCCGTTCAAGCCGAAGGAGCTCGTCGCCCGCGTGCGCGCCCGGATGCGCCGCACCGAGGCCGAGCCCGCCGAATCGCTCACCATCGGCGACCTCGCGATCGACGTTCCCGGGCACGAGGTCACCCGGGAGGGCAAGGCGATCCCGCTGACCCCGCTCGAGTTCGACCTGCTCGTGGCGCTGGCCCGCAAGCCGCGCCAGGTGTTCACCCGCGAGGTGCTGCTGGAGCAGGTGTGGGGCTACCGGCACGCGGCCGACACCCGGCTGGTGAACGTGCACGTCCAGCGCCTGCGCTCGAAGGTGGAGAAGGACCCGGAGCACCCCGAGGTGGTGCTGACGGTGCGCGGAGTCGGGTACAAGGCCGGCCCGCCGTGAGCGTGCGATGACCGGTCTCGCGGGGCGGCTTCGCGCCGCCGTCCGCGCCACGGCCCGGCTCGCCGGCCGGGTCGTGGTTTTCGCCCGCCGCCGCGCGGTGGCGTTCAACGAGCTGTGGAAGCACTCGCTGCAGTTCCGCGTCACGATCTCGACGCTGGCACTGTCCTCGGCCGTCGTGTTCGTGCTGGGCATGGTCCTGCAGAACCAGATCACTGAACGGCTGCTGGACACGAAGCGCCGCGCCGCGATCGAGCAGACCCAGGCACTCGCCGACACCGCCGCGCGCGAGCTGGTCGGGATCGGCGGCGAGTCCCCGGACGCGCTGCACACGCGCCTGCAGAACGCGCTCAAGAAGATCTCGACCACGTCCTCGTCGCGCGCGGGTTCCACCGCGGGCACCTTCGAACCGGTGCTGGCCAGCGTCGGGCGGGGGCAGTCGGACGCCGACCCGGTGTACGTCGGGCCGTTCAACTCGGTGCCGGAGCGGCTGCGCCAGTTCGTCGAGGCCGACCACCTCGCGCGGCTCGAGCACACCGTCGACGAGAACGGCGTGCGGACCACGTACCTGATCGTCGGCACCTCGCTGATGTCCGGGGCGAGTCCGCTGCAGCTGTACCTGCTGTTCCCGCTCACCAGCGAACAGACCACCGTCTCGACCGTCCAGAACACCTTGTTCGTGGCCGGCATCGTGCTGCTGCTGTTGCTTGCCGGCATCACGAACCTGGTGGTCCGGCAGGTGGTGCGGCCGGTCCGGCAAGCAGTCGCGGCGGCCGAGCAGTTCGCGGGCGGCGACCTCGACCAGCGGCTCGCCGTCGTGGGCGAGGACGACCTCGCCAAACTCGCGGTGTCCTACAACAGCATGGCGGCCAGCATTCAGAACCAGATCCGCCAGCTCGAGGAATTCGGCGGCCTGCAGCGCCGGTTCACCTCCGACGTGTCGCACGAGCTGCGCACCCCGCTGACTACCGTGCGGATGGCCGCCGACGTGCTGCACGCGTCCCGCGAGCAGTTCCCGCCCGGGCTCGCGCGTTCCACCGAACTGCTGGTCGACGAGCTGGACCGGTTCGAGGCGCTGCTCGGCGACCTGCTGGAGATCAGCAGGCTCGACGCGGGCGTCGAAGAGCTGTCCGCGGAGTACATCGACGTGCGGCCGATCGCGACCCGCGCGGTCGAGCAGGTGCGGGTGCTCGCCGGAACCGCGGGCAGCGCGGTCGAATTGGTGCTGCCGGACGAGGACACCTCGGCCGAGGTGGACGCGCGCCGGATCGAGCGGATCCTGCGCAATCTGCTGGCCAACGCCGTCGACCACAGCGAGGGCAAACCGGTGGTGCTGACGGTCGCGGTGAACGAGACCGCGGTCGCGATCACCGTCCGGGACTACGGCGTCGGCCTGCGGGCGGGGGAGGCCGACCTGGTGTTCAACCGGTTCTGGCGCGCCGACCCGTCGCGCAACCGGCGCACCGGCGGCACCGGGCTCGGCCTCGCGATCAGCCAGGAGGACGCGCGGCTGCACGGCGGCGTCCTCGACGCGTGGGGCGAGCCGGGACACGGCGCCTGCTTCCGGCTCGAGGTGCCGCGCCGCCAGGGCGTGCCGATCGCGGAAAGCCCGCTGGTGCTGCCGCCGCCCGACGCCGTTTCGGAGATCACGCTGTCGCCGTCGTCGGTCGCCGAACTGCACCCCGCGCCGGAAGCGATCCTCGCCGATCCGGCCCCGGACCGGGAGGAGGTCGGTCAGTGAGGCGGGTGCTTCTCCTTCTCGCCTGCGCGCTGGTGCTCGCGAGCTGCGCGAACGTTCCGCAGGAGTCACTGCCGGTCGTGGTGTCCGCGGAAAAGGCGCCGCAGCAGGCCAACAACGCGCCGGAGCCGCCGGCCAACGCCGAACCGCTCGACATCGTGCGGCTGTTCATCAAGGCCAACGCCGATCCGCGCTCGAGCAACGCGGCCTCGAAGGCGTTCCTCGACGACAAACAGCGCGGCGCGTGGCGGCCGAATCGTTCGTTCACGATCATCGACAAGACCTTCAGCACCGTCTACGACACCGCCGCCTCCGGCCCGACCGCGACGTCGACTCCGCCGTCGACCACGCCGGATCCGAACGTCCGCACGGTCACGGTGCGCGGTTCGGTGCTCGGCACGCTGAGCGCGGACTCGGCGTTCATCCCCGGCAGCGGCCCGGCCGAACAGACCTTCCAGGTGCGCAAGCAGGCCGACGGCCAATGGCGGATCTCCAGCCCGCCCCCGCCGGTGCTGCTGGTGACCGACGACGAGTTCGACGGCAACTACAACCCGGTCGCGGTGAGCTTCTACTCGCCCGATTCCGGGGCCTTCGTGCCGGACCTGCGCTACGTCCCGGCGAAACCGCAGTCGGGCATGCCGGGCCGGGTGATGGACCTGATCCTGCAGGGACCGTCGGCCGGGCTCACCGGCGCGGTGAAGAACCTTTTCGGCGACGGGGTGTCGCTCGAGAACAACGTGAAGAACAACGACGACGGTTCGCTCACCGTCCCGTTGAGCGGGCTCACCGGGACCAGTCCGGAAACCCGGTCGCTGATCGCCGCGCAGATCGTGCTGTCGATGCAGACCGTCACGTCCACCCGGATCCGGCTGCTCGCCGACGGCGCGCCGCTGGTGCGCGACCACGAGTACTGGCGCAGCAGCGATGTGCCCTCGTACAACGCGAGCCCGGATCTGCGGGGCCTGATGACGATCGGCGGGCGCGTGCGCTCGCTCAGCGACGGCGCGCCGATCGCGGGCGCGGTGGGCAACGGCGCGTACCAGGTGGTGAACGCGGCCCAGTCGATCGACGGCAAACGGCTCGCGGTGGTCGAACAGGACGGCGACCGGGTCCGGCTGCGCATCGGCGACCTCGGCCGCGACCTGCCGACGGTCGACCTCGGCGGCGGTTCGCTGAGCCGCCCGACCTGGCGTCCCGCCCCGACCGGAGCCGGTCCGTCGAACGAGGTGTGGACGGTCGTCGACCATTCGATCATCGCGCGGATGGTGCTCGATCCGAACGGCCGCTGGCTGCGCCAAAGCGTCAACGCGAACGACCTGCTGGCGCTCGGGCCGATCGGCGTTCTCCGGCTTTCCCGGGACGGCGCCCGCGTGGCCGCGACGGTGAACGGCCAGCTGGTCGTGGCGTCGGTGGTGCGCAGCGGCGACACGGTCACCTTGCGCGAGCCGCGCGTCCTGCAGCCTGGCGTGCTGATCGACGTCTTGGACGTGGATTGGGGTTCCACGCCGGACACTCTCGTGGCCGCGACATCCTCGCCGTCGCAGCCGGTCCAGCGCCTGTCGGTCGACGGACGGCGGATGGACGCTTACAACAGTTCGAACCTCACCGCTCCGGTGCGCGCGGTCGCGGCGGCGCCGGGCCAGCCGATCGTGGTCGCGGACGCCGGAGGACTGTGGACGGCGACCGAACTGGGCGAGGTGTGGCGGCCGCAGTCGCACTCGATGCAGAACGCGGAGCCGTTCTATCCGGGGTGATCCCTGGACTTTTTCGGCGCGAATTTCGGGCGCTGGCATTCGCGCGGCCCGAAACTGTCGGTGGTTGGCTGCACACTCTTAGTCATGGTGCTGAGACTTCTGCTCAACCTGATCCTGCCGACCTTCTGCGCCGGCTGTGAAACCCGCGGCGCGGCCGTGTGCGCCGGATGCTCCACGGCGTGGGGGTCCCCCACTGAGGTGTTTCGCGCGCCGCTGGCAGCCCCGGCCTACGCCATGGCGCGCTACGAGGGCGTCGCCAAGCGAACCTTGATCGCCTGCAAGGAACGCCGCCGTCGCGACGTGGCCCCGTTTTTGGGCCGGGTGCTGGCCGCCGGCCTGATGACGTTGCTGCCGGGCGGTCCTCGCGCCAGTCCGTGGTGCCTGGTTCCAGCCCCGAGCAGACGGACCGCTGCACGGGTTCGCGGAGGCCCGCACGTCCTGCGAATCGCGTCGGAAGCCGCTCGGTTGACTGGCGGTTATGTCGCGCCCGCCCTGGTGCTGACGGGCGGGAGGGACGCGGTCGGCCTGAGCCGGGCTCAGCGCGTGGCCAACCTGGAAGGACGACTTCGCTTCGCCGCGGCCGGTCGTCCGCCGCCGGGCGCGCGGGTCGTGGTGGTGGACGACGTGATCACCACAGGCGCCACGTCCGCCGCATGCGTCACGGCGTTGAAAAACGCGGGCGTGCCGGTGGTGGCGGTACTCGCCCTGCTGGCGACAGTCTGAAGGGCAGCCTGTCCCACGTCCGAAACCCGAACGCGCTATGGCCTGAGTCCATCCCTCGAATCCGCCGAGCCGGGAACGGCGGCGTCTGAAACTTGGACGTGGCCTGGCCCGGTCTGCCTTGAGAGTCCGCTGTGTACCGGGACTGGCGGCGTCTGCAAGCTGGACGTGGCCTGGCCCGGTCTGTCCTGAGAGTCCGCTGTGTACTGGGATCGGCGGCGTCCGAAAGCTGGACGTGCCCGGGCCCGGTCTGTCCTGAGAGTCCGTCGAGCACCGAGATCGGCGGCGTCCTAAACCCGAACGCGCCCTGGCCCGAGTCCATCCTGAGAATCCGCCGTACGCCGGGACCGGCGGCGTCCCAAAGCTGACCTGCCCCGACCCGCCGCGCCCCGAGAACCCGCCGCGCCCGAGCCCGGCCACATCCGAAACCGAAATCCGGTCACCCGGAAACCGATCGTCCGCTCCGGCCGCCCGCTAAAACGGAACGCTTCCAAAAACCACCCGCCCGAAAAACTTTCCCCGCTTTCTCTCCGAGGAGGTAACTCGCGCTCAAACGCCCACTACCGCCAGGTGTCACCTACACGAGTGATGTCAAGAGGGAACCTCCCACCGTCGTCGCCCGTTGTCCGGATATGAGGGTCAAGGCCGGAATCACACCCGCACCGGGGCAGTTCGCCGAGGTGGCGGCTGTGCTGAGGGCCTCGGTCACCCTCGGCGTCCGAGGTGTCGCCGGGTTGCGCCGTCCGCGTGAAACTTGGGCACGCGCGCTCGGCCTTCCGAGCGGCGGTTTCGGGCTGCGCACGCATGATTCACTGCGCCCCGTGACGAGTTCCCGGATCGTGACATCCCCCGGCTCGGGGGCTGTTGCGGACGGCGTGATGAAGCTAACGTGCACCGCTATCAGCAATACCCGCAGGCAGGGAGGTGTGCAGCCCATGTCCCTGGCGCCGGCGGCCCGCTGAGTTCGCGTTCGCGCTACCGCCACGAGACGTCGTGATCCGGTCGCGAATTCTTTATCAGCCCGCCGAACCCGTGCAGTAACCGCTGTAGTACCGGTGCCGTGAGAACACAACAGCTCGCAGTTTCCTCAGCGAGGGAGGTCGTGTATGGACATCGTCGTTAAGGGCCGCAACGTGGAGGTGCCCGAGCATTACCGGGCGCTTGTCAGCGAAAAGCTGGCCCGCCTTGAGCGCTACGACAAGAAGGTCATCCGCTACGACGTGGAGCTCTTCCACGAGCCCAACCGCAGGCAGGCCAAGAGCTGCCAGCGCGTCGAGATCACCGGAAAGGGCCGCGGTCCGGCTGTTCGCGCGGAAGCGAGCGCAGCCGACTTCTACGCAGCGCTCGACTCCGCCGTCACCAAGCTGGAAAACCGGCTCCGGCGGACACACGACCGCAGGCGCGTGCATTACGGGCGCAGCCGTCCGGAGTCGGTCGCCGAGGCGACGTCGATGGTCGGCGGATCCGATGCCGTCGCCGGGCCCGCCATGGGCACGGCCGTCCTGGACGCACCCGACGCGACCGAATCCATGGTGAACGGTTTCGCGGCGACGAGTGCGGGCGACATTCCCCGGCAGGGGCGCTGGGAAGACGAGGACCTGGGCCATCAGCCCGGCCGCGTCGTCCGCGAGAAGCAACACGACGCGGACCCCATGACGGTGGACCAGGCTCTCTACGAGATGGAGCTGGTCGGCCACGACTTCTACCTGTTCAACGACTCCGAGGCCGGTCGGCCGAGTGTCGTCTACCGGCGAAAGGGCTTCGACTACGGCGTGATCCGGCTGGGCTGACCCCGCCCGGACACCACCTCGCCGGCGGCCCGCACGCGAACGCGTGCGGGCCGTCCGCGCGCCCGGAGCGCGACCCGCGACACGACCTTCGTCGGGACCTGTGCAAACCTCCCGTGACCTTCTGCGACGACGTGCGTGCGCGGACCAGTCCGCGTTCCCTACGATGGGGGAGACGGCGGCGGCGCACACGGGCGCCAGCCGTGGCGATTACTGCCCGGGAACGGCCTGGGCTCGATCATGATCAGCTAGTGAGGTCGACCGGATGGTGCTGAACCGCCTGCTCCGCGCGGGCGAGGGCAAGATGGTGAAGCGGCTGCGCAACATCGCCGATCACATCAACACCCTCGAAGACGACGTGAAGGACCTGTCGGACGCCGAACTGCGGGCCAAGACCGACGAGTTCCGCGAGCGGTACGGCAAGGGCGAATCCCTGGACGAGCTGCTGCCGGAGGCGTTCGCCGTCGCCAGGGAAGCGGCGCACCGGGTGCTCGGCCAGCGGCCGTACGACGTCCAGCTCATGGGCGGGGCGGCGCTGCACCTCGGCCAGGTCGCCGAGATGAAGACCGGCGAGGGCAAGACGCTGACCTGCGTCCTCGCCGCCTACCTGAACGCCATCCCGGGGGACGGCGTGCACGTCGTCACCACCAACGACTACCTCGCCAAGCGCGACGCCGAGTGGATGGGCCGCATCCACCGCTTCCTCGGTCTCGAGGTCGGCGTCATCATCGCCGAGCAGGACCCGCAGGAACGGCGCAAGCACTACAACGCCGACGTCACCTACGGCACGAACAACGAGTTCGGCTTCGACTACCTGCGCGACAACATGACGTGGTCGCTCGACGAATGCGTGCAGCGCGGGCACAACTTCGCGATCGTCGACGAGGTCGACTCGATCCTCATCGACGAGGCGCGCACCCCGCTGATCATCTCCGGCCCGGCGGACCAGTCGTCGCGGTGGTACGTCGAGTTCGCCCGGCTCGCGCCGCTGATGCAGGGCATCGACACCACCACCATGGGCACGCGCGAGCGGGTCGAGAAGGCCAACCTGATCAACTCGAAGTACCACTACGAGACCGACGTCCGGAAGCGCACCGTCGCGGTCACCGAAAAGGGCGTCCGGTTCGTCGAGGACCAGCTCGGCATCGAGAACCTCTACGAGGCGGCGAACACCCCGCTGGTCGGCTACTTGAACAACGCGCTCAAGGTCAAGGAGCTCTACCACAAGGACAAGGATTACATCGTCCGCGACGGCGAGGTCATGATCGTCGACGAGTTCACCGGGCGCATCCTCGTCGGCCGCCGCTACAACGAGGGCATGCACCAGGCGATCGAGGCCAAGGAAGGCGTCGAGATCAAGGCAGAGAACCAGACGCTCGCCACGATCACGCTGCAGAACTACTTCCGGCTCTACAAGAAGCTGTCCGGCATGACCGGTACCGCCGAGACCGAGGCGGCCGAGTTCCACCAGACCTACAAGCTCGGCGTGGTGCCGATCCCGACGAACCGGCCGATGGTCCGCGCGGACCGCGCCGACCTGATCTACAAGAACGAGCAGGCCAAGTTCGAGGCCGTCGCCGAGGACATCGCCGAGCGGCACGAAAAGGGCCAGCCGGTGCTGGTCGGCACGACGAGCGTGGAGAAGTCCGAGCACCTGTCGAAGCTGCTGCTCAAACTGGGCGTGCCGCACGAGGTGCTGAACGCGAAGTACCACAACAAGGAAGCGCTGATCGTCGCGCGCGCGGGCAAGAAGGGCCAGGTCACGGTCGCCACGAACATGGCGGGCCGCGGTACCGACATCGTGCTCGGCGGCAACCCGGACATCATGGCCGACGAGGTGCTGCGCGAGCGCGGCCTCGACCCGGTCGAGCACTCCGAGGAGTACGAGGCCGCGTGGCCGAAGGTGCTCGAGGAGATCAAGGAAGAGGCGCGGGTCGAAGCGGACGCGGTGCGCGAGGCGGGCGGGCTCTACGTGCTCGGCACCGAGCGGCACGAGTCGCGGCGCATCGACAACCAGCTGCGCGGTCGTTCGGGACGTCAGGGCGACCCCGGCGAATCGCGGTTCTACCTCTCGCTGGGCGACGACCTGATGCGCCGGTTCAACGCGGTGCTGGTCGAACGCATCATGACCACGATGCGGCTGCCGGACGACGTGCCGATCGAGCACAAGATGGTCTCCAAGGCGATCAAGAGCGCGCAGACCCAGGTCGAGCAGCTCAACATGGAGACCCGCAAGAACGTCCTCAAGTACGACGAGGTCATGAACGAGCAGCGCAAGGTGATCTACGCCGAGCGGCTGCGCGTGCTCGGCGGCGAGGACCTGCGCGAGCAGATCGAGCACATGATCATCGACGTGGTCAAGGCGTACGCCGCGGGCGCGACGTCCCAGGGCTACGCCGAGGACTGGGACCACGAGCAGCTGTGGACCGCGCTGAAGACGCTGTACCCGGTGAGCCTCGACTGGGACGACTTGGTCGAGGACGGCGACCTCGACGCGGAAGGCCTCACCCAGGCGCTGGTCGACGACGCGCTCGCCGCGTACGCCAAGCGCGAGGCCGAGATCGACGAACTGGTCGGCGAGGAAGGCTCGATGCGCCGCCTCGAGCGTCAGGTCATGCTCACCGTGCTGGACCGCAAGTGGCGCGAGCACCTCTACGAGATGGACTATCTCAAGGAGGGCATCGGGATGCGGGCGCTCGCGCAGCGCGACCCGCTGATCGAGTACCAGCGCGAGGGCTTCGACATGTTCCGCGCGATGCTCGACTCGCTGAAGGAGGAGGCCGTCGGCTTCCTGTTCAACCTTCAGGTCGAGCGCGCCGAGCCGGAAACCGCGCAGCAGCCGGAACCGTCGGCGCTCCCGGGCGGCGTCACCTCCGCGACCGCCGCGGCGGCAGGCGCCTTCGGCAACCAGGGCGAGGACGAGGGCGGCAAGCACGCTCGCCCGGCCCCGCCCCAGCCGCCGGCCACCGACTCCGATTCGGTCCCGTCCGCCTTGCGCGGCAAGGGACTCGGCGGCGGTGTCCAATCCGGACTGACGATGTCCGGGCCGTCTGAGGGCGGCGGCGTCGAGTCCCATTCGGACAGCGCGAACGACGCGGAAGCGGGCGGCGCGGGCGGTGGCACCCGGCGCGAACGCCGGGCCGCCGAGCGGGCGCAGTCCAAGAAGGGCAAGAAGGGACCGCGTCGCTGACGCGTCCCTGATCCGTCCACTGTGGACGGCTGAGCACGACTGAGAACGGCAGCACGAGAACGCTCGTGCTGCCGTTCTGTCGTCTCCTGTCCTGGCCAGTCCACATTAGACTCGCCGCTGGCCCGTTGTCCTAAGACTCAGGACACGTGTCCTGTTCAGGCGACTGACGGACGTCCGGCCTGCGCGCTCTCGGCTCGCGGTGCGAGCACGTGAAACCGCGTGCACACCCAGCCCGTCCGCGTGCGCTCGAACCTGGCCGCCAGCGCGAGCACCCGAGGTCCGGAATGGATGACCGCGCTGGTCTCCAGCGCCGTCTCGGTCGGACGGCAGACGCGCAGATCCCCGGCGACGTGATGGCGGATGCCCGGCATCAGACCCTGGCTGCTGAGCCGGGAGAACAACGCCTCGTCCACGAGCGGACGGATCTGCCCGGCCGCCCGTCGTCCGGCGAGGACTTCGAGGATGGCGTTGAGACGCTGGCTGAGCCGTCGTCCGGTCGGCGGATCGGTGAGCCGCAGCAGCCGGTGCCCGGCGGGCGGCAGATCGTACGGCGACGGCCACGCGCCGCGGCGGTGCGTTCGTCGGCCCGTGACCTCCAGGACAGCAGACAGCGGCCGGAGGCTGTGGTTCGTCATTGAGTTCCCTCCCCGAAACATGGACGTCCGCCTGTTTAGTGCGCGCGGCCGCCGCGCGATGGGACGTTGAGTGCCTGATCCGGCGAAAAGGTCAGAACGGTGCAGACGGGATGCGTCGGATGCGCTAAGGGCCTTGTCCGGGCGAGGGCAGATAGGCTGGCGAAGTGCTGAAGGGCTTGCTAGTCGACTACGCCGGAGTGCTTACCGACCCGGACGCCGCGCTGCTCTACGAGTACCTCCGCGACGCCCGCGCGAACGGCATGCGCACCGCGCTCGTGTCGAACGCGCCAGGAGCCGCGCCGGGGGTGAAAACCGAGCTGTCGCAATACTTTGACGCGCTCGTCTTCTCCGGCGAGGTCGGCGTGGCCAAGCCAGACCGGGAGATTTACCTCGTCGCGGCCGAGCGGATCGGGCTGGCCGCGCCCAGATGCGTGTTCGTGGACGACGCCGAGCGGAATGTGCGCGGGGCGGTCGCCGCGGGCATGGTCGGCGTGCACCACCGCACGATCGCCGACACTCTCGACGAACTCGGGGCGTTGTTCAGCTGACCCCGCGCCGCACGAGTTCGAACGACAGCACCGCGGCCGCGGCGGAGACGTTCAGCGATTCGACGTCGCCGGGCATCGGGATCGACACCCACTCCGTGACCAGTTCCGCGACCGCCTCGCCGACGCCTTCGGTTTCGCCGCCCAGCACGAACGCCGACCGCTGCGGCAGTTCGACGTCGAAGACCGACGTCGCCGCCGAGGCGCCCAGCGCGAACAGGCTGTATCCGGCCTCCACCAGCATTTCCGCCGCCTCGCGCGCCGATCCGCAGCGCAGCACCGGTGCCCGGAAGGCAACGCCCGCCGAGGATTTCACCACCATCGGGTCCAGCGCGGCTACGCCCCGGCGCGGCACGATCACGCCGGATAACCCAGCGGCCGTCGCGGTGCGCAGGATCATTCCGACGTTGGCCGGCGTGGTGATGCCGTCGAGGAGCAGCAGTCGGGCGGGCGGGCGGCGGTCGTCGAGGGCGGCGGCGAGGGCGCGCATTCGCGGCGCGACGACGTCGGCCAGTACGCCCTGGTCCTGTTTTCCGTTGCCGGCCAGCACTTTCACCCGGTGCGCGCTCGCGCGCTGCACCTGCACCCCGGCGGCTTTCGCGGCGCGCTGGATCTCCGCGGCGGCGGGGCCGCGCGCGGTGTCGGCGAGGATCACCTTGTCCACGCGCAGGTCCGGATCGCCCAGCGCCTCCAGCACGGGCTTGCGCCCGTAAACGGTCAGGAAGCGGTCTTTCGGCGAACCCGCCAGCTCATCACCCACACCGGCCAGTCTCGCATTGTGTAAGGATCGGCTCATGCCCGACCGCCTGTCCGCGCTGGACGCCTCGTTCCTGTACGTCGAGGACCAGACGACGCCGATGCACGTCGGGGGCGTGGCGATCTTCGAACGGCCGTCGTCCGGCTTCGCCTACGAGCAGGTGCTCGACCTCGTCGGCGCGCGGCTGGCGTTCCTGCCCCGCTACCGCCAGCGCGTGCTCGCCGTGCCGGGGCACCTCGCGCGCCCGGTGTGGGTGGACGACGTCGACTTCGACCTGAACTACCACGTCCGCCGCTCCGCGCTTCCGCAGCCGGGCAGCGACGACCAGCTGTTCGACCTGGTCGCGCGCCTGATGTCGCGCCGCCTCGCGCCGGAACGCCCGCTGTGGGAGGCGTATTTCGTCGAGGGACTGGCCGGCGACCGGGTCGCGATGGTGACGAAAACGCACCAGTCCGTTGTGGACGGTGTCGGCACGATCGACCTCGGCCAGCTGATCCTCGACGAGACCTCCGAACCGCCCGAACCGTTCGAGGACATGTGGGCGCCGCGGCGCGAGCCGAGCCGTGCGCAACTGGTCCTCGACGCGATGAGCGAGACCGTGCAACGCCCCGGCGAGCTGATCGAAAACGTGCGCTCGATCGCGGGCGACGCGGTGACCACGGTGAGCAAGGCCGTCGAGACGCTCGGTGGTGTCGCGGCGACGGTGGCCCGGCCCGCTCCGTCCGGGCCGTTGAACGTCCGGGTGTCCGGCGGCCGCGTGTTCTCGGTCGTGCGCACGCGGCTGGAGGATTTCCGCAAGATCCGCGCGAACCACGGCGGCACGGTCAACGACGTCATCCTGGCCGCGATCACCGGCGCGCTGCGGGAATGGCTGCTGTCGCGCGGGGAGAACCTCACGCCGACCGAAACCGTGCGCGCGCTCGTGCCGATGGCGGTCACCGACGCCGAAACCGCCGAGTTCGCCACGCCCGCGCTGGTCGGCAACGAGGTCGCGGCGTACCTGATCGACCTGCCGGTCGGCGAGCCGAGCGCGGTGCTGCGGCTGCAGCACATCGGCCACGCGATGGCCGAGCACCTGAATTCGGGAAGATCGGTGGCCGCGCGCGGGTTGCTGAAGGTGAGCGGGTTCGCGCCGGCGACGCTGCATTCGCTCGGCGCGCGGGCGGGCGGATCGCTGTCCGGGCGGATTTTCAACCTGATGATCACGAATTCGCCGGGGCCGCAGGTGCCGATGTACGCGGGAGAGGCGAGACTGGTGGAGATGTTCCCGGTGATGCCGCTGATGCGCACGCAGGCGCTGGCGATCGGGGTCACCTCCTACCACGGCGGTGTCTACTTCGGACTCAACGGCGACCGCAAGGCCGCGTTCGACGTCGGGCTGCTCGGCGGGATGATCGAAGAAGCGCTGGAAGAGCTGAAGGGTGCGCACTGGTGAGGGTTTATCTGCCTGCGACGATCGCGATGCTGCGAGACCTGGAGGCCAATGGCGAATTCCGCGCTCGCAGCGGCACCGGTTTCGCGCTGACGCCCGCCCTGCGCGAGGCGTACGCGAGCGGTTCCGACGAGGAACTGGAATACGCGGCTCTGCTGGACGCGGCCCGGGCGTCGCTGCGCCTGATCGCCGCTGAGGAAAAGGGCGAACCGCGGCGGGCGGTGGTCTCGGTGGACGTCGACGACGCGACGCTGCGCCCGGATCTGGACGCGGCTGTCGTGCGTCTCGCGGGTCCGGTGCCGAAATCCCAGATCGCCGCGATCCACGTGGACTCCGCCGAGGCGGAGGAGGCGGTGACGGCCGCCGCGGCCGTGATCGACGCGGCGGATCTCGGCGACGAGGACGCCGAATTCACCCTCGGCGACGCCGAAGACCACGAGCTGGCCTGGTACGCACTGCAGGAACTGCCCTTCCTGCTCGAACTGCTCTAGCGGTCCGTGAAGGGCTCCTTGAGGGAATCAGATTCCCTCAAGGGGCCCTTCACGGCACGTCAGCCGACCACGGCGGTCACGCGGATTTCGACCCGCCCGCGGATTCCGGCAGGTGGTAGGAGCTCACGGCGATGACGTCGCGCCAGGTGGCTCCGGCCGTGGCGAGGGTTTGCTCGACGTCGTCGAAGGCCTGGACGATCTCGTCCTCCAGCGCGTCCGGGAAGTTCCAGTCGTCGTCCCACCCGCCCAGCGCCCGCACGCCGGACGAGGCGCAGTGGCTCAGCGCCGCCGAGAAAGAAGCGTGGACCGGGCTGGTTTCGCTGGTCCTGCTGCTGCCGGGACGGCTGGAATCCCCGCTGCAGCACGAAGCCGGGCTGACCCTCTTCGAGTACTTGGCGTTGAGCCACGTCTCGGAAGCACCGGAACGCCGCCTGCGGATGAGCGAACTCGCCTACTTGGCCAACGGTTCGCTCTCCCGCTTGTCCAACGTCGTCAAACGGTTCGAGCAGCGCGGCTGGGTCGAGTGGTCACCGGATCCGGAGGACGGCCGCTACACCCTCGTCGCCCTCACCGAGTCCGGCTACGCCGTGGTCGTCGAGGCCGCGCCTGTCCATGTGCGCACGGTGCGGCAGTTCGTGCTGGAGCCGCTCAGCGTCGCGGATCAGCAGGCGCTCGCCCGGATCGCGGCCAAGCTGCGGGTGCGGCCGCTGACCTCGCTTAGCCGCTGGTCATGACGCCGATGTCAGCGGGGGCGGGGGCGTCGATCGTGACCGGGGAGTTCCAGTCCGTGTAGCGCGCTTTGACCGTGGCGACGCCGGTCTGGCCGGTCGCCTGCATGACCGGCGTCAGGTCCAGGACCAGCTGCATCGGCCGGTGCTGCGAGTCCAGCCAGAGGTCGAACGGGACCGTCTTGCCGCGGTCGCCGAGGCGGGTCAGCGCTTCGGCGGGCAGGCCGCCGGGCAGTTCGGAGCCGAGTTTCGCCAGGTCGACGGTCAGGTGATAGTGCTCGGCGGAGGCTCCGTCGAGGGTGGTTTCCTCGCTGGAAGCCACCGTCCCCGCCGTGCGGACCTGCGCGAGGGTGCGCGCCGGGTCGTTCTGCTCGGCCAGCTGCGCCAGGCTGCCGCCCAGCACCTGCGAAAGCGGATCGGTGCCGTCCGGCGACACCTTCACCCACGCTTTGTGGTCGCTGACCTGGTCCCGCGCGCTCTCCGGGACCTTCGCGTACAGCGTCTTGCCGACTAGGCGCAGTTCGAGCGGCTCGCCGACGTAGTCCGTCGTCATCGACAGCGCTGTTCCGGCGCGGTCGAATTTCGCCTGGCCCTTCCCGTGGGACACGAGGGTGCCGGTGGTGACGTCAGCGGTGAACTTCGCGGTGTGTCCGGCCAAGGTCGCGGCGGAGGCGGCGTCCGCGAGCGTGCGGGCGTCCGTGAAGCGCTGCGGTGCCGGGGTGCTGGAGCATCCCGCCGAGGCGATCGCCAGCAGCGCGGCGACACCCGCGACGGCCGTCCTGCGCATCCGAAAACCCTCTCTGACCGGCCGTAAGTGCCTCCAGCCAAGCACAGCGGGCGGGGCCGCCCCGTTCGGGGGAACGCGTGCTACCGGCAGTAGCGCACAAAAAACGGGCCCCGAGCCGGAACGGCTCGGGGCCCGCGAAAAGCTCCGGGGATCAGCGCCCCATCTTCTTCATCATCTCGCCGAAGTCGGTGACCTGGTCGGCGGGCGGCGCGGCCACGTCGACCGGCTTGCCCCAGTCGGTGTACTTGACGGTGATCTTGCCGCCGGCCGAGGCTCCCGAGCCCGTCGGCGCGCCCAGCGACTTCATCATCTCGGACTGGTCCATCGTGACCTGCAGCGGAAGCTGGTCCTTGTCGATCCAGATCTCGGCCGGGATCTTGATGTTCTTGCCCGAGAGCATCTTCTTCATCTGCTCCTGGACCTCGGCGGGCTGGCCCTTGGAGTAGCTCTCGACGGACTTGCTGACGTCCAGCTCCACCTTGTAGTGGTTGACCTTTTCGCCGTTCAGGTCGACCTGGTCGGCCCCGATGATCTGGCCGGTCTTGGAGACCTGGTCGAGGATCTGCGTCGGGTCGCTCTGCTGGGTCGACTGCGACATGGCCTTGCTGAACGACTGCGACATCGGGTCGGTGGCGTCCGGCGAGATCTTCAGCCACGGCTTGTCCGAGCCGAACTGCTTGGCCTGCGCGGCCGGGACCTTCATGTAGAGGGTCTTGTCGACGTAGCGCATCTCGGTGGCGCCCTGCGGGGTGTTCATGGTCATCGTCATGGCCGAGTTCTCGCCGTCGAAGCGCATCGAACCCTCGGCCTTGACGGACTGGCCTGCCATGTTCATGTCCATCGACATCTTCGCCGACTTGGCCTTCTCGGTGCCCTGCTTGGCCGCGTCGGCCAGCTTCAGCGCGTCGCTGAACGGCGACGCCAGGCCGGACCCGCCGTCCTTGGACTGCCCGGCCGGAGCCGCGGTGCCGTTCTCGGCGCTCGAGCCGCAGCCCGTCAGCACCAGCGCCAGCGCCGCACCGGCGGCGACGGCGAACGTCGTGGTCTTGCGCATGGTTCTCCCCCTAGGAAGGAATCGGTCTTTCACCTGCGTTGTCGCCGTTCGGCCTTGAGGGCCGCGTCCCTGCGGTCCGGCGCGCGGGCCACTGGCGGGGTGACTCCGCGAGGTTGCTTCTGTGACGCGCTCCGGCGGCGAAAGGTTCCCTCCGCCGGAGAGGTTTCTTCCGGTTTATCTTATCCGCCCATGTCGTCCACCAGATCCGCAGCTGGCGCGGCGACCTCGACCGGAGTGCCCCAGCGCTGGTACCGGACGGTCAGCACGGAGCCGGTCATGTCGTGGTCGAACCGGGCCATAGGCCGTTCGTCCAGGGTGACCTTGACCGGCCGCTGGTAGTCGTCGAGCCACAGGTCCAGCGGGATCCGGACGCCCTTGCCGGACAGCCGCGACCGGATCCGGTCCTGCGATTCGTCGGCGATGAACCCGATCAGATGCTCGGAGACACGGTCGAAATCGAGCTGCACGGTGTAGTGGGTGAGCTTGCGGCCGTCGAGTTCGGCCGGCGCGGACCCGGTCAGTTCGCCGGCCTTGGCGAGCTGGTCGACGGTGCGCAGCGGGTCGGTCTGTTCGGCGGTTTGCTTCGCGAGCTTCCAGAACGCCCTGGAGTACATGTCGGTGGCGAGCGGGAAGAAACGAATCCACCGGCGAGCGGAATCGAGCTGGTCAGCCTGCGCGCTGGCCGGTTTGAAGAACAGCGTCTCGCCGGGCATGCGAAGTTCGCTGCCGTTGGACAGGCGCATGTCGACCGCGGTGCGCGGGCCGTTGAAGAGGAGGCCGACCTCGACTTCGGTCGCTTTCGTGCCGCCCTCTTCGGACATGATCAGCCGCACCGTGCCGGTCTTGCCGAGGCTCTGGCGGACGGCTGCGGCGAGCGACCGGGCGTCGGTGAACGGGCTTGCCGTCGACGATGCGGGCGCGCCGCACCCAGCCAGCGCGAGCGCGGCGCAAACGGCCACGGCGCCAACGCGGAGCCGCATGAAGTTCCCCCTGGATTGTGGTGCTGTCGCACTCCGTATCGGCAGCGGACGCCAGGGGTTACGCCGGTCAGATCACGATTCGGCGCCGCCGCTGCCGCCGCCCGCTCGGGAGACCAGCAGCCTGCGCAGCGACGCCAGCCGGTCCGCCCCGGCGTTGCCGTCGGAGACCACGGCGTCCAGCGCGCAGTCCGGGTCCTCGGGCGGGCCGAGGTGGCCGCAGTTGGTCGGGCATTCCTCGGCGGCCTCGGCGAACTCCTCGAAGGCGTTGACGATGTCGTCCGCGGTCACGTGCGCGAGCCCGAACGAGCGGACGCCGGGGGTGTCGACCACCCAGCCCCCGCCTGCCAGCGGCAAGGCCACCGCGGCCACCGAGGTGTGCCGGCCTTTGCCGACCGAGCTGACGACGCCGGTCGCCAGTTCGGCGGCGGGCACGAGACGGTTGACCAATGTCGACTTGCCGACTCCGGAGTGTCCGACGAGGGCGGTGATCCGGCCGCCGAGCCGTTCGCGCAGGCCCTCGGGTTCCTCGTCGTGCCGGGTGACGATGGCCGGGACGTCCAGGCCGGCGTATCCGGCGAGCAGCGAATCCGGGCTGGCGAGGTCGGCTTTCGTCAGGCACAGCACGGGTTCCAGGCCGCCCGCGTAGCACGCGACGAGGCAGCGGTCGATGAATCCGGGCCGGGGGAGAGGATCGGCCAGCGAGGTGACGATCAGCAGCTGCGCGGCGTTCGCGACCACCACGCGCTCGTACGGGTCGGTGTCGTCGGCGGTGCGGCGCAAGACGCTGGAACGCTCGTCGACGCGGACGATCCGGGCGAGCGTGTCCGGCCGCCCGGAGACGTCGCCGACCAGCGCCACCGTGTCCCCGACGACCACCGAGACGCGGCCCATTTCGCGGGCCCGCATGGCCATCACGACGCGGCCCGGATCGGCGTCGACCGCGCACGTCCAGCGTCCGCGGTCCTTGCCGATCACCATCGCGGTGACCGCGTCGGCGTGCTCGGGCCTGCGCTTGCTGCGTGGCCTGGTGCCCTTGCCGGGACGCACCCGCACGTCGGATTCGTCCAGCCGCCTCCAGTCGCCTCGACCCAAGCCGCCCACGTCCTCCCGCGTCGCCCTTTGCCTGGTCGAATGATCCCATGCCGGTCGCGCCAGGCCCGGTTTGCGTGCGACGATGGCCGCCGAGGCACCCCGAGGAGGTTGGCATGTGCGGCCGTTACGCCGCGACGAAAGACCCGGCGAAGCTGGTCGAGGAGTTCGCCGCGGTCGACCTGACCGAGGGCCGGGCGCGAGTGGACCACAACGTCGCGCCGACCAAGAACGTCGTGACCGTGGTGCAGCGGCATCCCCGCGACGCCGACGGGCTCGTCCTGGAAGAGGAGCCGGCTGAGCGCTCGCTGCGGATCATGAGGTGGGGCCTGGTTCCGTTCTGGGCCAAGGATCCTTCGGCGGGTTCGCGGATGATCAACACCCGTGCGGAAACCGCGAAGGAAAAGCCCGCGTTCAAGCGCGCGCTGGCGTCGCGGCGGTGCCTGGTCCCCGCCGACGGCTGGTTCGAGTGGCGGCGCACGGGCAAGGAGAAGGAGCCGTTCTACATGACGGATCCCTCCGGGAATTCGCTCGCCTTTGGCGGAATCTGGGAAAGCTGGCGGCCGAAGGACGACGCCGACGCCGAGCCTTTGATCACCTTCTCGATCCTCACGACGGACGCCGCGGGCCAGCTCACCGACGTCCACCACCGGATGCCGCTGATCGTGCCGCGCGACAACTGGGCGGGATGGCTCGACCCGGATCGGTCCGAAGTGGACGAACTGATGGTGCCGACCTCGCCCGCGGTCGTCGAATCGCTGGAGCTGCGGCCGGTGTCGAGCCTGGTGAACAACGTCCGCAACAACGGCCCGGAACTGTTGCGGCGTACGGAAACCGAGCAATCCGTCGACTCGCTCTTCGATTTGTCATGACCACCCTCGAGATCGACACCGAACACGGACTCGCGCGGGTCGAGCTGCATTGCGCGCCCGACGGTGACGCGGTGCTGCTCCTCGGCCACGGCGCGGGCGGGGGCATCGGAGCGAAGGATCTCGTGGCGGTAGCCCAGGCGGCGAAGGCGGCCGGGATGCATGTGGCGCTGGTGGAGCAGCCGTATCGGGTGGCTGGCCGTCGGGCTCCGGCGCCGGCTAAGCAGCTGGATACGGCTTGGCTGACGGTGGCGGATGAGGTTTCCGCGCGGTTTGACGACTTGCCGTTGGTGTTCGGCGGTCGTTCTTCGGGTGCGCGGGTTGCTTGCCGGACGGCTTCGGCCGGGCAGGCGGTTGCGGTGCTGTGTCTGGCTTTTCCGGAGCATCCGCCGGGGAAGCCGGAGAAGTCGCGGCAGGCGGAGCTCGATGCGGTGGAGGTTCCCGCGCTGGTGATCCAGGGGGAGCGGGATCCGTTCGGGAGGCCTTCGGCGGCACCGCATCACGAGATCGTCGTGGTGGCTGGGGACCATACGTTGGCGAGCGATCTGGACGCGGTGGCTCGTGCTGCGGCGGAGTGGTTGGGGCGGGTTGTCCGGCCGCATCTGTGACGGTGCTGGCTGTGGGTGGTTCGGCTCGGAAAGCCGCAGGTCAGTGCTCCTTGGATAGTGTTGTCCCGCGATTCTGGTTTTCGCCGGTGACGTGGCAGGCAGAGAAATCCTCGACGCGGGTTGCGGTGCTGGCCCGCCGTTCGGTCGAGCTGGCCCGGAAGAGCTAGGCGAAGGCGCGGACCGCGGTTAGCCGCTGCCCTGAGCCGACGAGGCGTTCGATGACGCCGTCGCCGCGCTGGGGTCCACTACGTCGCCGCGCTGGTGCTCCACTATCTGGAGGACTGGACCACCCGCTGATCGAACTGCGGCGGATCATCCAGCCCGGCGGACGGTTGATCCTGGCTGCGGCGGGGTTGTCCCGCCGCCCCCGGCAGGCCCGCTTCGGGTAGTTCGGTCGCGTCGGTGGCACGCGACTGGCTGTGGACAGTTCAAACAGTCATTTTGCCTGCTCAGCGCCAGCTCCGTGGAGTTATCCACAGCTTTGCTGGCCTGTGGGCAACTGGCGCTGAGACAGATCTCGGGCGGAGAGCGCCGGATAGCCTGGGCGGTAGCACGGCGTCAGATCTTCACCTCCCAGTCTTCGGAGATGCGCATGACCGCGGTCGCGTCCGGGCGGTAGGCGGGCCAGCCCGGGTCGCCGTTCGTGACGTAGGAGACCCAGGCCGTGTGGGTGCGGGCGGCCAGTTCGGAATCCGGTCGTTCGCTGCCGAGCAAGCCCGACTGGCCGTACAGGCCGGGCAGGGCGGCGTGGTCGAACACGAACGGCAGCTCGGCGCAGTGGCACGCCCCCAGCGGGTGGTCCGGGCCGGGCTGGGGCCACGCGAACTCGTAGACGTGGGTGCGGTTTCCGGCTCCGCTGTGCGCGTCCGCGAGGAGGAGGTTGCTCGCCGTGTACGCCTCGGTCATCAAGCGCGCGGCCAGCTCGGCCGGGGACGAGCCGGGGCGCCGCTCCCGTGCGCGGGCGATGGCTGCGTCGGGGTCCGGGAACCGGCGGGCCGCGGCGGCGTACAGCTGGGTCTCGTCGACGTTCGCGGTGTACAGCCTCGCCTCGTCGGCGTTGGTGCCGATCAGCAGGCTGACCGGGGCCGTGCGCCCCGACGCGGGCTGATCCGGCAGCGTTTCCTCGTCCAGGACTGGTTTGTACGCGCTGGTGCCCAGCGACGTATCGCGGAATCCCGCGATCGCGGCCGGGGGCATCGCGGCCGGTGCGGAGACCAGCTGCTCGTCGTCCAGTTCGCTCAGCGCTGCCGCGGTAGGAGCCACCCCGAGCGCGTCGGCCGTCGCCCGCGTGATCAGGTCGGCCTTCTCCGCCGGGAAAGCGCATTCGCCGCTGCCGCTCTGGCTGATCGCCCGGCGGAACAAGCCCTCGGCGCCCGGAGCGACGAGCAGCGCGGCGACAAGCATGGCCCCGGCGGACTGTCCGGCCACCGTGACGTTGCCGGGGTCGCCGCCGAACGCCGCGATGTTCCCGGCCACCCAGCGCAGAGCCGCGAGCGCGTCGAGCAGGCCGCGGTTGGCCGGGGCGTCGGGGAGCCGCAACCACCCGGCGACCCCCAGGCGGTACTGCACTGTCACCAGGACGACGCCGTCGCGGGCGAAGGTGTCGCCGTCGTAGAGCTCGGTCTGCCCGGTGCCCGCGGTGAACCCGCCGCCGTGGAAGAAGACCAACACCGGCAGGCCCGCGGTGGCCGGGTCGGGCGTGCTGATGGTGACCGACAGGTAGTCCGCACCGGGAATCCAGCCGGAACCCAGCACCGGCCGCAGGTCGGTGCCGCCGAAATCGCGCCGCGCGGCCGGCGTGGTCGGGCCAGGGCGGGTGCCGTCGCGCACGCCGTCCCAGCGCGGTGCCGGGGAGGGAGCGCGGAACCGAGCCGCGCCGGACATCGGCGCGGCATAGGGGATCGCGCGAAACGTGTGCACCCCGTTCCGCACAGTGCCCCGGACTCGCCCGGCGGTGGTGGAAACCACGGTCATGCGTCAGACCCCCATCGCGTCACGGCGAACTTCGATCCGTCCCGGACGACCTCCACAGCCGGTCCGGCTCCGACATGTGCGGGGAAGACCAGCGCGCGGTCCTCGGCGGCCTGGCCGAGCAACCGGTGCCGGGTCGCCGCTGCCTGCACGGGGTCTTCGCAGAAGCAGCTGTTGAGGCCGGGCTCGGCGAACTGCAGCGGGTGGTGCAGCAGGTCGCCGACGAACAGCGCCCGGTCGGCGCCGGAACGCACGGTCAGCACGCACGACCCGGGCGTGTGCCCGGGAGCCGGTTCGAGCCGGAGAGCTCCATCGATCTCGCAGCTGCCCTCCCACAGTCGGGCCTGTCCACTGTGGACCACCGGAGCGACGCTGTCGGCGAAGACATTTTCGTTGATCTGGGCCAGTTTCGGCCGATGCGGGCCAGCCGGGTTCCAGTAGTCGTGATCGGCGCGCGGCAGCAGGTAGGTCGCGTTCGGGAACGTCGGGCGCCACTCGCCGTTGTCGAGGCGGGTGTTCCAGCCGACGTGATCGGCGTGCAGGTGCGTGTTCACGACGAAGTCGACGTCTTCGGGTGCGACGCCCGCCGCGGCCAGCCGGTCGAGGAACCCGGTGCGCAGCTGGTGAAACGCCGGGGTGCCGGGCCGGTCCTTGCCGTCGCCGGCACCGGTGTCGACCAGGATCGTGGCGCCCCCGCTGCGCAGCACCCACGTCTGCACGCAGGTGCGCAGCAGTCCGGACTCGCGGTCCCAGGAATCCGGCGGAAACCCGGATTCGTGCGCTCGCCACGTGTCTTGCGCGAGGCCGGGAAACATCGCTTCGGGCGGGCGGGTGGTTCCTTCGTACTCGACGACGCGCGTCGCGGTCACCGAGCCCAAGGCGATCGGGTGGGTCATGCGGTCACTTTCTCCGTCCGAGACAAGCTCGACGCCTCTGTTTGGCCGTGTTCCTGCACAAGAATTCCATGAAGTGCCGTATCCAGGCAATCAGTAGTGATATTCGCCTGATTCAGTCATGATCTCTCTTGGGTAGGCTGCGCTGCACGAACTCGAAGGAGGGCACCCGGTGGCCGACGACGGCGTACTGGACGACTTCGACCTCGACCTGGTCGCCGCGCTGCAGCACGCGCCCCGCGCACCCTTCGACGTGCTGGCCCGCGTCCTGGACAGCTCGGCGCGCACGGTCGGGCGGCGCTACGGCCGGATGCTGGAGGAAGGCCTGCTCCGCGTCATCTGCGAGGTCGACTGGTCGCTGCTCGCCGAGGCTCCGCCAGTGCACGTGTGGATCGGCGCCGAGCCCGGTCGGGCCCGCGAGGTGGCGGAAGCACTGGTGCGCCGCGCCGACACCACTCACCTCGCACTCGCCGCGGGCCGCGGAGAGGTGTACGCCGTGGTCCACGGGATGACCCGCGCCGCGACGGCCCGCGCGCTGGTCGACGAGATCCCCGCCGTGCCCGGCATCCGCTCGGTGCGCGCGGAGTGGGCGTTGCGCCGGCTCACCAGCTCCGCGGCGTGGCGGCTTCGGCGGCTGACTCGCGAACAGGAGGAGATGCTCGCCGGGCACGCCGGGGCGGCGGGGGAGGAACCCGGGACCGAGCTCGGCCCGCTGGAGCGCGAAGTCGCGGCGGTTCTGCGCGACGACGCGCGGACGCCCTACTCGGACGTCGCTCGCGTGCTCGACATCTCCGAGTCCCGGGCCCGCCGCGTCGCGACCGCGATGTTCGGTTCCGGGTTGCTGCGGCCTCGCGTCGAGATCGAGCCGGGAAAGCTCGGCTACCGGGTCGAGGCCGTCCTCGGCATCTCCTGTCCGCCGGCGGCGACGGCCCGGCTCGGCGCCGCGATCGCCGCGCACCCGGCGACCCGGTACCTCGCGCTCACCGCGGCGTCGTCCACCTTCGTCTACGACGGCGTCTTCCGCGGCGAAGACGACCTGGCCGATTTCGTGAGCGGCGGTTTGCCCGGCAGCGACGACATCACCGCTGTCGAGTGCACCCTTCAACTGGAGATCCTGAAACGCTACTGGCGCGCGCCGACCCCCTGACCGAAGTCCGTGCCAGGGTGGATCCCATGGCTGCCAACGACTACGACACTTTCGGCGAGGCTTACGCGATCGAAACCGAGCACAGTCTCATCAACGCCTACTACACCCGCCCCGCGATTCTGGATCTCGCCGGAGACGTGGCAGGCAGACGGATTCTCGATGCGGGCTGCGGTGCCGGGCCGCTGTTCGCCTCGCTGAGGGACCGCGGCGCGCACGTGAGCGGGTTCGATTTCAGCACCACCATGGTCGAGCTCGCCCGGAAAAGACTCGGCGAGGACGCGGACCTCCGGGTCGCCGACATCAGCCAGCCACTGCCCTACGCCGACCAGGAATTCGACGACGTCATCGCGGCCTTGGTGCTGCACTACCTGGAGGACTGGACCGCCCCGCTGGCCGAACTGCGGCGGATCATCCGGCCTGGCGGGCGACTGATCCTGGCGGTCAACCACCCGATCATCTACAAAATCGTTCACCCCGAGGGCAACTACTTCGCCACCGAAAGATGGTCCGAGGAGTACACCTTCAACGGTCAGAAGGGCGTGCTCGAATACTGGCATCGCCCGCTGCACGCGATGTCCAACGCCTTTACCAAGGCCGGATTCCGCACGGCAGTGATCAGCGAGCCCTATCCGGCAGAAGGTGCCCGGGAGAAGTTCCCGGACGAAATGCAAGGCAAGGAAGCCTTCCTCTGCTTCCTGTTCTTCGTCCTCGAAGCCGCTTAACCCGCCGCGATCCCGGCCACCACCGCGCCGGTCAGCCGGACCAGCTCAGCCGGGTCCAGTTCCACCTCAAGCCCCCGCCGCCCGCCGGAGCAGAACATCGTCGGGTAGTCCAGCGCCGAGCCGTCCACGACCACCGGCAGGCGGCTCCGGTGGCCGAGCGGCGAAATCCCGCCGAGCACGTACCCGGTAGCCCGCTGAGCAGCGGACGGATCGGCCATTTTCGCCTTCTTGCCGCCCGCCGCCGCGGCCAGGGCTTTCAGGTCCAGCTGGCCGGTGACCGGCACCACGCCGACGACGAGTTTTCCGTCCACGTCCGCGACCAGGGTTTTGAACACCCGGCCCGGCTCCAGGCCCAGCGCTTCCACCGCCTCCAGGCCGAACGACTCCGCCCGGGGATCGTGGTCGTAGGTGTGCACGGTGTGCGGCACCTTCTGCTTCTGCAGCAGCGCCGTCGCCGGAGTGCCCTTGCCCGCCATGGCGGCGAGTCTACGAAACCGTCCGGGAATGCCCGGTCGGCACGTTCTGTTACACCCATCGTGACCACCACGCTCGCCACTCCCCGCGCCAGCAGGAGCCGTCCCGGGACCGGCTTCCCGAACCCCCGCGTAAACTCGGTGCTGCCGTATGCGCAGACGCGCATCGACGCCGAACGGGAAGGGAACGGTTTGCCGAGCACCCCCAACTCCGCGCCGGAGACGGCGGCCGACGAACTGGAGCTCGCCGAGCGCTTCGAGCGCGACGCGATGCCCCTGCTCGACCAGCTATACGCGGCCGCGATGCGGATGACCCGCAACCCGTCCGACGCCGAGGACCTGGTCCAGGAGACCTACCTGAAGGCGTACGCGGCGTTCGCGTCCTTCAAGGCGGGCACGAACCTCAAGGCGTGGATGTACCGCATCCTCACCAACACCTACATCAACGGCTACCGCAAACGTCAGCGGCAGCCGGTGCAGCAGCCCACGGACGAGATCAGCGACTGGCAGATCGCCAGGGCGGAAAGCCACACTTCCGCCGGTCTTCGCTCGGCCGAGGTCGAGGCGATGGACAACCTCCCGGACACCGACGTGAAGGCGGCTTTGCAGAAGCTGCCCGAGGAGTTCCGGCTCGCGGTCTACCTCGCCGACGTCGAGGGCTTCGCGTACAAGGAGATCGCCGAGATCATGGACACTCCGATCGGCACCGTGATGTCCAGGCTGCACCGCGGCCGCGCGCAGCTGCGCGACCTGCTGGCCGACGTCGCGCGCGAGCGCGGCTTCATCCGGGGGAACCGCGAGGAGGTGGCGAAACGATGAGCTCGGAAGACGTGCCCGCGGAGAAGATGCCCTGCGAGGACGCGCTCGCGGAGATCTACCTGCTGCTGGACCGCGAATGCAGTCCGGAGCGGGACGCGGAACTGCGCAGGCACATCGAGGACTGCCCGCCGTGCCTCGAGGAGTACGGCATCGACGAGCAGCTCAAGCACCTGCTGGCCCGCAAATGCGGCGGCGACCTCGCCCCGGCGGAGCTGAAGAGCAGGCTGCGCGCGTCGATCCGGCAGACCGTCGCCACGCAGGGCGGCGTCACCGTGGAGCGCACCGAGATCACCGTGGAACAGCGCACCAGCCGCGACTGACCACCACGACAACGGCCCCCGTACCGATCAGGTGCGGGGGCCGTGTCAGGTCCTGGCGCGGACTCAGGCGTTGGGCTTCTTGCCGTGGTTGGCGCCGTTCTTCTTGCGGTCGCGACGCTTGCGGGCGCGCTTCGACATGTTCTCTCCTCGGGTGTCCGCTGAGTGGCCCGGGGCGGGGTGCGACACACCGGCCGGGCACGGGTCAACCGCTCAAGTGTGTCATGCGGCTCCTCCACACCTCGGTGGCGCCCGCCGTACGCTCTGGTTGGATGGACTCAGGAGGTGCGCAGGCATGAACGAACACACCGCATTCGAGGGCGGCCGGTAGCCGTGTCGACCCTTTCCGACCTGCTCGCCGAGAACACCGGCCTCCCCGGCGAAGCGGCTGACCACCTGCAGACCGTCGTCGCGGAGTGGCAGCTGCTGGCCGACCTTTCGTTCGCCGATTTCCTGCTCTGGGTTCCGGTTTCCGCCGAACACCAGCCCGAGGGCGGCGATTTCGTGTGCGTCGCGCACGCCCGGCCGACCACCGCGCCGACCGCGCATCCCGAGGACGTCGTCGGCACCCGGTTCACCGTGGACGAGCACCCGCAGCTGGCCAAGGCCATGCGCGAGGTGAAGATCTGCCGCGAGGAAGACCCGCACTGGTACCGCGACCTGCCGATGCGCCGCGAAGCGGTGCCGGTGAGCTTCGGCGGCGAGGTGATCGCCGTGCTGAGCCGCGAGACCAACCTCGCCGCGCCGCGCGTGCCGAGCCCGCTGGAGATCGCCTACCTCGGCAGCGCGGGCGACCTGTGCCAGATGATCGTGGACGGCACCTTCCCGCCCGCCGGCGGCAACCAGACCGACACGCACACCAGCCCGCGCGTCGGCGACGGCCTCGTCCGGCTCGACCAGGCCGGCACCGTCGTCTTCGCCAGCCCGAACGGCCTGTCCGCCTACCACCGGATGGGCCACGAATCGGACCTCGTCGGGCAGCGGCTGGCCCCGCTCACCCGGTCGCTGATCCGCGACCCGTTCGACGCCACCGAGGTGTCGCACCGGATCATCGAGGCCCTCGACGGCAAGCCGTCCACCCGCACCGAGGCCGATTCGAAGCGTGGTGCGGTGGTCCTGTTCCGTGCGCTGCCGCTGCGCCCGGCCGGACAGCCCGCGGGTGCGTTGGTGCTGGTCCGCGACGTCACCGAGGTCAAGCGCCGCGACCGCGCGCTGATGTCGAAGGACGCCACGATCCGCGAGATTCACCACCGCGTGAAGAACAACCTGCAGACCGTCGCCGCGCTGCTGCGGCTGCAATCGCGGCGCACCACGAGCGACGAGGCCCGGCTGGCGCTGGGCGAATCGGTGCGGCGGGTGTCGTCGATCGCGATGGTGCACGAGGCGTTGTCGATCTCCGTCGACGAGCGCGTGGACCTGGACAAGCTGCTCGACAACGTGCTCCCGATGGTCGGCGAGGTCGCCACCGCGGAATCGAAGGTCGGGATGAGCCGCAAGGGCTCGTTCGGCGTGGTCGTGGCCGAGATCGCGACGCCGCTGGTGATGGTGCTGGCCGAACTGGTGCAGAACGCGATCGAGCACGCGTTCCCGCAGGGACGGCCGGGCAAGGTCGAGCTGATCGTGGAGCGGTCGGCGCGCTGGCTGGACATCCTGATCCGCGACAACGGCCGCGGGCTGCCGTCCGGGTTCTCGCTGGAGCGCAGCGACGGGCTGGGCCTGCAGATCGTGCGGACTCTGGTCGAATCGGAGCTGCGCGGGTCGCTTTCGCTGCGCCAGGTCCGGACCGACGAGGCGGGCAACCGGGTGCCGGGCACCGAAGCGGCGCTGCGGATCCCGTTGTCGCGGCGGCTCTAGAAAATCCGGCGACAGCCTGGTGACGCCGGATTACTGTCCGGCGCATGCCTGACGTCACGTGGCGGCCGCTCACGAAAGCGGACGCCCAGTCCTCGGCCGATCTGCTCAACGCCATCGAAACGGTCGACCGGATCGGCGAGTACTACACCGCGGAAGACACTCTCCAGGAACTGGTCGATCCGTACGCCGATCTCGAACGCGCGAGTCTCGCCGCCTTCGACGGCGAGCGCATGGTCGGCTACATGAAGATCCGCTACAAGCAATTCGCGGACGAGGTCGACCGGATGCTTCTCGACGGAGGGGTTCATCCGGCGTACCGCCGTCGCGGAATCGGCACCACGCTCGTGGCGGCCGGGATCGACGCCGCGAAGATCGTGCACGCGGCGCGGCACCCGGCGCTCAGGCTGGTGGTGGACGTCCACAAAGCCGAGCACATCGCGGGGGTGCCGGAACTCGTTCGCTCGCAAGGGTTCGCGCCGGTCCGCTATTTCCAGCGGATGGAGCATCCGCTCGGCGGCCCCGTCGCGGCGGTGCCCGACGGGTTTCAGGCCGAGCAGTGGTCGGCGGAGAACGCGGACGAGTTCCGGCTCGTCCGCAACGAGTCCTTTGTGGACCATTGGTCCGCAGCGCCGCTGTCGAAGGAGGCGTGGCAGAACAAGCCCGCCAACCACACCCTGCGGCCGGAACTCAGCTTCCTGCTGCGGGACAAGGAAACCGGGGTTCCGGCGAGTCTCGTGCTGGCCAACTCCTGGGCCGCTGACTCCGAGGCGACGGGAATTCGCGACGCGCACTTCATGGTGATCGGAACCCGCCCCGCTGACCGGAGCCGCGGGCTCGCCAGCGCGGCGATCGGGTGTGCGTTGCGGGCTGCCGCCGAAAACGGCTACGACCAAGCCAGTCTGGTGGTGGATTCGGCGAGCCCGTCCGGAGCGCCCGGAGTTTTCGCGCGCGCCGGATTCACGCCGAAGACACGTTACGTGCGCTGGGCGCTCGAAGTCTGAGTGCGTCCACATCGGACCCCAGACGCGTTGAAGGGCCGGTACCCGTGAAGCTCGGCGGTACCGGCCCGTTCAACGTTCCGCGGGAGGACTTGGATAGTCCTGGGTGAGGCGGCACCCGGATGCGGGGTGGCCGACCTCGGTTGTTACGCTCGAACCGGGTATGTGTCGCCATGTGCGGCACGGGCACGCGAATGCCCGCCGGGCGAAAGTCCGGTCCGAGGTGGTGGTGCTTGCGATTCTGGGTGCTGCAGCTGAGTCGTAAAGACTCAGGCGGTGGTACGCGTGCCGATGTGCGTACGGCGGCGCTTGAGCGCGCGTCGCTCGTCTTCGCTCATTCCGCCCCAGACGCCGGCGTCCTGGCCGCTGGCCAAAGCCCAGGCCAGGCAGTCGGAAGCCGCGGGGCAGCGGTGGCACACGGCCTTCGCCTCGGAGACCTGCAACAGAGCCGGACCGCTGGTTCCCACCGGGAAGAACAGCTCGGGGTCCTCATCTCGGCAGGCCGCGTCGTGGCGCCAGTCCATGTTCGTGAGCTCCTTCACAGTGACGCGGGAGGGCCGCGCCACAGTAGTGGCGGTCGTGTTTTTGGGTGCTTGTGAATGCTTTCACGAAGCACCGCGTTCGACAAGGGTTTCGACAAGATCGGTGAGTCAGCTCACCCGGCCGAGCTATGCCTCTGACCTGCGGTTTCGTTCTGAAAATGTCCGCTCGCCGGAAGGCCGGTGCGGTGAACGGAGGGTTTGCGTCGCCGAGCGGCAGGGCGCACTTTGCCGCGGGCGATCAGTGGTCACTCGGCTATCCGACTACGGTGAGTGCATCGGGAACGCTCTGGAACTCGACCCGGGTGCGTTGCCCGACGAGGTCCCCGTCGACCTGGAAGTTGACCGGTTCAGCTGCGTCGATGCGGATCAGAGGCACATCGTCGCGGCGGAGCAGACGGCGGCCGTGCTGATCGCTCTCCGTGAGGAGAGCTTGCCGTACATGCGTGAACACGGTGGGCAATCGCAGACCGTTCAACGCGAACAGGCCCAATCCGGTCTCGAACGAGCAGCCGGAGTTGAGGTGGACCGGACGTTCCCCGAGGTAAGTCCACGGATCGGTGTTCGACACGAACGCGGTCACCGCCTCGGCCGGCTCCTCGCCGGGGATCCGGACGGTCAGCGCCGGGCGCCCGAGCGGAGGACGGAAGTAGGAGCGGACGGCGGCCCGCAGATAGAGGCTCGCGCTGGTTTGCTTGCCGCGCCGTTTCGCGACGCGGCCGACGACGTCGGCGTCCCAGCCGAGCCCCGCGTTGAAGGTGAACCAGTGCCCGTCGGCCAGCCCGAGGCCGATCCGCCGGGTCCGTTCGGTTTCCAGCGCGGTGAGCAGCTGGTGGGTCGCCTCGACCGGATCGGCGGGCAGTCCGGCCGCGCGCGCGAACACGTTGGCCGAGCCGCCCGGCACGACGCCGAGCATCGGGACGGACCCGGAGCGTCCGGGAGCGCCCGCGGAATCGGCGAGCAGGCCGTTGACGACCTCGTTGACCGTGCCGTCGCCGCCGTGCGCCACCACCAGGTCGTAGCCGTCCCTCGCCGCCGAACGGGCCACCGCGAGCGCGTGCCCGCGGTAGTCGGTTTCGACGACGTCCAGCTTCACCTGGCTGGCCAGCGCGTGCGCCAGCACGTCCCGGCCACCCGCGGTGGTCGAGGTGGCCTGGGGGTTCACGACAAGGATGGCGCGCACTACCGCAGGGTAAGTGCTTTCCGCCCGGCGGACGTACCTCCAGCGCCACATGGTGACGCGAAGCTCAGCCGCTTGCGCACGCCGTCCCGGCTCGGTGACCTGTGGCGACCCTGTGGCGGGCGGTCCTCCTCTGCAGACGGCGAAAACTCCGCGCGTCGTGACAAGTGCACCCGGGCCGACCGCCCGCTCATCGACGACTACCCCGATTTTCTCTTCGGCCGCCGCCCCGGAAAACGGCCGACCGGGTGGCATACGATCGGTAGTGCTCACGCACGGTGACTCGCGCTGGTCGGGTGGCTGTGCCCCGGCAAGTTCCCGCGAAGTTCCGCACAGCAGCTGAAAGGGCCGCGACCGTGTCTCATCCCGAGAATCCGCCGCCCACCCCGTTCGAGGTCCGCCTCGCCGGCGTCCTGACCGGGCTGCCCGGGCTGGGCCTGCTGGTCTTCGGCGTGGTGCTGCTGGTGCACGGATTGCGGACCCCGCCGATCCCGGGCAACAACGTGTGGGCGGAATTCGGCACCTACGCGGTTCTCGCGCTGATCTTCCTGGCCGCTTCGGTCGGACTGCTGCTCGGCCAGACGTGGGCGCGTTCGCCCGGCGTCGTCGTGGCGCTGCTGTTGATCGGGGTCGGCTGGTACCTGCTGGGGCCGTCCGGACAGCCGCTGTGGGGCGTGCCGATCGGGCTGTGCGGGCTGGCGGCGCTGGTGTTGCTGTTCCGCCGTCCGTCGCGGGCGTGGGCGCTCGGAATGCACGACGACGAGACCGAGGAAGAAGCGGCCGAGCGCGGCGGTCTCGCGGGGCGGCGTGCCGAGCGGGAGCGCCGCGAACAGGATTGAGCGACAGTGACGTCACGTCATAGCGGACAGGTGACGCGGCGGCACTGGTAGCGGCACCCCTCAGCCGATGGAATCGGGACTGCGCAACCGAATTCACCCGAATTCCGAAGAGGGGAACCCATGAGGAGACTGCGTCTCGTCGTGACCAGCACGGCGGCCCTGTGCGGACTGCTCGCCGGTGCGGCTCCGGCAGTGGCGAGTCCTGGTGCCGCCGAGGTCCCGGCCCGCTACACCGGGCAGGTGCTGGACTGGCACGCCTGCGCACCGGGCGAGCTGGCCGACCTGCCGCCGGGCACCGACATCTCGGGGCTCGAATGCTCCAGCTATCGCACGCCCCGGGACTGGGACCGCCCGGACGACGGGCAGTACCTGACCATCGCGATCAGCAGGCTCAAGTCCACCGGCGCCACCACGGCGTCGGTGCTCACCAACCCGGGCGGCCCCGGCGGCCCCGGCCGCTGGTTCCCGGTGCTGTTGCGCGGCCAAGACAAACTGCGCGAGCACCAGGAGATCATCGGCATCGACACCCGCGGCACCGGCCGCAGCACGAACGTCAGCTGCGGCGGAGCGTTCGGCACCGGCGCGGACCTTGATCCGCGGGACCGCGATCCGCGCAATCTGAACCAGATCGTCGACGCGACCCGGTACACCGCGACCGCCTGCCACCGGGCCGCGGGCGAGCTGGGGTCGTTGATCAGCACCTTCCAGAACGTCCGGGATCTCGACCTGCTGCGCACTCTGCTCGGCCGGGAACGGATCAACTGGATCGGGTACTCGGCGGGCACCTGGCTCGGCGCGCACTACGCCCAGCAGTTCCCGCGGCACACCGGCCGGTTCGTGCTGGATTCCTCGACCCAGTTCACCGGCAGCTGGCAGCAGTCGTTCGACTTCCAGCCGGTGGGCTACGAACGCCGCTGGCGGCAGGACTTCATGCCGTGGCTGGCGCGCTACGACGCCGAATACCACTTCGGCACCAGCGGCGAGGCGGCCCGGCAGACCTACGAAAGCGTCCGGTACGCGCTGACCCGCGCGCCGGTCGAGGTGAACGGCACGAAGCTCGGCGCGGTCGCGCTGGACTCCTTCATCATCGGCGCGCTCAAGGCCAAGAGCCAGTTCCCGGCCATCGCCTCCGTGCTGGTCCGGGTCAAAACGCTGACCGACGCGCGGGTTTCGGCGCAGGCGAAGGGCGACGCCCGGGCGGCGCTCGGCAAGACGTTGTCGGAGGCGAAGAAGACCGGCCCGATGGGCGTAGCGGCGCAGGCTGGTGCTGACGACGCGATGGTGTCGACGCTGATCACCACCCTGTGCAATGACGGGCCGTGGAAGGGGGACCGGCAGTCGCTGATCCGCCGGTCGCAGGAATACCTCGACCGGGGCATCACCCTGGACAGTTCGTTGTGGATGGGGCTCCAGGTCTGCGCGTTCTGGCCGGGACAGCCGCGGCCGATGCCGGTGCTGAACGGGAAGGGCGTGCCGCCGGTGGTGATCGTCCAGTCCGAGCACGACCCGGCCACGCCGATCGAAGGTGCGCGGAAGGCGCATGCCGCGTTCCAGAACTCGCGGATGCTGACCGTCACCGGGGAAGGCGACCACGGCATCTACGGAATCGGCGGCAACAAGGCCGTGGACAAGGTGGTCGACGACTACCTGGTCGACGGCGTTGTCCCGGCGGATCAAAGCTTGCCGGGGCTGCCGTTGCCGACGCCGTAAGCGGTCGTGAGTGCCTACGCCGGTTCTAACCGGCGTAGGCACTCACGAGTCTCACGCTTCTTTGGCGAGCACCTTCAACGGCTCGTCCGTCAGCCGATACACCGACCACTCGTCCTGCGGCAATGCCCCGAGCGCCCGGTAGAACCCGACCGCCGGGTTCCAGTTGAGCACCGACCACTCCAGCCGGTGGTAGCCCTTGTCCACGCACTCCGCGGCCAGCGTCGCCAGCAGCACCTTGCCGAGGCCCGAACCGCGCTGCTCCTCGCGCACGTACAGGTCTTCCAGGTAGATCCCGTGCGTGCCGCGCCAAGTCGAGAAGTTCAAGAACCACAAGGTGAATCCGGCGATCTCGCCGTCCGCTTCGGCCACGTGGCCGAACAGCGCGGGCGCCTCGCCGAACAGCGCGCCGTGCAGCTGCTCGGAGGTGAGATGGCATTCCTGCGGGGCGCGTTCGTACTCGGCCAGCGCGTAGACGAGCTCCACGACGGCGTCGACGTCTTCCGGCTTGATCCGCCGCACGCGGGGGTCGGTCACTTCATCCCTCCAACGCGGGCAGCAGGTTCAGGTGCTCGATCTGCGGTTCGCCGCGCTCGTCGCCGAGCACCGCGAGACCGGCCGGGTCCAGTCCGAAGTGGACGCCCGCGGTGCCGGGCAGGCCGAGCCAGCGCGCGACGAGCACGCGGCTGAAGTGCCCGTGCCCGACCAGGACGACGTCGCCGTTCTCGATTTCGCGCCGGGCCCGGTCGAGCACCTTGTCCGCGCGCGCCTGCACGTCCTCCGCGCTTTCGCCGCCGGGGATCGGGCGGGTCCAGACGGTCCAATCCGGAACCGTCTCGCGGATCTCCGGCGTGGTGACGCCTTCGTAGTCGCCGTAGTCCCATTCGGCCAGGTCCTCGGTGACCTCGTCCACGCGCAGGCCGGCGAGTTCCGCCGTGCGCAGCGCGCGGCCGCGCGGGCTGGAAAGCACCAGCCCGGGTCCGCCGAGCAGGGTTCGCAGGGTGCCGCCCGCCGCGCGCGCCTGGTCCTCGCCCGCCGGGGTCAGCGGGATGTCGGTGCGCCCGGTGTGCTTGCCGTTCGACGACCATTCGGTCTGGCCGTGCCGGAGAAGAAAGAGCCGATGTGCCACGCGGCCGAATATAGCCGGGGCGGGTTTGCCCGGCAGGCTCGTCGTATGCGAGGCTACTGACGAGTAACTTCACCTGGGAGGTGCTGATGGGTTCGCCGTCGACGTACGGGCTGTGGCGCAAGCTGGCCGCCAAACCCGGTGGCAAGCAGCTGTTTTCCGCCGCGATGTGCCTGCGCGTGCCCTACTTCGGCACCGTCTTGCCGAGCATCCGGGAGATCCGCCCCGGGCACTGTTCGGTGACCGCGCCGAAGTGGTGGGGTGTCCACAACCACATCAAGACCTTCCACGCGATCGCCGCCTGCAACCTCGCCGAAATCGCGATGGGCATGCTGGCCGAGGCCACCGTCCCGGCCACGCATCGGTGGCTGCCCAAGGGCATGGAAGTGAGTTACGTCGCGAAAGCCGAAACCGGGCTGCGGGCGATCGCCGAATTGCCGGAGATCCCCGAGTTCGGTTCCGAGGGATTCGATCTTCCGGTTCCGGTGCGGATCGTGGACGCCCGCGGGGCCGAAGTGGTCACCGCGACGATCACCGTGTGGGTCACGCCCCGGAAAGCCGCCTGACCGGCGAAACCTGTACTTCCCGTTCCCCCGGGCGAGTGAAAATTAACACCGTTTACTGGGCAAATGCGAATAGCGTTCGTTTTAGCCTTGCCAGGGTGCTCGGCACCACGTCAGCATGCCGGGCATGGCCTCCCTCAACCGTCGCCGATTCCTCGGCCTCGCCGCGCTGAACTCCGCCGCGGCCCTCGGACTGACCAGCATTTCGGCGACGACCGCGCGGGCCGCGACCGTCGCGCCGCTGCCGGACTATTCGCCCGCGGTGGTGATCGGCACCGGGTACGGCGCGGCGGTCACCGCGCTGCGGCTCGGCGAGGCGGGCGTGCCCACGGTGATGCTCGAAATGGGCCAGCTGTGGAACGAACCCGGCCCGGACGGCAAGGTCTTCTGCGACATGCTGAAGCCGGACCGGCGGTCGATGTGGTTCAAGAAGCGCACTGAAGCGCCGCTCGCCTCGTTCCTGTGGCTGGACGTCGCGAACCACGACATCGATCCGTACGCCGGAGTGCTGGACCGGGTGAACTACGGCGGGATGTCGGTGTACGTCGGGCGCGGCGTCGGCGGCGGATCGCTGGTGAACGGCGCGATGGCGGTGCAGCCGAAGCGTTCGTACTTCGAGGAAATCCTGCCGCAGGTGGACGCCGACGAGATGTACGGCAAGTACTACCCGCGCGCCAACGCCGGTCTCGGCGTGAACCACATCGACGAGGACTGGTTCGAGACCTGCAAGTCGTATCAGTTCGCGCGGGTTTCCCGGAAAGCCGCGCAGAAAACCGGGCTGAAGACCACGTTCGTGCCGAGCGTCTACGACTTCGAGTACATGAAGAAGGAAGAGGCGGGCACCGTCGAGCGTTCGGCGCTGGCGTCCGAGGTCATCTACGGCAACAACCACGGCAAACGCTCGCTGGACAAGACGTATCTCGCCGCCGCGCTCGGCACCGGGCACGTGACCATCCAGACGCTGCACCAGGTCCGCGAGATCATTCAGCAGCCGGACGGCACGTACACGCTCGTCGTGCGCGAGTCCGACGCGCTCGGCAACGTGCTCTCCACCAAGCACCTGTCCACGAAGTACCTCTTCCTCGGCGCGGGCAGCCTCGGTTCGACCGAACTGCTGGTGCGCGCCCGCGACACCGGACGGCTGCCGCGGCTGTCCGAGGCCGTCGGCCAGGGCTGGGGCACCAACGGCAACGTGATGCTCGGCCGGGCCAACCACGTGTGGGACACGACCGGCAGCCTGGAGGCCGGAATGCCCGCGCTCGGCATCGACGACTGGGACAACCCGACGCATCCGGTGTTCGCCGAGATCGCGCCGGTGCCCGCCGGCCTCGAGACGTGGGCGAGCCTGTACCTGGCGATCACCAAGAACCCGGAGCGCGGCCACTTCACCTACGACGCCGCCAGCGATTCGGCGAAACTGCAGTGGACGCCGGACCAGGGGCAGCCGTCGATCGACGCGGCGAAGTCGTTGTTCGACCGGATCAACAAGGCGAATTCCACGATCTACCGCTACGACCTCTTCGGCGACACGCGGGCGTTCGAGAACCGTTTCACCTACCACCCGCTCGGCGGATTGGTGCTCGGCGACGCGACGGACAACTACGGGCGCGTGAAGGGGTACCGGAATCTGTACGTGATGGACGGTTCGCTGATTCCGGGCAGCACCGGCGTGAACCCGTTCGTGACGATCACCGCGCTGGCCGAGCGCAATATCGAACGGGTCATCGCCGAGGACGGCGTGCGCGCCTAGCGGTGCGCTGACCGCAGCTTTTCGTAGTACGCCACACAATCCGCGTACGAGGGCAGCAGGCCCTGGCCGAGCGCTTCGGCCAGGGTCGGCGCTGCTTTGTCCTTTTCGGACACAATGGGCGCCAGTCCGGCGGGCCACGGCAGGTCCAGTGCCGGGTCGAGCGGGTTGATGCCGTGCTCGCCTGCCGGGTTGTACGGCTCCGAACAGAGATATGCCATCACGGTGTTGTCTTCCAGCGCGATGAAGGCGTGCCCGATGCCCTCCGCGACGTACACCGCGCGGAACTCGGCCGAGTCGATCCGCACCGAGTCCCATTCGCCGAACGTCGGCGAGCCGACGCGCAGGTCCACCACCACATCCAGCAGCGAACCGCTCGGGCAGTAGACGTACTTCGCCTGTCCCGGCGGGGTGTCGGCGAAGTGCACGCCGCGGATCGAGCCCGCTCGGGAAACGCTGTGGTTCGTCTGCGCGACCCGCAGCGGGTGCCCGGCCGCGCGGACGAACGCCTCCTCCTGGAACGGCGCGACGAAGAGCCCGCGTTCGTCGGGGAAGACGCGCGGGACGAACTCGAAAGCGTCGGGGACCTTGAGCGGGCGGAAGTCCATGGCCGTCACCATATCGAGTGCGATTTCCGGACCCGGAACGGAACTGCTTCCGAAACCGGACGGACGTCTTGGGAATCGCGAATCTGTGACATGAGCCGCACCGAGGGGTCGGGTCCGACCGGGGGCCTGTCATGATTGACGAACCGCAGCGTCGGCGGCCATCGCCACACCCCACGGATCGGATGGCCGTGCAGACGCCTCGCCGACAGGCCGGCGCTACCGCGCTGGGCTGCCGTCCGGAGGACGAGTTCCCACACGCGACGGGCGTGTTCGCCCGTCGACCAGGTGGTCCCCCGCTCGCAGTCCCAGGAGTACGTTCGATGACCCAGACCCATCCGCCCGCTTCCGTCATTCCCACGACAGGAACCCCGATGACCGACCAGGCCAGCACCGTCGCGGCCGTGACCGACGCCGAGATCTTCACCGGGCACGAGGGCGGCAAGCTCTCCGTGGCGGCGACCCGGCCGATCTCCGACCCGCGCGACCTCTCGATCGCCTACACGCCCGGCGTGGCGAAGGTGAGCCGCGCGATCGCCGAGGACGCGGCCAAGGCGAAGCGGTACACCTGGGCGGACCGGCTCGTGGCAGTGGTCAGCGACGGCACCGCGGTGCTCGGGCTCGGGGACATCGGCGCGAGCGCTTCACTGCCGGTCATGGAGGGCAAATCGGTCCTCTTCAAGACCTTCGGCGGGCTGGACTCGATCCCGCTGGTGCTCGACACCACCGACGTCGACGAGATCGTCGAGACCCTGGTCCGGCTGCGCCCGTCGTTCGGCGCGGTCAACCTCGAGGACATCTCCGCGCCGCGCTGCTTCGAGCTGGAGGACAAGCTCAAGGAAGCGCTGGACTGCCCGGTCATGCACGACGACCAGCACGGCACCGCGATCGTCACGCTCGCCGCGCTGCGCGGGGCGAATCTGGTGCTCGACCGCGACATCGCCGGCGAGCGAGTCGTGGTGTCCGGAGCGGGCGCGGCTGGGGTGGCCTGCGCGAAGATCCTGCTCGCGGCCGGCGTCGCGGACGTGACGGTGCTCGACTCGCGCGGCATCGTGCACGCCGGGCGCGACGACCTGAACCCGATCAAGCGGCAGCTGGTGGAGACCACGAACAAGGCAGGGCTGACCGGCGGGCTGGCCGAGGCGTTGCGCGGGGCGGACGTGTTCCTCGGCCTGTCCGGGGCGACGATCGACCCGTCGCTGCTGTCGACGATGGCGGATGACTCGATCGTGTTCGCGCTGTCCAATCCGGACCCGGAAGTGCATCCGGCGGTGGCCGCGCAGCACGCGGCGATCGTCGCTACTGGGCGGAGCGACTTCCCGAACCAGATCAACAACGTGCTGGCGTTCCCCGGGGTGTTCCGGGGGGCGCTGGACGCGGGGGCGCGGGCGATCACGGAGAACATGAAGCTGGCCGCCGCGGAGGCGATCGTTGCGGTGGCTTCGGATGATCTCGGGCGGGATCGGATCGTGCCGAGTCCGTTGGACCCTCGGGTTGCGCCGGAGGTGGCGGCCGCGGTGGCCAAGGCTGCTGAGCAGGATGGCGTGACTGGCTGAGGTTTTTTTCTCGGGAAAGGCTCCCCGGCTTTGGTGCCGGGGAGCCTTTTTTTGGCTCTGCTTTGGACTTGCTGGTCCATTTTTTGGTGGCCACGGTGGTCTTCATGAAGATCGGATTGCGCGGGTATGGGGTTTGGCAGGTCGGGGCGTTGACTACTCCGGCCATGGCTGCCGGGATCGAGGAGCTGGGGTACTCGGGGCTGTGGCTCGGTGGGCCTGGGGTCGATCTGGCGGGGATTGACGAGTTGCTGGGGGCTACCGAGTCGTTGGTGGTGGGGTCGAGCATCATCAATGTGTGGTCGGGGGATCCGGCGGTGCTGGCTGCTTCGTATCAGCGGGTGACGTCGAGGTTTCCTGGCCGGTTCGTGCTCGGGATCGGGGCTGGGCATCGGGAGCAGTCGGCGGGGTATGCGCGGCCGATGGATGCGGTTCGGCGGTTTCTCGATGTGTTGGATGAGGGCGGGGTGCCGGTTTCTGGGCGGGTGCTCGCTGCGTTAGGGCCGAGGATGCTGGAGTTGGCTGCGGAGAGGGCTGGTGGGGTGGTGCCGTATCTGGTTCCGCCTGGGCATACGAGGGTGGCTCGGGAGGCGGTGGGGGCTGGCGGGTTTGTGGCTCCCGAGCAGAAGGTGGTGGTGGATTCGGATCTGGTTCGGGCTCGGGAGGTGGCTCGGCCTCGGGTGGAGAATCCTTATTTGGGGTTGAGCAATTATGTGAGCAATTTGCGGCGGTTGGGGTATTCGGAGGAGGATTTGGCCGGGTCTGATCGGTTGATTGACGAAGTGGTCGCGTTGGGGGGTGTCGGCGCGGTTGCTCGGAGGTTGGGGGAGCATGTGGCGGCTGGGGCGGATCATGTTGTGGTGCAGGTGGTTACGGGGAAGTACCAGATGCATCCTGGGTTGCCGGGGGTGCGGTTGCAGGTTTATGACGATGAGGTGATTCGGGTTTATCGGGAGTTGGCTGGGGAGTTGTTTTAGGGGGCGGCTCGTCGCCTGGGGGCGACATTGCGCCTTGTTTAGTGGGGCACCCCGAAGCTCATTGTGATGACAGTCTGCGGGGGCTTGTCAAGGCGGGAAAGATGCCTTGACAAGCCCCCGCAGACTGCATTTTTGGCTTCGTATCGGGGTGCGGGGGTGGTGTGGGTGCGTTGGTGGGGTTGGGTGCGCGGGCTGCGGGTGGGTGGGTGGTGCGCGGGGGGTTGGGTGGTTGGTTGTGTTGGGTTCGCGGGCCGGGTGGGGTGGGGGCGGTCCGTGAAGGGGTCCTTGAGGGAATCTAGTTCCGTGAAGGGGCCCCTCACGGCCGTGCTGGTCGTGAGGGGGGCCCTGAGGGAATCAGAGTCCTGCAGGGTGGCCCTCACGGCCTGGCTGGCGACGCGCGAGTTCGGGCGAGGTGATTGCGCTGGTGCGGGGCGGGGACTGCGATCTGGCCGCTACGAGGTCTTCAATCTGGCCGCCCCAGCTGCTTCACCCTGGCGCCCCAGTTGCGCTGGGTTCAGTCGGGGAGAAGCTCCGCCAGCCGGTGTCGTGGCACGTCCACCAGGCGCAGGTCCGCCAAGTCCGCGGGGACGTTCAGTGCGGCGTTCGCCAGCCTCGCGTGGGCTCGGGTCAGCAGGTCGGACGGGTGGTCCACTACGTCTGCCGCGACGATTGCGTGGCGGTTGTCGGGGGTGCTGCGGAGCAGGCGCAGCCGATATTTGTCCGCCACCAGCGACGTCAGGGCTGCTTGGGCGGCGGCGTCTGCGAGGTCGGGGTGGTTGTTCGGTACCAGCAGCGCCAGGCGGCGGGCGTTCGTGCCCAGCAGGGTGCGCAGGAGCCATGGGCCGGGATCTGCCGAGAGGTCCATGGCGACGGCGTCGCCTTCCGGGCCGGACGTGGCCCAGCCGACGGGGCGGGTTTCCAGGGCTAGGCCGCCTTCGGAGGCGATTTCTCGGGCGGCTGCCAGCAGGCCCGGTTTAGTCGCGGCCGATTCTACTGACTGCGGGCCGTGGGTGTAGATCGCGGAGCTTCCCTTGCGGGCGAAGGACTTTTTCGCTTTGGCGGTGGGTTGGCAGACGTACAAGTCCGCTGCGCTGCCGATTGCTTGTGCGCCGGTGTAGCGGTTGAAGTCGGGGAGGATCGCTTCGAAGGTCAGGCCAAGGGTGGCTAGGGAACGCTGTACCTGTGCGCCTAGGGCGGGGTGGCGTGGGCTGTAGCCGTAGGCTAGGAGGATTCGGCCTTCGGTGGGTTCCTTCAAAGCCTGCACCGCGCGGGCGGCGAAGAGGCCCATGCCTTCTGGCGTGTAGGGCGGGTCGCTGAACACCAGGTCTGCTTTGCCGGTCAGGGCGGGCGGCAGGCCCACGCGCAGGTCGGCGTGGGCGGTGAAGATGGTGCGTTCGCCGGTTGTGTCCAGGTAGGACAGGACGCGTTCGTCCAGGTCCACTACGGACAGTTCGGCTTCCGGGCACACTGCGCGCACGGCAAGGGAGGTCAGGTCGTGGTCGCCGAGGAACAGGACCTTGCTGCGGCGGAGGTCGTAGCGAGAGTTCAGCCACAATGCGCGGCGCAGCACCGTCTCCGGGGTCGCTTGCACGTGGTCCAGGGCGGCTAGCGGCGGCGGGACGGCGGCGATTCGTTCGGCCAGCATGGTGAGCAGGGCGGGCTGGGCGGCGACGGCTGCGTCGAGGGGGTCGGGCAGAGAGGGCAGGGAGTAAGACGCGTAGGCGGGGCGCGCTTGGGGGGCGATCCGGACGCCGGCGGGGGAGCGTTCCAGGTCCGGTTCCAGCGCCGCCAACAGGTCTTCGACGCTTCGGCGCGGGGCAGCGGTGAGCCGCACTAGGTCGGGCAACTCGTACGAGCCGCTGCGCAGCAGGCCTAGCACTTCGTAGAGCGGGCGGACGGCGGCGCCGTGTGCGGCGAGGACGTCGTCTAGGGCGGTCACGGGGTTCGAGGGTAGTAGGCCACCCTCCGGGACGGGCTGCCAAGGCTGCGCGAGTGGGCTACCGTCGGACTCTGCACCGGACGTGGGGAGAAGTCTGTGACCATCGAATTCCGAGACGTCGTCAAACGCTATCCGGACGGCACGGTCGCGGTCGACGGCCTCTCGCTGACCGTCGAAGACGGCACGATCACGGTGTTCGTCGGACCCTCCGGCTGCGGCAAAACCACCTCGCTGCGGATGATCAACCGGATGGTCGAGCCGACCTCGGGCGCGGTGCTGCTGGACGGCAAGGACGTCAGCGAAGGCGACCCGGCGGTGCTGCGCCGCGGCATCGGTTATGTGATCCAGCACGCGGGTCTCTTTCCGCACCGGACAGTGCTCGACAACATCGCCACCGTGCCGCTGCTGTCCGGATGGGACAAACGCAAAGCGCGCGCTCGCGCGGGCGAGCTGCTCGAGACTGTTGGCCTGCCGACGGAACTCGGGAAGCGGTATCCGGCGCAGCTGTCCGGCGGGCAGCAGCAGCGCGTCGGCGTGGCTCGCGCGCTTGCCGCTGATTCGCCGGTGCTGCTGATGGACGAGCCGTTCTCCGCGGTCGACCCGGTGGTCCGCGAAGGGCTGCAGGACGAGCTGCTGCGGCTGCAATCCCAGCTGGGCAAGACAATCGTGTTCGTCACGCACGACATCGACGAGGCCGTGCGGCTCGGCGACAAGGTCGCGGTGATGCGCGTCGGCGGGAAGCTCGCGCAGTACGGCACTCCGGCCGAGGTGCTGCGGCATCCGGTGGACGACTTCGTCGCGTCGTTCGTCGGCCGCGATCGCGGGTATCGCGGGCTTTCGTTCCTTCCGGCGAGCGGCGTCGAGGTTTCGCCGGCTCGCACTATCGAACTCGGCAGCAAGGTCGACGGTCCGTCGGAGGGCTGGCTGCTCGCGGTGAACGACGAGAAGCAGCCGCGCGGGTGGCTGCCGCCAGGCTCCACTGTGGACGGTCCGTTGGCGGAAACCGACCTCGTGGCAGGCGGATCGCTGTACGTGCAGGGCACGCCGATCCGCGGGGCGCTCGACTCGGCGCTGTCGTCGCCCGCCAGCCTCGGCGTCGTCGTGGACGAGGAGAACCGCGTGCTCGGGACGGTGGTCGCGCACCAGGTCTTGGATGTAATCGAGGCCTCCCCGCAGGCGTCCTGATGGGCGACTTCTTCGGCGAGCTCGGCCGATACCTTTCGAGCGCCAACAACCGCGGCGAGATCTTCGCCAATCTGCTCGACAACATCTATCTCGCGCTAGTGCCGCTGGTCGCGGGCATCGTGCTGGCGATTCTGCTCGGCTGGCTCGGGCATAGCTGGCGGCCCGCGCGCAGTGTGCTGCTCGTAGTGGGGAATCTGCTGTACACGATTCCGTCGCTGGCGCTGTTCGTGGTGATTCCCGGCATCATCGGAACGAAGATTCTCGACAGCGTCAACGTGATCGTCGCGCTGACCATTTACACCACCGCGCTGCTGGTGCGCCCGGTGCTCGACGCGCTGGAAGCGGTGCCGCCGCACATCGTCGCGGCTGCCACGGCGATCGGATATCGCGGACCGCGCCGGTTCTTCAGCGTCGAACTGCCGCTCGCGGTGCCGGTGCTCGCGGCTGGGGTCCGGGTGGCGTCGGTGAGCAATATCAGCCTGGTCAGCGTCGGTGCGCTGATCGGGACCGGGGCGCTGGGCGTGCTGTTCACCGACGGATTCCAGCGGGAGTACTTCTCGCCGATCGTGGTCGGAATCGTGCTGACGATGCTGCTCGCGCTGATCGTCGATCTGCTTTTGGTTTTGCTGCGCAATCTTTTGACACCTTGGGAGAGAGCGGGTCGCGCGCCGGCCGCGGAGGTGGCGGGATGATCGGCGACGTCTTCACCTGGTTCACCACCGCCGCGAACTGGCAGGGCTCGGACGGCATTCTCGTCCGGCTGGCCCAGCACGTCGGCTACATCGCGCTGGCGCTGGTCATCGCACTGGTGATCGCGATCCCGATCGGACTGTTCGTCGGCCACACCGGCCGCGGCGGCGTCGTACTGGTCGGCGTCGGCAACGCGATCCGCGCGCTGCCGACGCTCGGGCTGGTCACGTTCCTGTTCCTGCTCTTCACCGAGAGCACGACGGCGACGATCATCGGCCTGGTGGTGCTGGCGATTCCGCCGGTGCTGGCCGGGACGTACGCCGGTCTGCAGGCGGCCGAACACGATGTCGTCGACGCCGCGCAAGGAATCGGAATGACCGGCTGGCAGCGGCTGTGGCAAGTAGAGGTGCCGATCGCGCTTCCGTTGGTGCTGGGCGGAATCCGCAACGCCGTGCTGCAGCTGATCGCGACCGCCGCGGTGGCCGCGTACGTCGGTCTCGGCGGCCTGGGCCGGTTCCTGCTCGACGGACTGGCCATTTTGGACTACACCGAGGTTGTCGCGGGCGCGATTCTCACCGCGCTGCTGGCGATCGTGGTCGACCTGCTGCTCGCCGCGGCGCAGCGGGCATTGGTGCCCAAGGGGGTCCGGCTGGCCGCACAGGCGGCGTCCGGCCGGGCAGTGGCTGCGGGAGGAGCGGCGTGAAACGGTGGGGGATCCTGGTTGCTGGCTTGGCGCTGGTGGCTTCGGCGTGCGGAAACCCGCTGTCCGGCGGTGGTGAGGGCGGCAGTACCGGCGATATCATCATCGGTGCGTCCGATGTCGGGGAAAGCTCTTTGCTGGCCCAGATTTACGCCGGGGCTTTGCGCAATGTCGGCGCGCACAACGTGACGGTCCGGCCGCCGGTCGGCAGTCGCGAGGTCGTGGTGAAAGCCTTGCAGGACAAGTCTTTGTCGGTGGTCCCGGATTACTCGGGGAACCTGCTGCGGTACTTCGACAAGAACACCCCGGCGACCACTTCGGAAGATGTTTATGCGCAGCTGAAGCAGAAAATCCCGGCTGGGTTCGAGGTTCTCGCGCAGTCGCCCGCGCAGGACAAGGATTTGCTCGTGGTGGGCAAGGAACTCGCGGCCACCGGGGTGAAGACGTTCTCCGATCTCGGGCCGCGCTGCAAGGACCTGGTGATGGGCGGTCCGGGCCAGTGGAGCAGCCGGTGGAAGGACCGGATCAAGCAGCTGTACGGGTGCGAGTTCAAGGAAATCCGCACCACGGACACCGGCGGTCCGGTGACGGTGGCGGCGCTGAAGTCGGGCGACGTGCAGGTGGCGGACCTGTTCAGCACGTCGGCGACTATCGCCTCCAATGGGTTTGTTCCGCTGGAGGACGACAAGCACATGTTCCCGGCGCAGAACATCGTGCCGTTGGTGTCGCGGGGGACGTTGAACGCTGCCGAGACGGCTGCGTTGAACCGGGTTTCGGCTGCGTTGACTACTGAGCAGTTGACTGAGTTGAACGTGCAGTACACGGATGAGAAGCGGAATGCGAAGGACATCGCTGAGGAGTTTTTGCAGCGGAATGGGTTGAAGTCTTAGCTGAGTGCGGAGTATTCGGGTGGTGGGCGGAGCAGCTCTGGGTGCTTGGTCCAGTAGAGTTCTCCGTGGATCTCTAACATTGCCCAATGCCAGGCGTGGTCGTGGAAGATCAGCCAGCGATACGGTGCTTCGGGTGGTTCGTAGGGGTATCGCTTCAGGGCGGCTGCTTCGGCTTCGGATGGGGTCATTTCGCCGTGGTGCTGCATGACCCAGGCGAAGTGACGGCGTTCGTCGTCGAGGTATTCGACGTATTCTTCCTCTGTCACTGCTCGGGGCTCACTGCTTTCTCGATAGCCTCGAAAATGTCCGCGTCGGTCTCCTGCTGCCACTGCGGGAGCTGATCCCAATCGGCGACGTACGCTGGCTTCGGGTCCGGGATGTGCTGGTAGATCTGCGCGATCCAGCACAACGCCACGAAGCGGCTCTTCTGCGCTCGGGTCAGTTTCGCAGTGCTGCCACCGGAGATCTCGACGAACTGTCGCACCTGCGCGTAGACCGCGGTGGCGCTGGCCCGCTCCCAGTCCGGCGTTTCTTCCCACGGCGTGATGTACCCGGGCTTGGGTTCGCCGGGGAAATGCCGCTTGACGCCAGTGATCCAGGCGTCACGGAAGATGCGGCCGGATTCCTCGGGCACGATGGCACTCCTTGCGAGTCAGAGGACCGAGACGGTCTTGAGCTGGACGATTTGCTGGTCGAGATGCCCGACGTGACTGTCTGCCAGGAACGGTTTCAGTTGCGGTCGGAGGTTGCGCAGCATTCGGCCCAGGTAACCAGTCGAACCGGTCTGCCGGGCCGCGTCGAGCGCTGCGTTGCCGTACATGACGAGTTGGTCGGTGTCCCGGCGCTGTACGCCGACCAAGGCGAGGTCAGCTAGAAGACTTCCTCGCCTGCGTGCGGAAGCGTTCCGGTCGAGTGCGTCGGCAAGGGCGACTTCCGCCAGTTCGGGGCGGTGTAGTTCGACGTAGCAGCGGCCGCGTTCTTCGGCCAGTCTCGAACCTTCGAACCGCAGCCAGCCGCTCGTGCGCGGCGGCCCGCTGAGTTGGGTGACCTGTTCTGCGGTGTCGAGGGCGCGCTCGCAGGCCGCCAGGTCGCCGAGTCCGGCATAGGTCTGCGCCTGCACCGCGGCGACCCAATATCGGGTGGCGAGGGTGGAGTCGCCGCGTTCAGCGAGGACAGCGGCGCCCTTGAGGAGTGGTGCCGCGTCGCTGAATCGCCGCTCGTGGACGCCCAGAAATGCGTGCCTGGTCATCGCGCAGGCCCACAGATCGAAGGCTTCCGCCTCCTTGCTGGCATTTGCGGCCAAGGAGTAGCACTGTGCGGCGTGCTGGTACTGGTCGCTGTCGAAGAAGATCTCGCCGCAAAGCTGGAACAAGTCTCCCGCGAGCAGGCATAGCCGACGTCTTCCGGCCGAAGTTTGCGGCTCGTGCAGGGCCTGGTTGAGAACGGACAGCTGACTGTGCACTACCGGAAAGGCCAGGCGTTTGGACTTGGATTGCGCGAAGGTGCGCCAGAGTTGCTCGTTGACCTTGTCGTATTCGTCGAGCGTTCGCTGGTCCAGCCCCACCGGGCGGGAGTCAGCCGCCGACAGCCGGTCGAGATCAAGCTGATCCGCTGCGGGCAGGGCGAGCAGGCTGCTGGCAAGGCTCAGCAGGCGCAACACCTCGCGACGGTTCACGTCTTCCCGCCCTTCGTCGGCTGCGGGCTCCGGGGCCGCGCTGGCGGCTGGCACCTTGAACCACAGCAGCTCGCCCGGGATTCGAAGAACACCCGCCCACTGTATGAGGGTGGCGAGGTCTTGCGGTGCCGGGCCGTTTTCGATTCGGCTGAGTTGCGGCTGCGTGAGGCCGAACCAGCCCGCGACCACGCTCTGCGAGAGCGGGCGACCATGCCACGGGTGGTAGCGGTAGGCCTGGATGACCCGGCCCATGTGCCAGGCATCGACTGCCTCGTGCATCTGGTCGGTGTGCCAGAATTCCGCCGGTACGTGCGGGGCGCTGACCAGCGTGTTCCGCCGTTGGCCACAGCAGGCTGAGCACAGCCTGCCGCGGTGGTCCCCGGCCAGGCGCGCTCCGCAGCGACAGTGCCGCGCGATCGGGCGCATCCCCATCTCGTACCCGGTCCTTACTTCACGTGAAGTGCCTGTGGCTCCGTGTGCTACCAGCCTAGACAGTCGTTATGCGCGTTGCGTATGCGTCGCGCGCATTTTTTCCACTGAAAGATCGCGATAGCCGCTGTCGACCTCCGCGACGAACCTTTGGTCCAGGACACCGGCGAGCGTCGACGGAGGTTGAGATGGACGCAGTGATCTACCTGGATCTCGCACATATTCACCCGGTTGCCCGGGGCATCTGGCACCGGACCGACGTGACCGAGATCCCGGAACCAGGCCAGTCGGTGACGATGCTGTGCGGGCTGGTCGCCTCCGCGGCGTTCGAACGCTATGACCAGCGAAGCGCGAACGGTCCGCTCAAGCAGTGCCCGTACTGCGACCTGATTTACCGGCAGTCGCTGGGCTGGGTCGTTCCTCCTGGACACTCGGCTGTGCGTCGACGTTGAGGCTGAGAATCTTTCCGGGAGAGATCAGGGGACGGAATGCGAGGCACGAGTGCGCTGACGCCGCGTGCTAGAGCCCTTGGCACCGCGTTGCGTCGTGTGCGAGTCGACGCGCGGTTCGGGCTGCGGGAGTTGGCGCGGCGGGTCGGGATCAATGCCGCCCTCTTGTCGAACTGGGAGTCGGCGCTGCGCGTGCCCAGTGCGGAAGACGTGGCCGGTCTTCTCGGCGCGCTTGGTGTCACTGGCCGGCGCAAAGAAGAATTGCTCGGGTTGGCGCGTGGGGTACTCGGGCCGAATTGGGTAGCCGAAAGCGGCCAAACGGTTGCCGACATCGTTTCGTCGCTGGAGAGGACGGCAGCCATCGTGATTGCCTGGCACCCGCTCATCATCCCTCGCACGTTGCAAACCGCTGAATACGGACGAATCGCGTCGTCCGCCGCGCCCCACGGCTCTTCGGTGCCGACTGAAGCTTATGTCGGAGAAAACGCTCTCTCCACTGTGGTGGGTGATGCGGACACGATGGGACGGCAGCTCAGTTTCCTGGCTGACACAGCGGTGTCGGCAGAAGGTCCAGTAGTGAGGGTCGTCCCGACAAGCGTCGGCTGGCATCCCGCCCTTTCAGGGCCGTTCACGTTGTATCAAACGGCTAATGCCGCGGTGGTGCACTGTCAGCACCACGGCGCTGCCACGTTTCTCTTTGAGGACAAGGCGAACAGCCGACATCGGCCTGTCGTCGCGTCGCTGCGCAGGCTGGCGTTGAGTGAGCAGGAGACTGCGGAACTTCTTCTCCGGAAAGCTCAAAGCCGGTCAAAGGCCGCAGCGTAGCGGAACGCGCCCCGGTTTTCCGGCGCATACGCAGCCAGTCGGAGGGCCTGGAAGTGCGGGGCCCATTCCGGCACCGGGGGCGTGATGCCGAGCGTCTCAGCCAGTACGAAGCCGAAGCGGGAGTAGTAGCCCGGGTCTCCCAGGAGAATGATCAGGCCGTAGCCAAGGGCATTGGCGGCACCGACCGTCGCGTGGACCAAGGCTGATCCCGCCCTGCTGCGTTGGCGGGAGGGGAGGACGCCGAGCGGGCCGAAACCGATGGCGGATTCTGGGTCGTCTCCGAGGCGGCCTGGGCTGGAGCAGGCGTGGCCGATCACCTCGCCGTCGCGGATCGCGACGAGCGAGAGGGCGGGGAGCAGATCGCCGTCCGCGGTAAGTTCGGTGACTAGCTTGGCTTCTGGCATTTCGCCGGTGACGTCCTTGTTGTGGACGCGGAAGGCGGCGGTGTGCACGGCGTGGATCGCGGGTGCGTCGTCGGCGGTCGACTGGCGGATCTGCATGCCGCTCAGTCTCCCTGAGCGACGGGGCTGCGCGGAAATTGATTTCGCGTGGAGACCGCGATGGCCAGCCCGGTCGCATTAAGGTGCTTCTCGAGGGCTCGGCCGACGGGATGACGGTGATCATGCGTTGAGCGATTTCGGTGGAAGCGAAGACCACCCTTCAGTGACCATCGGCGCGAAGGCTGGTGATCGGCTGGTGATCACCGTCCTGGGGCGGATGCACGCCGGGGCGACCGATTCCTGGGACGGCAACTGGCTTTTCAGCCCGGTTGGCCTCGTGGCCGGCGGGTTCACCGCCCGGGTGCCCGCGGGATTGCGGGCCGACGAACTGCAAAGCTTCCGGGAGCAGCTGGCGAAGGCCTACGACGGCTTCGGCGGAGTCGCCCGGCTGACGTCGATGGAGAAGTGGCTCGACCTGACGGTCACCGTGGCCGCATCCGGCGCGGTCGAGGTCGAGGGCGTGGCCATCGACGGACACAGGACGGGGAACAAGCTGTCCTTCCGCATCGGCGAGCTTGACCAGACCCACCTTCCGGCGATCCTCGACGGCCTGTCCTCGATCGAGGAGGTGTTCCCGGTGTTCGGCCAACACTGATCTCCGGCCGCACGTGAGGAAGGCTGATCACTCACATCGTCGCTGCTTGCGGGGAAACCCTCGCTGGACGGTCGTCGCGCATGAAGAGCAGAACCGCCGCTCCCGCGAGCGGTCCGGCGGCCAGGGTGAGAAAGGCCGCGTAGAACGAGCCGCTCGCATGGAAGACCGGGCCGACCACAGCGGGCACGATTACGCTGCCCAACTGCCAGAAGGCGTTCACCGCGCCGGCGGCGGAACCGGCTAGGCGCGCGCCGGTCAGGGCGGGGATCATGGCGGCGGTCAGCGGGCTGTAGGCGTATGCGCCGATGCCGAGAATCGGGGCTACGACTAGGAAAGCGCTGTAGCTGTTCAGGGAACCGAAGACCAATAACGCCGCACCGAAGAGGATGAGGACGGCGATGATGGGGATTCGCCTGCCCAGGCCGACTTTGTCGGTGAGCCAGCCGATCAGCGGTTTGATGACCACCGCGGTCCCGGAGAAGATCACCAGGACCACGCCCGCTCGCACCGGGTCGATGTGTTCGCCTCGGATCATCAGGGTGTTGGACCACGTGACGAAACCGTAGGTGCCCCACAGGCCGCCGAAACCGGCCAAACCGAGCAGCAGCAGGTCGCGGTTGCGGAAAAGCGGGCGCGGGTTGGGCAGGGCGCGGCGGGCCGTCGAGGGGGTGCCGTTGCGGATGAAGGCCAGGCACAGCAGCCCGAGTACGACGGTGACTCCGCCGAAAAGGTGGTACGACACTGGCCAGCCGCTGTTCTTCACCAGGGTCGGGACGACGGCGTTGGCCACGACGGTGCCCAGCGACGTCGCGGTCATGAAGATGCCGCTCGCCAGGCCGTGTTCTTCCGGGCGGAACCAGGTGGTGATCAGCTTCAGCCCGGCGGAGAAGTCGACTCCGGCGAACAGGCCCAGCAAGGCTTGCAGGACCAGGCCCCAGGCGATGGAGGTGGTCGAGCCGAACCCCACCATCAGCGCGCCCGCCACGAGCGAGCTGATGCCCAGGATCGCCCGGCTGCCGAGCCAGTCGGAGAGGAAGCCGCCCGCGGTGTTGGAGATGACGTAGCCGATGTAGTAGCAGGTGGCGAAGATCCCGAGCGCGGCCAGCGGGACGCCGAGCGAATCGCTGACCGCCGACGACGCCGGTCCCCAGGTCGACCGGTCTACCGAGGTCATCGTGAACACTGCCCAGCAAAGCAGCAGGATGACCCAGCGATAGCGGCTCGGCATGAGGGCTCCTTCGGCCTGGGGACGATCAGGGAAGGTTCTCGTTACCGGGCTCGGCGGGTCAAGCCGAGGCACCCTTATCTGGGCCTTGCCGCCCGATTGCCGACGTACTCCCGGATCAAGCCAGGGCGTCTTGGCGGTGCAGCTCGGCGCGGATCGCGCGGACGTCGTGGGCGCGGCCGTCGACGTACTGTGCGGCGGCCACTCCAGCGGCGTGTCCGGTCGCGAAGGCGGTGCCCATGACGCGGACTGAGGCGTACGCGTCGTCGTCGGAGCTGGTCAGGCGGCCGACGGCCCAGAGGTTCGCGGTGTCGGCGGAGCAGATCGCGCCGTAGGGGAGGTCGTACCAGCCTCGGTCGGCGATCGGTTCGTAGCGGGTGACGCCTGGCCCTGCGTGGTCTTCGATCGGCCAGCCGCAGCGGCCGATGGACGCGTCGGGACGTTTGCGGGCGGTCAGGACGTCGCGGCCGGTGAGTTGTTCGCGGCCTACCAGGTGACGTCCTTCGCGGATGCCTAGCTGTGGGCCGGTTTCCTCGAGTCGTGCGGAGGACCAGCCGGGCAGGTGTTTGCGCAGGGCGTCCAGGTATTGCCACGCCTGACGTCGCGCGTTGGCTTCGTCGCGGCTTAGCGCGGCGGCGTCCAGGACGTCGGTTTGTTCGTCCACTAGCAGCGCGATTACGTTGCGGGTCAAGGGAAGGTGCACGGCGATGCCGTAGTCGCGGGCCAGCTGGACGCCGGTTTCTCGTTGGTACGCGGCGACTGCGGCGCGCAGGCCCTCGCGCGAAAGGTCGGCGTCTTCGGGGACGCCGGAGAATCGGCAGACGAGCGTGCTGGTTTGCCGGTCGCTCAGCGGCGCGACGCGGACGGCGGCTCCGGCGGCGGCCAGGAGCGCGCCGTCGCCACTGGCGTCGATGAACGCTCCGGCGGTGACGCGTTCGATGCCGCCGCGATGGTGCAGCTCGACTTCGGTGACGACGCCGTGCGTCCGCTTCGCGCCGATGAGTTTGGTGTGCAGGAGGACGTCCACGCCGGCGTCGGCGGCCAGCTCGTCGTAGACCAGTTTGGTGGTCTCCAGGTCGAGCAGGACGATCTTGTTGCCGGTCCAGCCCATCGTCTTCTCTTCGTAGGCGCCGCGCTGGCGCAGCCGCCGCAGCACCTCCTCGCCGACGCCCGCGACGACCTGCTCGCCGGTCTGGTCGAAGAAACCGCACAGGGTCAGCACGGAACTGATCGTCGCCGCGCCGCCAAGGTACGGGTACTGCTCGACCAGCAGCACCCGCGCCCCGGTCCGCGCCGCCCCGGCCGCGGAGGCGATACCCCCAGCACCGCCTCCGACTACGACGACGTCGTAGTGCACTTCAGCCCTCCTCGGGTGTTTGCCGACCAGTCAACTGGGTGCGGCCGGGGCGTCGCCACTGCCTTTACGGCACCCCGGGCATAACCGGAAGGTATAGCTATGAAGTCGAGAAAGTATGAAACTCATACAAGTTGGCGTACGCTCGAGACCATGGACACCAAGGCAGCCGGATACCGGCGCAAGGTCAACACGATCAACCGGGTCATCACCGCCCTGCAGCGCGCGGGGCTGGCGTTCGGGCCGATGGAGCTGCTCACCGTCCCCGGACGGCGCAGCGGCGAACCGCGGACGTTTCCGTTGGCAGTATTGAAAGTCCAGGGTGACCAGTACCTGATCCAGGCGTTCCCGAAGGCGGCATGGGTCGCGAACGTGCGGGCGGCTGGGGAGGGGACGTTGTCTCGCGGGCGGCGGTCGCGGCGGGTGCGGTTCGCGGAACTGCCGGTCGGGGAGCGGGGGCCGGTGCTGCGGGAGGTAGTGGCGGGCGGGCCGGCGAGTGTCGGGAAGCGTTACGTGACGACAGGGCTGGCGGAGTCACCGACGCCGGACGGGGTCGCGGCGGCCGCGGCAAAGATCGCGGTGTTTCGAGTGGAAGCCGTCTGACAACGGCGAAGGCCGCCGCGGGAACGGGTCCCGCGACGGCCTTCGCAGCAAGCAAAAATCAGTCGAACGCCTTGGCGATCAACGCCTTCTGCTCGACCTCGTGCACCTTCGACGAACCGGCCGACGGGGCGGCCATCGGACGCCGCGCCACCACGTCGAGCCCTCCGAAGAACTCCGGGAACTTCCGCGGCAGGTTGAGGCCGAAGAACGGCCACGCGCCCTGGTTTTCCGGCTCTTCCTGGACCCACGCGATCTGCTGGGCGTTCGTGTAGCGCTCCACCGCCGCCAGCAGCTTCTTCTTCGGCAGCGGGTAGTACTGCTCGATCCGCACGATCGCGACGTCGTCCGCGCCGCGCTTCTCGCGCTCGGCCACCAGCTCCCAGTAGAGCTTGCCCGAGGTGAGCAGCACCTTGCGGACCTTCGCCGGGTCCTGCGTGGTGTCGTCGATGACCGACATGAACCGGCTCTGGCCGGTGACGTCCTCGACCGACGACGTGGCCGCCTTGTTCCGCAGCATCGACTTCGGGGTGAAGACGATCAGCGGACGCTGGATGCCGTCGAGGGCGTGGCGGCGCAGCAGGTGGAAGTAGTTCGCCGGGGTGGACGGCACCGCGACGGTCATCGACGCTTCCGCGCACAGCGACAGGAACCGCTCGATCCGGCCGGAGGTGTGGTCCGGGCCCTGGCCCTCGTGGCCGTGCGGCAGCAGCAGCACGACGTCCGAGCGCTGGCCCCACTTGGCCTCGCCGGAGGAGATGTACTCGTCGATGACGGTCTGCGCGCCGTTGACGAAGTCGCCGAACTGCGCTTCCCACATCACGAGCGCCTCGGAGTTCGCCACCGAGTAGCCGTACTCGAAGCCGACGGCCGCGTACTCCGACAGCGCCGAGTCGTAGATCATCACGCGGCCCTGGCCGTCGGCCAGGTGCTGCAGCGGCGAGTACTCCTGGCCGTTCTTGCGGTCGATGAACACCGAGTGCCGCTGGGTGAAGGTGCCGCGCCGGGAGTCCTGGCCGGACAGGCGCACCAGGCGGCCTTCCAGCGCCAGCGAGCCGAACGCGAGCAGTTCGCCGAACGCCCAGTCGATGCCGCCTTCGCGGGACATCTTGTGGCGGCGCTCCATGACCGGCTTGACCCGCGGGTGCGGGGTGAAGCCCTCGGGCAGGTTGACGAACGCGTCGCCGATCCGCTCGACGACCTCGCGCGACACGGCGGTGGTGACCTTCGCCGGGATCTGCTGCTCGCCCTCGACCGACGGGCTCGCCTTCGCCGGGTGCCGCTCGAGTTCGCGGACCTCGTTGAAGACGTGCTCGAGCTGGCTGGAGAAGTCGCGCAGCGCGGCCTCGGCCTCTTCGACGGAGATGTCGCCCCGGCCGATCAGCGATTCGGTGTAGGTCTTCCGGACCGAACGCTTGGAATCGATGATGTCGTACATCGCCGGCTGCGTCATCGACGGGTCGTCGCCCTCGTTGTGCCCGCGGCGGCGGTAGCAGACCAGGTCGATCACGACGTCCTTGTGGAACGCCTGGCGGTAGTCGACCGCCAGCTTCGCGACCCAGTGCGCGGCCTCGGGGTCGTCGCCGTTCACGTGGAAGACCGGTGCGCCGATCATCTTCGCGACGTCGGTGGCGTACTGGCTGGACCGCGAGTGCTCCGGCGCGGTGGTGAAGCCGACCTGGTTGTTGACGACGACGTGCACGGTGCCGCCGGTGCGGTAGCCGCGCAGCAGCGCCAGGTTCAGGGTCTCGGCCACGACGCCCTGGCCAGCGAAGGCCGCGTCGCCGTGCATCAGGACCGGCAGCACGGTGTAGCCCTCGCCGCCCTTGTCGAGGACGTCCTGCTTGGCGCGGACGATGCCCTCGAGCACCGGGTCGACGGTCTCCAGGTGCGACGGGTTGGACGCCAGCGACACCCGGGTCTCGCCGTCGCCGAACATCCGGAAGTACTTGCCCTCGGCCCCGAGGTGGTACTTCACGTCGCCGGAGCCGTGCGCCTGTCCCGGGTCGAGGTTGCCCTCGAACTCCTGGAAGATCTGGCTGATCGGCTTGCCGACGATGTTCGCCAGCACGTTCAGCCGACCGCGGTGCGGCATGCCGATGACGACCTCGTCGAGTTCGTGCTCGGCGGCCTTGTCCAGGATGGTGTCCAGCAGCGGGATCGCGGTCTCGCCGCCCTCCAGCGAGAACCGCTTCTGGCCGACGTACTTGGTCTGCAGGAAGGTCTCGAACGCCTCGGCGGCGTTGAGCTTCGACAGGATGTACTTCTGCGCGGACGGCTCCGGCTTGCTGTGCCGGACCTCGACGCGCTCCTGGATCCAGCCTCGCTCCTCGGGGTCGAGGATGTGCGTGTACTCCACGCCGACCGTGCGGCAGTAGGAGTCGCGCAGCACGCCGAGGATGTCGCGCAGCTTCATCCGCTCGCGGCTGGAGAAGTCGCCGACCGCGAACTCGCGGTCCAGGTCCCACAGGGTCAGGCCGTGGCTGAGCACGTCAAGGTCGTGGTGGCTGCGCTGGCGGTAGTTCAGCGGGTCGGTGTCGGCCATCAGGTGGCCGCGCATCCGGAACGCCTCGATCAGCTCCATGACGCGCGCGGTCTTGTCGACCGGGCCGTCCGGGATGTCGGCGACCCAGCGGATTGGCTCGTACGGCAGCCGCAGGCTGGTGAAGACGTCGTCGTAGAAGCCGTCCTCGCCGAGCAGCAGTTCGTGAATGCGCTTCAGGAACTCGCCGGACTCCGCGCCCTGGATGATGCGGTGGTCGTACGTCGAGGTCAGCGTCATGATCTTGCTGACCGCGAGGTCGACCAGGGTCTTCTCGCTGGTGCCCTCGAACGACGCCGGGTACTGCATCGCTCCGACGCCGATGATCGCGCCCTGGCCCGCCTGCAGCCGCGGCACCGAGTGGTTCGTGCCGATGCCGCCCGGGTTGGTGAGCGAGATGGTGGTGCCCGCGAAGTCGTCCGCGGTGAGCTTGTTCGTGCGGGCCTTCTTGACGATCTCCTCGTAGGCCTGCCAGAACTGCATGAACGTCATGTTCTCGGTGGCCTTGATGGAGGCCACGACGAGCGTGCGGGAGTCGTCCTTGCCCTTCATGTCGATGGCAAGCCCGAAGTTCACGTGCTCCGGCGTGATCGCGAACGGCTTCCCGTCGATCAGCTGGTAGTGCCGGTTCATGTTCGGGAAGTCCTTCAGCGCCCGCACCATGGCGTAGCCGATGAGGTGCGTGAAGGAGATCTTGCCGCCGCGGGTGCGCTTGAGGTGGTTGTTGATGACGATGCGGTTGTCCGCCATCAGCTTCGCCGGGACCGCGCGCACGCTGGTCGCGGTGGGCACGGCGAGCGAGGCGTCCATGTTCTTGGCGATCGCCGCGGCGGCACCGCGCAGCTGCTTGGATTCCGGCGCGGACTTGGCTGCCGGAGCGGCCGCCGCGGGCTTGGCCGCCGGAGCGGGCTTGGCGGCCGGTGCCTTCGCCGCCGGAGCCTTGGCGGCGGGCGCGCTGGCCGCCGGAGCCGCTGGGGCTTTCGCGGACGGGGCGGGCTTGGCGGCGGGGGCCGGCGCGGAGGCCTTGGCCTCTCCGTTCCCTCCCGCTTGCGTGCCGTTGCCGCCTGGAGTGGGCTTGTAGTCGGCGAAGAAATCGTGCCAGGCGGCGTCTACCGACTGGGGGTCCGCGAGAAACCGCTCGTACATTTCTTCGACGAGCCACTCATTGGCACCGAACTGCGATGCGGGACTGCTGCTGGCCACGGCTGGCTCTCGCCTCTATCCATTCTCGATCCGATATCACAAGCATCTGCTGACCGCCAGGCTAGTCCCCTGCCGGTGGCCCGAAACACGCCACCTGGACGCTCGTGAGACAGGTCATTGTCTGGATCGGTTGAGAGGCCCAGCCTGACAGACAGCAGGGACCACCGTACGCGTCGCAAGAGCCGAATGCCGTCACCTCGGCTGGTTTGGGGTGATCCCGGACACAGCAGGTGCCCGGTGTCGCAGCTCGCTCGGCTGGCGGTGGCGGGCAGGCCGCGGGCGGGCGGTGGTGGTTCGGGTTGGTCCGGACCATGTGCGCCGGGCTTCGCGCAGGTCGGCTGGCTCGTGTCCGCGCCTTCCGTCAGTCGCGCGGCGGGTGGGGCCGTGGGCGGGGTGCCTCGCTGGTGGGCTGGTCGCCGGGCCTGGGGCGAGTTGGGTGCTGACGCGGGGGTTGCGGCGGGGCCGGGCGGCGCGGTGTGGCGGCGAGGTCGGGTCGCACGGTCTGGCGGAGGTGCCGGTGTGGTCCTCGCCCTGCTGCGCGTCGACCGTCGCGGTGCTCGCGGGGGCCGAAGCGGGCGTCCGAGGCGGCCGGGGTCGTTCGTCCAGGTGGCGCGGTGTGCGGTCGTCCGCGCCTGTTCCGGCCGCGTTGGGATGTGCGTAGCGGGTCGTTCACTGTGCGGTGTTGTGCTGTCGAAAGGCTGCGGCCTCCCCGGGCGCAGCGGTCTTCGAAGCGCGAGGCGGTGATCACGCGATGTGGCTGGTCGAATGTCCGTCGTTCTGGGACCAGGGATTGATTCGCCCGCTCGTCACCGAGCACGGCAAGGTCGTGCTGATGTGCGATTCCTGCACCGCGGTGTGGCGAACCCCGTCCGGCATCGACGAGTTCGAGCACGTCGAGCCGGAGGCGCCCGAGTGGGCCGTCGGCTCGGACACGCACGTTCGTCCCGGGACGACTCGCTGGGCCGAACTGGCCGACGTCACCTCGGCCGGCTGGGGCGACCTCCGGTGGCGCGAGCTGCCCTGACCTCGCGGCCCCGCGAGGTCTTGTGAACCTGTCCTGCCTGTCTCGTCCTGTCTGAACGTAGCTGCGTCCTGCCTGGACCTGGCCGCGTCCTCGTTCTGCCTGAACGTAGACACGTCCTCGTTCTGCCTGAACGTAGACACGTCCTCGTCCTGCCTGGACGCAGCCGCGTCGCTCGGGCCCGTTTGGCGTGCCTTCTCGCGGCGCTCGCGAGATGCCCCTCCCTGCCGCCGGTAGTCAGTGTTACTATCTACTGGTACTCAGCAACACTGACTAGCTGAAGGGCGTTCGATGGGCAAGCAGGCGACGGAGATGCTCAAGGGGACTTTGGAGGGCATCGTCCTCGCGATTCTTGCCGGGCGGCCCGCCTACGGGTACGAGATCACCTCCTGGTTGCGCGAACGGGGGTTCACCGATCTCGCCGAGGGCACCGTTTACGCGCTGCTCGTGCGAATCGAGCAGCGCGGGCTCGTCGACGTCGAGAAAGTGCCGTCCGAGAAAGGGCCGCCGAGGAAGGTTTATTCGTTGAACGCGCCAGGGAGGGCGAGTCTCGACGAATTCTGGCGGAACTGGCGATTTCTCTCGGACCGGCTCGAACAGCTGCGCAAGGAGGGAATCGATCATGGGGAATGAATCCAAGAGCAAGTATCTGCATTACCTGGAAGTGGTCACCGGGCCGCTGGAGGACAAGAAGCGGTACCGGCGGTACAAGGCGCGCGTCGAGGAGCTGCCGCCGGATTACCGGGCGGCGATCAAGGCGTTGCACCGGTACCTGCAGTACTTCGGGCCGGGGACGTCGGAGAGCCATCTGCGGATGCTGGGCGATCTCATCGACCTGTTCGAGCAGAGCGTGGCGAACGGGACGACCGTCCGGGGAATCGTCGGCGACGAGCCGGTCGAGTTCGCGGAGGAGTTTCTCCGGAGTTACCCGGAGGGAAGCTGGATTTCCCGGGAGCGGGCAAAGCTGACCGAATCGATCGACCGCGCGGCCGGGGGTGCGCGATGACGGCGCCGGCGATTCGGGTGCGGGGGCTGCGGAAGTCGTACGGGACATTGGAGGTGCTGCGCGGGGTCGATTTCGAGGTGGCGCGGGGCAGTATTTTCGCGCTTCTGGGGTCGAACGGCGCGGGCAAGACCACGGTCGTGCGGATTTTGTCCACGTTGCTCAAGGCCGACGCGGGGGAGGCCGAGGTGAACGGGTTCGCGGTCGCCGGCCAGGGGGCGGAGGTGCGCGAGTCGATCAGCCTCACCGGGCAGTTCGCGGCGGTCGACGAAATCCTTACCGGGCGCGAGAATCTGGTGCTGGTCGCCAAGCTGCGGCATCTCAAGAATCCGGGCGAGATCGCGGACGGGCTGCTGGAGCGGTTCGCGTTGACCGACGCCGGGGCGCGGAAGGTGTCGACGTATTCCGGGGGTATGCGTCGCCGCCTCGACATCGCGATGAGTCTGATCGGGGACCCGCAGGTCATTTTCCTCGACGAGCCGACGACCGGGCTCGATCCGCAGGCGCGCAACGACGTCTGGGAGGCGGTGGAGGAGCTCGCCGAACAGGGGGCGACGGTGCTGCTCACCACGCAGTACCTGGACGAGGCCGAACACCTCGCCGACCGGATCGCGATCCTGCACGAGGGGCGGGTGCTCGTGAACGGCACGCTCGCCGAGCTCAAGCAGCTGCTTCCGCCGGCGAAGGTCGAGTACGTCGAAAAGCAGCCGACGCTGGAAGACGTCTTCTTTTCCCTCGTCGGCACCGGAAGAAAGGGGGAAGGGCAATGGGAAATCACTTCGTCGCCGACAGTTCCGTCCTGTTAGGACGGTCGCTGCGGCACATCACCCGCAGCCTGGACACGATCATCACCACGACGGTCACGCCGATCATCATGCTGCTGCTCTTCACCTACGTCCTCGGCGGCGCGATCAACTCCGGCTCCGAGTCGTACGTGACCTACCTGCTGCCCGGCATCCTCCTGATCACCATCGCGTCCGGCATCGCCTACACCGCGTTCCGGCTTTTCCTGGACCTGAAGGGCGGCATCTTCGAGCGCTTCCAGTCCATGCCGATCGCGCGCTCGGCGGTGCTGTGGGCGCACGTGCTGACGTCGGTGATCGCGAACCTGATCTCGGTCGCGGTCGTGGTGCTCGTCGCGTTCGCGATGGGCTTCCGCACCAGCGCGGGACCGCTGGCCTGGCTCGCGGTGCTCGGCATCGTGGTGCTGTTCACCCTGGCGCTGACCTGGATCGCGGTGATCCCCGGGCTGACCGCGAAATCCGCGGACGGCGCGAGCGCGTTCTCGTACCCGCTCATCTTCCTGCCGTTCGTGAGCTCGGCCTTCGTGCCCACCGGCACGATGCCCGGGCCGGTGCGCGCGTTCGCCGAACACCAGCCGGTGACGTCGATCGTGAACACCATCCGGGACCTGTTCGCGGAGCGTCCGGTGGGGAGCGGGATCTGGGTCGCGCTCGGTTGGTGCGTGGGGATTTTGGCGGTGGCGTATGTCTTCGCGAATATGATTTATCGCCGGAAGATTTCCTGAGTTTCTCCGGCGCTCGCTGTGGCGGGTCGGGGCTGGTGGTCGCGGCTGGTTCGGTGGGTGTGTTGTCTGGCGATGCGGCGGTGGGTCGGGAGCGTGCTTGCTTGCCGACGTGATCTGTCGCCGCAGGCTTTTCTGGCTCGTCTCGGCGCCCGTGGCCGCGGGTGGTGTCTGGGGCAGGGCGGTTCGGTTTTGCGGTTTTGGTTGGTCGCCACGCGAGCGTCAGGTAGGTAGGGCGCTCGCGTGGTGGGTCGGCGTCCTTCTTCACGAACGTGATTAGCGCCGGAAGACCTCCTGGCTCACCTCAGCGCTCGCGGCGACGGGCGGTGCGACCGGTTCGGTGTTAGTTGTCCAGCAATGCGGTTGTGGCGAGCACCACGCGAGCGCCCGAGTAGCCAGCGGCGCTCGCGTGGTGCGCCGGGGTCTTGGCGGTCGCCGTTATCCCAGCGCCCACAACCGCGCGTAGTGGCCCTCTGCTGCGACCAACTCCGCGTGCGTGCCCTGTTCGACGATGCGGCCGTGGTCGAGCACCACGATGCGGTCGGCTTTCGCGGCGGTTGCCAGACGGTGGGCGACTACGAACGTGGTGCGGCGGCGGGCGAGGTGTTCGGTGGCTCGCAGCACGGCGGCTTCGGTGGCCGGGTCCAGGGCGGCGGTGGCTTCGTCCAGCAGGAGAACGTCCGGGTCGACCAGTTCGGCCCTGGCCAGCGCGACGAGCTGCCGCTGGCCGGCGGACAGCGAGCGGCCGCGTTCGCCTACTGGTTGCCGGAAACCGGCCGGCAGCGCGGCTACTCCGTCCAAGGCGCCGACTGAGCGTACGGCGGCTTCGACCTCCGCGTCGGTGGCTTCGGGGCGGCCGTATCGCACGTTGTCCGCGACGGTGCCGGAGAACAGGTGGGCTTCCTGCGGCACCACGCCCATCCGAGCGCGCAGTGCGGGCAGGTCGTATTCGCGGACGTCGATCCCGTCGATCAAGACTGCGCCGCCGGTGGCGTCGTAATAGCGCGCGACCAGCTTCACCGCGGTGGACTTGCCCGCGCCGGTCGCGCCGACCAGTGCGACGGTTTCGCCTGCCGCGACGTCGAGCGTCAGGTTCTCCAGCGCGGGCTTTTCCGTGCCGGTGTAGGCGAAATCGACGTCCTTGAACCGTACTTCGCCGGACAGGCGCGTGGGCAGTTCGACCGGCTGCTCGGCCGCGGGCACCGACGTCGGCGTGCGCAGCAGGTCGCCGATGCGGCTCAGGCCGACGCGGGCCTGCTGGTAGCCGTCGAAGACCGACGACAGCTGCTGGATCGGCGAGAAGAACTGCTGCAGGTACAGCAGGAAGCCCAGCAGCACACCGGCTTCGAGCGTGCCGCCCGCGACGCGGTGCGCGCCGACGACCAGGACCGTTGTGGTCGCCAGATCCGACATCAGCGAGACGAGCGGGAAGTACGTCGCGATGTACCGCTGCGCGCGCAGCCGCGACCGCCGGTAGTCGTCACTGCGCGACGCGAACACCGCCGCCGAACGCTCTTCGCGCGTGTACGCCTGGGCGACGCGCAGACCGCTGACGTTCTCCTGCATGTCCGCGTTGACGACGCTCACCTTCTCGCGCGCCTCGCTGTACGCGCGCGAAGCGACCCGCCGGAACACGAACGTCGCGACGAGCAGGATCGGCAGCATGGCCAGCGCGTACACGGCCAGAGCGGCATCGGTGACCAGCAGCGCGACCGTGATGCCCACCAACGTCAGCGCGCTGACGACCGCGGTGGCGAGGCCGGTCTGCAGGAACGTGGACAACGCGTCGACGTCCGTGGTCATCCGGGTCATGATCTTCCCGGACAGCTCGCGCTCGTAATAGTCCAGCCCAAGCCGTTGCAGGTGTGCGTAACTGCGCACGCGCAGCGAGTACAGCACCGTCTCGCCGACGCGCGCGGTGAGCCGCGTCTGCCAGCGCACTACGAACCAGTCGGCCGCCACCACGAGTACGCCGATCCCGGCCAGCAGCCACACCACGCTCGCCACCCCGGGCAGCACGCCGTGGTCGACCCCGCGCTGGTACAGAGCGGGCAGCGCGAGCGACGCCAGCGCGTCGGCCGCGACCAAGCCGACGACTCCGGCGAGCGGCCACCGCACCGGACGCAGGATCCGGGACAGCCGGAAGCCGGGATCGGGGGCCGTGACGTCCACATCGGACAGTCGGGGCCGGTCGGTCGCCGGCGGCAGCCGGCGCACGCCTTCCAGCAGTTCCGGGGTCGGCGGCACGTCCGCGCCGCCGCTGCCGGCGAAGCCGGTCCCACCGCCTGGGGCGCCGCCGCGGGACTGCGCGGCTTCGGCGAGAGCGTCGACCTCGTCGCGGTCGTCGTGCGGCCACAGGACTGCTGTGGTGCCGTCCGCGCCGGGCTCGAGATTGTCGCAACGGTGCGGTTTTTCGACGTCGTCGCCCGGCCCCGCGACCAGTTCGCGGAACAGCGCGCACCGCGCCAGCAGTTCCTCTTCGGTGCCGACGTCGACCACTCGGCCCTGGTCCATCACCGCGATCCGGTCCGCCAGTTGCAGCGTGGATCGCCGGTGCGCGATGAGCAGCGTGGTGCGTTCGGCGGTGACCGCGCGCAGAGTGTCGTGGATCGCGGCTTCGGTGACGGTGTCGATGGCCGACGTCGCGTCGTCCAGGATCAGCACGCGCGGGTCGGTGAGCAGTGCTCGGGCGAGCCCGAGCCGTTGCCGCTGCCCGCCGGACAGCGTGAGCCCGCGTTCGCCGACCTCGGTGGCGTATCCGTCCGGCAGCGCGCGGATGAACTCGTCCGCCTCCGCCGCGCGGGCGGCCGCGAAGACCTCCTCGTCGCTCGCGTCCGGGCGGCCGTAAGCGATGTTGTCGCGCACCGACGTGGAGAACAGGAACGCTTCCTCGAAGACCACGCCGATCGCCTGCCGCAGGTCTTTCAGCGCCGCGTCGCGCACGTCCAGCCCGCCGACTCGCACCGAACCCGAATGCACGTCGTAAAACCGGGGCAGCAGCATGGAAATCGTGGACTTGCCCGACCCCGCCGTGCCCACCAGCGCGAGCGTTTCGCCGGGGCGCGCTTCGAGGGTGAGCCCGTCGAGCACCGGGTCGCTGCGGGTGTAGCCGAACTTCACGTCGTCCAGTTCCACGCCCAGCGTGCCGGGCGGCAACGGCCGCGCGTCCGGGCTGTCGGCGACCTCCGGCTGCGCGTCGATCAGCTCGTACACCCGCTCCGCGCCGGCGCGCGTGAGCTGCGCCTGCACGACCAGACCGGACAAGAACCGCGCCGGGCCGATCAACGCCGCGAGGTAGGTGGCGAACGCGAGGAACGTGCCGAGACTGATCTGCCCGTTCAACGCCAGCATGCCGCCGATCGCCAGCACCGCGACCTGACCCGCGGCAGGCAATGCCGACGTGGTCGCTGTCGGCAGCGCGGACAGCTTCGCCGCGCGCAACCGTTCCGCGAAAAGCTTTCGTGCCGTGCGCTCCAGCCGGGCGACCTCGCGCGCCTCCTGCCCGAACCCCTTCACCACGCGCACGCCGGTGACGGTTTCCTCGACGTGCTGCGCGACATCCGCCGCGCGCTGCTGTGCCGACCAGGTCGCCGGGAACAGCCGCCGCCTGCTCAGCGCCACGACGATCCCGACCGCGGGCGCGACCACCAGCGCGATGAGCGTGAGCAGCGGCGACATCCACAACATCGCCCCCAGCGCCAGCACCGCGAAAATCACCGAGCCCGCCGACAGCGGAACCTGCATCAGCAACCCGGTGACCAGCTGCAAATCCGAAATCGCGCGCGAGACGACCTGCCCGGTGCGCAACGCGTCCTGCTTCCCGCCGTCCAGCCGCGACACCGCGCCGAACACCCGGTTCCGCAGATCGTGCTGCACGTCCAGCGCCAGCCGTCCGCCGACATACCGGCGCAGGAACGCCGAGCCGAACGCGACGACCTGCAACGCCACCAGCCCCACCGCGAGCCCGGCCAGCTGCGACGTGTGCCCGGCCACCGCGTCGTCCACCGCCGACCGCACCAGCAACGGACTCGCCGCCTGCACGCCGACGCTCAAGATCGCCGCCGTCATCGCGAGCACGACAACGCCGCGGTGCTCCCAGCAGGCAGCGGACAACCGGCGCACCCAGCCGGCCGGTCGGGGCGCCGTCTCAGCAATCGGACGGTCTTGACGCGCGGGCGTCGCAGTGGTGGTCACATCACAAGGTTAGGGAGCGGCACCGACAATTTATTCCCCAACGAGCCGCCGCCCCGGACCAAACGGGCACAACCGGCGCGGTCGCGAGCGGCTTCAAGGCAGAGGTGACGAACGGCACCCCAGCGGGTTTCCCCGGACCTTGGAAGCCGCATGGAGCAGGGAAACCCTGGTCCGGCGGCCAAAGGTGGAAGGTTGAACGTTCACCTGGTCACCGGGAAGAACCCCGGCCAAATCCACCCCCGGGCGCGCGCTCCCGCCCAATGTTCTTTAAGCTAGTACTCGGCGACCCGCTCCCAGTGACCCCCAGGCTGGTTGAGCGGGTCGCCCCTTCTGGCCTTCCCCTACTCGCGCGTGGCCGCGCTTCGTCGGGGAAGGGGCGTCGTATTGCCCGGGGGGCCGAGCCCCCCGGACCCCCGCGGTGCTTGAGGCGGCGGGTTGGGTAGTGGGTCTGTTGGAACAAAAAAGAGTTGTGGCGTAAGGAAAGCGGCGAGGTCCTGTGGGGCCTCGCCGCTTTTTCGTCGTTGGGGGGTTACGCCAGGGCGGTTTCTACGGGGGTGTGGGGGAGGTTGTGGGCGGTGGCTACTGGGGCGTTGGTCAGGGCGCCCGAGTGGGTGTTCAGGCCCAGGGCCAGGGAGGGGTCGGCGGAGAGGGCGGCTTTCCAGCCCTTGTCCGCCAACTGGACTGCGTAGGGGAGGGTCACGTTGGTGAGGCCGTAGGTGCTCGTGCGCGGGACTGCGCCGGGCATGTTGGCTACGCAATAGAAGACCGAGTTGTGGACCGTGTAGGTCGGGTCGTCGTGGGTGGTGGGGCGGGAGTCCGCGAAGCAGCCGCCTTGGTCGATGGCGATGTCCACGAGGACGCTGCCTGGCTTCATGCGGGAGACCAGGTCGTTGGAGACCAGCTTCGGGGCCTTGGCGCCGGGGACCAGGACTGCGCCGATGACCATGTCTGCTTCCAGGACCGACTCTTCGACCGACAGGCGGTTCGAGGTGACGGTGCGGATCCGGCCGCCGAAGTCGTTGTCGATCTGGCGGAGGCGGTCGACGTTCGTGTCCAGGATTTCGACGTCGGAGCCAAGGCCGAGGGCGACGCGGGCGGCGTTGAGGCCTGCCACGCCGCCGCCGATGACGACCACGCGGGCCGGGTGCACGCCGGGGATGCCGCCGGGCAGGACGCCGCGGCCGCCGCTCGGCTTCATCAGGGCGTAAGCGCCGACCTGCGGGGCCAGCCGGCCCGCGACCTCGGACATCGGAGCCAGCAGCGGCAGCGCGCCGTTCGGCTTCTGCACCGTCTCGTAGGCGATCGCGGTGGTGCCCGCGGCAAGCAGCGCGTCGGTCAGCGGACGGTCCGCGGCGATGTGCAGGTAGGTGAACAGCGCCAGATCCTTGCGCAGTCGCGGGTACTCCTCGGCGATCGGCTCCTTCACCTTCAGCACGAGTTCGCCCTCGGACCACGTTTCGTCCGCCGTGGCGAGCACCTTCGCGCCCGCGGCGACGTACTCCTCGTCCGTGATGGACGACCCGGTCCCGGCACCCGTCTCGACGAAGACGTCGTGCCCGCGACCGACCAGCTCGTGCACGCCTGCCGGGGTCAACGCGACCCGGTACTCGTGCTTCTTGATCTCACGGGGAACGGCGATGCGCACTGTCTTGCCTCCTGGCGGCGGTTCTGGCGAAGGTGTTGCCACTCACGGTGATCTACCCGGACGGCGGTGTCATCATCCCGCCGCCACAGTCTTGCGTCGGGTCAGTAGTGCTGCGAGGACAACGCACTTGACCTCGACCGCACTTGAGGTAGTTGGCTGGCTCATGGCGGAGACTCGAGGAAGGGCTTAAATGCGAGCGGTGTGGCTGCGGGAGTTCGGCGGGCCGGCGGTGCTGGAGGCGGGGGACGCCCCCGATCCGGCTCCCGGGCCGGGGCAGGTGCTGATCGAGGTGGCGTTCGCCAACGTCACCTTCGTGGAAACGCAGTTCCGGGCGACCGGCACCGGGCCGTTCGCGGGCGCGCTGCCGATGGTGCCGGGCAACGGCGTCGGGGGTGTGATCAGCCGCGCCGGGGAGGGCGTGGACCCGGCGCTGATCGGGAAACGCGTGGTGACGTCGACCGGCGGCAGCGGCGGTTACGCCCAGCGCGTGGTCGTGGACGCGGCGTTGGTGTTCCCGGTGCCGCACGCGCTCAGCCTCGACGCAGCCGTCGCGCTGCTGGCCGACGGCCGCACTGCGACCGGGTTGGTGCACGCGACCGCGGTGGCTCCGGGGGAACGGGTGCTCGTCGAGGCTGCCGCAGGAGGGGTCGGCAGCCTCTTGGTGCAGCTGGCGAAGGCCGCGGGGGCGGAGGTCGTGGCTGCCGCGGGAGGGGCGGAAAAGCTTGCCCGTGCCCGGGAATTGGGTGCGGATTTGGCGGTCGACTACACCGATCCACAGTGGACTGCGGAGGCCGGTGAGGTGGACGTGGTGTTCGACGGTGTGGGTGGAGCGGTCGGTACTGCGGCGTTTTCCTTGCTGCGGTCTGGCGGGCGGATGGCGATTTACGGTCTGGCGAGTGGTTCGTGGGCGGAAGTGTCCGAAGAGGACGCTGCGGTGCGCGGCGTGAAGCTGGTGCGGTCGATCGGTGACGCGGAGGCGATGCGCGGCTATACCGAATCGGCGTTGGAGGCTGCGGCGGCTGGGCAGCTCACTCCGGTGATCGGGCAGCGGTTTCCGTTGGAACGCGCGGCTGACGCGCATGCGGCGATCGAGTCTCGCGGGACGATTGGGAAGACGCTGTTGATCGCGTGAGTGGCTTCGCCGCTCGTCGCCTGGCGGCGACATTGCGCCGGGTTCGTTGGGTGGGCACCCCGAAGCTGATTGTGACGACGGCGCGGGGGGGGTTTTCGAGGGGGGGAAGAGGGGTTGGACAACACCCCCCCGCAGCATTT
>NZ_JBVKDT010000005.1:0-310238 GCF_055633655.1 Amycolatopsis sp. NPDC114503 | reverse complement strand
GAAGGGGAGGGGGGACGCAGTGGAGGGGTTGTTTACCGGGGAGAAAGGAGCATGGGAAAAACCCCCCCCGCGCCGCGTTTTTGGCTTCGTATCGGGGTGCGGGGGAGTATGGGTGCATTGTTGGTTGGGTGCTGCGGTGCCGGTTTAGGGCTGTGAGGGGAACCCTGAGGGAATCAGATTCCTTCAGGGTTCCCCTCACGGACTTTGCGGGAGCGGGGCCGTGCGGCCGGAATCGTTGCGGGCCAACGACCTCAGCTACCGGACCGGCAAAGTCAGCTCCACCGAAGCGCGATCAGCTGGGTGAGCAGGGCGAGCCGGACATCCGGGTCGTCGAGGTTCAGCGGGACCAGTTCCAGCAGCCGTTTCATCCGGTACCGCAACGTGTTCGGGTGAATCCGCAGCCGTTCCGCGGCGGCGCGCGGGTCGCCGGGGTGCCGGAGCCATTCGTAGAGAGTGTCGACGTACCCGGCGTTGCTCGTCTCGTCGTGTGCGCGCAGCACGCCGAGCGGGCCGAGTTCCGACACCTGCGCCGCCGCTGCTCCGGCGGCGGCGCGGTGCAGGACCAGCGCGGTCCACGCTTCGTCGTACGCCACGACGCGACCCTCGACCAGCCCTGCCCGCAGCAGGCCCAGCGCTTCGTCCGCCTGGGCTCGTGACGCGGCCAGCGCAGTCGGGTCGCCCGGCGCACCCGCTGCCGCGCGAGGCAGTCCGCCCCGGCGAGAAGCGGGTTGGGCGAGCAGCGCGTCCCGCAGTTCCGGCCAGCCGCCCTCGCCGGTGCGGTCCGGCACCACGACGTACAGCAACCCGCCCAGTTCAGCCGCGACCGGACGGCGTCCGAAACCTTGCGAAATTCGTTCCAGCAAAGCCAGCAACAGCCCTTCGGCGTCCCGGCTGTCGCCGCCGCTGACGTCCACCACGACGACCCGGTGCGGCTCGTCGGACAGATCCAGTTCGGCGACCACCCGGCGCGGCGGGACTTGTCCTTCCAAGACCGCGCGCAACAATTCGGCGGAAGCCCGGCGCTGCGCGTCCGTGTGCGCACGCCGTCGCAGGAGATGCAGCGCGACCACCGGGGCCGCGTCCGCGAAAGCCGCCGCGCGTTCCTCGGAAACCGGGCCGGGGACGACGGCCCACATCGAGCCCAGCAGTTCGCCGCCCATCCGGATGGGCACGATCAGCCGCGGCAGGGTGCCGTCGCGCTGGGCTGGGACGAAGATCGTCTGTCGCCCACGGGAAAGCTCGCGGAAAACGCCGCGCGAGCGGAATCGGGCCAGCACGTCGTCGGGGATGCGCCGGCCCATGATCGTCGCGACGCGCGCCGGGTCGGTGAGGTCCTGGCGCGCGGAGTACGCGAGTACGCGCGAGTTGGTGTCCTCGATCGTCACCGACGCGTCGACCACCGCGGCTACGGCGTCGGCGAGCCGGAAAAGGTCGCCGGAACCCGGGTCTCCGCCCTCTTCGAGCGCTTCGGATTCGTCGGCGAGCGCGTCCAGAACCGTGCGCAACAGCCACACCAGCTGGGCCCAGGACGTCGCCGCGTGCACCTGGATCAACGCGATCCCGGCCGACTTCGCCGCGCGCCGCACCGACTGTTTCGCGGCCAACGGCGGTTTCAACAGCACCGCCGCCGCGCCGCGCCCGGCGCTCACCCGGACGAGCGCGGCGGCGTCGGCCGACTCGATCGTGGCGACGCCGAGCACCAGGTCACCCGCGGCGATGGCGGACTCCGCACCCGGCTCGGCGATCACCACGTCGCCGACCGCGGGACAGTCTTCGGGCACGAGAAGCGCGTGGAGCAGCGTGGGACCGACCCGGTCCACGACGCTGCGCACCGAAACCACGGCTACCTCCAGTGCTCCTGACGTTCTTGCTGGAACGGTAGAAGACTGCACCGGTTTCGCCACCCGCGGCACTAGTTAGCGCGACCGACCTTCGGCCACGGCTTGAAGTACGACACCAGCGTCGCCCCCAGCAGCAGCGTCAGCCCGACGCTCATCGCCCCGGTGCCCGCCACCGCGCTCGCACCGACGATCTCGCCTCGCGAAGCCTGCTCGCCATGCGCGACGAAAGACGGGACTACCAGCAGGTTTCCACCGCCGAACAGGGCGAGCGTCGCCAGCAGCTTCCACAGCACCCAGTGGTAGCGCACCAGCTTCCACTTCGTGCCGAGCCCGAGGACGACACCGGTCGCCAGCGCGAGCAGGCTGGCCGGGAAATAGAGCGCGCCGGCGAGAATCCCGGCGATGACGTTCGCGCTGCGCGCGGTCACCGGATCGAAGCCGGCGATCGCGAGAATGCTGCAGATCAGCACCGCGAGTTCGGCTCCGATCCAGCCGACCGACGTGACGACGTGGCCGAACAGGAACCACTTCCGGGTCGCCGGGCGCATTCTCCAGTCCATGCGCCCGAGGGTGCGCTGTACACCACCGTCGCGTCGTCCGTCAGCGCTCGGCACTTGTTCCTACGTCCGGGTGCGTAGGACTCTCATCTCGTGAGAGCGGTTGGGCGTTTCGTCCGGCCTGGTTAGCGTCGGCGCCCAGCCGACCCGTCCACGACCGCTAGGAGCGAGCACATGCCGGAAGACACCACGAGCTGGTCCTTCGAGACCAAGCAGATCCACGCGGGGGCGGCGCCCGACCCGGCCACCGGCGCTCGCGCCACGCCGATCTACCAGACCACCTCGTACGTCTTCCGCGACACTCAGCACGGGGCCGATCTCTTCAGCCTCGCCGAGCCCGGCCACATCTACACACGCATCAACAACCCGACCCAGGACGTGCTGGAGCAGCGCGTCGCCACGCTCGAAGGCGGCGTCGCCGGTCTCGCCTTCGCTTCCGGTTCGGCGGCGGTCACCGCGGCGATCCTGAACCTGGCCAACGCGGGCGACCACTTCGTCACCAGCCCGTCGCTGTACGGCGGCACCTACAACCTCTTCCACTACACGCTGCCGAAGCTCGGCATCGAGGTCACCTTCATCGACGATCAGGACGACGCGGAGCAGTGGCGGGCAGCGGTCCGGCCGAACACGAAGCTGTTCTTCGCCGAGACGCTGGCCAACCCGAGCAGCGCCGTGCTCGACATCCGCAAGGTCGCCGACGTCGCCCACGAGGCCGGGGTCCCGCTGGTCGTGGACAACACGGTGCCGACGCCGTACCTCGTTCGCCCGATCGAGCACGGTGCGGACGTCGTCGTGCACTCGGCGACGAAGTACCTCGGCGGCCACGGCACGACGGTCGCCGGCGTGCTCGTCGACGGCGGCACGTTCGACTTCGGCAAGGACCCGTCGCGCTTCCCGGGCTTCAACGAGCCCGACCCGAGCTACCACGGTCTCAAGTACTGGGAGGCGCTCGGCCCGGGCGCGTTCGCGGCCAAGGCACGCGTGCAGATCCTGCGCGACACCGGCGCGGCGATCGCCCCGCTGAACAGCTTCCTCATCCTGCAGGGCATCGAAACGCTGTCGCTGCGCGTGGAGCGGCACTCCAACAATGCGCAGGCCCTCGCGGAATGGCTCGAAGAACGCGACGAGGTCGAGAAGGTGTACTACGCCGGACTGCCGTCGAGCCCGCACCACGCCGCGGCGCAGAAGTACCTGCCGCGCGGCGTCGGCGCGGTGCTGTCGTTCGAGCTGCGCGGCGGGGTCGAGGCGGGCCGGAAGTTCGTCGACGGCACGGAATTGCACAGCCAGCTGGTGAATCTCGGCGACGTGCGCAGCCTGATCGTGCACCCGGCGTCGACCACGCACAGCCAGCTCGGCCCCGAGGAGCAGGTCGCCGCCGGCGTCACGCCGGGTCTCGTGCGGCTCGCGGTCGGGCTGGAAGGAATCGAGGACCTGAAGGCCGACCTCGAGGCAGGCTTCCGAGCTGCCAAGGCGGCGCTGTGACCGATCCCGGCGCGAGTCTTCCGCCCGTCACCGGCGCGTGGCGGGCGGGGGACCCACCCGGCAGACGGCACTGGTTCACCGGCCCCGGCGCACTCGCGCTGGAGGCCGGCGCCAGCCTGCCCGGCTACACCCTCGCGTACGAAACGTGGGGAACGCTCAACTCCGACGGGTCCAACGCCGTCCTCGTCGAGCACGCTCTCACCGGCGACAGCCACGCCGCCGGACCCGCGGAACCCGGGCATCCGAGTCCCGGATGGTGGGACGGACTGATTGGCCCCGGCAAGGCTTTCGACACCGGCGAGCTGTTCGTCGTGGCCCCTAACGTCCTCGGCGGCTGTCAGGGGTCGACCGGCCCGTCTTCGCTCGCTCCGGACGGTGCGGCGTGGGGCAGCCGATTCCCGGCCCTGACCGTCCGAGACCAGGTCAACGCCGAAGCGGCACTCGCGGACGCGCTCGGCATCGAACGCTGGGCGGCCGTCGCAGGCGGTTCGATGGGCGGGATGCGGGCTCTCGAATGGGCCGTAAGTCAACCCGATCGTGTTGCCTCCGCACTCGTCCTCGCCTCGACCGCCCGCGCGTCAGCCGAGCAAATCGCCTGGGCCGCACCGCAACTGCACGCGATCCGAGGCGATCTGGCCTGGCACGGCGGTGACTATTACTCCGCCGCCGAAGGCCCTCACCGCGGATTGGGCGTGGCCCGGCGGATCGCGCACGTCACTTACCGGTGCGAACCCGAACTGGAGACGCGTTTCGGGAACCGGCCGCAGCAGGACGAGGATCCGCTGGCCGGCGGACGATTCGCGGTCGAGTCCTATCTGGACCATCACGCGGACAAGCTCGTCCATCGGTTCGACGCGGGTTCCTACGTGGTGCTCACCGAGTCCATGAACACCCACGATGTCGGCCGCGGCCGGGGCGGGGTCGCCGCTGCGTTAGGCCGGGTCACCGCACGCACGGTGGTCGCTGCGGTGGACAGCGATCGGCTCTATCCGCCGTATCAGTCGCACGAGATCGCCAGCGGGGTCGGCGGGGTCGGCGGCGAGGCTGGTGCGGCCACGGTGCTGTCTTCGCCGTACGGCCACGACTCGTTCCTCATCGAGACCGAGCAGATCTCCGCACTGGCCAAGACTTTGCTGGGCTGAACACGGGAAAGGCCGCCTCGAGCGAACTCAAGGCGGCCTTCACGAATCCGAACGTCAGCCGATCGCCGAGGTCAGCGGCGCGTAGTAGCCGCCCCGCTGCCCAGCGGCAGTCGGGTGGTACGACTCGTCCACCGGCCAGGTCAAGCTGTGCAGGTAATCGCTGGCCGCCGAGCAGATGTTGTGCCCGTCGAACGCCGACCGGACGTCCACGAACTGCCCGCCGGCCGCGGAAACCCGGGACGACACCACCGACGCGAGCGTGTCCGCGCCGGAGTTGATCGCCGACCGCTTCGTGTCGCTCAAGCCGACACTGCACGATCCGGGCACGGTGTAGAACCGCGGATAAGACAGCACGACCAGCCGAGCCCCGGGAGCCTTGCTCTTGGCCGCCGAGTACACCTTGTCCAGCAAGCCGGCCAAGGTGTTCTGGACGTAGGTCTTGGCGGTGTTGACCCGGTCCACGCAGGTCTGGTCGCTTCCCAGCGTGCACGTCTTGATCACGTCGGTGAAGCCGGCGTCGTTGCCGCCCACGGTGAGCGTGATCAAGGTGGCGTTGGACGGCATCGAGCTGATCTGGTTCAGCACGTCGCTGGTCCTCGCGCCCGAGCAGGCGAGGAAGGTGAAATTGGTGCCGGAGTGGGCGTTGGCCCACAGCTGGCTGTACGCGTTGGCACTGCGTTTGCAGCTGCCGGAATCTCCGTAGCTCCCGGCGCCCACTCCGGCGGAGTAGGAGTCGCCGAGCGCGACGTAGTTTTGCGACGCAGCGCTCGCACCGGTGGCGAAGCCGAGCGAGGCAGCGAGAGCGACCCCCAGGGCCGCGCACATCCGAAGGATGCGTCGTGATGGTTGACGGGTGTTTGCAGCCATGGGTCACTCCTGTCGTGACAGCTTGACGCGGTAAAGCTTTACCAGGTGCAATCCCCACGAGACACCCCTGAAATCCGGGTGCGTCCACTTGGCCCAGGCAGGAAGTAGCACCGGAAGTTAGCGTTCGCTAACCGAGGGACCTACTATGTGCGGATGTCGGCGAATTCCCTCCCACTGGTGAACGGCGCGAAGCCGAACAGACGGGAACAGATCCTCACCGCCGCCGCCGAGCTGTTCGCCCACCACGGTTTCCACGGCGTCGGCATCGACGACATCGGCGCGGCCGTCGGCATCTCCGGTCCCGCGCTGTACCGGCATTTCCGCAGCAAGGACGCGATTCTCGGGGAAATGCTCAACTCGATCAGCCACTACCTGCTCGAAGGCGGCACCCAGCGCGCCGCGGCGGGCGGCACCCCGGACGAACTGCTGGCCGCGCTCGTGCGGTTCCACGTCGACTTCGCGCTCGACCACCCGGCGCTGATCACCGTGCAGGAGCGCAATCTCGCGAATCTCACCGACGGTGATCGCAAGCAGGTGCGCGCGCTTCAGCGGCAGTACGTCGAGGTGTGGGTGCGGGCGATTCGCGAAGCTGTGCCCGGTCTCGGCGAACGCCAGGCGCGGTCGGCGGCACACGCCGTGTTCGGCTTGATCAACTCGACGCCCTACAACCGCCATCTCGGTGACAGCGCACTCGCCGATCTGCTGTGCCGTCTCGCGCTGGGTGCGCTTTCCGCGGCGGGCTGAGGCCGCGATCCGGGGTATCCCGCCGACCGCCGGTCTGGTGTTTGATAGGCACGTGACCGCGGACCGGAGCGAGGGCGAGCAGCGGCTCGTCGAGAAGGCACAGCGCGCGCTCGTCGCCATCAGTCTTGGCGAGGACACGGAGGCGCTGGAAGAGGTCACGCCCTCGTCGCGGGAGCCGGGCGAACGCGACGAGGAGACCAAAGAGCTGATGCTGCTGCTCTTCGGCGAATGCAGCGCGATGGTGTCCACGCTCGGTGACGGCGGCACCGCCCCGGTCAAGGTGCAGGTTTTCGACGAGGCGGGCGAAGAGGTTTCGATCGACCAAGCCGATCCGCCGGTCCGCACCGCCGTTCGCACGCTGCTCGCCGAGGTGCACGGCAATACCGCCGCCGCTCGCGAGCAGGTCGAGATCGCGTTGGCGAGCGCCGCTCCGAACGAAGTGGACAGCCTTCTGCTGCAGGCGCTGCGCTGGACGATCCGGCTGTCGGTCGAATGCCTCGAACGGGATCTGCCGGTGGCCGGCTGGATCTCCGACGCCGTCGCGGGCTGACGTGTTTTTCCCGCTGTCGCGGTGCTTTCCGTGCGGGGGCGGTTAGGCGGGTGTGGTCGATCCGCTGATTGAGCGCCGGGCGTCGGCGTAGCGGTCGCGGAAGGGGGCGCTGGCGGCGGGGCCGGCGGTGAAGACGAAGCCGTCGCCGTCCACTCGCCGTCCGGTCGCCTGGTCGACGAGAACGGGTTCCACCTCTTCGCCGGTCGCCGCGTCGACCAGGATCATGCTGCGCTCGGCCGGGTCGAGCCGGGAATTCCCCCATGCGGCGAGCGCGACGATCACGGGACGCAGCGACCGGCCCAGTTCGGTGAGCAGGTACTCGTGCCGGACCGGGTTGCTCTGGTACGGCTTCTTCTCCAGGATCCCGTTCTCCACCAGGGATTTGAGCCTGCTGGTGAGCATGCTGGTGGAGATCTTCAGGTTGGCCTGGAACTGGTCGAAGCGGCGGTAGCCGTCGAAGCAGTCGTGCAGAAGCAGCAGCGTCCACCATTCGCCGACATAGCTCAGCGCCGTCGACAGCGGGCATTCGCGGTCTTCCGGTTTGATCTTGGGCGCCACGGGGTTGCCTGCCCTTCTAGTCACTGCTAATGTCGAAGTCACTGGGTTCTATTTTAGCAGTCAGGAGGGCGATCGTGGCCGACGGGTCTTTGCTCGGCAGGCGTGCCCTGGTCACGGGCGGAACGAAAGGGGCGGGTGCGGCTGTCGCGCAACGTCTTCGCGACGCGGGGGCCACGGTGATCGTCACCGCGCGATCCAAGCCCGAGCACTTCCCGGAAGGGGAGCCCTTCGTCGCCGCGGACACGTCGACCGTCGAGGGCGTCGAAGCGGTGGTGGGCGCGGTGACGCGCGAGGGAGGCGTGGACATCCTCGTGCACGTCGTCGGCGGTTCGCGCTCTCCGTCGGGCGGCTTCGCGGCGCTGTCCGACGAAAACTGGGCGGAGGAACTGAACCTCAACCTGCTCGGCGCGGTGCGGCTCGACCGCGGCCTGATCCCGGCGATGGTCGACCGCGGCAAGGGCGCCGTCGTGCACGTGACCTCGATCCAGCGCGCGATGCCGCTCCACAACGCCACTTTGGGATACGCCGCGGCGAAGGCCGCTCTGGCGACGTACAGCAAGGGGCTGTCGAACGAAGTCGCGCCCAAGGGCGTCCGGGTCAACACCGTGTCGCCGGGATTCATCAGGACCGGCGCGGCCGAAGCCTTGATCGACCGGATCGCCGAGGGGCAGGGCATCAGCACCGAAGCCGCGCTGACCTCGCTGATGGATTCCCTCGGCGGCATCCCGCTGGGCCGCCCGGCCGAGCCGGAAGAGGTCGCCGAACTGGTGGCCTTCCTCGTGTCGGACCGGGCCTCGGCCATCACCGGCGCCGAGCACGTCATCGACGGCGGCACCGTCCCCACGGTGTGATCCGCCCAGCCTGAACAGGAGAACCATCATGACCACCGCCGCCGTGCCCCGGATTGTCCGGCGCTACTTCGCGCTCGCTCCCGCGGAGGACGCCGAGGCGTACTTCGCGCTGTTCGCCGACGACGCCCTCGTGGAGGACGAAGGCAAGGAATACGCGGGAATCGACGCGATCCGCGCCTGGCGCACCGAGGTCCCCCGGGTCGAGTACGCGATCACCGACGTCGAACCTGCCGCCGAAGGGCTGGTCGTGACCTGCACGATCACCGGAGATTTCCCGGGCAGCCCCTTCGCCGGCCTGAAGTTCCGGTTCGAGCAGTTCGACGACGACCGGGTGAAAGTCCTGCGCATCCGGCCCTGAGAACACCGCGGCGGGCTGGACTGGACACGGCGGTTAACGAGCACTAACATCTCCGGCGGAGTTAACGACCGCTAACGTCTCGACGGAGAGTCATGGACACGCCGGTACTGCGCAGTTCAGCGGATCGCAGCAGCGACACCTTCAGCCGTAGTGTCACCTCGCACGGCGAATTGGTCGAGGATCTGCACAAGCGGCTCGCCGCCGCGCGGCTCGGCGGGCCGGAGAAGTCGCGCGCCCGCCATGTGGAACGCGGCAAGCTGCTGCCCCGCGACCGGGTGGACACGCTGCTGGACCCGGGATCGCCGTTCCTGGAGCTTTCGCCGCTCGCTGCCGCCGGGCTGTACGACGACGAGGCTCCGTCCGCGGGCATCATCACCGGGATCGGTCGGGTGTCCGGCCGCGAATGCGTGATCGTCGCCAACGACGCCACGGTCAAGGGCGGCACGTACTACCCGATGACGGTGAAGAAGCACCTGCGGGCGCAGGAAGTCGCACTGCACAACAACTTGCCGTGCATTTACCTGGTCGACTCGGGCGGCGCGTTCCTGCCGCGGCAGGACGAGGTCTTCCCGGACCGCGAGCACTTCGGCCGGATCTTCTACAACCAGGCCACCATGTCCGCGCGCGGGATTCCGCAGATCGCCGCCGTGCTCGGCTCGTGCACCGCCGGCGGCGCGTACGTCCCGGCCATGAGCGACGAAGCGGTCATCGTGCGCAATCAGGGCACCATTTTCCTTGGCGGCCCGCCGCTGGTGAAGGCCGCGACCGGCGAGGTCGTCACTGCTGAGGAACTGGGCGGCGGCGACGTGCATGCGCGCCAGTCTGGTGTCACCGACCACCTCGCGGACGACGACGCGCATGCGCTGCGCATCGTCCGCGACATCGTCTCCACGCTCGGTCCGCGCACGCCGCGGCCGTGGGAGGTCAAGGCGATCGAGCCGCCCGCTGTGGACGAACGCGAGCTGTACGGCGTGGTGCCGACGGATTCGCGCACCCCGTACGACGTGCGCGAGGTCATCGCCCGCGTCGTCGACGGCAGCCGGTTCGCGGAGTTCAAAAAGGAATACGGCTCGACGCTTGTCACCGGTTTCGCGCACATCCACGGCCACCCGGTCGGCATCATCGCGAACAACGGCGTGCTGTTCGCCGAGTCCGCGATGAAGGGCGCGCATTTCATCGAGCTGTGCGACCGGCGCTCGATTCCGTTGGTGTTCCTGCAGAACATCACCGGGTTCATGGTCGGCCGCGCGTACGAGGCGGGCGGCATCGCCAAGCACGGCGCGAAGATGGTCACCGCAGTGGCGTGCGCACGCGTTCCGAAGTTCACTGTGATCATCGGCGGCTCCTTCGGCGCGGGCAACTATTCCATGTGCGGCCGGGCGTATTCGCCGCGGTTCCTGTGGATGTGGCCGAACGCGCGGATTTCCGTGATGGGCGGCGAGCAGGCGGCGTCGGTGCTGTCGACGGTGCGCCGCGACGCCATCGAGAGTCGCGGCGGTGAATGGTCCACAGAGGACGAAGAGACCTTCAAGGACCCGATCCGCGAGCAGTACGAGGAACAGGGCAGCCCGTACTACTCCACCGCGCGGCTGTGGGACGACGGCGTGATCGACCCGGCGGACACCCGCACGGTGCTCGGCCTCGCGCTGTCGGCGGCGGCCAACGCGCCCTTGCCCGAGGTCAACTACGGCGTCTTCCGGATGTGAATGGGACATGGTCGAGGGTTCTTTGTTCAACACTGTTCTCGTTGCCAACCGCGGGGAGATCGCGGTTCGCGTAATCCGGTCGCTGCGTGCGCTCGGGATCCGTTCGGTCGCGGTGTACAGCGACGCGGACGCCGACGCCCGGCACGTGCGCGAGGCCGACACCGCGGTGCGCCTCGGCCCGGCCGAAGCGGCGAAGAGCTACCTGTCGATCCCGGCGATTGTCGCGGCGGCAAAGGAAACCGGCGCGCAGGCGGTGCATCCCGGCTACGGCTTCCTCGCCGAGAACACCGCGTTCGCGCGGGCTTGCGCGGAGGCCGGGCTGGTGTTCATCGGCCCGCCGCCGGAAGCGATCGACAAGATGGGCGACAAGATCCGGGCGAAGGCCACGGTGTCCGCGGCCGGTGTTCCGGTCGTGCCCGGTGCGTCCGATGTGGACATTCCGGAAGGCGGGTTCGCCGAAGCAGCGGCGAAAGTCGGCTATCCGCTGCTGCTGAAGCCGTCCGCCGGCGGTGGCGGCAAGGGCATGCGCCTGGTGCACGAAGAGTCCGAATTGGACGCTGCGATCGAGTCCGCGCGCCGGGAAGCGAAGAGTTCGTTCGGCGACGACACGCTGCTGATGGAGCGGTTCGTCACCACGCCGCGGCACATCGAGATCCAGGTCCTGGCCGACACCCACGGCACCGTGCTGCACCTCGGCGAACGCGAGTGCAGCCTGCAGCGGCGGCACCAGAAGATCATCGAGGAAGCGCCGTCGGTGCTGCTCGACGAGGCCACCCGGGCGAAAATGGGCGCGGCGGCCGCGGAAGCCGCGCGGTCGGTCGGGTACGTCGGCGCGGGCACGGTCGAATTCATCATGTCCGCGCACAATCCGGACGAGTTCTTCTTCATGGAGATGAACACCCGGCTGCAGGTCGAGCACCCGGTCACGGAAATGGTGACCGGCCTCGACCTGGTGTCCTGGCAGGTGCGGGTGGCGGCAGGGGAGCCACTCGGACTGACCCAGGACGACGTGCGCCTCGACGGACACGCGGTCGAAGCCCGGGTTTACGCCGAGGATCCGGCGCGCGGGTTCATCCCGACCGGCGGCACCGTGCTGGCCGTGCACGAGCCCTCCGGCGACGGCGTGCGAGTGGACTCGTGGATGTCGGTCGGCGCGGTGGTCGGGTCGAACTACGACCCGATGCTGGCGAAGATCATCGCGCACGGCCCGGACCGGGCGTCGGCGCTGCAGAAACTCGACCGCGCGCTGGCCGACACCGCGTTGCTCGGCCTCGGCACGAACATCGCGTTCCTGCGCGGTCTGCTCGCCGACGAGGACGTCCGCGCCGGACGGCTGGACACCGAACTGGTGGACCGCCGACTGTCCGATTTGGTCTCCTCGGAAGTCCCGGCCGGGTTTTTCGTCGCCGCGGCAATGGATCGGCTGCTCTCGCTGCAGCCGACGGGTGCGGTCGTGGACCCGTGGGACATCCCGAGCGGATGGCGGCTCAGTGGTCCCGGCGGGATCACTTTCCGCTTGCGCACTGGGGAAAACCAGGCCGTAGTGCGGGTCGAGGGCACGCCGTCGGACGCTGCGGTGCAGGTGGACGACGCTGAGCCGGTGCGCGTTTCCGCTCGCCGTGAAGGCGATCTGCTCGAGGTCCGTCGGGCCAACGGCGTGGAGCGGTACCGCTGCGCCGACGGTCCACAACGGACAGTGTGGCTGGCCCGCGAAGGCCGGTCGTTCGCGTTCGCAGACCAGGAATTCACGCTGTCCTCGCGCGGCGAGGCGGCGGGTGCTGGTCCGGTGAAGAGCCCGATGCCGGGAACGGTGCTGGTGGTGAAGGCCGCCGAAGGCGACGTCGTGAGCGCGGGGACGCCGCTGCTCGTCGTCGAGGCGATGAAGATGGAGCACACCGTGACCGCGCCGATCGACGGTGTGGTGACTGAGCTTTCGGTGCGGGTCGGCCAGCAGGTCGCGCTCGACGAGACGCTTGCCGTCGTGAGCGCAGCAGAGGAGAAGCAGTGATCGACTTCCGGCTGGACGAGGAATACGAAGCGCTCCGCAAGACGGTCGAGGACTTCGCGCAGGCGGAGGTCGCGCCGGTGATCGGCCCGCTGTACGAGAAGGAAGAATTCCCGTACGAGCTGGTCGCCAAGATGGGCGAGATGGGCCTGTTCGGCCTGCCGTTCCCGGAGGAATTCGGCGGCATGGGCGGGGATTACTTCGCCCTTTGCCTCGCGCTGGAGGAGCTGGCGCGGGTCGACTCCTCGGTCGCGATCACGCTGGAGGCAGGGGTTTCGCTCGGCGCGATGCCCATCTACCGCTTCGGCACCCAGGAGCAGAAGGAAACCTGGCTGCCCATGCTGACCGCGGCGGAGGCGCTCGGCGGATTCGGCCTGACCGAACCCGGCGGCGGCTCCGACGCCGGGGCCACCCGCACGCGCGCCCGGCTCGACGGCGACGAGTGGATCATCAACGGCAGCAAGGCGTTCATCACCAACTCCGGCACCGACATCACGAGACTGGTCACCGTCACCGCGGTCACCGACGTGATGGAGAACGGACGCAAGGAGATCTCGGCGATCATCGTCCCGTCCGGCACGCCGGGCTTCGCGGTGGCCCCGAAGTACTCGAAGGTCGGCTGGAACTGCTCGGACACCCACGAACTGTCCTTTTCGGACGTCCGGGTGCCCGCCGAGAACCTGGTCGGAAAGCGGGGCCGCGGCTACGCCCAGTTCCTGTCCATTTTGGACGAGGGCCGGGTGGCGATCGCCGCGCTGAGCGTCGGTCTCGCGCAGGGCTGCGTGGACGAATGCCTGAAGTACGCGAAGGACCGCGTCGCGTTCGGCCACCGGATCGGCGAGTACCAGGCGATCCAGTTCAAGATCGCGGACATGGAAGTGCGCGCGCACACCGCGCGGCTGGCGTACTACCAAGCGGCGTCGAAGATGCTGCGCGGCGAGTCGTTCAAGAAGGAAGCGTCGATCGCGAAACTGGTGGCCTCGAACGCGGCGATGGACAACGCCCGCGACGCCACGCAGATCTTCGGCGGATACGGCTTCATGAACGAATTCCCGGTCAGCCGTTTCTACCGCGACGCGAAGATCCTGGAAATCGGCGAGGGCACCAGCGAGGTCCAGCGGATGCTCATCGCGCGCCACCTCGGGGTCGGCGCCTGAGACCCAGCGCCGCCGGGACGTCCGGGCGGAGTCCCGGCGGCGCTGCTTCAGTTGTCCCTATTGTGGGGATATGGAGTTCACTATCCGGCCTGGGGTTGCCGGAGACGCAGACGTATTGCTGGGGTTCTTCGACGCCGCCGTCGAATGGCTGGTCGCGCGGGGCAGCGCGGGCCAATGGGGCACCGAGCCGTGGAGCAAGATCCCGAAGCGGGCCGAACGGGTGCGCGAGTACGCGGCCGATCCCGAGCTCCGGATCGCGGAGATCGACGGAAAACCCGCGGGTGCGCTGATCCTCGGGCAGGCCATGCCGTACGCGCCGCAGGTCGACGAGCCCGAGCTGTACGTCCGGCTGCTGATCACTTCCCGCCAGTTCACCGGGCATCGGGTCGGCTCGCGGCTGCTGCAGCATGCGATGGACGAGGCGAAACGACGCGGGATCGACCTCGTGCGCGTCGACTGCTGGGCGGGCGGCGACGGCGATCTGCCGCGCTACTACGAGAGTCAGGGCTTCAAGCCGACTGAGCAGTTCACCGTCGACGGCTGGCTCGGTCAGGTCCTCGAGCAACGAGTTGGGGGATAGCGGCGTGGACTGACCCGGAGGACGATATTGGCTAAGTGTCAATAGAGGAGAGGAGTCCGATGGCCAGGCAGTCGCTCTCCGGAAAGGTCGTCGTCGTCACGGGCGGCGCGCAGGGCATCGGGGCAGCTACGGCCGCCGCGCTGCACCGGCGCGGCGCGCGGCTCGTGCTCGGCGACCTCGACCGGGTCCGCGCCGAGAAAACCGCTGGTGAGCTGGGTTCGGACGTGGTCGCGTCGCCGCTGGACGTCACCGACACAGCCGCCTTCACCGCGTTCCTGGACGACGTCGAAAGCACCATCGGGCCGATCGACGTGCTGATCAACAACGCCGGCATCATGCCGCTCTCGCCGCTGGACGAGGAGGACGACGCGGCCACGCGGCGGCTGCTGGAGATCAACGTGCACGCGGTCGTGCACGGCACGCGCGAGGCCGTCAAACGGATGAAGCCGCGCGGTCGCGGGCACATCGTGAACGTGGCATCGATGGCCGGAAAGTCCGGATTCGCCGGTGCGGCCACATATTGCGCGACGAAGCACGCGGTGGTCGGGCTGTCCGAGGCGGTGCGATTGGAGCTGCGCGGCACCGGCGTCGAGGTGTCGTGCGTGATGCCCGCGGTGGTGCGCACGGAACTCGCGTCGGGGCTGGGCGAAGCGCGGTTCATCAAGTCGGTCGGTCCCGAGGATGTCGCGGCGGCGATCGTCGATGCGCTGGAGCGGCCGAAGTTCGACGTATTCGTACCGAAATCGCTCGATCTGACCGGCCGCGTCACCCGGCTGTTCCCGCGCGCGTTCGGCGAATGGCTGGTGCGCGCGCTCGGCGGCGATCAGCTGCTGGCCTCCGCCGCGCATTCGCCCGAGCGCGCCGAGTACGAGAGCCGGGCCGCCCGGAGCGCGCCGTCGTCCGTCCCGCCTGGTGGGAGCGTCTGATGTGGACATGCGCTTGCCGGGTGCTTGCGGGAGTGGCGTGTTGATGCCGCGCCCGCGCGCACGGCAAGATGCCCGGCAGACGACAAGTTCCAGGAGGCGCTGAATGGTTTCCCCACCGGCCCGGTTGGCTGCCGCGGCGGCCAATGTCGTGGGCAAGGTTTTCCAGGGTGGGGTCGCCGATCTGCGGCCGATGCCGAGGGTGCTGATCGACCAGGGGCCGAACCGGTCGGTGTACCGGATGACGCACGGCTCGTCCGAAACGTCGGGCCCGCCGGTGCTGCTGGTGCCGCCGCTGGCCGCGCCCGCGCTGTGCTTCGACCTGCGCCGCGGCTGCAGCCTCATCGAGCACCTGGTGGACGGCGGACGGCCGACCTACCTGGTGGACTACGGCATGGTCGCGTTCTCCGACCGCCGCCTCGGCATCGAGCACTGGATCGACGAGGTGCTGCCGAGGGCGATCCGGAAGGTCAGCGAGGACGCCGGCGGACAGGGCGTGCACCTGGTGTCGTGGTCGCTCGGCGGGATTTTCTCCATGCTGGTCAGCGCGGATCAGCCGGACCTGCCGATCGAATCGATCACCGCGGTCGGCTCGCCGGTCGATTTCACCGCGATCCCGATCGTCGCGCCGTTCCGCCCGCTCGTGGACCTGACCGGCGGGCATCTGCTCACCCCGGTGTACCGGGTGTTCGGCGGCGCACCGTCCTATTTGGTCACCCGGGTGTTCCGGGCCACCGGGATCTCCAAGGAAATCACGAAACCGCTGGCGATCCTGAAAAACCTGGACGACCGCGACTACCTCGCGCAGATCGAGGCGGTGGACCACTTCATGGGCAACATGTACGCCTACCCCGGGCGGACGTTCGGCCAGCTGTACCACCGCCTGTTCCGCACGAACGACCTTGCCGAGGGCACCGTCGACCTGAACGGGCGCAAGATCGGACTGTCCGACGTGAAGGTGCCGATGCTGGTGGTGGCGGGCGAAAACGACACCATCGCGCCGCGCGCGTCGGTGGAACGCGTGGTGCAGCTGCTGGAAAACGCGCCGGAGGTCCGGTTCCGCACCGCGCCGGGCGGGCACCTCGGCGTGCTCACCGGCCGCCGCGCCCGGGGCACGACCTGGCGGTACCTCGACGAATTCCTGGACGACCGGGTCAGCTGACCGAGGGCTGCTGCGGGAAGAACCAGGTGCGGACGTCGCGGGTGAGCAGGGCGCGCAGCGCGAGCCCGGCGAAAATCAGCGGCAGAATGCCGGGCAGGCCCTTGCTGAGCAGCGTGACCAGGCTGTTGAGCACCAGGAGGCCTTCGATGACCGCGGCGGTCACGTAGGCCCATTGCTGGCGCTTCGGCAATACGACCGCGCACACCGCCAGCGCGATGGCGGTCGCGTAGGTGATCACGATGTAGAGCTGGGTGAGGCTGATCAGCTCGACCAGCGAAACGCCGGCCATCCCGGCCAGCAGCAACGGCCCGATCGCGCTCAGCGCGACCTGGATCCACAGGAAGATGCGGGCCTGTTTGAGGTCGGCCGGCGCCACCGGAGCGGTCATGCCGGGCAGATTAGGGCATTTCCGTGCGCTTTCGAGGTTTTTCCGATACCGGAGATCAATCCGAGATCCGCGCGAAGCCGGTAAAAAAACCGGCGGTACCGTGGGCCGGTGATCGCTGCCTACGTGACGTCGCTCGGCGACAGTTCCGAGATCAAGGTCGGCCAGCTCCCGGACCCTGAACCGGGGCCGCGCGAGGTGCTGGTGAAAGTCTCCGCGGTGGCGGTGAACCACGTCGACACCTTCATCCGTTCCGGCGCGTATCCCGCCGACGTTTCGTTCCCGTTCGTGATCGGCCGGGATCTGATCGGCACCGTTGTTTCCTCGCCGGTGAACCGCTTCGCACCCGGCGATCGCGTGTGGTGCAACAGCCTCGGCCACGACGGCCGGCAGGGTTCCTTCGCCGAGTATTGCGCGGTTCCCGAGGACCGGCTGTATCTCTTGCCGGACGGGGTTTCCGACGACGCCGTCGCCGTCCTGCACACCGCCGCCACCGCGTATCTGGGCCTTTTCGAGCACGCCGACGCCGGTTACGGCGAGACGATCGCGGTGCTCGGCGCGGGCGGCGGCGTCGGCAGCGCGGTCGTCCAACTTGCTTCCACGGCGGGCCTGCGCGTCATCGCGACCGCCCGCGCCGACGACGCGGAATGGTGCCGGGAGTGCGGTGCCGACGAAGTTTTCGACTACACCGATCCCGACCTCTACCGCAAACTCCCCGCGGTGGATCTGTTGTGGGACAATGCAGGCCAACACGATCTGGTCTCGGCAGTGCCGCTGTTGTCCCGTGGCGGCCGCATCGTCGCGATGGCCGGAATGCAGTCGACCCCGACGCTGCCGATCGGCGAGCTGTACACGCGCGACGCGAGCATTCGCGGTTTCGCGATCAGCAACGCCGGTGTCGCCGCACTGGGTTCCGCCGCCCGCGTCATCAACCGGGCCTTGTCCACCGGAATCCTTCGCCCCCGGGTCGGCACTCGCCTGCCCCTGTCGTCGGCCGCCGAGGCGCACCGATTGCTGGAATCAGGCGAGGCGCGAGGCCGGATTGTGCTGACGGTCTAGGGCAGGCGTAGAACGACTTTTCCCTGGAGATGGCCGCCGTCCAGCAGCCGATGCGCGTCGGCGACGCGCTCGAACGGGAACGTCTCCTGCACGTGGACCCGAAGCTTGCCCTGCTCGACGAGCGCGACCAGCCCGCGCAGACCGACCGGATCCGGATCGACCCCGATACCGCTGAAGCGCCTCCCCGCTGCCTCGAACTTCGCGATCAGCTCCGTGTCCTCGTCGGCTACCGCCGTCACCAGATGTCCTCCATCGCGGAGAACTCCGAGCGACCGCTCGACGGTGTCGCCGCCGAGAGTGTCGAGCACAACGTCGATGTCGCGGACCACCTCGGCGAAGTCGACCTTCTGGTAGTCGATGACTTCGTCGGCGCCGAGCCCCTCGACGAACTCGCGCTTGCTCTCGCTGGCAGTCGCGATCACGTGCGCGCCAAGGGCTTTCGCAAGCTGGATCGCGACGTGCCCGACTCCGCCGCCACCGCCGTGAATCAGCACCCGGTCGCCCGCTGTCACGCCGCCGAGGTCGACCAGCCCCTGCCACGCTGTCAGCCCGACCACCGGCAACGCCGCGGCCTCGACGTGCGAAAGCGCCTCCGGCTTGCGCACCAGATGCAATGCCGGAGCAGCCACGACTTCGGCGTAAGCGTTGGCCGCGCGGGGAAACAGCGGCATTCCGAACACCTCGTCGCCGGGCCGGAACCGCCAGGTCAACGCCTCTTCGACCACGCCGCTCACGTCCCATCCGAGGATGAACGGAGGCTCGCCGAGCAACGGGAATTCGCCGGCGCGCAGCCGGGCTTCCAACGGATTGAGCCCGATCGCCTTGACGCGAACAAGGACCTCGGTCGGCACTGCCCGGGGCTGGGGCGCGTCCACGATCGTGAGCACCTCGGGACCGCCGAGCTTCTGCTGGGTGATGACTCGCATGACTCTCCTGGTTTCTGGAGGGGAACGAAAACCAGGCTAGGATTCCGATAGGTACCAGCGGGTACCTTTGATCCCATGAGCGACTACGGTCCCGGCGGGCTCTTTCTCGCCGACTGCCCGGCGCGCCTCGCGGTGGAGCTGATCGCCGACAAGTGGACGGTGGTCGTGCTCGCCGGCCTCTGCGAGGGCCCGGTGCGGCACGGCGACCTGGCCGGGTTGATCGGCGGCATTTCCCGGAAGGTGCTCACCCAGACGCTGCGCCGGCTGGAAGCGCACGGGCTGGTTCGTCGTGAGGCGTATGCGGAGGCTCCGCCGAGGGTGGAGTACGAGCTGACGCCGTTGGGAGCGACGTTGATCGAGCCGATCCACACCTTGACGGAGTGGGCACGGGCGAACGGGGACGCGGTTCTTGAAGCGCTGGATTCAGCCTCCCAGAATGGCTGATAGATCATCTCTGTGCCGCGTTTTCATTTGCGCCGATCTGCTTTTGCTGCGCTTTTCGTAATTGCTGCGTCTGCTCTAGTGGTCACGATTCGGGTTCGGAACGGCGTCGGCTGACGACAGGCTGCAACAAGGGAGCCCTCGCGAGCGATCCGCAGGTCACTGCAGTCGGCAGAGGGGAGGCCGATCGTGATCCAGGGGGCGAGTATACCGCCGCTGACGGCGCGCCCTCGGTTCCGAAATTACGCACTCCATCAAACGGAAAATACCATGAGCGTTTCAGAAGATCGCGGCGTAGTCGAGTTCGAAGAAGCCGACCACCAGCACAGCCGGTTGAGACGGCGGATGGAGCTGGAGTTCGTCAAAGACGGGCTGGACCTCTCCTCGCTCGAGGCGCAGTCCGTCGAGGAACTTCGCTCGTCGTTGGAGCGGCTCGACGCGGTGACCGTTCGGCAGCGGAAGAAGCTCACTCAGAACAAGAAAGCGCTGGCGGCGGAGAGTGTGACGAAAGGGCATTCGGACGTCGCTCGCAAAGTGAATTCAAGTCGCAGCGCCCTGAAGTTTTGCCTGGAGCGGCGCGAGCAGATCCTTGAGCTGATCAACGGACTGACCGTCGGGCAGGAGATCGGCAAGCTCAGAAACGCGGTGTCCGTGGTCGACGACGCCGGAACCAAGGAGAAATTCGACCAGTTGCTCGGCGAGTTCGAGAGCAAGACCGGAAAGATCGGCGGGGAGCTGAAGGAAACCAGCCGGAAGATCGCCGAGGTCGAGGCAGCGGCGATGGCCGCGGAAATCGACAAATACGAGCGGAAAGCCAAGGTGTGGCAGAACTTCCTCGCCAAGGAATCCGTCGCGACCTACGTCGGTGCGGCGATCCTGCTGGTGATGTGTCTCTCCGTGGTGGCCGCGATGTTCGCTCGCGTGGAGATCAACCAGGTGCTGTCCAGTGCTTTCCTGCTGGTGCTGGGGTACTTCTTCGGGCAATCCACCGGGAAGAAGCAAATGGAATAGCGGCTGGATCAGTTCGGTCTTCCCCGGCCCGCTATGACCGGTGCGTCACCCGTCGGCGAGGCGTTGAATGGTGGTGCTCAGCCAGGCCTCGAGATCGGCGGGGTCGCCGAGTTCGGAACGCAGGACGCGGCGGCGGGTCGAGACGCCGAGCACGAAGGCGTCGATCGCCGCGGCTCGGCTGCGGGCGTCCGCGTCGTCCAGGCCGCTGTCGCGCAGATAGCGGTGCAGCGGCTCCAGCGAGTTCGTGTCGAGAAAGGCGGCCAGCGCCTCCGCCGCCTCCGGGCGTTCGCCGGACGCGCGTTGCAGCGCGAGCAGCGGATCCTCCCCCGGGGCACCGAACCAGCGCTGGACGATGCTTGCCGCGAGACGCGAACCCAGCGCTGAACGGTTGCCGTCGAAGGAATCCAGGACCGGGATCTCCACCCGGGTCGCCGCCAGGAAAAGGCCGTCCTTGCCGCCGAAATAACGCGTGATGAGGTTGGGGGACACCCCGGCCGCGTCGGCCACGCCCTTGACCGTGCTCGCCGCGTATCCGTGCCGGGCGAACTGGCGTCGGGCGTGCTCCAGAATCCGCTGCCGGGTGGCGGCGGCATTGCGCGAAGTCATGTGTATGAGCGTACACATCTTGTGTACGCTCATACACATGGACGGTGAAATGCGGGAACGACTCCGGCGGACGCGGCGTGTCACGAGCCCGTGGAGTGCCGACGGGACGCGCGGCATCGGCGGCGCCCGCCTTGACGAACTGCTCGAACGCTGGGCGAACGGGTACGACTGGGGCGTGCACGAGCGCCGCATCGGCGAGTTTCCCTGGGAAACGGTGCAGACAGGCGACACCGAGCTGCGGGTGATCCACCAGCGGTCCGCGGATCCCGATGCCCCGGTGGTCGTGCTGCTGCACGGCTGGCCTGATTCGGTGTTGCGGTTCGAGCGCGTCCTGCCGTTGCTCGCGGACGCGCACGTGGTGGCGCCCGCGCTGCCGGGCTTCCCGTTCGCGGCTCCGCTCACCGGGCCCGGCATGTCGGTCAACCGGATCGCCGGGATCGTCGCGGACGCTCTCGAGGAACTCGGCTACCCGCGCTACACGGTGTCCGGCGGCGACGTGGGCGGCACCGTCGCGGAACTCCTCGCGGCCGAACATCCGGATCGGGTGGCTGCCCTGCATCTCACGAACATCGCCCCGCAGCACGCATTCACGGCGGACCCGGCGAAGCTGGCGCCCGACGCGAAGGACTACCTCGTCCGGGCCGCGCAATGGTTCCGGACCGAGGGCGGGTACATCGCGATGCAGTCGACGCGGCCGGACACGCTCGCGGTCGCCCTCGGCGACTCGCCCGCCGGCCTCGCGGCGTGGATCGTCGAGAAGCTGGAGTCCTGGTCCGACGGGCCAGCTTTCACCACGGACGAGCTTCTTACCTGGGTCACCGCCTACTGGGCCACCGGCACGATCGGCACCTCGTTCGCCACCTACGCCGAACCGGCCACCGTCCCCGACCGGATCGACACGCCGACCGTGCTCTCGGTGTTCCCGCATGACACCAAACCGGAGCCGCGGAGCTATGCCGAGGCGTTCGTGAACGTCCGCGAGTACGTGGAACACCCTGCTGGTGGCCACTTCGCAGCCTGGGAACAGCCTGTGGCGTATGCCGACGACGTACGCCGGGCAATCAAACTGGGCGGTTGAAACGGAAACCGCCCGACCGCTGTCTCTTGGTGGGGAGACATCGGACGGGCGGGTTTCTCTTATGCCGCAATTACTTCAGCTGTGCGCTGGTCTTCCCGAGGATCCGTCGAGCCACGATCAACTGCTGAATCTGCTGCGTCCCCTCGAAAATATCCAGAATCTTGGCATCCCGGGACCACTTCTCCAGCAGCGATTCCTCCGTATACCCATACGCCCCAGCAAGTTCCACACACTTCAGCGTCACGTCGACCACAGTCCGACCAGCCTTGGCCTTAGCCATCGACGCCTGCAGCGAGTTCGGCTGACGGTTGTCCGCCATCCACGCCGACTCCAGCGTCAGCAGATACGCAGCCTCGTAGTCCGCTTCCAGCTGCAGGAAAGTCGCGGCCGCGGCGTGCTGCGTCAAAGCCGGACGGTCGTAATCGATGACCACACCGGCTTCGGTCAGGACGCGGCGAGTCTCGTCCAGTGCCGCACGCGCGACGCCGATCGCCATCGCGGCCACCAGCGGGCGGGTGTTGTCGAAGGTCTGCATGACCCCGGCGAAACCCTTGGCGGTGTCGATTTCCGGCGTGCCCAAGAGGTTTTCGCGCGGAACTCGGCAGTTTTCGAAGCGCAGCACGGCGGTGTCGGACGCGCGGATGCCCAGTTTGTGCTCCACGCGCACGACCTCGAAGCCGGGCGTGCCCTTCTCCACCACGAACGACTTGATCGCGGCGCGGCCCTTCGTGCGGTCCAGCGTCGCCCAGACCACGACGGCGTCGGCGCGCTGGCCGGACGTCACGAAGATCTTTTCGCCGTTCAGGATGTAGTCGTCGCCATCCTCGGTGGCCGTCGTGGTGATGGCGGCCGAGTCTGAACCGCAGCCGGGTTCGGTGATCGCCATCGCGGCCCACAAGCCCTTGAAGCGCTCAAGCTGCTCGTCGGTCGCGACGGAGCCGATCGCGGCGTTGCCGAGGCCCTGGCGCGGCATGGACAGCAGCAGGCCGACGTCGCCCCAGCACATTTCGATCGTGCCGAGCACCACGTTCAGGTTGGCGCCGTTGCGGTTTCCCTTGGGGCCGTCGTCCTTTTCGGACCGTCGCACGCCGGCCGCGCCCGCCCCGCCCTCGCCGGAGGAGTTCAGGCCGTCCAGCAGCGCGGCGAACATGTCCAATTCGGACGGGTAGGTGTGCTCGGCGCGGTCGTACTTGCGCGAGATCGGCCGGAACACCTCGGCCGCGGCCTGGTACGCCTGGTTGATCAGCGCGCCGGCCTTCTTCGGAGCTTCCAGGTTGATCATGAGTTGCCTTTCGGAGCAAGAAAAAGGATCAGAGGAGGACGGCGCCTTCCATCACGCCGATCGCCCGCAGGTCGCGGTACCAGCGCTCCACCGGGTGCTCCTTCACGAACCCGTGCCCGCCCAGCAACTGCACGCCGGCGTTGCCGATCTGCATGCCCTTGTCGGTGGCGAGCTTCCGGGCGAGCGCGGCTTCCCGCGCGTACTCCTTGCCCTGCTCGGCCCGGGCGGCCGCGCGCAGCGTGACCAGGCGCAGGCCTTCCAGCTCGATCGCGATGTCCGCCACCGAGAACGCGACCGCCTGCCGGTGGCTGATCGGCTCGCCGAACGCGGTGCGCTCGTTCACGTAAGGCACGACGTAGTCCAGCACGGCCTTGCCGACGCCGGCGGCGAGCGCCGCCCAGCCGAGCCGGGAAAGCCTGACCACCTCGGTGAAAACGTCCGCCTTGCCGCCGCCGAGCAGTGCGCCCGCGGGCAGCGAAACCTTCTCCAGGTGCAGCTTTCCGGTCGCCGCGCCGCGCAGGCCCATCGCGGGTTCGGATTCGATCGTCACGCCCGCGTTGGACGATTCGACCAGGAACAGAGCCGGTCCGCGGCCTTCCAGGTCGGCCGAGACGAGGAACAGTTCGGCCTCCGCCGCGCGCGGGACGAGCGACTTGACGCCGTCGAGCTGGTAGCCCTTCGGGGTGCGCTTCGCCTTGGTGGCGGGCTTGAACGGGTCGAACAGCGGCGTCCGCTCCAGCAGCGCGAGCGCCGCGGCGGGCACCTGCTCGCCGGTGAACGCGGGCACGTAATCGGCCTGCTGCTGTTCGTCGCCCCACGCGACCAGCGCGGTGCTTACTGCGGACGGGGCCAGCACGGCCACCGCGAGTCCGAGGTCTCCGTGCGCGAGCGCCTCCGCGACCAGCGCGTTCGTGACGACCGAACGCTCAGTGCCCGCGCCGCCCAGCTCCTCCGGAATGCCGACGAGGCTGATGCCCAGCTCGGCCGCGCGGCTCAGCAGACCCTCCGGAGCGGCGAGCTTCTCGTCGGCGTCCGCGGCGGCCGGGCGCAGCTGCTCCGCGGCGAACTCGCTGACCGTCTCGACGATGAGCTTCTGGTCCTCGTCCGGCGTGAGGTCGAACAGCCCGCGGTCGTCCGGCTTCGCCAGCCGGGCCGGCTTGCCCAGCCGCTGGACCGAGGTGAACGACCTGGTCGCCGCCCCCGCCGCGCGGAAACCGCTCCGGGTCCCCGTCTTGACCAGGTTCTGCACCGGTCCGCGCAGCCCGACCCGGTCGATCGCCTTGCTCCCGGCCAACCGGGTGAGCGCGGCCAGGCCGAGGCCCATCGCGTCTCGTTTCCTTGGCGCAGCCATGCAGCATCTCCCTCGCGTTACCTACTCACGAGTAGGTTAACGTGGCGACGCGGAATCCGCCAGTGCGGCCCGGCTCACTCGACTACTGGCCGCCGGGCCAGCGAGGTGCGTTCGAACGCGATGAGCAGCAGGACCGAGGCCGTGACGATCAGCAACAGCAAGGCCGCGGGGACGTGTCCGAGCAGCGGGGTGAGCGCGAGCAGAGCCGCCGCGAGCACGAGACGCTGCCGGTTCCAGGTGCCGACGTTGCGCCGCCGCAGCGAGCTGAGCGCGACCAGGTACAGCGCGAGCCCTCCGGTCAGCGCCCACAGTGCGACGCCGTGCAGCGCGTCGGCCGGGCTGTGGTGCACACCGTCGGACAGCGTGAGGAACGTCTTCTTCAACCCGAGCGCGACGAGGACGATCCCGGCGATCAGCGGCAGGTGCAGATAGGTGTAGGAGTCGGTGGCGATTTTGGCGCGCGCGATGCCGTGGGCGCGGGCCAGTTTGCGTTCGGCGACGTGCGCGACGAGGTCGAAGTACGTCCACCACATCCCGGCGGCGAGCGCGATCCCGCAGATCGCCGACCCGGCGATGAGCCACGTGATCGGCACGTGCCCGATCCCGATGCCGATCGCCACGACCGATTCGCCCAGCGCGATGATCACGATCAGCCCGAACCGCTCGGCGAAGTGCGCCGGCGAGTGCACTCGCCAGCCTGTCGGGCCGGAGAGATAGACGTTGATGTAGTCCACCAGCAGCGCGACCACCCACAACGCCAGTTGCCACAGACCGCCCACGACGTCGGCGACGGCCAGCAAAGCCAGGCTCGGAAGGAGCCCGCGCAGCATCAGCCGCAGCACCCGGCGCAGTTCGGCGTCGTGCTGAGCGGCGCCGAAGTAGGCGACGATGTGCAGCAGTCGCACGACGCCGTAACAGGCGACGAACAGCAACGGGCCGTCGAGCCCGCCCGGCTCGTTGGTGAGCGCCTGCGGCACTGCGAGCGCGACAAGGAACATCACCGCCATCGCCCCGAACATCGCCAGCCGCGCGATGCCGTGGTCGACATGGACGGTCGTGCCGAGCCACGCGTAGCTGCACCAGCACCACCACAGCACCATCAGCACCAGCAGCCCCTCGCCGACTCCGAGCAGGCTCAGGTGCCCGGACATCAGCTCGGTCGTCTGCGTGATGGCGTAGACGAAGACCAGGTCGAAGAAAAGCTCGATGGTCGTGACGCGGTGGCCTTCGTCCGCGCGAACCAGATGCAACCGTCTCGTGGGCACGGCAGATGCTTACACGTCCGGGGGAGCGGGAGGGGCGGTTTCGCCTAGAGCGTGCGGTCGAGTCCGAGAACCGCGTGCAGCACCGCCGTCAGCTCGGTCTGCAGATGCGGCCTGCTCTTGATCCGCCCGGTCCGGCTCAGGTCGTTCGCGATCGTCAGCGCCGCGTGCACCCGGATCTTCGCCTCGCGCGCCGGAAGCTCCGGAAACACCGCGCACAGCAAGGAAACCCATTGATCGACGTAGTCGCGCTGGACGCGGCGCAGATCGGCTTTGTCCCGCTCCGGCATGGTCACGCGGTCGGCCGTAAACGACACCAGGAGTTCCGGCGTGCGCAGCAGAATGTGCACATACGACGCGGCAAGCCGCCCCAGCGCCGACCGTTCGTCGGGAGCCTGCAGCGCCTGCTCGGCGGCGAGTGCGAGCCGGTCCGCCGCGCGGTGTCCGATTGCGACCATCAGCGCGCCCTTGCTAGGGAAGTGCCGGTACACGCTCGGCCCGGCGATGCCCGCCGCCGCGCCGATGTCTTCCATGCTCACCGTGTGGAAGCCGCGTTCGGCGAAGAGGCCGGTCGCGGCGGTCAGGACCTGCTCGCGGCGGGACGGCGTGCCGAGGCTGCTCGCGACCGGCGGCGCGGGCTCGGCGGGAACCGGGAGCGAGACGTTGAGCACCTCCAGCGCCAGCTCGACCAGCAGCGGCACGAAGCGTTTGCGTGCCACCGAGGTGTGGTGCACCGCGACGCTCCCGAAAACCGACAGCGCGGCCCAGCACAGCAGTTCGGCCTCGTCCACGGACAGCTCCGGACGCAGCGTGAGCAGGGCTTTCGTCCACGCGTCGAGCACCGCGCCGGACCGGCGGCGGATCTCCCGGCGCTGCTCGCGCGGCAGGTGCGGACCTTCCCAGCGCCACAGCGCGGCGATCTCACGGCGCTCGACCGCCTGCGTCGCGAGGCCGGTGAGCAGGGCGTCCAGCTGGGAAAGCGGCGGCGCGGAATCGGCGAGCGCGGCCGCGGTGGCCGACTCCATGTCGTCGATCCCGGCGAGCACGACGTAGGCGAGGATCGCCTGCTTGTCGGCGAAATGCCGGTACAGCGCGGGTCCGGTCACGCCCGCCGCCGCGGCGATGTCGTTGATCCCGACGCCGTGGAACCCCCGCGCCCGGAACAGCTCGGCCGCCACGGCGGCCAGCTGGGCCTTGCGGTCGCGAGGCCGCGTGCCGCGGGAGGGAGACGTACTCATGGTGAACTGACCATAGCGTGAATCGAAACTACGGCAACCCATTGACACCATGGGGTTCATCGGGCTTATGTTAATGGCCATTAGCACCTACTGGCCGGTATAGTCGACGGCGAGATACACCGCAGTGTCCATCCATGCCGCTTCGCGGAGGAGTTGTTCAGTGAGTAGCGAGGCCTACATCTACGAGGCGTTGCGCACGCCCCGGGGCAAGAACAAGGGCGGTGCCCTGCACGGCACCAAGCCGGTCGACCTGGTGGTCGGCCTCATCCAGGAGCTGAAGGTCCGCCACCCGAACCTCGATCCGCAGACGATCGACGACATCGTGCTCGGCGTCGTGTCCCCGGTGGGCGAGCAGGGCGCGGACATCGCGCGCACCGCCGCGCTCGTCGCGGGCCTGCCGCAGACGGTCGCGGGCGTGCAGCTCAACCGGTTCTGCGCGTCCGGGCTGGAAGCCACCAACGTCGCGGCGCAGAAGGTCCGCTCCGGCTGGGACCAGCTGGTCATCGCGGGCGGCGTGGAATCCATGTCGCGGGTGCCGATGGGTTCGGACGGCGGCGCGCTGTTCATGGACCCGGCCACCGCGTACGACCAGTACATCGCCCCGCAGGGCATCGGCGCGGACCTGATCGCGACGATGGAGGGCTTCTCCCGCGAAGACGTCGACGCGTTCGCGGTCCGCTCGCAGGAGAAGGCCGAGGCGGCCTGGTCCGGCGGCTACTTCGCGAAGTCCGTGGTGCCGGTGAAGGACATGAACGGCGTCACGATCCTCGACCACGACGAGCACCGCCGTCCGGGGTCCACTGTGGAGGGTCTGGCGAAGCTCAAGCCCGCCTTCACCACGATCGGCGAGATGGGCGGGTTCGACGCCGTCGCGCTCCAGAAGTACCACCAGGTCGAGAAGATCGACCACGTGCACACCGGCGGCAACTCGTCCGGCATCGTCGACGGGTCGGCCATCGTCCTGGTCGGCAGCGAGGAAGCGGGCAAGCGGGCCGGTCTCACGCCGCGGGCGCGCATCGTCGCCACCGCCTCGATCGGCTCCGAGCCGACGATCATGCTGACCGGTCCGACCCCGGCCACCGAAAAGGTCCTGAAGACCGCGGGCCTGACCCCGGACGACATCGATCTGTGGGAGCTCAACGAGGCGTTCGCGTCCGTCGTGCTCAAGTGGCAGAAGGACTTCGACCTGCCGGACGAGAAGATCAACGTCAACGGCGGCGCGATCGCCATGGGCCACCCGCTCGGCGCCACCGGCGCGATGCTGGTCGGCACCGTGGTCGACGAGCTGGAACGCCGCGAGGCGCGCCGGGCCCTGGTGACCCTGTGCATCGGCGGCGGCATGGGTGTCGCGACCATCATCGAGCGGGTGTGAGGACCGAATGACCGAGAGCAAGACCATCCGCTGGGACAAGGATTCCGACGGCATCGTCACGCTGACCCTGGACGACCCGGACCAGTCGGCCAACACGATGAACCAGGCCTTCCGCGAGTCGCTCGCCGCGACCGTGGACCGGCTCGAAGCCGAGAAGGACGACATCGCCGGTGTCGTGCTCACCTCGGCGAAGAAGACCTTCTTCGCCGGCGGCGACCTGCGCGACCTGATCCAGGCGCAGCCGGAGCACGCGGCCGAGATCACCGCGTCCAGCACCGCGATGAAGGGCCAGATGCGCCGGCTCGAGCAGCTCGGCAAGCCGGTCGTCGCGGCGATCAACGGCGCGGCGCTCGGCGGCGGCCTCGAAATCGCGCTGGCGACGCACCACCGCATCGCGGCCGACGTCAAGGGCAGCCAGATCGGCCTTCCCGAGGTCACCCTGGGCCTGCTGCCCGGCGGCGGCGGCGTGGTCCGCACCGTGCGGCTGCTCGGCATCCAGAGCGCGCTGCTGAACGTGCTGCTGCAGGGCCAGCGGCTCAAGCCGCGCAAGGCGCTGGAGCTGGGCCTGGTGCACGAGGTCGTGGACACCGTCGACGAGCTGGTGCCCGCCGCGAAGGCGTGGATCAAGGCCAACCCCGAGGGCGGCGTGCAGCCGTGGGACGTCAAGGGCTACAAGATCCCGGGCGGCACCCCCTCGAACCCGAGCTTCGCGGCGAACCTGCCCGCGTTCCCGGCGAACCTGCGCAAGCAGCTCAAGGGCGCGCCGATGCCCGCGCCGCGCGCGATCCTGGCCGCCGCGATCGAGGGTTCGCAGGTCGACTTCGACACCGCGATCCAGGTCGAGACGCGCTACTTCGTCAGCCTGGCCATCGGGCAGGTTTCGAAGAACATGACCAAGGCGTTCTTCTTCGACCTGCAGTCGATCAACTCCGGCGGTTCGCGTCCGGACGGGTTCGAGAAGTACACCGCCAAGAAGGTCGGCGTGCTCGGCGCCGGGATGATGGGCGCGGCGATCGCTTACGTGTCCGCGAAGGCGGGCATCGACGTGGTCCTCAAGGACGTCTCGCAGGAGGCGGCTGACAAGGGCAAGGGCTACGCGGTCAAGCTCGAGGAGAAGGCGCTCTCGCGCGGCAAGACCACGCAGGAGAAGTCGGACGCGCTGCTGGCGCGGATCAAGCCGACCGCCGACCCGGCCGACTTCGCGGGCGTCGACTTCGTGATCGAGGCCGTGTTCGAGAGCGTCGAGCTGAAGCACAAGGTGTTCGGCGAGATCGAGAGCATCGTCAACGCCGACGCGGTGCTGGGCTCGAACACCTCGACCCTGCCGATCACCGCGCTGGCCGAGGGCGTGCAGCGGACCGAGGACTTCATCGGGATCCACTTCTTCTCGCCGGTGGACAAGATGCCGCTGGTCGAGATCATCTGCGGGGAGAAGACGTCGCCGGCCACGCTGGCGAAGGTCTTCGACTACACCCTGCAGATCCGCAAGACCCCGATCGTCGTCAACGACAGCCGCGGCTTCTTCACCTCGCGGGTCATCGGCACCTTCATCAACGAGGCCGTGGCCGCGCTGGGCGAGGGCGTCGAGCCGGCGTCGATCGAGCAGGCGGGTTCGCAGGCCGGTTACCCGGCGCCGCCGCTGCAGCTGATGGACGAGCTGACCCTGACGCTGCCGCGCAAGATCCGGGCGGAAACCCGCGCCGCGATCGAGGCCGAGGGCGGCACCTGGACGCCGCACGCGTCCGAGGCCGTCATCGACACGATGCTCGACAAGTACGACCGCAAGGGCCGTTCCACCGGAGCGGGCTTCTACGAGTACGACGAGAACGGCAAGCGCACCGGTCTGTGGCCGGGCCTGCGCGAGGCGTTCAACTCGGGTTCGGCGGACGTGCCGTTCGAGGACCTCAAGGAGCGCATGCTCTTCGCCGAGGCGCTGGAAACGGTGAAGTGCTTCGACGAGGGCGTCCTGACCACGGTCGCGGACGCCAACATCGGGTCCATCTTCGGCATCGGCTTCCCGGCCTGGACTGGCGGCGTGATCCAGTACATCAACCAGTACGAGGGCGGGCTGCAGGGCTTCGTGGACCGGGCCCGCGAACTGGCGGCGCGGTACGGCAGCCACTTCGAGCCGCCGCAGTCGCTGGTGGAGAAGGCCGCCAAGGGCGAGATTTACGAATAAAGGAATATTCTTCGCGGGGCCGCTCCGGATTTTCCGGGGCGGCCCCGTTTTCATGATTATCGAGAATTATTTCTGCTGTTTTCGTAATTTGATCAAGGGGCGAGGATCGGCGGTCGCTGTGCGTGAGCGCGGGCCAGGCGAACGGCTGAACCCGGGCTACTCGAATGGCCGCTGGCCGAGGGCGGAAACCCTTGGCATGACGGCATAATTCCGGGACCCCTCCCCTCGGCCGCGTGGCATACTTCGGCATGGATCAGACGGTGGCCGTCGCGGGGGAGCAGCTCGCGTTCGCTGGTGCGGATCGACTCGTCAAGCTCATCGGGGCGCTGTACCAGCGGCCCCGCAGTGGCGATCGGCCGCGGGAATTGCAGGACGACGGAGAATGGCGTCCCGGTTATCACCGGGAGCGCGCCGGGCGGCGAGGGCTGCCCATGGTGTGCCTCGTGGGAGACGCGCGCGAGGGAGTGCTCAAGGAGCTGGCTTCCCGGCTGCAGAACGCGGAACCGGCGGGCACCGTGCGGTCGGTCTATCTGCCGCTCGCCGATCGGCCGGACACCGATGCTCCGGGCGAGGCGACCAAGGACAGTGTCGACGCCGTGCGCGATCTTCTGTGGCACGTCCGCAACAACCTCGTCCGCAGCGGCCGCACGCGGGAAAGCCGGTTGCGGTTCCGGCTGTTCACGCTGGTCGATCAGCTCATGGCGAAGCAGTTTCCGGACGACGACACCGATCCCGAGCGCACCCTGCTGCGCGAACTGCAGGAGAACGGCCTGCTCGTCCGCTTCCGCTCGGCCATCGACAACGTCAGCCGCGAGCTGGTGCCGCAGCATCCGGCGTGGCGGTTTCCGTTGCTGCTGCTGCGCTTGCTGACGTTCGGCACCTTCCGGCTCGCGGTCACCGGACGCGTGCCGGGGCTGTCCGGGCGGTACCGGTGGTTCCTGCGCCAGCCGCACCTCGCGCCGGAGATGTCCGGCAGTTTCGTGCGCTTCGCGCTGCGGCTCACCGACGGCGAATGGCAGAAGGAATCGCCGGAGTACGTCGCGCGGCTGCTGGTCAACGCGTTCCTGGAAGACCTGCGCCGCGAGTACCGGTTGCGGCCGTGGCAGTTCTGGCGGCGGCGCCGGATGACCTATCCGGTGCTGCTGCTCGACGAGGTCGGCCCCGCCAACGGCGGCTACCGGCTGCTGCGGCTGATGAACGACGTCCGCAACCAGGTCGGCGTCTTCGACCCGCTGCTCGTGGTGAGCGCGAGCCAGGCGCCGCCGCCGGACGCCGAGCCGAGCGAGGACCGGCCGAAGTACCACGCCACCGATGCCGCCGGCGCGTACCGGGTGTGGCAGAACCGGCTCAGCGCGGACCGGCGCGCCCGCCGCCCCACCGCGTGGTATCTGCCGATCGGGCTCGACGCGCCGCAGACCAAGGTCGAAGAAACCGAAGTGCGCAAGCGGATGCTGGCCCTCGGCGAGCACTACGACCTGTCCGGCGGACGCGCCCGGGCGGCGTGGTGGACGACGCGCTGGGTCCGCGCCGGGGTGCCCGCGGTGGTGCTGGCACTCGTCGCCGGGTTCGTCGTGGTGCGCTATCAGTCCTTTCTGGACAGTCACTGCGGCACCTCGAGCGAGTGGCTGACGCGGGTGGACGGCCAGTGCGTCGGGGTCTCCGACGGCACCTTCACCCTGTTCTCCCCGGTCGACAAAGAGGGGACGATCAAGCAGGTCGAAGCCGTGATCGCGGACCAGAACCGGCAGGCCGAGGAGCTGCACCGGCAGCATCCGGAACGGCCGTACATCACGCTGGTCGACCTGGAGGCGCTGACGTCGTCGAACGGCACCGCCGAGGGGCTCACCGCGGAACGGGAATCGCTGGAAGGATTCGCCGTCGCACAGTTGCGGCAGCTCGAACTGACGGCGGCGGCTGATCCGATCGTGCGCATGCTGATCGCCAACGGCGGCAAAGGAATGCACCAGGGGGCGGCGGTCGCGAAGACGCTGCTGGAGATGGCGAAACAGGATCCCAGCATCGTCGGCGTCGTCGGACTCGACATGAGCAGCGAGCCGACGTCCGCCACGATCCAGGCGCTCGGCGACGCGGGCATTCCCGTGGTCGCCGCGACGCTGACCGCCGACCAGCTCGCGGACCAGAGCCCGATCTACTTCCAGGTCGCGCCGCAGAACCGCAGGGAGGCCGCGGTGGCCGCGGCATTCGCCGCCCAGCGGCCAGGGCCTCGGGCGCTTCGCGTCTACTACTCCGACGACGACAACGATTTCTACAGCACGAACCTCCGGGAGGACGTGCTGAAAGCGTTCAAGGAAAAGGGTTTCACCGTCGAAGCGCGAGCATTCGACCCGGACGAAGGCCGCGCGGGTCAGCCCGCGCACCTGCAGTACGGCGACCGGTCCGTGGGCAACGCCGGCGCCGCCGGACGAGACACCTGTTCTTACGACGGCTACGCGTTCTTCGCCGGCCGGGGCGTCCCCGACTTCGGATCGTTCCTCATCGGAGCCGCGCGGTGCTACAGCACGGCGACGATCATCGGCGACGACGACGTCTCCCGCTATGTCGCGGATACTGTTGCCCGGGAGCACAACCGCGCGCTGCCGTACTACTACCTCGCGCTCGCGAGCGCCCCTGCCAAGCAAGCAAAAGGCCTCGCAAGCGAGTTCTACACCACGCTCAACGCCAAGTTCTCCTTCGAACACACCGAAAAAGGCCGGTCGTTCGACGGCCACGCCGCGTTGTCCTACGACGCCGCGCTGGTGATGATCACCGCGACCGCATACCTGCGGGAAACCTCGTCGAAAATCCCGGTGACACCCGGTTCGGTATGGCGAGAGATCGCCGCGATCCACACCTCGCGGCCGGGCGCGAACCAGATCAACAAATACATCGAGGGAGTCAGCGGAACCATCGACTACGGCGGCGACATCGGCAGGCACATCCCGCAGGACAAACCGCTCGCGGTACTGCAGGTCCAAGGCGGAGAGGTCGACCCGGCACTGCAGGCCTTCTGCGGCAGGTCGGTCCTCCGCACGCCGGACCCGTGGTGCCCGGCGGACGGCTGAGCCGAGGCTGCCGATTCGCGGGCGCGTGAGACGATTCCCGCGGAGGCGCCAATGACTGCCGAAGAGCAACTGCCCGTCTTGGACGAACATCGCGTCACCGTGTCCGCCGACGCCGAAACAACTTGGCGCGCAGTCAATCAGGTCGCCGAGAGCTTCTCCGGCCGATTCGCCACTGCCTACGCCTGGGCGGTCCGCTGTGCCGAGTGGAAAGCGTCCGGTCCCCGCCCCCTGGCGGAAGGCTCCACCGTCCCCGGCTTCCGGGTCGCGGTCGCCGAACCGCCGCACCAGCTCGCGCTGGCCGGACGGCACCAGTTTTCCGTGTACCGCCTCACGTTCCGGCTCGAATCCGTCTCCGCCGGGCAGACCGTGGTCCGTGCCGAGAGCCGGGCCCGGTTCCCCGGGGTGACGGGGGCGGGCTACCGCTTGCTCGTCATCGGGAGCGGAGGCCACGTCTTCGGCGTGCGGAGGTTGCTGGCGACGATCGCACGACTCGCGAACGGTTGAATCCGCGGCGTTCTGGCGATAGGCACCCCCTTCGCTGGCTCGACAAGACCGATTTCGTGCTCTCTCCGTCACCGAACGGATGGGCTGGGCAACCCCTGTAACAGTTTTCCGCGGGTTCGCGACCTCCTCGTTTGTCTGGATCACGAGGGAGGTTTCGCATGTTGCGAAAACTGGGGACGGCTTTGGCCGCAGGGGTTCTGCTCGCCGGTTGCGGGGCGGCCCCGACTCCGGCCGGGAATCCGGCACCGGTCGTGTCGAGCAGCGAGTACGCGCCGACGACCACCTACAGCGCGCCGGAGACGTCCTCGGAAGCTCCCTCGACGTCGGTCGCGCAGCAGCCCGTCGCGCAGCAGCCCGTCGCGCCGCCGACCACGGTCGCGAAGCCCAAGGTCACGCCGAAAACCCAGTCCGCGCCACGGGTCACCACGCCCAAGGCCGACGTGCCGGACCAGGCAGCCGCGCCCGCCGAGTGCGGCTCCGACTACTACCGCAACTCCTCCGGAAACTGCGTCCACCGCCCGGACTCCAACCCCTCCGGCGCGACCGCACAGTGCAACGACGGCAGTTACAGCTACAGCCAGCACCGTTCCGGCACCTGCTCGCGCCACGGCGGCGTCAAGCAATGGCTCTGAACCCGCCGGCCCAAGCAAGCGCTGGGCCAAACGGACCAGTCCGCTAAGTCGGATCGATCACGAACCGCCCGTTCCGCCCGCCCCGCCCGGTAGCGTGCGAATCCGGTACGGCATACGGAACGGGGGACGTGGTGGCACGGGCAGGCGCGCGGCCGATCATCGTGGTGCTCGCCTCGTGCGGGCTGGTCGCTTCGTTCATGCAGACGCTGGTCATCCCGTTGATCCCGGCGTTTCCGAGACTGCTGAACACCACGCCGACGGACGCGTCGTGGGTCGTCACCGTGACGCTGCTCGCGGCGGCGGTCTGCACCCCGGTCGCCGGTAGGCTCGGGGATCTTTACGGCAAGCGCCGCGTGCTGCTCGTGAGTCTCGTCGTGCTGATCGCCGGGTCCGTGGTCTCGGCGCTGACCAGTTCGCTCGCGCTGATGATCGTCGGCCGCGGGCTGCAGGGCTGCGCGATGGGCGTCATCCCGCTCGGGATCAGCATCATGCGCGACGAACTGCCGCCGGAACGCGTCAGCGGCGCGATTTCGCTGATGAGCGCGACGCTCGGCGTCGGCGGCGCGATCGGGCTGCCGGTCGCGGCGATCGTGGCCGAGCACGCGGACTGGCACGTCCTGTTCTGGGGCGCGGCCGGGCTCGGGCTCGGCTGCGCGCTGCTGATCCTGCGGTTCGTCCCGGAATCGCCGGTCCGCACGCCCGCGCCGTTCGATTTCCTCGGCACGCTCGGGTTGATCGTCGGCCTCACGAGCCTGTTGCTGCCGATCGTGAAGGGCGGAGAATGGGGTTGGGGCAGCCCGGCAACGCTCGGATTCGCCGCGACAGCCGTGGTCGTGCTCGCGGCTTGGGGCTGGTACCAGCTGCGCCGTCGTGACCCGCTGGTCGATCTGCGGGTTTCGGCGCGGCGGCCGGTGCTGTTCACGAACCTCGCGTCGGTCCTCGTCGGCTTCGCGATGTACGCGATGTCGTTGTCGTTCCCGCAGTTGCTGCAGGCTCCTTCGGCGACCGGCTACGGTCTCGGGCTCAGCATGGTGGAAGCCGGTCTGTGCCTCGCGCCGAACGGACTGGTGATGATGGCGTTGTCCCCGGTGTCCGCGCGGCTGACCAACCGCTACGGCGCCCGCGTCACGCTGATGACCGGCGCGACCGTGATCGCGGTCGGCTACGTCTTCGCGATTTTCCTGATGGCCAACGCGATCGAGCTGATCATCGCGTCGGTGATCATCGGGGCGGGCGTCGGAATCGCTTACGCCGCAATGCCCGCGCTGATCATGAGCGCGGTCCCGGTCACCGAAACGGCGTCGGCGAACGGGCTCAACTCGCTCATGCGTTCCGTCGGCACCTCGACCTCCAGCGCAGTGATGGCGACGATGCTGGCCCACCTGACCATCACCGTCGGCTCGTTCACGGTGCCTTCGCTCGCCGGTTTCCGCGCCACGTTCGCGGTCGCCGCGGTGGCGGCGGTGGCCGGGCTGGCGTTGACCGCGGTGGTGCCGCGATTCCGTGCCGCCAGCCCGGAACTCGCCCGGGTCTAGAGCCTCACGAGTCAGAGCAGTGGCGGGACCGTCGCGTCGATCAGGTGCGGCCCCGGCTCGGCGACCGCGCGCCGGAACTGCTCGGCCAGTTCCTCCGCCGTCGTCGCGCGGGTCGCCGGAACGCCCATGCCCTCGGCGATCTTCACGAAATCCAGGTCCGGGCGGCCGATGTCCAGCAGGTCCTTCGCGCGCGGCCCGTCGCCGGACGCACCGACGCGCTGCAGCTCCATCCGCAGGATCGCGTACGCGTTGTTGTTGAGCACCACCGTGGTCACGTCGAGGTTCTCGCGCGCTTGCGTCCACAGCGCGGAGATCGTGTACATCGCGCTGCCGTCGGATTCGAGGTTGATCACCGGACGCTGCGGAGCCGCGATCGCCGCGCCGACGGCCACCGGCATGCCGTAGCCGATCGCACCGCCGGTCAGGGTCAGCACGTCGTGCCGCGGCGCGCCCGCCGTCGCGGCGGGGAGCATGAGACCGGACGTGTTCGCCTCGTCCACGATGACCGCGTTCTCCGGCAGCAGCGCGCCGATCACGTCGACCCAGTTCTGCACGGTGAGCGGGCCGCTCGGCAGCGCGGGCCGTCCGGCCTCCTGCAGGACCGGCTCGGTGTCCGCGGCGACGAGTGCGGCGACCGCTTCCAGCGCGGCGGAGACGTCTTGGCCGACGGTCGCGAGGACGTGGACGTCCGCGCCTTCCGGGGTCAGCTCGCTCGGCATGCCGGGGTAGGCGAAGAACGACACCGGCGCCCGCGTGCCCGCGACGATCAGGTGCTTGATCCCGTCCAGCTGGTACTTGGCCTGCTCGGCGAGATATCCCAGCCGTTCGATGTTCGGCAGACCGGCACCGCGCTCCAGCCGCGCCGGGAAGGTTTCGGCGAGCGCCTTCGCCCCGGTCGCGGCGGCGATCCGGCTGGTCGCGCGCAAACCGGCTTCGTGGCAAGCGGATCCGCCGATCAGCAACGCCACCGGCTCGCCGCTGCGCAGTACGTCCGCGATCTTCTGCACGGTCGTCGCGTCGACCGTCTGCGGCACGCGCGGCGGAATCGGCTCGCACGTCTCACCGCCCTCGCCCCACGACGCGTCGGCGGGAAGGATCAGCGTCGCGACCCGGCCCGGTGCGTCCTGCGCCGCCGCGACCGCCGCCGCGGCGTCCGCGCCGACGTCCTTCGTGTGTCCGGACCGGCGCACCCAGCCTTCGAGCGTGCCCGCGATGGCGTCGATGTCCGACTCCAGCGGGGCGTCGTACTGCTTGTGATAGGTCGCGTGGTCGCCGATCACGTTGACCACCGGCGTGTGCGCGCGGCGCGCGTTGTGCAAGTTCGCCAAGCCGTTCCCCAAGCCAGGGCCGAGGTGCAGCAACGTCGCGGCGGGCTTGCCGGCGATCCGCGCGTACCCGTCCGCGGCACCGGTCACGACGCCCTCGAACAGCGCGAGCACGCCGCGCATCTCCGGCACCGAATCGAGCGCGGCGACGAAGTGCATCTCCGACGTGCCGGGATTGGAGAAGCACACGTCGACCCCGCTCTCGACGAGCGTGCGGATGAGGGACTGGGCGCCGTTGAGCGTGCTCACTGTGCTCACTTTCCGGTGGGAACGAACAGAACGCCGGGGTTGAGGATCCCGGCCGGGTCGAAGCTGTCCTTGACCCGGCGCAGCAGATCGAGCTTCGCCGGGTCTTCCAGCTTCTCGTAGTACTTCGTCTTGGTGCGACCGAGGCCGTGCTCGCCGGAGATCGCGCCGCCCAGCTCGTACGCGTAGCCGAAGATGTCGGTCAGCAGCTTCGAGCGCGTGTCCGGATCCTTGCAGAAGATCGCCAGGTGGACGTTGCCGTCGCCGGCGTGCCCGCAGCCGATCGCGCCGCCGCCGGTCGCCATCGCCAGCTCGCGGGCGCGGGTCATGAACTGCGGCATCGCGGTGCGCGGCACCACCACGTCGATCACGTCGTCCGCACCGGCGGCTTTGGCGTTCCAGAAGGCTTTTTCGCGGGCTTCGATGAGCTTGCGCGCGGCTCCGCCTTCGAGCACGTACGCGTCGATCGCGCCAAGCTCGACCAGCAGTTCACCGAGCGCCTCGACGTCCTCGCCGAGCCGGTCGGCCATTCGGTTTTCCAGCGCCACGGCCAGATACGCCTGGGTCCTGTCACGGATTTCCGCCGGGACGCCCAGTTCGAGCTTGTCGTTGTAGACCATCGCGGCCATCGTCATGTTGTCGATGTACTCGAGGATCTGCGGCGCGAGACCGCTCGCGGCGATCTTCGGCACCGCCGCCATGACCTGCTCGAAGTCGTCGAACGGGGCCAGCACCGTCGCGCCGTGCGGCAGCCGCGGCTGCAGCTTCACGATCACCTCGGTCACCAGCGCGAGGGTGCCCTCCGAGCCGATGATCAGCTGGGTGAGGTCGTAGCCGCTGGAAATCTTCGACATCCGGCCGCCGACGCGGATGATCTCGCCGGTCGCGAGCACCGCCTGCAGACCCGAGACGTTGCCGCGCGTGATGCCGTAGCGGATCGCGCGCATGCCGCCCGCGTTGGTGCCGACGGTGCCGCCGACGCTCGCGCTCAGCTCGCCGGGATAGACGGGGTAGGTGAGGCCGTGCTCGGCGGTCTTCGCGTCGAGTTCGGCCAGCGTGACGCCCGGCTGGACCACGGCGACGTGGTTGCCGGTGTCGATCTCGAGGATCGAGTTCATCCTCTCGAACGAGACGACGAGCCCGCCTTCGACCGGCCGCGCCGCGGCGGACAGGCCGCTGCCGGACCCGCGCGCGGTCACCGGGACGCCCTCGGCGGAGGCGATCTTCAGCAGCGCGGAGACCTCTTCGGCCGTGGCGGGCTTCGCGACGTACGCGGGTTTCTGGCCGGGCGTGCTGAGTGCCTCGTCGTGCGCGTAATCGTCGGAAATCGCGTCACCGGTCAGCAGGTTCCCAGCTCCGACGGCACCTGCCAGCTGTGTTGCGATCTCGCTCATGCCACTCCCTCGTGCGCGCGCCTACGTCGTGGCCGAAGCCTAGCCGTTCTGCCGCGAGGCTGGCCATGAATAGTTTTCACGTTAGCTGTCGCGCGCACAAAAAAGGCCACGCCGCGCGCGTGGTCAGGAGGGGGAGAACCCAAGCAGGGACCGGCCCGCGCCAACAGGCCGGCCCCTGGGTTAATCCTCGGTGCCGGTCAGACGAGCCAGCCGAGCACGTGCGCCAGGTGCGCGAGCAGACCCGAGATCAGGTCGTGGCCGTGGTGCACGTGCTGGGTGAACATCTGCATTGAGGGGCTCCTTGTTCGGATTGTTCTTCCTTGGTGCTCTCGCGAGGAGCCAACGCAGATTTCCATCGGCGCGCTCGCGGTGTCAAAACGCGGTTTTCCCTGTGCTGGCAAGGGATCGGCGGCCGGAGAATCTTCCCATGTTAAACATGTAAGGCTTTCGGGTTTGTCGCCGGGGGTGCACTGTGGACTCTTCGCCACGGTTCGTAGCGAACGCCGGGTCCGATCACCCTGGGTAGCAGACGCGCACTGCGGCAACCGGGCGGCGTCGCCCCTCGAACCGGTGAATGCGAAGCCACGATTGGTGAGTTGCCGAGGTTCACACCGCCGGGTGATCATCGGGGCCGGATCCCTTGTCGGGCAGGAGATCCCGGGCCTTGGCGGTGATTGCGGAGGGTTAACCCGGCTTCACTCTGGCGGAACAATCTGGCCCGATTGGGCAATGAAAAGGGCCGGTCCCTCCGAGGTGGAGGAACCGGCCCTGAAGCGACAGTCAGTCAGCGCGGGCGAACGACAGCGTCTCGCCCTCCACGCCGCGCAGCCACAGATCCTGCGCGGCCGCGGCCATCTCGGACAGGCCTTCCTCGATCGTCGCGAACACGTTGCCGGGAACCCAGCCCGCGTCGCCGTTGATCAGGAGGTTGTTGCGGCCGTAGAAAATCGCGAGATCCGTGGCACCCTGGTCGCTGTGGGCCTCGCTGCCGTCGTCGTAGCCGTACGCAGGATTGCCGATTTCCCACGCCTCGAATCCGAAGTAGACAACATCGCCGGGAATCGGCGTGATGGTCGGATTCTCGCGGCCCGGCTTCGGTTCGGCGAAGGGCGGCACGAGCGTGTAGACCTCGTTGCGCGCGTACTTCGCGTGATAGGCCGAACCGCTCTGCGGCAGTGCGTCCCACACCGCCTTGCAGGTGCGCGGTGCTTCGTCGTCGAGCAGCCGGGCACGGCAGGTGACGCCGCGCTTGTCGAGGCTGATGGTGATGTAGCGCGCCATGCCTCAGCTCCCCGTGACCGACGTGACGACCTCGCCCCAGATGCGCAGCGCGTCGTCGACCTGCTCCGCGTTGACGACCAGCGGCGGCACCATGCGCACGACGTTCGAGTACGCACCACAGGTGAGCAACAGCAGCCCGCTCTTGGCAGCTGCCTGCTGCGCAGCCTGCGCGGTGGCCGTGTCCGGTTCGCCGTCCGCAGTAGTGAACTCAGTGCCCACGAGGAGCCCGAGACCGCGTACGTCGCCGATGGCCGGCGTCTTGTCCGCGATGACGCGCGCGCCCTCGAGAAGCTGACGCCCGCGCTCCGCGGCGTTCTCGACCAAGCCTTCGTCCTGAATGACATCGAGCGTCGCAATGGCTGCCGCGCACGACACTGCGTTGCCGCCGTACGTACCGCCTTGCGAACCCGGGTACGCCTTCGCCATCAGCTCTTCCGAAGCGGCGATGCCCGACAGCGGGAAGCCGCTGGCGAGTCCCTTCGCGATCAGCACGACGTCCGGGTGGACGTCGAAGTGGTCGTGGCCCCAGAACTTGCCGGTGCGGCCGAAGCCGGCCTGCACCTCGTCGAGCACCAGCAGGATGCCGTGCCGGTCGGCGCGCTCGCGCAGCCCGGCCATGAACGCGGTGTTCGCGGGGACGTAGCCGCCCTCGCCGAGCACCGGCTCGATGAAGAACGCGGCCGTCTCGTTCGGCGCGGAGACGGTCTGGAAGAGGTAGTCCAGCTCGCGCAGGGCGAACTTCGTGGCCGTTTCCTCGTCCCAGCCGTAGTGGTAGGCGTAGGGGAACGGCGCGACGTGCACGCCGGACATCAGCGGCGAGATGCCCGCGGTGAACCGCGTGCCGGAGGTGGTCATGGTCGCCGCGGCGACAGTACGGCCGTGGAAACCGCCCTGGAACACGATGACGTTCGGCCGCTTCGTCGCCTGCCGTGCAAGCCGAAGCGCGGCCTCGACGGCCTCGCTGCCGGAGTTCGCGTAGAAGAGCGAATCGAGCCCGGACGGCAGCACCTCGCCGAGCTTGCGGGTCAGTTCGAGCAGCGGTTTGTGCATGACGGTCGTGTACTGGCCGTGCACGAGCTTGCCGATCTGCTCGCGGGCGGCTTCGACCACTCGCGGGTGACAGTGGCCGGTGCTGGTCACCCCGATGCCCGCGGTGAAGTCGAGATGACGTTTCCCGTCCACGTCGTAGAGGTAAACCCCTTCACCGTGGTCGACGACGACGGGCGTTGCCTGCTTGAGCAGCGGGGACAGCTGGGCCATGCGGCGCCCTCCTGGGATGCGGGTGGAGACGGTTGTCGATTGTTGACAATATCCATAGCATGAGTTCGGGACAACAGGAACAGGAGCGAGCTGGATGAGCGGGATCACCGAGAACGGCGTCGTGGGCGCGGTCGGCAAGGAACTCTTCATCGGCGGCAAGTGGGTCTCCGCGCGCAGTGGGAAGACCTTCGACGTGCAGGACCCCTCCACCGGCGAGGTGCTGTGCCAGGTCGCGGACGCCGCGCCGGAAGACGGTCTCGCGGCGCTCGACGCGGCGGTCGCGGCACAGGCAGGCTGGGCGGCAGTGGCGCCTCGGGAGCGCGGCGAGATCCTGAGCCGCGCGTACAGCAAGCTCATCGAGCGCCGGGACGAACTGGCGCTGCTGATGACGCTGGAGATGGGCAAGCCGCTGGCCGAGGCCGCCGGCGAAATCACTTACGCCGCCGAGTTCTTCCGCTGGTTCGCCGAGGAGGCCGTGCGGATCGACGGCGGCTACGCGGTGGCCCCGAACGGCTCGGGCCGGTTCCTGATCACGCGCCAGCCGGTCGGTCCGACGCTGCTCATCACGCCGTGGAACTTCCCGATGGCGATGGGCACGCGCAAGATCGGCCCGGCCGTCGCCGCGGGCTGCACGATGGTGATCAAGCCCGCCGCGCAGACGCCGCTGTCGATGCTCGCGCTCACCCAGATCCTCGCCGACGCCGGGTTGCCCGAGGGCGTGCTGAACGTCGTCACCACCAAGGACGCGGGCGGCGTGATGGAGCCGCTGATCCGCGACGGACGCGCGCGCAAGCTGTCGTTCACCGGCTCGACCGGGGTCGGGCGCAAACTGCTGGAGCAGTGCGCGGAGAAGGTGCTGCGCACGTCGATGGAGCTGGGCGGCAACGCGCCGTTCGTCGTGTTCGACGACGCGGACCTGGACGCCGCGGTCGAGGGCGCGATGCAGGCCAAGATGCGCAACATCGGCGAGGCGTGCACCGCGGCCAACCGGTTCTACGTGCAGCGCGGCGTCGCCGAGGAGTTCTCCCGCCGGCTCACCGAACGGATGCAGGCGCTGCCGATGGGCCGCGGCACCGACGAGGGCGTCGTGGTCGGTCCGCTCATCGACGAGGCCGCGGTGAAGAAGGTGACCGAACTGGTCAAGGACGCCACGGACAAGGGCGCGCGGGTGCTCACCGGCGGCTCGCGGGTCGAAGGCCCGGGGCATTTCTACCCGGCGACCGTGCTCACCGACGTGCCGGTCGACGCTCGGCTGGCCAGCGAGGAAATCTTCGGCCCGGTCGCGCCGATCACGCCGTTCGACACCGAGGACGAGGCGGTCGAGAAGGCCAACGACACCGAATTCGGCCTGGTGTCCTACCTGTTCACCAGCGACCTGAAGCGCGCGCTGCGGGTGTCGGAACGCTTGGAGGCCGGGATGATCGGCCTCAACCAGGGCATCGTGTCGAACCCGGCGGCCCCGTTCGGCGGCGTCAAGCAGTCCGGTCTCGGCCGCGAGGGCGGCACGGTCGGCATCGACGAGTTCCTCGAGACCAAGTACATCGCGGTGAGCCTGTGACACACCGGATTGCGAGCATCCCGGGCGACGGGATCGGGGTCGACGTCACGATCGAGGCGCGCCGGGTCCTCGACGCGGCCGCGGCGAAGTACGGATTCTCCTTGGAGTGGACCGAATTCGACTGGAGCTGCGAGCGGTACGCGAAGACCGGCGCGATGATGCCGGAGGACGGTGTCGCGCAGCTGTCGGGCTTCGACGGCATCCTGCTCGGCGCGGTCGGCTTCCCCGGCGTGGCGGACCACGTTTCGCTGTGGGGCCTGCTGATCCCGTTGCGGCGGGCGTTCCAGCAGTACGTCAACCTGCGGCCGGTCCGGTTGCTGCCGGGGACGTCCTCGGTGCTGGCCGGGCGGAAGGCCGACGAGCTGGAAATGGTGATCGTCCGGGAGAACTCCGAGGGCGAGTACTCGGAGATCGGCGGTCGGCACAACGCCGGGCGGCCGGACGAGTTCGTGCTGCAGGAGTCGGTGTTCACGCGGGTCGGGGTGGAACGGATCATCCGGTACGCCTTCGATCTCGCGCGCACGCGTTCGCGGCACGTCACGTCGGCGACGAAGTCCAACGGGCTGATCCACTCGATGCCGTACTGGGACGAGATTTTCGCCGAGGTGGCGGCGCGGTACCCGGACGTCCGCGCGGAACAGTGCCACGTGGACGCTCTCGCCGCGCGGATGGTGCAGGCCCCCGACCGGCTCGACGTGGTGGTGGCGTCGAACCTGTTCGGCGACATCCTGAGCGACCTCGCGGCCGCGATCACCGGCGGACTGGGCATGGCACCGTCCGGAAACATCAACCCATCAGGTGACTTTCCGTCGATGTTCGAGGCGGTCCACGGCAGTGCTCCGGACATCGCCGGACAGGGCATCGCGAACCCGGTGGCCCAGATCCTCGCCGGGGCGATACTGCTCGACCACCTCGGGGAAACCGTTGCCGCACAAGCGATCCGAGCGTCGGTCGACGATGTGCTGACCGCGGGCGAAACGCTCACCCCCGACCTCGGCGGAACCGCTACCACAACCGCGCTCGGCACCGCGGTGGCTGATTCGCTCCGCTGATTTTTCGTCGGTGCCGCGAGGTTCACTCTTCCCTGACCCGCCACTGGGTCCCCGAGGGGAGGAGGGCACCGATGTGCCAGATGTGCGAGGAGCCGGAAAGATCCGAGGAGCGGTACCTGATCGAGGTGCTGGACCGGATCAGGGAGTACGGATGGTGCGTCCAGGGCGTGCTGGGGCCAGGTTCCCGGCCGCCCTGGGCGTACACCGCGGGCCTGACCGTGCAAGGCCTGCCGGAGCTGGTGGTCACCGGATTGTCGTTGCACGAAGCGGTGTACGTGCTCAACACCGCGGCCGAACATTCGCTGCACACCGGCCCGCCTGAGCCCGGCGAACAGTGGCTGTTGCCCCGGCTGCCCAAACTGGAAGTCGTCGAACTGGGAGCCCCCGCGACGCACCTGCACATCGCGGTTTGCTGCTATGGCACGGGAATCGAAGCCATGCAACTGGTCTACGCCGACTCCGAGGGCCGGTTCCCGTGGTCGCCGCAGTACAACTCCGGCCTCGGCGGACAGCCCGTGCTGGGGGTGCGTCATGCCTGAGTTCTTCCTGCTGCGCCACGGTTTTCGGCGCGTTGGACCGGTAGAATCGGATCATGCCCGAGCTCCTGGCCCCCACCGTACGATTGCATCGCGCCTGGCTGGAAGCGCACGCCGAATGGGGCCCAGGCCTGCACGAAGACGGCTTCGGCCTGTCGGCCTCGGACGAGGTCTATTCGCCAGCTGGCTTCGCCGCCTGGGTCAACGCGTTGCTGCGGGACCGCGCCTTGTACCGCTGGCTGGTCGAGGACGGCCAAGTGCTCGGCGGAATCGCGCTGCGCTCCGGCCCGGCGGAGTACGTATCGTGGGCAGGGCACCTCGGTTTCGGTGTCCGCCCGTCGGCGCGTGGCCGGGGTCTGGCTTCCTGGGCATTGCGCGAGATGCTGACCGAGGCTCGGGACCTGTCCCGGGTGCTCTTGGTGTGCGCGGGGGAGAATCTGGCGTCCGCCAAGACGATCGAACGCGCGGGCGGGGTGCTGGAGGAAGTGCGCCAGACCGATCACGGGCCGGTGCGGAGGTACTGGATCACCCTCAAGCCCTCGCCGAGCTGAGCCACCTCGCCTGGGGTGCTTTCGGACCGGCAGCAGGGCCGGTTGTTCCTGGCATAGTGGAGACCATGGGTGGGCTTCCCTTCTCCGCTGACGGCGATTTCGTGCCGATCCGGTACGTCATCGGGCACAAATTGTTGTGGCTGCGCAGTTACGAGCAGCAGGTGGAGATTCTGTTCACCGCGGTGGAGCGGTGGGAACTCGACACTCGCTTCACCGGAGGTCTTACGATCGCGCCGGTGCCGAGCCACGGCGACCTCAATGACAACTCAGCCATACCGTTGCTGTTGCTCACCTTGACCGGCGGCACTTTCGGCTCCGGCTTCGTGGCCTGTGGCAAAGTGAGCGCCGTACGGATCGGCCGGGCGGGAGACGAGTCCGGAGAAAGGGACCTCCTGTTCTGGGAGGGCGCTTCCTATTCCGAGAACGCGGTAGGGGGTCGAGCCGCCGAACCCGGTCGGATGGCGTTCGGCCTGCCGGTATTACGCCAGTACTCCCGCGAGAAGCGGACCACCGCGCGGTTCCCGCCGCCACCGGGGCAACGCACGGGGAAAGGCGCGGAGGGGAGCAGGTCGCCCTAGGCCAGGTGCGGCGCATGGCTCGGATTTCGGGTGCCTGTCCGGGCATCGGGCAAGGCGAGGGTGCGGGTTAGGTGGCGCGTTCCGTAACAGCGATCGCTTCGCGAAGCGTCCGCCGGGCCTGGGCGATGTCCTCCGCCCGGCGGTCGAGTCGGGCGAGCTGAGTGCGCAGCGCACCCAGCACTCCTGGGCACGGTCGCAACGAACCGTCCGCGTCGGCGCACGGCAGCATTCGCTTGATCAGACTGGTCGGCAACCCGGCCGCCAGCAACGCGCGAATCTGCCGCACGGTCTGCTCGGCGGCGGGAGCGTAGTCGCGGTAGCCGTTGGGCCGCCGGTCCGCCGTCAGCAGCCCGACGCGTTCGTAGTACCGCAAGAGCCGTTCGCTGGTTCCGGTGCGCTCGGCCAGCTGCCCGATCCGCATCGCCCCTCCGCTCAGCTTGACCTTGGCATGGTGTCAACGTTCAACACTGGTCCCGGCGGCCGCATTCCGCGCGCCCGACCTGACCCGGGAGTCCTCGTTGATCATCGATGCCCACAGCCACGTTCACGACCCCGTGCACCAGCATCTCGCCCTGCTGGACGAAGCCGGAGCCGACCGCGCCGTGCTGTTCGCGACCAGGCCGCACCCCGAACGAGCCGCCGATCTGGCTTCGTTCCGCCGGGAAATGAGCGTGCTGGACGCCGCGCTCAGCGGCCAGTCCGGCGACGGCTACCAGTCCGCTTGGCAAGAACTCGACGCGGCCTTGGCCGAGCACCCCGACCGCTTCCTGGGCTTCCGCTCGGTCCGGCTGGACCAGCCGGAAGACCAACTCGCCGCGGACGTCGAGGTGGTCGCCCGAGGCTTCCACGGAATCGGCGAACTGACCCCGCCTCCGGGCGCGGCCGCCCGGATCGAGCCAGTCCTGCGGGCCGCCACCGACCACAATGGACTTCCGGTCGTAGTGCACGGCTCCGCCCCGACCACCGAAGGAGATCTGTCCACCCTGGCGGCCCTGGCCCGCCGCTACCCGGCTGTGCCGCTGGTGATCAGCCAACTCGGCGGCGCGCATTGGCTCACCGCGATCGACCTGGCCCGCGAAACGCCGAACGTCTACCTGGAACTGTCAACGGCGAGCATCGTCTTCGCGGTCCGGCTGGCGATCGCCGAACTCCCGGACCGCACGATGTTCGGTTCGGACGCGCCGTACGGCGACCCGGTCCTGTCCCGCACGACGATCGAACGCGTGACCCCGCCCGGAGAACTGAGAGCTCGCGTCCTGGGCGGCACGATGGCGGAGATGCTGGGGTTGTGAGCCTCCGACAGCCTTGAGGCGCGACCAGAGCCGGGTGGCCGATCACGTTGTCCGGCACCGTGATCGTGCCGCTCGTGCGGAAGCCGATGTCGCTACCGGGTGCCGCGCGGGGCGAATCTCCGTCCCGCGGGTCTTGGATCGCGACCCGGGCCGGTTGGTCGAGCGCATTCCTCCGCGCCGCGATCGCGATTCCTTGGCGGCTGGTCTCCGCCGCCGCGGAGACGAAACCCCCACAGCCTCACCCAGCCGCCGCGGAGACGAAACCCCCAGCCTCACCCAGCCGCGGCGACGCCGTCCTTCAAGCTCCTCCCCGGAAGCAGCCGGCTGATCGCGTCCTCCATGTGTGCGTCCAGCAACTGCAGCGCCGTCTCCTCGTCGCCCGAGCGCAGGGCTTCGATGATCCGCGTGTGCTCCTCCAGCCGATCCTCCACGCCCTGATACGTGCTCTGCAGCAACGTCAGGCACATCCGCGTCTCGATCAGCAACGTCCGGGCCATCCGCATCAACCGCTTGCTGCCGGAAGCGTTGATCAGCGCCTCGTGAAACCGGAGGTCCGCCTCGGACAACGCGGCCGGATCGTCCGCGGCGGCAGCCATATCGGCGACGTTCTGCTCCAACACGGCGGCCACCGCCTCGCGGTCGCCGCGGAACGCGCACAGCAGGGCGGCTCTTTCCACCGCGGAACGGGCGAGATAGATGTCGAACACATCAGCCGGTTCGAGGTCGATCACGAACAGGCCGCGGTGCCGTTCGCTGCGCAGCAAGCCCTCGGACACGAGGTGCTGCATCGCCTCCCGCAGCGGGCCGCGCGAGACCTGGAAGCGGGCGGCCAGGTCGGTTTCGCCGAGCTGGGTGCCCGGCGGCAGCGCGCCGGTCATGATCGCGTCGCGCAGCTGGCGCGCGATCACCGCGGCGGTCGATTCCCGGCTCACCGGTTCTATGTCAGGGAGTGCGACCACGGGTCAGCCCCTCGTCCGGAACAACGCGCCCAGCGAACGCACCAGCCTGCTCGAGCCGGTCAGGCGCAGGCCCTCCCACACGGTCACCTGGTTGGCGGTCAGCACCGGCTTGCCGAGCTTCTCCTCGATCGCGGTGATCTCGCCCAGTGTGCGCATCGCGGTGTCGGGCACCAGAACCGCGTCGGCCTCCGGGTGGTCGTGGCTGACCGCCAGATCGACGACGGCCTCGGGCGCGAGCTGACCGACCTCGGCGGCGGTGTCGATGTCGGCGCTCGACATCGAGAGCACCTCGACCCCTCCGGCGGCGAGGAAGTCCACGAACAGCCGGGCGACGTCGTCGGGGTAGCTCGCGGCCACCGCGACCCGGTGCACGCCAAGGGCTTTCGCCGCGTGCACGAAGGCGAACGACGTGCTCGAAGCCGGCACTCCGGCGGCCTTGGCGAGCTGGTCGGCCTGGTTGCGCGCGCCGTCCCAGCCGTACACGAAGCTGCCGGACGTGCAAGCCCACACCACCGCTTCCGGCTGGTGCTTCGCGAGCAGCTGGGTGCCTTCGGCGAGCCGGGCTTCGCTGCCGAGGTCGAGCAGTTCCGGCACGGCGTGCAGGTCAGTGCCGTAAATGTGGGCGACCGGCAGGCTGATGTCGCCTTCGGGGCCGCCGAGAAGCTGTTCCGCGAGCGGGTAGTCGTCCTCGGCCGCGTGGTCGGGGTAGATGAAGCCGATCGTGGTCACGAAACCTCCGGGATGCGCAAATTGTCGACAATATTAACGGGGGCGGTCAAGACACCTCCCGCAGCCACTGGCCGGGACCCACGATGGGCAGCCGCATCCGGCGCAGGCAGGCCCACATGGTCAGCTGGTTGGCGGTCAGCACGGGTTTGCCGAGCGCCTTCTCCAGCGGTTCGATCAGGTCGAACGTGGGGAGGTTGGTGCAGCTGACGAAAATCGCCTCGGCCTCGCGGTGGTCCGCGGCCAGGATCCGCTCGGCGATGGTGCGGTAGCTGACCTTCCAGATGCCGCCGCCCAGCCCGAGGTGGTCGCTGGACACGGTGTCCACGCCGACCTCGGCGAGGAAGTCGTGGAGTTTGCCGGTGAGGTCGGCGTCGTACGGCGTGAGCACCGAGACCCGGCGCAGGTCGAGCTGGTGCAGCACCTCGACGAGAGCGCCGGAGGTGGTGACCGCGTCCGGCGCGCCCGCGTCGCAGATCGCCTTGGTGAGGGAGCGTTCGTAGTCGATGCCGTTCACGAAGCTGCCGGACGTGCACAGGTACGCGACCACCTCGGGCTCCACGTGCAGCACGTCGCGCGTGGCCGTGGCGAGGTGCCGGCTGTCGCTCACCAGCTGGGCCATCTCCATGCTCACCGGGACCGGTTCGTACGGGGTGCGGGCGAGATGCAGCGACACCTCCATCGGCACCCAGCGCCACAGTTCGCGCTCGAGTGCGAGGTCGAACGGCGCGATCACGCCGATGCCGCGCTGGGCTAGCGGGCCCTCGAACGCGAGGAAGTCCAGATCCAAGGTTCAGCCTCCGGAATACGCTGTGCCGATGCCCGTCCGGTGCTCCGGGGGTGGTCCTCGGATTGTTGACAATCATACGAGCCACTTTTACCGTGTCAATCGTGATCGCCCCGGAAACCCCCGTACTGGCAGTGCTCTGCGGGGCAGACCAACCACCGGACATGGCCGCTATCGAAGACGCGGCGGTAGTTCGTTACACCGACGAGCGCGGCCTCGCCGCTGCGCTGACCGGAGCCGACGCGCTTTTTGTCTACGATTTCCTTTCCGGAGCCGTTCCGGGGGCCTGGCCCGCGGCGGACCGGTTGCGGTGGCTGCACATCGCGAGCGCCGGCGTCGACCCGGTGCTGTTCCCGGGGCTGCGCGACAGCGACGTCGTGCTCACGAACTCGCGCGGGGTGTTCGACGACGCCATCGCGGAGTACGTGCTGGGCGTCGTGCTGGCGTTCGCCAAGGACTTCGCGCGGTCGCTCGACCTGCAGCGCGCCGGCACGTGGAAGCACCGCGAGAGCGAGCGGATCGCCGGGCGGGAGGTGCTGGTGGTCGGCACCGGACCGATCGGAAGGGCCATCGCGCGGATGCTGCGGGCGGCCGGCATGCGGGTGTCCGGGGCGGGCCGCCGCGCCAGGGTCGGAGACCCGGATTTCGGCGTCGTGCGCGAATCCGCCGAGCTGACGCGGTATTTGCCCGAGTTCGACTACGTCGTCGCGGTCGCGCCGCTCACCGATCAGACCAAGGGCATGTTCGACGCCTCCGCGTTCGCCGCGATGAAACCGTCCGCGCGGTTCGTGAACGTCGGCCGCGGGGAACTGGTGGTCACCTCCGATCTGATCGCGGCCCTGCAGGCGGGCGAGCTCGCCGGGGCCGCGCTCGACGTCTTCGAAACCGAGCCGCTGCCCGCCGAGAGTCCACTGTGGACCATGCCGGACGTCCTGTTGTCCCCGCACATGTCGGGCGACTTCATCGGCTGGCGGCGGACCCTGGTCGAGGTGTTCGCGGGGAACTTCCGGCGCTGGCTCGCCGGGGAACCGCTGTGGAACGTCGTGGACAAACGGCTCGGCTACGTGCCGTCCGAATCGCAGGGAGGCGCCGGATGGGCGACCGGGAATTGACCGCCAGCGAACTCGTCGCCGCCTACGCCACCGGCGAACTGTCGCCGGTCGAGGCGACGAAGAGCGCCCTGCAGAACATCGAGGACCGGGACGGCGAGATCAACGCCTACTGCCTCGTCGACGCCGAACGCGCGCTCGACCAGGCGAAAGCGGCCGAGGCCCGCTGGCGCGACGGCAATCCGATCGGCGCGCTCGACGGCGTTCCCGCGTCGATCAAGGACATCTTCCTCACCCAGGGCTGGCCGACGCTGCGCGGTTCCACGAGCATCCCCGTGGACCAGCCGTGGGAGGTCGACAGCCCGGTGATGGCGCGGATGCGCGAGGCGGGCCTGGTCGTGCTGGGCAAGACGACCACGCCGGAGATCGCGTGGAAGGGCGTCACCGACAGCGCGCTGGCGGGCATCACACGCAATCCGGTGAACCCGCGGATGACGGCGGGCGGGTCCAGCGGCGGCAGCGCGGCCGCGGTCGCGGCGGCGATGGGCGAGCTGTCCGTCGGCACCGACGGCGGCGGTTCGGTGCGGATTCCCGCGTCGTTCTGCGGGATCGTCGGCATGAAACCGACGCACGGCCGGATCCCGCTGTTCCCGGCGAGCCCGTTCGGCCCGCTCGCGCACGCCGGGCCGATGGCGCGCTGCGTGGACGACACGGCGTTGCTGCTCGACGTCCTCGCGCTGCCGGACCACCGCGACCCGACCGGGCTCGCGCCGCCGATCAGCGCCTACCGCGAGGCGGTGCGGCGCGACGTGCGCGGGCTGATCGCCGCGTACTCGCCGACGCTCGGTTTCGCCGAAGCGGACCCGGAAGTCGCCGCGATCGTCCAGTCGGCGGTGCAGTCGCTCGCCGACGCCGGACTGCAGGTGGAGCAGGCCGACCCCGGATTCGCCGATCCGAAGGACGCCTTCGACGTGCTGTGGTCGGCAGGCGCGGCGAAGTCGCTCGACGCGTTCCCGCCGGGCAGCGAGCCACGGGTCGACCCGGGCCTGCGCCGCGTGTGGGAAAAGGGCCGCACCTACTCCGCGGGCGATTACCTCGACGCCACCGCGGAACGCGCCGCGCTCGGCATCCTGATGGGCGAGTTCCACACCCGCTACGACGTGCTGCTCACGCCGACCGTCCCGATCCCGCCGTTCGAGGCGGGCCACGACGTGCCGCCGGGCAGCGGGATGACCGAATGGCCGGAGTGGACGCCGTTCACCTACCCGTTCAACATGACGCAGCAGCCGGCGATCAGCGTCCCGGCCGGGCGCACCGAATCGGGCCTTCCGGTGGGCCTGCAGATCGTGGGCCCGCGGCATTCGGACGACCTGGTGCTGGCGGTGGCGAAGCTGCTGGAGGAGGTCCGGCCCTGGGCCGCGCCGTGATTCCCGCGCGGCCCGTGGCAGGGTGTCGCGGATGACCGAGTTCACCGCGCCCATCAACGACCGCTGGTTCGAGGACTACCCCGAGGGGTCGGTGTACGAGTTCGGCGACACGACCGTCACCGAAGCGGAGATCATCGAGTTCGCCGAAAAGTACGACCCGCAGAGCTTCCACGTCGACCCGGCGGCGGCGAAGGAGGGCCCGTTCGGCGGGCTGATCGCGAGCGGCTGGCACACGTCGGGCCTGATGATGCGGATGTTCGCCGACCACTACCTGTCGTCGGTCGCGAGCCTCGGCAGCCCCGGCGTCGACGAGCTGCGCTGGCCGCGTCCGGTGCGGCCGGGGGACCGGCTGCGGATGCGGGCGACCGTCACCGAGGCGCGGCTGTCGAAGTCGAAGCCCGATCGCGGCCTCGTGCGCACCCGGATGGAACTGTTCAACGGCGACGACGAGCTGGTGTTCAGCGCGAGCGCGGTCAACTTCCTGTCGGTGCGACCGGCGCCGTCGGCCGGTTCGTGAGCTGGCGGATCTCGCGGCTGCACAGCGCGAGCCCGGTCGAGACGAGGATCAGCACCCCGCACGAGACGAGCACCGTCTCCCGGCCGAAGTGCTGCACGAGGGGACCCGCCGCGATCTGCCCGAGCGGCATCGCGGCGAGCGAACCCAGCATGTCGTAGGAGTACACGCGGGCGAGCCGGTCGGGCGGGATGTGTTCCTGCAGCGAAACGTCCCACGCGACGCTGAACTGCTCCATCGCCAGCCCGGCCGCCAGCATCGCGATCAGCAGCGGGACGAGCGACGGCCACCAGCCGAGCGTCAGCACCGGCAGCGCTTCCACCGTCACCAGCAGCACCCCGGCGAACAACGCGTGCCGCGGCCGCCAATGCGCGGCGACGATCCCGCCGGCCAGCGCGCCCGCCGTCTGCATCGCCAGCGCCAGTCCCCACCCGGACCGCCCGAACGTCTCGTCCGCGACGACCGGCCCGATGACCACGAGCGTGCCGAGCCCGGCGGCGTTGACGAAGGCGAACTGCGCCACCACCACCCACACCCAGGCGCGGGACCGGAACTCGTGCCATCCGGCGACCAGATCGGCGATCGGCCGTGCGCCCGCAACCCGCTCGGCGCGCGGCAGCCGGACGTCGCGGTAGGCGATCGCGGCGGCGAAGAACAGCAGCGCGTTCACCGCCAGCGCCCAGCCGGATCCGGCCGCCGCCACCGCGACCCCGGCGACTCCGGCCCCGGCGATGCGGCCGCCGTTGACCAGCAGACGCAGCAACGCGTTCGCCGGAGCCAGCAGGTCCCGCGGCACGGTCTGCGGGGTGATCGCCGCCGAGGCGGGAAGCGACATCGCCGCGACCGCCCCGTTGACCACGCTCAGCGAGATCAGGAACGGGACCGAACCGAATCCACAAAGGACACTCGCGGCGATCACCGCCTGGCTGAGCCCGGCCGCGATCTCGGTGCCCTGCAGGATCACCGCGCGCGGCAGCCGGTCCGCGAGCACCCCGCCGAAAAGCAGCAGCAGGATGTTCGCCAGCGACCGGGCCCCGACGACGAGCCCGAGATCGACCGCGGACCCGGTGCGGTCGAGCACCGCGAACGCGAGCGCGACCGGAGCGACCGAGTTGCCGAAGGTGCCGAGCGTCCGGCCAGCGGCGAGGGCGCGAAAACTGCGGTGCCGCAACGGCTCCAGGAGGCTCACCTCGCGAGCATCCTCTGACTGTCAACCGAATAATCGGCAGCTGGGACCGCTCGGCAAAGGGCAAGCAAAAGTGCTGTGCTCGGCTCATGCGGACGACGACTCTTGGCCGCAGCGGCCTCGAAGTGTCCCGGATCGCCTTCGGCACCGGCGGGTTCGGCGGGCAGTGGGGAAGCTTCGACGAGGACACCGCGATCGCCGCGATCCGGCGCGCGCACGAACTCGGCATCACGCTCTTCGATACCGCGCGGGCTTACGGCACCGCCGAAGCGCTCCTCGGCAAAGCGTTGCGCAGCGAACTGGACCATCGCCGCGACAGCGTCGTGCTAGCCACCAAGGGCGGGACTCATCCCGGCTCCGAACGCGTCCGCGATTCGCGCCGCGAATGGCTCACGCAAGGAGTGGATGACAGCCTGCGCGCGCTCGGCGTCGATCACCTCGACCTCTACCAGATTCATTGGCCCGACTCGCGGACGCCGGCCGCCGAGGTCGCCGGGACGCTGCAAGAACTGGTGGACGCGGGCAAGATCCGCCACGCCGGAGTCTCGAACTACGACGCCGCGCAGCTCAGCGCGTTGAACGACACGGTGGAAACCGTGCAGGTGCCCTACCACCTTTTCCGGCGCGGCGCGGAAGCCGACCCGCTCCCGTACGCCCGCGCGAACGACATCGGCGTGCTTGCCTACAGCGCGCTCGGCAGCGGTCTGCTCACCGGCTCGCTGACCGCCGAGACGGTGTTCGCCCCGTCGGACTGGCGCTCGCGCTCGTCCGCTTTCCGCGGCGACTCGTTGCGGCACAACCTGAAGATCGTCGACCGGCTCGCCGCGTTCGCCAGGGAGCGCGGCGCGGCGGTGAGCCAGCTGGCCATCGCGTGGACGCTGGCGAAGGCCGACGTCGCCATCGTCGGCGCCCGCCGCCCCGCCAGCATCGAGGCGAGCGCGACCGATCTCCAGCTCGCCCCGGTCGATCTCGCCGAGATCGACCGCATCGTCGCCGACGCCGTGCCGGTCGGCGGAGCCAGCCCGGAAGGCATCGACTGACCGCCTACCCCCTCGTCGCGAATTCCAGCTCGGCGAGCGCCGTGTCCAGATGCGTCAGGATCCGCTGCAAGTGCGGGACACTGCGCCGACACCCGGTGACACCGAAGTCGAGGTTGTCCCCGTTGCTGGTCAGCGTGATGTTCAGGGCCTGTCCGTCGAGCAGCACCGACGCCGGGTAGATGCCGTCGAGCGCCGCGCCGTTCCAGTACATCTGCTTGCGCGGGCCGGGGACATTCGAGATCACCAGGTTGAACGGCGGGCGCGTGTTGCCGACGACACCGGGGATCGGCGACGCGCCCAGTTGCGCCACGTTGATCCCGGACAGCAGCAGCGTCTGCAGCGGCGACAGCTGCGAGAACAGCTTCTTGCCGTTCGACATCGACTCGGAGATCGCGGCCAGGCGCCGCGCCGGGTCGGTCTCGTCGGTGGCCAGGTTGCAGAGCAGAGCGCCGATGTTGTTGCCGGTCGCGTCGCCGGAGTCGCGGCGGCGCAGCGACACCGGGACCATCGCGACCAGCGGCGCGTCCGGCAGCGCGCTCTGTTCGATGAGGTAGTCCCGCAGCGCGCCGGAGCACATCGCGAGCACGACGTCGTTGCGGGACACTCCCGCGGCGGTCGCGACCTCGCGCACCCGGTCGAGGGGCCAGGACTGCGCGGCGAACCGGCGCGCGCCGCCGATCGGCACGTTCAGCATCGTCTTCGGCGCCTGCATCGGCAGCGTGAGCCGGTGCTCGCGGAACGCCTCGCGGGCCACCTTCGCTGCGGCCGGCGCGATCCCCGCGACCTGCTCGAACGTCTTGCCCACCAGGGCGAACGGCGACGCCGGGGCGCGGCCGTTGTGGTTCGCGGCGGGCTTTTCGCGCGAACCCCACGGCGGCGGGCAGTCCAGGTCTGCCGGGTCGTCCGACAGCGTGCCCTGCAGATGCCGCAGCGCCGAAACGCCGTCCATCAGCGCGTGGTGGATCTTCGAGTACACCGCGAACCGGCCGTCGCGCAGTCCTTCGATGAGGTGCGTTTCCCACAGCGGCCGGTGCCGGTCGAGCAGCGTGCTGTGCCAGCGCGAGGTGAGTTCGAGCAGTTCGCGGATCCGGCCCGGCTGCGGCAGCGCGGAATGCCGGAAGTGGTAGTCGAGCTCCAGATCGGTGTCGCGCGACCAGCGCACGTGCCCGACGGTGTTCACCGGGCGGCTCGGCCGCATCCGGAACACGCTGCGCATGTTGTCCGAGTCCAGCAGACCGCGGCGGAGGTCGCGCAGATAGTCCTCGCCCGCGCCCTCGGGTTTGCGGAACAGCTGAAGCCCGCCTACGTGCATCGGGTGCTCGCGGGTCTCGACCATCAGGAACATCGAGTCGGTCACCGGCATCAACGGCATTCGGACACCCCTTTCCGCCGCCGCGGGGACCTCGGCGTCCCCGGCACCCGGAGTGTACGCACGAAAAAGGCGGTCTCTCAGATCTCGCGGCCAGGTGGGGGACAAGGCGATGACAAACCCTGTCCGGTGACGTGTCTGCAGCTGCTTACGGGGGACGGATACCATCGCTGGCGTGGCAGGACGGACTGGAGCTCAGCAGCTGGGGGACGCGCTCACGGCTCTCGGGACCGAGGTGGTGTTCGGCCTGCCTGGCGTCCACAACCTGCCGCTGTGGGAGGCGTTGGCGGACACCGGGATCCGGCTCGTCAACGTCCGGCACGAACAGACCGCGGGCTACGCCGCCGACGGTTATGCCCGCAGGACGGGAAAACTCGGCGTCGCGCTCGTGACCACCGGCCCCGGTGCGGCGAATACGCTCGGTGCGGTCGGCGAGGCGATGGCGTCCGCGGCCCCGGTGCTCGTGATCGCCACGGACATCCCGTCGACGCTGCGCCGTCCGGGTGTCGTGCGCGGGGTGCTGCACGAAACTTCCGATCAGCAGGCGATGTTCGCGCCGGTCACCAAGGCCGGGTTCACCGTGCACCGCGCGGACCAGATCGCCACGACGCTGCACCGCGCCGCCCGGCTCGCGCTGATGCCGCAGAGCGGCCCGGTGTATTTGGGCATTCCGACCGATTTCCTCCGCGAAACCACGCCGCCGCGCGAACCGCCCGCCCCTCCCGCCGAACGCGTGCTCGACCTGCCGGACCTGCCTCGCGCGGCCGAGCTGCTGGCGTCCGCGCGCCGTCCGCTGATCTGGGCGGGCGGCGGCGCGCTGCGTTCCGAAGCCGGGGAAGCGATCGGGCAGCTCGCGCAGCGGCTGGCCGCGCCGGTGCTCACCACGTTCGGCGCGCGCGGCCTGCTTCCGCCCGAACATCCTTGCCTGGCCCCGAATCCGGTGCACGCGCCGGAGGTCGGGCAGCTGTGGGACGAAGCCGACGTGGTGCTCGCGATCGGCACCGACTTCGATGGCCTGATGACGCAGAACTGGCAGATGCCCGCGCCGCCGAAGCTGATCGCGATCAACGTCGACGCGGGCGACGCGGCGAAGAACTACCGGCCGGACGTCACCCTGGTCGGCGACGCCCGCCGCGTCGTCGAATCCCTGCATCCGGAAACGCGGCCCGGCCTGGACGAACTCACCGCGCGGCTGGCCGGCATCGGCCGCCGGGTGCGCAGGCGCATCCGCGACGAGGAACCGCAGGCCGCCGACTTTCTGTCCACTTTGGAGGAAGTGCTCCCCGCGGACGGGACGATCGTCACGGACATGTGCGTCGCCGGATACTGGATCGGCGGCTTCCACCGGGTCCGCGCGCCGCGGCGGCTGGCGTACCCGATGGGCTGGGGCACGCTCGGCTACGGCTTCCCTGCGTCGCTCGGCGCGGGCGCGGCGGCCGAGGCGACCGGCGGCGGTCGTGTCCTGTGCGTCACCGGCGACGGCGGTTTCCTTTACGCGGTAGGGGATTTGGCGACGCTCGCCGAGGAACAGCTGCCGGTGACGGTCGTGGTCGTGGACGACGGCGGCTACGGCATGCTGCGCTTCGACCAGGACCAGGAAGGCCTGCCGCACCGCGGAGTCGACTGGGACAGCCCGGATTTCGTCGGGCTGGCCCGTTCATTCGGCGTGCACGCGGACCGGGTGTCCGGCTTCGGCCGCGCGTTTCGCCGGCTGCTGAGCGAATTCGTGGAATCGGACGAGCCGAACGTGCTGGTGGTGCGCGCGAAGCTCAAGCCGCCGCTGAACACTTCGCCGCGGTGGTACCGGAAACCGCGCGGCTGAGCTATCCGCCGTCGCGCAGGGAACGGGCCATGCTCCGCAGGATCCGGAACGCCTCCGACTGCTCGGTCTCGGACAATCCGGCCAGCATCCTGACCTCGACGGACCGGACCGCCGCGCTCGCCTTCTCCAGGCTCCGCCGTCCGCGCGGCGTGAGCCGGGTGGGAAGCGCCTTCCCGACCGGGGCTTCGGCGGGCCTGGTCACGTAGCCGTCTCGCTCCAGTGCTTGGAGCAGCACATTCATCGACTGCCGGGTGACGAACGTGCCCCGCGCGAGTTCGGAGTTCGACAGGCCCGGCCGTTGGGCCAGCAGTTCGAGGCAGGAGTAGTGCGTCACGGTCATCCCGAGCGGCCGCAGCACCTCCTCCATGGCCGCCCGCAGTGCGCTCGACGTCTCTTTCAGCAGGTAGCCCAGTGACTTGTTCAGGTCGACACCGCCGCGGTCTTGACTCATGTCAGGATTCTGACATAGATTGGATCGTGTCAGAAACCTGACACGAAGAAAAGGAGCAATACCGTGCCCGCCATCGGCCCCGACTTCCTCTCGCTCCAGGTGCGTGACCTGGACGCTTCGCAAGCCTTCTACGAGCGATACCTCGGCCTCGTCCGCTCGCCCGCCGGACCCCCGCACGCCGTCGTCTTCGAGACGAAGCCGATCGCGTTCGCGCTTCGCGACGTCGTTCCCGGCACCGATCTCGCCTCCGCCGCCCGGCCCGGCATCGGCGCCGCGATCTGGCTGCTCGCCACCGACGTCCAGGACATTCACGACGCTCTGGCCGCCGACGGGCACCCGATCGTCTCCGAGCCGATCGACGGTCCCTTCGGCCGGACGTTCACCTTCGCCGACCCCGACGGCTACCACGTCACCCTCCACGACCGTGGCTGAGGCGGGCACCCTGGTTTTCGGGGCTACCGGAGCACTCGGCCAGCACATCCTGGACGCGCTGGCCGCCAAGGGCCTGAGCCCCGAAACGATCACCGCGGCGGGGCGGAACCCCACGCGCCTTGCGGAACTCGCTTCCGCCGGGTTCCGCGCCGCGGCCGTCGACCTGTCGGACACGGCCGCCGTCGCGGAACTGGTTGCGCGGCACTCGGACATCGTGCTGATCTCGGGACGCGACGAGAATCGCCTTGCTCAGCACGAGTCGGTCATCGAAGCCGCGAAGAACGCCCGGCACGTCTACTACACGAGCGGGGTCCGCGCCGACGACGACCGGTTCGAGATCAACGCGGACCACCGGGCGACCGAGAAGGCCCTTATCGCGTCCGGCGTGCCGTACACGATTCTGCGGAACACTTGGTACATCGAGAACTATGTCCAGTCGCTGGCCGGCCCTCGCTTCACCGGAGTTCTCGCCGCCGCGACCGGTGACGCGGTCGTCGCGGCAGCCAGCCGGAAAGACCTGGCCGAGGCACTGGCCGTCGTGGTCACCACCGATGGCCACGACAACGTCACGTACCACCTCTCCGGCGACACGGACTTCACCTACGCCGACATCGCCGAAGCGATGTCCGTCGTACTGGAGCGGGAAGTCGCTTACCAGCCGGTCGCTCCCGAGGAATTGCGAGCAATGCTCCTCGGCACGGGAATGGACGCCGGGCTGGCGGGTTTCTTGGTCAGTCTCGACGAAACCATTGCCGCCGGGGCTTTCGCCCGAGTCGGTGATGATCTTTCCCGGCTTCTCGGCAGGCCGACGACTGGTCTGGTCGAAGGGTTGACGGCAAAGTGAACAGCTCTCCCGGCCAGCGATTCTGGATCAACACCGTCACTCTGGACCACGTGGAAGCGGCCAGCGAAGGCGGTTTCACGCAAGCGGATCACGGTGCGGGAAAACGTCTTCGCCAGCCGCGTCCCGGCGACGAGATGATTTTCTACTCGCCGCGCACGAGCCTGCAGGGAGGCAAGCCAGTCCGGCAGTTCACCGCGTGGGCCACCATTACCGGCGAAAAGCCTTATCAGGCCTACGTCAGTGACGACTTCCGGCCATGGCGGCTGGCGGCTTCCTTTCACGCTTGCGAGCGCGTGGATGCGAAGCCGCTTGTCGAACAGTTGTCGTTCATCGCCGACCCCACGCATTGGGGTTTGCCGTTCCGCCGTGGCTTGTTTCCCATTCCGCAGCAGGATTTCGCGACGATCCTCGCGCGCATGACCGCGTGAAGTCAGCTCTGGTGCGAGTCCGCTTCCCAGCTGAGGAACGCGTCCAGCGTCGCTGACCGGTGCGCCCGCGCGCAGTGCTCGATCCATTCGGCGCCGGAACCGGAGCGGATCAGATCGAGCAACTGGTCGTGCTCGGCGACCGAGGCGAGCGCGCGGGCGGGGACGAACGAGAATGTCGAATCGCGGATCGTGGCGAGCCGGGCCCAGCCCTTCTTGACCAGGTCGACCAGGCTGGGGTTGGGGCAGCGGGTGTAGAGGATCTCGTGGAACTCGTGGTTGAGCCGGGTGAACTCGACCGGTTCGAGCTGGCCGAGACCGGCGCGCATCCGGTCGTTGAGTTCGCCCGCCTCGGCGAGGTCGTCGGCGCTCAGGTGCGGCGCGGCGAGCGCGGTCGCCGCGCTTTCCACGATCGCGAGCATCTGCATCGTGTGCTCGTAGCCGACCGGGTCGATCGCCGCGACGGTCGCGCCGACGTTGCGTTCGAAGTGCACCAGCCCTTCGGCCTGCAGCAGCCGCACCGCTTCCCGCACCGGGACCGTGCTCACGTCGAATTCCTTGGCCAGCGAACCGAGGACCAGCCGGTGCCCCGCCGGGTACTCGCCCGCGGTGATCCGGGACTTGAGGACCTGGTACGTGTGCTGGCTCTTGCTGAGCCCGCCGGCCTGCTCGTGTGTTGTGGACATCCCTGTCGCCTCCCCTTCACAGCCCCGCCGGGGCGGGGTGTCCAGGCCACGGTAACCGGTCCGTTCGCCGCGCTAAATAATATACATTCAATCCAGGCAATACGCCGAACGAGAGAACGGCCCTCGCGGTCGTCTCTGGGCCATCTGGGCAAAAAGCCTGATCAGTTACCTCATTGAGCCTTGTCGAGGCGGCGACTGATTATATACGATCTGCCACGGCTGTTATGCCCTAGCTCACCGTCAGCAGCAGGGGAGGCGCGATGCCGCGCACGACCGGGATCAGCAGAGAGCACCGCCGCGTCGTGCTGGCGGCCATGGTCGGCACGACTATCGAATGGTTCGACTTCTTCATCTACGCGATCTGCGCCGGACTGGTGTTCGCGACGCAGTATTTCGCGGTGCTCGGCAAGGACGCGCTGATCGTGTCGTTCGCGACGGTCGGCATCAGCTTCTTCTTCCGCCCGGTCGGCGCGGTGATCGCCGGACATCTCGGCGACCGCCTGGGCAGGCGCGCGATGCTGATCCTCACCCTGCTGCTGATGGGGATCTCGACGGTGCTGATCGGCCTGGTGCCGAACACCGCGTCGATCGGCGTGTGGGCGCCGATCATCCTGGTGCTGCTGCGGATCGTGCAGGGGCTGTCGGCGGGCGGCGAATGGGGCGGCGCGGCATTGCTCGCGGTCGAGCACGCGCCTGCCGAGCGGCGTGGGCTGTACGGCGCTTTCCCGCAGATCGGCGTGCCGATCGGGCTGCTGCTGGCCAACGGCGTTCTCGCGCTGGTCACCGCGCTGACGTCGCCGGAGCAGTTCCTGGCGTGGGGCTGGCGGATCCCGTTCCTGCTGAGCGTGGTGCTGATCGTCGCCGGACTGATGATCCGGTCCCGGGTCGCGGAAAGCCCGGTGTTCGAGGAGGTCCGCGAGAAGAAGGCGCGGTCCAGCATGCCGCTGGTGCAGTTGTTCCGGCACCACTGGAAGCTGGTCGTCGCGGGCGCGCTGCTGTTCGCGGCCAACAACGCCGTCGGCTACATGACCACCGGCGGCTACGTGCAGTCGTACGCGACCAAAGCACTGCATCTCGACCGTTCGACGGTGCTGATCGCGGTGATGATCTCCGCCGTCGCCTGGCTGCTGAGCACGCTCGCCGGCGGCTGGCTCGCCGACCGCATCGGGCGCGTGCGCACCTACCGGATCGGGTTCGTGCTTCAGCTGGTCTGGATGTTCCCGTTCTTCGCGCTGGTCAACACGGGAAGCGTCGGGCTGCTCGTGCTCGCGCTGGTGTTGTTCTCGGCCGGGCTCGGGCTCACCTACGGCCCGCAGTCGGCGCTGTACGCGGAGATGTACCCGACCACCGTCCGCTACAGCGGCGCGGCGATCTCGTACGCGATCGGCGCGGTGCTCGGCGGGGCGTTCGCGCCGACCATCGCCGAAGCACTGCAGACCAGCACCGGAACGGTCTACGCGGTCGGCGGCTACCTCGCCGTGATGACCGTGATCGGCCTGGTCACGAGCTTCTTCGTCAAGGACCGGAAGGGCGTGTCACTGAGTTCCGCGCCCGCGAACACACAGGCAACCACCGTCGAAAACGTCTGAGCGGGGGCGCGCGATGCGGACCCAGACCCGAAGCGACTACTGCGCGTGGCTCGACGCGGCCGCCCGCGACGCGCACGACGCGATCAACCGGATCCACGTCGAGGCTTACGCCGATCTGGTCCGCGCCGCCGAGATCTTCAAGGGCGAGCTGGCGTGCCGCCGTCCGTCGCGGCGGCCGGCACCTAGTCTGCCCGGCCGGGGACAGCGCCATCGGAGCCATCGGGACGCCGGACTGCGGAGTTCCGCGATGGCGCGCGTCGAGGGGTCGCGGTTCGCCGATCCCCGGCCGGGCGGGTAGAAAGGGCGGCGGCGGCCGGTCGCCGCTCCCCGCGGCGCCGGCCGGTTGAGCCGACCCCGAGGAGGAGCAATGCCGGACCAGCAGCCGAACCCGCTGTGGCACCCGTTCGCGGACATGGGCGCGGTCGACGGGAACCGGTTCGTGGTGACCCGCGGCGAGGGGTCCTATGTCTGGGACGACGCGGGCCGTCGCTACTTCGACGCCTCCGCTTCGCTCTGGTACTCGAACCTCGGCCACGGCCGTCCTGAGATCACTCGCGCGGTCACCGAGCAGCTGGAGAAGCTCGACGCGTACAACCTGTTCGGCGGCGTCGCGAACGAGCCGGCGCTGAAGCTGGCGTCGCGGCTGTCCGAGCTGGCTCCGGTGCCGGGGTCGAAGGTGTTCCTCGGCTCGGGCGGCGGCGACATGGTGGACACCGCGGTGAAGATCGCGCGGTCCTACTTCGTCCACACTGGACGCCCGGACAAGACGCACGTCATCAGCCGGACCCAGGGCTACCACGGCACGCACGGATTCGGCACCGCCGCGGCGGGAATCCCGGTGAACGCGGAGGGCTGGGGTCCGCCGGCCGCGGATTTCTCGCAGGTGCCGTATGACAACGCGGCGGCGCTGGAGGAGGAAATCCTCCGCGTGGGGCCGCAGCGAGTGGCCGCGTTCTTCTGCGAACCGGTCATCGGCGCGGGCGGGGTGCTGCTGCCGCCGGACGGGTACATCGAGGAAGTGGCGGCGATCTGCCGCAAGCACGAGGTGCTGTTCGTGGCGGATTGCGTGATCTGCGCGTGGGGCCGGCTCGGCACCTGGTACGGCATCGACCGCTGGCCGGTGCAGCCGGACTTGGTGACGACGGCGAAGGGCGTGACGAGCGGGACGATCCCGCTGGGCGTGCTGCTGGTCGCGCCGCACGTGGCGGAGCCGTTCTTCACCGGACGCCCGGGCGCGCCGATCCTTCGCCACGGCGCGACGTACGCCGGGCACCCGGTCGCCTGCGCCGCGGCCAACGCGACGCTGGACATCTATGAGCGCGACGACATCATCCCGCGCGGCAAGGCGCTGGAGAAGCCGCTCGCGGACGCGCTTTCCGGCGCGGTCGGGCATCCGGCGGTGGCGGAAGTCCGGGCCGGGCTGGGATTCCTGGCCGCGGTGGAACTCGCGCCGGACCTGCTGGCCGCGGACCCGGGCGCGCCCGGCCGGTTGCACAAGTTCCTGCTCGAGGAGGGCGTGATCGTGCGCTCGCTCGGCAAGGGGATGGCGGTGTCGCCGCCGCTGGTGGCCGAGGAAGCCGAACTGGACCTGCTGGCCGCGGCTGTTCCGCGGGCGCTGGACCGGTTGCTGAAGAGCTGACGACACCGCGGCGGCGCCGAGCTTCCGGTGCCGCCGCGGTCGTCTGTCTACAAAGGACTACTTACAGGCGAGCGTTCCGGTGCGCAACGCGTGGTTGTCGTCGTTGTCGTCGTCGGACCAGACGACCTGCTTGCTTCCGTTCGCGCACGTCGGCGAGATCGCGAAGCCCTCGTTGTTGTAGTTCGACATCCCGGACGGGCGGTCGTACTGCGCGGTGACCGCGAACGCGCCCTTGGCGTTGACGTCGAGCGTGGTGGTGCGGCCCTTGCACGTGTTGTCGCATTCGGCCCACAGGTGGCCGGTCGACGGCTCGTACTCGAGATCCATCACCGCCGGGAACCCGCTGTCGATGGTGGCGACGCGGGTGTACTTAGTGCCGGACTGGTCGAGCGCGTACGCGTAGACCTTCCCGTTGGCCTCGAGCCCCACGAAGTACAGGCCGGTGCCGTGGTTCGGGTATTTCGCCGGGTCGTAGGCGGCTTTCGTGTGCTCGTCCCGGAATTTGTGCGCGGTGAGCGCCGAATCGGGCACCCAGGAGATGGCCTCGAGGCCCTTGTTGGGCTCGACCGACGGCAGATCCGAGGTGAGGTCCCACTCCCCGGTCGCTTTCAGCGATGTGCCGGACCCGGAGGTCGCGTACCGGAGCACGGCGGGCTTGCTCGTGTCGCCGTCGTCGTTGTCGCGCTCAGTCGAGGTGAAGACGCCGTCCGGGGTGAAGACGACCCCTTCGGCGTCCGGGTCGCCGCTGCCGTCGGAGTAGTGCATGGGCTTGCCCTTGGCCCATCCGTTGGCGGTGTCGGGCCGCCATTTGCCGCCGTCCTGGACGAGCCGGTACAGGGTGCTCGGGCCGTTCTTCACCGCCCACAGCACAGTGGGCGATTCGTACGACACGCCGCTGAGGTTGCTGCCGAAAACCCCGGAGTCGTCGGCGATGGCCACCTTCGACCCGCCGGGCCACGCGGTGGCTTTCGGGGTGGCCGTCGGCGCCGCGTGGGCCGCACCGGCCCCGACCGCGAGCGCGAGGACCGACAACGCGACAGTGACTCGGATTTTTCCACGCCGACGTGTTCCACGCTGGTGCGCAAGCAAGGAGCCGCTCCTTCTGTCTGTCCGTCTTGGCACGGGTGCAGGGCCGTGCCGAGGTGGGTCGCTGCTGACAAGCGGCGGTCCCGCGTCGCGGGACTTACAGCAGTGGGTGATCGACAGTGGAGCACAAGGCGTGGGCAGTAGGCAACAAACAGCAGGTGACGTTGTCCCGGTGATCGGCACGGGGGCTACGCGCCGCGCCGATCACCGCGGTGTCAACGAGAACCGGTCACCGGGCGACAGTCCGCCACACCGGCACGTTGACGACCGCCGCCGGCATGCCGGGAGCCCCGCTGTCCCCGGGAACGATCGTGAAGCGCCATTTGTCGACGCCGCCGCCCATGATTTCGGCATAGCGGCGAGCGCCGTCCGCGTTCGCGAAGCGGACCTGCTGACCACTGGCGAGGTGGGTGATCTTGACCGCCACACTGCCTCCTGGGATCGATCGAGGGGACGGGTTCTGCCTGGGTGCCGGCCCGCGGAGCTTCCCCCTCCGGGGCCGGCCCAACCAGTAGAACACGTGTTCGATTCGCTGGACAATCCAGGTCCCCCTCCCGAGCGACCCCGGCCGGTTCCGAGCGGCCATGGCCTCGGAGCGGCGGCCGAAATCAGTTCCTGGACAGGGATCGGCGCTGCGAGACTGTTGTCTCATGGAGGAGAACCCGCGGGATGTCGCCGAGCTGGCCGACCGGATGCGCCACGGGCGACGAGTCAAGTTCCTGTTCTTCTGGGGGCACCGGCCGGAGAACGACGGGAGCGCCGGGCGGGGCTGCCTGAGCCAGTGGTGGCCGTCGCCTTTCGCGGTGGACGGCCGGACGTTCGCCACGGCCGAGCACTACATGATGTGGCGGAAGGCCGTGCTGTTCGGCGACGAAACGAATGCCGGGAGAATCCTGGAAGCCCGGCATCCGCGACAGGCCAAGGAGCTGGGACGCGGCGTCGCGGGCTTCGACGAGGATCAGTGGGAGGCCTGCCGAGGCGAGATCGTGCTCACCGGCAGCGTCGCCAAGTTCGGGCAGCACCCGGAGCTGCTTCGTTTCCTGCTGAGCACGGGGAAGCGGGTGCTGGTGGAGGCGAGCCCTCTTGACCGGGTGTGGGGCATCGGGCTGGCCGCGGACGATCCGGACGCGGAGAACCCGGCGCGGTGGCGCGGGCTGAACCTGCTGGGCTTCGCGTTGACACAGGCCCGGACGATCCTGGCGGCATCAACCTGAACGACCGCGAAACCGCTTAAGCCCCAAGGGAAACCCCGGCAGCCCGCACCATGGCCACCCGAGGCCACCGGTCCAGCCCGCGCGCGATTTCCGTCCGCCGGATCTCTCGCAGTGCCGGACCCTGATCCTCGTCCGCCAGCACGCGGAACCCGAGCCGCTCGTAGTAAGGCGCGTTCCACGGCACCTCCGCGAACGTCGTCAGCGTCAGCCCGGACAGCCCGCGCTCCGCGGCCCACGCGCCGACCGTCTCGATCAGCGCCCGGCCCAAGCCGCGGCGCGCGTGGCTCGGCAGGAGCGAAACCTGTTCCACGTGGCCGAAACCGTCGACCTCCTCGGCGAGCACGTACGCCGCGATCACCCCGTCGTCGTCCCAGACCCAGCACCGGCCCTCGGATTGGAACGCCGCGAGATCCTCGACCGAAGGCGGTGCGTCGTCGGCGATCTCGGCCATGCCGACGCTCCGGAACGGTTCTCCGGCGGCGCGTTCGAGGTCGGGCAGCACAGGCAGGTCGGCAGGGGTCGCGAGACGGATCACCGGCCCGATTTTACGGCTACACCGAGTATTCGGAAATCGCCTTTCCGATTTGCTCGGCGTAGCCGCGCAACGCCGTGATCGCCCGTTCGCGCTCCGTGTCGCCGACGCGCGTGGCCGGCCCGACGAGGCTCAGCACGCTCGGCCGGAGCCGGTCCGCGTCGACCGGCACCGAGCACGCCCACACGCCGTCCTCGATCTCGCCCCAGCTCTGCGCGTAGCGGTTGGCCAGCGCGTGCTTGAGGGCGTCGCGCACCTCGGCGCCGCGTTCGTCGGCGATCCGGGCGACCTGGCGTTCGCGTTCGCCGTCGGACAGCAGGGCGAGCAGCATCTTCCCGGTCGCGCCGACGCCGAGCGGGATCGAATGCCCCGGCTGGAACGTGAAGCGCATCGCGCGGTCGCATTCCACCCGGTCGCTGCACACCGCGAAATCGCCGAAATGCTGGAACAGCAGGATGGTCTCGCCGAGTTCGCGCGCGGCCTCCTCCATCGTCGGCCGCGCGATCCGCGCCAGGTCGTTCGCGAGCCGGGCGGCGCGCGCGAGCGGCATGACGCGGCTGGTGACGTGGTAGCGCCCGGACCGCGATTCCTCGAGCAGCTGCAGTTCTTTCAGCAGCTGCACGTAGCGGTAGGTGGTGGCGACCGGGCTGCCGATCACCTCGGCGAGTTCCGCGACGCTGGCCTCCCAGCGCTGTTCGGTGAACGACAACAGCAGCTGGAGCACTTTTCGGGAACTATTGGCGCCGGCCGTGCGACGGAGCCCAGGTTCCGACATGCTGAAGCCTCTTCGCGAGATCACCGAATTCAGTTACGAACGCGTCGGTAAATTACCACAGGTCACGGTTTTTCCGGCACCGCGAGAAACGGTGTCAGCAATCCGGGCAAGGCGGTGTCGGCGAGCGCGAGCCCGGTGCCCTCCTCTACGTCCAGCACGCGGTAGTGCCCGCGTCCGGCGGCGACCGGCGCGATGACGGTCACGAGCCCGGCCCTCCGCTGGAACAGCGACCGCTGCACGACGATGCCGGTGAGCCGGTCACTCCGGACCGCGACCGTCGCCCTTGCCAGCGACCCGGAACGGGTCACCAGGAACCGGCCGGCGATCGTGTGGCCGAGCGAGCGGTACCGGTCGAAGCCGACCAGTACGGCGAACGGCAGCAGCACGAGCGCGGCCTGCCACGGCCATTCCGGCAGCACGCCGAGCCGGGCCAGCGCGAACAGCGCGGCCGACAGCGCCAGCACGGCGAAGACGGCGCGGGTGATCCGGCGGGTCAGCGCGCGCCGGGAATGCCGCACGAGGGGGACATTCGCGAAGTCCTCGCCGAGCACCTCGCTCGCGATCTCCCTGGCCTTCGAGGCCGGAGCGGGCGGCAGCAGCAGGCCGCCGCCGCGATCCGCGCCCTTGCCCTCGCGCAGACCCGCCGCGACCGCGACGCATTTCGCGCCGCCGACCATCCGCAGCGGCAGCGGTTCCTTGATCTCGACGCCGCGCAACCGGTCTTCCTCGATCGACACCGACCGCGTGGTGATCAGCCCGCGCCGGATGTGCAGCGTCCCGCCCGGTTCGCGAGTGAGCCGGAAGTTCCAGAACGACAACACGTATCCGCCGACCGAAAGCACCGACACCAGCACGAGCAGCCCGGCCGCCGCCAGCACCACGGTGAGCCACACCGGCTGTGCGAGCGCGCGGGCGGTGAGGTCGCGAAGCGGTCCGAAACTCGTCGGATCGAAGTGCAGTTCGTGCGCGAAGTGATAGACGGTGCCGAGAATCGCCGCGACCACGGCGAGCCCGGACAGCGTGAACGGCGCGTACCGCACCCAGCGCTTGTCGACCTCGGCGATGAGCGATTCCGGCGGTTGCGGCGCCTCGGATTCGGCCGGTTTCCGGTGCAGCAGCAGAGTTCGCAGCCGCTGGGCTTCGGCGCGGGTGACCGCGTCGAGCACCAGCTGGTCCTTGCCCGGTCCCTTTCCGTGCTCGTGCCGTCCAGTACCGATTCGTACCGCGGAAAGAGAGAAAAGCCGATGTTTCGGTTCCGAAACCACGTCTACGGCGCGGATTCGATCGAGAGGAATCGCGCGTTGCTTGCGCAGCAGCAACCCGGTGTGCCATTCGATCTGGGACGCGGTGACGCGGTAGCGCGAGGTGAGACAGTGCGAAATGCCGACGCCGATTGTCACCGCGGTGGCCACGAGACCGAACCACTGCCAGTAGTTTCCGTGGCCGAGCACCAGCGTGCCGACGAGTACCGGAAGCGATTTCACCAGGTCGAGAACCGGGCGGATCAACAACATCCGGCGGTCGAGACGGTGCCAGGGCGCGTCGCCGGTGCCTTCGGCGGCGACCGGCGGGGAGGGTGCGGTGGCGTTCACGTCGCGTCCCCGCGCACGGCCTGGGTGGTGCGGGTCAGCTCGTCGGCCAGTGTGACCGCGACCTCCCGGTCGAGCCCGGAGATGCGCAACGGCCCGGCGGCCGACGCGGTCGTGACGGTGAGCCGGGACAGCCCGAACAGCTGCTCCAGCGGGCCGCGTTCGACGTCCACCGTCTGGATCCGCGAGATCGGCGCGATCCGCCACTCCTGCTTCAGCCAGCCGGACTGGGTGTAGACGGCCTCGCCGGTGACTTCCCAGCGGTGTACGCGGTAGCGCCACTGCGGCATGACCAGCAGGTGCAGCGGGGCCAGCACGCAGGAGAGCAGAAGCGTCACCGTGAGCCACGACGGCGGGTCGTCCGCGGTCGCGACCACCACCGCCTGCACCGCGAGCACGATCAGCCAGCCTGCCCCCGCCGACGCCGCCCAATGGCCGATCGCCCGGCGGCTCACCCGGTGTGCGGGCGGGCGCAGCCGCAGGTGAAGAGTGGTGGATTCCTCGGTGTTCACCTGCTTAGAGTGCCCGATCGGATCCCCCGGTGCCCACGACAAGTGTCACGATGCCCCGATCCGGGTGGCCGATGAGTGCGGGGCGTTACTATTTCCGCCGCGCGCGGGATGGATTCGCAGCCGGGCCGCGTTGTACCGCGTACGTCCGTGCAAGCGAGCAGCAGGAGGATCCGGTGGGACTCGATCCCGAGGAACTGTACGAGGTGGACTCGGACGTCCCCGACCTGGACGGAGCCGTGCTCCTGCACTTCTTCGAGGGGTTCATGGACGCGGGCTCGGCCGGGCGCCTCGTCACCGACCATCTCGCCGGCGAGGTCGAGAACCGGGTCATCGCGCGGTTCGACGTCGACCGGCTCATCGACTACCGGTCGCGCCGCCCGACGATGATCTACGCGGTCGACCACTGGGAGGAATACGAGGCCCCGGAGCTGGTCGTGCGCCTGCTGCACGACGACGACGGCATCCCGTTCCTGCTGCTGTCCGGCCCCGAGCCGGACCGCGAATGGGAGCTGTTCGCGGCCGCCGTGCGGCAGCTGGCGGAGCGCTGGGGCGTGCGGCTGACCGTGGGCTACCACGGGATCCCGATGGGAACCCCGCACACGCGACCGCTCGGCGTCACCGCGCACGCGACCCGCGAGCACCTGGTCGGCGAGCACCAGCCGCTGCCGAATCGCATGCAGGTCCCGGGCAGCATCGCCGCGCTGCTGGAGTACCGCTTCGGCGAATGGGGCCACGACGCGATGGGCTTCGCCGCGCACGTGCCGCATTACCTGGCGCAGTCGACCTACCCGGCCGCCGCGCTGACGATCCTCGAGTCCGTCGGCAAGGCCACCGGCCTGCGCCTTCCCGACGGAGAACTGCGCACCGCGGCCGAGGTGGCCAAGGCGGAAATCGACCGCCAGGTCGCGGAATCCGACGAATCCGCCGACGTGGTGCGCGCGCTGGAGCGTCAGTACGACACGTTCACCGAAGCGTCCGGGCACAGCCTGCTCGCCGAATCGCAGGAGCACATGCCGACGGCGGACGAGCTGGGCTCGCAGTTCGAACGGTTCCTCGCGGAACAGGGCGGGGACGGCTCCGAACGCTGAGCCGAGAGGTACGCGACGCCTGCGGATCGGACCGTCTGCCAGGCCCACCAGAGCCGGGCCGTCATGATCGCCACGCCGGACATGGTGAGGGCCGCACGTTGCCGGAAGGCGGCGGGGGCGGGTGTGGTGGATGACATCTCGGTTCAAGCTAGCCGGTCCGCGGCCGGCGCGGCACCCGGGCTGGCCCTTAATGCTCCGACCAGCCGTCGCCCGTACGGCTGGCTGCTGCTTGTCCGTGAGGGGAACCCTGACGGAATCAGAGTCCGTCAGGGTTCCCCTCACAGACAGCCGCCATCCGTGAGGGGAACCCTCCGGGAATCAGGGTCCGTGAAGGTGGCCCTCACGGACAACCGCATCGCGGCTGAGGTCCGCTGGCCAGGGGAGGGCTCGCGAGGCGGTCGGCCGCCTCAGCCTGGCCAGCCCGCCAGCTGCCGCAGCGCCTCGCTGGTCGGCCCGAACGCGTCCCCGAGCAGTGCGCGCAGTTCCCCGTTGAACGACTCGATCACCGGCCGCAGCCGGGCGATCGTCGCGGTTCCCTTGGCGGTCAGGTCCAGCACCAGCGCCCGGTGCTGCTTCGGATGCGGCTGCCGAACGACCAGCCCGGCGTCGATCAGCCGCCCGGTCATCGCGGTGACCGCGGATTCGCGCTGGCCCAGTTCCGCGGCCAGCTCCCGCTGGGTGAGGCCGGGCTGATCGTGCACCGCGAACAGCGCGCCGAGCTGCGCGGTCGTCACGCCGCCCGCCGCGAGGCAGCGCCGGTCGCCCTCGACGCGCAGCCGGTGCGCCGCGCTCTGCAGCAGGAAGAAAAGACGTTCGTCGGCGGCCATGCGGGGATCTTGACAGTGTTCTCTCCTCGCCGCCATCCTCACTTCACTACTGAAGTACTTCACTACTGAAGTGAGGACTGGGAATGGACCTTGACTTCGCGCGCGCCGGACTCGCCGCGCAACCGTTCAGCGTCCTGCTCGGCGCGCGAGTCGAGGAGTTCGGCGACGGCCGCGCGGTGCTGGAGCTGGATGTCCGCGACGACCTCCGGCAGCAGAACGGCTACCTGCACGGCGGCGTCCTCGCCTACGCGGCGGACAACGCGCTGACCTTCGCCGCCGGAACAGTGCTCGGCGCGCAGTTGCTCACGAGCGGCTTTTCCATCGACTACCTCGTACCCGCCGACGGCGTGCTGCTGCGCGCGGAAGCGACAGTCGTCCAAGCGAGTCGTTCGCGGGCCACCTGCCGCTGCGATCTGTACACAGTGGACAGTGAGGGGAACTCGACGTTGTGCGCGGCCGCGCAGGGATCCGCGGTGGTCCGGCGGTCGGCTACTCCCGGGTAAACCAGGCAGTTCGGGGCGGCGTCCGGTTGTCGGCTATCGTCCCGGAATGAACCAGGAAAGCCAAGATCGGCTGACGACAAGGACTTTGGGCCCTGCGCTGCGCCGGAAGGCCGGCCTGGTGCTGCGCCGGGCCGCGGCCCGGCTGCACGATCCGCACACCGGCCAGCTCGCCGAACTGCGCGCGGAACTGGAGCGGACGCGGGAGGAACTGCGTTCCGAAGTCGTCCGGCAGGGGGATCGTCTGCTGGACCGCGTGGTCGAGTTCGAAATCCGCAGCCGTCGCGACATCGTGTACGCCGGCGACCAGGACGCGGCGCTGGAGAGCAACGTCTTCGCGCGCGAAAGCCTGGTCGGGGCGCGGCATTTCGGCAGTCCGAAGGAAACGCTGCAGTACGCGCTTTCCCTCGCGCCCACCGGCGGGATGGCGCTGGAGTTCGGCGTCGCGTCCGGCAATACGCTGCGCACCATCACCGCCGCGCGCAGGGCGACCCAGGTGTACGGCTTCGATTCGTTCGACGGCCTGCCCGAGGCGTGGCTCAACGGCATGCCCGCCGGAGCCTTCGCTCGCGACGACCTGCCGGACGTGCCGGGAGCCGAACTGGTGGTCGGCCTGTTCTCCGACAGCCTGCCCGGATTCCTGGAGAAGCACCCGGGGCCGGTCGATTTCCTGCACGTCGACGGCGATCTCTACAGCTCCGCGAAGACCGTGCTGGACAACGTAGGCCCGCGGTTGCGGGTCGGCAGCATCGTGCACTTCGACGAGTTCTTCAACTTCCCCGGCTGGAAACGGCACGAGTACCGGGCGTGGACCGAGCACGTCGAGAAGACCGGCGTCGAATTCACGTACGAGGCCTACACGTACAACGACAACCAGGTCACCGTGCGGATCACCGGCGGCCCCGGGCTCATGGACTGAAGCAGCCGTGCTCGTTGAGCGGTCTGATCGCGGGAAAGATCAGGCCGCACAGGTAACCGTCGATCCACCGGCCGTTGCCGGTGAGATTCGCGGCGAAGCGGACGAGCGGGGCCATTTTCCGGATTCCTTCGGCGAGCGCCGTGCGGTTTCGTTCGAGCATCGCGGTGAGCCGGTCGAGCTGGGCGAGCACCGGGCCGAGTTCGCGGTCGTTGTCGGCGACGAGCCCGGATACCTCGACGCCCAACTGACGGGCTCCGCTGAGCAAAGCCTGAATGGCCGATTCGCGTTTTTGAACCTCGTCCAGCAGCTGGTTGCCGTCGGTGAGAAGCCGGGTCAGCTGAGCGTCGCGGTCGGCGAGAGTGGCGGAAACCGTGCGTGCTTGCGTTAAAAGGTGAGCCAGTTTCGCGTCGCGGGTCGAAAGGGAGTCGGACAGCTGCGACAGCCCGGTCAATGTCGCCCGGACGGCGGCCGGCGTGTGCGCGAAAGTCTCGGAAATGGCGCGGAAGCTGCGAGAGAGCTGGTCGGTGTCGATGGCGTCGACGGTCGTGGCCAGCTGTCGGAACGCAGGCAGGACGTCATACGGAACAGTGGTCCGGTCGCGCGGGATCGGCGTGTCCGGATCGAGCGACCCCGCGCCGATCGGGTCGAGCGCGAGATACTTCTGTCCGAGCACCGTTTTGATCCGGATCGCGGCTGATGTCCGGTCGCCGAGCCACGCCCCCGACACCCGGAACGACACCCGGACGGACGCGCCGTCGAGCGAAACCTCAGACACCCGGCCGATTTTCACCCCGGCGATCCGGACGTCGTTGCCGGTCGCGAGCCCAGCGGCTTCGCTGAACTCGGCGGCATACGCGGTGCCGTCGCCGATGATCGGCAGATCCGGTGCTCGCAGTGCGGTGAGGACGCCGAGGACGAGCACAGTCATCCCGACGAGAGCAGTGCGCACGGGGCGCCGGTCGGAATGCACAGCGTGGATGGTGACTCGCCCAGCCGGGTGAGGCCAGTCATGCCACCCGAATGGGCGCTTCTTCCTGGTGTCCACTTAGGACGGTCGGCGCTCCCGTCCAGCGCACGCCCCGTTTTCCTGCGCCGCACCGGCCGCTCCCGTTGTGTGCCATTCTGGCCCGACTGGCCGACGTGATCGGAGTCATCGGAACATCCGGTGCGGCTCGGCCGTTGAAGGGGTGTGCAGCGAGCGCGGAAAACCCGCGCCGACGCCGATCGGGGAGGAGCCACCATGCGAGACCTGACCACCGGATTGCACCCGGCGCCAGACCTCGTGGACGACACGGACGCGGCCCGGCAAGAGGAACGCCGCCGCAAGGCGGCGCTGGCCGTCGCGTCCAGGGCCAAGGATGCGCAGGAATGCGCCGTGCTGCTGGACATGCTGGGGCTGCACGCCCCGGGCGGCAGCCGGACCGAGGTCGCCTGAGGCACTTCGGTTCCGTCCGTGGTGTCACGAGTTCAGTGCCAGGAGTCAGTGCCAGGAGGCGTTCCGGGGAGTCTCGGGCCGTTTCGAGGCGTTCGGGGGAAGAACACGCCGCGACCGGAGTGCGGACCGGTCGCGGGTTTTGTCAGCTTGCGCGCCAGCCTGGCCCTGGGGAGGGCCGGGATGGCTGCGGCTGAGCGATAACGAGCTGAACGGCTCGGCTGCTGCGGAGGCGGCCGGGCCGTTTGGCCTTGGCGAGGGGGTTCGGCTCTGATGGTGGAGTTGTCCCGGCGGGGTAGCTCAGCCGGGGCAGGCCGGGGAACCTGACGGGCGGCCGCGCAGGTTGGGTGCGGTGAAGGAGTTTCGGCTCTGGCGGGCTGGGGAATCCCGGCCCGGACGGCGCTCCCGCGAAGTGTGGCGGGACAGTGCCGGGTGAAGCCTGCTCGGATGGTGCTGCCGTGAAGTGTGGTCCGGCGGTGCTGCCACGAATCCTGGTGCCGGGCGACGCTGCCGTGGAGTCTGGCCGGACAGTGCCGCCGCGAAGTTCGGTGCGGAGGCGAGAACTCGGCTTGCCGAGACTGTAGCCGGTTCAGAGCGGAGGCCAGCGCTTAACCCGACAGGCACCCCCCGTGGTTTGACGTGGCGGCGAACAGCGGCCCGCCTTGGGTCAAGGGAACCTGGTCGTGCGGATGACTCGTCGAGCAAGCGGACCCGGCCTGGCTGGCAGAAACGGCCTCACTGAGAGAGGCCGCCCGGTTCCCGGGCCAGCCGACCGGCCGCGCAGCGCTTAGGCCAAGACCAGTCGCATCCTGGCGAGTCGACTCCGCCCCACCCACTTCACTGCTCACCCCACAGCAACCAGCCCCTCGATCCCACGCCCCCGATTGGGCCGAACGGGTGAAATCACCGTCGGAAAACACACTCGAATATCGCACCGCCCAAGCCCGCCGAAGCGCGAAGCGCCCGGAGGCTCGCTCCGTTTGGCTGGAACAACCCCTTGCCATGAAAGCGATTCGCGACCGCCGCCTCCCTCCAAGCCCCGGGTGTCCACTTGGGCCAGTCCCCCCGTGATGCGGAATCCGCAGTAACTCACCCCATCCGCATCGGCAACCCGACCCAACTATCGAAATCGATGCGGAAACCGACCCATGCCACAAACTCCCGCGACCCCTGTAGAAGTCCCCGATTCCCCAGTCCACACAAGGATTCCCGAGCTTGCGCGGTCGGGTACTGTCGATGCCCCTGGGTGATATTTTGCTCCGAACGGCTGAGTGTCGCCGACGTATCTGTCACCCTGGCGGAGCATCCTGTACCGGGAAGCGGCCTGGGTCGGGACCGGGCACAGGGGAGGAAACGCTGTGCAGTACCTGCGGGAAGACGAATATCTCACTCGTCAGCAGCGAGCGCTGGCGGAAATGGTGCGCCGGGGACAGCGGAAGCGCAGTTTTCAGCTCGCGGAACATCTGGCGGCGGAGGGCGGGGTGCATCGGTCGGACGTCCTCGCGGTGACGCTGCTTTTCCTTGCCTGCCAGGCGTTTCTGCGGGGCGACGCGGTAGCCGTGCAACGATTTTCGAGCGCGTTTCGCAGTTGTGAGCGAAGCAGCATGGATCTTGCTCGGCAGCTCATGCGATTGGAAGCGGGCCGGGAACAGGGGTGGCTTCCGCGGACGCATTATGACGAGCTTTTTTCCTACGCTTGGCGAGAAAACCGGCCCGACATTCTGGTCAAAGCCTCGTTGATTCAGCCGCGGGATGTTCCGGCGGCCGGATGGTGGGCCGAGATGGAGCGGAATCTCAGCCTGTTATCGGTCTGAACCGCCGCGTTCACGACCAGTCGATCCGGGCGAACAGGCCGCGCAATTTCGCGCCGCGGGTCGCGTTCGTCGCGCTGACCCACGCGATCCGGCCTTGCAAGTGCGCGCGGAAATCCGGGTGCCCGGCGCGGTTCTGCGGTGCCGGGCCGGTCCGGACGCAGTTGTGCAGCACCGCCCGCAGCTCGTCGTACTCGGAGCGGGCGACGGCCGGTGCGACGTTCACCACCAAGCCCGCGACGCGTTGCTGCCGGTAAGCCGGTTTCACTGACGTCTTGTCGTCGCGCAGGCGAAAGCCCTCGTCGGTCACGATCCGCCGGACGCCGGGCAGCAGCCGGTGCAGCGGCAGGCTCGCGTCGCCGGAGAAGGCGAGATCGTCGGCGTAGCGGGTGTAGTTCGCGCCCAGTACGGCGGCGAGGCCGGAAAGCCGGCGGTCCAAGCGATTGGTGACGGCGTTCGCCACCGAGGGCGACGACGGCGCGCCTTGCGGGAGGTGCGTGCCGGCGAGGTTGCTCAGCGCCCTCGACCGAGCGGGCGCGGCACGCAGGACGTCCACCGGGGTGCGGGTGGTGAGGATTCCGGCGACGGCGGCGGCGACTGCCGGCGGGTAACCGGCCAGATCGAGCAGCGAGCGCACGCGGGACGCGGAGACCGTCGGGAAGAAGCCGGCCAGATCCAGCCGCACCACCAGATCCTGTCCGGCGTGCGGGCGGGCGCAGGTGTGGATCGAGCGGCCGCGGCGGAAACCGTGCGCGGCCTCGTGGACCGGCAGCGCGTCGAGCACGTGCCTGCGGACTCGGCGTTGCACCTCGGCCAGCCGGGGCTTCGGCCGTTCGATCAGCCGCGCGCCGCCGGTGGACGTCGGGATCCAGCGGTAGCTGTAGTGCCGCAGCACCGGCCGCGACCGTCGGTGCCACCCGCGCTTGTCGGCGAACCAGGACAGTTCGCCGAGGGTGAGGTCGAGGGCCGCGGCGCATTCGTCGAACGTCGTCCACCGGGCGACCGGCCAGCGCCACACCGGCATCGGTTCGAGGAGCGACGCGGAGGCGACTCGTTCTCCGTTCATCCGCGCTGTCTTGCACGCGGAGCGTGCCGCCGCTGCGCGGGGCGCTGTGGGTACGTGTCGTGCTGCTCCCCGGGGTTGCCCCGGAGTGGGTGGTCTTCCACCGGCTCACCTCCGCGTCGCTCACCGCCACCCTAGCCAAGATCACCGACAAAACGGGCGGCAGGGAGAAGGCCCCCGTGACCGAGCACACCCTTGACCCAGAGCGTTGTCTATAGCAACTTTTGCACTATGCAAGGTTTGCCGGACGATGTGGCCGATCTCGAGCGGCTGACTCGCGTGCTCGTGGCCGTGGCCTGGGACAGCGCGCATGCCGCCCCGCGCGGCGTCACGTTCCCGCAGGTGCGCTTGCTCGTGGTGCTCGACAGCCTGGGACGCGTGCCGTGTTCGCGGCTCGCCGAGGCGATGGGCGTCAACGCCTCCTCGGTCACGAGGCTGGCCGACAAGCTCGAGGCGCACGGGTACGTCGTGCGCGGCGAGGACGAGCACCGCCGCACTGTGGTGACGATCGAGGTCACCGCTGCCGGACGCGAGGTCGTCGCGGGTGTCGTGGATCGACGCCACCGCGCGCTGTCCGAACTGCTGGCGGAAGTGCCGGCCCCGCGGCGCCAGGCTGTCTCGACGGCGGTCCGCGGCCTGGTCGCGGCGGCGGAATCGGCACCCGGTGTGCCGACGGCCGGGCCGGGCCGGCTGTGAAGATCCCAGCGCGGGCCGCGCACCTCGGCGACTTCGCAGTCAATCCGCGGATGCTGCTGATCACCGCGATCGCGCTGCCGGTGGGCGGCGCGGCGGCGGTGGCGGCGTTCGCGCTGCTCAAGCTCATCGGCTTGATCACCAACCTGGTCTTCTACCAACGCGTCGCCACGGATCTCGTCGCGCCGGGCGCGCAGCATCACCCGTGGTGGCTCGTGCTGCTCGCGCCGGTCGTCGGCGGGCTCGTGATCGGCCTGATGGCGCGCTACGGCTCGGAGAAGATCCGCGGCCACGGCATGCCGGAGGCGATCGAGGCGATCCTCACCGGCGGCAGCCGGGTGGCCCCGCGCGTCGCGGTGCTGAAGCCGGTGTCGGCGGCGGTCAGCATCGGAACCGGCGGCCCGTTCGGTGCCGAGGGACCGATCATCATGACCGGCGGCGCGGTCGGTTCGATCCTCGCGCAGTTGCTGAAACTGTCCGCGGACGAACGCAAGACGCTGCTCGTCGCCGGTGCCGCGGGCGGGATGGCGGCGACGTTCAACGCGCCGCTCGCGTCTGTCCTGCTGGCGGTCGAGTTGCTGCTTTTCGAATGGCGTCCGCGCAGCCTCGTGCCGGTGGCCGCCGCGGTGTCGGTCGCGACGGTGTGCCGCGGGTTCCTGCTCGGCGCCGGACCGGTTTTCGGGGTCCCCTTTACCGGGTCCAACCCCGGCCCGGCCGCGGACGGTCTCGCTCTCATTCCCGGTCTCACCGGCGGGTTGCTGGCGATCGCCGCGACCGCGCTCGTCTACTTCGCCGAAGATCTTTTCGGGCGCTTGCCGGTGCATTGGATGTGGTGGCCCGCGATCGGCGGCCTCGTGATCGGCATCGGCGGCCTGATCGAACCGCACGCGCTCGGCGTCGGCTACGACGTGATCGACACGCTGCTCACCGGGCACGCGACCGCGTCGCTGATCGTCGGAATCCTGGTCGTGAAGACGCTGATCTGGGCGCTGTCACTGGGATCCGGGACCTCGGGCGGCGTGCTGGCTCCGGTGTTCATGATCGGTGCCGCGCTGGGTGCCGCGGAAGGCGGTTTGCTTCCCCATGTCGCGCCCGGATTCTGGGCGACGTGCGGGCTGGCCGCGGTGGTCGGCGGGGTGATGCGGTCGCCGCTGACCGGCATTGTGTTCACTTTGGAGCTGACCCACGCGTGGAGTTACCTGCTGCCGCTCGTCGTCGCGTCGTTCTCGGCGTACGCGCTTTCGGTGTTGCTGCTCAAGCGTTCCGTGCTCACCGAGAAGATCGCGCGACGACGGTTGCATCTCACTCGCGAGTACACGACTGATCCACTTGAGACGTTCTTCGTGCATGAAGTGATGACGCACCAACCGGATGTGCAGATGTCGGCGGATGTCATCGTGTACGCGGACGACACTCTGCGCGACGTCGCGAACGAACTGGCGCTCGGGCATACGACGCAGGCGTTGGTGGTCGACCGGCACGATCCCTCGCGGGTGCTCGGCAAGGTGACGTTGGCGCAACTGCTGCACGCCCGTCGGCGAGACCTGCACGAGGAGCATCACCGGGAACGGCTGCTGGGGCCGTCGGTCAGCGCTTGAGCCGCTGTTTGTCCACTTTGCCCACTGGGGTCAGCGGCAGCTCGTCGCGGAACTCCACAGTGGACGGCACGAAATGCTTGCCGCCGAGTTCTTCGCGGACCTGGTCGCGCAGTTCGTTCGAGGTGGTGTTTTCGGCGACCACCACGGCGTGCAGAAGGGTTCCGTCGGGCCCGGCTGCGGGGACGACTGCGGCGGCTTTCACCTGGGGATGGCTGAGAAGCGCGTGCTCCACTGTGGTCGAAGAGACCTTCGTGCCGTGCTCGCCGGTGACGATGACATCGTCGATCCGGTCCTCCAGATAGAGGTAGCCGTCGTCGTCGAAGCGGCCCAGGTCGCCGGTGTGCAGCCAACCGTCGCCGATCGGCGGTTGCCCGTGGTATCCGTCCATCATGGACAGTCCGCGCACGACTACCTCGCCGTTCTCGATGCGGGCTTCCATGCCCGGCACGATGCGGCCGACGGAGCCGAGAAGCTCCGGCCGGGCAAGGACTTCGTCCGCGGAGATGCTGGCGATCATCGGTGCTTCGGTGAGCCCGTAACCCTGTCCGACGACCGGGCCGAACACCTTGAGCGCCTCGGCCAGCCTTCGGGGCGGCAACGGCGCGGCTCCGAGGGAAAGCTGCTGCACGCTGGACACGTCCGTTGTGGACAGATTCGGATGGTCGAGCACTGCGGCGAGCCGAGGCGGGGTAAGGGAAAGTGTCGTGATGCGATGACGCTCCACATCAGCCAGAAGCGTTTCGGCGTTGAACTTCCGATGCAGTACCACGGTGTTGCCGCAGCAGAGCGCGCCGAGGACGGCGGCGTTGCCAGTCATATGCGTGAGCGGCGCGGTGACGAGGGCGGTTTTGGTGCCGTCCGGCTGGAAGATGTGGGCCACGCCGTCGTAAATGCCGCTGTGCCGGATCAGCTTCGGAGTTCCGGTGGTGCCACCGCTGGGGAAGATCGCCGTGACGCGATCCGGCAGTGTGTCCGGAATGGACGGACGCGCGGCGGCGAGCGTGTCGAGTTCGGTGTCAGTGAGCAAGGTCGCCCCGGTGGACGCCAGCGTCGCCGCGCGCGCCGGACGGCTCGCGGACGCGGCGATCAGCACGACTTCCAGCCCTCGCAGTTGCGCGGCAAGCTGAGCGAGCACCACTTCCGGCCGGTTGGCGGCGTCGATCGCCACCATGCCGCGCACCTCGGCGAGTCCACTGTGCAGCCGCGACAGCAGCTCTGCTGCCGCCCGGTACGTCATCGTGGTGTCGTCGTAGTGGAACAGCACGGTATCGCCGCCGTCGCGGAGTGCGGAAAGGACGCGGGACAGGAAAAAGCTCACCCGGCACACCGTAGTCGCGTGTTGGCCGGGAACGGCGATCGCGGCTAGGTTCGGTGTCATGACCGCTCCGCCCGCGATCGACGCGGAACCGAAAAGCTGGCGCCGCGCCTTCGCCGACCTGCAGGCCGGGCTGCGTGCCCGGGAACTGTGGGCGTTGCTCGCGTGGCAGGACATCAAGCAGCGCTACCGCCGTTCGTCGCTGGGGCCGTTGTGGATCACCGTCGGGATGGCGGTCACCGCGCTCGCGCTGGGCGTGGTGAACTCCGCGTTGTTCGGTACCTCGATTTCGACGTTGCTGCCCAGCATCACCACCGGGCTCATTCTGTGGAACTTCATGAACGGCTGCATCGTTGAGGGTTCGGAAACGTTCATCGCGAACGAGGGGATGATCAAACAGCTGCCGGCGCCGGTGTCGGTGTACGCGCTGCGCACGGTGTGGCGGCAGGCGTTGTACCTGGCGCACAACCTCGTCGTGTACGTAGTGGTGCTGGCGATCTTCTTCGGCAAGCTCTCGCAGCCGTACCGTCTGGTGGACAAAGCGGGCGCGCTCCTGCATCCCGGGCTCGGCTGGGGAATGCTGCTCGCCGTGCCCGCGCTGATGCTGGTCTTGCTGAACGGTGCGTGGGTGGTGCTGTTGTTCGGGGTGGTGTCCACGCGGTTCCGCGACATCCCGCCGGTGATCCAGAGCTTCATCACGATGCTCTTCTACGCGACGCCGATCATGTGGTCGATGGACCAGGTGCGCGCGATGAATCAGGGCTCGCGCGAAGGATTCGGTTCCGTCGCGGTCAATTTGCTGCAGCTCAACCCGGTGTACCACTTCGTCGAGATCGTGCGCGCGCCGCTGGTCGGGCAGCAGCAGAGCTGGACGCACTGGCTCGTCGCAGGCGTGGTGACGGTGGTCGGCTGGACGCTGGCGTTGCTGGTGCTGCGCAATTACCGGGCTCGGGTCGCTTACTGGGTCTGATGTCCACTTAGGACTCCGTTCGCCGGCCGAGCACGCCCGCCCGCCGGGGTCTAGCGTGGTCCCACGACCCGCGCGCGAACGGAGGCCCCATGAAGCGTCGGAAGGCATTGCTGGCTCTCGGCGTGACGGTGCTCGCGATGAGCACGGTCGCCGCCACCCCGGTCGAACTCACCCCGCGGCAACTGGCCGGACAGCGGGTGATCTACTCCTATCCCGGCCTGACTCCGCCCGACGCTCTGCTGCAGCGAATCCGCTCCGGAGAAGCCGCGGGCGTGATCTTCTTCGGCGAGAACATCTCGAGTTCCCAGCAGATCAGCGGCGTCATACGACAATTACGGGACGCGAACGCGCAAAGCCCGGTGCATCGGCCGTTGTTGCTGATGACCGACCAGGAAGGCGGGAAAGTCCGCCGCTTGCCCGGCGAGCCGGTCCTGTCCGAGAAACAGGTAGCCCAGTCCGCGAACCCGTCCGCGGCGGCCAAAGCCGCTGGCACCGGCGCCGGCCAGAATCTCGCCGGGGTGGGCATGAACGTGAACCTCGCGCCAGTTCTGGACGTCTACCGCCAACCGGGCAATTTCATCGACAAGTACGGCCGTTCCTATAGCCAGGATCCCCAGGTGGCTGGTGCACTGGGCCGGGATTTCGTGACCGCCCAGCAGTCGACCGGAGTCGCCGCGACCGCCAAGCACTTCCCCGGCCTTGGCGCCGTCCCGGCCGGAAGCAACACAGACGTCGGGCCGGTAACGTTGAACGTGCCGTTGCCCGAGTTGCGCGCTAAAGACGAGGCTCCCTACCACCCGGTCGTCGATGCGGGGGTGAAGCTGGTGATGCTCTCGTGGGCCGTGTACCCGGCTCTGGACGCCTCCCGCCCCGCCGGACTCTCGCCGACCGCTGTGCAGGAACTCCGCAACGGCACGGGGTTCGCCGGGGTGACCGTGACGGATGCTTTGGAGGCCGGCGCGTTGAATTCGTATGGCGGGCCGGGAAACCGCGCTGTGCTGGCGGCGAAGGCGGGGATGGACCTGATCCTGGCCTCCGCCCGGGATGTGAGCCAGGGGGATGAGGCTGCTTCGGCCTTGGCCGCGGGGTTGTCGGACGGATCTTTGCCGAGCGGGGAGTTCACCGCGGCGGTGGACCGGGTGTCGGCGTTGCGGGACGGGGTGAAGTGAGGCCTTCGGCGGTTGGTGCTTTGGTGGGGGGTTCGTTTCGGCGGTTCTGGTGACGGGGTGAGGTTCGACTTTGCCGTGCTGTTGGCTTTGGGGTGAGGTGTCTTTTTGGCAGGCCCGGCGGGCAACTCCTGGGCGCATCTGGTTGCGAGCCGCGGCGGCGCTTTCACCAGCGTGTTGTCGGTGCCGCCATACGCTGCGGGCATTGATTCCGGTGAGCTTCTCATTGCCGTACGCCGAGGTCCTTGCTGCTGAGCCCCGTGCGCACTCCCGCGCGACGAGGTTCTCGCCTCGTCGCTGATGTCCCGCGCCGCGCGACGGGATCCTCGGGGTGTGCTTCGCCGCTCGGCAAGGTTCTCAGCCGTTGCCCCGGTGTTCTTTGCCTCGCGGCGCCGTCCCGGATCCTGCTCTCGATCTGCCGCACCGCGTCGCGCGATTCTGGGTATCGCTCCCCGCCACGCACGACGGCTCCGACTATCTCTCCCGGTATTTCGCGCCGTCCGGCTTCGCGCCGTCCGGCTTCGCGCCGTACTGCTCCGCGGCGCATCCAGTCAGCGGTGTCCTTCGTTCGCGCTAAATGCGAGCCTGGTCGTCGTACAGCCCCTGCTAGCGACGTTGTAGCCGGTACCTGCGCGGCGCCCCACCCGCCCTCCGCGATTATCCAGCAAACAACCCCCCGTTCCGGTGACACCCGGCGGTGTGGACATCGCGCTGTCGGCGGGCCGAACGGGCACCCTTGCGTGCGACCCACCCACGACGGGAGGACGAATGCAAGCTTGGTGGCTCCTGGCGGCCGTCGCCGCGGTGTTCGTGGTGCTGGCCGTGGTGTTCCTGCGCCGCGCCGCCCGGCGTCGCTCCGCTGTTCCGCCGCCGAAGCCTCCGCCGACCTCCCCGCCGGACGACTCGATGCGCCGCTGGGTCTCCCCGTCAGACGACGTGCCCCGCCGCGCCCGCCACCGACTCGACGAGGCGCACCCCCTGGCGCGCTACCCGGTCGCCCGGCAACGCCCGGTGCGCCACCCCCGGCCGTCGGCACAGCAGGATTCCGCGGGGGAGCCGCGAGACTCGTAGCCCGGCGGGGCCTGACGGTCGTCGCGGAAGTCCTGTCGGCGAGCAGTTCCGGCGGGTGGATCGCCGAATGCCCGGCCGAGAACGGCAGCTACTTGCCCTGGCCGAAGATGCGCTCCGACTGAGGCACCCTGAAGATTCACCCGCAGCTGGACCCGGCGGGAGATCCGCTTCAGCGGAGGCGTTGCCGCTCCAGTACAACGCTGCCAGCTCATCAGGACACTGCGCGAGGCTTGCTCAGTGTTCATCCCTGTGGGCGAACGCCGAGTCCCGTTTTCTGTCGGTGCCCGCTGAGATGCTTCCGGCATGGTTCCCGTGCTGCTTCTCATCGACGTCCAGAACAACATGCTTCTCCCGCCCACCCCAGTGCCCGACGCTGACCGAGTCGCCCCCGCGATCGCGCGTGTCCTGGAACGTGCGCGAGCTGCGGGTGCCCAGGTAGTGCACATCCGGAACAACGGCACCGGCGACGACCCCGACGTTCCCGGCACCTCCGGCTGGGAACTGGTGCACGACGTCCGCCCAGGCGAGCACCTAGTCGACAAACAGACACCCGACTCCTTCGCAGGTACCCAGTTGGGTTCCCTGTTTCCGGAGTCAGCCCCGCTGGTCGTGGCCGGAATGCAGAGCGACTTCTGCGTCCGTGCCACCTCCTTGGCCGCTCTCAAACGGGGTCATGAGGTCACGTTGGTCCAAGACGCCCACGCCACCTACGACGACGAGCTCCCCGCCGCGGAGGAGAGCGCCCGGGTGGACGAGGAGCTGTCCACGGCAGGCGTGAAGCTGGTCGGTAGCGAGGAGGTGGTCTTTGCCTGATCTCGGTGCCGCCGAGTGGGCGGCAACTGCCGAGTCGACGCGCCTCCGCAAGGCCGATCGATTTTATCGCTGAATCGCAGCGAAAACAGGTGTTGGACTGGATGGTCGGCGCAAGCCAATACTCAGCCCATGACGTCTGCGCCTGGCGACTCTGCCGAGAACCCAGCCCGAAGCGACGACCGACACCTCGACGGTGACGTGTCGGCGGACCGGTCCGCCGACACCGAGACTGGCCTGGGCGCACTGGGATGCGCGGACGATCGTCGGGGCACACAGGACGGCATGGCTCACGGTGCGGTGCGCGATGGCACGGTGACCGACGCCAAACCTGTGGTGACCGAGCCGATGGCGGGTGTTTTCGGGGCAGCGAGTGTCGACCTGGTGCGGAGTGGCGAGTCGGTGGCCGACGTCAGTTTGGCGGCCGGTGCCGAGTCGGTGGCGGTTGTTGGCGGGGCAGTGAGTGTCGACGCGGTGCCCAGCGCCGAGTCGGTGGCCGTCAACCTGGTGGCAGTGAACCCGGTGGACAGCGTCGACTCTGTGCCTGGCGTCGAGTCGGCGGTCAGCGTCAGCCCGGCAGCCGATGCCGTGGCCGACGCCAACCCGGTGGCGGGCAGCAACTCGGCTGGCGGACTCAACCGGTTGGCCAACGCCGAGCCCTCTGCCAATGTCGGCCGGGCGGCAAACGTCAGCCCGGTCGCCAGCGGCAACTCGGTGCGCGGTGTCAAGCCGGTCGTGAGCCCCAACTCGGTACCTGGTGTCCAATCGGTGGCGCGCGTTAATCCGGCGGCCAGCGCCGAGCCGGTGGCGGGCGGCGATTCGGTGGCGGGCGTCGAGCCAGCCGTGAGCCTCAACTCGGCGGCTGGCGTCAAATCGGCAGCCGGAGTCAGTCCGGCACCCGATGTCGAGTCGGTTGTCGAGTCGGTCGACGGAGAGACTCGCGACGTTGTCCGGTTGCTGCGGCGGTTCGGCGGGCGCGCGTTCGCGTTGGCGTTTGTCGCTGGGATTACCGGGCTGACGACTGTCGCGTTGGTGTTGGGGTTGGTCGGGTTTGCGCTGGTGCTCGCGCCGGTGCGTGGGGTCAGGCGAGGAGGTGGCATCAGGCGAGGAGGTGGGCCAGCAGCGCCCGTGCCGCCGGGTTGGTGAGGTTTGCCGAGCGGCCGGTCAGGGAGATCGTGCGGGCCAGCGTCGGCTGGGTGAGGTGGGCGAACGGCAGCCCGGACCTCGCGGCGACTTGTTCCGGTACCACGGTGACGCCAAGGCCGGCCGCGACCAGGTCGACTAGCAGCGGGACGTTCGTTGCCTCGCATACCTGGTCGCGGCGGACTCCGGCTTCGGCGAAGGCGCGGTCGACCAGGGCTTGCAGGCCGCTGCCGGTGAAATCTACGAACGGTTCGCCGTCGAGCTTCGCCAGCCGGACTCGGCGGCGGGGCGACAGGCGGTGTCCGGGGTGGGTGAGCAGGACCAGGTTTTGCTGCCAGTTCGCGAATTCGGCCAAGTCCTCCGGCAGCGGACCGCCCACATAGGACAGATCCAGTTCGCCGTCGGACACCGCGGCGGTCAGCCCGGGGATCGTGCCTTCCCGGACGCGCAGCCGGATTCCCGGGTAGCGGGCGCGGAATTCGCCCAGCTTCGCGGGCAGGTCGATGACGGTCAGGGTCTGGATGGTTCCGATCGACACCCGGCCGCGCGCGAGCCCGGTCACCGCGGCTACCTCGCCTCGGGCGGAGTCGACGTCCGCGGCGATTTGGTGTGCCAGCGGGAGCAGGGCCTCGCCTGCGGGGGTGAGGGTCACCCGGCGAGTCGTGCGGTCGAACAGCTCCGCGCCGAGGTCGGCTTCCAGTTTCCGGATGGACGCACTGAGAGCGGACTGCACGACGTGCACGTCTTGGGCGGCGCGGGTGAAGTTGCGGTGCCGGACTACGGCGAGGAAGTGTTCGACCTGCCTCAGCTCCATCGGCTTCGCCTCCGTCTCGCCGCCGGGAAGATCGGCGCTTGGTGAACGTACCGCGTGGGGCGGATCGCGACGGTGGATCCAGGCAGCCGGGGTCACGGCTGCAGGGCCCGATGGATAGCCGAGGGCGGCTCGAGGGGCCGGATCGGGAGGGTTCGTCGGATGGACGCGGTGGATGAGGAGCCGACAGCGGATGGATGCGGGCCGGAGAACGCTGGATGCGTGCCGGAGAACGCATAGAGGCGCCTGGGGCTCCCGCCGAATTCCGCGGGAGCCACTCAGGAAGCCCCCCCGGAGCCCCAGAGAGTCCCCGAGAGCCTCAGGGAGCTGACAGAGCCCTACTGGGCCGTATAACCCCCGTCGGCCAGGATCTCCACCCCGGTCACGTATGACGATTCCCCGGAAGCCAGGAACAGGATCACGTCAGCGACCTCCTGCACCTCACCAGTCCGGCCCATCGGCACGCCCTCGACCTGCTTCGCTCGCCAGACCGGGTCGGTCGAGCCGCGGGAGGTGCGCATCGGCGGCAGCAGGCCGGGCGCTACCGCGTTGACTCGGATGCCTTCGCTTGCGTAATGCACCGACGCGGTGGTCGTCATCGCCTTGATCGCGCCCTTCGAGGCGGCATAACCCAAGTGCACGCCGACCTGGCCGATCGAGGCCGAGATCGACGTCAGGTTCACGATCGAACCGCCGCCTCGTCCGGACATCGCCGCGGCGCCGTGTTTGATGCCCAGGAACACTCCGCGGGCGTTGACTTGCAGCAGGCGGTCGTAGAACGCCGTACTGGTCAAGTCCGGGTCGAAGGTGCCGCTGATCCCAGCGTTGTTGACCAGGACGTCCAGCTTTCCGTGCTGGTCCAGGACAGCGGCGATGGCGGACGCCCAGGAGTCTTCGTCGGTGACGTCCAGGCGGCGGTATTCGGCTTGGCCGCCGAGCGCGCGGATCTCCTCGGCTACGGCGGCGCCGTCAGCGTCTTCGACGTCGGTGACGACGACCGTCGCGCCTTCGCGGGCGAAGGTGAGGGCGGCCGCCCGGCCCATTCCGCTTGAAGCGCCGGTGATCAGGGTGATCTTGTCGGCCAATCGCATGTGGGGTGCCCTTTCGCTGGTCGGGACCCCAGTCTGAGCGGGTGCGTCGTCAGGCCGTCGGCGAGGGGGTGGCCAAAAAGATCAGGCCAGCTCAGCGGAGACGACCGACGACAGGTCGCGCAGGGCGTCCAGCAGCGAGTCGAGCGCATCGGGGCTGACCAGGACCGTGCTGACCATGCTGCTTTCCCGGACACCCTCGCGGACGTCGACGGACAGCTCGTGGATCAGCTTCCCGTGCTGGGTCAGCGTGGCGACCAGGCCGGGGATCTGGTCGATGCCGCCGACGAAGTACGTCGCGATCCGGCGGCGGACCAGCATGGCCGGGGCGGAGGTGTACGGGGCCGAGGAAAAGGTGCTCAGGGACATGGCGTTTCTCCAGGAAAGAGGTTCTGGCGGGAAGAGGGCCAGGTCCCGGAGAAAAAAGGCGTACGCCAGCATGCGCGCCGGCGGCCTGGTTCAGCCGGCGCGCTGGGTTACGAGTCGCTCGGACGTCATGAGGCGCAGCACGGCGACAGGCTAACACGGCAGCGCGGGAAGGCAAAAGAATCCACAATGGACATACGGGGTCAGCCGGGTTCGTTCCACGGCAGCCGCTTGCGCAGCAAAGTGGCCGCACGCAGGGCGACCTCCACTTCCAGCCGGTGTTCGGCCAGCGGTCGTCCGCACAGTTCCTCGGCCTTGCGGACGCGATAGTGGACGGTGTTCTTGTGCAGGTGCAGCCGGGCGGCGGCGTGTGTGTAGCTGCCGTCGGTGTCGAGGAAGACTCGCAGGGTTTCGCGCAGCTGTTCGGTGCCCGGATCGTCGGCGACGAGGTCTCCGAGGACCCGCGCGATCCAGCGGTACACGTCGTCGGACTGCTCGGTGAGCAGGGCGGCGATCGCGACGTCGTCGAACAGCACCACGTTCTGGCTCTGGTCCTCGTTGGTCTCCGCGACGGCCCGAGCCCGCACTGCCTCGCGCAGCGAACCGCGGAATCCGGACAGTCCGTAGCCGGGCGCGCCCAGGGCCAGTCGCAGGCCGCCGCCGATGTCGGTGACGCCGGAACGGAGGCGGTCGACCTCGATGTCGTCGCGTTCCGCGCTGACTGTCCAGCTCCACAGCGTGCGGTCGTCAGCCAGCATGGTGAGTGCTGGACCGCGTCCGCACACCTCCTGCAACAACCGGGCCGCGGCTTGCAGTTCGCCCGCGCCCTCGGCGGGCAGCCACGCGACGGCCGCGCGGTGCCACTGCCGCATCGGGAAGGCGAGCAGCTGCTGTGCGGCGTCCTCGGTCAGCGTGTCCGAATCGAGGACCAGCCGGATCTGCGCCGCCCGCGCGGCTCCGGTGCGGCTGGTCCAGCGCCGGCGTTCGGTCTCGAAGATGTCGATGAGGCCCTGGATGACCTGGTCGATGTAGCGGTTGGTGCGCCGGGACAGTTCGGCGAGCACGGCCAGCGCGAGCTGGGTGTCGATGTTCGGCTGGCGCTCCAGCGCCTCGATCGCCCACTGTTCGAACCGGTGCTCGCCGAGCCGGTACGCCCGGAGCAGCGCCTCCAGCGACAGTTCGTGCTGGGCGAACCGGCGCGCGTACTCGGCCGCGGCGGGCGGGACGGTGATCCGGTCGAGCGGGATGGAATGCGACAGCATGTCGAGGATCGCGACCAGATTCGCCGACGTGCTGGCGATCATGAGCTTGCGGACCGTTTCGTCGTGCCGGAACTCCGGGATCATCTCGACGAACCAGTCGGTGAGCTCGGTGGTGCGGGCGGCGAGGTCGGCGTCGATGGCGTGCGCGATCTCGGCCACGACGGCGTCGACGGCGTCGGACATGGCGGTCAGGGTAGCCACCGGACCGCCCCGGCGACAGGCGAGCGGCGTCGTTCACCCCCTCGGTGCAGGCGGTTGTGACCCCGGCACAACGACCGGCGCAGCCTTCGGTTCTGCGGCCTATGGCTTGGGTCACGGCCCGTCCTTACCGTCATTTCCCACCTGAGCCGCCCTGGGAAAGGACTTCGACGATGCACCTCGCGGCGCTGCCTGAAGAGCGAGCCCGGCGGAACCCGAACCTGCCTTGCCTCGCTGATGAACACGGCGAACTCGGCAACGCCGGATTCGCGGTTCGGGTGCGCACCGCGGCGGCCGCGTTGCGGGCCCGAGGGGTCGGTGCGGGCGACGTGGTCGCGGTGCTGCTGCCGAATCGGATCGAGTTCGCGGTGGTGTTGTTCGCGGCCTGGCGGCTCGGTGCCGCGGTCACGCCGGTGAACCCGGAGCTGACCGACGGCGAAGCCTCGTTCCAGATCGCGGACGCGGAAGCGAAAGTGGTGGTGGGACAAGGGGATTCGGGCTTGGTGACCGTGCGGCTCGAGGAACTGGCGACCGCCGCGCCGGACGAGGGGCCGGTGGCTGATGACGAGCATGCCGTCGCGTTGCTCATCTACACCAGCGGCACGACGGGACAGCCGAAGGGAGTGGTGCTCGACCACGCCAACGTGCGAGCGATGACCGGAATGATCGTCGACGCGCTCGAACTCGGCCCAGCGGATCACAGTTTGCTGGTCTTGCCGCTGTTTCACGTCAACGGAATCGTGGTCAGCGTGCTCGCGCCGCTGCTCGCCGGCGGCCGCTCGACCATCACTGCGCGATTCCGCGCCGACGGCTTCTTCGACACGATCGAACGGGTCCGTCCGACGTATTTCTCCGCCGTACCAGCGATTTACGCGCGGTTGGCGGGTCTCCCGGACACCGTGCGGCCGGATACTTCGTCGCTGCGGCTGGTGGTTTGCGGTGCCGCGCCGATGCCCGCTGAGCTGATCCAGCGGGTCGAGCAACGGTTCGGGGTGGTGGTCGTCGAGGGCTACGGACTGTCCGAGGGAAGCTGCGCGTCGACGCTGAATCCGCTGGCCGGGCCGCGTAAACCGGGCACCGTCGGGCGTCCGCTGCCCGGTCAGGAAGTCGCGCTGATGGATCCGCAAGGCAGGCTGACCGACGGCCCCGGCGAGGTCGTGGTCCGCGGCCCGAACGTGATGCGCGGCTACCTCAACCGGCCCGAGGCGACCGCGGCGACGATCGTCGACGGCTGGCTGCACACCGGCGACGTCGGGCGGTTCGACGAGGACGGTTACCTCGTCCTGGTCGACCGCATCAAGGACATGATCATCCGGGGCGGGGAGAACCTCTACCCCAAGGAGATCGAGAACGCACTGCACACACATCCGGCGGTGCTGGAAGCCGCGGTGGTCGGCGCGCCGCACCCGGTGCTCGGCGAACTGCCGGTCGCGACCGTGACGCTGTACCCGGCCGCGGTCGTGAGCGAGGCCGAGTTGCTTGACCATTGCCGCGCCCGGCTGGCTCGGGTGAAGGTGCCGGTGCGGATCGACATCGTGCCCGCGCTGCCGCGGAACCCGGTCGGCAAGATCGACAAACCGGCGCTGCGCCGCGAACTCGCCGCCGCGAGCTGATTCCGCTCTCAACGAAACAATCCGTGCCCGCATCAGCGGGTCCGGTCGATGCTGCCCGGAGAAAGGCGGAGAACAATGGGGTTCAAGACAGGCGACTTTCCCCCGGTCGATCCGGAAACCTTCCTGCGGAAGCCATTGTTCGAACGGACCAAAGCGCTCGCGCTGCACTGGGTCCAGTTCGGCTTCGGCTCGCCCAAGATGATTCCGGCTACCTACGTGGTGAAGCTGCTCTTCCTTTACGTGCTGGCCGGGGTGGCGCTGGTGACAGCGACGTCCGGCGTCGGCCCGTTCTGGGACGTCGCCGCGTGGTGGCGCGAACCGGTGGTTTACCAAAAGCTCGTGCTGTGGACGGTATTGCTGGAAGCGGTCGGCGTCGCCGGTTCCTGGGGGCCGATCGCGGGCAAGTTCAAGCCGATGACCGGCGGGATCCTGTTCTGGGCGCGCCCCGGCACGATTCGGCTGCGGCCGTGGAAGCGTGTCCCGTTCACCAAAGGCGACCGGCGAAGCGGCTTCGATGTGCTGCTGTATCTGGCTTTCCTTGCCGCGTTGCTGACCGCTATCGTGCTGCCCGGCGTCCCGAACGCTGCGCTGTCGGCCGCGCTGCCGGACAACTCCTCGGGCCTCGTGCGCCCGGCATTGCTGATCGCACCGATCGTGCTGTACGTGCTGAATGGCTTGCGGGACAAGACGGTTTTCCTTGCCGCGCGCGGTGAACAGTACCTGCCCGCGTTGGTGTTCTTCGCCTTCCTTCCGTTCGTGAACATGATCATCGCCGCGAAACTGTTGATCTGCCTGGTCTGGATCGGTGCGGGCGTCTCGAAGTTCGGCAAGCACTTCACCAATGTGGTGCCGCCGATGGTGTCCAACAGCCCGTGTGTGCCGTTCAACTGGCTGAAGCGGGCGCATTACCGCGATTTCCCGAACGACATCCGGCCGTCGAAGCTCGCGACGTTCATGGCGCACGTCGGCGGGACGACAGTGGAAATCATTACGCCGCTGGTGCTGCTGTTCTCCACCAATCACTGGGTCACGCTCGCCGGCGTCGCGCTGATGGTGGTGTTCCACCTGTTCATCACGTCCACGTTCCCGCTGGCCGTGCCGCTGGAATGGAACATCCTCTTCGGCTACCTCGCGATCTTCCTGTTCCTCGGCTTCCCGGCGAGCGCTGGATACGGCGTCGCCGACATGACGCCGGGCTGGCTCGCCGCCGTGATCGCGGCCGCGTTGCTGTTCTTCCCGATTCTCGGCAACCTGCGGCCGGACCTGGTGTCGTTCCTGCCGTCGATGCGGCAGTACGCGGGCAACTGGGCGTCGGCGCTGTGGGCATTCGCGCCGGGTGCCGAGGCGAAGCTGAACACGTTGCCGCACCGGCCGACGAAGAACCAGGTCGACCAGTTGCAAGCGATGGGCTACCCGGCCGAAATCGCCGAGATCACCATGCAGCAGACGATCGCCTGGCGGTCGATGCACAGCCAGGGCCGCGGTTTGTTCTCGGTGCTCGCGAAGAACCTGCCGGACCTCGACGCGCGGACTGTGCGCGAGGCCGAGTTCGGCTGCAATTCGATCCTCGGCTTCAACTTCGGCGACGGGCACCTGCACGACCTCGGCTTCGTCAACGCGGTGCAGAAGCGGATCGGGTTCGCGCCCGGCGAGTGGATCGTGGTGTGGGTCGAATCGCAGGCCATCCACTCGAAGGTGCAGCATTACCAAGTGATTGACGCGGCGCTGGGCGTGATCGAGCGCGGCCACTGGACGGTGGCCGACGCGGTCAACGAACAGCCGTGGCTGCCGAATGGCCCGATTCCGCTCACCGTCACTTGGACCGCTCACCAGGTCAAGACCGGCAGCGTGCTGGCATGACTACGGCGGTGGTGGTCGGCAGCGGACCCAACGGGCTCGCCGCGGCGGCCGTGCTGGCGCGCGCCGGGGTCGACGTGACGGTGCTGGAGGCCGCCGACGAGATCGGCGGCGGCACCCGCACTTACGAGGCGATCGTCCCCGGTCTGCTGCACGACCACTGCTCCGCGACGCATCCGATGGCGGTCGGCTCGCCGGTGCTGACCGACCTCGGGCTCGACCGGTACGGCCTGCGCTGGCGGCTGCCGGAGATCGACTGCGTGCATCCGCTCGACGACGGCACCGCCGGGGTCCTGCGGCGCTCGGTCTCCGACACCGCAGCCGGGCTCGGTTCGGACGAACGCCGCTGGTCGGCGCTGTTCTCGTCGCCCGCGCAGAACTACGACGCGCTGAGCGAGGACATCCTCGGCCCGCTGCTGCGAGTGCCGAAACATCCGTTGTTGCTGGGCCGGTTCGGTCTGCCGACGGTCGCTCCGGCGACCGTGCTGGGCCGGTATTTCCGCACTGAACAGGCTCGTGCGCTGTGGCTTGGCGTTGCGGCGCATGCGTTCCGGCCATTGGACCGGCCGCTGTCGTCGGCGATCGGGCTCGGCATTCTCACCGCTGGTCACCGGCATGGCTGGGCGGTCGCGGAGGGCGGGTCGCGGGCGATCAGCGACGCCTTGGCCGCTCTGGTGGCCGACTTCGGCGGGAAGATCGAGACCGGCGTGCGGGTGCAGTCGGTTTCGCAGTTGCCTCGGGCGGACGTGGTGGTGTGGGACGTCGGGCCTCGCGCACTGGCATCGGTGCTTGGCGACCGGCTGCCGCCGCGGATCCGGCGGGCGTACGAGCGGTTTCGCTACGGTCCCGGTGCGTTCAAAGTGGACTTCGCCGTGCAGGACGGAATTCCGTGGCGGTCGCCGGAAGCTCGGGCGGCTGGGACTGTCCACTTGGGAGGATCGGCGGCGGAAGTCGCTTCCGGTGAGCGTGAAGTACACAATGGGCGGATGCCGGATCGACCGTTTGTGTTGCTGGGCCAGCAATATCTGGCCGACCCGTCCCGTTCGGTCGGTGATGTGCATCCGGTGTGGGCGTACGCGCATGTGCCGCATGGATACGCCGGCGACGCTACCGAGGCGATCACCACGCAGATCGAGCGATTCGCTCCGGGCTTCCGGGAACGAATTATCGGCTCGGTGACCACGTCGTCGGCGGAATTCGCTGTGAGAAACCCGAATTTCGTCGGCGGGAACATCCTTACCGGAGCGAAAGACGTGCGACAGCTGGTGTTCGGCCCGCGGGCGACCTTGCAGCCGTACGACGTGGGCGTGCCGGGGCACTTCGTGTGTTCCGCGGCCACGCCGCCGGGACCGGGCGCGCACGGGATGTGCGGCAGTCACGCGGCGGCGCGGGCGTTGCGGTACCTGCGGCGGTAAGGGCTACCGGATCAGGACGCCCGGGTTCAGCACTCCGGCCGGGTCGAGGGCGTCCTTCGCCGCGGACAGGGCGGCAGCGAACGGGTCCGGGCGCTGCCGGTCGTACCACGGACGGTGGTCGCGGCCGACCGAGTGATGGTGGGTGATTGTGCCGCCGTTGGCGAGAATCGCTTCGGACACAGCGGCTTTCAGCTCGTCCCACTGTGCGACGGTGCTGCCCCAGCGGCCGGTCGCGTAGATGCCGTAGTACGGCGCGGGGCCGCCCGGGTAGACGTGGGTGAACCGGCAGGTCACCACGCCCGCGCCGCAGATCTCGGCGATCGCCGCGTTCGCGGCCGTCGTGACTGCCTCGTGCAGCGACTCGAACGCGTCCCAGGTGCAGGCCGTTTCGAAGGTCTCCACCACCATCGACCGGCGGGCGAGCGCGTCCCGCTGGTACGGCATCCGCAGGAAGGCCGATCGCCACGCCGAACCGGATTCGCCGCGGCGGGCGGTGACGGTGCCGCCGTGGTCCGCGGTGAGTTCGAGCGCGCGGTCCAGCCACGCGTCCACCGGATGGTCGGCGGACTCGAACGCGAGCAGCAGCAAGCCGTCTGCCTGGACGCCGGTGTTGAGGAACGCTTCCGCCGCGTCGAGGAGCCGGCAGTTCGCCGGGTACAGGCCGGACTGGGCGATCGCCCGGGTCGCTCGTACTGCGTCGGCGTACTTGGCGAAGCTCACTGACGCTTTCGCCTGCCAGCGTGGACGTTCCTGCAGCCGCATCCAGGCTTCGGTGATCACGCCCAGTGTGCCTTCCGAGCCGAGGAACAGCCGATCCGGCGACGGTCCGGCCCCCGAACCGGGCAGCCGTCGCGACTCGCTGACGCCGGCCGGAGTCACGACGCGCAGAGACTCGGTGAGGTCGTCGATGTGTGTGGCCAGCGTGGCGAAGTGGCCGCCGGCGCGGGTCGCCAGCCAGCCGCCGAGCGTGGAGTGCGTGAACGACTGGGGGTAGTGCCGCAGCGTCAAGCGGTGCGGGCGGAGCTGGTCCTCCAGCGCGGGGCCGTACACCCCGGCTTGGATGCGCGCGGTGCGGCTCGTCTTGTCGATCTCCACGACCTGGTCGAGGCGGCCGAGGTCCAGCGACACCGCGGGCGCGGGGAACCGCGGTTCGATGCCGCCGGCGACGGAACTGCCGCCGCCGTACGGGATTACCGGGGTGCCGCTGGTGGAACACCAATCCAGGAGGTCGAGCACGTCCTGCTCGGACTCTGGGCGAGCGACGACGTCCGGCACCGCTTCGACCCGCCCTTCCAGGTTCCGGACGACGTCGCGGAATGCCTTGCCGCGCGCGTGCGACAGCCGGTCGGTCCGGTCGGCCGAGCACAGCCGGGCCAGCGCGGCGGGCGGACGGAGCCGGGACGGCGGCACCGGCAGATCGTCCGGCGAGGGAGGAGCGTGGTCGGTGAAGTCGTGGGCGGGAAGGACGGCGGACGTGCGCGTGACCAGCGTTTTCGATTCTTCGGCGGTCAGCGCTTCCGCAGTGTCGCCCCAACCCCACCAGGACCGTGTCATCCGACTGCTCCTTCCGAATTGACCCTTGGGTAACTTACTCTAGGGTAATAGGCACTGAGGAGGAAAGATGAGCGTGCTGACCGCTGCCGCGCCGTTCGTGGTGAACCGGGTGCTCCCTCGCTTCGACCAGCGGATCGAGGAGTCCGCGAAGCCGTTCGACCGGCCCGGCCTGCTGCGGCCGCATCCGGATTCGCGGACCTGGGCGTGGACGCATTACGGCATCTTCGTGCCGGAGCTGCCCGCGCCGCATCGCTACCTCAACACGATGACGCTGATCGGCAGCACTGGCGCGGTTTGTTTCGACAACGACTACCTCGCTACCTCCGATGCGCGCCGCACTACGACTGTCCTGTCGTCCACTGCCGCGCCTGGGCATCATCACTATCAGGCTTACGATTCGCGCACCGAATGTCGGTTCGCGGAGGACGGTTCGCGGCTGGAGTGGGATTCGGATCTCGCTATCGAAGCGGCGCATCCGTCGTATCAGGTGCATGCGCGTTATACCGGGTTCTCGGCGGACTTGGCGATCACTGCCACGCCTCAGGTGTCTTGGTTCGTGCGGAATCCCGCGTATGACCACTTGAGTCTGCTGGCCACCTTTACCGGAATGATCACTGACGACACTGGTGAGACTGAGATCGGCGGGCTTTGCACTGTTGAGTACGCGCGATCGGTTTCGCCGCAAGCGCTTCGGCGTACCCCGTTGCCTCAGCGGTTCAAGCTGCCGATTGACTTCTTTGCCTATCAAATAATCAATCTCGATGATCGGACGCAGTTGTTGCTGACCGATGTCCGGGCGGCTGGGGCTACGGCTTGCCGGCTTGCCCATCTGCGCACGCTCGACGGGGACGCTGCGGTGTTTCGCGAGGTCCAGGCCGAGGTGGATTATCGGGCCGAACCGGAGGTTGATCCGCAGGGGCGGGAGATGCGGGTGCCGGAGCGGTTCCGGTGGACGGTGCGGGACGGGGCGGAGGAAGTCGTGGCGTTGGAGGCCGTTGTGGACAGTCCGTTGCGGTACGGGCATGGGCGCGGTTATGTCGGCGCGTATACGTATTCCGGCGCGTTTCGGCGGCGGCCGGTGTCGGGGAGCGGGTATTTCGAGTGGGTGGATTGCGAAAGTTAGCCGCGCAGGGAGGCGAGGATTCTCGCGCAGCGTTGGGTGGTGACTTCGGCGGGTTCTTCCGGGTGTTCCAGCCACCAGTTGACGGTGGCTGCTACCGCGCCGTACCAGATCCGGGCGAACAGGGACGCGTCTGCCGGGTCGGCGAAACCGGCCGTGGACAAGGCTTCTTGGGTGCCTTCCGCGCCTAGTGCGGACAGTTTGCGACGGTAGGAGCGGGCTGCTTCGTCTACCGCGGAGTTCGGGGGAAGGGTGGGGTCCCAGAGGACTGCCCAGTCCAGGCGGCGGGGTTCCAGGGTGCGGAAGATCGCTTCCAGGGTGCCCAGGGCTCGGGTGAGGCCGGTGCCGGTTTGGGCTTCGGTGACGGCGTCGACCAGCGGGGCCGCGCCTCGGTGCAGACAGGCCAGGTAGAGGCCGTCTTTGGAGTCGAAGTAGCCGTAGACGAGCGGTTTGGAAATTTCCGCCCGGCGGGCGATGGCGGCTACCGAGGCGTGGGCGTAGCCCTGGGCGCCGAACTCCTGGACGGCGGCGTCGAGGATCAGCCGCTCCCGTTCGGGGCGCGGCATTCCTTTGCTGCCTGCCGAATTTGCCACGGGTTCAGCATAGCCGATGCGGTTGCGGGAGCTGCTTTGTCCATTGTGGACCCTTGGCCGCGGCGATCGGGTAGGCTGCGCGCAAAGGTTTTTCGCGAGACACGGGGAGTGTCGCTATGCCCACGCATCATCTTGAGACCGACGGTGCGGACATCGTCTACGACGTGCACAACCAGCCGGTCTCGGACGGGAACCGGCCGCTGGTGATGATCGGGCAGCCGATGGACGCCAGCGGGTTCACTACGCTCGTGTCGTTGTTTCCGGAGCGGACTGTTGTTACTTACGACCCGCGGGGGCTTGGGCGCAGTACCCGGTCTGACGGCAGTACGGAGAATCGGCCGGAGGTGCAGGCCGAGGACGTGCACGCGGTGATCGAGGCGCTCGGGGCGGGGGCGGTCGATGTGTTCGCCAGCAGTGGCGGGGCGGTTACCGCGCTGGCCTTGGTGGCGAAGTATCCGGGGGACGTGGCGATCTTGGTGGCGCACGAGCCGCCGGCGATCTCGGCGTTGCCGGACGCGGCGGCTGCCGCGCGGGCGTGCGACGGGGTGACTGAGCGGTATCTGGCCAAGGGGTGGGGGCATGGGATGGCTGCGTTTATCGCCATGACCAGTTGGGCCGGGGAGTTCACCGAGGAGTACTTCGCGCAGCCGAGTGCCGATCCTGGGCAGTTCGGGTTGCCGGTTGAGGACGACGGAGCGCGGGATGATCCGTTGTTGTCTGCGCGGTCTCGGCCGGTTATTGATTACGTGCCGGATGTCGAGGCGTTGAAGGCCGCGGGGAATCGATTGGTGCTGGCGGTGGGGGAGGAGACCGGGGATACGTTTACCGGGCGGACGGTTCGGGCTGTCGCTGGGTTGCTCGGGCGGGAGGTGACTGTGTTTCCCAGTCATCATGGGGGGTTTCTCGGCGGGGAGAACGGGTATGCGGGGCAGCCGGAGGCGTTCGCTGTTCGGTTGCGGGAGGTTTTGGGCTGAAGGTCGGCTCGTCGCCTGGCGGCGACATTGCTTTTGAGTGGTTGCGTGGGGCGCCCCGAAGTTTGATTGTGCTGACGGTTCGGGGTGCGGGGGTGGGGCTGGGTGCCTCGATCGTTGGGTGCATCGGCTGCGGTTCGGGCGGTCTGCGAAGGGCTTCTTGAGGGAATCTGAGTCCGTGAGGGTTCCCCTCACGGAACGCGCGACCGGGGGGTGAGGTGCGCGGATTGCCAAGACCTCTGCCCGCGACGACAAGGCGATCAGGTCTCGAGCAAGCACACTGGGGCGCTGCGGGGCAACGGGAGCCCCGCGCGGATCGGGAGGCCTGGAATGGCACAGCAGTCGACACCGGAGGCCGTCGAAGGGCAGCTTCGCGCTAACGCGCTTGGCACTGGCGGGATCGCGTTTCTCGTGTTGGCGGCTGTCGCGCCGTTGACGGGAATGGTCGTGATCGCGGGGTTGGGGATCGCGCTGGGCAACGGTGGCGGGATGCCTGCGTCGTTCCTGATCGCTGGGGTGGTGCTGTTGTTGTTCGGCATCGGGTATGCGCGGATGAGCCGGTACGTCTCCAACGCCGGTGGCTTCTACGCGTATCTGGTCGCGGCGCTGGGACGGCCGGCCGGGCTTTCCGGGGCGTTCGTCGCGTTGGCTGGGTACAACTGTTTCGTGGCGGGGGCGGTCGGGACCTCTGGTGCGTTGACCGGGGGTGTCGTCAACCGGGTCTTCCACCTTGATCTGCCGTGGGAGTTCTGGGCGGGGTTGTCGGTTGCCGCGGTGTTTCTGTTGAGCAGGCGCGGGGTTGACGTTTCGGCGAAAGTGCTGGCTGTGTCGCTGATTCTCGAGGTCAGCATCCTCGTTGTGTTCGACGTCGCGGTGCTCGTGAAGTCGGGGTATTCGTTCAGCGCGTTGTCGCCCGCGGTCGTGACATCGGGGTCCATCGGACTGGGGTTGTTGTTTGCTGCCACGTGTTTTATCGGGTTTGAGGCGACAGCGCTGTTCAGTGAGGAAGCACGTGACCCGAACAAGTCGGTGCCTCGGGCTACCTACATCGCGGTGATCGCGATCGGAGTATTCGCGGCGGTGACGTCGCTGGCGTTGGTGAGTGCGATCGGGGTGGAGAACGCGAAATCCGTGGCGCAGGACCATCTTGCGGCGGGTGACCTGTTGCTCGCCACCTCGCAGGACGTTCTTGGCACCGCGCTCACCGATGTCATGCAACTCCTGCTGGTGGTCAGCCTTTTCGCCGCTTTGCTGGCGCTGCACAACTCCGCCAGTCGCTACATCTACGCGCTTGCGAGGGACGGTGTGCTGCCGAAGGTGTTGGGGCACACGGTTTCTGGTACACCGCGCAACGCCAGCGCGGCGCAGATCGGGTTCGCCACCGTGGTCGCGGCGATCTTCGCGGTGCTGGGGCTCGACCCGGTCGCGTTCTTGACGTCGTCGATGACCGGGTTCGGGACGTTGGCGATTCTCGTGCTGCAGGCGATGGCGTCGATCGCGGTGGTGGTGTTCTTCCGGCAGCGGCGCGATCCGCATTGGTGGAGCACGTTCGTCGCGCCTGGGCTCGGCGGGGCCGGGCTGATCGGCGTGATTGTGCTGGCCGTGCTGAACTTTCCGACTATGGCCGGGTCGGACGCGGCGTGGATCGGACTGTTGCCGTGGTTGTTGCCGATTCTGATTGTCGCGGGGTTGGCGATGGCGGTCTACTTGCGACGGAGGCGGCCGGAGACGTATGCGGCGCTCGGGCCGGAGGTCAGCTGAGTTCTCCGGCGGTCGGGGCGAGCGCCCAGTCCAGGGCGAAGTCGGCGACTTTTTCCCAGCCTTTTTCGCCGCAGGTGAAGTGACTGCGGCCGGGGAACAGTTTGTACGCGGTGACGGCCTCGGAGTGTTTGGCGTTTTTCTGATAGTTCTCGTGCTGCACCGCGGGCGGGAGGATGTGGTCGTTGCCGCCGGCGATGAACAGGAGCGGGGCGCGGTCGTCGTTGGCGAAATTGTAGGTGGTCGAGGCGTTCGGCGTGAAGTTCGCGAAACCGCCCTGGAACAGCATTCGGCCGGAGACGGGGATCGTGTAGCGGTCGAAAACCTCTTTGGACTCTTCGACGCTCAGGTTGTTGGTGAAGGCGTAGTGGAATTCCTTCTCGGTGATCGGCACCGCGCGGTCTCGGTTGGCCGGATTCTTCAGCACCGGGAAAGTCGATTTGATCTCGCTGAACGGAAGCGCCTTCACACCCTTCACCGCGGCACCGTCGATGGACACGCCCGCCGCGCCGAGACCGGCGTCCAGCAGCAGTTGCACGAAGGCGCCGCCGAAGGAGTGGCCCATGATGATCGGCTTGGTGTCCAGGGCGGCGATGAACTCGGTGAGGTGGTCGACGATCTCGCGCACACCGAGGCCTGCCAGCGGCGAGGGGTCGTTGCGGATCGCCTCGACGCCCGCGGTGCCCGGCTCGATTCCGGGATAGCCGGGGGTGAGGACCTTCAGGCCTCGCTGTTCGTAGTGCGTGACCCAGTGCTCCCACGACAGCGGCGTCATCCACAGTCCGTGGATCAGAACGACTGTGTCCGGCTTCGCGACTTGTTCCATTTGCCCGTCCGATCTGTGCTGAGTGCGGCTTACGCCATTCAGCCTAGGCGGACGATCGGGCAAGTTACATGACCGATTGGCTGGGGTACTTTGCCGAACCGCTCGTCAGGGGGACGCTCGCCAGGCTCTTGGCGAGCGTCCGTAGGCCCGGGTGAATGCCCGGGAGAAGGCCGCTTCGGAGGTATAGCCGACCGCGCGGGCGATCGAGCCGACCGAGTCCGAAGTGGCCGACAGCCGCTCGGCCGCGCGGGCCAGTCGCAGGCGGGTCAGGTAGCGGCCCGGGGATTCGCCCACGAGGCGGACGAACCGCGCGGAGAACGCCGCGCGGGACATCGCGGCGAGTTCGGCCAGCCGCTCCACCGGCCAGGCCTGCTCCGGGTCGCGGTGGATCGCGGTGAGGGCCGGGCCGAGCGGACGGTCCAGCGCGGCGGTCAGCCAGCCCGGATCCGGCGTCCGTTCGGCCGCCGCCCACGCGCGCAGCGCGAGGATGAACAGCAGTTCCAGCAGCTTGGCGACCATGACCCGCGACCCGGCGCTCGGGTCGGCGAACTCGGCGGCGAGCAGACCGGCGCCGAGCGAGACCCGCTCGAAGCCGACGTCCGCGCCGCGGATCACGATCGACGGCGGCAGCACGGCGAGCAACGGCGCGGCGACGTTCTCCTCGACGGAGAACCGGCCGCTCATCCACACCCCGCCCTCAGGCGCGCGAAGCTGGTGCGCGGCCCCCGCGGCCAGCAGCGCGAGGTCGCCCGCTTCGAGGGTGTGCGGCTCGGCCCCGGCGATCCGCAGGTGCACCGGGCCCCGCTCGACGAGGTGCAGGATTCGTTCCCCGGCCCGGTGCCGGAACTCGCGTCCGTCGGCGGCGCGGACGATCAGCAGCTCGCCGCCGCGCAGGCGGATCGAATCGAGTACGTCGGAAAGCGCGTCCACGGACGCGTCGAGCGGAGCGGATCCGGTTTCCGGCGGGCTGACCATGGGCTCGTGCTTTCCCTCGGGAGGCGGTCGGCCCGACCATAACCCGCCGCGCGAAACCGTTGCGCGGCAACACTCGTTCAGTCGGTCCGGTCTTTCGCCTTGGCCCGGTTGTTCGCCCATCCGGCCAGCGTCAGCCCGGCGGCAACCAGCACCAGCAGGGAGATCAGCTGTCCGGTCCAGCCGCCGGGCACCCAGGTGAACGCGCCCCACAGCTGGTGGGTCTCGTGGTCGAAGAAGCTGCGGATGACGGCCTGTGCGCACACGATCGTGAGCACCATGCCGACCGCCTGCACGGCTCCGTAGCCGCCCTTGCTCATGTGTTCTCCCCGGTTCGTTGGTGTTTCCAGTCTGTGGGCGGGCCGCGTGCCGCGCATCGGACCTGGGGCGCGATTCGCGGCCGACCAAAGTCGGGGCGCGGGTCCGGTTAAGACTTTGGTCTAGGTGCGCGCTGTGCCCGGGGCTGCTGCACGGCCGGGGCGGATCGGCGAGGATGGCCGGGTGACCGTCGCGCAGGCCAAGCTCAAACCGTGGCAGCAGGGGTGGCGGCTGGTCCTGGCCGCGCTGGTCGGCCTGCTCGCCTGGGTCGCGGTCGCCGCGCAGCTGCCGGAGGGGTCCGACGATCCGCGGATCGGGTGGCTGATCTTCGGCGACCCGGTGATCGGGGCCGGGTGCCTGGTCGCGAGCCTGTGGCGGCGGCGGTATCCGCTCCCGGTCGCCACCGGCGTGGTGATCGTCTCGGCGGTTTCCACCTCTGCCGGCGGTGCCGCGTTGCTCGTGCTCGGGTCGCTCGCCACCCGGCGCAAGCCGTTAGAGACCACGGTGATCGGGATCGGCTGCGTCCTGACCGGTGCGGTGACCGAAGGGCTTTACCCGCGCGGTGCGGATCCTGACCCCTGGTGGTTGTCGGTGGCGCTCATCGTGCTGATCACCGGCATCGTCGTGGCGGTCGGGGCGGCGGTCGGGGCGCGCCGCGAAGAGTTGAGGTCGCTGCGGGAACGTGCGGAGAGTGCGGAACGCGAGCAGGTCGCTCGGGCGGCGGAGGCGCGGATCGTCGAGCGGCACCGGATCGCGCGGGAGATGCATGACGTCCTCGCACACCGGGTTTCGCTGGTCGCGATGCAGGCCGGGGTGCTGGGGCACCGGACGGACCTGGCTCCCGACCAGGTGTCGCTGCTGGCCAAGGGGATCGCTGACGGGGCGCATCAGGCGTTGGAGGAGTTGCGGGAGGTGCTCGGCGTGCTGCGGGCGAGCCCGGGCGGGCTTGAGCCGCCGCAGCCGTCGCTCGCGGCGTTGCCCGCGCTGGTCGCGGATGCTCGGGCGCTGGGGGTCAACGTCGCGTACACCCCGGAATCCATCGGTACGCCGCCGGATCTGCTTGCGCGGACGGTGTACCGGATTGTCCAAGAAGGACTGACCAACGCCGGGAAACACGCACCTGGCGCGGAAGTGCGTGTCACGGTGGAGGGCGGGGAGGGCGACGGCCTGCGCGTGACTGTGCGGGATTCGGGGGCGGCGTGGGGAGAGAAGCCGCCGCCGTCGGCCGGGTTCGGGTTGCTGGGGCTGTCCGAGCGGGTCGAGCTCGCCGGTGGTGAACTTGACCATCACGCGGACCCGGGCGGCGGGTTCGTGCTGACCGCGTGGCTGCCGTGGCCTGCCCGCGGCGAAGGGAGCGAGTGAGTGGACCGGGTGCGGGTCGTGATCGTCGACGACGATCAGCTGGTGCGGATGTCGTTGCGGCTCATGCTCGACGGCGAAGCCGACTTGGAGGTCGCCGGCGAGGCCGCGGACGGCGACGCCGCGATCGCCGAGGTCCGCCGGATCCGGCCGGACGTCGTGCTGATGGACGTGCGGATGCCCGGCCGCGACGGCCTGAGCGCGACCGAAGCCATCCTCGGCTGGCCGGACCCGCCGCGGATCCTGGTGCTGACCACCTTCGACTCCGACGAGATGGTGCTCGGCGCACTGCGCGCCGGGGCGCTCGGGTTCGTGCTCAAGGACACCCCGCCGCCGGACATCCTGGCCGCGGTGCGCACGGTCGCCGACGGGAATCCGGCGCTGTCCCCGGCGGCCACCAGCAGGTTGATCACCGCGGCGATGGGGCCGCAGTCGTCGGAGACCCGGCGTACCGCGCGGGAGGCGGCGCGGGCGCGGCTGGCCGCGTTGACCGAACGCGAACGGGACACCGCGCGGGCGATCGCGGAGGGGCTGTCGAACGCCGAGGTCGGGGAACGGCTGCACATCAGCGTGGCGACGGTGAAGGCGCATACGAGCAGCCTCTTCGCGAAGCTGGGCGTGGTGAACCGGGTGCAGATCGCGCTTGTGGTGCGCGACAGCGAGGACTGACTGGAAGATCTTCAGCTTCTGACAGTTCTGACGCGGGTGTTCGGAATTGAGCGGACGGTCGTCGGCGGGGTCGGAAACGCTAATTGACTCGATGGGAATAGCTGCTCGGTCGAGCGGAATAACGACAACTGCGTCGACGCGGATCCGGCTTATGGCGCGGGAGGTCAGGCGGACGCCTGCTCGTGTTCCGGGCAATCGGTGCGCAATTCGTTCAGTGCCAACGGTTTCCGCATCAAATGGCAGTGGTGCGGAGCCCTCGGATCGGCATGCTCGTTCCGTCCGAAGAATCGGCACGTCGTGCACACCCGGGCCACGCTGATCGCACCGCCGCGCTGCAGGTCCGCGATCACCCGCAACAACGTATTCAGTGTCGTGGCCCGATCCGGCTCCGGTACCCCGGCCAGCGACGCCACCAGTTGCTGATCCCATGCCGACAGCGAGGCAGCGGCTGCAAAGCCGCGGTCGGTCAAAGTCAGCAGGCGGCGCCGGCCGTCCGAGCCGGGTGAGCGCGTGAGGAGTTCCTTGCGTTCCAGGGCGCTGACCGCGTCGGACATCGTCGGCGTGGTCACGTCGAATTCCGCGGCCAGTGCGTTCACCTCGCGGCGCGGCGCGGGGTGGCGCGACAGGGACAGCACCGCCTGTTGTTGCAGCGGCGAAAGGCCCCGCGTGCGGGCGCTGCGCTGGGAAAGCGCGCGCAGGCCGTTCCCGAGCCGCTCGATGGCGTCGGCCAGCCGGCGGTCGAGGCCGGGTTCGTGCTCGGGCATGCGCGCCGCCTCGCGGTCAGGATTCCTTGGCGCTCATGATAAGCGACGGCACGGAAGAAGACCGGGACCAGACGGTCCCGGCCTCCTCCCTCGCCAGCTGGCTCAGACGAGTTTTTGCGCCTCCAGCAGCGCATCCCGCAGGATTTGTTCCATTTCGTCGAATTCCGCCTGCCCGGCGATCAGCGGCGGGGCGAACTGGACGACCACGTCGCCCCGGTCGTCCGGACGGCAGTAGAGGCCGCGGTCGAACAGCGCGCCCGGCAGGAAGCCGCGGACGAGGCGTTCCCGTTCGTCGGCGTTGAACGTCTCGCGGGTCGCCTTGTCCTTGACCAGTTCGACGGCCCAGAAGTAGCCGTCGCCGCGGACGTCGCCGACGATCGGCAGGTCCAGCAGCTTGCCCAGGGTCGATTCGAACGCGCCCTGATTGTCCAGTACGCGCTGGTTGAGCCCTTCCCGTTCCATCAGGTCGAGGTTCGCGAGCGCGACCGCGGCCGACACCGGGTGCCCGCCGAAGGTGTAGCCGTGCGGGAAGGCGACTCCTCCGCCGAGGAAGGGCTCCATCACCCGGTCCGACGCGATCAGCGCGGCGATCGGGCTGTAGCCGGAGCTCAGCCCCTTGGCGCAGGTCAGCAGGTCCGGCTGGAGGCCGAACTTCTCGCTGGCGAACGTCGTGCCGTGCCTGCCGAACGCGCAGATCACCTCGTCGGCGACCAGGAGCACGTCGTGCCGGTCGCAGATTTCCCGCACCCGCTCGAAGTATCCGGGCGGCGGCGTGAGGCAGCCGCCGGAGTTCTGGACCGGTTCGAGCACGACCGCGGCGACCGTGTCCGCGCCCTCGAACAGGATCGCCTCCTCGATCCGGTCCGCGGCCCAGCGGCCGAACGCCTCGAGGTCGTCGGCGAACTCCGGATGCCGGTACAGGTTGGTGTTCGGCACACGGAAGCCGCCGGGCGCGAGCGGTTCGAAGTCTTTCTTCATCGCGGGCAGGCCGGTGATCGCGAGCGCGCCGTGCGGCGTGCCGTGGTAGGCCACCGCGCGGCTGATCACCTTGTGCTTGCCGGGTTTTCCGGTCAGCTTGAAGTACTGCTTCGCGACCTTCCACGCGGACTCGACCGCCTCGCCGCCGCCGGTGGTGAAGAAGACCCGGTTAAGGTCGCCCGGTGCGAGATGCGCGAGCCGCTCGGCCAGTTCCGCCGCCGGTTTCGTGGCATAGCCCCAAATCGGGAAGTACGCCAGCTCGTTCGCCTGCTGTGCGGCGACTTCCACGAGTTCGCGGCGACCGTGCCCGGCCTGCACGACGAAAAGCCCGGCCAATCCGTCGAGGATCCGACGGCCGCGGTCGTCCCACACGTGCACGCCCTCGCCGCGGGTGATCACCGGGACCGGCGAGTCCTGGTAATTCCCCATGCGGGAGAAGTGCATCCACAGGTGCCGGGCTGCTGCCGACTGAGTGTCCATTGCAGATCCCTCTCAGACGTTCTGCGGGAAACCGAGGTCGAGGCCGCCCTGCTCGGGGCCCGGCCAGCGGGTGGTGACGACCTTGGCGCGGGTGAAGAAGTGCACGCCCTCGCCGCCGTGCGCGTGGGTGTCGCCGAACAGCGAGTTCTTCCGGCCGCCGAACGAGTGGTAGGCCACCGGGACCGGCACCGGGACGTTCACGCCGACCATGCCCGCCTCGACGTCGGCGGAGAACCGGCGGGCTGCGCCGCCGTCGTTGGTGAAGATCGCCGCGCCGTTGCCGTACGGACCGGCGTTGATCAGCTCGATCGCGTCGGCGAACGTCTCCACTCGCACCACCGAAAGCACCGGGCCGAAGATCTCGTCGGTGTAGATCGGCATGTCCGGGCGGACGTTGTCGAACACCGTGGGGCCGACGAAGAATCCGTTGCCGTCCGCGTCGAACTCGCCCTCGCGGCCGTCCAGCACCAGCGTCGCGCCTGCTTCGGCACCGGCGGCGATGTAGCCGGACACCCGGTCCTTCGCCGCTTCGGTGACCAGCGGGCCCATGTCGCAGCCGCGGGTGCCGTCGCCGGTCACCAGGGTCTTCGCGCGGTCGGCGATGCGCGGCACCAGCGCGTCGGCGACGTCGCCCACCGCGACCACCACCGACACCGCCATGCAGCGCTCGCCCGCGGATCCGAAACCGGCGCTGACTGCCTGGTCGGCTACCAGGTCGAGGTCGGCGTCGGGCAGCACCACCATGTGGTTCTTCGCGCCGCCGAGCGCCTGGACGCGCTTGCCGTTCGCGGTGCCGGTCTCGTAGACGTACTGCGCGATCGGGGTCGAGCCGACGAACGAGACCGCTTCGATGTCCGGGCTGTGCAGGAGGGCGTCGACTGCGGTTTTGTTGCCGTGCAACACGTTGAACACGCCTTCGGGCAGACCCGCTTCGCGCCACAGTTCGGCGAGCCAGTTCGCGGCGGTCGGCACCTTCTCCGACGGCTTCAGCACGACGGTGTTCCCGGCCGCGATCGCGATCGGGAAGAACCACATCGGGACCATGGCGGGGAAGTTGAACGGCGAGATGATCGCGACCGGGCCGAGCGGTTCGCGCAGCGACGTGACGTCGATGTCGGTGGACGCGTTGGCCGTCGCCGCGCCCTTGAGCAATTGCGGGATCCCGCAGGCGAACTCGACGACCTCCAGGCCGCGCGCGACCTCGCCCGCCGCGTCGGACAGCACCTTGCCGTGTTCGGCGGTGATGATCGCGGCGAGTTCGGACGATCGCGCGTCGAGCAGTTCGCGGAACCGGAACAGCACCCGGCTGCGCTTGGCCAGCGAGGTCTTGCGCCACGCGGGGAACGCGGCCTTCGCGGCGGCGATCGCGGCCTCGGCGTCCGCGGCCGAACCGAGCGGTACGCGCGCGGTGACCTTCCCGGTCGCCGGGTTCGTGACGTCCCCGTAGCCGTCCGGCGCGCCTGCTGCCTCGCCGCCGGCGATCCACTGGGACAGCGTCGGCACGGAATCGCTCATCGAGCCACCTTTCTTCCTGGTCTTCGCCCTCTGAGGGTCCCTCCCGGACGGGTCGTGGGTAACCGACGAATCGTCACATTGTTGACCGCTGGCTTTACATTTCGTCGGGTTATGCTGCGGTCGTGGACCTGACCCTGCGAGACGTCCTCGAGCTGCCCGTGATGGCCGCCGGGGCGCCGGTCGTGCGCTCGGCCGCGGACGCGGTCGACGTGCCGGTGCGGTCGGTGCACGTGAGCGAGCTGAGCGACGTCGCCGGGACGCTGACCAGCGACGTTCTGGTGCTCTCGATCGGGAGGGCGTTCGCCGAGCCGGGCTTCGACCCGGTGGCGTACGTGCGTTCGCTGCGGGACGCCGGTGCGATCGGGCTGGTCGTGGACCCGTGGGAGCAGCCGAAGGCGTTGCCCAGCGGGTTGGTGCAGGCCGCTCGGGCGGCCCGGTTTCCGCTGGTGGAGCTGCGCAGCACGGTCCGCTTCATCGAGGTGACCGAGATCGTGCACGCCCGGATCGTCAACGCGCATTACGAACGGTTGCGGCTGGCCGAGCGCGCGCACGAGGCGTTCAGCACGGTCGGTTCGGCTTCGCAGGCACCGGACGCGGTCCTCGCGCACGCGGCGGACTTGATCGGGCTGCCGGTCGTGCTGGAGGACCGGACGCATCGAGCGCTCGCGTTCGCCGGCGTCGGTTCGGCGGAATCGCTGCTGCGTGATTGGCCGGCGCGGTCCCGGCGAGTCCCGTTTCGCGCCGCGACCGAGGCCGGCGGTCCGGAGGGGTGGCTGTGCACGCCGGTCGGCCCGCCGCGCGAACGCTGGGGTCGGCTGGTGGTGCCCGCGAGGTCGGCGGAGCAACCCTCAGCGTGGATGGTGCTCGAACGCGCGGCCGAGGCGCTGACCGTCGGGAAGCTGCTGGAACGCTCGCCGCTGTCGGTGGAAATCGAGGCGCAGGGCGATTTGCTGCGGGATCTGCTGCATGGCGCGGACGAGGGCTCGGTCCGCGCGCGGGCTCGGGCGTTAGGGCTGGCTTCGGCGGCGTACTACGCGGTACTGGTGTGCCGTCCGGCTCGCGCCGGGCAGGAGCTGGCGTTGCTGGATGCCGTGCTGACCAGCGACGGGATCGGCGGCGTGCTGGCCGAGGGCCGGGTGGCCGCGGTATTCCCGTGTTCTTCGGCGGCTGCGGAGAAAGCGTTGCTGGAGCGCGTGGTCGCCGGTGTTCCGGCTGGGCTGGCGGCGGCTTTCGGAGCGGCCGGGCCGGTGCGCCGGCTTGGCGAATTACCAGCGGCGCTGCAGGAGGCGGTGCATGTCGCGGATGTCGAATCGCCTGGCGCGCCTGGACTTCGGCGGGCTGGCGACTTGGGCGTGCGCGGATTGTTGTGGTGGTTGCGGGAACATCCGCGGTTGCACGAGTTCACCGAGGCTCAGTTGCGGCCGTTGCTGACGTTGCCGGAACCGCGGGCCAGCCGGGCGTTCGCGACGTTGCGGGCGTTTGTCGAAGCGGGCTATTCGATGACAGAGTTCGCGAAGGCGGTGAATTTGAGTCGTCCGGCGGCGTATTCGCGGTTGGCGACGGTGGAGCGGTTGCTTGGGGCGGATCTGTCTAATCCGGACACTCGGCTTTCGTTGCACCTGGCCGTTTTGGCGCATGGACACCGTGATTCAGCTTCCGGCGCCCCAGCGCAGTGACAGCCGGTCGGCGGCGCGTTCGGTGCTGATGTGCATCATGCTGCCGAGAATGGTCGCGCGGTCGATGACGATGATCGTGCCGTCCGGGGTGCTGGTGGTGCGCTCGCTGACCAGCACCGGAGTGGTGACGGGTTCGTCGAGGAGGCGGGCGAGTTTGTCGTCGAGGGCGTCCGGGCGGATGGTTTCGGCGGCCCGGTCGACCACGACGTCCAGTTCGGACAGTGCGGTATAGAGCGAGACTGTGGTGAAATCCGTGTCCCGCAAGCGTTCTCCGTGCGGGGGAGCGATCCACGACACCTGATGGATCGCCCGGCGGCCGCCGAACTCGCGTACCCGCTCAAGGCGCAGGCCGGAATCGGTAGCGCGGGCCTGCAGTCGTGCCGCGATGCGAGCGGGCAGCCGCCGTACTGCCTGGCTGACGACTTCGGTACGCACGACGTAACCCTGATCGCGCAGGTCCTCGGTGAAGCTGCGCAAGGAACCCAGCTGGTACGAGGCCGGTGTCGGCGCCACGAAGGTGCCGCGGCCGGGTTGTTGCACGATCAGGGCTTCGTCGCTGAGTTCGCGCAGCGCTTGCCGGAGCGTCATGAGCGTGACGCCGTAGGACGCGCTGAGCTCCCGCTGCGGCGGCAGGGCCTCGCCGGGCGCGTACTCCCCGGCACGGATCTTCGCGGCGAGATCCGCGGCGATCGCTCGGTATCGGGCCATGCGCGTCCGTTCTGGTCCAGTTCTGGCTTGACCTGCGGATTCTAGTCCAGCGCGGCTCGCAGGGTCGCGACGTACTCGCCGACCCGCGCCGGACCAGCGCCGTCGAGCACGCGCCGCATGATCGCCGCGCCCACGATCACGCCGTCGGCCACGCGCGCGGCCTCGGTGGCGTGTGCCGGCTGGGAGATGCCGAAGCCGACCAGGACCGGCAGGTCGGTAACGGCCTTCAGCCGGGTGGCCAGGTCGATCGCGGAGGCAGGGAGATGGTCGCGTTCGCCGGTGGTGCCCATGGACGAGACGGCGTAGACGAAACCTTGGCTCCTGGCGGCGATCTCGTGCGCGCGGTCGGTGGGCGTCGCGGGGGAGACCAGCAGTGCCAACTCGATCCCGTCCTCGATCGCGGGCACTTCTTCCAATGGGAGATCCGGCACGATCAGACCTTGCACTCCGGCTTCTTTCAGCTGTGCGCAGAAACCTTTGCGGACAGCCAAGTTGGCATAGGTGCTCACGATGATCGGAACGTCCACTGTGGTCTCGCGCAGTGCGTTGAGGACACTCTGCGGAGTCGTTCCGTTGGCGAGGGCGACATTCGACGATTCCTGGATGGTCACACCGTCCAAAGTCGGGTCGGAGAACGGGATGCCGACTTCGATCGCGTCCGCACCGGCTTCGACCAGCGCCGGAAGATACTCCGTCCACTGTGGATTGATTCCGCCGGTGATGTACGGCATCAGGATTTTGCGGCCGGTCTTCATGCGGTCGCCTCCTCGGAACGGGCGATGAGCGTGGCGATGTCCTTGTCGCCGCGGCCGGACAGGGTGAGCAGGACCGTCGAGCCGGCCGGAAGATCCGGTGTACCAGCGGCTTCGGCCACCCAGGCGAGCGCGTGCGCGGATTCGAGCGCCGGGATGATCCCTTCAGTACGAGCCAATTGCGCCGCCGCGGCGATCGCTGCTTCGTCGTTGACCGCGACGTACCGAGCCCGCCCGAGGTCGCGCAGGTGCGCGTGCTCCGGCCCGACGCCGGGGTAGTCCAGCCCGGCCGCGATCGAATGGGCTTCGAGGATCTGCCCGTGCTCGTCCTGCAGGAACAGCGATCGCGAACCGTGCAGCACCCCGGCCTGGCCGGACGTCGCGCCCGATCCGCCGACTGCCTCCACCCCGACCAGCCGCGCGCTGGTGTCGGCGAATCCCGCGAAAGTGCCCGCCGCGTTGGATCCGCCGCCGACGCACGCGACGACGAAATCCGGGGTCGCCGCGTACTGCTCGCGGGCTTCCTCGCCGATCACGCGCTGGAATTCCCGCACCATCCACGGGTACGGATGCGGCCCGACGACGGAGCCGAGGCAGTAGTGCGCCTCCTCGGTCGAACTGACCCAGTGCCGCATCGCCTCGCTGGTGGCGTCCTTCAGCGTGCGGCTTCCGGAGCGGACCGGGACCACCTCCGCGCCGAGGTAGCGCATGCGGAACACGTTGTGCGACTGGCGTTCGACGTCCTGTTCGCCCATGAACACGGTGACCGGCAGGTCGAGCAGCGCGCCCGCGGTGGCCGTCGCGACGCCGTGCATTCCGGCCCCGGTCTCGGCGATCAGCCGCTGCTTGCCCATCCGCCGCGCGAGCAGCGCCTGGCCGACCGCGTTGTTGATCTTGTGCGATCCGGTGTGCGTGAGGTCTTCCCGCTTCAGCGCGACGCGCACGCCGAGTTCGGCGGACAACCGCTCGGCGGGCGTCAGCGGCGTGGGCCGGCCGACGTGCCGGGCGAGCATCGTCTGGAGCTGCTCGCGGAAGCCGGGGTCGACCCAGGCTTTCTCGAACGCGTCGGCGACTTCGAAGCAGGCGGGTACCAGGGATTCCGGCACCCAGCGCCCGCCGTACTCCCCGAAGCGTCCTTCCTGGGGTGGGGTGCGCATGAGCAGCTCCTTAGAGTTCTATAACTGTCTCTACTGTTATAGAACTCTTGCCAGCGGAGTGCAAGCCTGTCAGCGCTGCCGCAGTACCTCGACGCCGTCGCCGTCCAACTCGTCCAGGAACGCGGAACGGCCGGTCATGGCCATGGTCAGCGCGAGCGTCGGGCCGGACACGAGGGGTCCCGAGCCGCCGGAAAAGTCACTGTCGGTCGCCTCGAGACGGAGGCCCTGGACACGCCCTTTGGCGAGCACGACGAGGTCGGAACCGAGGTAGTAGCGGGCCACCGTGGTGAGAGTGTCGAGCGGATACTCGTAGCGGATGCCGAGCGGGCGGCGGATGTCCTCGCCGTGCACGACCGTCTCGCTGAGCATCGCCACGACGGGCAGCGGCGGTTTGGTCGTGCTCGTGACGACGCGGCGGAAGCGGGCCAACGTGTCGGCCGGGCTGTCGCCGAGGTGCTCGGCCAAGCGCATCGCGACCTGCCTGTCGAAGTCGAACCGGCAGCGGAGCACGCCCGCCATCCAGCGCAACGGCGTGAGCGACGCACCCGCGGTGAGGTGGGCCAGCACCTCCCGGACGGAGAGCCCTTCGCACAGCGAAGGCGTGTCCCATCGGGCGTCGGCGAGGTCGTCGGCCAGCGCGGCGCGTTCGGCGTGGATCTGCGGCCAGGTGGCGGTCATTCCGGTTCTCCTCGGTAGCGGTTGCCAGGTGAGACCGGCTGGATGCGGCAGAATCGTCGGTCGTGGGGGAATTTTCTTCAGAAGCCGCGTTCACCCGAGAAGTGGCCCCGTTGCGTGCGGAACTGCGTGCGCACTGTTACCGGATGCTCGGCTCGATCCACGACGCCGACGACGCCGTGCAGGAGGCGCTGCTGCGAGCGTGGCGTGGGTTGCCCGGGTTCGAGGGCCGCAGTGCGCTGCGCACCTGGCTGTACACGGTCGCCACGCGCACCTGTCTGGACCTCATCGAGCAACGCGGCCGCCGCGCGCTGCCGGTTGACCTGGGCCCGTCGAGCGAGCAGGTGATGTTCGAGGCTGCGCGTACCGACGTGGCCTGGCTGGGCCCGTACCCCGATTTCCCCGAGGCCAGTTACGAGCAACGCGAGGCGATCGAGCTGGCTTTCGTCGCCGCGTGCCGCCATTTGCCGGGCAATCAGCGGGCGGCGCTGCTGCTGTTCGACGTCCTCGGGTTCTCCGCCGCCGAGATCGCCGCGATGATGGAAACGTCGGTGACCTCGGTGAACTCCGCCCTGGCCCGCGCCCGCCGGACCATCTCGGCCCACGTCCCCGCCCGGACTCAGCAGCAGACGCTCCGCACCCTCGGCGACGCTCGCCTCCAGAAACTGGTGACCGGCTTCGCAACCGCCCTCACCAGCGGTGATGTAGAGGGCCTGGTGAGCCTGCTGACCGAGGACGTCACCTGGTCGATGCCGCCGTTGCCGCACTGGTACCACGGCCGTGCCGCGGTGGTGGAGTTCGCCGTTCAGGTCCCGATGACGCGCTGCCCGAGCTGGCGGTTCCGGCCGATCAGCGCGAACGCCCAGCCCGCGGTGGCGTTCTACCTCGGCGGTTCGGCGGCTCTCCCGCACGAGGCGTGGTCGATCACCGTCCTGACCCTGCGCGGCGGCCTGATCTGCGAGCTCACGTCGTTCCTCGGCGCGGACCATTTCCCGGCTTTCGGGCTGCCCGCGTCGGTCACGCCTTAGGCGCCGCCCGGACGTGCGCGCGCTGCCCCTGCCGTCCGATCAGGCACAGGTACTCGACCGGTTCCGCCGAAGCCGCGCCGAACCAGTGCGGCACCCGGGTGTCGAATTCCGCTGCCTCGCCGGGCGAAAGCGTCATGTCGTGCTCGCCGAGCACCAGCCGTAACTGTCCATTAAGGACATAAGTCCACTCGTAACCCTCGTGTGTTTTGGGATCGGGTTCCTGCGGTTTCCGTTGTCCGGGCTGGATGAATTTGTACGCCTGGATCCCGCCCGGGCGGCGCGTCAACGGCAGGATCGTCAGGCCGTCGGCGCAGCTGATCGGGCGGAGGTGGATGCGCGGATCGCCGGTCTGCGGGGCGTCGACGAGTTCGTCGAGCGTCACGCCGTGCGCGCGGGCCAGCGGCAGCAGTTGCTCCAGGGTGGGCCGCCGGTTGCCGGACTCCAGTCGCGACAGCGTGCTGGCAGCGATGCCGGTCCGCGCGGCCAGTTCGGCCAGCGTGACCTCCCGTTTCCGGCGCAGCTCGCGCAGCCGCGGGCCGACTGCGTCCAATGCCTGGTCGTCGTCCATCTTCCGAGTTTGACAGATTGGCAAGATTTCTTGCCAGTCCTGCCGGAGGGTTTGCAAGCTGGAAAAAGGAAGCAGGAAAGGAACTCCTTGTGCCGCATGCATTCGATCAGTCCTATTGGGACGAGCACTGGGCCGGAGCCGCCGGGCACGCGCGGCTTGGGCCGCATCCGAGGCTCGTCGAGGAAGCGGGGAAACTCCCGCCCGGACGCGCGCTGGACGCCGGCTGCGGGGAAGGCAACGAGGCCGTCTGGCTCGCCGAGAACGGCTGGCAGGTGACGGCGGTCGACCTGTCGGAGGAGGTGCTGCGGCACGCGCGGGAACGGTCGAGCGCGGTCGAGTGGGTGTGTGCTGACCTGCTGAAATGGTCTCCGGAAGGACAGTTCGAGCTGGTCGCCACGCATTACGTGCACGCTGCCGGCCCGCTGTTCGAGCGGTTGGCGGAATGGGTCGCGCCGGGCGGGACGTTGCTGGTGGTGGGGCATCACCATGGGGAGTTGCATCCGCCGGAGTCGACGATCACTGTCCACGACATCGGTCTGGACGCCGAGCAGTGGGTGATCACGGTCGCCGAGAGCCGGACCAGAAAGGTTCCTGGCGGAGAATTGCACGACACGATTCTCTGTGCACGCAAGGTTTCTTCGCCTAACGCGTAATCGGTGGCGGCCAGGCGCGGTTCGGTGGTGCACTGGAGCGGTGGCGGCCTATGACGAGATCGCGGATTGGTACGAGGAGGAGTTTCTTCGCGCCCAGCCGGTGAACCCCGGTGCCGACGCGTTGCGGGCTCTTCTCGGCGAGGGCAGCGGCGTGTGCCTGGAGCTTGGCTGCGGCACTGGCGTGCACGCTGACTCGGTGCGGGAGCTGGGCTGGACGCCGGTCGGCGTTGACCTGTCCGGCGGAATGCTGTGGCACGCCCGCGCGCGGCTGCCGATCGCGCAAGCCGACGCCGCGCGGTTGCCGGTTCGGGACCGCAGCGTCGACGCAGTTGTCTCGGTGCTGGTGCACACCGACATGCCCGCGTACTTCGCCGTGTTGCGCGAGGTGGCCAGAGTGCTGCGGCCGGGCGGAGTGTTCGTGCACGTCGGTGTCCATCCGTGCTTCTGCGGAGGATTCGCCGACCGCAGCGATCCGGCCGCGGTGGTCGTCCGCCCTGGCTATCTCGACGGGCACTGGACCAAGGAATCGTGGACTGATCAGGGAATTCGCGACAAGGTCGGTGCCACGCACTGGCCGCTGCCCGAACTGCTGAACGGGTTCCTCGACGCCGGTCTGACTCTCGACCGGTTCGCTGAGACCGGCACTCCGCTCCCGATCGTGCTGGGGGTTCGAGCATTCATCGGCGCGACGGCAGCAGCCGAAGAACCACTATTGCTCCGGCGGTGAGAGCCAGAATTCCGCCGCACGCGAGCGCGAGCGCGTGCAGCGGCGTCCCGTCGAGCGCGGAGTAGTAAATCGCGCCGATCACCGCGACGCCCAGTGCTCCGCCGATTTGCTGGCCGGTCGCGAGCACGCCGGAAGCCATCCCGGCGTCTGCGTGCGGGACGGCGGCCAGGACGTGGTTCAGCAGCGGCGGCACGAGCAGGCCCTGACCTGCGCCGATGAGCGCCAGTGCGGGGACAAAAGACCAGCCGGTGCCAAGAGTGGCCGATAGCGTGATCAGGACGGCGTAGCCGACCCCGGCGGTCGCCGCGCCGGTCAGCGGCGCTCGGGGCACGCGGTCGCCGAGGAGGCTCATCGCGAGGAAGGCGGCGGCGAAGGGCAGGTACGTCAGCGCGGCGCCGAGCGGGCTGAGGCCGAGACCGTCTTGCAGGGCAAGGGAAAGCACGAGGAAGAACGAGTTGATCCCGGCGTAGGTGAGCAGTACGAGGCCCATGCCGAGGCTGAATTCCCGCTGCCGCGCCAATCCCGGGCGAACCAGCGGTGCGGGCACCCGGCGTTCGACTGCGGCGAAAACCGCCATCGCGAGTGTGCCTCCGGCGAGGCTGCACCAGGACCACAGCGGCCAGCCCGCTTCCCGTCCGGTGATGAGCGGCACGACGAGCAGGGTGAGGGCGACGGTCAGCACCGCGGTGCCGCGCAGGTCCAGCCTGGCGGTGCGGTTCGGCGGGGTCCGGGGCAGGAACCGGGCGGCGAGAACGAGGGCGCTCAGCCCGACGGGGACGTTGACCCAGAAGATCGGCCGCCACGGACTGCCGAAGAGATTCGCGGTCACCAGCACCCCGCCCAGCAGCTGGCCGGTGACGCCGGACAGTCCGATGACCGCGCCGAGCACGGCGAACGCGCGCGGCCGGCGCGGGCCGGGGACCACGACGTGGATCATCGCGAGCACCTGCGGGAACATCGCCGCGACACCGAGTCCTTGCACGAACCGCGCGGCGACCAGCCAACCAGCTCCCGGCGCGGCGGCGCACGCGGCCGAGGAGGCGGTGAACAGCAGCAGCCCGGCCAGGAACACCGGCTTGCGGCCGCGGAGATCGCCGAGCCGCGCGAAGGTGATCAGCGCGACGGCGTACGCGAGCTGGTAGCCGGCGAGCAGCAACTGGAGTTCGGCGGGCGAGGCGCCGAGGTCGGCTCGGATCGCGGGTGCGGCGACGAACACGATGAACGTGTCCAGGACAGCCATGAAGACGCCGATGAGCAGGATCGAGAGCGTGCGCCACGGGGTACGGGGAACAACGGTGTGCATGTCTTGATCGTCGGCAGCGGGCCGGGCGCGGGGGTAGCGGGCGAATATGCTGGTATCACCACTACCCGGACCGGAGAGGAACGCATGTCATCCGCGGCACGCCGACGCGCTCTCGCGGACTTCCTGCGTTCGCGGCGCGACCGGCTCACTCCGGCCGAGGTCGGTCTTCCGGCCGGGCCGCGGCGGCGCGCGCCGGGGCTGCGCCGGGAGGAACTCGCGCAGCTGGCCGGGGTCAGCGTCACCTGGTACACGTGGCTCGAGCAGGCGCGGGACATCACTGTCAGCCGACAGGTGTTGGCAAGCCTTGCCCGGGAATTGCGGCTTTCCGAGACGGAGCGGCAGCATCTCTTCGCCCTAGCCGAGGAACCGTCGGACCGCGTGCCGGAGTCCGCTCCGCAGACCCTGCAGGGCATGGTCGACGCACTGGACCCGAATCCGGCGTACGTGCTCAACGCGCATTGGGACTTCGTGGCGTGGAACCGCGCCGAGGCCGCGTTGATCGGCGATCCGGCGCTGGTGCCCGATGCCGAACGGAACCTGCTGTGGCTGGTGTTCGCCGTGCCGCGGATCCGCACGCTGCTGGTCGACTGGCCGGGGCAGGCCCGGAATCTCCTCGCGCAGTACCGTGCCGACGCCGCCCACCGGGCCGAGGATTCGCGTGCGGCCGAGCTGGTGCGGGCGCTGCGCGAGGCGAGCCCGGAGTTCGGCGAGTGGTGGGCCGCCCACGACGTCGCGCCGTTCGCCGGGAACCGGCGGGTGTTCGACCATCCGCGGGCCGGGGTGCTCGCCTTCGACTACGTCAAGCTGTCCACCATGGACGACACCGGCCGGAAGCTGTTCGCCTGCTTGCCCGCCGATCCCGGCACCGCCGCGAAACTCCCGTCGCTCGCGGCGTGAAATTCGGATGCGCGCCGCCGGGAAGATCTTTATCCTGGCGATCGTGATACAGCACCAGCTCTACCTCTGAGGGATCACCGCCTCCACCGGTACCGCACACGTTCGCGGCACCGGCCCTCGTCCTTGCTGTTCATCACTTTTCTTCGGAGGCATTCCCTCATGACATCTCCGCTTTCGCCTGCGCTCGTGCGCACGGCGCACGTCCGGCTGTCCGACGTCCACGTCTCCTTCGGCGCCCGTCCGGTGCTCACTGGGGTCGACCTGATCGCCGCGGCAGGCGACCGGGTCGCCATCGTCGGCGAGAACGGGCGCGGCAAGACCACTCTGTTGCGCGTGCTGGCTGGGGCTCAGCCGGTCGACCGCGGCGAGGTTCGCCGCGCGGGCACGATCGGGGTCGCCGATCAGCAGATTCCGTTGGGAGACCAGGAAACCGTCGGCGATCTGATCGATCTTGAGCTGGCTACGGTACGGAACGCATTGGCCTGCTTGGAAGCCGCGACGACCGCGCTTGCGGAAGGACGACCCGGCGCGGACGACGCGTTCGCCGCCGCTCTCTCGGACGCCGAAGCTCTCGACGCCTGGGACGCGGACCGGCGAGTCGAGGTTTCGCTGGCCGCGCTGAACGCGGTCGACGATCGAAACCGTCCACTCGGGACACTCTCGGTCGGGCAACGGCATCGAGTGCGGTTGGCGTGCCTGCTCGGCGCCGGGCATTCCGTGCTGCTGCTGGACGAACCGACCAACCACCTCGACGCCTCCGGTCTCGCGCACCTCACCGAGCGGCTGCGCGCTTACCCGGGTGTGGTCGTGCTGGTCAGCCACGACCGCGCGTTGCTCGCCGACGTCGCGACCTCGGTACTGGACCTCGACCCGTCGAGCGACGGCCGTCCGCGCGGCTACGGCGGCGGTTATTCGGCGTACGTCGAGGCTCGGCAGGCCGAACGGGCCCGATGGGAGGCGCTGCACGCCGAGCAACTCGCGGAACGGCAGCGGCTGTCGGACGACCTTTCCGCCGCACAGAACCGATTGCGCGACAACTGGCGTCCGGAAAAGGGCCACGGCAAGCACACCCGCGCGACCCGTGCGCCCGGCTTGGTGCGCGCTGTCCATCGCCGGCAGGAGGACCTGAGCGCGCACGTGGTGGCTGTTCCGCCGCCACCGGCGCGGTTCGTCATGCCGGAACTGCCGCAGCACCAAGGAACCGTCGCGCTGCGGGCGGCCGGGGTGACTGTCGCCGGGCGGCTGGACAGCCCGGTCGACCTGGCCCTCGGCGGCGCGGACCGGCTCGTCGTCACCGGCCCGAACGGAGCGGGGAAGTCGACGTTGCTGGCGGTGCTGGCCGGGGCACTGGAGCCGACGTCGGGCACGGTCACGCACGCGAGGTCGGTACGGATCGGCTGGCTGGGCCAGGAATCCGACCTTCCCGCGCGCCGCACGCCAGCCGAGCTGCTCGAACAACGGTTCCCGGGCTCGGCCGACCCGGGCCTGCTCAGCGGGTACGACCGGCACCGTCCGATCGCCGAACTGTCGACCGGAGCCCGGCGGCGGCTGGATCTGGCGCTGGTGCTGGCCGCGAGGCCGCAGGTGCTGCTGCTGGACGAGCCGACGAACCATCTGTCGGCAACGCTGGTCGACGAGCTGACCGCAGCCCTGCAGTCGACTCCCGCTGCAGTGGTGGTGGCCACACACGACCGGCAGTTGTTGCGCGACACGGCTTCCTGGCCGCGATTGGAGCTTTAAGGTCGGAGGGCGCGAGGTAACAGCGGTGAAACATCCGCAAGGCAGTCTGGGGCCATGTCCCTGCTGATCGAGCGTGCCGACTTCGCGGACCCGCAGCTCCGGCGGTTCTTGCAAGCACACTTGGACGACCTCGCGCCCACCTCCCCAGCCGAGAGCAGGCATGCCCTCGACCTGACCGCGCTCCAGCGTCCCCACGTCCGGCTCTGGACTGTCCGGGACGACCGGCACCTCGTCGGCACCGCCGCACTGGCGACGCTGGAGCCGCGGCACGAAGAGCTGAAAAGCATGCGCACCGACCCCGCCCGCCGCGGGCAAGGCATCGCTCGCACGCTCCTGGACCATCTGCTCCGGGACGCCAAAGACCGCGGCATCGAGCGCGTCTCCCTGGAAACCGGCAGCATGGACTTCTTCGCCCCGGCCCGAGCCTTGTACACGCGAGCGGGCTTCGCGCCGTGCGCACCGTTCGGAAGCTACCGGGACGACCCGAACAGCACCTACCTGACTTTGCGGATCTGAAGCTGTCACAGATTTTCCGCAGCCGGTGTCCATCCGCTGAAAGACCCCAAAGCGGAGGAGGACAGCATGACGACGACAGTGCTCGGCGCGGGATACGCCGGGGTCATGGCCGCGAACCGGCTCGCCGGACGCGGTGTGGAAGTGGTCCTGGTCGCGCCGAATCCGTGGTTCGTCGAGCGAATCCGGCTTCACCGAGTGGCACCCGGCCTCCGGGAAAACGCCCGGCTCGACTTCGGCACCGTGCTCAACCCCGCTGTCGAGGTCGTCCCAGACACCGCGATCAAGATCGGCGACGACAAGGTCCAGCTCGCCTCCGGCGAAAACCTGCCCTACGACACCCTCGTCTACGCGGTCGGATCCGGGGCCAGCGACCAAAACGGCACCTACCGGATCGTCTCCGAGCACGAAACCGAGCGGCTCCGTGCCGCCCTCGCGGAGGCGCCGGACGCTCCGGTCACCATCGTCGGCGCGGGCCTGACCGGGGTCGAACTCGCCGGAGCGCTCCGCGAGGCCGGGCGTGCGGTCAAGCTGGTCTCCACCGCTCCGACCCGGCGCGCGATCCAGGCGCACCTGCGGTTTCTCGCCAAGCAAGGGGTCGAGATCGAGGTCGGCCGCGTAGACCCGGCCGAACTCGACGGGCTCGTCGTGGACACCACCGGGTTCACCGTGCCGAGCCTCGCCGCCGATTCGGGACTCCCGGTGGACGAATTCGGCCGGTTGCTGGTGGACGAGCAGCTGACCGTGCCCGGACATCCGAACATCCTCGGCGCGGGCGACGCCGTGCACAGCTCCTTCCGAGCCGCGTGCGCGACGGCGTTGCCGATGGGGGCCCATGTCGCCGACGTCATCTCCGCGCGCCGCGAAGGACGGGCCGGGAAACCGTTCCGGATGGGATACGTGCTCCAGTGCACGGATCTCGGCAGCGGACGCGGCCGGGTCCAGTTCCTGCATTCGGACGACACCGAACGCGCGCTCGCGATCGACGGCCGGGCAGGCGGGCTCGTGAAGGAGACGATCTGCCGGATGACCGTGCGATGGCTGACGCAGGAGCGGGATCGGGCGGGCCGCTACTCGTGGCCGGCGGGCGCCTAGACTTGGCCGGCATGGATCACGGCGACGTCTTCACCGCGCATCGGTCGACGATGCTCGCCGCCGCCTTCCACATCACCGGGTCGCGTTACGACGCGGAGGACGTCGTGCAGGACGCGTGGGAGACCTGGTCCCGCGTCGATCTCGACACGGTCCGCACCCCGCACGCGTTTCTGTCGGTGATGGTGTCGCGGCTGGCGCTCAACGTGGTCCGCGCGCAGCGGCGCCGGCGCGAGAATTACCCCGGTCCCTGGCTGCCGGATCCGGTGGTCGAGGGGGATTCGCCGGAGTGGGAGGTGCTGCATCGCGACGGTCTGGGCCAGGCGCTCGACTTCGTGCTGAGCACGTTGACCCCTGAGCAGGCTGCGGCGTATGTCCTGCGGAAGGTCCTCGACGTCGACTACCTGTCTGTCGCCGAGGTGCTGGAGACGACGCCCGCGGCGGCCCGGCAGCTCGTCTCGCGCGCGCAACGAGCGGTGACCTCGGCGATCGGCGATTCCTTGCCGGATCAGGGAAATCGCGACGCCGAGGCACTGGCGAAGCTCGCCGAAGCGGTGCTGTCCGGGGAGATCGACAAGGTCGCCGCGTTGATCGCGCCGGACGCGGTGCTGTACTCCGACGGCGGCGGCAAGGTGCTGGCCGCGCGCAAGCCGTTGTACGGACCCGATCGCATCGCGCAGTTCCTCCTGGGAATCTCCACCATGGAGGAGGTGACGATCGTGCCCGCCCTCATCAACGGCAGCGCCGGCGCGGTTTTCCTGCAGGACGGCAAGGCGACGACCACCGTCACGGTCCGAGCGAGCGAGGCGGGCGTGTCGACGCTGTGCTTCGTGCGCAACCCCGACAAGCTGACCGGCATCACTCTCGACTAGCCGCGATCCCGTCGTACATCATCCGCCGCACGGCCTCGCTGAGCCGGCGTTGTTCGTCGGGATCCGGGTTGCGCAGCGACGCGATCGCCGACGCCAGGATCATTCCGTTGATCGCCCGCGCGCTGTTGTCGACGTCGAGATCCGCGCGCAGGTAGCCGAGTTCCACGCCGTGCGACAGATACGCCGCGGTCAGCTCGGTAGCCAGCTCGAAGAAGTCCAGCACCCGCGCCGCCATCGCTTTGTCGATACCGGCGGCTTCGAACAGCAGCAGTCGCGGGACGCGCGGGTCCTCGCCGAAGATCTGCGCGAGAGCGTCGCCGATCCGGGCGGTCTGCTCGCGGTAGGCGTCCAAAGTGGACACCGCGTCCGGCGCGTTCTCCGCGGTGAGCGCGGTGACGATGCGGGCGACCAGGTCGTCGATGACGTGGTCGACGATGTCGCGCTTGTTCTGGAAGTAGCGGTAGAAGGTGCCGTGCCCGATGCCGAGCTTCGTGGCGATGTCGGAGATGCCGGTGGCGTGGTAGCCGAGGTCGGCGAAGCAGTCGAAGGCGGCGTCGATGATCTCGCGGCGCAGTTCCTGCTTCTTGCGCTCGGCTCGGGTGGTGCGGGCGCTCTCCTGGGCTGTCACGCACTGCAGTGTATTGCCAAGCCCGCCGAAGTGACATACCGTTCCGTTACTGACAAGTAATTCCGGACGAGAGGTCGGACATGGACGCGCAGTACGACGCAGTCATCGTCGGCGCGGGCTTCGGCGGGATGGGAGCGGCGATCCAGCTCCGCCGCCTCGGCTACCGCGACCTGCTGATTCTCGACCGCGAGGACGATCTCGGCGGGACCTGGCACGTCAACCGCTACCCGGGGCTGGCCGTCGACATCCCGTCGTCCACCTACTCGTACTCGTTCGAACCCAATCCGTACTGGTCGCGGCTGTTCGCGCCGGGTGCGGAGCTGAAGAAGTACGCCGAACACGTCGCGGACAAGTACGGCCTGCGGAGCTCGATGCGCTTCGGCACGGTGGTGACCGGCGCGACCTGGGACGGCTCCAGCTGGCGCGTCAGCATCGAAGGCGGCGAGACGGTCACCGCGAAGTACCTGCTCACCGCCACCGGCTTCCTGTCGCAGCCGAAGATGCCGGACATCGAGGGCATCGACCGGTTCGCGGGCAAGGTCATCCACACCACGGCGTGGGACGACAGCTACGACCTCGCCGGCAAACGCGCCGCGGTGATCGGCACCGGCGCGACGGCCGTGCAGCTCATCCCGGAAATCGCCAAGGTCGCCGCGGAACTGACCGTCTACCAGCGCACGCCGATCTGGGTCAGCCCGAAGCCGGACTACGCCGTGCCGAAGCCGCTGCAGCAGGCGTTCGCGAAGCTGCCGCTGGTGCAGCGCGCGGTGCGGCTGGCGGGCAGTTCGGTGCTGGAGCTGATGATGATCTCCGGCGTCGTGCAGTACAAGCAGTTCCGCGGAGCCAACCGGATCGCCGAACGCTGGTGCCGCGCGCACCTGTACCGCCAGGTCCGCGACCCCGAACTGCGCCGCAAGCTCACCCCGGACTACTCCTTCGGCTGCAAACGGCCGACGTTCTCCAACGACTATTTCCCGGCCTTCACCCGCCCGCACGTGCACTTGGAAACCACCAGCATCGAGCGGATCGACGAGACCGGGATCGTCACCGCGGACGGCAAGCGCACCGAGATCGACACGCTCGTGCTGGCCACCGGCTTCAACCTGTGGGACGTGAACTTCCCGGCGATCGAGATCATCGGCCGCGACGGCAAGAACCTCGGGAAATGGTGGCGGGACAACCGGTTCCAGGCGTACGAGGGCGTGACCGTGCCCGGGTTCCCGAACCTGGTTTCGCTCAACAGCCCGTATTCCTACAGCGGGCTGTCGTACTTCACGACCATCGAATGCCAGATGAAGCACCTCGACCGGCTGTTCAAGGGAATGCGCGCCCGCGGCTCGGACGTATTCGAGGTGACCCAGCGGGCGAACGACGAATTCCTCGGCCGGATGAAACACAAGGTCGGGCACTCGGTGTTCGCGCTCGGCCAGTGCGCGACCGCCAACAGCTACTACTTCAACCAGCACGGCGAGGCGACCCTGCTGCGGCCGACGTCGACGATCAGCGCGCACCGGGAGGCGGCTCGGTTCCCGCTGGAGGATTACAGCTTCGCCTGAGCCGAGGGTGATTTACGCCCGCCGGGGGAACCCGTGGCTCGCGCGCGGCGTCGAGAGTGGCGTGAAGACTGAGCAAGACGTCATGGCCCGCCTCCGCACGCAGGCCGAACCCGTCCTCGGCAAGGGCGCGGCGGCGCGGATCCGTGCGTTCGAGAACGGCGAGCTGTACGTCGAGGCGCGCACCGCTTCCACGCTCTGGGCCTGGCTGGTCGACTTCCTGCTGGTCATCGGCGTCTCCGCGGGCGCGGCGGCGGCGTACTACTTCAAGTCGAACGCCTTCGACGCCGCCGTCGGGGCGAGCGTGATCGGGGTGGCGGGGCTGATCGTGGTGCCCCTGCTGTACGGCTGGTTCTACGGCAACGGCCGCGGCCTCGGCGCGCTGTTCAACGGGATCCGCCTGGTCCGGCTCCGCGACGGCGGCCGGATCGGGCTCGGCAAGGCGGGCTGGGCGATGCTGATCCGCACGCTCGGTTTCGTGATCATCGCGCTCGGCGTGCTGAACGGAGACACCACCGTGGGGAACGGGGTGCGCACCCACCTCGACATCCGCGAGACCGAGCAGCTCCGCGCGGCCGGTTTCGTGCGGAAGCCGTGAGCGGATATCAGGTTCGCGCGGTCGCGGACACTCCCGAACAACGGCTGCGCGACTACACCGTCCGGCTGCAGGCGATCGTCACCACAAGGCGGGTCTACCGGGTGATGACGGCCAGCCTCGCCGGGCTCTTCGGTGTCAGCGGGCTCCTGGTCGGGGTGCTGGCCCATTCCGCCGCGGGAGGTTTCAGCCTGGCGGGCGGCGGCGTTTTCTTCGCGGTGCTGTGGCTCGGCGGAGTGTTGATCTGGCGCGGCAGGCCCGCGACCGAACGTGCGGTGAACCCCGATTCGCGTCCGCCCGCCGGTCGTACGCCGGGGAATGTGCGCGGGGCTTTCTTTGCTGCAGCGGGAATGGGACTCTTGGCTGCTGTCGTCTGTGGACTGTCCTTTATGTCCTCGCCGCCGCCAGACGCTGAGCTGAAGCTGGCGATCATCGGGCTCGGCACCTTCGTGGTCTTCGCCGTTTTGTTTGTCCCGCCCGGATACATCTACTCCCAGTCCGACCAGTACTTCGCGAAATGGCTCAACCGCAACCGCGCGGCCTACGAGGCAGCGGCGAGCCGTCTCTAAGGCGTACGGCGGCGCAGTGTCGCCGCACCAAGGCCCAGCGCCAGTACCGCGCATCCCAGAACGATAAGAATGTTGCGGGTCAACGTCATCGTCCACTCCGCGCTGTGCGTCACCTGAGTCAGCGCTTCGACGGCGTAGGACAACGGCATCACATCCGACAGCCAGTGCAGCACCCAGCCCATCTCGTCGCGCGGCTGGAAAAGCCCGCACAGCAACGTTTGCGGCAGCACGAACAGCGGCATGAACTGCACGGCCTGGAACTCGCTCGTCGCGAACGCGCTCACGAACAGGCCCAGCGCCATCCCCAGCAACGCGTCGAGCGCGGTGATCAGCAGCAGCGACCACACCGAACCGGCCACCGTCAGCCCGAGCCACCACAGGCTGACCGCCGCCGCGACCGCCACCTGAAGCACCGCGACCAGCCCGAATGCCAGCGCGTACCCGGCGAGCAGGTCGAATTTCCGCAGCGGCATCGTCATCAGCCGCTCCAGGGTGCCCGCGGTGCGCTCGCGCAGGGTGGTGATCGAGGCGATCAGGAACATGATCACGAACGGGAACACGCCGAGCAGCGCGGGCGCGATCCGGCTGAACACTTCGGCCGAGTTGAACACGAAGCGCAGCAACAACATCAGCAGCGTCGGCACGAGAATGAGCATGACGACGGTGCGCGGATCGTGTCGCAGCTGGGCGAGAATCCGGCGGGTGGTGGCGAGAGTGATCGAGACAGTCATCGCTGAGCCTTCACCAGGTGCAGGAACGCGCGTTCGAGGTCTTGCTCGCCGGTGGCCGCGCGCAGGGCATCCGGCGAATCGTCGGCGAGCAGCGCACCGTCGCGCATCAGCAGCAACCGGGTGCAGCGCGCTGCTTCGTCCATGACGTGGCTGGACACGAGAAGCGTGGTGCCCTCGGCGGCGAGCCGGTGGAAAAGGTTCCACAAATGCTCGCGCAGCAACGGATCCAGCCCGACGGTCGGCTCGTCGAGCACGAGCAGTTCGGGTTTGCCGAGCAGTGCGACGGCGAGGCTGGCCCGGCTGCGCTGGCCGCCGGAGAGCCTGCCGACCAGCGCGTCGGCGTGCGAACCGAGGCCGACCTGTTCGATCGCGTCTTTGACCGACCGGGACGGCGCGCCCAGTACCGAGGCGAAGTAGCGCAGGGCTTCGGTGACCGTGAGGTCGGCGTAGACCGCCGGCGCCTGCGTGGAGTACCCGATTCGCTTGCGCAGGCGCCGGCTTCCGGCCGGTTCGCCGAGCACGGTCACCGCGCCGCCGTGCGTCAGCTGCACGCCGACGACAGCGCGCATCAGCGTGGTTTTCCCGCAGCCGCTCGGCCCGAGCAGCCCGGTGACCGAACCGGCCTCGACGCGGAAGCTCACGTCGCGCAGCACATCCCGGCCACCCCGGACGACCCGCAGGCCGTCGATGACCACCGCGGAATTAGTCATGTGTTTAATTCTGCGCGCGCGGAATTTCCCTGTCAAGCAGGTGGCGAGGCCTGCCCGTGCCAAGGTCCGTGAAGGGCCCCTTGAGGGAATCTAATTCCCTCAAGGGGCCCTTCACGGACTTCCGCCGGAGCGGAGAGACGCAGGTCAGGGCCGGTCGACGTACTGCTGCACGGCGGGCGCGATCAACGCGAGGACGTCGTCGTGGCTGGCCTGGGCGAGGGGGCCGACCTGGATGACGTAGCGGACCATGGCGAGCCCGACGAGCTGGGCGGCGATGCCGGTGACCCGCAGCGGCGGGATGTCGAGGGCGTCGGCGATTTTGTCCAGCAGCGCGCCCTGGATGAAGCCGCGCAGCATGTCCGCGGCCTGTTCGGTGGTGGCGACCGAACGCAGCAGGCCGAAGAACGCGTCGCGCGAGTCCGGCGTTTCCCAGAGCGTCAGGAACAGCCGCACGAGCCGTTCGCCGACCTCGGCGCGCGGGCCGTCGAGGATCGCGGCGACCACGACGCCGGGGTCGGCCGGAAGGTGCAGCGCGGTCGCGAACACCTGGTCCTTGCTGCCGAAGAAATGGTGCACGAGCGCGGGATTCACCCCCGCCTCGGCGGCGATCGCGCGGATCGTCGCGCCCTCGTACCCGTTCCGGCCGAACAGGTCCCGCGCGGCGGCCAGAATGGCCTCGCGCGTTTCGGTCTGCCCGGGGCGGCGTCCCGTCCGTGCCATCGGCGTCCTTTCGTCCTCCCCAGTATCGCGGGACCATGGGCGGTACAGCTGGCTGTACCTGATCTTTACCCCGCGCGGGATCGCCGGTCGTCCCGCCGGGGCCCTAGATTCGGCAATCCGGGAGGACCGGCGGCAGGGGGGGAGTGGGATGAACGGGGCGGCGGTGCACGAGGAAACGGTCCGGGTGCTGATTCACGCGTCGGATCCGCTTACCGACACGGGGATCCGGAGCTGGCTACAGGCGAGGCCCGAGTTTTCCGTCGTCGCCGACGAGGTGGACGTGATCATCGTCGCGGCCGAGCTGTTGTCGGTGGAGGCGACATCGGCGTTGCGCGGGCTGAAGGCCACTGTGGACGCTCCGGTCGTTCTGCTCGTCGACGAGGAGACCGCGGGCGCGGCGGTGCTGACGGCGGTGGAGTGCAACGTGGTCGCCTTGCTGAACCGCGAGCGCACGTCGAGCGAGCAGCTGGCCGCGGCGGTGCTGACCGCTTCTCGCGGCGGCGGAATCCTGCCTCCGGCGGCGCTGGGCACGCTGCTCAGCCATTGTCGCCGCCCGGTGGATCCTCGTCCGAAGCACAGTTCCGGTCTGACCCAACGGGAAATCGATGTGCTGCGCCTGCTGGCCGACGGTCTCGACACCGCCGAAACCGCCGAGAAAATCAACTTCTCCGAGCGTGCGGTGAAGAAGGTCATCCACGATCTGTCGCAGCGGCTGGACCTGCGCAACCGGACGCACGCGGTCGCCTACGCACTCCGCCACGGCGCGATCTGAGACGCCTCAGATGATGCCGGTGCGCAGCGCATACGCGACCGCGTGCGAACGGTTCCGCAGATCGAACCGCACCAGCAGGGTGCTGATGATGTTCTTGATCGTCCGCTCCGAATACGCCATCCGGTCGGCGATTTCGACCGTGCCGAAGCCGTCCGCGAGCAGGCCGAGGATTTCCACCTCGCGGCTCTGCAGCCGGTGCCGGTCGAGGAAACCCCGCGGATAGCGGGCCTCGCCCTCGCTGGCGCGGAACTCGTTCGTCAGCCTGGTCGCGCGGACCTCCTCCGGCTCGGCCGCCGGCACCCGGGCGGCCAGCGCGTCGAGGATTTTCTCGCGGGTCGCGGAACCGCGGTACAGCACCGCGGACAGGCCGAAGCCGCCGAGCCTGCCCAGTTCGGCCTTCTCGATCCGGTCCGCGACCAGCACCGCGCGCACGTCCGGCGCGAGCGTGGTCCGGCGGATCCGCGCCAGGTCGAGCAGGGTTTTCTCGCGGACCTCCGGCACGATCACCAGCAGCACGTCCGCGCGCGGGACCTCGGCGGGAGCCATCACGGCGTAGCGCGGCGCGGCGCGCAGGTAGGCGGCGGCGCCCTCGCCGCTGATCGGGTCGTTGGCGATGATCGCCACTCGTTCGGGCAATGCGCTCATGTCAGCTCACAGACCAGTCGTTCCCGGCGGCAGCGCCGCGTTCTCCGCCTCCGCCGAGGATCCGCGATTCGGCGCGCGGGATCGATCCCCCGCGCTGCCGAGCCGCGGTGGCGCCTGCGGTACCTCGGCAGCCAGCGTTAGTTAAGAACTCAATCGAACGTTAGTACTTGTAACCGTAGTTGAACCATAGCACTAGACGGGAGTCCAGTGTTGATAATTGCCCGCACGACCGGGTGGCGTTCACGCGGCCGTGCGGGCCGCCCGAGAACTCAGGCGAGGGCCTGGGCCGGGGGAAGCCGCGCGGCTCGCATCGCCGGATACGCCCCGGCGATCGCGCCGACCGCGGCCGAGACCGCCACCCCGCCGGCGAGCGCGACCGGCGGCAGCACCGCTGGCCAGCCCTGGCTGAGCGCGTAGCCCGCCGTCGCGCCGACCCCGAGGACTACGCCGACGAGCCCGCCCAATCCGGACAGCAGCACCGATTCAGCGAGGAACTGCCCGCGGATCTGGCCTCTGGTCGCGCCGAGCGCGCGGCGCAGCCCGATCTCGCGCCGGCGTTCCAGCACCGAGATCACCATCGTGTTCGCCACGCCGACGCCGCCGACGAGCAGCGCCACCCCGCCGAGGCCGAGGAACAGCGCGCCGTAGGTGTTCTTCGTCAGCTGCTGCGCGGCGAGCGCGTCGGACGGCCGGTCGATCGCCACCTCGTTCGGCGCGGCCGGGTTGATCGTCGCGGCGAGCACCGAGCGCACCGCGTTGACCTGCGACTCCCGTGCGCGCAGATACACCGTGCTCGGGTGGCCGTCGAAGCCGAAGACCTGTTTGGCGACGTCCCAGCCGATCAGCACCGACCGTTCGACCTCCGGTGCGAGCGGCATCGGGGCGAGAATCCCGGCGACGCTGAACCAGGACGAGCCGATCAGGATCTGCGGCGGCCGGGCCGGATCGAGGCGGTCGATCCCCAGCCGCGACGCCGCTTCCGAGCCGAGGACGACGGCCGGGAACCGCTGGTTCGCCGGGCTGAGGAACGTTCCCGTCCGGACCTTGCCGCCGAGCAGCGGCAGCAGATCCGGCCGCGCGGCGAACACCGAGACGCCCGCCGAATCGTCCTTGCCGACCCGGTCGTTGCGGTACACCTTGGCGTTGACCTTGCCGACCTCCACCGCGCCCTCGACCGGCGCGATCCGCCGCACCATCGGCACCGCCGAGTCCGGCAGCTTCGCCGAACCGCCCATGAGGGTCTGACCGGCTTCGGCGCGCAGCAGGTTGGTGCCCATCGCGGCGAGCTTGTCCTGCAGCGCCTGGTCCGCGGAGGCCGGAATGGCGAGTACCGCGACCATCGCCGCGACGCCGATGGCGATGCCGAGCGCGGACAGCATCGCGCGCAGCGGGCGCGTGCGCATGCCATGTGCGCCAAGGGAAATCAGGTCGGCGGGACCGAGCCGGTTCGGGCTGGGCGGCGCGATCATTGTGCTGCTCCCGCGAGATCGGCCGCACCGGTGTCGAGCCGCAGTTCCCCGTCGAGGATCTCGATCCGCCGGGGCATTCCGGCGGCGATCTCCCGGTCGTGCGTGATGAGCACGACCGTGGTGCCGGAGGCGTTGAGTTCCGCGAGCAAGGACAGCACCGCCGCGCCGTTTCCGGTGTCGAGGTTTCCGGTGGGTTCGTCGGCGAGCAGGATCGGCGGCGTGTTCACGACCGCGCGTGCGATCGCGACCCGCTGCCGTTCGCCGCCGGAGAGTTCGCCCGGCAGGTGACTGGCCCGATGGCCGAGTCCGACTCGGTCGAGCGCCTCCAGCGCTCTCGCGCGGCGTTTTCGCTTCGGGACTCCGCTGTAGAGCAGGCCGCCGCACACGTTGCCCGCCGCGGTTTCGCCGTCGTCGAGGAAGAACTGCTGGAAGACGAACCCGATCCACCGCGAGCGCAGCGCGGCGAGTTTGCGGTCGGACAGCTGGGCGACGTCGTGCCCGCGGATCTCGATCCGGCCCTCGGTCGGCCGGTCGAGCGTGCCCATCAGTTGCAGCAGCGTGGATTTGCCCGAGCCGGACGGCCCGACGATCGCGGCCATCTCGCCGTCCGAAAAGGACAGTGAGACCTTCCGCAGCGCGGGCACGTTCCCGCCGTAGGTGCGCGACACCTGGTACGCGGCAAGGACGGGGATCATGACGTGGTCACCACCCGCTGGCCCGCGTGCAGCCCGGCTGCCTTGACCTCGACCTGGCCGCCGGAGAACAGCCCGGTCTCGACCCCGATCAGCCGCCGCTTGCCCTGCTCGTCGACCTCGACGGCGTACCCGCCCTCGGCGAGCGCGACCAGCGCGCCGACCGGGACCACCAGCACGTCCCGGTGGACCTGTTTGGTGAACCGCACGGAGACCGGGACGTCGATGACGTCGCCGGTGACGGCCGGGTCGTCCATCCGGATCTGGACGGTGACCTTGGCCTTGCCGTTTTCCTTGTCTTCCGCGGTGGTGTTGCCGACGTCGGTGATGGTGCCGGTCAGCGTGCGGCCATCGAGGGAGACGGATACCTTCGCGCCCTTGACCGCGACGCTCTGCTTGGTCGCGTCCAATTCGGCTTCCACGACGCGTGCCGTGCCGGTGTACTTGAAGACCTCGCCCGCTCCCGGGCCGCCGAGCTGTCCGGTCACCGCCGACACCCGGATCTCGCCGGGAGCGAGCAGGACGTCAGCCGGATCGAACGACCCGGTCTGTTCCCGGCCGAGCGATTTCTGCCAGCGTTTGAGCGCGGTCGCGGTCGCTGCGGTGAACTTCTCGTCCGGCGTCCCGAAACCGCCGTACCCCAACGCTTTCAGGTTCTCCTCAAGCTCCTTGACGTCCGGGCCCTTGTCCACGCCGTCGTTCAGCGCGCGATAGAACGGCAGGCTTCCGTAAAACAGCGGCACGGGTTTGGCGTCCACTGTGTACGCCGTCTTGCCGCGGGCAAGTACGTCGCCGCGCGCGGGCAGCCAGGTCACCGTGCCGTTCTTCCTGCCGCTCAGCGTGGATTCCTTGCCGTAGCCGAGCTTTCCGGTCGCGTTCTCCTCTTCCTTCAAGTCCGATTTGGTCACTTCGGCAGTCGCCACCGGCTTCGCCGCCGCGGCCGGTTCGCCGCCGGAGGCGACATGCGTCAGTACGACCGCCGAGGTAGTGCCGACCACGACGACGGTCGCTCCCGCGGCGATGAACCAGCGTGCTCGTTTTCCGCTCACTTTCCGGCCATTCCCATTCCGCACGCCTTGAGCGATTCCTCGAATTTGGTTCCGTCGTCCTTCATCGGCAGCGCCCGCGCGCCGCCCTCCGCGTCAGGATCCGGCATGTCGACGCCGTGCTCGCGCATGCATTTGGCGTCCTTGCGCGCCTTGTCCAACTCCTCGGGGGTCAGCTTCTTCGGCACGCCGCCGCCGGGCAGCAGCTTCTTGCAGGCATCGAGCGCCGCCGTGGTCTTGGGATCGTTGGACAAGTTGATGGTCGGAGCTTCGTTCTCGCCCGGATCCGGCGTGTCGACGCCGTGCTCGCGCATGCATTTCGCGTAGTTGCGCATCGCGTCCCGGTCCGCGGCGGGATCCGCTTTCCCCGCGGCGGCTCCTGGTTCCGAACTGGCCTTCGGGCTGGAGATCGACGGCACCTGCGGCGTGGTGTCCCCGGACGAGCACCCGGTGAGCAGCGTCAGCGCCAGTCCGGCCCCGACAGCCGCCAGACGTGCTTTCCGCATCGGATTCTCCTTCGCTCGAGCGGGCGGTTCCCGCCGGTGGCCCAGTAGTACCGACGCGGCGATACAGGCCCGTTAAGCGATCTTGTTTATCCTCTCTTTATGCCCGGATCCGACAGACTCCTCAGCAGCGACGACCTGGGAGGATCCGTGGCCGAGAAGAGCGCCGGCGCGCGCCGGGGGCCGCTGCGGCTGTCCGTGCGGACCCGGCTCACCGCGCTGTACGGCGGGTTCTTCCTGCTGGCCGGAATCGTGCTGGTAGTGGTGACCTACATCGTCGTCAGCAACGAACTTCCCGCGCCCGCGCAGTATCTCGGCGACGGGGTCTCGCTGAAACTCGGCCAGGCGATGGCCGCCGAGCCGCTGCCAGCAGCGACCTGGAGCGCGGTCCCGGCGGATGCCGCTTCGGCTTCGGCGGAGCGGGTGGCCACGGCGGTGCTCACCGATTACCGCAGCTCGACAATGTCCACTTTGGTCCTCGCCTCGGCGATCGCACTGGTGGTCACGGCAGCGCTGGCGTTGCTGTTCGGCTGGTTCATGGCCGGCCGCGCGCTGCGGCCGTTGCACACCATCACCTCGACCGCGCGACGGCTCGAAGCCGGAAAGCTCGATCAGCGGATCAATCTCGACGGCCCGCGCGACGAACTCAAGGAACTCGCCGACACCTTCGACAGCATGCTGGACCGTCTCGCCGGTTCGTTCGACAGCCAGAAACGTTTTGTGGCCAACGCTTCGCACGAGTTGCGCACGCCGCTCGCGGTGCAGCGCACGCTGATCGAAGTCGCGTTGGAAAACCCCGACGCCGGGCCGGTGCTGACCAAACTGGGCGCGCATTTGCTGCAGACCAACGAACGCAGCGAACGGCTGATCGAGGGACTGCTGGTGCTCGCGCGCAGCGATCGCGGACTCAGCGCGCGGGCACCGGTGCGGCTGGACAAAGTGGTCCGTTCGGTCGTGAAGCTCACTGCTGCTCAGGCGAAAGACGCTGGCGTCACGGTCGAAACCCGGTTACGCGCGCGGACGGTGATCGGCGATGCGGTGCTGCTTGAGCGGTTGGTGCTGAATCTGGTGAGCAATGCGATCAGCTACAACGTTCCGGATGGCTGGGTGTCGGTCACGATCGGTGCGACCCCCGCGTTGAGCGTGCGGAACTCGGGGTCCAATGTGGACGAAAGTGCCGTCGCGGGTCTGTTCGAGCCGTTCCGGCGCGGGAAGCCGGATCGGACCGGTGCGGCGGATCACTCGGGTCTCGGGTTGTCGATCGTGCGTTCTGTCGCTCGCGCGCACGACGGGGAGGTGTCCGCGCGGGCCAACCCGAACGGCGGGCTGACCGTCGACGTCCGGCTGCCGGCTTGATCCTTATCTCGCCTTTATCGCCGTTCAGGGCATGATGATCGAATGCGGGTACTGATTGTCGAGGACGAGCCGCTCCTGGCTGATTCGATCGCCGAGGGGCTGCGCCGCCATTCCCTCGCGGTGGACGTCTGCTATGACGGCGGCGAAGCGCTCGAACGCGTCGCCGTGCACGCCTATGACGTCGTCGTTCTGGACCGGGACCTGCCGACCGTCCACGGGGACGAGGTGTGCGCGGCGATCGTCGGCGCGGGCGGCGAGACGCGGGTCTTGATGCTCACCTCGGCCGCCGACGTCACCGATCGCATCGAAGGACTGAACCTGGGCGCGGACGACTACCTGACCAAGCCGTTCGTCTTCGCGGAGCTGGTCGCCAGGGTGCACGCGCTGGCCCGCCGGGCGCGTCCGGCGTTGCCGCCGGTGCTGGAGGCGGCGGGGCTGGTGCTGGATCTGCCGCGGCATCAGGCGTCGCGTGATGGCCGGTTTTTGCCGCTGTCGCCCAAGGAATTCGCGGTGCTGGAGGTCCTGATGCGCGCGGACGGGACGGTGGTGAGTGCGGAGCAGTTGCTGGAGAAGGCGTGGGACGAGCACGCCGATCCGTTCACGAACACGGTGCGGGTCACGGTGATGACGTTGCGCCGGAAACTGGGACTCCCGCCGGTGATCGAGACGGTCGCCGGGGCCGGGTATCGGCTGGCGTCTGCCTGAACATTCGGGACCGGTCCCTTCCGAGCCGGGTATCGGCTGGCGTCTGCCTGAGCACTCGGGACCGGTCCCTCCCGAGCCGGATCAGCTTGACCGCCTCGGTGGCGGAACGGGCTGGCCGGAGGACGGCACCATGTCGCTCAGCATGCTGGTCAGCCAGGTCTGTTGCGGAATATGCTGTTTGGCTGGCGCGATGCTTCGGGCGTTGCGCAATCCGCTCGGCCGGACCCCCGTTCTTCTCAGCGCGGGCAGCAGGCTGCTGGTCGTCGTGCTCGCTTTTCGTCGTCGCGTCCGGTTGTGGGTTTGGACCAATGAGCTCCGGCGCGACCGGCTCAGCCGCTATGCTGGGCGCACCTCGCCGTCAAGGAAACCGTCGCCATGCGAAGCGGAGAAACCAGGGCTGTTCTGGAACGGCTGCTGCCCCGGGTGCTGACCGGGGTGCGCACCGAGCTGAACGCCACGATGGCCGTGCACGGGCCAGGGGCGCTCGCGCTGATCCCGCGCTCGATCGAACTCATCCGGTTCGGCGCGGACCTCGCCTTCGACTGTACGCGGGCGGACCAGATTGTCGAGGCGGAAACCCTTTCCCCGTACGAAAAGTTCGGGAAGACAGTGGCCGACGGAGGGTTTTCCGCGGATTCGCTGCGGCTCGGCGTCACCACGAGCTACACCGCCGCGATGCGGATCGCGCTCGCCGAAGCGTCGGTGACCGACCGCGCCACGCTGATGCCGCTGGTGATGTGGTCGGCTCAGCTGGGCCCGCTGGCCGAGGACGCCGAACTGGGCGCGTTCTTCGACTGGCATCAGCAACAAGCGGAAACCGGGCGGTACCGGGAACAGGTGATCCGCGGTCTGCTGAGCGGTTCGGCCGCCGCGGTGGGCTCGCGGGCTCCGGCGCATCTGGTTGCTTTGGTGTCGCCCGCGGATTCGCACGGCGACACCGCGGGCAAGCTCGCCCGGCTTGAGCGGGCACTGCTCGAAAGCGGTGCGTTAGCGGTGGGGCGCAAGAATTTCGTCATTCTGCTGCATCCCTTGCCCGTCTTCGACGGATCAGGGATCCGGGTGCCGGAACACTCGCTGGTCCCGGCTCTCGGCGCGCTTGGCCCGGGTGTCCAGGTGGTGTTGGCCAAGGGACGCACGCAGGAACTTCTCGCTGCCTTCCGGGAAGCGGTGACAGTCTGGCTGCTGGTGCGCGGTCGCGGCTATCCGGCCGGATTTTACGACTTGTCGCATGTGCTGGCGGATCGGCTGGTGTCGGCCGATCGGGACCTCGCGACGAGGTTGTCCGGAATGGTCGCGCCGCTGGCCGATTCGCCGGTGCTCGTGGAGACCTTGCGCGGCTGGGTGCTCGGCAACGCCGACCGCCGGCGGGTGGCCGCCGCGCTGCACGTTCACCCCAACCCTCTCGATCGCAGGCTCCGGCACATCGAGCAGCGCACCGGGCTGTCGGTGAGCGGATATCACGAACTGCATTTGCTGCACTTGGCTCTCGCCGCGCTGTCCGCGCGCCAGTGACGCCGAGTGCCGCGGCCGTCGGCACTCGACGTCTCCTCCCGGTCAGGGACGGAAGAAACCGCTGGCGTAATTGCACGTCACCTGCACCGAATTGTTCCGGGTGCAATTTCCGCCCGCGGAGCCGGCGATGGTCACGATGCCTCCGGTGCGGTTGGCGATCGTGGCCGAAGCCAGCGCTTCCACCGGGAAGCCCGTCGGGACCGACACGGACTTGTTGCCGGGCGAGGTGGTGAACAGCAGCTGGGTGAACGCACTGGGATTGGTGCCGAAGGCCAGCGTGCCGAACCCCGTCGTCAATCGGGACGACAGGGAGATTTGCGCCGGAGCGGAACAAAAGACGCCGAGCGACCAGAACACGTTCGGCGGGGAGCCGGGGAACTCGGAGAACTTCACTTGCAGCGGACCGGAATTGCACGTCACCGAATTCGCCGCCGGTCTGGGCGAGGCCGTCGCGGCGGTCTGGCCGGTCAGGGCCAGCACCGCGGACAGCCCCAGCGCCGCACCGGCCAATCGGGCTGTGGAGCTCATTGCCGTACCTCCAGAATCGAAGAGGAAACCGTCGAGGTCAGCGTAGGAAGATGCCCGCGCGGGGTCACGGTGACGAGAACGCCCAACGGCCGGAGTTCGCGGTGACCGTGCCACCTGCTAGACGGTCTTGAACGTGGCCATCATTCCCATGTCCTCGTGCTCGGCGTTGTGGCAATGGAACATGTACCGCCCGCGATAGCCGTCGAACCGGGCGATCACCTCGACCGCTTCGCCGGGCTGAAGGTCCACAGTGTCCTTTCGGCCCGCGTCGTGCGGAGCGGGATCCTTGCCGCCGCGGGAAAGCACCTGGAAGTGCACCAGGTGCAGGTGGATCGGATGGTGCAGATCCGCGATGAAGCGCCAGATCTCGACGTCGCCGAGCTTCGGCCGGGCGGCGATCTTCGTCGGGCTGAAGGCCTCGCCGCCGATGGTCCAGCCGTGCCTGCCGTTGAACTGTCCACTTCGGAAAGCGAACTCGCGCGTCACTGTCGCTTGTGCCCGGTCAAGTCGCTCCACTTCGGACAGTTCGGCCGGGATTCGGCTGTCGTCCTTGGCTCGGCGGACGACACGGAAGCGCATGACCTGCGCGGTGGTCCCGGTGCCGAGACGGTTGACCAGTGTCACCTCGGTGCCGACCGGATAGGCACCGAAGTCGACCACCATGTCGTATCGTTCGGCGGGCGCGATCGGCAGATGTTCGTGCCCGCGCGGGGCGTCGAGCAACCCTTGGTCCGAACCGATTTGCGTGAACGCGGGTCCGCTCTGGGGCGGCGGGTCGAGCGCGAGATCGTAGCGGCGGGCATTGGAACCGTTGAGGAAGCGCAGCCGATACCGGGTCGCCGACACTTCCGCGACCGGCCAGGGTGCTCCGTTCACCAGCAGCACGTCACCCAGAACCCCTGCGGCGTAAGCATCTTCGACGCCGGGCACGGTTCGCAAAGAAGGGTCGAGCGACGGGTAACGCATCGATCCGTCTTCAGCGAACGCGCGGTCGGTGATCATCAGCGGGATCTCCCGCTCGCCGCGCGGCAGCGGCAAGGCGTCTTCCTCGGCGTCGCGGACGATGTGCAGCCCGGCGAGCCCGCGATACACCGCTGGGCCGGTGAAATCCATCCGGTGGTCGTGATACCAGAGCATCGCGGCCTTCTGCCGCAACGGATACGTGTACTCGCGGGTGCCAGTGGTGACGACGGCGTCCGGATCGGTCATCCCCGCATGGCCGTGCCCGGCACCGGCCAGATACCGGCCGTCGGCGGGAAGGACGAGATCGGTGGCGTATCCGTCGGACTCCGGTGGCGTGCGTCCGCCGTGCAGGTGCACGACCGTCGGCACCGGAAGCTCGTTGCGGTGCCGGACGATTGTGGTCCGACCGCTGCGGGATTCGATCGTCGGGCCGGGGAAAGTGCCTTGATAGCCCCAAATCGGCGTACGCAGTCCGGGCAGGATCTCCGCGGTGCTCGCCCGCTGGACGATCTCGTACCGGTCGACGCCGCCGTCCCGGGACACCGGCTTCAGCACGGGCGGGAGCGGAAGCGGAACCTGAAACGGTTGCGGCAGCGGCACTTCGCTGGTTAACAGCTCACCGGTGGCGGCAGCAGTCCGGAACAGTCGCGGGGTGACGAACCCAGCCGTGAGCACCACTCCGGCACCGCCCGCCAATCCGAGAAACCGGCGTCGCGACATCCCGCTCATCGCCGCGCTCCGGTCCGCCAGATGCCGAACAACGTCCCGAGCGCGATCGCGACCAGCGCGACGCCGAGCGGAATGTGCAGGTCAAGAGCACCTGCCTGACCCGCGAAGTACTGCGCGGTTTCGCCGGCGGCCAGCAGCAGGCTCGCCCAGAACGGCCACTGGACGCCGCCCCGCCACCAGTACAGCGCGGCAGGCACGAGCTGCGCCAGCGCGACCGTCGACACGATGTTCGCGCCGAGTTCGTGCATCGCCAGCATGCCGTAATCGCCGATCAGATACCGCCCGGCGAACACCGGCTGACCGAGGATCGCGACGGCGTGGAGCGTCACGAACACCCGCATCACCACCAGCAATGTCCGCCCGCGTGTAAGGGCCGCTTCGGTCACTGTTCCCCCTTGTGCGCGTAACTCTTCCCCCGACCAGACGCTAAGCTGCCTTTCTCATGCCGTCCAAGACCAAATTCGGCATATACTCATGACCCTGGAGCTATGAGATGGACCTGCTGCAACTGCGCTACTTCCAGGCGGTCGCCTACCGCGGCCACCTCAGCCAGGCGGCGGCCGAACTGCACATCGCGCAGCCGTCGCTGAGCCGGGCGATCGCGCGGCTGGAGGCGGATCTCGGCGTGCCGCTGTTCGAACGGGCCGGGCGGGGGCTGCGGCTCAACCACTTCGGCACCACGTTCCTGCGCCGCGTCGACCGGGCCCTGCGCGAACTCGACGACGCCCGCCAAGAGCTCGTCGACCTGTCCGGCCTGGAGCACGGGCGGGTCGCCGTCGCGTCGGAAACCCTGCTCACGCTCACCGGTCTGATGAGCGCCTTCCGCGCGGAGTACCCCGGCATCGAGCTGCGGCTGTACCAATCCTCCGCGGAAACCATGGCGCAGCAGCTGTGCGCGGGCGAGGTAGATCTGTGCTTCGCCTCGCAGCCACTGCTGCAACCCGGCCTGCAAGCACGGGAACTGCTGCGCGAGGAGGTGCTGCTAGCCGTACCCAGCACGCACCGGCTCGCGGGCCGCAAACGCGTGCGCATGGCGGACCTTGAGAACGAGCCCATGGTCACCACCCGGCCCGGCTACTGGCCGCGCACCCTGGCCGACCGCCTCTTCGCCGAGGCGGGCCTGGAACCCCACTACTCCTGCGAGAGCGACGAACCCGGCGCGACCGGACAACTGATCGCGAGCGGGCTGGGGATCGGTTTGGTACCGGAGGTCGCCCGACAGGCAGCCAAGGACGAGACGGCCGTCGGGCTGCGACTGGATGTCCCGGATTGCTACCGGACATTGACGGTGGTGCAGCGTGCGGATACCTATCTTTCCGCTGCGGCACAACGATTGACGGAGTTCGCGACGGCTTACTTCGCGTCCTGAGCCGCGATCCTCTCGATCGCCGGTAGCTCAGCCTGGTCGCCGGGGTGATCGCCGGCCGCACCTTGCCTACGCACTACGGTCGCATGTTTCATTTGACGTCATGGACTGTCATCTGTCATTGTAAACTTACAGGTGGCTGACCAGGGGATTCGTCAGGGAACGAGAAGGGGATGGCGACCGTGCATGAACGGACATTCACCATGCGGGCGGCGAGATGGAGCGCGGCGCACCCGTGGCGGGCCATCATCGGCTGGGTCGTCTTCGTGGCATTGTGCTTCGCGGCCGGCAGCATGATCGGCACGCACAGCGCCACCAGCGCCGACTTTCGCGTCGGCGAGGCCGGGAAGATGGAGCAGATCGCCGACGACGGCGGGCTCAACCCGGTCGCGGTCGAGAACGTGCTGATCACGTCGAACCAGGGGCCGCTCGACCGCACTGCCGCCGACGCGGCCGCCGCCGAGGTGACCAGCCGGATGCGCGTGCTGCCGGAAGTCGCTTCGGTCGCACCGCCCCAGGTCGCCCCGGACGGGAACGCCGTCATGGTGAAGGTGACCATGAAGGGCGACCAGCGGGACGCGTCTCTCTACGTCGAACCGCTGCTCGCGCAGACCGCGGAGGTGCAGAAAGCGAATCCCGCGCTGCGGGTCGAGGAAAGCGGGAAAGGCTCCACCGGCAAGGGGCTCAACGACCAGCGCGGCTCCGATCTCGCGTTGTCGGAGGCGATCACCCTGCCGGTGACGCTCGTGATCCTGCTGCTGGTGTTCGGTTCGGTGCTGGCCGCAGGCGTGCCGGTGCTGCTGGCGATCACGTCGATCGCCGGCGCCACCGGGCTTTACGGCCTGGTCTCGCACATCTTCCCGGATGCCGGGGTCGGCGCTCAGGTCATCTTGATGATGGGAATGGCCGTCGGCGTGGACTACGCGCTGTTTTACCTCAAACGAGAACGCGAGGAGCGAGAAGCGTCCGGAGGACGGATCACTGCCGAACGTGCGATCGAACTGGCTGCGGCCACGTCCGGCCGCGCCGTGGTGATGTCAGGCTTCGCCGTCATCGCCTCGACCGCCTGCTTGTTCTTCGCCGACGACGTGATTTTCTCGTCGCTGGCCGCGGGCACGGTCATCGTCATCATGGTCGCGATGGTCAGTTCGCTGACCGTGCTGCCCGCGGTGCTGGCCAAACTCGGGACCAGGGTCGACCGCCGGCTGCGCTGGCGCCGCAAGCGCGCCCGGACCGGCGAGCAGCACCGGCTGTGGACTGCGTTGCTGCGACCCGCGATGCGCCGTCCCGGATTGACCTTGCTCCTGTCGGTGGGCGGCATGCTGTTGCTGTCGCTGCCCGCGCTGGGAATGAAGCTCGGTGTGCCCGGCGATGACACTTACTCCCGGAGTATTCCCTCGTTGCAGGTGGCGGACCGGGTGAACCAGGCGTTCCCGAGCGAGCGCGCGACCAACTCGATCGCCGTCCGCTCCGGTACCGCGACACGTGAGCAAATCCAGGGCGCGCTGGACTCCCTGGCCTCGTCGGTGCGGGACAACCCGTTGTTCGCGGGCAACGACAACCCGAATATCGCGGTGTCCGCGGACGGCAAGACCGGCACGCTCCACCTCGGCACGCCGTACAACGTCAGCAGTCCGCAGGCGACAGCGGCTTTGCACCAGCTGCGCGGGCAGTTCGTGCCGGCGGCGTTCGCCGGGCTGCCCGGGGCGGAGTACGGGGTATCCGGGGACGTGGCGCAGAACGAGGACTACGTCCGGCATCAGGACGAGCAATTGCCATGGGTGCTCGGCTTCGTTCTGCTGGTGTCGTTCTTGATGACCTTGGTGGCGTTCCGCTCGCTCGTGATCGCGTTCATCGGCACCGTGCTGACGATGCTGTCGGCGACCGCGGCGTTCGGTCTGCTGGTCCTGGTGTTCCAGGGCCATTGGGCGGAGAATCTGCTCGGGTTCGAATCGGTGGGCTTCATCGGGTCCAGGGTGCCGTTGTTCCTCGTGGTGATCCTTTTCGGCCTGTCGATGGACTATCAGATCTTCGTGGTCAGCCGGATCCGGGAAGCGGTGCTCGACGGAGTGCCGACGCGACAGGCGGTTTCGCGCGGCATTGTCGGCTCGGCAAGCGTGGTCACCAGCGCCGCGGTCGTCATGGTGTCGGTTTTCGTCAGCTTCGTACTGCTGCACCTGCTGGAACTCAAACAGACCGGTTTCGCGCTGGCCACCGGAGTCCTGCTGGACGCGGTCGTGGTCCGGATCCTCATCCTGCCGTCGCTGCTCGCGTTGCTCGGCCGGGCCAGTTGGTGGCCTTCTCGCGCCGCGGGTGCGTGCGGCCGCCCGTCGGCCCTCCGAGCGGAAAGCCTTATGCGGCAAGGCAGACCCGCCGAAGATGATCCCTCGGCGTCGACCTTGTGTCATTCGCAAATAAAGAAAGGCCGAAGATGACTACCGGGTTGGCAACGCGGGCAGCGGTCCCGGTTCGGCCAGCATGCGCCGGGCCGCGGCGAGCGGGTCCGCGGGCTTGCCGAGCATCGCGCGGGCGATCTTGAGATGAAGCTTGGCGCTGCCGATGACCAGATACACAGTTGCCGTCGAGAGCAGGAAAGCTCCTGCGGCGACAAGCAATGCGCTGGCCAGGTCGCCGATCCACACGCCACCGGACCCGGTGCCGATCAGACCGTGCGGGGTGCCCGTCTGTTGCGGAATCGCCCAGTACCACAGCGGAACGGTGATCAGGCCGATCGAGGTGAGCCAGATCAGCAGCGTGGCACTGTCCAGCAGCAGGAGAACCGGGTAGAGCAGGACGAGATAAGCGCAGTCGCGCAGGGTCGCGGGGTCGGTCCAGCGGGTCTTCATCTGCGTGAAGACTCCAGAGCCGTGGACGATCCGGTAGCGCGCCTCGATGCGCGGGGCGACAAGGGCGGTCCGGGCGCGTTCGATTTCCGCGCAGCCGCGGACGATTCCGGCCGCTCCGACCAGCAGCGGCAGGCCGAGCCAGGTGATGTTCGCGGCGTAGGCGACGACCAGCACGACCGTCGCCCCGCAGAACAGGACCGTGCCCGCCGGCACATAGCTGAGCAGGTAGGCGGTGGCTGTCCACGGGCTGGCCGAAAAGAGGGTGCGGAACGGATTGCGGTGCGTTCGCAGCCGGTCCGCCGTCGCGGTCACCCCACGCTCCGGAGGAGCTTTTCTACCTCCGAGAGCCTGTCGTCGAGCTGCGTCAGCCGGGTTTCGATCGCCTGCTGATTGGCGATCGCCTGCTGCGCGAGTTTGCGATACCCCGCCAGTGCCACCGCATCGGCCCGATGTCTTTGCAACCGGAAGTAAGACACCACGCTCGCGGTGACTCCCCCGATGGACACCAGCACGATGGCGAGGGCTGTCAACCCGCCGCTCATGTGCTCACCCCCTTCACCTCGTCCGATCCTTCCGGCATTCCGCCGTCGTGCTCGTCCTCGGCCAACGCGGCGACGATGGTGTCCACGTCAAGGGTCAGCTCGAAGGGCTTGATCTCGAAGTACTTCATCGCTTTGCCGTCCTCGGACAGTTCGAGACTGCCGGTGACGAGGGCGGCCTTCTGCAGGCGTTCGAGATGCATGTAGAGCAGTGGGCGGGACAGCTCGAGCCGACGGGCCAGCTCGCTGACGTGCACGCGGCCCTTCGCCAGCTCCGCGATGATGCGCAGCCGCTGGGTGTGCCCGATCGCCGCGAGCACGGTGAGGAGCTCTTCGCTGGTCAGGTTCCACCCCCTCGTCCAAGCTGTCAGTCTAGACTGACAGGTGAAAAGTATCAGTGTCAAATTGGCCAGGGCCTGCGGATTGCCGCAGGTGGACAGTACGCGACGGCGTTCGCGGACTGTGCGCTGCAGGGGTGGCGGCATCCGGTGGCTCGGGGGAAATGTCTGGTTGCCGACCAGGAACGGCGGTCGCGAACTGCTCGTGCTGAACGGCGGCGGAACGGCAGAAGCCTTACTGGCTGCGTTGCTGCCGTTCCTGCCGCCGGGAACTCGGGCTCAGGCAGGAACCGGAAGGAACCGGACCGCGGACTCGGCCGCGATCTGAATCCGCCCGTGCACGCGAGGATTCAACAGCACGGTTCCGTCGAAGTCCCCGCCGGAAGCGAAGATCGCGACCGGCAGCGTCAGGGCCTGGAAGAATCCGAACAACGGCCGCAGCGCGTGTTCCAGCACCAGCGCGTGATGATCGCCGCCGCCGGTCGCGGCCAGCAGGACGGGTTTGTCGACGAGCGCGTACTGGTCGACGAGATCGAAGAACTGCTTGAACATCCCGGGATACGAGCCGCGGAACACGGGGGTCGCCGCGATCAGCAGGTCGGCTTTTTCGGCGGTCCGCAACGCGGCCTCGACGTCCGGCGGCACGTCCGCGCGCTCGATCGATCCGGCAAGTCCCAGCCGGTAGACGTCGATCCGGGTCGTCGTCATGGGGACCAGCTCGCCGAGGGTTTCCAGGATGACGTCCACCAGTCCCATCGTCTTGGACGGCTGGCTCGGGCTCCCGTTGACGACCGCCGCTCGCAGCCCGCTCACGACGCGATCTCCCGCCGCACGACCGGAGCGACCTCGGTGCCGAGCCGTTCGATCGCCGCGAGATGTTCCTTCTGCGGCATTCCGCCGAAACCGAGCTGGACCAAGACCCGGTTCAGACCGTAAAACTCATGGTAGGCAAGCAGTTTCTCGATCAGCTCCGCCGAACTTCCCGCCAGCAGCCCCGATCCGGGCGAGGCCTGCGCGTCAAAGGCGGACCGGGGCAGCCGCATCCCTTCGCCGCGCTGATGGTTGTTCTCCAGCATGCCCTGCGCGAAGTAGGGATACATGGTCTCGCGTGCTTCCTGGCTGGTGCGCCCGACATACCCGTGCACGTTGATGCTGATCGACGCCGGATCGTGCCCGGCTTCCCGCGCCGCCTGCCGGTAAAGCGCGGCGGTCTGCTCGTGCTGCGTCAACGGTCCCAGCAGCAACGCCATCGCCATCGGCAGTCCGCGTCGCCCGGTGCTGACCGCCGAGGCCGCGGATCCGCCGACGCCCACCCAGATCGGCAGGCCGTCGGCACGCGGCGCGATGTCGGCGGCATCGAGTGGCGCGCGGAACTTTCCCTTCCAGGTCAACGGGTTCTGCTCGCGAATCGCCAGCAGGAGGTCGAGCTTCTCGCGGAAGAGATCGGCGTAATCGGCGAGGTCGTAGCCGAAGAGCGGGAAGGACTCGGTGTACGAGCCGCGGCCCGCGATGATCTCGGCGCGACCCGCGGACAGCAGGTCGATGGTCGCGAACTGCTCCCACACCCGCACCGGGTCCTCGGAACTCAGCACGGTCACCGCGCTGGTCAGCCGGATCCGCTCGGTGCGCTCGGCCGCCGCGGCGAGCAGGATCGTGGGCGCGGACCCGACGAAGTCGGTGCGGTGGTGCTCGCCGACGCCGAAGACGTCCAGTCCGACCTGGTCAGCGAGCTGCGCCTGCTCGATCGTTTCGCGCGCCCGCTGCCGCGGCGAGGGGAGCGCCCCGGAAACCGGGTCTTGGGTGAGTTCTCCGAAGGTCAGGATGCCGATTTCGAACGGCCGCGCTTCAGTGGCCTGGGCGGTCCGCAGTTCAGCCATGGTCGGTGCTCCTTTCCGGCGCCCGGTCGCGCCTCGCGGCCGAGCCTGCCGGAATTAACCTGTCTGCGCAGACAACTATTTCCGGAGGCAGCCGTGGTCACCCGTTTGCCGGGTCCCGGCTACCGTGTCGCCATGGCGAGCGACGGGCTGCGAGACCTGGAGCAGGAGGCGTGGAGCGGATTCCTCTTCACGCACGAGCGGCTGTGGCGCGCGCTGGCGGACGGGCTCGCGCCGCTGAACGTGAGCATGGCGGAGTACAGCGTGCTAGCCCTGTTGGCCGAGGCCGGCGACGCGGGCATGCGGATGACTGACCTCGCTCAGCGCCGGCTGATGTCCACCGGCGGCTTCACCCGGCTGGCCGACCGCCTCGTCAGCCGTGGTCTCATCGAACGCCGCCAATCGGCCGTGGACGCCCGCAGCTTCGACGCCGTTTTGACCGCGCAGGGCCGCGCGCTGATCCGCAAAGCCCGCCGCCGGCATCACGAAGACCTGCGGACGCTGTTCTTCGACCGGCTGGACGACGAGCAGCTGCGCCTTCTGGCGGGCATCTGGCGGACACTCGAGGACGGCTGAGCCTCCCCAGGCCGGGGGAAATGTCCGATTCTCGACCATGGGCGGTTGTTGCCCGGTCACGAACTGCTCATGCTGAACAGCTATTCGGCACGAGCAGGGGAAGCCAGATGCAGCAGCAGAGCTTGGCGGTCCGGTGGTCGTCGCGAACAGTCCGGTCCGGCCCGTTTCACCGCGCGTTGTCCGAGGCCGTCGACCGGCGCGGGCTGTCCCTTTCGCGGCTTCGCGCGCACCTTGCCGCGCATGGGGTTTCGGTCGCGGAGTCCACGCTGAGTTACTGGCAGCGCGGCCTGCGCAGTCCGTCCGCGCCACGGTCGCTCGACGTCGTGCGCGCTCTGGAGTCGGTGCTGAACCTGCCGCCGGACAGCCTGGTCGTGCTGATCGGGCCGCATCGGACCGCGGACGCCGACCGCAGGCCGTCGCTGCCGGAACTCCAGCAGAGCTGGGCGGAAACGTTTGCGCTGCGTGACGAGCTGAGCGGAACGCCCGGCGTCGAGGAGAACGCCGACCTGGACGTCGCGACGGTCGTCGACGTGCTGACCCTCGGTGCGGAAGGCCGGACCGAGGAGATCTCGTCGACCATGGTGGTGCGGGCCCGAAGATCCGGTCCGGACAGTTTCCTGGTCACGCACCAGGACGAGGACGGCAGCGACGTCACGGCGACGGAGATCATCGCGGTCGACGGCTGCCGGGTCGGGCGGGTGCGGCGCAGCATGCGCTCGGCGGGGATGGTGTTCGAGGTGCTCTTCGACCGCGGCCTCGCCGAGGGGGAGACGCACACGTTCGGGTTCACGCTGCGTCCCGCCGCCTCGGTCCGGCCGGGGAGTTTCCACCGGGTCGTGCGCTCCCGCATGTCGGCGTACCTGCTGCGGCTGCGCTTCGACCCGGCCGCGCTGCCCGCGCGCTGCCTGCGGACCGTCCGGCCCAGGGAAGACCTGGAGCTGCTCGTCCGCGAGCCGCTGTTCTGCGGGCCGGGGAACACGGTCAGCGCCTACTTCGAGGAACTCGGCGTAGGCATCGCCGGGGTCGATCTCATTTGGGACTGATCCGCCGTTTCGTCCAGCGCCACAACAGGAACGCGCCGCCCGCCGCCACCGCGGAGCCGAGCACGATCAGCCCGACGGTCAGCGAACCGGCGGGCCCGGTGTCGCGCTGGAGGGTCTGCTTGAACCCGATTCCGCCGCCGCGCTGGTAATTCGAGCCGGGCAGTTTGTCGGCGTAGCGGGAATGCACCTGCTGCTCGTAGTCGGCGATCGGCGTGAACTGGCCGACCGGCGACTGGGGAAGGCTGGCCTGCAGGAGCACGACGCCGTCGCGGCCGAGGTCGTACCAGCCGTTGATCTGCGGTTCGTTCAGCAGCACCGAACCCGGGCGCAGCCGGGCGCTGAGCGTCTCCTCGTCGTTGCCGGACAACACGTTCCCGACCGACCAGCCGCTCGGCGCGGCGTGGTCGGGCGCGGCGCGGAGGGTGGCTTTCGCGCCGGTGGCCGAGGTGGCCGTCACCGCGATCGACCGCAGCACTCCGGCCGGGGCTCCCGGCTTCGCCGCGACGAAGTCGGGATTGAGCGTGTAGACCGGGATTCCCTTGTGCCCGACCGTGATCCGGCCGGGCTCGCCGTGGCCGACCTGCCGGAAGTTCGACGTGGCGAAACTGATCGCGCGCGCCGTTTCCGCGGCTTTGACCGCGGCCGCGACGTCCTGCTCCGACGGCAGCGCGACCCACGAGGCCCCGGCGGCCTCGGCGGGACCGGCGGACAGGAGCGCCGCGACCGCGATCGCCGCGCCGGCGGCGAACTTCCGGCAGATCTCACCCATGGCGGCTCGTCAGCCCTTCTTGATGTTGACGATGGTGTCGTTCCAGGTGAACTGGGCGTTGCTCTGGTACTGGGTGTAGTCCCAGGTCTGGTAGCGCTCGTAGCTGGGCCACGGGTCGCCGACCATGATCGAGTTGTTGGCGCTGTCGTATCCGTAGATCACCTCGGCGTGCCCGCCGCCGGAGGTCCAGTAGATCCCGGTCAGGTTGAGAATTCCGGAGTTGACCTGGTTCTGGACCGAGTCGTAGCTGATCGGCCCGTTGGCGCTCTCCGCGGAGAATCCGGTGCCCTGGAAGCCCTGCACGATCTCCGAGATCTGCCCGCCTTCGTTCGGGCAGTACCCGGACTGGGTTCCCTTGCCCGCCGCGCAGAAATCGGCCTGCGAGGCGGTGCCGCCTTGGGACTGCTCGATGCTGGAGCCGTCCGCGGCCCAGCACCACTGGTCGTTTTCCTGTACCTGCTGGTTGTACGTGAGCTGCTTCGACGCGGGCAGCGCCGCGCGGTTCAGGTGCCCGCCGAGCGGCTGCACTTCGCGCACCTGGGTGTGCGTGGCGGTCTTGATGAGGCCGTTCGGCTGATTCGCGTCGTTGGTCGACTGGGCCAGCGCGGTGCCCGGCAGCAGTGCCACGGCAAGCGCGGCTGCCCCGGTCGCCACCGTAATCCGGACTGTCCGCCGGGTGGGTCGGTAATCCATCGAATCTCCTTGTGCCAGACGGGGAAGGGAGCTTGCCGGGGTGACCCGGCCGAGCATCACTGTGTGCTCGCTCGTTCCCGCAGAGCAACGGCCCCGGCACGCGGTGTGAGTGTTCACAGCCGGTTGCGCGGGGAAACGGCTAGCACCGCCGCGGTTTCGCGCGTCGCGGCGACAGGTAATTCGCAATATTCACAGCGCGTTCACACCCGATGAATCGCGCTGCGGGGATGTTGGCCCACAAGGGAACCGGGATTACGGCAGGCTTTGCCGCAGCGCTTTCCGGAGCAATTCCGGGGGCGTCGATTCCGGGTGCAGCACCGCTTGCATGGTCAATCCGTCGAGCAATGCGGAAAGCCGGACCGACTCGACGGTCAGGTCCAGTTCCTCGGAGAGCCTGCCGAGCGCGGCGGCCTCGCGCAGGATCCGGGTGATCAGGTCGCGCAGGTATTGGTGCTGGGCGTCGGCGCTCGCGCGGAACGCCGGCCGGGTGCGCGCGGCGACGGTGAACGCCAGCCACGCGACCGCCTCGTCCCGGCGGTCGTCGTCGAGCGGGAGGAACTCGGAGAGCAGGTCTTCGACCAGCGTCCGGCGGTCGGTGTTCGCCTTGAGGAGCAGGTCCGCGCGGACCGCGACGCGCTCGCCGATCCGGCGGCCGAGCTGGTCCATGGTGAAGAGCATCATCGCCTCGTGGTCGGCGAAGTAATGCCGGATCGACCCGATCGCGAGGCCTGCTTCCTTGGCCACGTTGCCGAGCGTCGCGCCCTCGACGCCGCAGCGGCGGACGACCCGGACCGCGGCTTCGCTCACGGCCTTCCGCCGGTCCTCCGGGACCACGATCTTGGGCATGGTTGCGTTTATAGCACGGTGGTGCCACGATGGATTTAGCATGAAGGTGCTAAATACGGGGTGCTGGGGCTCGTGCGTGACGGTGCCGGTTCTAACCGGCGCGAGCACTCACGAGGTCAGGCGTTTGGCGGAGGGGGATCCGCGATGAGCGGGTGGGTGCTCGTGAGCTTGGTCGTCGGCGCCGTGGTGATGCTGGTGTTCCGGATGCTCGGGGAGCCGTTGAACTGGCGTGACACCGTCGCGCCGCCGGTGGTGCTGATCGCCATCGGCGGCGCGGGCGTGGTTGGGTTCAACGGGCTGACCGGCACTGACGTGTGGTGGATCGTCGGCAGTTGCGCGGTCGGTCTCGCCTTCGGCGCGGCGCGCGGTGCGACGATCCGGCTGTATGCGAAGAAGGGCGAGTTGTGGCAGCGCTACCGGAAATCGAGCCTCGCGCTGTTCGTGCTCGGCGTGGCCGTGTCGATCGGATTCACTGTGCTGGCAGTGAAATTCGGCATGCACGAACAGGCGCGGCCGCATCAGCTCGCGATCGGGGTCAGCTTCGCGGGCGAAGCGCTGGTGCTCATCCCGCGCGGGCTGCTCTCGGACGTACCGTTCGCGAAGGACAAGGAGCGGCCGTGGGACAAGTGGCCGCAGTCCCGGTGAATCCACTCAGGACAGTTCGGCCTGCCGTCGCCGCAGTTCGTCGATGACCTGGTCGAACACCGCTCGGTGGGCTTCGAGCCGGTCGAGGGTCAGGCTGATCGACTCCTGCACCTGCTCGACGTCCTCGGCGGCGATTTCGACGTGGTCCGCCCGTACGGCGGTGGTCGTCCCGACGGTCAGCGGGCGGTCGACGCGGGGGAGGAGCCGTCCTTGCGGGTCCCGGTCGAGCCAGGACGCCATGTCCCGCATCTCGTCCTCGAGCCGCACCGTCCACGACTGCCGCCGCCGCTCCTCCCGTCCCGGATCGCGGCGTTCCCATCCCGCGACGACCATGTCCGAGATGGCCCCGGCCGCTGCGCGGCACGCGACTTCCAAGCGGGGCAACGGATCCAGCCCGATCGTCGAGATCTCCTCCAGGATCGGTTCGCCCGCGGTCCACACCCCGTCGACGGTGTGGGTTTCGGCGACGTCGTGCGCGGTGGCGAGCAGGGCGCTGATCGCCTCGCGCACGTTCGCCACGTCGGCCGGGTCGAGGTCCTCGTCGGTCAGCCGGTGCGGCGATTCGGTGCGCGGCGGGCGTTCCCTCGGCGGCCAGGAACGGGTCCCGCCGCGCCGCCGATAGTGCTGCTGCATCGCCTGTTTGGACCGGTTGCCGTACTCCGCCCCCAGCTGTTCCCAGGTCCAGCCGCGGTCGAGAACCGATTCGATCAGCGTGACCTCCGCCCGGTCCAGGTCGTCTCGGACGTCCGGGACCAGGTGCAACGCCCCCGCCGCGTTCTCGGCGCTGAGGTCTTCGCCGGGGTGGCGCCCGGATCTCGCGGTGCGCACCAGTTCGCTGAGGAACGGGTTTTCGCGTTGCCGGAAGTACCTGGTCGCCATCGCCTGCACGGAGTCGGTCATGTTCGTCAACGTATAGGTTGACGTCGAATGCGTCAACTGATCCGTTGACGATGCGGTTTCACCAGGTCACGGGCAGCTCGTGAACGCCGTAGATGTTCATGGCGGTCCGCAGCGGCACGTCGCTCGGCGGGACGGCGAGCGCGAGCGTCGGGAAGCGGCGCAGCAGTCTGGCGAATCCGGCACGCATTTCGATCCGGGCGAGCTGCTGGCCGAGGCATTGGTGCACGCCGTGGCCGAAAGACAGATGTGTGCGGGCATTCCGCTCGACGTCGAGGGCATCGCCTTCGGGAAAATGCGAAGGATCGCGATTGGCGGCCAGGATCGAAATGAGAACGGTCGACCCTTTGGGGATCTTTTCGCCGCCGAGTTCGAGTTCTTCGGACGCGTAGCGGAACAGGACGTCGACCACCGCGAGATAGCGCATCAATTCCTCGACCGCGCCGGGGATCAGATCCGGATCGGCGCGCAGCGCGTCCAGTTGCTCCGGGTTTTCCAGCAGGGCGAAAGTGCCGAGCGCGAGCACGTTCGCCGTCGTCTCGTGTCCGGCGAGCAGCAGCAGGAAGCCGATCCCGACGAGTTCCTCGAGGCTCACGTCGTCGTCGTGGGCCAGGTCGGACAGGATGTCGGAGCCGGGGTTCGCGCGCTTGCCTGCCGCGAGTGTTCGGAGATACGAATTGATCTCCGTCCAGGCGATTGTCTTGTCCTCGATGCTCTGGTCCCGGATCATGAATTGCGCGATGTTCTTCTGGAACATGTCGCGGTCGGAATACGGGACGCCCAGCATTTCGCAGATGACCAGCGACGGCACCGGAAGCGCGAATTCCGCAACCAGATCGACTGGCGGCGTGAGATCCGCGAGATGGTCGAGCTGGCGCTCCACGATTTCGGTGATGTGCTCCTCGAGCCGTTTCATCCGGTTGACGGTGAACGTGCCGGTGAGCTTCCTGCGCAGCCGGGCGTGGTCCGGCGGGTCCATCGTGACGAACCCGCCCGGCGTCTGGGGCGACGCGACGGGCGCGTCCAGCGTCTCGGACATGTTCGGCGTTTCGTAGGGCACATGCAGCGGGCCGAGGTCCTGGCGCGAGCTGAACCGCGGGTCGGCCAGTGCCTGGCGGACCGCGTCGTAGCCGGTGACCAGCCAGCCGTCGTGCCCGTCCGGGAACTTCAGCGGGCTCACCGGCCGGATCTCCCGCAGCCGGGTGATGGCGGACGGCGGGGCGAACGGGCCTGCGTCGCGGTCGAGCGGCAGGCCGGGCGGGCGTGTCATCAAGATCCCCCTCTGGGTGGTGGTGCGACCAGCGTCACCGCCGCGGCTGATATCCGGCTGACACGGCGCTGTCTCGACTAACATCGGCAGCCATGCCGGACACGCAGTACGAAGACCTGCTTCAGCACGTGCTCGACACGGGAGCCCGGAAGGGGGATCGCACCGGTACGGGCACCCGGTCGATTTTCGGGCACCAGCTGCGCTACCGGCTGGCCGACGGATTCCCGCTGATCACCACGAAAAAGGTGCACTTCCGCTCCATCGCGTACGAATTGCTGTGGTTCCTGCGCGGCGACTCGAACGTCACCTGGCTGCGTGACCACGGCGTCACGATCTGGGACGAATGGGCCGCCCCGGACGGCGACCTCGGCCCGGTCTACGGAGTCCAGTGGCGGTCCTGGCCGACGCCCGACGGCGGGCAGGTCGACCAGATCAGCGAGGTCCTGCGCACTCTGCGCGAGAACCCGGATTCGCGGCGGATCATCGTGTCGGCGTGGAATGTCGGGGACATCCCGCAGATGGCGCTGCCGCCGTGCCACGCGTTCTTCCAGTTCTACGTGGCCAACGGCGAACTGTCCTGCCAGCTCTACCAGCGCAGCGCCGACCTCTTCCTCGGCGTCCCGTTCAACATCGCGAGCTACGCCCTGCTGACGCACATGATCGCCGACCAGGTCGGTCTGCGCGTCGGCGATTTCGTCTGGACCGGCGGGGACTGCCACATCTACGACAACCACGTCGAGCAGGTGCGCAAGCAGCTTTCCCGGGACGCGCGGCCATTCCCGTCGCTGAGCCTGAAGCCGGCCGAGAGCCTGTTCGAGTACCGCTACGAGGACATCTCGCTGGAGGGCTACGACCCGCATCCCGGCATCAAGGCTCCGGTGGCCGTCTGATGATCGGACTCATCTGGGCGCAGTCGGCGAACCGTGTGATCGGCCGCGACAACGCCTTGCCGTGGCACATCCCGGAGGACATGAAGCACTTCCGCACCGTGACCGCGGGCGCGACGGTGCTGATGGGACGGCGCACGTGGGAGTCGCTGCCGGAGCGCGTCCGGCCGCTGCCGGGACGGCGGAACCTCGTGGTGTCCCGCACGCCGCAGGACGGCGCGGAAACGTTCCCCGGCCTGGAGCAAGCGTTTGCGGCCGCCGACGGTGACGTATGGGTGATGGGCGGCGCGCGGATTTATCAGGAGTCGCTGCCGTTCGCCGACCGGATCGAGGTGACCGAACTCCGAGAGTCCTTCGAGGGCGACGTCTACGCGCCGGAGATCGGCCGCGAACCGGACACCGTCGGGGAATGGCAGGAGTCGAAGAACGGGCTGCACTTCCGGCATCTGAGCTGGGGGTCCTAGCTGACCGCCGGTCCGACGGCGAGCGTGTCCGCGTCCAGCTTCGAGCGGGACTGACAGCGGAGCGGTGCCGGGAAACGAGACCGCGGCGGTGAGCGAATCCGGGTCGCGGCGCAGCGTCGTGGGTTCGGTCTCGAACAGCAGCCGCTGAACCCCATGAGCGGCTTGGGATCCGCGCGCACGGCCGCGAAAGATCCCGTCCGCGATCCGGTACGCCCCGACCCCGCCGCGGGTCGCGATGACCGCGCGCACGCCGGGATCGAGGTAGGCCTCGTTAAGTCGGCCAGCTCGCCGGAGAGACAAGCCGTACCCGGTCTCCGCGTCGGATTCGGGGCGGTAGCACGACGTCGGTCACCTGAGCACCTTCGCAGATTCTGCGCGGTAGCGGACACTTCCTGGCCGCTTCCCCTGCCACCGTGGCGTTGCTCAGGAAAGGTAACCGGCACATGCAGATGCGGCTTTTGGGGCGGACCGGGATCAAGGTCAGCGCCTACTGCCTAGGCACGATGAAATTCGGGAAGATCGGCAACCCCGATCACGACGAGTGCGTCCGGATGGTGCACCGGGCGCTCGACGCGGGGATCAACTTCGTTGACACCGCCGACGTTTACGGACCAGGCGGGGAGTCCGAGGAGATCCTTGGCGCGGCGTTGAAAGGCCGCCGCGACGAGGTCGTGGTGGCCACGAAGGTCAACGGCTCGATGGGCCCGGGCCGTGGCGGAAGCTCCCGGCGCTGGATCGTCGCGGAGGTGGAACAGTCGTTGCGGCGCTTGCGAACCGACCACCTCGACCTCTACCAGCTCCACCATCCCGACCCGGACACCGATCTGGAGGAAACCCTCTCCGCGCTGACCGACCTGGTGCGCAGCGGGAAGGTGCGCGCCGTCGGGTCCTCGAACTTCCCGGCGTCCGAGATCGTCGAAGCCCAATGGGTGTCGCAACGCGCGGGGCTGGCCCGGCTGCGGACCGAGCAGCCGACGTACTCGCTGCTCAACCGGGGGATCGAGAGCGAAATCCTGCCGGTGTGCGACCGGTACGGCATGGGTGTCCTGGTGTGGAGTCCGCTCGCGATGGGCCTGCTGACCGGTCGCTACCGGCCCGGCGGCGAGCGGCTCCGGGAAGCGCAGCTGCGTTTCGTGCCACGGCACATGAGCGACGAGCGCAAACACGCGGCGGTCGAGCAATTCGCGAAGGTGGCTGAGGAAGCCGGGCTTTCGCTGACGCATCTGGCGCTGGCGTTCGCGGTCAACCATCCCGCCGTGACGTCCGCGATCCTCGGCCCTCGGACATTGCCGCAGCTCGACGACCTGCTGGCCGGTGCCGAGACCCGGCTGGACGACGATGTCCTGGACCGGATCGACGAGATCGTCGCGCCGGGCGCCGATGTGGGCCCGATCGACGTGTCGTATGCCCCGCCGTCGCTTACCGACCCGAAGCTCCGCCGCCGCGACTGACCCGACCCTGAACCAGCGGCGGCACGTAACCGGTCGCCACCACCTCACCGTCGAACCAGGCGGTGAGCTTCGCGGCCTCCTCATCCAGCGCCCTCGCCGCGGTCCGTGGCAACGGATCGATCGGCACCATCTCCACGACGCCGTCCGGCTGCTGCGTCCACGTCCCGACGATCCGCCCGTTCCACCAAGCGGTCGGACCGGCGTTGCCCGCGCCGTCGAAGAGGTGCGGTCCATGGTCGCCGAGGTAGAAGTCGCGGCGGCGCCAGCCCATGGTCGTCGGGTCGAGGGTCGGGAGGAGCGCCGCCCAGTCGCCGTCGAGGCGGACCTCCTCCTCGTCGTCGGGATGCAGCCACGCCGGGGTTCCGTCCTCCAGCAGGGCGGGCGTCGCGCCGACGTCGTCCAGCGCCCGGCGGACTGCGGTTTTCGTCGCGCCGAGCCACCACACCAGATCGTCCTCGGTCCCCGGCCCGAACGACCACAGCCACCGCCGCACCAGCTCCCGGTAGCCCTCCCGTTCGTCCAGCACACCCGGATCCTCGCCGAGCCATTGCTCAACCGCCGTCCACACTGGACGCGACGCCTGCCAGCGACCGGCGTTGTCCCCGCGCACGACCGAACCGCCGGCTGCGAGCACGGAAAGGACGCGCGACCCAACAGGGGCGAGAACCGTGGGCCGTCCTTCAGCGGCGATCCGTGTGCTTAGCGAGGGAACCCGGGCGCGTAGCTGGGAAGCGGTGCCGGGTTCTTCGCGGATCGCCGCGAGAGCCTCGGCGCACCGGTTGGCGACCCAAGCCGGACCATCGTCGATCCCAGCCAGTTCGGCATCCTTCGCCAGCCGTGCGGTCAGTTGCCGGACGACGCGAGCCGATGCGCTTCCCCTTGCCGCAGCGAATAAATCGACCGGGAACGCGAACACAGTCCGCCGCATCGCCAGCTGGCGCACCACCGTGCGCCGGCCGAACAATGCGTCCGAAATGGACTCCCGGTCGGCGCGGGCCCGGGCGTACGCGGACAGGTAGATGCTGCTGGCCTCGGTCGCGTGCAAACACGTGACCGCGCATACGGCGGCCTCCACTCCAGGCGCGGCGGTCGCCAATGCGTGCCGCAGCCCGATGCGGTCCCGTCGCTCGTCGTCGGTCACCTTTCGCATGGTTTCGATCATGCCGGAAGTAGCGGCCACTGCCTGACCGCTACTGCTGCGAGTCTCGGTTCCAGCGCGGGAACGAGTCCGGCGCTCGAATCGAGGAGTCGAAATCATGGCAGTGCACGCCGTCGCCCACTTGAATTTCCGGGGCGAGGCCAGGGAGGCGCTCGAGTTCTACCGGTCGGTGTTCGGCGGGGACCTCCGGGTCGCGACCTACGGCGATTTCGGCATGCCGAAGGACGCGCCCGGCGCGGACCGCGTGGTGTTCGGTCAGGTCGTCGGCGAGAACGGGTTCCGGGTGATGGCCTACGACGTCTCCGGCCTCGCCGCCGCCGCGCCGGTCGGCGAGACCACTCGCGAGAACGGGATGACCATGACCACGGAGAAGTTCTTCCTGTCCGTCAGCGGCGATTCCGTCGACGAGGTCGGCGAGTTCTGGAAGAAGCTGTCCGAGGACGCGACGGTCATCGAGGCGTTCGGCCCGTCCCAGTGGGCTCCGGGGTTCGGCATGCTCCGGGACCGCTTCGGCGTCACCTGGATCCTGCAGGTCGCCGCCTAGCCCGCCGGTCTGCGGCCGGAGTCCTGCGCCGGCCGCAGACCGGCTTCTCACACCGGGCGCGGCGAGAGACCCTGCTCGAACGCGAGCACCCCACTCGGGTCGTACTTCGCCGCTACCGCCCGGAGCGTCCCGAGATTCACCCCGTAGTACGCGGTGGCCCAGTCCTTTTGGTCGTCGTTGATGTAGTTGACATACGCGCCGCCGGTGGCGAATTTCGCCAGTCGCGCCTGGACGTCGTTCACTTCGTGCTTCGCGGTCTCCCGGTCGACGTCCGGGTCGGCGGACAGATAAACCTGCACGTCGCCGAAAACGCCGCGGTGGGCGAACGCGGTGTCGGTGGGGCGGACGTCGGAAACCGCGGCGTCGAGCGGATTCACTTCCAGCGCGATCTTGGTCTCGCCGGTGACGAGCGCGCTCATCTGTGCCGGATCAGCTTTCCGTGCCAGGACTCGAGAAGCGGCCATGAATCGACGCCGCCCCAGGTTTCCGGACCAGAAATCCATCGCACCCAGATAATCGGTCTCCTGGAAACCGCTGACGGTGCCCTTGACCCCGGCGCGGCGTTCCAGATCGGCGATGAGTTCGCGCGCCTGCCGCTCGCCGCCGAGGAGGCAGCCGGGCACGCCCGCGGCCGGGTTCGGGCCGCCGAGCACCGAGATATTCGACCAGAATTCCCTTGGCACGGCGGTGATCCAGTCCTGCCAGGCCCCGTAAACGTCGGTGCCGGATCCCTCGGGGAAGTTCACCACGAACACCGTGACCCGCGGCGGCGCGGGCACCGTGCGGAAGGTGAATTCGGTGGTGACGCCGAAGTTCCCGCCGCCTCCGCCGGTGAGCGCCCAGCCGAGGTCCGAACCCGGGTCGACCGAACGCACCCGCAGATCGCGCGGCGTCACCACTTTCGCGCCGGCCAGGTGGTCGCACGTGAGCCCGTATTTCCGCATCAGCACGCCGATTCCGCCGCCGAGCGCGAGCCCGGCGATGCCGACCGAACCGCAGGTTCCGCCCGGCAGCGCGCGGCCTTCGGCGGCCAGCGCGTGATAGACGTCGATCAGCCGCGTGCCGGGGCCGACGACCGCGGTGCCGTTCCGGCGCACCTCCACGCGGTTCATCAGCTTGAGGTCCGCGACCAATCCGTCGCCCGGAGTGGAATATGCGACATAACTGTGGCCGCCGCTGCGAGCCGCGAACGGGATTGTGTTTTCCGCGGCGAACTCAAGGCACTTCCGGACATCGTCGGTGTCGACGCACCGGGCGATCGCCGGCGGGTAGCGGTCGTCGTAAAGGATGTTGAACGGCGGGCGGATTTCCTCGTAGCCAGCGTGATTTCGCTGCAGCAGCGCGCCGTGCAGCCGCCTGCGCAACGCGGCCCAGTCCGGTTCCCTTTCGGCCGCCTCCGCCGCGGTTGCAGTCCCGACCACGGCCGTGCCCGCGGCGACCGCGGACAACTGCAAAAGACGACGACGGCTCAACGTCATGGACGACCCCTCCACGGCCCGGCGGCCCGCCGCGCGCTGCGGAAACCCGCCGGCGCCCGCCCGAGATTCCCCTTGTCCGACGCCGCCAGCATAGACTAATCTTTCCGAAATAGAAGACGTATCTACGGTATCTCGAAAATGCGTGATTCGGGGGTTGTCGGGTCGAGGTCGACCGGCCTTGATCCGCCATCGGATCAGGAGGTGCGGGCGTCATGGGCGCGGACAGCTCTCACTCGGACGACTCCGGCTCGGCCCCGCCTCGTTCGGCGCGCCGGTCCGCGGTGCTGGCTTCCAGTATCGGCACGCTGCTCGAGTACTACGACTATTACCTGTTCGGCCTAGCCGCCGCCGTCGTGTTCCCGGCCGTGTTCTTCCCGTCCGCGGACCCGCTCACCGGGCAGTTGTCGTCGTTCGCCACCTTCGCCGTCGGGTTCGTGCTGCGCCCGGTCGGCGGCGTCGTGATCGGCCACATCGCGGACCGGTTCGGCCGGAAGATCGCCTTGATCCTCACCATCGTGCTGATGGGGATCGCCACGATTCTCATCGGCGCGCTGCCCGGATACCGCCAGATCGGCGTCGCGGCCCCGATTCTGCTCGTCATCCTGCGGTTGCTGCAGGGGTTTTCGACGGGCGGAGAAATGGGCGGCGCGATCTCGCTGGCCGTCGAGCACGCCCCGCCGCGCAAACGCGGTCTCTACGGTGCGTTGCTCCTTTCCGGGGCAGGCGTGGCGCTGCTCATTTCCTCCGGTTTGATGGCGTTGTTCGCGATGCTTCCCGACCGGGATTTCCTGGCCTGGGGCTGGCGGATCCCGTTTCTGCTGAGCTTCGTGCTGCTGGTCGCGGGCTTGGTCATCCGGCTGCGGGTGGGCGAAACACCGGAGTTCGAGCGCGCCCGCAAGAAGGATCCCAGCGCGCGCATTCCGCTGGTTGCCGTGCTGCGCCGTCCGCGCAATTTGATCTACGGCGTTCTGTTCGGTTTCGCCAACAGCATCGGCGGCTACGTGATCACCACGTATGGCGCTTCGTACATCAAAAAAGATCTCGGCATGCCCGCGTCAGTGGCACTCACCGCGACAATGGTCGCCGCCGGAGCGCAGATCATTCTCGCGCCGACCTGGGGTGCGTTGTCGGACCGGATCGGCCGGAAACCGGTGTTCCTCGGCGGCTGCGCCGGGCTCGCCGCGGCGATCTTCCCGGTGTTCTGGTTGTTCGAGACGAAGAACCCGGTCCTCGTGGCGGTCGCGATGGTGCTCGGCTTCTCGGTGTTCGTGATGGCGATGTCCGCGCTGTCCCAGACGATTCTGTCCGAGCTGTTCGACACCCGCTCGCGCGTCACCGGCGTCAACCTGGGATATCAACTCACTGCGGTGTTCGGCGGCGGGTTCGCGCCGTACCTCAGCGCGTGGCTGGTCGGCGCGACCGGTGCGGTGTGGGGCGTCGGCATCTACGTGATCGCCGGCTGCGTGCTCAGCGCGGTCGCGATGCTGATGTTGCCCGAACGTTCCGGGCAACCGTTGCCGGAGCCAGCCGTCGAACCGAAAGCCGCGACGGTATGACCTTGCTGGGATATGTCAGCGACGAACGCTATCTCGCCTTGCCGGACGTGACCGTCGAGATCAGCGACCGCGATGCGCACTGGACCGCCCGCTCCACCGCGACCGGCGCGATCCACGCCGACCTCTCGCCCGGCGTTTATCGCGTCACCCTCGCCAAGGACGGCTACGGAGCCAAACACGTCGACGTCGGACTCGGATCCGGCGAACCGCACCAGTTCCGGCTGCTGTCCGACCGGATTTTCGGCTATATCTGGCCGAAATGGGCCCGCGGCGGCGACGAGGGAGAGTTCCGGATCCACAGCCCCGAGCCGTACCGGCTGAGCCTGTGGCGACACGGCGCGGAGGCCGAGGAGACGGCGCTGATCGGCTGGTTCGACGAACACGCCCCGCGCGCCACGGTGCAGGTGACGCCGGACGGTGACTACACGCAAACCGGCGTGCGGTTCAACGAAAAAGGCTACGTCGATCCGTCGCACCGCCAGTACGTCACGGCTCCGGATCGCAGCGGACTGTACTACTTTCACGTCGAAGGCGAGTCCGGCGCCCGATTCTCGTTCCCTTGGGTGGTCGCGCCGCGCCAGCCGGCCGCGCCGATCGCCGTAGTCGCCTCCACGAACACATGGAACGCCTACAACAACTTCGGCGGCCGCAGCAATTACATCAACGCTTCCGGGCTGCCGACCGTGCCAGTTTTGGTACCCCGCTTGGAAATGCCCCGCTATCTCGAATCGAGCTTCAGCGAGCATGCGCTGCCCGACGACGCGTACCCGCCGCTGTCCTTTGAACGCCCGGAGCCGCTGAACCAACTCAAGGCCGAAGTCCAGCCGGAGGACCCGATCCGCGGCAGGCAGCCGTGCCACCTCGCCGCCGCGGAATGGCGACTGCTCAGCTGGCTGGAGCGCAACGGCTACGAATACGACCTCTATTCCGACGCACACCTGCACGACGGCACCCTGCCTCTCGACAGTTACCGTGCGCTGGTCCTGAGCACGCATCCGGAATATTGGTCCCGCGAGATGTACTCCGCCGTCTACTCGTGGGTGCACGATCGCGGCGGGAAGCTGGCCAACTTCGGCGGGAACGTCGCCGACTGCGAAGTGGCCTTCGCCGCTGACGCGCTGCAATTCCGTACCCAGGCCATCGAAACCGGTCCGTACGAGAGCCGGATGCACCGCACGTTCCGGCCGACGTCGGAGCTGTTCGGCGTCGTGTTCACCAGTGCTGGTGCGATGACCGGCGCGCCGTACGAAGTGATCGACCCCGGCCACTGGGCTTTCCGCGGTACCGGACTGGACAAAGGGGACTTGTTCGGAGTTCGGAGCCTGCACGAACGTTGTCCAGGTGGTGCTTCCGGCCACGAAACCGACAAGACCGGCCCGTACAGTCCACAAGGGACTCAAGTAATCGCGCGCGGCCTCAACCCTGGTGACGGCGGCGGCGAGATCGCTTGGTACAGCACGGCCAGCGGGGGCGAGGTCTTTTCGGTCGGCTCGATCACCTGGACGTCCGCGGTGCTGGTGGACGACGGCGTCTCCGCGGTGACCGCGAACGTGCTCGACCGGTTCACCGGACGCTTCTGAACCCCGCGGCGACGTCGTCGGTCACCTCGACGCCGAGGCCGGGTGCGTCGCCGAGCCGGACCTTCTGGCTGTCGCTGTCCAACGGCGTCTTGAGGATGTCGCGCTCGTAATAGTGCGCGCCGATGATGTCGGAGGGAATCCGGGCCGACAGCCCCGGAGCGGCACACGCGGCGTGCAACTGCGCCGCCGCGCCAATGCCCAGCTCCCCATTGGACCCGAGCACGACGTCCAGCCCGAACGCGTTGGCGAGGTGCGCCATCGAAACCACGCGACCAGGTCCGCCCGCCTTGCCGATGTACAGGCTGACCGCGTCCGCGGCTTCGGCTCGGATCACTGACACGAGATCGTCCACGCCGAACACGCTTTCATCCGCCACAATGGACAGTCCGTGTCCGCGCAGGCTTCGCATCCCGGCGAGATCCCCTGGTGCGACCGGTTGCTCGAGAAAGGCGGGATCCTGGGCGCGCATCAACGCGACCGCTCTCGCCGCGTCCGCAGGCCGGTAGCCGCCGTTCGCGTCCAGACCGAGGAACGTGTCCGCCCCGACGAGCGCGCGAGCATCGGCGAGACGGCGGGAATCCTCTTCGGGATCGAAACCGATTTTCAGCTTATAGCTGCGAAAACCTGCATCGAAGGCTGCGTGGTAGACGTCGCGGAGTCTTTGCCCGCTGCCGCTGAGGGAGCACTTCACCGGTACCTCGGTCCTTAATGGACCACCGAGCGCGGTTGCGAGCGGGACGCCGAGCGTGCGCGCGTACGCGTCCCACAACGCCGTCGAGATCCCCGCCTTGGTAAACGGCGCACCGGCCGCCGCGTCGTCCATGCGCCGCTCAAGGCTGGCGACCGGGACGAGCGGCTGGCCGAGGATCGCCGGTGCGAGCGCCTTTCTGATGAGATACTCCGCCGTACCAGCGTCTTCGCCGCTCCACTGAAGCGTCGCGCTGACTTCGCCGAGCCCGGTTGTCTCGTCCGAAGTGGTCACCCGGACCAGCAGGAAGTCGGAATGATCATGTGTCCCGCGCGCCCCGGCCACGACGAGTTCCGGCCGCACGACCGGACTGATCGCGGCGACCTCGACGTCTTCGACCGTATTCACAGGAACTCCCGGAACTCCTCGAGAAACCGGTCGATCATCCGGATGTCCTCGGCGTCCAGCCGATGCGCGGGCGCGCGACAGTACGGGCTGGCGAAGAACCCGCGGCGTACCGAAATCAGCTTCTCCGTCGCGATGATCCGCTCAGTGTCGAGCATCCAATACGAAATGTAGGGCAGCAGCCTGCGGTGCAACTCGTCCCCGCCCGCGTCGTCGCCGTTCTCGAACCGTCGCCAGATCTCCACGTAGATCTCGGTGAACGAACATCCCGGCTGTGTCCCGACGGCCCCGCGCCGGATCGCGTCCGGCAACTGCACTCCCGCGTACCCCTCGACCGCCGGAATCGGCGGATCCCCGGCGGCCAGCTCGGCGATCAACGGCCCCGGCGGGCTGGATTCGACCTTGACCAGCTGCAGATTGGCGTGCTTGGCCGCGATCTTGCGAAGGACGTCCGCGTCAAGACTGGTGCCGGTCTCCGCAGGCGCGTACTGCAACACCACCGGAGTCGGCGCCACCGCGTCAAGCACCTCCCGAATGTGCTTGACCAACGCCTTCCTGGAGGGTTGCAAATAATGCGGCGGCAAAAGATTGATCAAATCAGCGCCCGCCGCCACCGCCTCGGCAGCCCGCTTCACCGCGAGCCGGGTCGCATGGTCCTGGACCGCGACGATGGCCAAGACGTCCGCCCGTGGCGCGGTCTCCGCCAGCAACACCTCAGTCAGGGTCTGCCTTTCGTCCTCCGCCAGCTTGTAGAACTCCGACGCGAACCCCGGGAACATCACGCTGCCGACTCCGGTCCCGAGCACATGCCGGATCACGCGCCGAAAGCCGGAAACGTCGATCTCGCCGTCATCGGTAAAAGGCACTTCGAGAACGGGAGACACTCCCCGGATCGGCGTCATCGCGGTTTCCTCTCCAGGCCGAGTGCGGCGACCGCGTCCGCGTGAATGACTCGCTCGATCAACTCCGGGGAAATCTTGGGCAGCCTGGTGCCCTCGACGATGTCGTTGACCCGCCGGATCCCCGCCATCGCCTCCGCGGTAGTGGCGATCGGAAAGTCCGAGCCAAGGAGAAGCTTGTGCGGCACGCCCCACTCCTGCGCCGCGAGCAGGGATTCGTAACAGACCCACGGCCGGAGATAGATCGAGGAGACGTCGGCGTACACGTGCGGATGCTTGCGGATGGTCACCACCGTCTCGCGACCCCATGGATGTCCCATGTGCGCCATGACAATCCGGAGTTCCGGGAACTGCAACGCGACCTCGTCCGTGACCAGCGGATACGTGTACCGCAGCGGCGCCTGCCGAATCGGCGACGCGCCCTGATGGAACAAGATCGGCAACCCGTTCCGCTCGCAGTAGCCGTAAAAGTCCAGCGCCGGCTGGGACAGCGGGTCGAAATTCTGATAGTTCGGCCCGAGTTTCACCCCGACCAGCCCCAGTTCGCGACACCGGTCAGCCTCTTCGAAGACGTCGAGCGTGGTCGGATTCACCGACATGAACCCAATCCGCCGCTCCGGATCGGCTGTCACGAACGCCGCCGTGGCGGTATTGGTGTCCTCCGCCCGATACGGCAACCCCGTGGCCTCTTCCGGCTTCTCGACCGCGATGTTGAACACAATGGACAGATCGGCCGCCTCAGTGGCCTTGTCGTAGTCGTCCCAGGAATTCGTGGTAACCACAGCCCGGTCGGTCCGCCACCCGTCGTAAACGCGCCGCTCGTCCTCCGGCACCGTGGCCTGGTGGGTCGGAGTGTGCGTGTGCACGTCCACGATCATGGCTTCACAACACCTTCGCCAGCGCCACAAACCGGTCCGCGAGCCCATTGGCGATCCGCTCGAACCACCTGTGCCCCTGACTCTCCGTGGCTAACTCGGGCTGGTCGGTGTACCCGTCAATCTCCTGCCAGACCTGTCCGGAATGGATGTCCACATCAGACACTCGAGTCTGCGGCGGCTTCTCCCGTGCAGTCGTCTCCTGAACCAGCTCCCCGCGGACCGCCAACATCATCGAGGTCTCGAACTCGCCGGCATGCCCAGGAACGATGTCCTCGGTTTCGAGAACCCGCCAGTAATCGGTATGCGCCACCGCAAGCCCATGCCGGGTCGACGCCGCTCCCGCGAACGCGTGGCAGACGCCGACGTTGCCCCCGTGCCCGTTGACGATCACCATCCGCCGCCCGCCTTGGACCGCGATCGACCGCGCCAGGTCGTCAAGCACGTGCAACAAGGTCTGGGCCGAAAGAGAAAGCGTGCCGTTGAAGGGAAGATGGTGATCTGAAGCCCCGTACGGAATCGGCGGCGCAAGCAACAACGCCCGCTCAGCCCGAGGCGCCGCCACCTCGGCCGCGCGCTCGCACACGGCAGCCGCGAGAAACGCGTCCGTGCCAGTAGGCAAATGCGGCCCATGCTGCTCGGTCGCGCCGATGGGCACCAAGACAAGCGCCTCGGACAGCACCCCGCGCACCGTGGCGCGGTCGGCCTCCGCCCAGCGCAACAGTGCGCCCACGACGTCTCCCCGATACTCCGGTTGGCCTATCTTCCGGTATTTCGTAGAAGTCTTCCTGATTCAGAAAGATAGTCGATCGAGGAAGGAGAAGCAATGCCGTTGACCGGACGGCAAGAAGCGGCCCGGCCGCAGGTGGGGCTGCGGCCGGGCCGTGGACGTGCGGATCAGGCTTACCGGTCAGTCGGATCCTTCAGCACCCGCAACGCGGGCTCCGAACCGTTGGCTGGCCGCGTGATGGCGAACAATCGCTCGCCGCCCGTTGTCCATGTCAGTCTCCGAGTCTTTGCTCGCCAGCCTGCCGCCGCCGGAGCGCCGATGAGAGGAGGCTCCGGCGGGCAGGAGTCCTCGGAGTCCGGTTTTGGGGTATGACCAGTACCATAAAATCTTCAGCGCTGATGTGGGGGACGTAGCGGTGACGGCGACTGTCGAAACCGTAGAGAAGACGATTGAATTGTCGGATTTCGTGGTCTACCCGAAGGGGGACGCGATTTTCGGAACAGAGATGAGGGGCAAGCGATGGCGGATGACGGATTGTACGAAATGAGGGAAATCGACTTCTATGAGTACGACGATGGTGCGCGGCGGTTGCTCAGCCAAGGATCTTCTCTTGAAGAGCTGATAGCCGGACTGCGCGGCATGGGATGCCCTAAGATCGGCTGCATCGATGTCGTGGCGAGGATTGCCGAAATGCCGGTCAATGAGGCTAAACTGCTTGTCCATAACTCGGCAGCGTGGGCCGATGTGCGGAGGTCTGACGAGCGCTTCCACCGGCGAGTAGAAAAAGCGGCTCGAAAATTTGACGCGCAAGAGTGAAGGAACGCCGGGCTTTCGCTTTCCGCTCCGACCGCTCCGGCGACAGTCTCCGCCTGCATCGGCGGCAAGAGGTAGGACGCGGCGATGGCAGGCGGCAGATTTTTTGAAATGAGAGAGATCGACTTCTACGAGTACGACGAGGATGCGCGACGTTTGCTCGGTCAGGGTGTTGAGCTCGACGAGTTGATAGCTGAGCTGCGCACAATGGGCTGCCCTAAGGGTGGCTGCATGGATGTGGTGTCGAGGATTGCTGGAATGTCGCTCGGTGAGGCTAAACTGCTTGTCCATAAATCGCCGGCGTGGGCGGATGTCAGGGAGCCTGACGAGCGCTTCCAGCGGCGAGTGGAAAAGGCGGCGCGAAGCTATGACGGTAAAGATTTAGCGGGGGAGGCGCTGGAAGGTGTTCAGCGCAAGCCCGGGGAACTGTGAAAAATGGGCGAGCGGCCTTCGATAGAATTTCTGAAGAAAGCTGGCTGGACTCCTGGCCGTGAGGTGGACGTTTCAGGTTGTGTGCATGCCCTGGGGCGGGCTGGAATTGGTGTATTCCCTGGCGCGATCGAGTTTCTCCGGGAATACTCTGGACTCAGCATGCGCTGGACGAGGAGCGGCGGCTTCCCGGATGACCTCCAGTTGTCCGTGGCTCGGCTGATCGAGCATTTCGACCCGCGGTGGGTCGCCATCTACGCTGGTCGCGCGGGGACTGCGTTGGTGCCGGTAGGGGAGGCCAGCCGAGGCCACCTGCTCGTATTGGCCGGGAAAGACGGTCGCTGGTTCGGCGGTTTTGACGATGCATTCGGCGAGCTTGGCGGCGACTTCCTGTCCTGCCTCGACGGGTTGATCGCTGGTAATAGATTCATTCGCGAGTTATGATCTTGGGCGGCACGGGCGGTGATCGGAGGAAGGCTTGCGGACGGCAAGATCGGCTGTGGTGCACTTGGACGAGGAGTCCGAGATTCTCACGGTCGGCCTCGGTGAAGAAGCCGACGGATCGGGAAGAAGTATTCTAATCCAACGGCAGCTCGGCGAGTTCTCCCAGCAGGACGTGGAACTGGGGCAAGACACGTACTGTTTAATGACCGAAGACGGCGCGACGTGCTACGGCGGGATCATTGGATTCGTGCTTGACGGAAGCACTGTAAAGGTAACGCTCAGCGAAGAAGCGGCAAGCGTCCTCGGCTTGCCGGTCCGGCAGAGCATTGACTTAGAGGTTGACGCGGGGGAACGGGAGAGGCTGGAGCAGGCGATGGTTCAAGTCTTGGCCGGCGGTGCGCCGAACGGGCAGCCTCCCCGCTGTTGACGTGCCGCGGAGAGCCGCCTCCGGTGAACGCTCACACCGCAAACCCCAGCCGCCGAGAGACCTCCTGTCCCACCTGCACCACGCCCCGCGCCGCAGCTTTCCTCTTCTCCCCAACCAACTGCCGCGCAAACCCCGTCACCCCCACAGCCCCGGCGACTGCCCCCTCGGCGTCAAAAAACGGCGCAGCAAGGCAAGCGATCTCCGCCTGCTCCTCCTCGCTCTCCACCGCGTACCCATCCGCCCGCACTTTCGCCAGCAAGGCCAAAAACTGGCCCGCGTCAGGAGCGGCAGCCTTAGGCCCGACCCCGCGCGAAAGCCGCGATAGCAACGGCTTCAGCTCAGCCTCAGGAAGATGCGCAGCGATCGCCCGGCCGAGCGCGGTGAGGTCGAACGGGGCAACCTTCCCGCGGTAGGTATCGAACTGCACGAACCCAGGCGTAGAAGCCTTGGCCACATAAACGATCGAAGCGTCCTCCAGGATCCCCACATGCGCGGGCATCCCGAGGCTTTCCGCAAGCCGCCGCAAGTCGGCTCGGACCAGGGAAGGCAGGTCGACTTTCCGGACCAGTTCGATAGCCAAACCGTAGAGACGCAGGGTGGGCCGCCAGAAGTGGCTCCGTCCGACGACCCGCCGCACGGCATACCCCCGCTGCTCCAGCGTGTACGCGATAGACGCGCAGGTGGCGAGCGGCACCCCGGCGGCCTTCGCGAGCGCGGTCAGCGTCAGCGGCTCCTCGGCCCGCACGAGGGCCTCCAGCACGGTCAGCGTCCGGTCCGCGGCCGGCGACGCTGCTTTGCCCGGTGCGTCGCTCATCCGGCATCAACCTTTCGGATACCTGTAGTCATCTTCGGAACACGGTAGCGTCCCGTCATCCGCCCGGCTCGATCCGCGCGATCGTCCCCTCGGCCCACGATCGAATGGCTTCGGCCTGGGTGGAGGTCAATCCATCCAGGAAGTGGCGGCGGATGTTGCTGCCGTGGACCACCAAGGCCTCCTGAATCACCGAACGGCCGTGGGCGGTGAGGCTGATTCCGGTGCGCCGGCCGCTGCGTTCGCTGCGCGTCGGGGCGACCAGGTCGCGCGACTCCATCCTGGTCAGCTGGTGCGAGACCCGGCTTTTCTCCCAGCCGAGATTTTCGACCAGGTCGGCGACGCGCGCTTCGTGGCCGGGGGTGCGCCACAGGGTCACGAGGACGCTGAACTCGGCCTTCGAGATGCCGCATTCCCGCTGCAGTCCGCGGTCCAGTTCGCGCGTGAGCAGGCGTTGCGCGCGCACCCAGGCGTTCCACAGTTCCCAGTCGTCGGGGGTCATGAGCGGGAATCGTACCTGGGGAGTTGACTCATCAACTACAGTTGATGCATCAACTCTGGGGAGGGATCATGCGGACGTTGCTCCAGAACGGGATCGTGGTCAGTCTCGATCCGGCGATCGGGGATCTCCCGCGCGGGGACGTGCTGATCGAGGACGGGCGGATCGCGGCGGTCGGTCCCGCGATCCGAGCCGACGCCGAGGTCGTCGACGCGGCGGGCAAGATCGTGCTGCCGGGGTTCGTGGACACTCATCGGCACACCTGGCAGACGGCGTTTCGCGGGCTTGGCGCGGACTGGACGTTCGCCGAATACCGCGAAACCATGCACGGCAGGCTCAGGCCGCACTATCGGCCGGAGGACGTGTATCTCGGCAATCTGCTGGGACGGCTCGAAGCGCTGAACTCGGGCGTGACGACGATGCTCGACTGGTTCCACTGTTCCGACCTGCCGGAGAACGCCGACGCGGCGATCGACGCGCTTCAGGAGGCTCCCGGAAGGTCGATCTTCTGTTACAGCGCGATGGACCCGGCCGACACGGCCCGAGTGCGGAAACGGCTGACCGGTGACGAAATGGCCTTCGGGCTGCGCGGGCCGATCTTGACCACAATGGACACCGTGGCCGCCGATGTCGCGTTGGCGCGGGAACTCGGGCTCAGGGTGAGCGTGCACATCCACCGCTCGGTTCGTGACTCGATTCTCGAGATGCGCGAACTAAAACTGCTTGACGACCGGACGACGATAGTTCACGGCAACGGTCTCACCGACGCTCAGCTGGCGATCCTCGCGGACGCGGGCTGTTCGGTGACGATCAGCCCGGACGTCGAGCTGAAGATGGGGTTCGGGTGGCCGGAAACCGGACGTCTGCTGGCGGCTGGGATCCGGCCGTCGTTGTCCATTGACGACTGTCCGTCGGCTGGGGGTGACATGTTTTCGGCTATGCGCACGGCGTTCGCCGCGCAGCGCGGCCTCGACGGCGGCCTTGTCGCGCGCGATGTACTCGAATTCGCCACTGTGGACGGTGCTCGGACGTGTGGGCGGGGAGACCGGGCGGGGAGCATCAGCGTCGGGAAGGACGCGGATCTGATCCTCCTCGACGCGGAGGATCTGTCGGTGTTTCCGGTCAACGATCCGGTGTCCACAGTGGTCTCCGCCGCGCATGCGGGGTTGGTGGACAGCGTCTTCGTCGGGGGAAAGGCGGTCAAGCGGGACGGCCGGCTGCTGGGAGTGGATTTGCCGAAGCTCAGGACCAGGCTGCTGGAATCTCGCGACCGGATCGCGACGGCGGCCGGATTGGTGGTCGGGTGAAATTTCTGGAGACGGATCGGTTGCTGTTGCGGCGGTTCACCGAAGCCGACGTCGAGAACCTGGTCGGGCTCGACAGCGACCCGCGGGTGATGCGGTTTCTCACCGGTGAGCCGACGCCCCGCGCCGAGATCGAGCAGAAAGTGCTGCCCGGGATCCTCGGCGATTACGAACGCGGGCCGGCCGGGCGGTGGGCGGCGATCGAGCGGGCGACCGGCGAGTTCGTCGGCTGGATTTCGCTGGATCCGCCGGAGGACGGCAGCACCGCGGAGCTGGAACTCGGCTATCGGCTGCTGGCGGGGTCCTGGGGCCGCGGATACGCGACGGAAGGCGCGCGGGCGGTGATCCACAAAGGATTCACCGAACTCGGCATGCGGCGGGTGTGGGCGCAGACGATGGCCGTGAACACCCCGTCGCGGCGGGTGATGGAACGCGCGGGCCTGACTTACGTACGCACGTTCCACGTCCACTTCGACGATCCGTTGCCGGGCACCGAACATGGTGAGGTCGAGTACGCGTTGACGCGGGAAGAATGGGCTGCCAAGGGGTAGCCGCACCGCTGCTCGGCATCGAGCGCCCGCGGCTTGTCCCCGGCGTGGCAAAGAGGCGAGGAACACCATGCGGATCCACCGGGCCTCGGAAAGAGCTGCATTAAACTCCCGGTATGTCATCGGGTGCCGCGCGAACCGGCCGGGCAGGGGCGGAGCGCGAGCCCGGGTCCCGGCTGGAGTTCGCCGTGCTCGGACCGGTCCGCGGCTGGTACGGCGGGCAGCCGCTGGAACTCGGGCCGGTGCTGCGGAAGACGATGCTGGTCGCGCTGCTCCTGCGGCCGGACGTGACGGTCAGCCGGGCCGAGCTGGTCGACCGGGTGTGGGGCGAGCATCCTCCGGAGAGCGACGGCGTGCCCGGCTACGTCTACCAGCTGCGGAAGGCCCTGGCCGCGGCCGGCGCGGACGCGAAATCGGTGCTGCGGACGGACCCTGGCGGTTACCGGTTCGCCGGGGCGGGCGTCGGGGTGGACGCCGTGCGGGTCGAGGAAATCGCCGCTCGCGCGAAGAAAGCGGCGGCGTCCGGAGTGCTCGCCGCGGCCGCGGAGGGATACGGCCAGGCACTGGCTTTCTACGAGGGCGTTCCGCTGGCCGGGCTGCCCGGTCCGTTCGCCGAACGCGAGCGGCGCCGGTTCGCCGAACGCCGTGTCGGGCTGGTCGAAGGCCGGACGGACGCGCTGATCCGGATGGGGGACTACGAATCGGCGATCGGCGAGGTGTCGGCGCTGCTCGCCGAGCACCCGGATCGCGAACCGCTGACCGGCTTGCTCATGCGGGCCTTCTACGGCGCCGGCCGGCAGACCGACGCGCTCGACGCTTGGCGCGAGTTCCGCGCCCGGATGCTCGATGAGCTGGGGCTCGAACCCAGCGAAGACCTGCGGCGCGTGCACGAAGCGGTGCTGCGCGGCGACGACGGCGCACTCGGTGTCGCGACGCGACCGGCCGCGCTGCCCAGGATCCGGGACGAGCTGCCGCACGACGTCGGCGAGCTGGCCGGCCGCGACGACGAACTGGCCCGGCTCGCCTCGCCGGGCAGCGCGGTGTCCGCGGTGGACGGGGTGCCCGGGGCCGGGAAGACGGCGCTGGCGGTGCGCGCGGCCCAGCTGTTGCGCGAGGAACATCCCGACGGCTGCCTGTTCGTCGGGCTGCACGGGCACAGCACCAGCCGGGCTCCGCTCGCGCCGGTGCGGGTGGTGCGCCGGTTGCTGCGTTCGGCGGGCGTCAACGATCAGCACATTCCGGACGACCTGGACGAACTGTCCGCGAACTGGCGCGCCGCGACCGCTCCGCTGCGCTTGGTGCTGGTGCTGGACGACGCCGTCAGCGCCGAGCAGGTCCGTCCGCTGCTGCCGGGCGGAACCGGGAACCGGGTGCTGATCACCAGCCGCCGCCGGCTGTCCGGGTTGGACGTTGAACGCCGGATTTCCTTGGGGCCGTTGACGTCCGAGGCCGCGACCGGCTTGCTGAGCCGGATCGTCGGGCCTGCTCGTGCGGGCCGGGAACGCGAGGCCGTACGCGAACTGGCCAGCCTGTGCGGACGGCTTCCGCTCGCCCTGCGCATCGCGGGAGCACGGCTGCAGAACCGTCCGATGTGGACCTTCCGCGACCTGGCCGACCGGCTCGCCGACGACACCGGACGGCTCGGCGAACTGACCGCCGAGGAACGCAGCGTCGAGGCCGCGTTCCGGCTGTCCTGCGACCAGCTTCCGGCTGACGCGCAGTGCGCCTTCCGCGCGCTGGGCCGCGCGCCCGTGCCCGAGTTCGACGAACTGGTGCTCGCCGCGATGCTCGGCTGCTCCCGGCGCGAGGCGGAAAGCATGCTGGAGGACCTGGTCGACGCCAACCTCGTGCAGGCGCCCGCCGCGGGGCGGTACCGGATGCACGACCTGGTCGCCGTCTACGCACGTCGCCTCGCCGCGGACGAACCCGACGTCGCCAGCGGGCTCGGGGTGTACCTGCACGCCTGTCGCGCGGCGAGCGAATGGGGCGAACCCGGTTTCCCCAGCGGCCCGGAACTCGCTGATTCGCCGTTCGCCGGACTGGTGGACGCTTCGGCCTGGCTGGACCAGGCGGGCGACCTGGTGGAAGTGGTCTCGTCCGCGGTCGCCGCGGGCCACCCGGACTATGCGTGCTGGATCGCCGAGGGCGCCGTCGACTACCTCGTGCGGCGCATCCGTTATCGCGAATGTGTTGCCCTGCTGGAAGTTGCCCTGTCCGAAGTGGACAACGTGGCGGACCGGCGGATGACGACGGCGCTGCGGTTCGGGCTCGGCTGGGCGCATCTCGCGCTGGGCGATTCCGCCCAGGCTCGGTACTGGTGCGAGGAAGGACTGCGGATCAGCCGGGAAAACGGCGACCGCCGGGAAACGGCGCGGGGTCTGTGCGGACTGGGAATGGTCACGATGCTCGCCGGACCGCTGGACGAAGCGGAACGGGTGCTGACCGAGGCTAGAACGCTGGCAGTCGAGGCAGCCGACGACTGGCTGGTCGAGCGGGCAGTGTCCGGGCTTGGCTACGTGCAATTCAAGCAGGGCGAATACGAACTCTCGCTCGCCTGTTTCGCCGAATCGCGGGAAGTCGCGGTCTCGACGGGAAATCCGGCGATGCTGGGCCGGGTTTCCAGCCACATCGGGAGCGTCCGGCTGCATCTGGGCCGGTCCGCGGAAGCGGCGGAATCCTTGCGCGAGGCGGTCGAATTGGCGGAGCGGGTCGACGACCGGCTGTTGCTGCTGAGTTCGCTGTCGAGGCTTGGCACCGCGGAGCAGGAATCGGGGAGCCTGGATCTCGCGCTCTCGTATCATCTGCGTGCGCTGGGCGCGTTGACCGACCAGATGTCGCCGTGGGCGGAGATCGAGGTCCGGAACCGGTTGGGTGCTTGTCGGCAAGCTCGGGGTGAGGAAGAGGCGGCGCGGGAGCAGTTCGAGCTTGCTGCCGCGGTGCTGGCCGACGTGAGCTGATCCCCGCCTGGCCGGGCTGGCGATGAAGCCAACCCGGCCATTTCACGGGTTCCGATGGAGCGAGCCCCGATCAGGAGGCGCGGATCGCCTCGATCTCCAGCACGAGTTCGATTTCCTTCGACACGAGCAGGCCGCCCGACTCCAGAACCATGTTCCAGACCAGTCCCCAATCCTCGCGGTTGATCTTGCCGCGAGCGGAGAACACCGCGCGATCGTTTCCCCACGGATCGCGCGCGTGCCCGACATACTCCACGGCTAGGGTGACCGGACGCGAGACTTCCTTGATGGTCAGGTTTCCGACCATGGTCGCGGTGCTGCCGTCCACCGTGACCGAAACCGATTCGAACGTGGCTCGCGGGTGCTGTTCCACGTCGAAGAAATCGCCGGACCGGAGATGGTCGTCCCGGGTCTGATCTCCACTGTCCACAGTGGCCATCTCGATGACCGCGCGGACAGTGGTGTCTTCGATCCGCTCGCCGATTTCCAGCGTGGCGTCCACGCCGGTGAACCTGCCGCGGACCTTGGTGAGCAGGAAATGTCTGCCCACGAAACCGACTTCGGCGTGCCCGGGGTCGACCTTCCAGGTCCCCGCGGCGGGAAGTTCCCTTCCGGCGACCATGCGGGTTGCGTCTGTCATGTCGTGTTCCAGTCCCTTCTGTTCCAGGGTTTCAATTGCCGGATTCGGTCGGCAGTCCGGCCGCGATCCAGTCGGCTTTGCCCTCGTCGTAGTCGAAAACCTGGGTGTATCCGAGCTTCGACAGATGCTTCGCGACAGTGCCCGAGTTCTGGCAGGGCGAGTCGGCACAGTAGACGATCACTGCGGAATCCTTGTGCGGCAACAGAACGGGGGCGAGCTTCTCGACGTCGTCCACCGGCAGGTTGAGCGCGCCGGGCAGGTGCGCCTTCGCGTAGTAGTCAGCGGGCAGGGCCTCGACGACGATCGCCGATCCGGCGTCGATCCGCCGCTTGACCTCGTCCCGCGTGATGGGCTGGACCATCGGTCCTCCTCGGAGAATTTAAGTGCGTACGCACGCACTCTACGCATTAGGTGCGCCCGCACGCAATGACCTACACTGGAGGCGTGAGCGACCCGAAGATCGGCCTCGAGGCATGGCGGGCGATGCTGCTCGCGCACAGCGCCGCGGTGCGAGCCATCGAAACCGACGTGCAACGAGGCGGCACCGTGCCCTTGGCCTGGTACGACGTCCTGCTGGAACTGAACGCGGCCGGCAAGAAGGGGCTGCGGATGGCGGAGGTCGCCGACCGGGTGGTGCTCAGCCGGACGCGGGTGAGCCGGCTGGTCGACGAGATGGTGCGCGCCGAGCTGGTGACGAAGCGTCCGGAGCCGGACGACCGCCGGGTCAGCTGGGCGGTGATCACCGACGAGGGCGTCCGCGCGCTGCGCAAGACCGCGCCGGTCTACCTGCGAAGCATCGAACGGCACTTCTCGGCGCACGTCAGCGACGAGGAGGCAGCGGTGATCGGGAAGGCGTTGCTGCGGGTCGCCGAAAGCGGGAAGGCCGACCGGCCGGTCTAGCGCAACCTCCACCGATGGTCCGCGGTCCCGTTGTCGCTGAACTGCACGACCTGTGCACTGTCCGCAGTGGACATGCGGTCCACTCCGAGTACCTTGCCGGAGTTGCGGTTGACGACCCGGAACCAGCCGCTGCCGTCGTCGAGCAGCCGCCAGTCATGGTCTGGAGTGCCGTTGTCGGCGTACTGCACCACGATCGCGCTGTCCGTAGTGGACATCAGGTCCACGCCGAGCACCTTGCCCGAGTTGACGTTGCGGATCCGCAGCCAGCCTCCGGCCGCTTCGAAGGTCCACAGGTGATCGGCGGTGCCGGTGTCGCCGAACTGGACGACCCGCGCGCTGTCGGCGGTCGACATCCGGTCGACGCCGAGCACCTTCGCCGAATTCTGGTTCTCGATCCGGATCTGGCCGTCCGGCACTAGCTGCCACAGATGATCGGCGGTCCCGTTGTCGGTGTACTGGACCACTCGGGCACTGTCCGCAGTGGACATCCGGTCGACGCTGAGCACCTTGCCGGAGTTGCGGTTGACGATCCGGAACCAGCCGTCGCCGTTGTCGATCAGCTGCCAGAGATGATCCGCGGTGCCATTGTCGGTGTACTGGACGACCTGCGCGCTGTCCGCGGTGGACATCAGATCGACGCCGAGCACCTTGGCCGAGTTGTGGTTGCGGATCCGGTACCAGCCGTCGCCGTTGGGGACCAGGTGCCAGAGGTGGTCCGCGGTGCTGTTGTCGGTGTACTGCACCACCTGTGCACTGTCTGCAGTGGACATCCGGTCTACCCCGAGTACTTTGCCGGAGTTGAGATTCGCGATCCGGAACCCGGCCCCGCCGCCGCCAGGCAACCACGGAGTGCCGTCAGGTGCGGCTGTCGGGAAGGACGTGATCCGCAGCCGCGCCGCGCCCATCGGGATCAACGTCACCGACTCGACCTCCGCCGTACTGCGCGCTGGCGACGGCTGCAACGGGGTCACGACATGCTGGTCGTCCGCGGTCCATTCGGCGATTTTCCGGGCGGGCGCAGTGATCCGGACCGGCGTGGTGTCCGGCGTGAATGGGTTGTCCGGCAACGGTCCGCCGGCAGCGGCGAACGTCATCGCCGAAGCGTCGCCGACCAGGCCGTAATTCCAAGGCGTGGTCGCGTGCACGGCGTATTCCGGGAACTGCGCGGAACCGCCGAGCTGTTCGTACTGTTCGCCGATCTGCAGCGAGTACGTCAGCGGACCGTGATCGACTGACAACGAATCATGGTTCGAGGGCCAGGTTCGCACGGAGGTTCGCTGCGGCAGCGTTAACGTGACGACGTCACCGTTTCGCCATACCCGCTGGATTTTCGCGTACGTCGGCCCGGCCGGAACCGCGACCGGTGCGCCTCCGACGGTGAGCCGCGGCGTCGAGCACCAGGCCGGAATCCGGAAGTACCAAGGAAAATTCAGCGGTTTCGGTGCCCGGACGGTGAAGGTGATTGTCTCCGAGAACGGATACGCGGTGTCCTCGTCGACAGTCACGGAAGTGCCGTCGCCGACCTTCGCCGTGACGCTGCTCGCCGAGTACATCGACGCCGCGAGACCGTTGTCTGGAGTGGCCAGCCAGAGTTCCTCAGTGAAATACGGCCAGCCCATGCCGTAGTTGTGCGGGCAACAGCGGTACTGGTCGACGGCGGGAAGATAGGCCTGCATCGCGAAGCCGTTCTGGAACTGGCCTTCGGTCTTGGGCACGTTGTCGAGATCAATGCTGTTCGCGCTGGTGATGTAATGCACCGCGCGCCCAGCCGGATCGAGCGCGGCAGGAAGGGAATTGAAAGCGAGATCCTCGCAGCGGTCGGCCCACACCGGGTCCCCGGTCAGCCGGGTGAGCAGCTGATGGCTGGCCATGAACTCGACGATTCCGCAGGTTTCGAAGCCCTGCCTCGGGTCGCCGTATCCTGGCCGAGCGTTCTCGTCCCCGGCGAACCCGCCGCCGGCGAATTGGCCGTAGACAGCCATGATCTGGGCATAGTCCTGATAGGACGCTTGGATCAGCTTCGCGTCGCCGGACCGCAGCGCGTACTGCGCGGGCTCACGGAATCCCTGTGCCACATTGACGTTGTGCAGGCTCGGCAGATTGCCGACCCAATTCGCCCCGTAGCGGTGGATCTTGTCGGCGAGGTCGAGGAGGAACGTGTCGCCGGTGCGATTGAACAGCCAGAAGATACTGTCGAGGCCGTCGCCCCAGCGCATGTTCAGCCAGTCCGCGTCGAAGATGTCGGTGCTTTGCGCGTTCATGTACCGGAAAAATCGGCTCAGCAGCGGGATGATTCGCCCGTCGCCGGAGTACTCCTGCCAGGATCGCAGCGCCTGGATCATCGGCAGGTACGGCCAGAAGTGCGGTCCGCCCCGGAACTTGGTGCGCAGTTCGCTCGGGCCGAAGAAGCCGTCGGCCTGCTGGGTGGCGAGGATCGCGTCGATCCATCGACGGGCGGAGGCCAGCGCGGTGCCGTCCCCGGTCACGATGGCGAGGTCGACGTACCCGCGCAGCCAGTACGGCAGCTCCTCCCAGCCGCCGCGTTCGGGATGCACCCAGCCGGTGGTGTCGAAGTCGAGGAAGTGCGACGTCTCGGGGTAGTGGCCGCAGAGGCCGTCGAGCTGGAGCCGCAGTTGGCCGGCGAGCCATCCCCGCGGCTTGACCGCGCCGGGCGGGAGTTTGAGGAACGCGGTGGGGGAGAGCGGGGCCGCGTTCGGTCTGTAAAACCCGCCGCGTCTGCGCCCGGCCTCAGCGGTCCCGGCGGACGCCGTGGCGAGCAGAGTGGCGACGGTCCCGGCGACGAAGTGTCTGCGGTTCAGCGGCACGGAGACCAGCCTCCACTCGTTACAACGTTGTAAAAATAGAAATACCTGGTGGCGGGGCGGGGGACAACCGCCGTTCGTCGTAGCTGGCGGGACAGCGGTCTGTCATGTTCGGCTTTGTGACCGCCCAGATCGCGCTTCGCGAGGCCCTGCGTGCTGTTGGCAAGAACGCACTTTTGGCCGCCTGCCGAAGCCGATCGCCGAGAGGCTGGGCCTCTACCTCAAACGGTTGCACTCCACCGGCACGCGGCCCGGCAGCGACGTGTGGTGGGAGATCACCGGACGACGGGACAGCGCAGTCGCCGTGCGCGACATGGCCGCCCGTCTCGCCGACGACGGCTGGCCGTTCTTGACGGCGCTCCTCGATCGCGAGCCGATGACCGAGCAAATCCGGCAGCGCGACCTCGGTTTCATCCGCGGCGAGGAGAACGCTGGCTATCTCGCGCGAGCTGAGGCCGCGATGCTGTCCGAGCACGGTCGCAGCGACGAGCTTGAACGGTTGCTCGCGGTGATAGCCGCCGAATCGCTCCCCGCGCAGCGGGAGGACGCGACGAGCCGGTCATCGGCCATGGCGAAACACGCTAACCTCGCCGTAGGCAGACAAAGCGCCCACCAGATCGCTGGATCCCTTACGCAGCACCGAATCCAGAAACGCCAAACTGGCAGCGGCGACCACACGCGGGCCCTCGGCGCGCCCCAGCGAGCCGACGATCGACGGCACCGGCGGCAAATACAACGGGCCGTCCGTAAAGGTGAGGTGCGCGGCGCCGGGGACGGTGAGCCGGTAGTTCGTCGCCGTGCCGCGCGTGAGCACCTCGGTGAGCTGAGGCAGGTAGCGCGGATCGGTAGCCGGGGTGACGGTCTGGGTGAGTGCGAGCGTCGGCTGATCGAGGCCGGGCGACAGAGGACCGCGAGGGTAACCGTCCAGGTTGACGACGGCGGCGAAGCGATGGTCCCGCCTGGCTGCCTGCAGTGCGGCGGCACCGCCCATGGAATGCCCGGTCACGGCGACCCGGCCGGTGTCCAGGCGTCCGGTCAGCGGGTCTGCGCTGAGGCCCTCCAGCCGGGTCAGCGCGAAGCTGAGGTCGGCGGCTCGGATCGCGGTCCAGTCTGCGCCCAGCCGGTCGTCCTCCTCGCGGTCGCCGGTGGAGACGGTCGCGCTGGTGATCGTCCGGCCGTCGGCGAGCACGACGGCGGCGGAGTCGTACGGGTGGTCGAGCGCGACGACCACGTAACCGTGGCTGGCGATTTCCTCTGCCCACGCGGTGTTCTGCGTGCGCACTCCGCTGGACCCCGGCGAGAACAGCACAATCGGGAACCGTCCTCCTTGGACGGCCACCGGGGCGTCGGGAATCGCGTGCGTACGGGCGCGCGGAACACCGTCGAACAGGAAACCCGGCAGGCCGACTCCGCCGGCGAGTGCTTCGGAGACGGTGCGCGCTTCGTTTTCCGTGCGTCCGAGGTATTGGGCACGCTGTACGTCAGCTGGGCTGTTCTGCGCGGGGTACCAGAGCTGGGCGACGACCGTGCGCCGGTCGTGCGGATCGGCGGTGAAGGTCTCGGGGCGGTCCGGGTCGGTCCACTGCAGCACCCGGGTGCCGATCGCGAAGCCGCCGGAAGGCGTGGGGAAGACGGGGACGGGAAAGGCCCACGCCGTCACGGGGCCGGTGGCGATCAGGCAGACACAGGCCAGCGATCCCGGCAACGCCAGCCACCAACGAGCCCGCCGAGCGCGGCTTCGTACCAGCGGGGAGAAAGCGAACGGCGCGGCGACGGCACCACCCGCCAGCACCGGCAACAGCTGCCAGCGGATCCCGGTCACGCACAGCACGATCGCGGACAGCAGGAACACCACTCCCGCCGCGACGGTGACGCGCGGGCGAGCAGCGGAGGGCAGCCAGCGCGCGACCACCAGCGCGACGGCACCGAGCAACGTCAGGATTTCCAGCGGGGACAGGTTCATCTCGCCATATTCGGTGCCGGGCCCGTGCCGCCACATCGCTCTCCGGGCGCGATTCCCGTGCCGTCTCCAGTGGCAATCGGCACCCGGGAACAGCGGCCGGGCTACGACCACAGGAGGTATCGAGACTCCTTCTGCAGTCGCAATCCGGTCCGCCTCGGTCAGACCGCAGGCGCATGTGCGCGGCGAGCCGTCGGCCTACTCTTGCGTTGTGAAGACCACAGCATGGGATTCGCTGCTGCCCGCGCTTCTCCTGCTTCACGTCTTGACCATGTGGGCACCCGCGGAGTTGCCGGTGGCCGCCGCGCTCACCGTCGCACTCGCGTTGCCTTTGGTGTGGCGACGCCGGGCCCCGCTCGCGGTGTTCGGCGCGGTGGCGCTCGCGGCCGCTGTCCAATGGCTGGTGGGAGTCCAACTGCCCGCGGACATCGCACTGCTGGTGGCGCTCTACACAGTGGCCGCGAACGCGGGCAAGCGCGTCACGCTCGTCGCTGTTGTCGTGGTGGAGATCGGGGCCGTCCTCGCCTGCCTGCGCTGGGCGAGCGACGGTGCGTTCCTGACCCCGTTCGCCGCACTCACCGCGATGGTCGTCGCCGCGGCCGTCCTCGGGGTGAACAACCGGACCGCGCGCGCCTACCTGGAAGCCGTGCGGGAACGGGCCGTCGCTGAGGAACGGGCCCGGATCACCAGGGAGATGCACGACATCGTCACGCACAACCTGTCCGTCATGGTCGCGCTCACCGATGCCGCCGTCTACGCGCAGCATTCGTCGCCGGCCAAAGCGACCACCGCGATGCTCCAGGTCTCCGAAACCGGCAGGCAGGCACTGACTGACATGCGGCGTTCGCTCGGCGTCCTGCGCTCCGACGAACCGGACGCGGCACGCCACCCGCTGCCCGGCATCGCGCAACTGGAGACCCTCGCCGGCCAGATGTGCGCCGCCGGGCTCCCCACCGAACTCGACATCGACGGCAGCCACGCGCACATCCCCGCCACCGCGCAACTGACCGTCTACCGCTTGGTCCAGGAAGCCTTGACCAACACTCTCAAACACACCCCCACCGGCACCCACGCAAAAGTCCGGATCGCATGCGCCGCCGACACCGTCACCGTGGACGTCACAGACACCGGCCCGCCAGTTTCCCCCGCCTCCCGCTCCGGCAACGGCATCACCGGCATGCGCGAACGTTCCGCCGTCTACGGCGGGACAGTGCTGGCCGGACCGCTCCCCAGCGGCGGTTGGGGCGTGCACACCCGTCTCGTCTTCGGCAGCCCAGCGGAGTCCGCATGACGATCCGCATCCTGATCGCCGACGACGAAGCGTTGCTGCGCATGGCATTCAGCATGGTGGTGGACGCCCAGCCGGACCTGGAACCAGTCGGCGAAGCCGCGAACGGCGCCGACGCCATTCGCCTGGCCGCGGACCTGAGCCCCGATGTCGTCCTCATGGACGTCCGCATGCCCGTGACCGACGGAATCGAGGCGACCCGGCAGATCCTCCGAAGCTGTCCGCGGACCAGGGTGCTGATCCTGACCACCTTCGACCTGGACGAGTACGCCTTCGCCGGGCTCAAAGCCGGAGCCTCGGGCTTCCTGCTCAAGAACACCAGGCCCGAGGAACTCCTCGCCGCGATCCGCACCGTGGCCGCCGGCGACGCGGTCGTCTCCCCGCGCATCACCCGCCGCCTGCTGGAGAAATTCCGCCCCCACCTCCCCGAAACCGGCGCCACCGCCCGCGACGAACGGCTGAGCAGGCTCAGCGCCCGCGAGCGCGAGGTGCTCGTCCAGGTGGGCTCCGGCCGGTCCAACGCGGAGATCGCCGCCGCCCTGCACCTTGCGGAGGCCACCGTGAAATCCCACCTGGGGCGGATCCTGCACAAACTCGAACTCCGCGACCGGATCCAGGCGGTGATCTTCGCCTACGAAAGCCGCCTCATCCACCCGGCGTGAGGTCGTCCGGCGGACACGAAATTGGCCGATACCCGCACCGTGAAGGTGTTTCGAGTATCGGCCAGTACTGTGCCCTCGGCAGGATTCGAACCTGCGACACCTGCCTCCGGAGGGCAGTGCTCTATCCCCTGAGCTACGAGGGCTCGCTTGCGCGAACTGAACAAAGCCTAGCGCATGCCCCCTCACGACCGCGCACAGAGGGTGCTTAGCGCGGTAGCGTCGAACCGTCGACACGGAGGGAGGCGGCGGTGCGCGCCGAGCCGTTCCAGGTCAGGGTGGCTGAGCAGGACATCGAGGACGTGCGGGCGCGGTTGCGACGCACGAGGTGGCCGGAGGCGGAGACCGTCGGCGACTGGTCGCAGGGGCTGCCGCTCGCTTACGCCCAGGAGCTGTGCCGCAGCTGGGCGGAGGACTACGACTTCGGGTTCGCCGGCCGGCTCAACGTCTTCCCGCAGTTCCGGCAGGAGATCGACGGGCTCGGGATTCACTTCGTCCACCTCCGTTCTCCGGAGCCGGACGCGTTCCCGCTGGTGATCACGCACGGCTGGCCCGGTTCGGTGCTCGAATTCCTCGACATCCTCGGCCCGCTGACCGATCCGCGGGCGCACGGAGGCGACCCGGCGGACGCGTTTCATGTCGTGGCGCCTTCGTTGCCGGGGTACGGCTGGAGCGACAAGCCGAATGAAGCCGGTTGGGGCGTCCAGAAAATCGCCAAGGCCTGGGACCAGTTGATGGTCTCGCTCGGCTACGACCGCTACGGCGCGCAGGGCGGCGACTGGGGTTCGGCGGTTTCGGGGGCGCTCGGCGAGGTGGCGCGGGGGCGGGTCGCGGGGGTGCACGTCAACATGGCGGCCGCGCCACCGGGCCGATTCGAGGACGAGACCGACGAGGAGCGCGAAGGCCTGCGGGCGGCGGCCGAGTTCCGGCGCACCGGCCAGGGGTATTCGGGCCAGCAGGGCACGCGTCCGCAAACGCTCGGCTACGGCCTCACCGACTCGCCCGCGGGGCAGGCGGCCTGGATCGCCGAAAAGTTCTGGGCCTGGACCGACAACAACGGGCACCCCGAGGACGCCGTCACTCGGCAGCAACTCCTCGACGCGATCTCGGCGTACTGGTTCACTGCCTCGGCGACGTCGTCCGCGCGGCTGTACTGGGAGAGCTACCGCAGCTTCGGCGATCTGGTCACGGCGCCGTCCGGCGTCTCCGTCTACCCGCGCGACATCATCCGCCCGTCGCGGCGGCAGGCGGAGCTGAAGTACACCGACCTGCGCTGGTTCGAGCGGCTGCCTCGCGGCGGGCACTTCGCGGCGATGGAACAACCGGCCTCGCTCGTCGAGCAGATCCGCGGGTTCTTCCGGCTCGTGCGCTGAGCTTTCCCACCTCGCGGAACAGGGCTGGGAGAAACCCTTCACCAGGCATTAGAGTGAAGTTAGGCTACCCTGTATTGCACATATGCGCATGTCACTATATATTCCTCTCGACACCGAAACTTGGGAGGCGAGCGATGGGACACGGGCACGGCCACGGGCACACCGCCGCTCCGGCGAGCGCGTCCGGCCGCTACGTCCGCGCGCTGCTGATCGCTCTCGCGGTCGGTGCCGGGTTCATGGTGCTGGAATTCGTCGTCGGTTTCGCCACCGGCTCGCTCGCGCTGATCTCCGACGCCGCGCACATGTTCACCGACGTCCTCGGCGTCGGAATGGCGCTCGCCGCGATCGTGCTCGCGCGCCGCAGCGGGCCGACGCCCAGCCGCACGTTCGGCATGTACCGGGCGGAAGTCCTTGCCGCGCTTGCCAATGCGGTGCTGCTGTTCGGCGTCGCCGGGTATGTGGCGGTCGAGGCGATCGGGCGGATCGCGGACCCGCCGGAGGTGCCCGGTCTTCCGGTGCTGCTCGCCGCCGCGGCCGGTCTCGTCGCGAACATCGTGTCCTTCCTGGTGCTGCGTTCGGGCGCGAAGGAAAGCCTGAACGTCCGCGGCGCGTACCTCGAGGTGCTGGCTGACCTCATCGGCTCGGTCGGCGTGCTGCTCAGCGGTGCGATCACGCTCACCACCGGCTGGCGCTACGCCGACCCGATCATCGGTGTCGCCATCGGATTGTTCGTCCTGCCGCGCACCTGGACGCTCGCCCGCCGCGCGCTGCGGATCCTCTTCCAGCACGCGCCCGCCGGGGTGGACGTCGGCGAGATCAGCACCGAACTCGCCGCGCTGCCAGGGGTCGCGGACGTGCACGACCTGCACGTCTGGACGCTGACCTCGGGCATGGAGGTCGCCTCCGCGCACTTGACGGTGAAGGCCGACGCCGAACAGTCCACTGTGCTCACCAAGGCGCAAGACCTGCTGTCGGTCCGCTACGAGATCAAACACGCGACGCTTCAGGTCGAAGGACCGCAATGCGCCCGCAGATGCGCGGAGCTGTCCTGGTAGACCGGAGACCATGCGCAAGGACTTCGACCCCGCACAGCTGGCCCCGAACGCGTTCTACCACCTCATGACCGCGACCGTCGTGCCGCGGCCGATCGCCTGGGTGTCGAGCACCTCGCGAGCCGGGGTCGACAACCTCGCGCCGCATTCGTTCTTCACCGTCGCCTCGGCCGCGCCCGCGGTCCTGCAGTTCACGTCGGTCGGGCGGAAGGACACCCTGCGCAACGTCGAGTCGACGGGTGAGTTCGTAGTCAACCTCGCACCCGAGCCGTTGTTCGAGCAGATCAACGCGACCGGTGCGGATTTCCCGCCGGAACTGAGCGAATTCGACGAGGCTGGGCTGACCCGCGAACCGAGCCTCAAGGTCCGCCCGCCGCGGGTGGCGGAATCGCCGGTGGCGTTCGAATGCGAACTGCACAGCACGGTCGGTTTCGGCCGTTCGACAGTGGTGTTCGGCCGGGTCGTGCACCTCGTGGTCAACGAGGACGTCCTCGATGGCGACCACCCGCTGATCGACCGGCTGCGCCCGCTGTCCCGGCTGGGCCGCGACGAGTGGGGAACGCTGGGCGACATCAAGGAACTGGCGCGACCCACATACAAAAGCTCGTGAGCGGCTGAGGCGCTCACGAGCTTTTGGGAGGGTTTCGAGGAGCGTCAGGGTGCGGGCAGCGGCTGCGCGTTCCGCCCCTTCAGCATGAGCTTCATCTGGTCCATTTCCGCGCCCTGAGACACCAACATGCTGCGGCACAACGCTTTCACCGCGTTGTTGGACGTGTGGTCCTGCGCGTACTCGGCCATCGCGACACCGCCCTGGTGGTGGCGCAGCATCAGCTGAAGGAAGTCGACGTCCAGCGCGCGGCCGGACAGCGTGCGCAGCTTCGCGATCTCCGCGTCGGTGGCCATGCCCGGCATCGGCGCGCCGCCCGCCGCGCTGCTGGTCGGCATCTGCATGCCCGCGTGGCCCATCGGCTCGGTCATCCACTTCATGTACGCGCCGGTCGTCTGCTCCGGCTGGTCCCACAGCATGAGCCAGCCCTTCATCCGCCCGATCTGCTCGTTCTGCGTGCGCTCGATGTCGAACGCGAGCTGGCGGACCTCCGGGTCGGTGGAGTGGTCGCGCGCCCAGCCGGCCATGGTGACCGCCTGCAGGTGGTGCACCGACATGTCCTGGGCGAAGCCGACCTCGACCGAACCCGTGCCCGGCGTCGCGGGCACGGCGTCGCTGCCGTCGGTGAGCCGCGTCGCGAAGACGCCGATCGCGGCTCCGACCAGCAGCACGGCGATGAGCGTGCCGCCGATGACCACCCACCGGGACCAGCCGGTCCGCTCCGCCGGAGCGGACTCGGCGGCTTCGGCGCTCTCGGCGGAGGACGGGACGGCTTCGACGCCGCCCGACTCCGCCTGGTCAGCGTGGTTTTCGGAGCGGCCCACGGTCACTGCCCGGCCGGCGGCGTTCCCGGCATGCCCGGCTGCTGCTCGTTCTGGGCCCCGGTGCTGCCCTTGTAGTCCATCGGCTTCGCGTCCTTGCCCGGCTTGCTCGGGTCGAACTTTGGCGGGTTGCTCGGGTCGAACATGCCCTTGCCGAGCGCGTCGCACGAGGCGCCGATCTCCGGGTACACGCCGTTCGGGTTGGTGCGCAGCGCGGCGATGAACTGGTCGATGCGCGGGTCGTCGGCGCTGTCCAGCTTCAGCTGGTGGCCCCACGACTGCAGCGAGATCGGCTTGTCCAGGCCGGGGTAGGGCGACATCATCGTGTACGGCTTGCCCTTGACCCGCGCCTCGAGCAGCGGCAGCTGGTCGCCCTTGACCTGGTCCGGGTTGTAGGCGATCCACACGGTGCCGTGCTCGAGCGAGTGCACCATGTTCTCGTTGCGCACCGCGGTCGGGTAGACGACGCCGGTGCAGGTGGCCCAGTACCCGTCGTGCGGGCCGCCGAACGGCGGGCTCTGGTCGTAGGCCACCCGTTCGGTGGGCAGGATGTGCACCGAACCGGTGTACTGCTTGGTGATCACGCCGGGGATCTTCTTCGACGGGTCCGGATTGCTCGCGGTCGGCGCGAAGGCGGCGGCGGCCTCGTCCCGGGAGGCCTGGTCGCGCTTGGGCGCGGAGGCCTGCAGGTAGTAGACGATGACGCCGGCCAGCAGGGCGACCACCACGACGACGCCGATGATGGTGCCCCAGGGCGTGCGCTTGCCCGCGACGACCGAGCGGTTCTTCGCCGCCTTGACCGCGGACGCGCCCGAGCCCTTCTTCTTGGTGGTCCCGTTGGCCATGATTGCCGAGATCTCCTCGTGAGAGCGGGGGAGGGAGCCGGACGGACCCCTGCCGGTAGACCAGTGTAGAGACCGCGCGTGCGATCACCGTGAACACCCGCGAGGCGCCCCGGCGAGCGGAACATCCGCCTCCGGTGTGCCCGCCGTCTCGCCAGCCTGTACCGCCGCGACCGCGCGGCCGAAGCGCACCTAGAATCCGGCGAGTGACTCCCGCCGCTCTCGCCGATCTGGTCCGCAGCTCCGCCGAGCAGGTCCTCGCCGCACGCGGCGTCGACGCCGCCGTGCTGCCGGAGACCGTGACCATCGAACGCCCGCGCAACCCGGACCACGGAGACTACGCGACCAACCTCGCGCTGCAGGTGGCCAAGAAAGCCGGGCTGAAGCCGCGCGAGTTCGCCGAGGCGCTCGCGGAGGTCGTCGCGGGGACGGACGGCGTGAGCGCGGCCGAGGTCGCCGGGCCGGGCTTCCTCAACTTCCGGCTCGCCGCGGACGCCCAAGGCGAGGTCGTGCGCCAGGTGCTGGCCGCGGGCGCGGCCTACGGCCGGGGCGACGCGCTGGCCGGGACCCGGATCAACCTGGAGTTCGTCTCCGCGAACCCGACCGGTCCGATCCACCTCGGCGGCACGCGCTGGGCCGCGGTCGGCGACGCGCTGGGCCGGGTGCTCGGCGCGCAGGGCGCGGACGTCACCCGCGAGTACTACTTCAACGACGCCGGCGCGCAGATCGACCGCTTCGTGCGCTCGCTGATCGCCGCCGCGAAGGGCGAGCCCGCGCCGGAGGACGGCTACGCGGGCGGGTACATCAGCGACATCGCGGCCGAGGTGATCAAGGCCGAGCCGAGCGCGCTGAGCCTGCCCGAAACCGAGCGGCACGAGACTTTCCGGCGCATCGGCATCGAGCTGATGTTCAGCCAGATCAAGCAGAGCCTGCACGAGTTCGGCACCGATTTCGACGTCTACTTCCACGAGAACTCGCTGCACGAATCCGGCGCGGTCGACGCGGCGGTGCAGCAGCTCAAGGACTCCGGCAACCTCTACTTCGCCGACGGCGCCTGGTGGCTGAAGTCCAGCGAGTACGGCGACGACAAGGACCGGGTCGTCCTCAAGAAGGACGGCAACCCGGCTTACATCGCGGGCGACCTCGCCTACTTCAAGGACAAGCGCAACCGCGGCTTCGACCTGTGCATCTACATGCTCGGCGCGGACCACCACGGCTACATCGCGCGGCTCAAGGCGGCCGCCGCGGCGTTCGGCGACGACCCGGGCACGGTCGAGGTGCTGATCGGCCAGATGGTGAACCTGGTCAGCGACGGCAAGCCGGTGCGGATGTCCAAGCGCGCGGGCACCGTGATCACGCTCGAGGACCTGGTGGAGGCGGTCGGCGTCGACCCGGCCCGCTACGAGCTGATCCGCTACTCCGTCGATTCCTCTTTGGACATCGATTTGGACTTGCTGCGCAAGCATTCCAACGACAACCCGGTCTACTACGTGCAGTACGCGCACGCCCGGCTGTCGTCGCTGCGGCGCGGCGCGGCGGACCTCGGGCTCAAGGCCGACGGGTCCGGCGAGTCCGGCACCGACGTCGATTTCGGACTGCTCACCCTGCCTGCAGAAGGCGACCTGATCCGCACCATCGGCGAATTCCCGGCGGTGGTGCGGCGGGCGGCGGAGATGCGCGAACCGCATCGCGTGGCCCGCTACCTCGAGGAACTGGCCGGCGCGTACCACAAGTTCTACACCGTGGGCCGGGTCCTCCCGCAGGGCGACGAGGAGGCCACCCCCCTCACGTACGCCCGGCTCGCTCTGTGCGAAGCCGCGCGCCAGGTACTGGCGAACGGCCTGTCGCTGCTCGGTGTCTCCGCTCCGGAACGGATGTAAACAATGGCGCACCCCGCGGGCCCCCGCCACGCCGACGTCTACCCCCATGCCGACGCCTCCGGGTTCCCGCCCGCGAGTGCGGTCGAACTCGACCAGCTGCCCGCGAAAGTGTGGCCGCGCAACGTTTACCGCGCCGCCGACGGCGTCGTGCGGATCGCTGGCGTCGACGTGCGCGACCTCGCGCAGACGTACGGCACGCCGCTGTTCGTAGTCGACGAGGCGGACTTCAAGTCCCGCTGCGCCGACTACGCCGAGGCGTTCGACGACCCGGCGCTCGTGCACTACGCGTCGAAGGCGTTCCTGTCCGTGGAGGTCGCCCGCTGGGTGGCCGAGCAGGGGCTGAGCCTCGACGTCTGCAGCGGCGGCGAACTGGCCGTCGCGCAGCGCGCGAACTTCCCGGTGGAGCGGATCACGTTCCACGGCAACAACAAATCGGTCGCCGAACTGGACGCGGCCGTCGAAGCCGGCGTCGGCACCGTGGTGGTCGACTCGTACTACGAGATCGCCAGGCTCGCCGAAATCGCCGCCGCGCACGAGGTCGAGCAGAAGGTGCTCGTCCGGGTGACCGTCGGCGTCGAGGCGCACACCCACGAGTTCATCGCGACCGCGCACGAGGACCAGAAGTTCGGTTTCTCGCTGGCTTCCGGCGATGCCGCCGAGGCGGTGCGCCGGGTGCTGAACGCGCCGTCGCTGAAGCTGATCGGCCTGCACAGCCACATCGGTTCGCAGATCTTCGACGCCGACGGGTTCGAGGTGGCCGCGCGCCGCGTCGTCGGCCTGCTCGCGGAACTGGCCAAGGAGCACGGCCCGGAACTGCTGGAGCAGATGAACGTCGTCGACCTCGGCGGCGGTTTCGGTATCGCCTACACCGAAAAGGACAACCCGCCGCCGCCCTCGCAGATGATCACGCAGATCCGCGAGATCGTCCGCAAGGAATGCGCGTACGCCGAGCTTCCGGTGCCGCGCATCGCGGGCGAACCGGGCCGCGCGATCGCCGGTCCGGGCACGTTCACGCTGTACGAAGTCGGCACGATCAAGGACGTCGCGCTCGGCGACGAGACCGCCCGCCGGTACGTCAGCGTCGACGGCGGCATGAGCGACAACATCCGCACGGCGCTCTACGACGCGGTGTACGACTGCCGCGTGGTTTCGCGGTCCGCCTCCGACGGCGACGAGCCGGTGACCCCGGCGTTGTCTCGCGTGGTGGGAAAACACTGTGAGTCCGGCGACATCGTCGTCCGAGACTGCTGGCTGCCAGACACGCTGGCTCCCGGCGACCTGCTGGCCGTCGCGGCGACCGGCGCCTACTGCTACGCGATGGCCAGTGGCTACAACCGGCTGCCGCGGCCCGCGGTGGTCGCCGTGCGCAACGGCGCCGCCCGGCTGCTGCTGCGCAGGGAGACGACGGACGACATGCTGCGCCTGGAGGTTTGAGAAGTGTCCACTGTGTCTCCGAAAAGCCTGTCTCCGAAAAGCCCGTCTCCTGCGGACCGCGCGCCCATCCGGGTCGCGATGCTCGGCTGCGGCACGGTCGGCAGCGAGGTCGCCCGGCTGCTCACCGAAGAGGCCAGCGAGCTGGCCGCCCGCGCGGGCGCGCCGGTGGAACTGGTCGGCATCGCGGTCCGGCGCCCGGACAAGCACCCGGAACTGCCCGCCGAACTGCTGACCGACGACGCTGCCGCGCTCGTGGCGCGGGACGACGTCGACGTCGTGGTCGAGCTGGTCGGCGGGATCGACCCGGTGCGCAGCTGGCTGCTCACCGCGCTGAACGCGGGCAAATCCGTGGTCACCGCCAACAAGGCGCTGCTCGCCGAGCATTCGGCCGAACTGTTCGAGGCGGCCGACGCGGCAGGCGTCGACTTGTATTTCGAAGCCGCCGTGGCCGGGGCCATCCCGCTGCTGCGCCCGCTGCGCGAATCGCTGGCGGGCGACCGGATCACCCGCGTGATGGGGATCGTCAACGGCACCACCAACTACATCCTCTCCGCGATGGACGCCACCGGCGCGGGCTACGCCGAAACGCTCGACGAGGCGAGCCGCCTGGGCTACGCGGAAGCGGACCCGACGGCGGACGTCGACGGCTACGACGCCGCGTCGAAGGCCGCGATCCTTGCCTCGCTGGCCTTCCACTCCCGGGTCACCGCGAAAGACGTGCACCGCGAAGGCATCGCGGACGTCACGGCGTCCGATCTGGCCGCCGCGCGCACGCTTGGCCGCACGGTGAAGCTGTTGGCGATTTGCGAACGGGTGACGGCGGACGACGGTGCGGAATCGGTGTCCGCCCGCGTGCACCCGGTGATGATTCCGCGCAGCCACCAGCTGGCCGGCGTCGGCGGCGCGTTCAACGCGGTGTATGTCGAGGCGGACGCGGCCGGCGAGTTGATGTTCTACGGCCAGGGCGCCGGCGGTGCGCCGACCGCCAGCGCGGTGCTCGGCGACCTCGTCGCGGTGGCGCGCAACCAGGTGCTCGGCGGCCGCGGCCCTCGCGAATCGGCGCACGCCGCGCTGCCGGTGCGGCCGATGGGCCAGACGCCGACCCGCTACCACGTGAGCCTCGACGTCGCGGACCGCGCGGGTGTGCTCGCCCAGGTGGCGCAAGCGTTTGCCGCGCACGGCGTGAGCATCGCCGCGGTGCGCCAGCGCGACGCGAACGACACGGCGAGCCTCGTCGTGGTCACTCATCTTGCGCCCGACGCGGCTTTGCAGTCCACTGTGGACGAAATCGCGAAACTCGATGTGGTGCACGAGGTTGTCAGTGTGATGCGCGTGGAAGGCGAAGACCAGTGAGCGCAGCTTGCAAGCGAACCATGGATATTCATGCTTCCGCCTCGCTGATGTGCTTGGTGAAACTCCGAATCGAGGCGGCAGCATGAGTGCGTGGCCGGGGATTATCGAGGCGTACCGCGACCGGATTCCGGTCCCCGACGGGGCGCACGTGGTCACGCTCGGCGAGGGCAACACCCCGCTGCTGCCCGCCGCGCACCTGTCGGAGCTGACTGGCTCCGAGGTGTACCTGAAGGTCGAGGGCGCGAACCCGACCGGCTCGTTCAAGGACCGCGGGATGACCGTGGCGATCACGCACGCGCTGGCCAGCGGCCTCAAAGCGGTGATCTGCGCGTCCACCGGCAACACCTCGGCCTCGGCCGCCGCGTACGCCGCGCGGGCCGGGCTCACCTGCGCGGTGCTGGTGCCCCAGGGCAAGATCGCGATGGGCAAGCTCGCCCAGGCGGTGCTGCACGGCGCGCGGATCCTCCAGGTCGACGGCAACTTCGACGATTGCCTCGAACTCGCCCGCAAGACCGCGGCGGACTATCCGGTCACCTTGGTCAACTCGGTCAACCCGGTGCGCATCGCCGGGCAGAAGACCGCGGCGTTCGAGATCTGCGACGTGCTCGGCGAAGCCCCGGACGTGCACTGCCTCCCGGTCGGCAACGCGGGCAACATCACCGCGTACTGGAAGGGCTATTCGGAGTACGCGGCCGACGGTGTGGTCAAGAACACCCCGCGGATGTTCGGTTTCCAGGCCGCCGGCGCCGCGCCGCTGGTGCACGGCGAACCGGTCTCCGACCCGGACACCATCGCGACCGCGATCCGCATCGGCAGCCCGGCTTCGTGGGACGGCGCGGTGCACGCGCGCGCCGAATCCAACGGTCTCTTCGAAGCGATCACCGACGAGAAGATCCTTGAGGCGTACCGGCTGCTGGCCCGCCGCGAGGGCGTCTTCGTGGAGCCCGCGTCCGCGACGAGCGTGGCGGGCCTGCTCGCCACCGCGGCGGACGGACGGCTGCCGAAGGGCTCGAAGGTCGTCTGCACCGTCACCGGGCACGGCCTGAAGGACCCGGCGACGGCGCTGGAAGGCAACGTCGAGGTGGAACCGCTCGCGGTCGACCCGACGGCCGTGGCGGCGGCGCTGGACCTCCGATGACGGCGCTGCCCGCGTTCCGCGCGACGGTCCCGGCGTCGACGGCCAACCTCGGCCCGGGATTCGACGCGCTCGGGCTGGCGCTGGCCCGCTACGACGTGGTCGACCTGCAGGTCACCGAGGGCGGCCTGAAGATCGAGGTGCTCGACGCGGGAGCGGGCGGCGTCGAGGACGTGCCGACCGACGAATCCCATCTGGTGGTCCGCGCGCTCCGGCGGGCTTGCGAGCATCTGGACGTCCGGCTCCCGGGCCTGCACCTTCGTTGCCACAACAGCATTCCGCACGCGCGCGGCCTCGGGTCGTCGGCGGCCGCGGTGGTGACCGGCGTGGCGCTGGGCTACGCGCTGGCGGAGCGTCCGCTCGACGTGGACGCGCTCCAGCTCGCAGCCGAGTTCGAGGGACACGCGGACAACGCGGCGGCGAGCCTGTTCGGCGGGCTCGTGGTGGCGTGGTCCGAGGAAGGCCGGTTCCGCGCCGAGCGCGTGGAGCCGAACGCGGCGATCCGGCCGGTGGTCGCGGTGCCCGCGGAGAAATCGTCCACCAACACGACGCGCGGACTCCTGCCGGCGCAGGTGCCGCACGCCGACGCGGCGCACAGCGCGGGACGGGCGGCGCTCGCCGTGCTGGCCGTCACCGAGCGGCCCGAACTGCTGATGGCGGCCACCGAGGACCGGTTGCACCAGGATTACCGCGCCGAGGCGTACCCGGCGAGCACCGAATTGGTGCGCACGCTGCGTGCCCAGGGCGTGCCCGCGACCATCTCCGGGGCCGGGCCGACTGTGCTCGCTCTCACTCTGACGGGAATACTCCCGCCCGGCGTGGACGTTACGGGCTTCGACGTCGCCGAATTGCCGGTGGACCGCGATGGAGTGCAGGTTGTGGCCAGGTGACGACCTGGTCACAGGCCGGGCGGCAGCGTGCGCCACGCGGGGGGTGGTTGTTGCACCCGGACAGGGCGCGGTCTACCCTCGGGGGCGTTCGATCACCGTGCGTTTCCGCACCCGATGCCGGGCCTGTTCGCCCTTAGCGGCGGCTCCGGTCCGCATCCTTCGTCGATCCGCCCATTCCGCACCGCCCGGCACGCGGGAGGCGGAGGGACGCAGGCGGGTTTCCGGTTCCGGCGGTGCCGAATTCCGCTTTCTCCGTCCGGAGGGGGCAAACACCCTGTGCTGGCGGCGCTTCGCTGTGTCTCGCACGGCTGGGCGCGAGCCGTCCGCATCGGAGGCAGAAGCCGTCTCGCTACCGGCGGCAGTCCGCTGATCCACCTGGAACGTGGATCGGTCAGGAAGGACATGTGTGAGCAACACCGATCTGTTGAGCGGCGACGTGGAGACCCCCGCCGCGGCCGCTGAGACCAATGGGGCCGCGGCCGCTCCGAAGCGCCGCACCGGGGGCCTGTCCGGAATGGTCATCGCCGAGCTCCGCCAGCTGGCGGGCGAACTGGGTGTGGGCGAGACCACCGGCATGCGCAAGGGGGACCTGATCGCCGCGATCCGCGAGCGCCAGGGCAAGAGCAAGAAGCGCGCCGCCGCGACGGCCGAGACGCTGCCGCTCGACGGCGTCGGCGAGCCGGTCAAGGCGGAGAAGGCCGAGAAGCCCGCGCGCCGGGCCAAGGCCGACGCGCCGAAGGCGGACGCTCCCAAGGCGGAGCCCAAGGCCGAGCCGGTCCAGGCGGAGGCTCCCCAGGCCGAGGCCCCGAAGGCGGAGACCGCGCAGGACGGGAAGCCGTCCGCGCAGGAGCGCCCGGAGCGCCACGACCGCTCCGAGGGCCAGCAGTCCGACGGCCAGTCCGAGGAAGGCGGCCGCAACCGCCGTCGCCGCGGCGGCGCCAACCGGGGCGACGGCCAGCGCGACCAGCGCGGCGACCGCCAGGGCGGCAACCGCGACAACAACCGGGACAACCGCGATAACCGGGACAACGGCGGCCGCGACAACCGCGACGCCAACCGGGACAACCGCGGCGGTCAGGACAACCGCGACGGCAACCGCGACAACCGAGGCGGTCAGGACAGCCGAGGCGGTCAGGACAACCGCCAGGACAGCCGCGACAACCGGCAGCGGAACCAGCAGGACAACCGCGATAACCGGGACAACCGGAACAACGGCCCGCAGGACGACGACGAGGAAGGCGGCCGTCGCGGCCGTCGCTTCCGCGACCGTCGCCGCCGGGGCAGCGGCGGCGGCCAGCGCGAGGGCGGCGCGCCGGACACCGAGATCCGCGAGGACGACGTCCTGCTGCCGGTCGCCGGCATCCTGGACGTGCTCGACAACTACGCGTTCGTGCGCACCTCGGGCTACCTGGCCGGGCCGAACGACGTGTACGTGTCGCTGTCGCTGGTCCGCAAGTTCGGCCTGCGCCGCGGCGACGCGATCACCGGTGTCGTGCGCCAGCCGCGCGAGGGCGAGCAGCAGCGGCAGAAGTTCAACCCGCTGGTGCGCGTCGACTCGATCAACGGCCTTGAGCCGGACGAGGCCAAGCGCCGTCCCGACTTCACCAAGCTGACCCCGCTGTACCCGAACGAGCGGCTGCGCCTCGAGACCGAGCCGCACAAGCTCACCACCCGCGTGATCGACCTGATCATGCCGGTCGGCAAGGGCCAGCGTGCACTGATCGTGTCCCCGCCCAAGGCGGGCAAGACCACGATCATGCAGGACATCGCGAACGCGATCACCACGAACAACCCTGAGGCGCACCTCATGGTCGTGCTGGTCGACGAGCGTCCGGAAGAGGTCACCGACATGCAGCGGTCGGTGAAGGGCGAGGTCATCGCCTCCACCTTCGACCGCCCGCCGTCCGACCACACCTCGGTCGCCGAGCTGTCCATCGAACGGGCCAAGCGCCTGGTCGAAATGGGCCACGACGTGGTCGTCCTGCTCGACTCGATCACCCGTCTGGGCCGGGCCTACAACCTGGCCGCGCCGGCGTCCGGCCGGATCCTGTCCGGTGGTGTCGACTCGACCGCGCTGTACCCGCCGAAGCGTTTCCTCGGCGCCGCGCGCAACATCGAGAACGGCGGCTCGCTCACCATCTTCGCGACCGCGATGGTGGAGACCGGGTCCACGATGGACACGGTGATCTTCGAGGAGTTCAAGGGCACCGGCAACGCGGAGCTCAAGCTGGACCGCAAGATCTCCGAGCGCCGCGTGTTCCCGGCGGTGGACGTCAACCCGTCCGGCACCCGCAAGGAAGAGCTGCTGCTCTCGCCGGACGAGCTCGCGGTCACGCACAAGCTGCACCGCGTGCTGCACGCGCTGGACTCGCAGCAGGCCATCGACCTGTTGATCTCGCGTCTGCGCAAGACGAAGACCAACATCGAATTCCTGATGCAGGTCTCGAAGACCGCCCTCGGCGGCGGAGACGACGACTGAGTCTCGCTTCACGCGACCGGCCCGCCCCCATCACCTCGGGGGCGGGCCGGTCGCTTTTGGTCCGTGAAGGGCTCCTTGAGGGAATCAGATTCCCTCAAGGAGCCCTTCACGGACTTTTCTCCCCGCACCGGGGAGGTGGCGCGGGGAGAAAGCTCAGTGGCGGGGGACAGCGGCGGGAGTCCAGCCGCGGTAGTTGTTGAAGTAGCTCGTCGAGCTGCCGTGGCCGATCTTGCCGCCGACGCTGGTGGCGTAGAAACCGCCGTTGCCGTCCGCGATGCCGACGTGGCCGTAGGCGCTGATGTTCCAGTACACGAACGAACCGGCGGGCGGCTTGCCGCTGGTGTGCTTCGGGCTGGCCCCGTTCCAATGTGCGTTGGCGGACGCCCAAACCCCCGTGGTGCCGTAAGAATTCTCCGCGGCCTTCTCGCAGTAGTGCTCCCACCCGGTGCTTCCGGCGTGCGCCTTGTACCAAGCGACAGCACCGGCCGGGGTGCCGTCCGCGGCACCGGTCAGGTTCGCCTCGGACACCTCCGAGAACGTGCCCGCGGCGGGGTTCACGTCCGCCGTCGTGATCCCGTCGGCGGCATTCGCGGCGGGCGCGAAGACCGCGGCGGAAGCGGCCAGTGCCAGCACCGCGGCCGGCTTCGCGAGCCGGGTGAGCAGGTCGGTCGTGCGCATGTCCGGACCTCCAGTAAGTGAGCGATTCACGAACTCGGCCAGCTTCACGCCATCAGGTACAAAATCCGTACAATGCGAATGTCCTTCACTACCCACCGTCGCGGCGGACCGTGGAATACCTGGTCACCGGGGTGTGTTGAAGCCCTTGCCAGCGCGTCTGGCAGAATGACCCGCTGAAGTCCGGCACCGGTTCACCCCGCACTGGGGACCCGGGGCCAACGAGAGAGGACACCATGAAGAGCGGTATTCACCCCGAATACGTGACCACGACCGTCACGTGCAACTGCGGGAACAACTTCGTCACCCGCAGCACGAAGGAGTCGGGTCAGATCCACGTCGAGATCTGCTCGAACTGCCACCCCTTCTACACCGGCAAGCAGAAGATCATGGACACCGGTGGCCGGGTTGCCCGGTTCGAGAAGCGCTACGGCAAGCGTCAGCAGAAGACCGACGCCAAGTAGCTTGTCCGACGGCGCCCACCCGCACGCCCGGGTGGGCGCCGTCGTTCTGTCCGGGCTTGTGCGCGAGAGGGAGACGGCGAAGTGGATTCGAGTTCGCTCAAGGGGCTGCTCGACGAGCACGCGCAGCTGGAACAGCAGCTCGCCGACCCCGCGGTGCACGCAGACCAGGCCCGTGCCCGGAAACTGGGCCGCCGCTACGCCGAGCTGAGCCCGGTCGTGCGCGCGGTGCGCGAACTGGACGAGACCCGCGACGATCTTTCCGCGGCCAAGGAACTCGCGACCGAGGACGCGGCGTTCGCCGCCGAGGCCGACGAGCTGGCGGCGAAAATCCCGCAGCTCGAAGCGAAACTCACCGAACTTCTCCTGCCGCGCGACCCGTACGACGGCTCCGACGTCGTCATGGAGATCAAATCCGGCGAAGGCGGCGAGGAATCCGCGCTGTTCGCCGGCGACCTGCTGCGGATGTACCTGCGCTACGCCGAACGGCACAACTGGAAGGCCGAGGTGCTCGACTCGACGGAGTCGGACCTCGGCGGCTACAAGGACGTCACGCTGTCGCTCAAGAGCAAGACCGCGGACGTCGAAGGCGTGTGGGCGAGGCTGAAGTTCGAGGGCGGCGTGCACCGTGTGCAGCGCGTGCCGGCCACCGAATCGCAGGGCCGGATCCACACGTCCGCGTCCGGCGTGCTGATTTACCCGGAACCGGAAGAGGTCGAGGTCGAAATCGACCCGAACGACCTGCGCATCGACGTGTTCCGGTCCTCGGGCCCCGGCGGGCAGAGCGTCAACACCACCGACTCGGCCGTGCGGATCACGCACCTGCCGACCGGGATCGTCGTGTCGTGCCAGAACGAGAAGTCGCAGATCCAGAACCGCGCGCGGGCGCTGCAGGTGCTGCAGGCGCGGCTTCAGCAGGTCGCTGAGGAAGAGGCGGCGGCGAAGGCGTCGGACGCGCGTCGTTCGCAGGTGCGGACGGTGGACCGTTCGGAGCGGGTGCGGACGTACAACTTCCCGGAGAACCGGATTTCGGATCACCGGGTGAATTACAAGGCGTACAACCTGGATCAGGTTCTGGACGGCGAACTCGACGGCGTGCTGGACGCGCTGGCCACCGCCGACCGGGAGGAGCGGCTCGCCTCGCAGGCGGGCTGATTCCTAGACCGCGGCCGGGATTTCCTCGGCGCTCGGGTCCTCAGTGCGCTCCGGTGCGGTTTCCTTACGGGGGAGCAGGCTGAGGACCGCGAACACCACCGCCAGCACGGTCGGGAACAGCGTCAGCAGTTGGTGCTTCACGCCTTCAATGCCTTCGCCCAACGCGGACAGTCCCAGTTGTCCTGCCGCGAAGAACACCAGCAGGAACGCGACAATCCCGTACTCGCGCCGATTCCGGCGGAACGCGCGCACCCCGGCCCAGCCGACGAGCACCCAAATCGGCACCAGCGCGAACAACCCGAGCGGCGCGATCAGCGCGGCCAGCCCGGAGAACACCGGCACCCGGTATTCCTTGGCCAGCCGAGGCTGTCCGGACAGTTCGCCGAAGCTGCCGAGGTTTTCCGGACGCGCGGTGAGCGCGTCGACTCCGCCCTGCTGCAGGATTTCCGCCGTCCGCGCCGGGTGTGTCGCGTAGTAGTGCAGCACGTTGCGGCGGCTGATTTTGTCCTTGTACTGCGGGTAAAGCGGGTCGTGCCAGGCCGCGCGCTCGCCCCACCAGCCGGTGCCGACGTACTGCTCGAACGACTCCGGCAGTCCGAGCGCGGCGAGGTCGGCCTTCGTGTCGTGCTTTCCGTCCACAATGGAGTCGAAAACCGCGTGGTACATGTTGGCCTCGCGGTATTCCGCGTTGGCCGGGTCACCCTGGGACTGGATCGCCAACGTGCCCGCGCCCACGATCGCGAGCACCGCGAGCGGCAGCACCCAGCGTTTCCGCCCGCGCGCGCCGGACGGCCGGGTCAGCAGCAGCGCGAGCGCGAAAAGCGGGATAAGCAACAGGGTTTGCGATTTGGCGTTGATCCCGACGAGTCCACCGAGGACAGTCACGGCGGCACCGGCCCAGCGCAGCTTTCCGGTGCGGTGCAACAGGAACAGGCCGCCGCACATCAGCAGGATGCCGAGGAACGCCGCGCCTTCGCTGAGTACCGACGCGAAGTAGCCGAAGAACGCCGAGTCGCCCATCACAAGCAGCAGCAACACCGTGGCGATCAGCCGGTTGCGCCGGTTCAGATCGAGGCCGAGCACGGTGACGGTGATCGCGCCGGCGACCAGCACGCAGGTCAGCACGCCGAGCACCAGCAGGTTCAGCACTCCGGACGCACCGAACAGCGCGCCGATCTTGCCCGCCGCCCAGTCGAGCCAGGTCTGGCTCGAGACGTACGCGGAATCGCACGGCGGCGCGGACCCGTAACTGAACCGGACGAACCCTTCCGACGGCCGGTCCAGTTGCCGCCCGCCGAGTTGGCACAGCAACCGCCAGCCGTCGCCGTTGTCGGCCATGCCGACCGGGCGGGGCACCAGGAACCGCAGCAGCAACAGTCCGAGCGAGGCGACGAATACCCCGAGGCCGAAGCGCAGGTCCCTGGATCTCACCGGCCGGAGTCTAGGGGAGCTGCGGCAATGGCGAGGGGGTGGGGCTTGGGCAGTGGCCGGGTCTTGTGACCCGACTCCGCGCCCTGCCGCACCTCACGCGGTCGCCGCCGCAAACGCCGCCATCCGCTCCTCGTATCCGTCGTCACCCCCGAGGTGCACGGCCACCGCGTCCGCCCCGGCTTCCCGATACGCCCGGTAAGTCTCGACGGCCGCGCTCAGGTCCTCGCTGAACTGCTGTCGGGCGATCCGCCGCACGCGCCGCTCAGGATCGAGCCGAGCCAGCGTCGCGACTCGTTCCGCGAACGCCTCCGGCGATAGACCCGCGCTGAGCCACTGGTCCCCGGCCCGAACCGCCCGGCGCAGCGCCACCGTCGAATTCCCGCCGACCAGGATCGGAATCCGGCCTTCCGGTCGTGGCTCGAAGTACCCGCCATCCCGGCCTCGTCCGGTGGTGAACAGCTGGTCCAGCAGCGAAAGCGTCTCGTCCAGCGTCGCCCCGCGCCGGGAGAAATCCGCGCCGATCTCCGCGAATTCCGGCTCGTTCCATCCCGCGCCGACGCCCAGGATCAGCCGGTGCCCGGACAGCCGGTCGATCGTCGCGGCCTGTTTGGCCAGCAGGTACGGCTCGCGCAGCGGCACGATCACCACGGAGGTGCCCAGCTGCACCCGTTCTGTCGCCGCGGCCAGGTAGGCGAGCGTCGCCAGCGGCTCGTACACCCCGCCGAAGACCTCGCCGAACGGTTCGGGCGGCAGCACGTGGTCCGGCAGCCAGACGGATTCGTACCCCAGCTCCTCGGCCAGCCGGGCAAGCTCGGCGAGGCGTCGCGGGGTCAGGTCGGGCGATTCATTCGGCAAGACCACCTGACGGCTCATCGCAGCACCTTCCGGATCGCGGTGAGCCAGGCATCCGGCGCTTCGTCGGTGATGCCGTGCCCGGACGCGATTTCGACCAGCTCCGCGCCCGGAATGCCGTCGGCCAGTTCCCGCGAGTGTCGCGGCGGCACGAGGGCGTCCAGCGTCGTGGCGATCACCAGCGTCGGGATCGCGATCGACGCCAGTTCCGCCCGGGTGTCCACGGATCGGACCAGCTCGACCTGCTTCGCCGTGCCCTCGGGCACCGACTCGGCCAGCCCGGCGACCGCAGCGGTGAGCTGTTCCGGCGTCAGCGTGGCGAGGAACGGCTCGCTCGCGGCGGTCAGCATCAGGTACTTGGCGAGCAGGGTGCGGTCGCCCTTCAGCAGCTCTGCCCACAGGTCCAGCGCCAGCTCCATCCGCGCGTCCGGCCGGGCGAGGCCGGCGGTGAGGATGAGCCCGGTCACGCGGTCGGGATGCCGGGTGGCGACGCGGACCGCGACGGCCGTGCCGAGCGAGTAGCCGAGGACGGTGAATTTCTCGACGCCAGCGTCGGCGGCGGTCGCGACGAGGCCGTCGGCGAGTTCGTCGAGCGTGCCGCCCGCGGCGGGGTAATCGGCCCCGACCACGGTGTGCGTCCGGGCGAGATCGTCCAGCAGCGGACCGAAGTTGGCGCGCACGCCGCCGCCCGCGCCGTGCGCGAGCAGCAGGCCGGGACCCTCTCCGAGAACGAGAGGCGCGAAATGTTCTGTCATGTTCGCGACGTTAAGGATTGACACCAGTGTGAAGGCCAGACCCGGGGGAATCGGATGCTGATCGGCGAACTCGCGCAGCGCACCGGCGTCGCGCCGCGGCTGCTGCGCTACTACGGCGAGCAGGGGCTGCTGGCCTCGACGCGCAACACGAGCGGCTACCGGGTGTACGGCGAGGAAGCCGTGGTCCGCGTGCTGCAGATCCGGAAACTGCTGGCCGCGGGCCTGACCACGGAGATGATCGCCGGGATGCTCGACTGCGCGAGCGGCCCCGCCGCGCACCTCGACCTGTGCCCGGACCTCGTCCGCAGGCTGCGCGGGGAACTCGCCGAAGTGGAGCGGCGGATCGGGGATCTCGCCCAGCGGCGCGAAGTCCTGTCCGGGTATCTCGGCCAGGCGTGACGCTCGCGCGGGCGGGGGTCGATACGCTGAGCAGCACCCCCGTTGGGGGCAGCTTCGACGAGTGAAGGACGACCAGTGAATCGGCAGCCGCTGCGCCTGGCCATCATGGAGGCCACCCGGATCCTCACCGAGGCGGGCGTGGAATCGCCGCGGTCGGACGCGGATCTCATCGCCGCGCACGTGCTCGGCGTCGAACGGGGCAGGCTGCCGATGGTGCCGCTGGTCGACCCGCCGGTGATCGACGCGATCGGGCAGCTGGTCGCGCAGCGCGCCAAACGGATCCCGCTGCAGTACCTGACCGGATGGGCGGCGCTCGGCAACATCACGGTCAACGTCGGCGCGGGCGTGTTCGTCCCGCGCCCGGAGACCGAACTGCTGCTCGAATGGGGCGTGAAGTTCCTGCAGGGCCGCGAATACCCGGTGGTGGTCGACCTGTGCACCGGCTCCGGCGCGCTGGCGCTGGCGCTCGCGCACGAACGCCCGGACGCGGTGGTCTACGCGGTCGACGTCGACCCGCAGGCGCTCGCCTGGGCCCGGCACAACGCCGACGTGCACACCGCGGCCGGAAATACGCCGATCCGGCTCTACTCCGGCGACATCGCCGACCCGACGATGTTCGCCGAACTCGACGGTCTCGTGGATCTGGTGCTCTGCAACCCGCCTTATGTGCCGGAGGGCACGCCGGTCCCGCCGGAAGTCGGCGAGCACGACCCGGCCCGCGCGGTCTTCGCCGAGGAAAGCGGCTTGGCGGTGATCCGGCACGCGATCGCGGCCGGTGCGCGCTTGCTGCGTCCCGGTGGCGGGCTGGCGATCGAACACGACGACACCCACGGTTCGGCGGTGCCCGCGCTCGTGCGGGCGCGGCGAGTGCTGACCGGCGTCGAGGACCACCCGGACTACACGGGCCGGGCCCGCTTCGTCACCGCCCGCCGACTGGGCTGACCTCTCTGCTCTCCGAAGGTCCGTGAAGGGCTCGTTGAAGGAATCTGATTCCCTCAAGGAGCCCTTCACGGACAGCCGACGTCCGTAACCACACTTCGCGGGCCGGGCCGTCCGTGAAGGTGGCCCTCACGGACAGCAGTGAGTCGTGAGGGGACCCCTGAGGGAATCAGATTCCCGGAAGGAGCCCTTCACGGACTTCGCTCGGCATCTGCCCGGCGGCACCACTGCGCCATTCGCACCTTTGCCCCTGTCTTGCCCGACTTTCGTCGTGCGGCAGCGGGGTGGATTTCGTTCGCCCGCCTAACGATCACCGTTAGCGTCGGGCCTCGGGACCGCCGGGCGGACCGGCGGACTGTGAGGAGCGAGGATGAGATCCCCCTTACCCCGCCGGAATCACCGCACCCGGACCACTCGCGTCGAGACCACCCGTGCCGGGACGACTCGCGTCGAGACCGCCCCTGCCGGGACCACTCGCGTCGAGACCACCCGCGCGAGGGCAACCCGCCTCGGCGCCGCCCGCACCCGGACCCTCCGCGGCCGCGTAGCCGTAGTCGTCGCGGTCGCCGCACTGGCGCCCGCGCTGTTCGCCGGGACCGCCGCGGCCGATCCGCTCACCCAGGGCTGGCCCGCACCGCTGGATTCCGCGCACTGGACCGACCAGGCGAGCATGACCTGGCAGGACTACCGCCACGTGCCCGGCACCAACTGGGCCGATCCGTCGCTGAAACCGACCGTGCGCAAGTTCAAGGGCGCCGTCGTGCTGGCCGACTACCCGGACGAGGATTTCGTCGTCACGAAGCCGCCGCATTCGACCGTCTTCGGCAATCCGACGCCGTCGGCGAGCAATCTGCCGCGGGAAAAAGTCGCGCAGCATTACCAGGATTTCCTCAACAAACCCGAAACCCTGAACCACGGCCACACCATCAACGAGTACTGGATGGAGGATTCCGGCGGCCGCTTCGGCGTCGACCTCACCGCGTTCGGCCCCTACCGGATGCCCGGCAAATCCTTCGAGTACGGCATGGAAATGCAGCCGGAGGACTGTCCGGCGAACGCCGACTGCACCCGCGACCTGCGCAAGGACGCGGGCGACGCGTGGCGAGCCGACGTCGGCCCGGTCGCCGACCAGTTCGATTTCATCTTCTTCCTCTCCGCGGGCCAGGACGAAAGCTCGACGTGGCAGGAATTCGGCGAGATGAAGTTCGGCTCGAAGGAGAACGTGCCCGCCGAATTCGGCCCGCCGGGCAGCAAACCCGGGGACCAGAACTGGGCGCACACGCGCTACGTGCCGTGGACGTCGTGGGCCTCGGCGGCGAGCATCTGGCCCAACGCGGCCGACGGGTCCTCGACCCAGGGGGAAAGCTCCGGCCAGGCCGTGTTCGCGCACGAGTTCAGCCACATCCTCGGCATCGGCGACAACTACAACAACCCGTTCGGCAACCCGCCGCGACGCTCGTACACCGGGCCGTGGGAAATGTTGTCGCGCGGCAGTTTCAACGGTCCCGGCGGCCCGCACACGCGCTGGCAGATCCCGGCGACCGAAGGCGGTTCGATGGGCGCGCACCACATGCTGCGCAACAAACTCAAGCTCGGCATCGTCGATCCGAAGTCCGTCCTGACCCTGGACCGGAATCAGCTCGCCACGACCGGTCCCGTCACCGCTCGCGTGACCGCTCGGGAAGCGGAGCCCGCGACCGGCGCGTACGCGGGCGTCACGATCGCACTCACCGGCGGCGACCGTTCGCCCAAGTGCGATCCGACGAAGGATCCGAAGTGCGACGGCGGCGGGTACGACCACTACAGCGTCGAAGTCATCGACCGGATGGGTTCGGACTCGTTCGCGCCGGATTCCGGCGTCCTGCTGGCCAAGACCAAGGCCCGGGACGCCGCGCCGTTCGAATGGATCGTCGACGCGAACCCGCAGGACATCGGCCTGACCGACTACGTCCGCTCGGACGGCACGCCGGTCAAGATCACCGTCGGCGACTACCGGCAGCTCAACGACGCCACGTTCAAGGCGGGTACCGGGGCGGCCAGCGGCTACGAGTACACCGACGAGGCCAACCGGTTGCGGTTCCTCGTCACTGACCTCGACCGGGACAGCCGCGGCGTGCTGTCGTACACGGTCACCGTCGCGTCGCTCGACGGCACCGGACCGCAGGCGCGGGGCGCGTGGCTGTGGCCCGCACTGCCCGCGTTCACCCGCGGCGGGCTGGCGACCTGCGACTTCCGCCTTTCGAACCAGGGTTCGGCACGCGGCGCGGCAGCCCCGTACGACCAGGACACCTACCGGCTGACCGCGTCCACCGACACCCGCGGCTGGGAGGTCCGGCTCCCGAACGCCTTGGCCACCGCCAAGTTCGGCAGCTCGACGCAAATCCAGGCGTACGCGAAACGCTCGGCGGGCGCACCGCACACCGCTCGCGTGCGGCTGACCGCCACGTCGATCGCCGATCCGGCGAAGTCAACGACGACCGCCTGCACCGCGATCGGATTCTGAGCACGGAAAGGCGCCATCCGCCCATCCGGCGGATGGCGCCTTTCGACTGGGCGGCAACTGCTTGCCCCCGCGCCGAGCGAGCCCCTACCTTGGGGCGGCCGAACAAGCAGACTTCTGGGGGAGTCATGTTCTTGCGTCATCGAATCACCGCCGGATGCGGCGCCGCGCTCATCGCCGCCACGGCGCTCACCGCGAGCGCGACCACCGCGTCCGCCGCCGCCGGGCCGACCACGCTGCCCGCCAGCGAATACACCCTGACCTCGGACTATCACAAGTACGACGCGGCCTACTCGGGCCTTTCGTCGAAGCTGCACACCGTGCCGGTGCACACGGTGATGGACAACGCGAACCACGACCGCCAACCGCTGCCGTCGACCTTCAACCCGGCCGGGCTGACCGGCGGATTCCGGTTCGACGACGGCGACAACACCGACTGCACCAACTACCCGCAGGGCATCACCACCAGCCGCGACGCGGTCGGCGGCGACAACGGCGGCAACTACGACGGCCACCAGCTCGTCGCGGTCAGCTGGTACACCCGCGACAAATGCGGCGGCAAACAGGCCCGCAGCCGGATCACGCTCGCCGACTGGGACGCGACCCACCCGAACAAGTACCGCAAGATCCTGCTCGTCGAACCCACCGGCACCACCGCTTCGCCGAACTACAAAGACATCCCGATCCACGCCGGCGGCGTCTCCTGGTACGGCGACTACCTGTACGTCGCCGACACCGGCGGCGGCATGCGGGTCTTCGACATGCGCAAGATCCTCGAGGTCAACTCGGGCGGCACGGCCGATCAGATCGGCCTTTCCGGCGGCCAGTACTACGCGCACAACTACCGCTACGTCCTGCCGCAGGTCGGCACGGTCGCCGCGCACACCACGTCCGGCGCGAACCTGGCCTGGTCGAGCATCTCGCTGGACCGGGTGAGCAAGTCGATCGTGATGACCGAGTACACCTGCAAGGCCGACTGCACCGACTACCCGAACCGCCCGCCGCGCGCGGTGCGGTTCCCGTTCGCCTCGGGAGCGACGACGTTCGCCGCCTCGACGACGGCGAGCCAGGCTCTCCAACTGCCCTGGTACAACCTCAACGGCGTCGCCTCGCACAACGGCCGCTGGTGGTTCAACTCCTCCGCCCAGAAGCAGCTCTACTACTGGACCCCGACGGCGGGCCCGGCCACGCACGCCTGGGTGAGCAGCGGGGAGAGCATCTCGTACTGGGAGGACCCGAAGGACGCGGATCTCCTGTGGTCGCTCCAGGAGGGGGCGGGGAACCGGAACGTGTTCGCGGTGAAGCAGGCCACCTACGGCAGCTGATCGCCTGACCGCTGACCTTCGGCTGCTTGGCCGCTCGGCCAGGCTCGGTCCGGTGCGGCCGCGCTCCCGCACCGGACCGAGCCCTCCGCCTCGTTCCTGACGAAATGCCCCTAATGGGGCGTTGGGCGCGCGGGACGCGCCGAATGCCACTTTGGGGTTTCAGCAACGCGGTGCGCGGCGGGTCCGTTGTGGCGGCGCTGGCAACGGTGCAGGCGGTGCACCGCCTGGCGAGGCGGGCTGTGTGCCTGCGAAAGTCCGTGAGGGGAACCCTGAGGGACTCTGATTCCCCCAGGGTTCCCCTCACGGACCTCGGCATCGCGCGCCAGGCCAGCCCGCGCGGCGCGAGATCCCCGCGCATTGCCCCGCGTCCTCAGCCGCCCGGTGCCCCATCGCACGTCGGGGCGCTCCGAACCCCTCCGCGCCGGGGGATAGGCTGCCCGTCATGAGTGCGGTCTACGACTGCGGCAAGCGCGAATCCCGAGCCGAAGGCCTGTCCGCGGCGGCTGCCGCGGTGCGGTCGAGCCGGCTGGTCGTCCTGCCGACGGACACGGTGTACGGCATTGGCGCCGACGCGTTCGACTCCGGCGCCGTCCAGGCGTTGCTGCGGGCGAAGAACCGCGGCCCGGACATGCCGGTCGGCGTTCTCGTCGGTTCTTGGTCCACTGTGGACGGTCTGGTGCTCGGCGTTCCGCCGCAGGCGCGGGCGCTCATCGAGGCGTTCTGGCCCGGCGACCTGTCGATTGTCCTGCCGCACGCGCCGAGTCTGCAGTGGAATCTCGGCAACTCGCGCGGCACGGTGATGCTGCGGATGCCGCTGCATCCGGTCGCGCTGGAGCTGCTTCGCGACGTCGGCCCGATGGCGGTGTCGAGCGCGAACGTCTCCGGGCGTCCGCCCGCCTCGACCGCCGAGGAAGCTCAGGAGCAGCTCGGCGATTCGGTGTCGGTGTACCTCGACGGCGGGTCGAGCGGGGAAGCGGTGGCGTCGTCCATCGTGGACCTCACCGGCGACAAGCCGGTGGTGCTGCGCGAGGGCGCGGTCACGAAGGCCGCCATCGCCGAGGTGATCGGCGTCGCCGAGGAGACGCTGGACTGAGCCGGGGAAGTGACTGCCGTTCACCGGCGCCGCACGCGGGCGCGGTAGCGTGGCGCGGTGACTTCGACCTCCCGGCGGGCGTGACGCGGTCATGCCCGTAGTCCAAGGACTTCTCCCGATCCGGGAGTACCTGCTCGTCGCGCTCACCGCGACCGCGGTGACCTATCTGCTGACCGGCGTCGTGCGGCGCGTGGCCATCCGGATCGGCGCGATCGCCAACCCTCGCGCGCGCGACGTGCACGTCAAGCCGATCCCGCGGATGGGCGGCGTCGGCATCTATCTCGGGATCGCCGCGGCGATGGGCCTCGCGCACCAGCTTCCCGCGCTCAGCCACGGTTTCGACGTCTCCTACGACGCGGTCGGCGTGCTGCTCGCGGCGGGCGTCATCTCGCTCATCGGCATCCTGGACGACCGGTTCGAACTCGACGCGTGGACGAAGCTCGCCGGACAGGTCATGTGCGCCGGGATCCTCGTCATCTTCGGCGTGCAGTGGGTGTCGTTCTGGGTGCCGTGGGGCGGCAACGGCGATTCCATCGGCTCGGTGCTGGTGCTGGACAAGAACCAGGGCGCGCTGCTGACCGTCGTCATGGTCGTCGTCATGGTCAACGCGATGAACTTCGTCGACGGCCTCGACGGGCTGGCCGGCGGGCTCGGTTTCATCGCCGCGACGGCCACCTGCGTGTTCTCGCTCGGCTTGCTCGACAACGCGGGCGGCGACTTCGGCTCGTACCCGCCCGCGCTCATCGCCGCCGCGCTCGCCGGGGCCTGTCTCGGTTTCCTCCCGTACAACTTCCAGCCAGCCAAAATTTTCATGGGCGACTCCGGATCGATGATGATCGGGCTGATGCTCGCCGGAGCCACCACCTCGGCGAGCGGACGAGTCAACTACACCCGGTTCTCCGCCTCGGACGCGCTGGCCCTGCTGTCCCCGCTGGTGGTCGTCGTCGCGGTGCTTTTCGTGCCGGTGCTCGACCTCGTGATGGCCGTCGTCCGGCGCACGCGGCGCGGGCAGAGCCCGTTCGCCGCCGACAAAATGCATCTGCACCACCGGTTGCTGGAAATCGGCCATTCGCAACGGCGCGCGGTGCTGCTGATCTATTTGTGGGCCGGAATTCTCTCTTTCGGAGCGGTTTCCATCACGATTTTCGACAGCCCGGTCGTGTTCTGGGCTATTGGCGCGGCACTGGTGATGGCGGTGCTCGTTTCACTGGTGCCGAGGTTGCGTTCCCGGCACCGCCACGGCGTGTGAGACCGCGGGCGGTCTATACTGGCGGGTCGAACCGAACGAGGAGCGAATGCAGTGAGCGACACCGAGACGCCGGAGACGACGCCCGAGACGTCTGAGACGTCTGAGGCCGCGGCTCAGGCAAAAGCTGCCCAAGCTCCGGAGAACCCGCACGCCGCTCCGGTGCGCCAGCTGGCGCGCTCGATGACGCGGGCGTCGCTCCTGTTCACCCCGCCGTTCATCCTGGTCTGCATCGTGCTTTTCACCGTCCTCAACGGACTGCACGGCTTCCTCGGGGCGCTGGTCGGCGGCGTGCTGGCGATGGTCGCCTCGCTCTCGACGCTGGGCATGATGAAGGTATCCGCCGGACAGGACCCGTCGCTGGTGATGCTCATCGCGCTCGGCGGTTACGCGGCGAAGGTCATCCTGCTGTTCCTCGCGCTCACTCTGCTCAAGGGCGTCACCGTGCTGCACCCGCTTTCGCTCGGGATCACGATGATCGTCGCCATTCTCGTGGCCGCCGCCGTGGAGTTCGCGACATTCCGCAAAGCGCGTATCCCGACCATCATTCCCGCCTCGAATTGACGGATTCGGGACAAGGGTCCCAGCCGGACCCGGGACCTAAGTCCTGGACCATTCGGCTGGTAAGGAGTACGCCTGTACGGCACTGATTGACCTGCTGGTATGGTCCGCGTCATGGGTGGCGGCCTCGGCCGCGCACTCCCGACGACGAACCGCGATCAGCAGTGTGGCGACCGGATGGTTCCGCCTCTCTCACCTGGTCCGAAGTAGACCGCAGGGCAGTGTTCACGCGAGACATCCCTCGAGCGCAGACCGGTCGATTGGCTCCGCGCACGGTGGGTACCGCCGCCTCCGGCGTCCCGATGCGTATCGGGTACGTTAAGTCCAGATCGTGACGATTCCCCCGGCGGAGTGAACGCCGGCCGGGAGAACCGGGAGGAGCCCAGTGGCCGCGCTGGTACTGACCGAGGGTGCGACCTTCGCGCCCCCTGGCGCCGAAAGCTTTGAGCTGCCGCCGTTGTTCGGCTTCGTCACGAAGCCGATGCTTCTGGTGGTGCTCTCGGTGATCATCATCGCGGGGTACTTCCTGCTGGCGACGCGCAAGCTGAAGGTCGTCCCGACCAAAGGCCAGTTCGTGGCCGAGGGCATCTACGACTTCGCGCGCAACAACATCGCCCGCGAGCAGATCGGCTCGAAAGACTTCCAGCGCTTCGTGCCGGTGATCTTCGCGTTGTTCACCTTCATCCTGCTGAACAACCTCTACGGGGTCATCCCGTTCCTGCAGTTCCCCACCATGGCGCGGTTCGGGTTCCCGATCGCGTTGTCGGTGCTCGTGGTCTACCCGATGTACCACTACGTCGGGATCAAGAAGCACGGGCTCGGCGGATACTTCAAAAAGGAACTCGCGCCCGCCGGCGTCCCCGGCGCGGTGCTTCCGCTGTACGCGCTGATCGAGTTCGCGGAGAAGTTCTTCCTGAACCCGCTCACGCTCGCCATCCGTGTTTTCGCCGCCATGTTCGCGGGACACCTGATCCTGGCGGTCTTCACCCTCGGCGGCTCCTTCCTGCTGACCGAGACCTCGAGCATCGCGCTGAAGCCGGTGTCGCTGGTGGCGTGGATCTTCGCCATCGGCCTGACGTTCCTGGAGGCGTTCATCCAGTGCCTCCAGGCGTACATCTTCGCCCTGCTGTCCGCGGGGTACATCGGCGCCGCGCTGGCGTCGGAGCACTGAGAACACCTAAAGACCCCGATCCGCGTGAGTGCGCGGACCGAAGTGAAGGGAAACGCACGTGAGCAACATCGTTCTGGCCCAGCAGGCCGCCGAAGCCGTCAGCATCAACAAGGGCCTCGCCGCGATCGGCTACGGCCTGGGCGCGATCGGCCCCGGCATCGGCGTGGGCCTGATCTTCGCCGCGGTGATCAACGGCACCGCGCGTCAGCCGGAGGCCCAGAGCAAGCTGCAGGGCATCGGTTACGCCACCTTCGTGCTCACCGAGGTGCTGGCCCTGATCGGTATCGTCATCTACTTCATCGCCTCCGCCTGAGTCGTCCGCTCTCGCGTAAGGAGACGTTGTGCTGAAGACCCAAGTGGTGCTCGCGGCAGAAGCCCACAATCCGATCATTCCGGCGTGGCCGGAAGTGATCCTCGGCATCGTCGCCTTCCTGATCCTGCTGTTCATCCTCAAGAAGTACGTCGTCCCTCGTTTCGAGAAGGCGTACGAGGAGCGGGCGCAGAAGATCGAAGGCGGCATCGAGAGGGCCGAGAAGGCTCAGGCAGAGGCCGAGAAGGCGCTGTCGGAGTACAAGGCGCAGCTGGCGGACGCCCGTTCCGAAGCCGCGAAGATCCGCGACGACGCCCGGCTCGAAGCCGAGCAGATCAAGGCGGAGCTGCGCGAGCAGGCGGAGTCCGAATCCCAGCGGATCGTGGCGCAGGGCCACGCCCAGCTGCAGGCGCAGAAGGCGCAGATCGTCGCCGAGCTGCGGGCCGAGATGGGCCGCAACGCGGTCGAGCTGGCCGGCCGCATCGTCGGCGAATCGCTCGAGGACGAGGCGCGCCGTCGCGGCACCGTCGACCGGTTCCTCGCGGAGCTGGACACCGCCGGGGCCACTAACGGAGCGGGGAAGTAACCAGAGATGACGCTGCATGCTGCGAGCCGTGAAGCGCTCGACCTCGCCGAGCGCTCGCTCGGCGAGGTGCTGGCCGGAGCCGACCCCACAGTGTCGGCCTCGGTCGGGGACGAGCTGCTCTCGGTCGTCGACCTCCTTGACCGCGAAATCGGCCTGCGCCGCGCGGTCGGCGATTCTTCGGTCGCGCCGGGGAGCCGCCAGGGCCTGGTCCGCCGCCTGTTCGACGGAAAGCTGAGCGAGCAGGCCCTGAAGGTGCTCGACACCGTGGCGGGCAGCCGCTGGTCCAGTCCCCGCGAGCTGGTGGACGGGCTCGAATCGATCGGCCGTTCGGCGCTGCTCACCGCCGCCGAAAAGGCCGGGAACATCGAAACCGTCGAGTCTCAGCTGTTCCAGGTCGCGCGGATCGTCGCGGGCGCCCCGGAACTCGAGGCGGCGCTGTCCGACCTGACCGCTCCCGCCGACGCGAAGCGGACCCTGGTCCGCGGGCTGTTCGCGGGCAAGGTCGACGCGGTCGTCGAGACCCTGGTCGAGCAGGCCGTGCAGCGCGCCAAGGGGCGCGGCATCGGCAACGCGCTCGACAAGCTGGTCACCCTGGCCGCGGAGCGGCGCGAGCGCTCGGTCGCGTACGTGACCTCGGCGAACGCGCTCACCGACGAGCAGCGGGCCCTTCTCGGGACCAAGCTCGACGGCATCTACGGGCGGCCGATCGCGCTGCACGTCGAGATCGACCCGGCACTCGGCGGCGGCCTCGTCGTCCGCGTCGGGGACGAGGTCATCGACGGCAGCACCTCCGGGCAGCTGGCGGCGGTGCGCCGCACGCTGAGCCGGGCCTGAGCGGCACAACAGACTTTGCACACTGGACAGAACAGAAGCGAGAGCGGGAACGAAATGGCGGAGCTGACGATCTCCTCGGACGAGATCGCCCACGCGATCGAGAATTACGTCTCGAGTTACGCCCCTTCGGTGGAGCGGGAAGAGGTCGGCGTCGTCGCCGACGCCGGTGACGGCATCGCCCACGTCGAAGGGCTGCCCTCGGCCATGGCCAACGAGCTGCTCGAGTTCCCGGGCGGCGTGCTGGGCGTGGCGCTGAACCTGGACGCGCGCTCCATCGGCGCGGCGATCCTCGGCGACTTCGAGAGCATCGAAGAAGGCCAGCAGGTCAAGCGGACCGGCCAGGTCCTCTCGGTGCCGGTCGGCGACGGCTACCTCGGCCGGGTCGTCAACCCGCTCGGCCAGGCCATCGACGGCCTCGGCGAGATCGAGACCACCGGCCGCCGCGCGCTGGAGCTGAAGGCCGCCTCGGTGGTCGAGCGCCAGCCGGTGTCCGAGCCGCTGCAGACGGGCATCACCGCGATCGACGCGATGACCCCGATCGGGCGCGGCCAGCGCCAGCTGATCATCGGCGACCGCAAGACCGGCAAGACCGCGGTCGCGGTGGACACGATCATCAACCAGAAGGCCAACTGGGAGACCGGCGACCCGAGCAAGCAGGTTCGCTGCATCTACGTCGCGGTCGGCCAGAAGGGCTCCACGATCGCCTCGGTGAAGACGGCGCTCGAGGACGCGGGCGCGATGGAGTACACCACCATCGTCGCGGCCCCGGCCTCCGACTCGGCCGGCTTCAAGTGGATCGCCCCCTACACCGGCTCGGCCATCGGCCAGCACTGGATGTACGAGGGCAAGCACGTCCTGATCGTGTTCGACGACCTGACCAAGCAGGCCGACGCCTACCGCGCGATCTCGCTGCTGCTGCGCCGCCCGCCGGGCCGCGAGGCGTTCCCCGGCGACGTCTTCTACTTGCACTCCCGTCTCCTCGAGCGTTGCGCGAAGCTCTCGGACGAGCTGGGCGCGGGCTCGCTGACCGGGCTGCCGATCATCGAGACCAAGGCCAACGACGTGTCGGCCTACATCCCGACGAACGTCATCTCGATCACCGACGGCCAGTGCTTCTTCCAGTCGGACCTCTTCAACGCCGGCCAGCGCCCGGCCATCGACGTGGGCATCTCGGTGTCCCGCGTGGGCGGCGCCGCGCAGGTCAAGGCGATGAAGAACGTCGCGGGCTCGCTGCGCATCGACCTGTCCCAGTACCGCGAGCTGGAGGCGTTCGCCGCCTTCGCCTCGGACCTGGACGACGCGTCGAAGGCGCAGCTGGAGCGCGGCGCCCGGCTGTACGAGGTGCTCAAGCAGCCGCAGTACTCCCCGGTCCCGGTCGAGGAGCAGGTCGCCACGGTGTACCTGGGCACGAACGGCTACTTCGACTCGGTCCCGACCGAGGACGTGCGCCGCTTCAACCTCGAGTTCCTCGACTCGGCGCGGCGCAAGCACGCCGAGGTGCTGGGCGCGATCCGCGACACCGGCAAGTTCGAGGACGACACCCGCGACGCGCTGATCGCGGCGGTGAACGAGTTCAAGAAGGAGTTCACCACCTCCGAGGGCAAGCCGCTCGAGTCGAACGCCGACGCGATGGCCGCCGAAAAGGTCGGGCAGGAGACCGTCAAGGTCAACAAGCCCGCCCCGAAGAAGTGAGCTGGTAGCCCATGGCCGCACAACTCCGGGAGCTTCGCTCGCGCATCAAGGCGACGAAGTCGATCGGCAAGATCACCAAGGCGATGGAACTCATCGCCACCGCGCGCATCACCAAGGCGCGCGCGAAGGTCGCCGCTTCCCGGCCGTACGCGGACGAGATCACCAAGGTGCTCTCGGCGCTGGCCGGCGCGGCGGCCAATCTCGACCACCCGCTCCTGGTCGAGCGCCCGAACCCGAAGCGCGCCGCCGTCCTGGTCGTCACCAGTGACAAGGGCCAGTGCGGCGGTTACAACTCCAACGTGCTGAAGGCGACCGAAGAACTGCTTGCTCTCCTGAAGAAGGAGAACAAGGAGGTCGACATCTACACGACCGGCAGCAAGGGCCTGAACTACTACCGGTTCCGCAACCGCGCGGTGGCCGGAAGCTGGACTGGCTTCTCCGACCAGCCGGGCTACCCGGACGCGGTCACCGCTGCCGAGACGCTGGTGCAGTCCTTCAACGCCGGGGTGGACGACGCTTCAGGCAACGCGGACGGCATCACGGGCGTGGACGAGATCCACGTCGTCTACACCGAGTTCGTGTCGATGCTGACGCAGCGCCCGGTCGCCAAGCGGGTCGCGCCGCTGGAGGTCGAGTACTCCGACGGCGAGGACGAGAAGCCGGCCGGTCTGCTGCCGAGCTACGAGTTCGAGCCCAGCGCCGACAAGCTGCTCTCCGCGCTGCTGCCGAAGTACATCAACACCCGGCTGTACTCCGCGCTGCTCGAATCCGCCGCGTCCGAACTGGCCGCCCGCCGTACGGCGATGAAGGCCGCGTCGGACAACGCGAACGAACTGGTGAACACGCTGACGCGGGAGGCGAACCAGGCCCGGCAGGCGCAGATCACCCAGGAGATCTCCGAAATCGTCGGTGGCGCGAACGCGCTCACCGCAGCAGGAAGTGATGACTGATGACCAGTACTGAAGCCCCGCGCGCCAAGGGGCGCATCGTCTCGGTGACCGGGCCGGTCGTCGACGTCGAGTTCCCGCGCGGTTCCGTTCCCGAGCAGTTCAACGCGCTCAAGGTCGACATCGAGTTCGAGCAGCTGCGCAAGACGGTGACCCTCGAGGTGGCGGCTCACCTCGGCGACAACCTCGTGCGCACGATTTCGCTGCAGCCGCAGGACGGCCTCGTCCGCGGCGCCGAGGTCACCGACACCGGCAAGCCGATCACCGTCCCGGTGGGCGACAAGGTCAAGGGCCACGTCTACAACGCGCTCGGCGAGTGCCTCGACGAGCCCGGCTACGGCGACGACCTCGAGCGCTGGGGCATCCACCGCAACCCGCCGCCCTTCGACCAGCTCGAGGGCAAGACGGAGATGCTGGAGACCGGCCTGAAGGTCGTCGACCTGCTGACCCCGTACGTGCAGGGCGGCAAGATCGGCCTGTTCGGCGGCGCGGGCGTGGGCAAGACGGTGCTGATCAAGGAAATGATCACCCGTGTCGCCCGGAACTTCGGCGGTACGTCGGTGTTCGCCGGCGTCGGCGAGCGCACCCGTGAGGGCAACGACCTCTTCCTGGAGATGTCCGAGGACGGCGTCATCAACGACACCGCCCTCGTGTTCGGCCAGATGGACGAGCCGCCGGGCACGCGTATGCGCGTCGCGCTGTCCGCGCTGACCATGGCGGAGTACTTCCGCGACGTCCAGAACCAGGACGTGCTGCTGTTCATCGACAACATCTTCCGGTTCACCCAGGCCGGTTCCGAGGTGTCGACCCTGCTGGGCCGCATGCCTTCGGCCGTGGGCTACCAGCCGACGCTGGCGGACGAGATGGGCCAGCTGCAGGAGCGGATCACCTCGACCCGCGGCCGTTCGATCACCTCGATGCAGGCGATCTACGTGCCCGCGGACGACTACACCGACCCGGCCCCGGCGACGACGTTCGCCCACCTGGACGCCACCACCGAGCTTTCCCGGTCGGTGTTCCAGAAGGGCATCTTCCCGGCGGTGGACCCGCTGGCGTCGACGTCGACGATCCTCGACCCGGCGATCGTCGGCGAGGACCACTACCGCGTCGCCTCCGAGGTCATCCGGATCCTGCAGAAGTACAAGGAGCTGCAGGACATCATCGCGATCCTCGGCATGGACGAGCTTTCCGAAGAGGACAAGCTCACCGTGCAGCGGGCGCGCCGGATCGAGCGGTTCCTGTCCCAGAACATGCTGGTGGCCGAGGCCTTCACGCAGATCCCGGGCTCCACGGTGCCGCTGGCCGAGACGATCGAGTCGTTCGACCGCATCACCAAGGGCGACTTCGACCACTACCCGGAGCAGGCGTTCCTGGGCATTGGCGGGCTCGAGGACCTCGAGAAGAAGTACCACGAGATCACCGGCAAGTGAGTGCGTGAGACCGGCGGGGGCACTGTCCACTGTGGACATCGGCCCCCGCCGTTCTCGTAACCGAAGCAAGACCTATTACACTCGGTGGTGACACCCCGAGCGAAGGAGTGCTACGTGGCTGAGATGTCCGTGGAGCTGGTTGCCGTCGAGCGCCGGCTCTGGTCGGGTACCGCCACCTTCGTGGTGGCGCAGACCACCGAGGGCGAGATCGGCATCATGCCCGGACACGAGCCGGTGCTGGGCCAGCTCGTCGAGGGTGGCGTGGTGAAGGTGAACACGACGGACGGCGACGTGCTGACCGCCGCGGTGCACGGCGGATTCCTGTCCGTCACCGCGACCGGCGTCAGCGTGCTCGCGGAGAGCGCCGAGCTGTCCGACGAAATCGACGTGGCCGCCGCGAAGGCAGCCCTCAGCACCGGCGACGAGACCGAGCGGACGAGGGCCACGGCCCAGCTCCGCGCGGCTGGACAGTCGGTCTGAGCGGACTAGACGGGCAGGAGCCGGGCCGTGCAGATCGCTGTGGTGGTGCTAGTGCTCCTGATCGTGCTCGTCGTCGTGGTCGGCTGGTACGGCCAGCGGTGGATCCGGATGCGCCGCGGCGGCGGCGTCAGCGTCGCGCTGCGGTGGCGTCCGGACAGTCCCCGTTCGAGCTGGCACCTCGGCCTCGGCCGGTACGAGGGCGAGAAGTTCGTCTGGTACCGGGTGTGGAGCCTGCGCACTGGTCCGGATCGCGTGTTCCAGCGGGAAAGCATGCAGATCGCGGACCGGCGGGATCCGTCCGGTTCCGAGGCGTACGCGGTGCCTGAGGGATCGACGGTGCTGCGCTGCGAGTCCTCGGACCAGGAAGCGATCGAGATCGCGATGGGGCCGGGTGCGCTGACCGGGTTCCTGTCGTGGCTCGAATCGGCTCCGCCGGGGCGAAGGCTGCCGCGAGCTTCGTGAGTTTTTCAGCCGGGTCCGCCATTGCGGCGGGCCCGGTTTGTGTTTCTCGTGCGGCGGGTTCTCCGGCGCTACCCTGGGTGTATGGACGCCCGAGAACGGGAAGACCGCGCCCGCCGGTGGCAGACCTTGCCGAAGCCGGTGCGGCTCGAGGACCTCACTGTCGCCCAGGCCGTCGAGCCGGGCCGCGATTCGACGTGGGACGTCGACTACGAGCGTTACTGGGCCGCTCAGGAAGCCAGCTGGGTCCGGTAGTCAGAGCCGGGCGGTGACGGAGCGGACGTTTCCGCGAACCGCGGCAGGGTGCCGTCCTCGTTCCGGCTCGACGGCATGAAGAACACCGTGATCGGCCGCCCGGAGACGATCAGCCGCCCGGCTGCCACAGCACGTCGCCGTCCGGATTGGCCAGCCGGGCGAGGATGAACAGCAGGTCCGAGAGCCGGTTCAGGTACTTGGCCGCGATCGGGTTCGAGGTCTCCGGCTCGGCCTCCATCAACGCCCACGCCGACCGTTCCGCGCGGCGGGAGACCGTGCGCGCCTGGTGCAGGAACGCCGCGCCCGGGGTGCCGCCCGGAAGGATGAAAGACGTGAGTTTCGGCAGCCGGTCGTTGAACTCGTCGCACCAGCCTTCGAGCCGTTCCAGGTACGCCTCGGTGATGCGCAGCGGCTCGTACGGCGGGTCCTCCTGGATCGGCAGGCACAGGTCCGCTCCGACGTCGAACAGGTCGTTCTGGATCCGGCGCAGCACTTCGGCGATCTCGTCGGGCAGCCCGCCGAGGGAGATCGCCAGGCCGAGCACCGAATTGGCCTCGTCGGTGTCGGCGTAGGCGGACAGCCGGGCGGAAGTCTTGGGCACCCGGGAACCGTCGCCGAGCGCGGTCGTGCCGCTGTCGCCGACCTTCGTGTAAACCCGGTTGATACGAACCACCATGCGTTCGACTCTACCGGCCCGGGTTCGGGCAAAACTGGGCGAGAGGGCATGATTGGCGGCCATGAGCGAGCACTTCGACGTGCATGGCGGAGCCCGGCTGGTCGGCGAGGTCGACGTGGTCGGCGCCAAGAACAGCGTGCTGAAACTGATGGCCGCGGCACTGCTGGCCGAAGGCACCACGACCATCACGAACTGCCCGCAGATCCTGGACGTCCCGTTGATGGGCGACGTCCTGCGCAGTGTCGGCTGCGAGGTGGAGATCGAGGGCGACACGGCGCGCATCACCACGCCCGCGGAGCTGTCGCACCGCGCCGATTCGGCGGCGATGGGCAAGCTGCGCGCGTCGGTGTGCGTGCTGGGCCCGCTGGTCGGCCGCCTGAAGCAGGCGGTCGTCGCGCTGCCCGGCGGCGACGCGATCGGCCAGCGTCCGCTGGACATGCACCAGAACGGCCTCCGCAAGCTCGGCGCGACGAGCACCATCGAGCACGGCTGCGTCGTCGCGAAGGCCGAAACGCTGGTCGGCACCCAGATCTGGCTGGACTTCCCGAGTGTCGGGGCGACCGAGAACATCCTGATGGCGGCCGTGCTGGCCGAGGGCACGACGGTGATCGACAACGCCGCCCGCGAACCGGAAATCGCCGACATCTGCACGATGCTGACCGAAATGGGCGCGAAGATCGAGGGCGCGGGCACCTCGACGCTGACCGTCCACGGCGTCGAAGCACTGAACCCCACCGAACACCGCGTGATCGGCGACCGCATCGTAGGCGCGACCTGGGCTTTCGCCGCGGCGATGACCCGAGGCGACCTGACCGTGCGCGGCGTGAACCCGCACCACCTCGACCTGGTCCTGGACAAGCTGCGCCTGGCCGGCGCGGAGGTCACCACCTACGACGACAAGGGTTTCCGCGTCGTCCAGCCGGAGCGGCCGAAGGCGGTGGACTGGGTGACGCTGCCGTACCCCGGTTTCGCCACGGACCTGCAGCCGTTCGCGGTCGCGCTGTCGGCGGTGTCCGAGGGCACGTCGATGATCACGGAGAACGTGTACGAGGCTCGGTTCCGCTTCATCGAAGAGATGATCCGGCTGTCCGGCGACGCCCGCACGGACGGTCATCACGCGGTGGTCCGAGGGGTCGAGAAGCTGTCGAGCGCGCCGGTGTGGGCGTCGGACATCCGCGCGGGGGCAGGGCTGGTGCTGGCCGGGCTGTGCGCGGATGGGGTGACCGAGGTGTGGGACGTGTTCCACATCGACCGCGGGTACCCGCATTTCGTCGAGAACTTGAACCGGCTGGGCGCCCGGATCGACCGGGTGGCGGGGGAGCCGGAGCGGGCTTGAGCCGCACCGTGGTCGCGAACCGGGGACGCTGATTTGTCCCCGGCTTCGCGATTCGGCTGTGTCAGGCCTCTTCCCAGCTCAGCTGTCCGGTCCGCAGCGTCCCGACGTGGTGGGAACGCTCGGTCAGGTGCGCGATGTCCGTGTAGGGATCGGCGTCGAGCAACAGTGCGTCGGCGACGGAGCCGACGGTGATCGTTCCCCCTTGCTGACCGATCTTTTCGGCTGAATGCCGGGTGCCGGCCGCCAGGACCGCGGGCAGTGGCACGCCTGCCTTCGCCAGTAATTGCAGTTCTCGCAGCAGCGCGACGGGCGGCGCGGGCATCAGCAGCGCCACGTCGCTGCCCGCACTGATCTTCACCCCCGCGTCGTGCATCAGCGCCAGCGTGCGCATCGCGTAGTCGAAGCGGAGGAGGGAGTCCTTCGCGGAATGCCGCGGGAACTCCTGGCCGTAGATGGGGCGGCTGGTGATCTGCGGGAGGTCCTCGGGCGTCGCGAAGCCGTCCTTGACCAGCTGCTGCAAGTAGCCAGCGTCGCCGTTGTGCGCGATCTGCTCCCAGGTGACCAGCGTCGGGCAGTAGTGGGTGTTCGTTTCCGCCAGCATCGCGGCGACGTCGCGGGCCTCGGCGGTGCTGCTGGGATCCTGCGGTTGGAAAGCGTGTTCGATGCCGTCCGCGCCGGCTGCCACCGCCTCCTCCAGGTCGATGCGTTCGTGGATGTGCACGAGCACTTTCTTGCCCTTCTCGTGGGCGGCCGCGACGATGGCTTTGAGCGCGTCCAGGGGCAGTTTGTCCGGTGCTCCTGGCTCGCCGTCGTAGATGCACTTGAGGAAGTCGACCTGGTCGGCCAGCTCCAGGGCCTGCCGGTAGGCGACGTCAGCGTCGTCGATTTGGTACGCGATGGGTGCCCGCTTCGGATCGTCGAGGACCGGCCAGCCTTCGATCCCGGTGAACACCGGCCCGGCGAAGAACAGTTCGGCAGCGGCGTTGGCGGCCTTGCTCCGGTGGTCCCGGACGGCGAGTTCGATGTCGAGCGGGCCGCCGAGGTCGACGACGGTGGTCACCCCGACGCCCAGGTAGTCGGTGAGCAGCTGGGAAACGTACGCCGCGCGCTCGTTCTCGGGCTGGAAGGAAGCGAGCCCGCCCAGGTGAGTGTGGCTCTCCCACAGGCCCGGCACCAGGTAGCCGCCCCGTGCATCGAACACGGGACCGTCGCCGTCGGCGGGCCGCGCGTCCGCCGACGACCGGACGGCGGTGAATTTCCCGTCGGCCATTACTACTTCAGCGTCGGCGATCGGGGTGGCCGACTGCCCGTCGAGGACGGTCACGTTGCGGATGATCACGGGTCTCTCCCTGCCTGGACCATGATGCATAGGTTCCTATGCATTATGAATGTATAGGAGCCTATGCATTAGGTCAATAGGAGCCTATATACTTCGCGGCGTGAAGGACCCCCGGTTCGAATCCGCGCCCGCCGCCCTGGTCAACCTCGCCTCGCGCGCGTTGTCCCGGGTCAACGACCGGCGGCTGCGGCCGTTGGGGTTGACCTTCGCGCAGATGCCCGTGCTGGCGGCGCTGGCCAAGACGGACGCGCTTTCCCAGAAGGAGCTGGCGGCGCTGGCGCGGATCGAGCAGCCGTCCATGGCCCAGTTGCTCGGCCGGATGGAGCGAGACGGCCTCATCCGGCGCGTCCCCGCCGAGCATGATCGACGGGTCAGCCTGATCTCGCTGACCGAGACCGGATCGGCGAAGGTCGCGCACGTGAAGTCGGCGCTGGTCGAAACCAATGAGCAGGCGTTGCGAGGCTTCGCCGCCGAAGAAGCCGATCTCCTGGTGGATTTGCTGAAAAGGCTCGTCGCGAACCTCGAAGAGGATTCGCCTGCGGAGGATTCGGTGCCCGGTCGTCGGTAAGGACGGCCGCGGTTATGCGGTCAGTGCGCGCACCACCAGGTCTGTCACCTTGTCCAAATACCCTTCCTCCGCCGGAAACCCGCGCACGATCAGCCGCCAGTAAACAATTCCCGCGCCCATATCCAGTGCCAGTTCGATATCCGTGTCCGCCGGGATCTCCCCGCGCTCGATCGCTCTCGTGAACACCGCCCGGTTGACGGCCCGCCGAGGTCCGCCGATCGTCAAGCGGGCGAATTCGGCCATTGCCGGGTTTTGCTGGGCTTCCGCGATCAGCCCGGGGAAGATCCGCGAAAAGCGCGGATGCGTGATCCATTCGCAGAGTGCTTCCAGCGAGGCTCGGATATCGCCGCGCAGGCTGCCAGTGTCCGGGTCCACCGCGCGCGCCACGCTGAATTCCGCGATGACCGCGCCGATCATTTCGTCTTTCGACGGCCAGCGCCGGTACAGCGCGCTTTTTCCGACTCCCGCGCGTTTCGCGACCGCTTCCATCGACAGCCTGCCGAAGCCGTGATCGGCCAATTCGTCGATCACGGCTTCGGTGATGGCGTAGGTGACGTCGGGCTGCAGCACGGCAGCTCCGGTCGGCGTCCGGCGGGTCGTCATGCCGATCAGCATAGCGTGTGGACGAGACGGTCCCGTCCCGTGTACGTTGGCGACGAGACGGGACCGTCTCGTCCGTTCCTGAGGAGGGGGTTCGATGTCACTCATCGACCACGCGCTCGACCTGCTGGTCCAGCACGACATGGCCGGATTTGTGCAGCTGTTCGCCGAGGACGCCGTGCTCGAGTTCCCGTTCGCCGCGCCCAGCGAGCCCAAGCGCGTCGAGGGCCGCGCCGCCCTGGCCGAGTACCTGAGCAACTACCCGAACCTGTTCGACATCCGCGAGGTCGCCGCCAAGACCGTGCACCAGACGACCGATCCGGAGGTCTCGATCGCGGAGTTCGAACTGGCCGGCGTCGCGGTCGCCACGCAGAAGCCGTACCGCCTGGGCTACGTCGTGGTGTTCACCGTCCGCGACGGCCTGATCCGCCGCTATCGCGACTACTTCAGCCCGCTCGCCGTGATCGACGTTCTCGGGGTGCCGGGTGTCTGACGTCCTCGTGCTCGGCTCGACCGGCACCACCGGCAGCCGCGTCGTGCACGGACTCGAAGCCGCAGGCGCACGGCCGCGGGAGGCGACCCGGAATCCGGTGCGGGCAGGCCAGATCCGGTTCGACTGGGACGAGCCCGCGACGTACGGCCCGGCGCTGGACGGGGTCTCTGCGGTCTACTTGATCGCCCCGGTCGCGGCTGATCCGCAGCCGCTCGTCGAGGAGTTTCTCAAGCACGCTCCGGACGCGCGGGTGGTCTTGCTCAGTTCGTCCTCGGTGGACGGACACACCCCGGTGATCGGCGGTCTGCCCGGTCTCGTCCGTCGTCAGCCGGGCTGGGCGGTGCTGCGGCCGTCGTGGTTCATGCAGAACTTCACCGCCGGGAACCTGGTCGGCGACAGTGCCCGCGCGGGCCGGATCGTGACCGCGACCGGCGACGCCCGGGTGGCGTTCGTGGACGCCGGCGACATCGCCGCGGTCGCCGTTCGCGCGCTGCTCGACCCGGAACCGCACAACACCGACCACCTGATCACCGGCCCGCGTGCGCTCAGCTATGCCGAGGCGGCCGAGATCGTCGGGAAACGGCTCGGCCATCCGGTCGTGCACGCTCCGGTTTCCACCCTTGAGTACCAGCGATTCCTGGTCCGCGACGGTCTCCCCGAGTCGTACGCCGAAATGCTCGCCTCGCTGGACGAGGCGATCCGCGGCGGCGCCGAGGACCGCGTGACCGACACCGTCGAGCGGGTCGCCGGACGACCCGCCCGTGATTTCCGCACCTTCGCGAAAGAGGAGATCCGATGAAGCCGCTGCTGTTCGAAGACGACCCGCAATTCTGGTTCGAAACCCTGATCGCCCTTGGCGAGATCGCCTACGGGGGCGCGGATTTCGGCGAGGTCGTCGCGATCGCGTCGAACATCAAGTCCGGTGACTACGACAGCTGGCACGACGCGTGGCTCGCCACCGCCGAGCGGCTCTACGCCGAAGCCGCCACCATGCACCCGGTCAGCGCGCGCGACGCCTACCTGCGCGCCTCGACGTACTACCGCCGTGCCGAGTTTTTCTTGCACGGCAACCCCGAAGACCCGCGGATCAACTACGCCTACGAGCGCAACGTCGAGTGTTTCCAGCGCGCCGTGGAGTCGATCGACCACGTCGAACGGATCGAAATCCCCTACGACGGCCACGTCCTGCGCGGCTACTTCTACCGCGCCCCCGGCGACGGCCCGAAGCCTCTTCTGGTGGCGCACAACGGTTTCGACGGCAGCGCCGAGGACCTGCATTTCATGGGCGCGACCGCGGGCCAGGAGCGCGGCTACCACGTGCTGACCTTCGACGGCCCCGGACAGCCCAGCGCCGTCCACCGCGACGGCCTGCTGTTCCGCCCGGACTGGGAGCACGTCGTCGGCCAGGTGCTCGACTACGCCCTCGCTCTCCCGGAGGTGATCCCGGAGAAGGTCGCACTGATCGGCTGGAGCCTCGGCGGAATGCTCGCGCCGCGCGCCGCCGCGTTCGAGCCGAGGCTGTCGGCCGTCGTCGCGGTGGACGGACTCTTCGACGCCGGTGCGGTCTTCGTGCAACAGCTTCCGTGGGACCGCGATGAGCTCGTCCGCCGGGCGAACGCGCCGGAGGATCCCGAGCTGGACGCTTTTCTAACCGCCGCGAGGGAGCAGAGCCCGACCGTCCGCTGGGCACTGAGCCACGGCCGCTACGTGATGGGCGGCGCGACCGATCGCGAGTTCCTGGCGAAGTACCTCGAATACAACCTGTACGACGGCGTGGCCGAGCGCATCGCGTGCCCGGCGCTGATCTGCGACGCTCCGGAGGACCTGTTCTTCACCGGTCAGCCGCAGCAGCTGTACGACCGGATCAGCGGCCCGAAGAAGCTGCTGAAGTTCACCGCCGAGGAGGGCGCGGACGCACACTGCCACGTCGGCGCGATGCGGCTCGCGAACGGCCGCATCTACGACTGGCTGGACGAGGTTCTGTGAGGTTTCGCGGGTGTTGATTCCGGGGCCGCGGCCGCACCTAGGGCGGTCTGGCGGCGGGGCGGGGCGGTGCTGCGGAGGGTGAACCCGGCGGCGCCTCGGCGAGGAACTCCGGATCCATCGAAAACCCGGCTCTGCCCGTCGACGCATGATCACCATGAAAATCCTGGCGACCACGCTGACGGGCCGGACGGTGTCCACGATGCCCTGAAACGTCAACCGTTCACGAGGTCTTGAACTCGAACACCCCGGTTCTGGCCGGGATCAGGATTCCAGGGCCAGCGCCGCGCCGAACCCGACCAGCGCGGTGCCGGTCACCCCGTCCAGCGCGCGGCGGACCTTGCGGCGGCTGAGCCACGCGCGGACCCGGTGCACGAAGAACAGCAGGACCAGCAGCCAGATCGTGCCCAGCACGGCGACCGTGTACGCGAGCACCAGCGCGTCCCAGGTCGTCGTGCGCACCGGGTCGAGGAACTGCGGCAGCACCGACAGGTACAGCACCAGCACCTTGGGGTTCGTGATGTTCGAGAGGAACCCCTCGCGCCATCGCCGGAAGCCGCTGGCGCGCTTGCGCTGGGTGTCGGCGACCGCGTCGTAGTTGCCGCGCCAAGCGCCGCGCAGCGCCTGGATGCCGAGGAAGAGGAGGTAAGCCGCACCGAGCCACTTGAGCGTGAGGAACACCGGCTGCGAGCGGGCGATCACCACGCCGAGCCCGAGCGCCGCGGCGGTGCCTTGCACCGCGTTGCCGGCGAGGATGCCCGCGGTGGCCAGCAAACCGCCGCGCGCCCCGCCGGACAGCGCGTTCTTCAGCATCACCATCGTGTCCGGCCCCGGCGCGAGCACGATGAGGACCACGATCACCAGATAACTGCCGTACCCGCTCCACGTCACGTCTGACCACGGTAGATCCCGGATCGGCCGACGTCTCGCGGATTTCCGTCACACCGGTTCGGCAACCAGGGCGAGCGTGCATCATTCGGGAGCGAGGAGGGCGTCAGGTATCCCGCCGAACGGAACCGGCAGCGCAAGGTGCTGACCTACCTCGGGACCGATCGCAGGACCGTCTTCGTCGCCGACCGACCGGGCGGCGTCGAGTTCCGCTTCCAGACCTGGACGAGCCGCGGGTGCGCGACCACGGCGACGGAACCGTCAGCTTCAAGGCGCCCTCGCGCGTCCGGCTGCGCGACCAAAAGTCCCAGGCGCAGTCGTCGCTCACGACGATGACGCCCGAACTGATCGGGATCGAGGGGCCGGAGCACGTCGCCGAACTGATCGCTCGGACGCTCCGCGCTCTCCATCCGTCGGGCAGAACATCCTGCTGATTCCGGCCAGCCGGGCAACCCGGTCGAACCGGGCGGCATGCTCTCCTCGGGAGCGAGGAGGGCGTCATGTACCCACTGGCCGAAGGCGAACACCTGCTCTGGTCTGGGCGGCCGCAGCGGTACCCCCACAGGTACGCGCGCTACCACGGTTACGTCGTAGCGATGGTGGCTTTCGCGGCGCTTGTCACGGTCGGCGTCATCGGCACCGTGAAGTTCGGCGTGGATCTCGCCCTCTTCGCTCTGTGGCCGGGCTTCTTCGGCCTGGTTCTCGGGCTGGCCGCCGAACGGAACCGGCAGCGCAAGGTGCTGCTCGGGGTGCTGACCTACCTCGTCACGGATCGCAGGCTCGTCTTCGTCGCCGATCACCCGAGCGGCGTCGAGTTCCGCTGGGTATGGCTTCCCGATCTGGGCGAGCCGCGGGTGCGCGACCACGGCGACGGCACCGGCACGGTCGGTTTCGGGGCGTCCTTGCGCGTTTGGCTGCGCGACCAGCAGTTCCGGGCGCAGTCGTCGCTCGCGACGATGGTGCCCGAACTGATCGCGATCGAGGATCCGGAGCACGTCGCCGACCTGATCGCCCAGCACGCTCCGCGCTCGCCCTCACCGCAGCAATAATTCCGGCCAGCTGGGCAACCAGGGCGAACCGGTCGGCGTGCACTCTTCGGGAGCGAGGAGGGTGTCATGTACCCACTGGCCGAAGACGAACACCTGCTCTGGTCCGGGCGACCGCAGCACTACGTGCGGCGCTATCGCGATTACCACTACTACCTCACGGTGGGGATCTTGTTCCTCGTCGCCTCGGGACTGACCGCGCTCCTGGACCTGGGCAACTGGGTCACGGCCGGCTGGGCCGCTCTGCTCGGCATGGCTCTCACCAGCGGGTTCGAGCGCAACCGCGAACGTCGCGGCTTCATCGCCGTGACGACGTACCTGGTCACCGACCGCAGGCTGATCTTCGTGTCGGAATCGCCGCCCGGCGTCGAGTTCCGCTGGGTCCAGCTCGCCGATCTCCGCCCGCCGCGAGTACGCGACCACGGCGACGGCACCGGGACGATCGACTTCCGTCCCACGGCCGACGAGTGGCTGCGCGATCAGAGTTTCCGCCACCGGCCCGCCTGGTATCCGTTCCTGCCGGAGCTGATGGCCGTCCCGGATGCCGCCCAGGTCGCCGACCTGATCGCCCGGAACGCTCCGCGCGCCCCGGTCGTTGGCTAACCATGCTGATGACCTTGCTGGGTCTCTCGCTGCCGGTCGCCACCATCGTGCTGCTGATCGTCGGCGGCTGGGAACTGCGGCGGAAGAAAAAACCGTCGCGGCTCAAGGCGCGGCTGTCCTCGACGTACCTCGACGAGGTCACCGCGTTCCTCTACGGCACGAAGCGCACCGAGCTCGAACACCGCGATTCGGTCGAGATGACCCTCGAGGAGGAAGCGCAGGGAGCGCCGCCGCTGGGTACGGTCGACCTTGACCGCGGGGTAGTGGTCGTCCGGCCCGGCGCGTCACCCGGGCGTGGCCGAATCCACTCCGCCGATTAAGTTACCGGCGGGTACACTCGGGCGGTCGTCTCGGCGAAGAGAGGTGCACCGTGCCGTACCCCACCGACCACGAGCGCGACCGGCCCTGGGTGATGCGCACCTATGCGGGTCACTCGTCCGCCGCCGCGTCCAACGAGCTTTACCGGCGGAACCTCGCCAAGGGGCAGACCGGGTTGTCGGTCGCCTTCGATCTCCCGACGCAGACCGGCTACGACCCGGACCACGTGCTCGCGCGCGGCGAGGTCGGCAAGGTCGGCGTGCCGGTTTCGCACATCGGCGACATGCGACGGCTGTTCGACGGCATCCCGCTCGCCGAGGCGAACACCTCGATGACCATCAACGCGCCCGCGATGTGGCTGCTCGCGCTCTACGTTTCGGTGGCCCGCGAGCAGGCCGAGGAGCAGGGCCGCGACGTCGACGAGGTGCTGGCCAAGCTCACCGGCACCACGCAGAACGACATCATCAAGGAGTACCTGTCCCGCGGCACCTACATTTTCCCGCCCGGGCCGAGCCTCCGGCTGATCACCGACATGATCGCGTGGACCGTGCACCACGTGCCGAAGTGGAACCCGATCAACATCTGCAGCTACCACCTGCAGGAAGCGGGCGCGACGCCGACGCAGGAGGTCGCGTACGCGCTCTGCACCGCGATCGCCGTGCTGGACGCGGTGCGCGACTCCGGCCAGGTCGACCAGGCCGACATGGAGAAGGTCGTCGCGCGCATTTCGTTCTTCGTCAACGCGGGCGTCCGGTTCGTCGAAGAGATGTGCAAGATGCGCGCGTTCACGCAGCTGTGGGACGAGCTGACGCGCGAGCGCTACGGCGTCGAGAACCCGAAGGCGCGCCGGCTGCGGTACGGCGTGCAGGTGAACTCGCTCGGGTTGACGGAGGCGCAGCCGGAGAACAACGTCCAGCGGATCGTGCTGGAGATGCTGGCGGTGTCGTTGTCGCGGGGTTCGCGGGCTCGGGCGATTCAGCTGCCCGCTTGGAACGAGGCGCTGGGCTTGCCGCGGCCGTGGGATCAGCAGTGGGCGTTGCGGATGCAGCAGGTGCTCGCGTTCGAGACGGATTTGCTGGAGTACGAGGACATTTTCGACGGATCGCGGGTGGTCGAGTCCAAAGTGGACGAGATCGTGGCCGGGGCCCGGGAGGAGATCGCCCGCGTGCAGGATCTCGGCGGGGCGGTGGCCGCGGTCGAGAGCGGGTACATGAAGTCGCAGCTCGTTTCGTCTCTTGCCGAGTACCGGCGGGGGATGGAGAACGGGGAGCGGGTTCTCGTCGGGGTGAATAAGTTCGAGACGACTGAGCCGTCGCCGTTGCAGGCGGAGGGGGCTCAGGCGATCGAGACTATTGATCCCGCGGTGGAGAAGGCTGCCGTTGCCGCGGTGGAGAAGTGGCGGGAAGAGCGGGACAACGCTGCTGTCGCTGCTTCCCTTGCCGCGTTGAAGGAGAAAGCGTCCACTTCGGACAACCTTTTCGAGGCCACTGTGGACTGCGCGCGGGCGGGCGTGACGACCGGGGAGTGGTCCGGGGCTTTGCGGGAGGTGTTCGGGGAGTACCGGGCGCCTACCGGGGTTTCTGCCGCAGCGACTGCGGGGCAAGGGGATCCGGAGTTGGAGCGGGTTCGGGAGCTGGTTCGTCGCACCGAAGCTGAAATGGGCGAGCGGTTGCGGATTCTCGTCGGGAAACCCGGGCTGGACGGGCATTCCAACGGGGCCGAGCAGGTTGCGGTGCGGGCCCGGGATGTGGGGTTTGAGGTTATCTACCAGGGGATTCGGTTGACCCCGGAGCAGATTGTCGCGGCTGCGGTGCAGGAAGGCGTGCACGTGGTCGGGCTGTCGGTGTTGTCCGGGTCGCATCTGGAGGTCGTGCCGCTCGTCGTCGACGGGTTGCGGGCGGCTGGGGCTGGGGATGTTCCGGTGATCGTGGGCGGAATTATTCCGCCTGATGATGCAGCGTTGTTGACTGAGCGGGGGATTGCTCGGGTGTTTACGCCTAAGGATTACGAGCTGACGGACATTATGGCTGGGATTGTGGAATTGGTTCGGGAGCGGCACGGGTTGGGTTCTTAGGGGCTCGTCGCCTGGCGGCGACATTGCGCCCCGGTGAGTTGGGGCACCCCGAAGCTGATGGTGATGACAGTCCGCGGGGGGCTTGTCAAGGCGGGAAAGATGCCTTGACAAGCCCCCGCGGACTGCATTTCTGGCTTCGTATCGGGGTGCGGGGCGGGGACTGGCTGCCTGGGTTAGGTGGGTGTGGTGGTGGCGGTTTGGTCTGTGAGGGGAACCCTGGGGGAATCAGATTCCCTCAGGGTTCCCCTCACGGAATGCTGGCCAGGATTTCCTTGGTGGATTTCACTGTGGCGAAGCCGCCGCCGTGGAGGTTTGTCGCGGTTGCTCTCGTCAGTTCTTCGGCGGTCAAGGTGGTGCCGTCCGGGCCGTTCAGGTCGAAGGTGAAGGTGGCGTCCAGGGTGAAAGTCACGTCGTAGCCCAGGTTTCCGCCCATGCGGGCGGTGGTTTCGCAGCAGAAGTTGGTTTGGATTCCGGCCAGGACGAAGCTCGTGATGCCTCGGGTGGTGAACCAGGCGTTCAGGTCGACGTCGCCCAGGAAGGCGGAGTTCACCTTTTTGCCGAAGACCAGGTCTGGGCGGGCGCCTGCCAGTTCGGGTTTGAAGTCGTTGCCGGGCTGCCCGGGGCGCAGGGGCGACTCTGGCTTGACGGAATCGTGGTGGACTAGCACGACTGGGTCGCGCCGATCCTGCCAAGCCTGCAGCAGGGCCTTGATGTTCGCTTCGGCTCCGGGGTTGTTGCGCGGGCCCCAGAACTCGGCGTCGTCGAAGCCTTGCTGGACGTCGATCAGCAGCAGTGCGGTGGTCATGGGCTCGATTGTGGCCGGGGGATCGCGTCGGAGGGGAGTGGCACAAGAGGCGCGATGCGGTACTTTTCTGCCATGCGCACGATCGGGGTGCTGCTCCTGCCGGGCAGCCGGATGTTCGACCTGGCGGTGATCGCGGAGGTGTGGGCTCAGGACCGCACCGACAGTGGCATCGGGCCGTTCACGGTGCGCGTGTGTGCGCCCGGACGGGGGCGTACGCGGGTCTCGCCGTTTGGTGAAGTCGTTGCGACGCATGGTCTTTCCGGACTGGATGAGTGCGACCTGATTCTCGCGCCGGGTCGTGACGATCCGCTGGCTGAGGTGCCTGCCGCCGCGCGCGGGGCGCTTCGGCGGGCTCATCGTGGCGGGGCGACGGTTGCCGGGCTTTGCTCTGGAGCGTTTACTCTCGCTGCTGCGGGGCTGCTAGACGGGCGGCCTGCGACGACGCATTGGCGCGATCTCGACGCGCTCGCGACAGCCGCGCCAGCAGCGGAGCTTCGTCGCGACGTGTTGTACACCGAGCAGGACGGCGTGCTTACGTCGGCGGGGGTCGTCGGTGGGCTTGATCTTTGTCTGCATCTGGTGCGCCGTGACCATGGGGCGGAGGTCGCCGCGCGTCTTGCCCGCCGTCTGGTGATGCCTCCGGTTCGGGAAGGCGGGCAGCGGCAGTATGCGGAATCTCCGTTGCCCGCCAACGCCTCGCGGCCGGGTATTGCGTCCACAATGGACTGGGCGATGACTCGGCTCGCCGATGAGATAGGCGTGCCGGATTTGGTGGAGCACGCGGGGATGAGTCCTCGGACGTTTCACCGGGAGTTCGCCGCCGCCACGGGCAGTACGCCGGGAAGGTGGCTGCTCGTCCAGCGGGTGCAGCACGCGCAGCGGCTTCTCGAGACCACGGATCTGCCGGTCGCGCGGGTGGCTGAGCGGGCGGGGCTCGGCAGTGCCGCGAACCTGCGCCGACGGCTGCGGGCGGAGGTGGGGGTCGGGCCGGATTCCTATCGGCGCACTTTCCGCATCCCGGCCGGCGGGGTTACGGTCGGGGCATGGGCGAGTACGAGCACATCCTCGTAAAGCGGGACGGCGACACGGTCACCATCACGATGAACCGCGCGGCGCGGCGCAATTCGCTGTCCGCCGAGCATCTCGGCGAGCTGCTCGCCGCGTTCCGTGAGGCGGGCGAGTCCGACGCGACCGGCATCGTGCTGGCCGGAGCTGGGCCGGTCTTCTCGGCCGGGCACGATTTCGGCGACGTCGCCGCGCGTGACCTCATCGGGGTGCGCGAGTTGCTCACCCTCTGCACGACGCTGATGCGGACCATGGAATCGGTCCCGCAGGTGGTGATCGCGCGGGTGCACGGCCTGGCGACGGCCGCGGGGTGCCAGCTGGTGGCGTCGTGCGATCTGGCGGTCGCGGCGGAATCCTCGGGATTCGCCCTGCCGGGCGGCAAGGGCGGCTGGTTCTGCCACACGCCCGCGGTGCCGGTGGCGCGCGCGATCGGCCGGAAACGCCTGATGGAACTGGCTTTGACCGGCGACGTGGTCGACGCGGCGACAGCACTGGACTGGGGTTTGGTCAACCGCGTGGTCCCGGACGACTCCCTGGACGAGGCAGTCGCGGAGCTGCTCGGCCGCGCGACCCGCGGCAGCCGGGCGAGCAAGGCGATGGGGAAGCAGACGCTGTACGCCCAGCTGGACCGCCCGGAAGCCGACGCGTACGCAATCGCCGTCGAGGTGATGGCGTCGGCTTCGCAGTTGCCGGGCGCGCGTGAGGGGATGGCGGCGTTCCTGGAGAAGCGCAAGCCCGACTGGACGGATTGACCTGACGTCCGTGAGGGCCACCCTGAGGGAATCTGATTCCCTCAGGGTGGCCCTCACAGCCTTCTCGGTCGTGCGGCCAGCGCTCAGCGGCGTTCGTGCAACAACAGCAACGTGTACGCCGCCACCGACTGCGCGTCCGTGATTTCCCCGGCAGAGATCATTTTCTCCACCTCCGTCCGGCTGAACCACGCCGTCCGCATGTCCTGCTCTTCCAGTTCCCGCTCCGGAGCGCCCTCGGTAAGCCCCGTCGCGAGATACACGTGCCCGCGCTGGCTCGCCAGCCCCGGCGCGACGTCGAGCGTTCCCAGTTTCGTGAACGTCGCCGCCCGCAATCCGGTCTCCTCCCGCAGCTCCCGCTGAGCCAGCTCCGCGGGCGGGGTCTCGGCGAGATCGGGCGCGGTTCCCTGCGGGAATTCCCATCGCCGCATCCCGAGCGGGTACCGGAATTGCTCGACCAGGTGCAGCCGGTCGCCGTCCAGGGGGATGACCAGTGCGTAGGTCGGTTTGTCGACGACGCCGTAGATGCCGTCGCTGCCGTCGGCGCGGCGGATGGCGTCCTCTCGCACCGTCATCCAGTTGTTCCGATACACCTCGCGGGTCGCGACACGCTGAATGGGGTCCACCTCGCCAGTATCACCGAGACTGTCCTACCCTCGGCGGGTGCGTCTCGTGCTCCCACCCTCTCCGGCCGGTTTCGCCAGCCCGCTCCGCGCGGGGCGGATCCGATGAGGCTCGTCGTCGCCCGGTGCCAGGTCGACTACGTCGGCAGGCTGACCGCGCATCTCCCGATGGCCAACCGCGTCCTGATGGTGAAGGCCGACGGTTCGGTGCTCGTGCACTCCGACGGCGGCTCGTACAAGCCGCTGAACTGGATGTCGCCGCCGTGCTGGCTGATCGAGGACCCGGACATCTGGACGGTCCAGAACAAGGCGGGCGAGAAACTCGTCATCACGCTCGCCGAGGTCATGCACGATTCGAAGCACGAACTCGGCGTGGACCCGGGCCTGCAGAAGGACGGCGTGGAAGCGCACCTGCAGGAACTGCTCGCCGAGCACATCAAGACCCTCGGCGACGGCTACACCCTGGTCCGCCGCGAATACCCGACCGCGATCGGCCCGGTCGACATCATGGCCCGCGACGCCAACGGCGGTTCGGTCGCGGTGGAAATCAAGCGCCGCGGCGAAATCGACGGTGTCGAGCAGTTGACCCGGTACCTCGAACTCCTCAACCGCGACCCGCTGCTCGCCCCGGTGCAGGGCGTGTTCGCGGCGCAGGTGATCAAGCCGCAGGCGCGCGTCCTCGCCGAGGACCGCGGGATCCGCTGCGTCGTCCTGGACTACGACGCGTTGCGCGGCACGGATTCGGACGAGTTCCGGCTGTTCTGACAGCGGCTAGGACGCCAGCGGCTGCTGGTACCGCAGAGCCTGGGTCGCGACCCGCGCTCCGAGGTGGCGCGCCGTGGTGAGGTCCGCGGCGTGGACGGCGTCCGGGCCCTGGTCGTTCCAGGTTTGCGCGCCCGCGCCGAGGTAGAAGCCGAGCCGGTTGTCGTCGTGTTCGCTGCTGGTGGTGGTGTTCCAGCCGGGCATCAGGCCGAGGCTGACCCAGTGCATGCCGTGCTGCGCGGCGAGCAGCGCGAGGTACTGCAGCGTGTGCAGTTTGTCGCCGCTCATCGAGCCGGAGTTGGTGAACCCGGACGCGAGTTTGTCCAGCCAGCGCTGGGTCATCCAGCGCTTCGAGGTCGCCTCGGCGAACGCGTGGAACGCCCCGGACGCGGATCCCATGTAGGTCGGGGTGCCGAAGACGATCGCGTCGCTGACGTCGAGGGTTTCCCACTTCGCGTCGGACATTTCGGCTACGTCGACCAGGTCGGCGCGGGCTCCGGGCACTGATTCGACGCCGGCGACGACGGCCTTCGCGAGCTCGAGCGTGTGCCCGTATCCGGAGTAGTAGGCGATAGCGACGTGCACAGAAGACATGAGCTGATCCTTTCGGTGTTGACGTTGGTAACGTTATTACCGTGACAGCGTCAGTGTCAACGTCAACAGGATTCTGTTATCGTCGGCACATGGCAACGGACGACCAGCGCGAGCGCATCCTGAGCGAAGCGGTGAAACTGCTGGCCGCGGCGGGACCGTCGGGGCTGTCCACTCGCGCCGTCGCGACGGCGGCCGGAGTGCAAACACCCACGCTGTACCGGCTTTTCGCGGACAAGGACGGGCTGCTCGACGCCGTGGCCACGTTCGGGTTCGAGAGCTACCTCGCGGAGAAGCGCGCGTTCGAACCCGGCGATGACCCGGTCGAAGACCTGCGCCGCGGCTGGGACATGCACGTCGCGTTCGGGCTGGCCAACCCGGCGATCTACCAGCTGATGTACGGAAACGTCCGGCCGGGCCGACAGCCCGCGGCAGCCGCGGAGAACCGGGCCATCCTGCGCGGCATGCTCGAACGCGCCAACGCGCAAGGGCTGCTCCGAGGATCGGTCGAAGCGGCTGAGGTGGCGATCGAGGCGTCTACGACCGGCGCGGTTCTGCTTCTCCTCGCCCAGCCGGAAGAAGCGCGGGACATCCAGCTGATCCGGCCGTTGCGCGACATCGTGCTCGACGCGTTGACGGAGCAAGCCGCACCCGGCGATCGCTCTCCCGTCGCCGACCGTGCGCAGGCGCTGCTCGGGATCGTCACTCCCACCAAAGACGCCGACCCGGTGACGGACGCGGGCTTCAGCGTCTTCGAAGCCGGTCTGCTTCGCGAATGGCTGGCACGGCTCGACAACGCCAGTCGATGAGAGAGGAAAGGGCTCCCGGCCCAGGCCGGGAGCCCTCTGTTCAGCACATTCGGCTCGGCGAATCCGTCAGATCGTCGATCCGGGTTGCGGGGCCGCCGGACCCGCCGCGCCCCGGCGCTGCGCCGCCTTCGCCTCGAACCAGGCCTTCACCTGCTCCTGGAACAGCGTCGACACCACCAGTCCGGCCAGCACCAGCCCGATGAGCGCCTGGGGAGTGCCGGACACCAGGTTGATCAGCCCGCTGATCGCGGACAGCACCTCGCACGCCAGCAGCGCCCAGCGGCCCCAGTCGTAGCCGAGCAGGATCGCGATGCCGGACGCCAGCAGGCCGGCGGCGAAGATGTAGGACAGGATTTCGATCAGGTACAGGACCCCGGCCGGATCTTGGCCGTGGTCCACCCATCTCGCGATCTCCACCTGGGCGAGGACGCCGTATAGGCCGTTCAGGAGCGCCTGCAGGAACACGAACACGAGCGCGCCGCGCAGTCGTCCGGGCATGCGGAGGGCGGGGGTGGGGTTGGTCATCTCGGGGGTGTCCTTTCCGAGGTCGGTCGAAGGGTGCCGGGATCTTATGGGCGGCGGAGGGGCACCTTCCCGAATCGGGTGAATCTGTGACCATGGTGAGTCCTGGCGAGGTGAAGCGACAGGACTCAACACGGGTGCTTCCGGGCACGCGGAATGCACAGGTCAGCGGCAGGTTGGTGAAAAACCGCGGTGTCGGGGTGCCTGTTCGGAATCCATGCAGTACTGTGCCGGTCTGACAGGAACGATGGTGTTTTCTGTGTGAGAATGTTTGATTCGGAGGTGGCAGGGGTGCCGTTCCTCGCCGACGCGAACTTGCGGCTCGACGCGAGTCCGATCGACTACATCGAGTTGGCGTTCTATTTCGTCCTGGTGCTGGGCATCGGCTATCTCGCGCGAAGGCAGGTGTCGAGCAGCCTCGACTTCCTGCTCTCGGGCCGGTCGCTGCCCGCGTGGGTCACCGGTCTGGCGTTCATTTCCGCGAACCTCGGCGCGGTCGAGGTCATGGGCATGTCGGCCAACGGCGTCCTCTACGGCCTGCCGACCGTCCATTACTTCTGGATCGGCGCCATCCCGGCGATGCTGTTCCTCGGCCTGGTGATGATGCCGTTCTACTACGGCTCCAAGGTCCGCAGCGTGCCCGAGTTCATGCGCCGCCGGTTCGGGCCGACCGCGCATCTGGTCAACGGCATCAGCTTCGCCGCGGCGCAGATCCTCATCGCGGGCGCGAACCTGTTCCTGCTGGCCAGCGTCGTGAACCTGCTGCTGGGCTGGCCGCTGTGGGTGTCGATCGTGATCGCCGCCGCCATCGTGCTCGGGTACACCGCGCTGGGCGGGCTGTCCGCCGCGATCTACAACGAGGTGCTGCAGTTCTTCGTGATCGTCGTGGCGCTGCTGCCGCTCACCATCGTCGGCCTGGTCAAGGTCGGCGGCTGGCAGGGCCTGGTCGACAAGATCACGCACAGCCCCGGCGGCACCGCGCAGCTGCACTCCTGGCCGGGCGACAACCTGACCGGCTTCGGCAACAACTTCCTGTCCGTCCTCGGCATCGTGTTCGGTCTCGGCTTCGTGCTGTCGTTCGGGTACTGGACGACGAACTTCGTCGAGGTCCAGCGCGCGATGGCGTCGAAGAGCATGTCGGCCGCACGGCGCACGCCGATCATCGGCGCGTTCCCGAAGATGCTGGTGCCGTTCATCGTGATCATCCCCGGCATGATCGCCGGCGTCGTGGTGCCGGAGTACTTGCAGGACAAGGGACTTCTGCTCGCGGACAAACCGGCCACGAGCGGGGTCACCGCGAACAACGCGCTCCTGCTGCTGATGCGCGACCTGCTGCCCAACGGCATCCTCGGCATCGCGATCGCCGGCCTGCTCGCGTCGTTCATGGCGGGCATGGCGGCGAACCTCAGCTCCTTCAACACCGTGTTCACGTACGACATCTGGCAGACGTACGTGAAGAAGGACAAGCCGGACGGCTACTACCTGAACCTCGGCCGGAAGACGACCGTCTGGGCGACCGTACTGGCCATCGGCACCGCGTTCGTCGCGTCGCAGTCCGCGAACATCCTGACCTACCTGCAGGACCTGTTCTCCTTCTTCAACGCGCCGCTGTTCGCCACGTTCATCCTCGGCATGTTCTGGAAGCGGATGACCGCGGCCGCCGGGTGGATCGGCCTGGTCGCCGGCACCGCGTCGGCGATCACGATCTGGCTGCTGTCGCAGTTCGACGTGCTTTCGCTCGCCGGTCAGGGCACCAGCTTCGTGGCGGCGGGCACCGCGTTCGTCGTCGACATCGTGGTGAGCATCGGGGTTTCGCTGGCCACCCAGCCGAAGCCGGACGCGCAGCTGGTCGGCCTGGTCTACTCGCTCACGCCGCGCGACGCGCTCAAGCACGACAACACCGGCGAGAACGCGGGCTGGTACCGCAAGCCGGGCCTGCTGGCCGGCATCGTCCTCGTGATCACCATCGCCCTCAACATCATCTTCTGAGGAGGCCCGCATGACCGAGAAAACCTCGCGGCCGCACAAGGCGGGCGCCTTCGACATCCGGCTGATCATCGCGCTGCTGCTCGGCGTCTACGGCGTGATCCTCACGATCATGGGCGCCGGGTTCACCAGCGACGCCGATCTGAAGAAGGCCGCCGACGTGAACATCAATCTCTGGTCGGGCATCGGCCTGCTGGTGGTGACCGCATTGTTCGTGCTGTGGGCGGTGCTGCGGCCGCTGGTCGTGCCGCCGTCGGCGGAAACGACGGAAACCTCACCCGCCGAATAACCGGGTTGTTCCCACGTCCGGCAACCTCGCCCGCTAGGTTGCCGGACGTGGTGCACGATCGCCGGTTCGGCCGGTTCCTGAAGTTGTCCGCCCTGGTCGCCGCGGGCGTGGTCGCGACGTCGGCGATGTCCGCGTGCGGCGGCCCGAATCTGGGCAAGGAGAACTTCGCGCGCACGACCGTCCCCGCCGCCGGGGACAGCGGCGCGTCATCCGGCCCCATCACCGATCCCGCGGTCGCCCCCGCCGCCCTGCGCGACCTGCTGCCGTGCCAGTTCGTGGACAAGACCGCGATGAGCCCGCTCGGCACGATGCAGGGCGAGGCGACGGCGTCGAGCACGCAGTTCGACTCCTGCGTCGCCAAGGCGAACGACCCGGGCGGCAAGGAAATCCGCGCGAGCGTCGAGGTCGGCGGCATCGTGACGTTCGCTTCGGACAAGACCACCGGTGCGGTCGGCGGACTGCCGCAGGTCGAGGTGCCCGACCTCGGCGGCGGGACCGGCTGCGTGGTCAGCGCGCTCACCGCGCGGAATCCGTCCTTCGGCGTGTCCTTCCGGATCGACTACACCGGCGGCGACGCTTGCGCGGCCGGGCGCAAACTCGTCGCCACGGCGGTCGAGAAGCTGCACAACAACCCGCAGAAGTACACGCCGGGCCCAGGCTCGCTGCTGGCTGTCGACCCGTGCACGGTGCTCGACGCGGCCGCGGTGGACGGCGTCGTGAAGGGCGGCAAGCCGCGGGCTTCCGGGCTGCACTCGTGCGAATGGGGACTCATTCCGAGCGTCCGGGTGACGATGTTCCCCGGCGTCGCGCCGTCCGAAGGCGACGGCTGGCTGAAGGCCGACGTCGGCACGCCGAACCAGGCGTACGCGAAACAGGGCACCTCCGGGTCGAGCTGCCAGGTCAAATGGCAGCACCGGCAGTGGAAGGAAGACCACGTCGAGGTTGTCCAGCTGGAGTACACGAACTCCGACGCGCAGGCGGACAAGGACGACCCGTGCGGCAAGACCGTCGGGCTGGCCAAGCAGCTGGCCGGGAAACTGCCCGCGGCGTGACCCGTGGGGCGCTTTGCGGCGGGCCCGGCGACCTCATAGGTTGGGTCCGTCCACGACGCCGAGGTGCCGGAGGTCCGCCATGAAGAAGATCATCAACGATCCGGCGGCCGTTGTCGCCGAATCGCTGAGAGGGCTCGCGGTCGCGCACGCGGACCTGCTGCGCGTGCGCGACGATCCGGCGCTGGTCGTGCGCGCGGACGCGCCGGTGGCGGGCAAGGTCGCGGTGGTCTCGGGCGGCGGGTCCGGGCACGAACCGCTGCACGGCGGGTTCGTCGGCCCCGGGATGCTCGACGCCGCGGTGCCCGGGCCGGTGTTCACCTCGCCGACCCCGGACGCGGTGCAGGGCGCGATCGCGGCCACCACCGGTCCGGCCGGGGCGCTGCTGATCGTGAAGAACTACACCGGCGACGTGCTGAACTTCGAGACCGCCGCCGAACTGGCCGCGGCCGAGGACCTCGACGTGCGCAGCGTGGTGATCGACGACGACGTGGCGGTCAAGGATTCCACGTTCACCGCCGGGCGGCGCGGCGTCGGCGGAACCGTGCTGCTGGAGAAGATCGCCGGCGCGGCGGCCGAGCGCGGCGATTCGCTGGACGCGGTGGAAGCGTTGGCGCGCAAGGTGATCGGGCAGGTGCGGTCGATCGGGGTGGCGCTGTCCGCGCCGACCGTGCCGCATGCGGGCGAGCCGAGTTTCGACCTGGGGCCGGACGAGATCGAGTTCGGCATCGGCATCCACGGCGAGCCCGGCCGCGAGCGGATCCCGGCCGAACCGGCCGACGCGCTGGTCGCCCGGATGGTCGAGGCAGTGGTGTCCGACCTGCCGTTCGAGTCCGGAGAGAAGGTGCTGCTGTTCACCAACTCGATGGGCGGCACGCCGCAGCTGGAGCTGTACCTCGCGCACGGGATCGCCGAGCGGCTGCTGGCCGAACGCGGGATCCTGGTCGAGCGTCGGCTGGTCGGCCCGTACATCACGAGCCTGGAAATGCAGGGCATCAGCCTGACCCTGCTGAAATTGGACGACGAGCTTACGCAGCTGTGGGACGCGCCGGTGCGCACGCCCGCGCTGCGGTGGGGGATCTGATGGCCTGCACTGCCGAAGGGGTCGCGGCCGCGTTGCGCGCCGCCGCCGAAGTGATCGCCGAGCACCGCACCGAACTGGTGGACCTCGACCGCGCGATCGGCGACGCCGACCACGGCGAGAACATGAACCGGGGCTTCGCCGCGATCGTCTCCGCGCTGGAGACCGCGGTGCCGGAAACGCCGGCCGGGGTCGTGAAACTCGCTGCCACCACGCTGATTTCCAAGGTCGGAGGCGCGGCCGGGCCGCTTTATGGCACGGCTTTCCTGCGCGCGTCGGCGAAGCTCGGCGACGCGGCGGAGATCGACGTGCCGTTGCTGCTGGACGCGTTGCGCGCGGCCTTGGAGGGCGTGCAGGCGCGCGGCAAGGCGGTGGGCGGCGACGCGACGATGGTCGACGCGCTGATCCCGGCCGTCTCCGCGGCCGAAGGCGCTGCCGACGGCACGATCGCCGACGTGCTCACCGCGGCCGCCGACGGGGCCGATCGCGGCGCGGAGTCCACTGTGGACTTGGTGCCGCGCAAGGGCCGTGCCTCGTACCTCGGGGAACGCGCGGTCGGGCACATGGATCCAGGCGCCCGCTCGACGGCGCTGCTGCTGCGTGCGTTCGCGGAGGCGGCCCGGTGACCGTCGGAATCGTTCTTGTGTCGCACAGCGCGAAACTGGCCGAAGGCTTGGCCGAACTGGCCGCCCAGATGGCCCCGGACGTCCGGATCGTCCCGGCGGGCGGGTTGCCCGACGGCGGCGGCATCGGCACCGACTACGACGAAGTCGTGGCCGCCACCCAGCGCGCCGATTCCGGCGACGGCGTGGTGCTGCTGTACGACCTCGGCAGCGCGCAGATGACCGCCGAGCTGGCGGTGGAATCGCTAGCCGATCCCTCCGCCGCGGTGGTGGTCGACGCACCGCTGGTGGAAGGCGCGGTGGCGGCGGCCGTCGCGGCGCAGAGCGGAGCGAACGCCAAGGCGGTGGGCGAGGCCGCGGCGAGTGCCGGTGTCGCGCCTGATCTGGCCGCGGTGGAGCTGTCGGCGGCCGGCGAGGAAGGCGTGGTGGAGAAGGAATTCACGCTGACCAACGACGTCGGCCTGCACGCGCGACCGGCCGCGGTCGTAGTGCGCAGCCTGGCCGAATTCGAGGCCGAGGTGTCGGTCCGGCTGGGCGAGCAGGAGGCGGACGCGCACAGCGTGCTGGCGCTGATGTCGCTCGGCGCGCGGCAAGGCGACCGGATCGTGGTGCGGGCCCGCGGACTGCAGGCGAGCGAGGCGGTCGCGAAGGTGGCCGAGCTGGTGGAGGCGAACTTCGGGGAGTGACCTGCGGGTTTCCGACCGGGTGACTTCGGCTGGACTGACTCGATTCCGATGTGCTTTCGGGGGTCTCGCGTGGCACAGTGAGCGGCAATTACCAGCGGGTAACCTCTGGAGGCCTTGTGGCACGGGAAATCTCGACGGTCGGTGTGGTCGGTCTTGGCACGATGGGCGCGGGCATCGCGGAGGTGCTCGCCCGCAGCGGACTCGACGTGGTCGCGGTGGAACTGGACGAGGCGGGCGTCGAACGCGGCCTCGGCCACGTGCGGCATTCGACCGAACGGGCGCTCGCGGGCGGGAAGCTCGACGAGGCGGGCCGGGAGGCGCTGCTGGGCCGGATCCGCACCACCACCTCGCTCGCCGATCTGTCCGAAGTGGACCTGGTGATCGAGGCGATCCCGGAGAACCTCGCGGCGAAGGCCGAGGTGTTCACCCAGTTGGACCAGGTGACGCGGCCGGACGTGGTGTTCGCGTCCAATACGTCCTCGCTGTCGATCACCGAGATCGGCGTGCACACCGCGCGGCCGGGCAAGGTCGTCGGGATGCACTTTTTCAACCCGGCGCCGGTGCTGAAGCTGGTCGAGGTCGTGCGCACGGTGGTGACGGAGCCGGACGTGGTGTCCGACGTCGTGGAATTCGCGCAGCGGCTGGGCAAATCGCCGGTGGTGATGGGCGACCGGGCCGGGTTCATCGCGAACGCGCTGCTGTTCGGCTATCTCAACCACGCGGTGCGGATGTACGAACAGCGCTACGCCACTCGCGAAGATCTAGACGCGGCAATGCGATTCGGCTGCGGCTACCCGATGGGCCCGCTCGCGCTGCTCGATTTGATCGGGCTGGACACCGCGTACGAAATCCTCGACACGATGTACCACCAATCCCGCAACCGGCTGCACGCTCCCGCGCCGCTGCTGAAGCAGATGATCACCGCGGGTCAGCTGGGACGCAAGAGCGGGCACGGGTTTTACGCCTACGACGCGCCGGATTCGCCGGTGGTGGTGGATTCGGTCGCATCGTCCACTGTGGATTCTTCGCTTGCTCGTCCGGTCCAGTCCGTCGGAGTGATCGGGACTGGGACGATGGCCACCGGCATCGCGGAAGTGTTCGCCAAGCGCGGTTTCGACGTCGTGCTGCGGGCGCGGAGCATGGAGAAGGCGCAAGCGTCGGTGGCGAAGGTGAAGAAGTCGCTCGACAAGGCCGTGGTGAAGGGCAAACTGTCCGAAGAGGACGCTGCCGCCGCGCTTGGCCGGATCCGGCCGGTGACGGAATTCGAGGAACTGGCCGAGGTCGACCTGGTGGTCGAGGCGGTGGCCGAGGAGCTTTCCGTTAAGCAGGCGGTGTTTTCGGCCTTGGACGAGGTCGTCCGGCCGGGCGCGGTGCTCGCGACCACGACGTCCTCGCTGCCGGTCATCGAATGCGCGGCGGCGACTTCGCGTCCCGGCGAGGTGATCGGTCTGCACTTCTTCAACCCGGCGCCGGTGATGAAACTGGTGGAAGTGGTGTCGACGATCGCGACCGCCCCGGACGTCACCGCGACCGCGACGGCCGTGTGCGCGGCAGTCGGGAAACACCCGGTGCATTGCGGCGACCGAGCCGGATTCATCGTGAACGCGTTGCTGTTCCCGTATCTCAACGACGCGGTGAAAATGCTGGAGGCGCATTACGCGTCGGCGGACGACATCGACACCGCGATGAAGGTCGGCTGCGGCTTGCCGATGGGTCCGTTCGAACTGCTGGACGTGGTCGGGCTGGACGTGTCGCTGGCGATCGAGCGGACGCTGTTCAACGAATTCCGCGAAGAAGGCTTTGCTCCAGCGCCGTTGCTGGAACACCTGGTGACAGCCGGGCGATTGGGTCGTAAGACGGGGAAGGGCTTCAAGGACTACTGACGTTTGTACGTGTAGAGAATGAAGCCGTCGTGGAATTTGCCCACCCGGTCGTACAGTGCGCGGGCCGGGGCGTCTTCGAGCGTATTCCAGTAGAGCGAAGGAAAACCGTGCTCGTCGGCGTCGCGGGCGACCCACTCGATCAGCGCCGTCGCGACGCCCTTGCGCCGGACGTTCTCGGACACGAACAGATCGGCGAGGTAGCACTTCCCGGAGTACCAGATGCTGGCGTGGAACAGATAGTGCGCGATGCCGACCATCGCGCCGTCCAGCTTGGCCGCGACCCCGCGGATCCGGTCGTCGTCGAGCAGACGGCGCCAGGTCCGGTCGTAGCTGTCGTCGGTGCGCTCGACGTCGAAGTAGGCGTCTTTGCCGCGGGCGAGGGTTTCCCAGGCGGCGCGGTCGGATTCGGTCAGGAGGCTGATCTGCACGGGTCTATTTTGCGCTGCTCGGCCGGCGTGATCAGCGCAGTGGCAGGCTTTCGAGGGTGAACACCGGGCTGGCCGGCGGGTCGCCGCGCAGGTACGAGTTCATCTGGGAGTTGGTCACCAGCAGCCGGTCCCCGCTCACGGCGACGCCGGTGGTGGTGTCGGCCCCTGGGTAGGTGCGTTCGCCGACGACGGTGGCCTTGGCGTAATCGCAGGACAGCCGCACAGTGGTGATCTCGTTGTTCACGGAGCGTGCGATGGACAGCGTGTTCCCTCGCAGCACCATGCCGTCGGCGCTGGTCAGCGGCGGTGCGGCGATCTTGCGGATTTCGCCGGTCGCGAGGGTGAGCCGATAGAGCGCGCCGCTGTACCAGTAGCCGATGATCAGCGATTTTCCGTCGGGAGCGGCGACGATGCCGTTGCCGTTGGACTGGCCGGCCACGTAGTCCGGCAGGCGGTAGGCCGCCCGCAGGGTTCGGCGGGCGCCGGTGGCCGGGCCGTGCACCTCGGCGGCGGGGATCCGGTAGAGCACGGGGCGGAACGAGTCGGTGACGTAGACGTCGCCGTTGGGGGCGACGGCTTCGTCGTTCACGAGGGTTTTCTCGCCTGTGTCGGGAACGGTGTAGCCGGCAACGAGTTTCCCAGTGCTGGTGTAGGTGAACAAGCGCCCGGTGAAGGCTCCGGCGACCACCAGGCGATCGCCGCTGATCTTGATCCCGGCGACCTCGGTGCGGTCGTCGCGACCGCCGGGCAGGAAGGGATCGAGCGTCTTCGACCCGAGGCGGCCGCGGTAGACGGTGCCGTCGGCGATGCTGCCGGTGTAGAGGTAGCGGTTGTCGGCCGCGACGCTTTCGGGATAGGCGTTGGCGCCGTTGATGGCGATCGTGGCGGGGTCGCCCTCGCGTGTTGCGGCCGTGGCGGGAGACGCGAGCGCAGTCAGGGCGGTGGATATCGCGGTGAGGGCAAGGAACGCGGTGCGGGTGGACATCGTGGGAGCACCTTTCCGGTGTTGGCGAGGACCTCCTGCCGCGGTCTTCCGCGGCGTTGCGGCCCACGATGGCCCGGCTGCTTCCTGTTGGGAAGTAGCCACTTTTTGGTAAGGTAGCCACCCGTCGGAAAGCAATGAGGTGAGTGCTGTGGCAACCGCCAAGGCCGTGACCGGGACGACATCCTCGTGGGATCCGTATGTGCGCGGCTGCCCGTCACGGGACCTGCTCGACCGGATCGGCGACAAGTGGTCGATCCTCGTGCTCGGCGAACTCGGCAAACAGGGGCCGTGCCGGTTCACTCAGCTGCGCAACCGGTTGTCGGGAGTGAGCGAGAAGATGCTCACCCAGACGCTGCGGGCCCTCGAACGCGACGGCATAGTCCGGCGAACGGTGTACCCGGCCGTGCCGGTGCGCGTGGAGTACGCGCTGACGCCGTTGGGCGAGTCGCTGCGGGTGCCCGTGAAGGCGCTCACGGAGTGGTCAGTGCGGCACCTGACCGAGGTTCTCGCCGCCCGCGAGGAGTACGACAACCGCGCTGAGCAGTCCAGCTGAGCAGTTCGAGGGCTCCGCGGCACCTGCTGACGACGCCGGTCCGCTCGCCCTCAGGCAAACCGACCGAACACACGTAATTCGAATACGCGAGCCCGCCAGCAGATCACCGTTCGCGCCGCCGGATGCGCGCGCCCTGGGCGGGTTCGCCGTCCGGCGGCAGCAGCGGGCCGCCTTGCCACTGCTGGAAGACGAGATTCGTGTGCACGCGGGCGACCTCGTCGCGGGAGGTGAGCTCGTCCAGCACCAGCCGTTGCAGCTCGGCGGCCGAGGTGGTGGCGACGTGCGCGAGGAAGTCGTCCGGTCCGGTGAGGTGATAGACCGCGCGGATTTCCGGCAGCGCCAGCAGGTGTTCGACGAACTGCTCGACCAGCGGCCGTCGATGCGGCCGGACCTGCACGAACAGGAACGCCTCCAGCGGACGGCCCACCTTCGCCGCGTCGACCTTGGCGTGCTGCCCGGTGATCACGCCGGTCTCCCGGAGCCGCGCCACACGGTCCAGACACGTGGACGGCGCGAGCCCGACCGCCGCCGCCAGCTCCTTGTTCGACGTCCGGGCATCGTTCTGCAGCACCCGCAGAATCTCAAGATCAACCGGACTGAGTTCGACTGTTTCGGACATTCCTGAATCTTATCCGAGCTTGTTGCTTTGCGACCGTTGCTTGTCCGACCGTGACTGCCATGACTTCCGCCCTGAGCACCCGAGCCGTCCACGCCGGTCGCGACGATCTCGCCGACCTCGGCCTGCACGCCGTCCCGCTCGATTTCTCCACGACCTACCCCGCGCGCGACAGCGCCGAGGAGGCCCGCCGGATCGACGAGTTCGCCGCGGGCGGGAACGTCACCGGCATCTACGGCCGCATCGGCAACCCGACCGTCGAACGGTTCGAGCAGGCCCTGGCGGAACTCGAAGGCTTCGACCACGCCGTGGCCTTCGCCAGCGGCATGGCGGCGGTGTCGGCGTGCCTGCTTTCCGCCGTGTCGCAAGGAAAACGCCACGTCGTCGGCGTCCGCCCGCTGTACGGCTGCACCGACCACCTGCTGACCACCGGCCTGCTGGGCACCGAGGTCACCTGGACCGCTCCCGAGGATGTCGCTGAGGCATTGCGCCCCGACACCGGCCTGGTTTTCGTGGAGACGCCCGCGAACCCGACCTTGAGCGAACTGGACATTGCCACGCTGACCGCCGCGTGCGGCGACGTCCCGGTCCTGGTCGACAACACCTTCGCGACGCCCGTTCTCCAACGCCCCGGCCGCCTCGGCGCCCGAATGGTGCTGCACAGCGCGACGAAGTTCCTTGGCGGCCACGGCGACGTCATGGGCGGCATCGTCGCCTGCGATGCGGAGGAAGCCGCGCGCCTGCGTTCCCTGCGCTTCGCCACCGGTGGTGTCCTGCACCCGCTCGCCGGATACCTGCTGCTGCGCGGCCTGTCGACGCTCCCGCTCCGCGTCAAGGCCGCTTCGGAGACTGCCGCTGTCCTGGCCTCGCGGCTAGCCTCCCACCCTTCGGTCAGCGCCGTGCACTACCCGAAACTGGGCGGCCCGCTGGTGGCCTTCGAGGTAACCGGCGACCCGCACGCGGTGATCGGCGCCGTTCGGCTGATCACGCCCGCGGTGAGCCTGGGCAGCGTCGACACGTTGATCCAGCATCCGGCTTCGCTGACGCACCGGATTGTCGCGGAGGACGACCGCACGGGCTCCGGCATCACGCACGGGTTGCTGCGGCTTTCGGCCGGGCTGGAGGATGTCGAGGACTTGTGGCTCGATCTGGATCAGGCTTTGAAGGGCTGCTGAGCGGTTTTGCGTCGCGGCATCCGCCGTCGGGTTCGACGGCGGATGCCGCGGCCTGGCTTGGGGCTGGGCTCTCCTCGCCGATCAGCTGCAGCACCCGCCTCCGCAGCAACCCCCTCCGGCCGGTGCCGGTGCGGATGCCGAGCCGGTGAGCGCGACGGTCGTGAGCAGCTTGACCGTGTCCAGATGACCTTCCGGGCAAGGGGCGGGCGCGCTGGACTCGGCCATCGGGCGCTGGAGTTCGAACGTCTCGGTGCAGTCGCGGCAGCGGTAGGCGTAGGTGGGCATGCCTTGATTATCGCTGGCGGGCCGCGTTGGTGGGAAGCTGTCCGGGTGGATGTGCCCCAGTACGCGGATGTTCCGCACCTAGGCCAGGTCGTTCCCGCTCTGCTCGGCGCGCTGGGCGTGCCCGGCGAGGACGGCGGCCTGGCGTTGCCCGAAGCCCGCAGCGCCTGCGTGCTCCTCATCGACGGCCTCGGCTGGGAACTGCTCGCCCAGCACGCCGCGGACGCCCCTGTTCTCACCGAACTGGCCGGCACCCCCCTGCGAGTCGGCTTCCCGTCGACCACCGCCGCAGGCGTCGCCGCGATCGGCACCGGTTTGGCGTCCGGCGAGCACGGCATGGTCGGCTACACCTTCGAGATCCCCGGCTCCGGCGTCATGAACGCCCTGCGCTGGCGCTCCCACGACGACGGCAGCGACCTGCGAGGTGCCCTGCCCCCACGCGAAGTCCAGCCTCTGCCGACGACCTTCGAACGCGCCGCCGCCGCGGGAATCGAGGCCGCAGTGGTGTCTTCGGCGCATTTCGCCAACACAGCCTTGACTCAAGCGACCCAAAGCGGAGCCCGGTACGCCGGCGTCCACGCATTGGGCGACCTGGCCGCGCGGACCTTGGAGGTATTGGCTTCGCGGTCGTTTTGCTATGCCTACCACAGTGAATTAGACCTGCTAGGCCACCTCTACGGCCCTGGCTCGACCGCCTGGCGGATGCAACTGCGGCACGTCGACCGCTTGGTAGAGTCCATTGTGGACGGACTGCCCGCCGGTGCGGTGCTGGCGGTGGTGGCGGATCACGGAATGGTGACCGTCGAGGAAAAGCTGAACCTGGAGGACGCTCCGGAGCTGCTGTCGGGAGTACGCACTTTCGGCGGCGAAGTCCGCGCGCGGCATGTCTACACGGAACCTGGCGCGACGCCGGATGTCGTAGCCGCGTGGCGCGAGGTGCTGGGCTCGCGGGCCTGGGTCCTGCCGCGCGAAGAGGCAATCGCGGCAGGCTGGTTCGGCGCCGCGGTGAGCGACCGGGTCCGCCCCCGAATCGGCGACGTCGTCGCGGCGGCTACCGGGACGTTCGGCATGGTGCGCGAACTGGCCGAGGCAGTGGAGTCGAACTTGGTGGGCCAGCACGGTTCGCTGACGTCGGCGGAGCAGCTGGTTCCGCTGGCGATCGCGCGGGGTTGATCCGGCGACCCGGATGCCGCTTTGGGCGCTCCGTTCATGCCTCGCTGCTTCATGGGCGGCGCGCATCGCTGGCTCACTTCGCTGCTTCATGAGCGGCGCGCATCGCTGGCTCACTTCGCTGCTTCATGAGCGGCGCGCATCGCTGGCTCACTTCGCTGCTTCATGGGGCGGCGCGTACCGCTGGCTCACTTCGCCGTTTCATGGGGCGGCGCGCATCGCTGGCTCAGCTCGCCGTTTCATGGGCCGGTGCGCGCCGCTGGCTCACCTCGCCGTTTCATAGGGCGGCGCGCACCGCTGGCGCACTCAACGCATCGAGCGCGAGTGGTTGTGGCCAGCCAATTCAGCGAGTGCCCGCGAGACGCGGTTCCCGGCAGCCAGGGTGAGCCGGTGGTACGGGGTGCGTGGCTGAGCTGTCTCGCAGAAGCCCGGTTACCGTGTCTGCGTGCCCAGACGCAACCGACCCGGCCGAGGCCGCCCCGCTTCTGCCGAGCGGCCAGAAGCCGGTGCGGTCAGCGGCTGGGCCCGCAGCGAATCCGGCCCCGACGGGGACTGGCTGGTGCGCACCGTCCCCGGCTCGCAGGCCGCCAAGACCTACCGCTGCCCCGGGTGCGACCACGAGATCCGCCCTGGCGTTCCGCACCTGGTCGTCTGGCCCGCGGACGAGACCGGCGGCGTCGCGGATCGTCGGCATTGGCATCGGCCTTGCTGGGAGGCTCGGGCCCGGCGTCGGCCGAACCGACGTTGGTGACGCGGAACCGTTACTGCGAAAGGGTTCCCTTCCGTCGGGCCCGGTGCCGCCAGACCGCATCGCGGTTGACGCGGGCGTGGATGCGGTATCGCCGCGTTCCGCTGCGAGTGAAGCTGCCTCGGCACCCGCACCCCGCCGTGACCGCGAAAGCCCGTCACGGCGGACCGCCCACCGCCGAACGCGGCCGAACACCCGTCATAGCCAAGCAGCCGTCACCGCCGAAACCCCACGCGTAACCGCCCAAGCACGCCGACCCCAGCCGCCCCCAGTCGCTGCGCAGCCGAAACCCCGTCACCGCCGAAAATGCCGCGAAACCGCCCCGTCGTACTCCTCCTCCACGTACTCCGTGAACGCCAGCTTCTCCACCACCCGCAGCGACGGCGCGTTCGTCACCGCCACACTGATCAGCACCGGAATCGCCGGAATCTCCCGCTCCGCCCACTCCACCGACGCCCGCGCCGCCTCCGCCGCGTAACCCTTTCCCCACACCGACGGCCGGAAGCGGTACGCCAGGTTCAGCACCTTCTCGCCCCGGAACTCCCGGTTGCGCACTCCGGTCATGCCGATCACGTCCGACCCGTCGGCGGATTCCGGCCTGCCCCGCTCCCGGACCGCCAGGTACCCGTAGCCGAACTCCGCCCAGTGCTCGAGCCAGCTGTCGAACATCACCAGGGTGGTCGCGGTGTCCGGCGGACGCGGGTTGTACCGATTCGTCTCCGGGTCGCTCTGGATCTCCACCACCGCCTGCCGATCGGTCTCCACGAAGTGCCGCAGCACCAGCCTTTCCGTCACGATCTCTGTCACGCCCCGACCATAACGACGGGGTCCGACAAAAATCGCGGCGACAACAGCGACAATCTCCGCCATGACCGAACTGCCGTTGGTGCTCCTGCACGCCTTCCCGCTCGACGCCCGCATGTGGGACCCGGTCCGCGCGCCGCTCGCGGAACGCCTCCGGGTCATCACGCCCGACCAGCGCGGTCTCGGCCGGAGCCCGTTGCCGGAGACCGAAGCCGAGCCGGATCTCGCCGACGCCGCCCGGGACGTCGTCGCGCTCCTCGACAAGCTCGAACTCGATCAGGTGGTTCTCGGCGGTTGTTCGATGGGCGGCTACCTCGCGATGGCAGTCCTCCGGCTGGCTCCCGAGCGCGTCGGGGGACTGATCCTCATCGACACCAAAGCCACCGCCGACACCCCCGAAGCCGCGCAGACCCGGCTCGACGTCGCGAATCGTGCGGAGACCGAGGGCGTCAAAGACTGGCTGGCCGACGCGAACCTGCCGAACCTTCTCGCCGACACCGCGTCCGCCGACGTCCTCGCGCGCGTGCGCGAATTGATCGACGCGCAGCCGCCGTCCGGGGTCGCCTGGGCCGCGCGGGCGATGCGCAACCGGCCTGATTCCGTTGACCTGCTGCGCGAAACCGACGTTCCGGCGCTCGTCATCGTGGGGGACCGAGACGCGATCACGCCGCTCGACGCCGCCAACACCATGGTCGACGCGCTGCCGGACGCGACCCTCGCAGTCCTTCCCGACGTCGGGCACCTGACGCCACTGGAGGACCCGGCAGGCGTGGTCGAAGCGATCCTCGGCTGGGTCAGCTGAAGTACTCGACAGCTGCGGCGCGCGCTTCGTCCAGACGGTGTGGGAAACGCTGTGCGATCAGGAACCGCCACGCCACCGCGAAGAGCGAGCGAAGCTGCGTACACGTCGCGAGAACGGCTTCGTCCGCTTCGCCCGGGTACGCGGCGAGGAATTCGGGTCCGCCTTGTTGGGCGAGGATTGCCAGGTCCCATTCGAGTGGTCCGCGCCAGGTGTCCTCGAAGTCGAGCCAACACGGGCCGTCGGAGGTCTCGATGAGGTTGCCGGGATGGGCGTCGCCGTGCAGGGCCTGGACCGGGCCGGACGGCAGCAGCGCCGCCAGTCGTTCGGTTTCCGCGCGGATCCGGCCGGCGAAGCCGTCCAGCAGCGAACCGTCGCGGGCGACGGTGTCCAGGAGTTCGCCGACCGGGCCGCGGGAGGGCAGTTCGCCCGGGTAATCGCGCAACGCGGCATGGACCCGGGCGAGCGATCGGGCGGTCTCGCCCGGCCCGTGCCGATGGTCCGGATCGTGCGGCGTCCAGTGCCAGAGCGTGACCGGCAAGCCCTCGGCGAAATGCGGTCCGGCCGGGGGATCCACGGCCGGTGAGACGACGCGCACACCACGTTCGGTGAGGTAGGCCGAAAGGGCGACGTCCCGCTCGAGCCACGCGGTCGCGTCCGGCCGCAGCAGCCGGGTGGTGGCCGGGACCCTCGCCACGACCGGACCCATCCTCACCAGCACGTTCGAGCGCTCGTGCAGCACCTGCGCGGAGCCGGTGGGGAGGCCGAACCGGCGGCCGATCGCGAGCGCGGAGGAGACCGCCGCGGCGCGGTACGAGTCGGTCACGCGGTGATCTAACCAGCCGGTGCGAGCGACTGTCGGTACCGAGGGCTACGATCCCCTTAACCGCCCGGATCAGGCCCGCGCCTGAGCCCGAGCGCCCCGAAGTTGACCACCACAAGGTTGCAGTGTTGGAGGCAGGAGTGACGGCCGTAGCCCCCAAGCCGATCGCAACGCGCCCGTATCCCGCGCGCGAGACGGCAAAGGGTTCGTACCTGCTGCGGTTGTTCCGCACGACGGACCACAAGCAGATCGGGATCATGTATCTGGTCTCGTCGTTCGCCTTCTTCATGATCGGCGGCGCGATGGCCATGCTCATCCGGACGGAGCTCGCCCAGCCGGGGCAGCAGTTCCTGTCGCAGGAGCAGTACAACCAGCTGTTCACCATGCACGGCACGGTGATGCTGCTGCTGTACGCGACGCCGAGCCTGTTCGGGTTCGCGAACTTCATCCTGCCGCTGCAGATCGGCTCGCCCGACGTGGCGTTCCCGCGGCTGAACGCGTTCTCCTACTGGCTGTTCCTGTTCGGCAGCCTGATCGTGCTGTCCGGCTTCCTGACCCCCGGCGGCGCCGCCGACTTCGGCTGGTTCGCCTACACGCCGCTGTCGGACGCCATCCACTCGCCCGGCGTCGGAGCCGACCTGTGGATCGCCGGCCTGGCGGTGTCCGGTCTTGGCACCATTCTCGGCGCGGTCAACATGATCACCACGGTGGTCTGCCTGCGCGCGCCCGGCATGACGATGTACCGGATGCCGATCTTCACCTGGAACATCCTGATCACGAGCATCCTGATCCTGCTCGCGTTCCCGATCCTCACCGCGGCCCTGTTCGGCCTGCTGGCGGACCGGCACCTCGGAGCCCACGTGTTCGACCCGGCCAACGGCGGGGTGATCCTGTGGCAGCACCTGTTCTGGTTCTTCGGCCATCCAGAGGTCTATATCGTCGCGCTGCCGTTCTTCGGGATCGTGTCGGAGATCTTCCCGGTCTTCAGCCGCAAGCCGGTGTTCGGCTACAAGGGCCTGGTCTTCGCGACGCTGTCGATCGCGGCGCTGTCGGTGGCGGTGTGGGCGCACCACATGTACGCGACCGGCGCGGTCCTGCTGCCGTTCTTCTCCTTCATGACGTTCCTCATCGCGGTCCCGACCGGCGTGAAGTTCTTCAACTGGATCGGCACGATGTGGAAGGGCCAGCTGTCCTTCGAGACGCCGATGATCTTCTCGATGGGCTTCATCGTCACGTTCCTCTTCGGCGGTCTGACCGGCATCATGCTGGCCGCTCCGGCGATCGACTTCCACGTGTCGGACAGCTACTTCGTGGTGGCGCACTTCCACTACGTCCTCTACGGCACGATCGTGTTCGCGACCTTCGCCGGGATCTACTTCTGGTTCCCGAAGATCACCGGCCGGATGATGGACGAGAAGCTCGGGAAGTGGCACTTCTGGACCACGTTCATCGGCTTCCACACCACGTTCCTGGTGCAGCACTGGCTGGGTGCCGAAGGCATGCCGCGGCGTTACGCGGACTACCTGGCCAGCGATGGGTTCACCACGCTGAACACGATCTCCACGATCGGCGCGTACATCCTCGGGGCGTCCACGCTGCCGTTCATCTGGAACGTGTTCAAGAGCTACCGGTACGGCGAAATCGTCACGGTCGACGACCCGTGGGGCTACGGCAACTCGCTCGAGTGGGCCACGTCCTGCCCGCCGCCGCGGCACAACTTCACCGAACTGCCCCGGATCCGCTCCGAGCGGCCCGCGTTCGAGCTGCACTACCCGCACATGGTCGAACGCCTCCACGCGGAAGGCGAGATCGGCTTCTTCGGCAAGGCCAAGCACGTCGCGGCCCCGTCGCAGAAGCTCGTGGAAGCCACCATGCCGGGCGACCACGGCAAGGACAACGCGAGCGAGCAGTAACGGCGCTCGCAACAGCTGCACGGCGCGTGCCCGGTCGAGGTTTCTCGGCCGGGCACGCGCCGTTTTTCGTGCCTGGGTTGTCGTGCCGGGCTGCTGGGCTGGCTATGCCGAGGGCGTGCGGGTGGCGGCGCTGGCGGGGGAGTTGGTGAGTGTCTGTGTCGTTCTCGCCGGGATGAACGTCCGCGAGACTTGACCGACCGCTCATGCTTGCCTCGTTGCCTCGTTGCCTCGTTGCCTCGTTGCCTCGTTGCCTCGTTGCCTCGTTGCCTCGTTGCCTCGTTGCCTCGTTGCCTCGCGAAGCCTTGCCCGAGCCGCGCGTCCGCCATCCGCCGTTGCGCCCAGCCGCACTGGTTCGCCAGCCCTCGCCCGGTCCGTTCCGTTGGAACCTGCGACCGCACCGTTCCGCCAGCTTCCGCCCCAGCCCGCCCGGTCACAGCCCGGTTCCTGGCCGCACCTGCACTGCAGCCTGAGTCGCTCGCCATGGCCGCAGCGCAATCCACCCACGCGCGTCCCAGCGCGCCGCTTCATCAGCCTTCGTCCGAGCCTGCGCAGCCCGCGCTGCCGCCGTTCCGGCTCGCCCTGCCCTCACCCAGCACGCACTGCCGCCGCTCCAGCCCGCCCTGTCCTCACCCGCCCCTGGTCGTCTCCGCTGCGACCGACCCAGGCCATATCCCGCCCCACACCGCCCCCGCATCGCCCGTTAGTGGCGCCAGCGGTGTGAAGCACGGCACGGGGGCGTTCTGCCCGCCGCCGCTGGAGGCCAGACTGTGCGTGCCGACTCGCCGTGGCCTAAGCGTCGGTGCCGAGACGAACGAGGGATACCGAACCAGTGAGCCAGACTCCCGTCCTCATCACCACGACCGGTCCGGACAAGCCCGGGGTCTCGTCCGTGCTGTTCGCCGTGCTCACGCGGCACGACGTGGACGTGCTCGACATCGAGCAGGTGGTCATCCGCGGGCAGCTCGTGCTCGGCGTGCTCGCCGGCGTCTACCGCGACCCGGAGGGGCTCCAGGAGTCCGTCGAGCAGGCGATGGCGACCGTCGGCATGGAGGTCGAGGTCCGGATCGGCGACGCGATCGGCGCGGATCCGTTCGCTCTCGGCCGGCGCGATTCGTCGCACGTGCTCGTCCTGCTCGGGCGTCCGGTGACCGCGCGGGCGTTTTCCGAGATCGCGCGGCGGCTGGCGGGCGTCGGGGCGAACATCGACTCGATTCGCAGTGTCGCCGATTACCCGGTGACCGGGCTTGAGCTGTACGTCTCGGTGCGCGAAGACACCGCAGAAGCCGACGCCGAGCTCCGGTCCATGCTGGCCGATGCGGCACCCGAGGCCAACATTGACATCGCCGTCGAGCGCGCGGGCATCACGCGTCGCGCGAAGCGGCTGGTGGTCTTCGACGTCGATTCCACGCTCGTGCAGGGCGAGGTCATCGAGATGCTTGGCGCGTACGCCGGGGTCGAGGAGCAGGTCCGCGAGATCACCGAGGCCGCGATGCGCGGTGAGCTGAACTTCGCGGAGTCGCTGGAGCGGCGCGTTTCGCTGCTGGCCGGACTGCCCGCGAGCGTGATGGACGAGGTCGCGGCGAAGCTGGAGCTGACTCCGGGGGCGCGCACGACCGTCCGGACGCTGAAGCGCATGGGGTTCCGCTGCGGCGTCGTGTCCGGCGGGTTTACCCAGGTCATCGACCATCTCGTGGACGACCTCGGCCTCGACTTCGCGGCGGCCAACGAACTGGAGGTCGTCGACGGCAAGCTCACCGGCCGCGTGGTCGGCGACATCGTGGACCGCGCGGGCAAGGCGACCGCGCTGCGCCGGTTCGCCGGTGAGTACGGGATTCCGCTCGGCGCGTGCGTCGCGGTCGGGGATGGGGCCAACGACATCGACATGCTGGCCGCGGCTGGCATGGGCGTCGCGTTCAACGCCAAGCCCGCGCTGCGCGAGGTCGCCGACACCGCGCTCTCGCACCCGTACCTCGACGCGGTGCTGTTCGTCCTCGGCGTCACGCGCGCCGAGGTCGAGGCGGCGGACGCGGCCGACGGACTCGAACTGGCCCGCCCGTGAACCCTCTGCTCGAACCGCTGCGCAGCCGGTACGCCTCGTGGCTCGGCCTCCCCGCCGAAGACACCTCGGACACCTCCGACGAAAACCCGGACGAGGTCCGCGCGATGCCGATCATCCTGCGGATCGAACGCGCCGAACCGCCCGGCCGGACGGCGCTGCTCGAAGCGGCCGCCGCGGCGGCGATCGCGGTGTGCCTGGACGAACGCGTCGAGCCCGGCGGCGAATGGGCTGAGCCGGTGCACGCGTGGCTCGACAACCGGATCCGGAAGGTCGCGCGCCGGGCTCGCGGCGCGCACTGGCAAGCGGTGCTCGACCAGCCGGGAATCACGATCGAGGTCGACGGCGCGCAGGCGCGGGCGCTTGTGCCCGGGCTCGTGAAGGAGGCCCCGAAAGAGGTCTCACGGCTGCAGATCTCCGGCAGCGAACTGCCCGCCGACACCCCCGGTCCGGTCCCGGCCGACGTCCCGCTGCTGATGCTCAATCCGGATGTCCCGATGACCGTCGGCAAGGCGTCCGCGCAGGTCGGGCACGCCACGATGATCCTCGCGTCGCTGCTTCCGGACGACGAACTGGCGGCGTGGGCGGCGAGGGACTACCGAGTCGCGGTCCGGACGCCCAGCCCGGGCAAGTGGAAGGAACTGTGCCCGGTCGACGACCCGGAAGCGGGCTGGCGCGACAACCGCGTGATCGCGGTCCGGGACGCGGGCTTCACCGAGGTAGACCCCGGGACGATCACCGTGCTGGCGCAGCAGCCCGGAACATCGGCGTGACCCGCGCGGTTGCGCCAATGCAGTGATTCGACGGGTGGGAAGGCGTCTCCGATGACCTTGGAAGTACAGCGCGAAGGCACGCACAGCTTCGTCGGCCGCAACGAGCGCGGCGCGGAGGTGCGATTGGGCCGGGCTGGTGCGGAGGGCGCGTTCTCCCCGGCGGAACTGCTGCAGATCGCAGCGGCGGGCTGCTCCGCGGTGACAGCGGAGCAGCTGATCACGCGGCGCGTGGGCGAGGACTCGAAGTTCCGCGTCGCGGTGACGGCCGACCGGCGTGAAGGGGCGTCGGAACTGGACGCGGTGCACGTTGCGTTCGACGTTGACGTGTCCGGCCTGGACGAGGCTCAGCGGGAGGCGCTGGCGGGCGCGGTGGACCGGGCGATCGAGCGGTTGTGCACGGTGAGCCGGACGCTGAAGAAGGGCATTCCGGTGACGGAGACCTTCCCGACCGCCTGAGCTGCGGCGGTTGGTTGGTGAGGTGGGGCGGCCGCGCCGTGGTGGCGGGCGCGGGTTGCTGTGGTGGTGCGGTGGCTGGTTCTTGCGGTGGAGTAGCCGAGCTGGTGCGGCGGGCTGTTCCGGGGGCGGGGTTGCTGAGCCGTGGTGGCGGGCTGTTCCGGGGGCGGGGTTGCTGAGCCGTGGTGGCGGGCTGTTCCGGGGGCGGGGTTGCTGAGCTGTGATGGCGGGCGGTTCCCGGGGTGGGGTTGCTGAGCCGTGGCGGCTGGCCGTTCCCGGGGCCGGGCGGCTGGCTGTCTCGCCGGTGCGGTCGCCGCGCTGCCGTGGCGGGCGGTTGCGGCGATCCGGGTCGCTGACGCGCGGCGATGGAAATCCCGCAGAACGGCAGCCGAGCCGCCGTCCCCGAAACCGTCGAAGCCGCAGCCCGGCAACCCTTGCCCAGCAAAGGTTTCCGGCCGGGACAAAGCAGTGAAACCTAACAGCGAAAGCCGCAACAGAACCAGTTCTGGAACGGCGCTTCAGCGAGCCCGAATCAGCTCTGCCACACCACGTAAGCCTGGTCAGCGTCCGTAGTCATCGCTTCGATGAACTTCTCGTTGTCGAAGCCGGGCAAGGTCTGCAGGCGTTCGATGAGGGCGTCCGCGGCCGGGTCGCCGCTGGGGACCGCGGTGCCTTTGCCGTCGTTGCCGACCAGCATGAAGAAGACGTCTTCGTTCCAGGGGCCGTCGGGGATGACTCTCACCATGACGGATTGCAGTTCTGACCACGTCACAGCTTCTTCGCTGCCATCGGCGAGCCGGCGCCGCACCCCGGTGTCGTCAACACTGACGGTCCGGGATTGTGCGCTGGACGAATCCTGGGTCAACGGTGCTCCCTGTCGTGTTCGTTCCACTCACCGTACCCGCCTGTCCCGTGCGCTCGGTCAGGCGGGCGCGGCCGCGTCGAGTCGCTTCAGTGCGTCTCGTGCGACCTGCGGATCTGTTGTCGGCCAGAACGGCGGCAGCGAGGCGCGCAGGAAACCGCCGTAGCGCGCGGTGGCCAGGCGGGAGTCCAGCACTGCCACCACGCCGCGGTCGGTGACCGAGCGGTGCAGCCGTCCGGTGCCTTGTGCCAGCAGCAGCGCCGCGTGCGTCGCGGCGACGGTGAGGAATCCGTTGCCGCCTCGGGCTTCCACCGCGCGTTGGCGTGCGGACGACACCGGATCGTCCGGGCGCGGGAACGGGATCCGGTCCACCACCACGAGCTGCAGCGACGGCCCGGGCACGTCCACGCCCTGCCACAGCGTGAGCGTGCCGAACAGACAGGTGCGCGCGTCCTCGGAGAACTGTCGCACCAGCAACGGCGTGGCGTCGTCGCCCTGGCAGAGGATCGGGTGGTCGAGCCGTTCCCGCATCGCTTCCGCGGCCTGTTTCGCGGCGCGCATCGAGGAGAACAGGCCCAGCGTACGGCCGCCCGCGGCTTCGACCAGCTCGGCCAGTTCGTCCATTGTGGACTCCGCGAGACCGTCGCGGCCGGGCGGCGGCAGGTGCTTGGCGAGGTAGAGGATGCCGTTGCGGCGATGGTCGAACGGCGAGCCGACGTCCAGCCCGGTCCACTTCGGGCCGTTGTCCTCGTCCGACGGGGCTTCCTTGTCGGTGGCCGTGCCCGGCGACTTCACCACGCGCGGACCGCTTGGCGGGAGACCCCATTGCCGTGCCATGGTGTCGAATTCGCCGCCGAGGGTGAGCGTCGCCGAGGTCAGCACGGTGGTGTGCTGGTTGAACACGCGCTCCCGCAACAACCCCGCGACGCCGAGCGGCGCGACCTTCAGCGCCGGCGGTCGCGGGTTCGCCGAGTACCTGTCCCCGGTCAGCCAGACGACGTCGCGTTGGTGCGCCAGATCCTCGTCGTACGCGTCGAGCAGCCGCACCGCGGTGTCGTGCACTTCTTCGAGCAGCGACCGGGCCAGCTTGCGCGCGGTCGCCTCGCCGACGTCTTCCTTGCGATCCGAGCCCAGCGCGGTGAGGCATTCCTTCGCCGCGTCGCGCACCGCCGGGATCGCGCCCTGCAACGGCTTCGGCAGCGCGTCGAGCCGCCCGGCCGGGATGTCGTCGAGGATCAGCGCGAGTCCGTCCGACGACTCCAGCAGCCGGTCCGCGATTCCCGCGTCCATCAGCTTTCCGCAGCGGCGTGCGGCGGCCGAAACCATCGCGCTGGTGAGTTCGCCGGTCGCGACCGAGGTGACCCGGTCGACCAGGTCGTGCGCCTCGTCGATGATCACCAGGTCGTGGTCTGGCAGCACCTGGTAGCCCTGCAGCGCGTCGATGGCCAGCAGCGCGTGGTTGGTGACCACGACATCCGCGCGGCCCGCTTCGGCTCGCGCGCGTTCGGCGAAGCAATCGGTGCCGACCGGGCACTTCGCGGCGCCGAGGCATTCCCTTGCGGTGACGGAAACCTGACGCCACGCTTGGTCGGACACTCCGGGCACCAGCTCGTCGCGGTCGCCGGTTTCGGTGTCCGACGTCCACTCGTGCAGCCGCGTGACTTCCTTGCCCAGCCGGGACACCGCGAACGGGTCGAACAGCTGCGCGTCCTCGGGCTCGTCGGACGGACCGGTGTCGAGCCGGTGCAGGCACAGGTAGTTGCGGCGGCCCTTGAGGATCGCGAAGGTCGGTTCGCGCCCGAGCGGCTTCTTGAGCGCCTTGGCGAGGCGCGGGAGGTCACGGTCGACCAGCTGGCGCTGCAACGCGATGGTGGCCGTGGAGACGACGACGGTGGTGTCTTTCTCCACCGCGTGCCGGATCGCGGGCACCAGGTACGCCAGCGATTTGCCGGTGCCCGTTCCCGCTTGCACGGCGAGGTGTTCGCCGGTGCGGATGGCGTGGCCGACGGCATCGGCCATCTTCACCTGGCCGGGGCGTTCAGCGCCGCCGACAGACTCCACCGCGTGGGTGAGGAGTTCGAGGACGCCGGGGAAATCGGTTCGGGCGGGCACAGCGAGACACGATAGCCGCCGGGTCCGACAGGATCTTCGATCCGGCGCGAACGGACCCCTCGCGCCGGATCGAAGCTCCCGGAATTACGGCTCAGTCTTCCTTGCGGAACCGCGAAACCGCGGCCCACGCGAGCGGCAGCACACCGGCCGCGACCACGGTCTTCAGCACGTCGCCCACCAGAAACGGCGTGACGCCCTTGTCGAAAGCGGTGGCGAGATCGAACCCGGTGGCGGCCATCAGCCACGGCACGCCGAACGCGTAGATCGCGACATTGCCGAGCACCATGGTCCCCGCCGTGCGCAGCGGAGTGCGGTCGCCGCCGCGACGGGCGAGCGCGCCCACGAGCGCACCGGCGAACACGAAGCCGACGATGTAGCCCGCAGAGGCTCCGGACAGCCCGGACGTCCCGCCCTGGAACCACGGCACGCCGGCCGCGCCGACGAGCAAGTACAGCAGCATCGAGGCGGCGCCGCGGCGCATGCCGAGCGTCGCGCCGACGAGCAGCGCGGCGAAGGTCTGGCCGGTCATCGGCACCGGCGTGCCCGGAAGCGGGATGACCAGCTGCGCGGCCGCGCCGGTGAGCAACGCTCCGCCGGCGACCAGCGTCAGGTCGCGCACCAGGGTGCCGGGCACGAGGTCGGCCAGCACCTGACGGCGGGCCGGGAGAGACAGTGACGACACGGGACCTCCAACCACGGAAAACGGACGTCCGGGCAGGTTATCGTCGAGTGAGGCGGCGCAACGAGACAAGTTGCGTTCCTCACCACCCCTGTCTTCCGCCACACGTACGGGTGAGCTGTCCCGGTCGACGTTTGGGACCCCTGCCGCGCTGCCGATGTCGAAGCACGGGCGAAGGGAGACAGGTCGAATGCGCGGACGGATCCTGCTGGTCACCGGGGTTCTGCTGGCGGCGGCACCGGCGGTGGCGCACGCCGATCCGCCGACGTCCACCGGCTGGGGTTCCGCGGGCAGCCTCGACGTGCTGGTGGACCACGAGCACGTGGTCACCGGCGAACTGGCGCGCTGCGACGCCGACGGGCCGACGTTCGCGCGCACCACCGGCGGCGCGGCGGGCAACGTCGCGGTGTTCGGTTTCGGCGGCACCACGTGCGAGCGGAAAGGCTCGATCGCGCAGGTGAAGACCGGCGGGCAGCGGTTCGAATCCGACCTGCTCACCCGGTACGGCGGGCCCGAGCTGAAGGTCCGCACGTACTCGGTCGGCTGCGCCACCACCGCGGATTCGGGCAGCACCGGCACGATGTCGATCGGCGAGGTCTCCGGCTTCACCATGCCGTCGTCGATCCCGGCGAACTACCGGATCACGATCCCCGGCGGCGCGGCGGGCACGGCGCTGGCCACGATCACGCTGAACGAGACCGTGACGCCGCAGCCCGCCGACGGCAGCCTGGTCACGCACGCGGTGCACGTGAAGCTGTTCCCGCAAGGCGGTCCGGCGAGCGGGGACATCTACCTCGGCACCGCGGCGTGCAATCCGTACGGCAAGGGCGGCGCGCCAGCCTCGTGAGCGGCTGAGCCGGTTCTAACCGGCGTGAACGCTCACGAGGGCGGCAGGGCGGGCGTGCCGGTGTAGCGCACGCCTGCCTCGTCGAAGTCCTTCAGCGTCGCGTCCACCGTCGGCTGCGAACCGCCGACGGTCAGATCCAGCAGCACCTGCACGTTGAACCCGGCCTGAGCGGCGTCGAGGGCGGTGGCGCGCACGCAGAAGTCCGTCGCGATGCCGACGACCTCGACGTCGGTCACCTCGTGCGCGCGCAGCCATTCCTCGAGCGTCTTGCCGTCGCCGGACTTGCCCTCGAAACCGGAGTACGCGGCGGTGTACTCGCCCTTCGAGAACACCGCCTCGACCGGCACCACGTCCAGCGCCGAGTGGAACGACGCGCCCGCCGTGCCCGCGACGCAGTGCCGCGGCCAGCTGGTGTTGAAGTCGGGCGTGTCGCTGAAGTGGTCGCCCGGATCGATGTGGTGGTCGCGAGTGGCGACGATGTGCGTGTAGCCGCCGTCGGCCATCCGCCGCGAGATGGCCGCCGCGGCAGCCGCCCCGCCCGGCAGGCCGAGCGAGCCTCCCTCGCAGAAGTCGTTCTGCACATCCACCACGATCAGCGCGGTTCCCATGGTCGGCTCCCTACAGAAAAGTCGTCGGTATCGCGGGCTCGCCGTGCGAGAGCTTGAGGCCCTCCCACGGCAGGCTCACCTGCGCACGCCGCAGGCGGGCGCGTGCGTCATCCAGTGTGGGCAGATCATCCACCGGCGCGCCCTCGCGCACCAGGGGGATCTGCAGGTCGAGATCGTTTTCGCCGGCTTCCGGGCGGCCGCTGGCGGCGGTCCAGACCACTTCCTCGACGGCCGTCCCGGTGCTGCGGTGCCTGCGCAGCGCGTGCTTGCGCCCGCCCCGGGATTCCTTGTGCGCGCTGCGTTTCGCGACCGGCCTGCCGTCGACCTCGACCAGCTTGTACACCATCCCGGCGGTCGGCGCGCCGGATCCGGTGACCACCGAGGTGCCCACGCCGTAGGCGTCCACCGGTTCCGCGCGCAGCGCCGCGATCGCGTGCTCGTCGAGGTCGCCGGACACCACGATCCGGGTGTCTTTCGCCCCGAGCGAGTCGAGCTGGTCGCGGGCCTTGCGGGCGAGCGGGCCGACGTCGCCGGAGTCGATCCGGATCGCGCCCAGCTCCGGACCGGCGACGCGCACGGCCGCCTCGATGCCCGCGGTGATGTCGTAGGTGTCCACCAGAAGTGTGGTGTCCGCACCCATCTTGCTGACCTGTGCGCGGAATGCCGCTTCCTCGCTGTCGTGCAGCAACATGAACGCGTGCGCGACGGTGCCGCGCGTCGGGATCCCGTAGCGGCGGCCCGCTTCGAGGTTCGACGTGGTGGCGAATCCGGCCAGGTAGGAGGCGCGCGCGGCGGCGACCGCGGCGTACTCGTGCGTGCGCCGTCCGCCCATCTCGATGATCGGCCTGCCGTGCGCCGCGCCGGACATCCGCGCCGCCGCGGACGCGATCGCGCTGTCGTGGTTGAGGATCGACAGCACCACCGTCTCCAGAACCACCGCTTCGGCGAAACTGCCGGTCACGGTGAGGATCGGCGAACCAGGGAAGTACAGGTCGCCTTCGCGGTAGCCGTCGATGTCGCCGCGGAACTCGTAGTCGGCCAGCCACGCCAGCGTTTCCGGGTCGACGACCGCGGTCTGCTCCAGCATGGTCAGCTCGGCGTCGGTGAACCGGAAGTCGGCGATCGCGTCGAGCACGCGCGCGGTGCCCGCGACGACGCCGTAGCGGCGGCCGTCGGGAAGCCGCCGCGCGAAGACCTCGAACACGCACGGCCGGTCGGCCGTCCCGTCCGCGAGCGCGCTCGCCAGCATGGTCAGCTCGTAATGGTCGGTGAGCAGCGCCGTGCTGGCGCTGGTGACCGGCTCGGGGGAACCCATGGGAGCAGCCTATTCACTCACATGGACGGACCTGGCGCGGCGTACCGGGATGGCCCCGTGACACCATGGTGTGCATGTCCACGCCTGTCGCATCCGAACAGACGCAGGTCGATCCACTCGGGGCCGAGCTGGCCGAATCCGACCAGCCCTGGCGGACGATCGTCTGGAACGACCCGGTGAACCTGATGTCGTACGTGACGTACGTCCTGCAGAAGCTGTTCGGCTACAGCCGGGACCACGCCACGAAGCTGATGCTCGACGTGCACAACAAGGGCAGGGCGATCGTGTCGTCCGGTTCGAAGGAGAAGGTGGAGACCGACGTGGCGAAGCTGCACGCGGCGGGCCTGTGGGCGACCATGGAACAGCCCTCGTGAAGGCCTGGCGGCGCAAGGGGGACGCCATCCTCGCCGGCTTCGAACAGCAGGAAGCAGCGGTGCTGCGCGGGCTGGTCGGGCAGCTGGAGGACATGCTCACCGCCCGGGCCGAGGAGGCCCCGCAGGACGAACTCGCCGAGCTGACCGGGATCCGCACCGGGCCCGCCGAATCGCCGGACGACCCGGTGCTGTCGCGGCTGCTGCCGGACTTCCACCGGCTCGACCCGGACAACCCGAGCCGCGAGGACCTCGATTCGGCGGCGGCGATGCGGTCGCTGCACGAGCCGGAACTGCTGGAGAAGAAGGTCGGCGTCGCGAAGATCGTGCTCGACACGCTCCCGCGCGACGGCGGTTCGGTGAAGCTGACCTTCGAGCAGGCCGACGCTTGGCTCGGCGCGCTGAACGACGTCCGGCTGGCGCTGGGCACCGCGCTCGACGTCACCGAGGACATGCCCGACGAACTGCCCGAAGACGACCCCCGCGCACCCCATCTCGGCGTCTACCATTGGCTGACATGGGTGCAGGAGACGCTGATCCAAGCGCTGACCGGCTGACTGGCGGGAAAATCACCGACGTTCCCGGCGTGCTCGTAGGCCATCACCAGCGGCTTGACGAGGGCTGGGCTTCCGGAACCACTGTCGTGCTCGTGCCGGACGGCGCGACCGGCGCGGTCGATCAGCGCGGCGGCGCGCCCGGCACGCGCGAAACCAACCTGCTGGAGCCGGAAAACCTGGTACAGCAGGTGAATGCGGTCTGTCTTTCCGGCGGAAGCGCGTACGGGCTCGCGGCGGCGGACGGCGTGATGCGGTGGCTGTCCGAGCGGAATTTCGGGTTTCCCGTTGGCGCGCAGCCGTATGAGGTAGTGCCGATCGTGCCCGCGGCGGTGCTGTTCGACCTGCCGCGCAGCGAGTGGGGCAATCGGCCGGATGCCGATTTCGGTTACGCCGCTTGCGAAGCAGCGGGGGAAGCCGTCGAGATGGGTACCGTCGGCGCGGGCTCGGGCGCGGTGGTCGGTTCGCTCAAGGGCGGCATCGGGACGGCGAGCGAGGTCGTCGGAGAGGTGACCGTCGGCGCGATCGTCGCGGTCAACGCGGCGGGCCAGGCGGTGGATTTCGCGACCGGGCGGGCGTTTGCCGGCGATCACGAAGTGGACGGCGAGTTCGGTGTCCGCTGGCCGGATCGGCCGGGCGAGGTGCCGGGGCAGCGAACCGACCTGAACACCACGATCGGTGTGGTGGCTTGCGACGCGGCGTTGACGAAAGCCGAGGCACGCCGGTTGACGGTCGCCGCGCAGGACGGGTTGGCGCGCGCGGTGCGTCCGGCGCATTCGATGTTCGACGGCGACACCGTGTTCGCGCTGGCGACGGGCGCGCGGGAACTGCCGGGGGAGCCCGGGTCGTTCGCGGTGGCGGCGCGAGCGGGCGCGTTGGACGCGTTGTGCGCGGCATCAGCGCGGGTGTTCGCGCGGGCGATGGTGCACGGGCTGCTGTCGGCGACCTCCGCGGCGGGCATCCCGGCGTATCGGGACGTGTGGCCGGAAGCGCTGGGCTGAGGTCAGAACGGGTCCTGCGGGAGCGCGTCCTCGTTCCGTTCGACGTCGGCGGCGCGCACGGTGGCCACGTACTCCTCCTCGATTTCCAGCACCAGGCCGCCGAACGACACGGTCGGCCCGAGCGAGGGGTGCACGTCCACCGGGCCCAGTTCGGTCGAGCGCGGCAGCTGTTCCCACACCGAAACCGGCTTCCACCGGCGGAAAGTGCTGCAGGCCAGCACCGTCACGTGCCGATCGGTGACCACGACGACGAAATTCCGGTGCGCGGCCATCATCGACACCATCAGCGATGTGGCGGGGAACACGTACTGGACGACGTCCCCTTCGGCCAGCAGCGGGCGGCAGCGTTCGCGGAGCTTCGAGGACACCGGCATCCCGTTATTGTGCCCTGACCTGCGGATGAGCGGTAGCTCTCACAGTGTGGACTCGTTCGGTCCACGAACTAAGATGTCCGTGTGCTCCGGATCCGCCGTGAACTCGTCGACGAGATCGTCGCCCACGCCCGCCGTGACCACCCCGACGAAGCGTGCGGGGTGGTGGCCGGTCCTGCCGGCTCGGACCGCCCCGAGCGGTTCATCCCGATGCTGAACGCGGCCCGCTCGCCGACCTTCTACGAGTTCGACTCGGGCGACCTGCTCAAGCTCTACCGCGAGATGGACGCGAACGACGAGGTCCCGGTGGTCATCTACCACTCGCACACCGCGACCGAGGCCTATCCGTCGCGCACCGACGCGAACATCGCCGCCGAACCAGACGCGCACTACGTGCTCGTCTCGACAAGAGAGCCCGATTCGCACGAGTTCCGCTCGTACCGGATCGTGGACGCCGAGATCACCGAGGAGCCGGTCGAGATCGTCGACTGAACTCCCGCGGAATAAAGCGCGGCGTCCGATGCGTCAGCGTGTAGGAACCCACCCGGAGGTAAGAACCATGGCCGTCACCGTGTCCATCCCGACCATCCTGCGCACCCACACCGGCGGCGAGAAGTCCGTCGAGGCGGCGGGCAAGACCGTCCTCGAGATCATCGACGACGTCGAGTCGCGGCACGCCGGGCTGAAGGCGCGCCTGGTCAAGGAGGAGAAGCTGCACCGCTTCATCAACGTCTACGTCAACGACGAGGACGTGCGCTTCTCCGGCGGGCTCGACGCCGAGGTCAAGGACGGCGACACCCTCACCATCCTGCCCGCCGTCGCGGGCGGCGCGCGCTGAGCCGATGACCCGCTACGAGTCCCTCCTCGACGCCCTCGGCGGCACGCCGCTGGTCGGCCTGCCGCGGCTGTCGCCGACCGACGAGGTGCGGCTGTGGGCGAAGCTCGAGGACCGCAACCCGACCGGCTCGATCAAGGACCGGCCCGCGCTGGCCATGATCGAGGCGGCGGAGCGGGACGGCATCCTGCGGCGCGGGTCCACGATCCTCGAACCGACCTCGGGCAACACCGGGATTTCGCTGGCCATGGCCGCGAAGCTCAAGGGCTACGGCCTGGTGTGCGTGATGCCGGAGAACACCTCCACCGAACGCAAGCAGCTGCTGCAGGCGTACGGCGCGCGGATCGTGTTCTCGCCGGCCGCGGGCGGCTCGAACGAGGCGGTGCGGCGGGCCAAGGAGCTGGCGAAGCAGAACCCGGACTGGGTGATGCTCTACCAGTACGGCAACCCGGCCAACGCGGACGCGCACTATCGCGGGACCGGGCCGGAGCTGCTGAAGGACCTGCCGACGCTGACGCATTTCGTCGGCGGGCTCGGGACGACCGGGACGCTGGTGGGTGTCGGGCGGTACCTGCACGAGCACAAGCCGGACGTCCAGGTCATCGCGGCCGAGCCGCGCTACGGCGAGCTGGTGTACGGCCTGCGCAACCTCGACGAGGGGTTCGTGCCGGAGCTCTACGACGAGAGTGTGCTCAACGGACGCTATTCGGTGGGGGCGTACGACGCTCTCCGGCGGACGCGGGAGTTGCTGGAGCACGAGGGCATTTTCGCCGGGATCTCCACTGGCGCGGTGTTGCACGCGGCTCTCGGGGTCGCGGAGAAGGCCGCGGCTCGCGGCGAGAAGGCGGACGTGGCTTTCGTGGTCGCGGACGCCGGCTGGAAGTACCTGTCGACCGGCGCGTATTCCGGGTCGCTGGACGAAGCGGCAGAACGGCTTGACGGTCAGCTCTGGGCCTGACCTAGCGCCCGTGAGGGGAGCCCGGCCGGGTTCCCCTCACGGCAGCAATCCCTTGACGAGCGCGCGGATGCCTCGTTCGTAACTGTCTTGTGCGGTAAGGGTTTCCCAGCGCGGCCCGATCTGGGCGAGCGTCGGGAATTCCGTCGCGTCCAGTTCCGCGAACACTCGCTGGCGGTAGGTGTCGCCGCCCTGATCGCGTCGTCGCGCGGCGGCCGCGCGTGAGCTGATCTCGCCGAGCGTGTAGTGCCACACCGCCCGGTAGACCTCCACCGCCGCCTCGATCGGCAGACCGGCTTTTCCCGCCGCCGCAACGATTTTCTCCGGATACCACAGCCCTCCGACCGACAGCAGGTCGTCGGAGCGCAGTACTTCCACGATCCACGGGCAGTTCGCCAGCCCGTCCCGCATCGCTGTCGCGACCGCCACGATCCGGTCGCCCGGTTCCTCGGGGAGGTTCTCCGGCCGAGTCATCTCGCTGTGCGCGTAGTCGTCCAGCAGCAGGAGAAGCAGGCCTTCTTTGTCGCGCACGTGGTGGTACAGCGCCATCGCCGTGCTGCCGACCTCGCGGGCCAGCCGCCGCATGGTCAACGCGTCGACGCCGTCCTCCTCGATGACCCGGTGAGCGGCGGCCACGATGTCGGCCTTGGAGATCTTCGGCGGTCGGCCGGTGCGCGCTGGCATGTCGCCATGCTACTTTTTATACGTGTATAAAAACTACTGGGGGACGGTCGCCGCGCTGGCGTTCGCGGTGGCGGTCGGGACTTTGCAGATGACCGTGGTGGTGCCGTTGCTGCCGAGGTTGCAGCTCAAGCTGGGGGTGCCGCTGAGCTCGATGTCGTGGGCGCTGACTGCCGGGCTGCTGGCGGGCGCCGTCGCGATTCCGCTGGTCGCGCAGCTCGGCGACCTGTACGGAAGGCGCACGATGTCGCTGGTCGTGCTGGCGTTGCTGGTCGGGGGATCGGTGCTGGCGGCGGTGGCGGATTCGCTGCCGCTGCTGGTCGTCGGCCGGATCCTGCAGGGCGCGGCCGCACCGTTGCTTCCGCTGGCGATCGGCCAGGTCAGGACCGTTTTGCCAGCCCGATCGCTGCCGACCGCGATCGGCGTTCTGAGCGCGACGATCGGCGCGGGCAGCGGCGGCGGGATGATCCTCGCCGGGCTCGCCGGTGGCGATCACCAGGTGGTGTTCTGGGCGCTGGCGGTGCTCGGCGCGGTGGCGTTCGCGCTGGTCGCCGCGGTTAAGGAGGACCGGACGGCCGCGGTGCGGAGCGGTTCGCCGGATCTGCTGGGCGCGGTGCTGGTGTCGGGATGGCTGATCTGCCTGCTGCTGGCGATCAGCAAGGGTTCCGAATGGGGCTGGGGGACTGTCGGGCTGCTGGTCGCGGCCGTGGTGCTGGCGTCGGTGTGGGTGGTGACGGCGCGGCGCACGAAGACGCCGTTGATCGAGATTCCCATGCTGCTGCACCGAAAAACGGTCGGCGCGACGGTGGCGTCGTTCCTGCTCGGCTTCGCGTTGTTCGCCACGATCATGACGCTTTCGGCGTACGCGCAGGGCGTGCTCGGGGCGTCGGTGTTGCAGGTGGGGCTTTATCTCCTGCCGACGACGATCGTGATGCTGGTGGTTTCCGTGCTGGCTGGTTCGCTGATGCGGCGGTTCAGCGCGCCCGCGCTGGTCGCCGGCGGCTCGGCGGTGGTGCTGGCGGCTGCTCTGTGGCTGACCACGTTGCCTGGGGACGGGCTTGGGCTTTATGCCGTCGCGGCGGTGCTGGGGCTGGGGATCGGGCTCGGGTACGCCGCGCTGGGGACGATGGCCGTCGAGCACGTCGAGCCCGCGAAAACGGCCGCCGCCGGCGGGATCAACGCGCTGGTTCGGGTGGTGGGCAGCAGCCTCGCCGGAGCGGTGGGCGCGGTGGTGCTGTCGGCAGGCGGTCCTGGATGGAGCTTCGCGTTGGCGGCGGTAGCCGCGCTGCTTTCCGCCTTGTTCGCCGCCGCCTACGGAAACTTGCTCCGCAAGCCCGCAATGGTGTGACTGCCGGTCCGTGAAGGACTCCTTGAGGGAATCAGATTCCCTCAAGGGGCCCTTCACGGACGGCCCGGAAGCGGCATGGTCGTGAAGGGGCGGCCCCTCACGGACTTAGAGTCCTTCACGGCCACGTCACCCAAGGGCCAAGTTCAGGGATTTCTCCCGAGGCCGTCGGCTTCCCGCCGACGTAGCCTGAGAGCGTGACCACACTGCCTCCCCTCCCGCCGACGCCGCCCGCTGCCGGCGGCGGCAAGCCGGTCGACGCCGCGAAGCGCATCCTGCCGCCCAATCCCAAGGCCGCGGCGTTCGTCGCGCTGGGGTTCGTGGCGGTGCTGTACCTCGTCGAACTGCTCGACGTGATCCTGCCGGGCGAGTTCACCCACGGCGGGATCCTGTCGCGGGACGCGTCCAGCCTCGACGGCATCCTCTGGGCGCCGTTGCTGCACGCGGGCTGGTCGCACCTGTTCTCCAACACGGTCCCGGTGCTGATCTTCTCCTTCCTCGCGATGGCGGCGGGCATCGGCCGGTTCGCCGTGGTCACCGCGATCATCTGGCTGGTTTCCGGGCTCGGGGTGTGGCTGGTCGGACCGGCGAACGCCTACACCGTCGGCGCGTCCGGGCTCGCCTTCGGCTGGCTCGCGTACCTGCTGGTGCGCGGCCTGTTCCACCGGTCGCTCGCGCAGATCGCGGTCGCGGTCGTGCTGCTCGGCATCTGGAGCGGGATGCTCTGGGGCCTGCTGCCCGGCAACCCCGGCATCTCGTGGCAGGGCCACCTCTTCGGCGCGCTGGCCGGGATCCTCGCCGCGTGGCTGACCTCACGCGGCGAACGCGTCAAATCCCCGAAGATCGAGCCGACGACCCCGGGTAACCTCGGGGTGTGAGTTCTCCCGGCGCGCCCATCGGTGTTTTCGATTCCGGCGTCGGCGGGCTCACCGTCGCACGCTCGATTCTCGAACTGCTGCCTGCCGAACAGCTCCGCTACGTCTGCGACACCGCGCGCAACCCGTACGGCCCGCTGCCCATCGCCACCGCTCGCGAGTACGCGTTGGCCGCTCTCGACGACATGGTCGAGAGTGGCGTGAAGGCGTTGGTGATCGCGTGCAACACAGCGTCCGCGGCCTGCCTTCGCGACGCGCGCGAGCGCTACGACGTACCAGTGGTCGAAGTGGTCCTTCCCGCCGCGCGCCGTGCCGCAGTCGCCACACACACCGGACGCGTCGGCCTGATCGGCACCGAGGGCACTGTGCGTTCGAGGGCGTACGACGACGCCTTCGCCGCCGCGCCGGACGTACGCCTCACCAGTGTCGCCTGCCCGCGCTTCGTGGACTTCGTGGAGCGCGGCATCACCACCGGCCGACAGATTCTCGGGCTGGCACAGGGTTATCTGCAGCCGTTGCTCGAAGCCGAGGTCGACACGCTCATCCTCGGCTGCACGCACTATCCGCTGCTGTCCGGCGTACTGCAGATCGTGATGGGACAGGACGTCACGCTCGTCTCCAGCGCCGACGAAACCGCCAAAGACCTCTACCGCGTGCTGACCGAACTCGACCTGCTCGCCGAACGCGACGAGCCGCCGCGGCACGAGTTCCTCGCCACCGGCTCGCCGGAACCGTTCGCCCGCTTGGCGCAGCGGTTCATGGGCTTCGCGCCGGGTGCGCTGGACCCGGTCAGCGCGTGACGCTGCGGCGCCGCTGAGCGGAGTTAGGGTGACGGGGTGCGACTGACGATCCTCGGGTGTTCGGGCAGCATCCCCGGGCCGGGTGCCGCCGCGTCCGGATACCTCCTGGAGGCGGAGGGCTACCGGCTCGGCCTCGAGCTGGGCACCGGCGCGTTCGCCCAATTGCAGACTGTGCTGGATCCGTTCGACCTGGACGCGCTCGTCCTTTCGCACCTGCACGCCGACCACTGTGCCGACGTCAACTCCCTAACCGTGCTTCGCCGCTACCATCCCGCGCCGCCGTATCCGGCCCGGCCGCGGCAGCTTCCGCTGTACGCGCCAGCGGAAGCGCCTTCGCGTCTCGCGCACGCGTACGCAGCTGACGCCGCCGAGCGCGCTGCCGCGGATCTGTCGGACGTGTACGAGTTCCACGAGCTGCGCGAAGAGAGGATCGAGATCGGTCCCTTCGACGTGACCGCCGTCGCTGTGTACCACCCGACGCCAGCTTTCGGCCTGCGCATCGCGTACGGGGGCACCATCCTCGCGTACACCGGCGACACCGGGCTGTGTCGCGGTTTGGGCGAGCTGGCCGACGGCGTCGATGTCCTGCTCTCTGAAGCGTCCTGGACCGATGCCGCAGACCGTCCGGAAGGGGTGCATCTCTCCGGGAAAGAAGCCGGTGAACTGGCCAAGGAAGCCGGGGCCGGCCGTCTGCTGCTCACCCACGTCGCCCCGTGGACGGACCGAAATGCAGTCCTGGCGGAGGCCAAAGCGGTGTTCCCGGACGCCGAGCTGGTGACGCAAGGCGCGGTCTACGACCTCTGATCGCGAAAGTGTCAGAGGTGCGTCCTAGAGTGCTCCCCGTGGTGAGAAAAGATGGCAGGAACGACGACCAGCTCCGCGAAGTGAAGCTCACCCGCGGGTTCCAGAAGTGGCCTGCCGGGTCGGTGCTCGTCGAGTTCGGCAACACCAGGGTGCTGTGCGCGGCGAGCGTGACCGAGGGCGTGCCGCGCTGGCGCGCCGGGTCCGGTCTCGGCTGGGTCACCGCCGAGTACGCGATGCTTCCGTCCGCGACCAACACCCGCAGCGACCGCGAAGCGGTCAAGGGCCGCATCGGCGGCCGGACGCACGAGATCTCCCGGTTGATCGGCCGCTCGCTGCGCGCCTGCATCGACCTGGCCGCGCTCGGCGAGAACACCATCGTCATCGACTGCGACGTGATCCAGGCGGACGGCGGCACCCGCACCGCCGCGGTCACCGGCGGCTACGTGGCCTTGGCGGACGCGATCACCTGGCTGGGCGCGGCGAACCGGCTCAACGACCCGCAGCCGCTGTCGTCCTCGGTGGCCGCGGTGAGCGTCGGCGTCGTGGACGGCCGGGTGCGGCTCGACCTGCCCTACGAGGAGGACTCGCGCGCCGAGGTCGACATGAACGTGGTCGCCACCGACGCCGGAACCCTCATCGAGGTGCAGGGGACCGGCGAGGGCGCCACCTTCGCGAGGTCCACTTTGGACACCATGCTGGACCTGGCGCTGGGCGGCTGCGAGGAACTGACGCGCCTGCAGAACGAAGCGCTGGCGCTGCCGTACCCGGGCGAGCTGCCGGAACCGCGGCCGGACAAGAAGAAGGGCCAGAAGTGACCAAGCTGCTGCTGGCCACGCGGAACGCGAAGAAACTGGGCGAACTGCGCCGGATCCTCGAAGCGGAAGGCATCGAGGGCGTCGAGGTGCTCGGCCTGAACGACGTCGAGGAGTTCCCGGAAGCCCCGGAAACCGCCCCCGACTTCGAAGGCAACGCGGCGGCCAAAGCCCGGGACGCGGTCGCCGCCACCGGGTTGCCCGCCATCGCGGACGATTCGGGCCTGACCGTCGATGCCCTCAACGGCATGCCCGGCGTCCTCTCGGCGCGCTGGTCCGGCAAACACGGCGACGACGAAGCGAACCTGAACCTGGTGCTGGCGCAGCTGACCGACACCCCGGACGAGCGCCGGGGCGCGGCCTTCGTCTGCGCGGCCGTACTGGCGCTCCCGTCCGGCGAGGCCACGACGGTCCGTGCCGAATGGCGAGGCACGCTGACGAGGGAAAAGCACGGAACAAACGGTTTCGGCTACGACCCGATCTTCGTGCCGGAAAACGAAACGAAAACCAGCGCGGAACTGACTCCGGCGGAAAAAGACGCCGCTTCGCACCGGGGCAAAGCCCTGCGCGCACTTCTGCCGGCTTTGCGGAAACTGGCCGGCGCATAACTTCCCGTCCCGCCCCGGAGCCGCTGGTGGCTCCGGGGCGGGACTCGGGCTAGTCTCGGCTGGTATGTGCGCCGATATCGTGCTGGCCGAAGACGATCCCAAACAAGCGGAACTGGTCCGCCGCTACCTGGAACACGAGCAGCACACCGTCGTCGTCGCGCCCACCGGCGAAGCCGCACTGGCGGAAATCCGCACGGCAGAACCCGATCTGCTGATCCTGGACGTCATGCTCCCCGGCATGAGCGGCCTGACCGTCTGCCGGACCATCCGGGCGTCCTCCGACCTGCCCATCCTCATGCTCACGGCCCGCTCGACCGAGGACGACCTGCTCCAGGGCCTCGACCTGGGCGCGGACGACTACGTCACCAAGCCCTACAGCCCGCGCGAACTCATGGCGAGGGTCCGCACCCTTCTCCGGCGGACGAACGCGGCGAAAGACGGTCCCCTCAAAGTCGGCACGCTGACCGTCGACAAAGACAAACACGAGGTCGCGGTAAGCGGAAACCCGATCGAAACCACTCCCGGAGAATTCCGGATCCTGGAGGTCATGGCCGCCCGCCCGGACCAGGTTTTCACCAGAGCCCAGCTCCTGGAACACCTGCACGGTTTCGACCGCTACATCACTCAGCGCGCGATTGACGTGCACATCATGAACCTCAGAAAGAAAATCGAACCCAACCCGAGAAAACCGGCGAAACTTCTGACGGTCTACGGCGTGGGCTACAAACTGACCGCCAAGTCCGATGCCCCGTAGCCTCCTCTTCCGCCTCTTCGCGGTAACCGCGGCCATTGCGGTGTGCGCGATCGCGGCCACCGCCTGGCTCGCCTCCCGGACCACTTCCGGCGCCATCGAACGAGAACAAGGCCAGCTCTTCGCCGACGATGGCACGATCTACCAGGCTCTCCTTTCGTACGCGGCGACCCATCCCACGTGGTCCGGCGCGAGCAAAACCATCAACGACTACGCGGAAAAGACCGGCCGCAAAATCGTCCTGACCACCCCGCAGGGCAAGCTGATCGCCAGCTCGGAACAGAACCCCGGCAAACTCCCGCCGCAACCGTCCGCGGTCATCGACCCGTTGGCCGTCGACACCCGCCTCGGGGTCAAATCCACCCCGGACCGGATCGACCCCGACGCCGTCGGCCCGTACAACCTCCCCGCGGACGAACGCGACGACCTCCAGGAAGTAGCCGAAAAAGTCCTGTCCTGCACCCAGCGCAGAACCGGCCTCGGCAGCCTGGAAATCTCCCCGAGCGGCCACCCGCGGGTCATCGCCCCGGCCGGAACCGCCCAATGCGGCACCGGCCTGCTGGAACGCCCCACCGAGACCGAACAAGCCGCCCTGGCCAAGCTGTCCGGCCTGATCGACGCCTGCCTCGGCCGCAACGACCGCGCGATCCCGGTAGCGAAACTGGCCCTGTCCTGGACCTTCGACGGTCCGGTCGTCCAAGCCACCGACCAGACCGTCACCAACTGCGTGACCTCGGCCCGCAAAGAGCAGCTGACCCCCTACGTCGCCCCCGCGGCCTGGCTTTACATCACCGAAAAGGGCACCGACCAGCCCCCGACCGGCTTCGCTCTCTCGTCGGAAAACCGCACGAAGCTCATCGCCGTCACCGCCGCGATCCTCCTGCTGACGGTCATCGTCACCGCGCTCGCGTCGATCCGCCTGATCCGCCCTCTCCGCGCGTTGACCGGCGCTGCCCAACGCCTGAAGGCGGGCGAGACGGGCGCCCGGGTCCGAGTCAAAGGCAAGGACGAAATCGCCCGTCTGGCCGCGGCGTTCAACGACATGGCGCGCGCGAGGGAAGAGCTGGAGAACGCTCGCAAAGCGATGGTCAGCGACGTCGCGCACGAACTGCGCACCCCGCTGTCCACCATCAGAGGCTGGCTGGAAGCAACCCAGGACGGCATCAGCCAGCTGGACGACGACCTGGTCGCCTCCCTGCTGGAGGAAGCGGTCCACCTGCAGCACATCGTGGACGACCTGCAAGACCTGGCCCTGGCCGACGCCGGCGCGCTGCGCGTCCACCCAGAACCCATCGACGCGAACACGCTCCTGGCCCACCTCGCCGCCGCCCACGCCCCCCGCGCCGAAGCCGCGGGCGTCCACCTGTCCGTCCCGCCGATGGAAAACCCGGCCATTACCGCGGACCCGGTACGCCTGCGCCAAGCCCTCGACAACCTGGTCTCCAACGCAATCCGCCACACCCCGTCCGGCGGATCGGTAACCGTCACCGCGACCCAACGCGAAAACGACGCAATTTTCGAAGTAACCGACACCGGAACCGGTATTTCCGCAGAAGATCTGCCCCGAGTTTTCGACCGTTTCTGGCGCGCGGACCCGTCGAGAAGCCGAATCTCCGGCGGCAGCGGTCTAGGCCTGGCAATCGTCCGCAAATTGACCGAAGCCCACGGCGGGGAAGTAACTGCCGCCAGCACTCCCGGCGAAGGCACGGCTTTCACGGTGCGCTTCCCGGCAGTTTTCCGTGAGTAGCGCTCGCGGGCAGGTGTCGGCGATGCTGTGGGCGTGGAGTACGTGTCCAGAGTGCCGCGACCGCCCCTCGCCGGGCTGATCGACGACCTCTACTACCTGGAGGGCGCGCCGCCGTACGCCCGGCTGATGCTGCCGCCGGCACCGGCGGCGCTGCTCATCGTCAACCTCGGAGCACCCTTCCGCATCCGCTCCGGCACCGACCTGGAGACGGCCGAGTACGCCGACGGCTGCGTAATCACCATGCCCACCCGCGCGTACGAGTTCGGCTACCCGCCCCAGACCCGATCCGTCGGCGTGCACTTCAAACCGTGGGGCCTGGCCCCGTTCCTGCCGATGCCCGCGGCCGAATTGTGCGACCGGCCAGTGACGATAGAACAGGTCTGGGGCCGCTCCGCCGTCTCAGAACTACGAGACCGGCTGGCCACGGCAGGACCGCAACAGATGCTGACGTTGCTCGAAGAGGAGCTGATGCGTCGGTTATCCGAGACCGCCGGTCTGGCCCTGGTCAGCCACGCGAGCAGCGTCATCGCGGCGACCGGCGGCTCGGTGACGATCGGCGACCTGACCGTGGCAGCCGGGGTCAGCAGCACCCATCTGGCGAAGCGGTTCAAAACTCTCATCGGCGTCACTCCGAAGCGCCTGGCCCGCACGCACCGCTTCACCGCCACCGTGTTCGCGCTAGACCCCGCCGGCCCGATCGACTGGGGCGAACTCGCCGGTCGCGCGGGCTACTTCGACCAGGCCCACTTCGGCCACGAGTTCCGCGCCTTCACCGGCCTCACGCCAACCCAGTACGTCGAAGTCCGGCGGCGCTTCCTCCTCGAACACCCCGGCCACACACTGAACAACTGGCCGCTGCCGACCGATTGATTTCTTACAAGAGCGACCGCTCGCAACCCGCTAATTTGGGGCCACCCCCAATACAGAGGAGACCCCGTGGGCAAGGTCGTCATGTACAGCTCGGTGTCGGCAGACGGCTTCATCGCCGACGAAAGCGACCAGCCCGGACCCCTGTTCGACTGGTTGACCAGCGGCGACGTCCCGCTGGACGAAAGCGGCGCGCTCAAGGTCTCGCAGGCGTCCTACGACTACACCCGCCCGTACTGGAACCGGATCGGGGTGACGATCGTCGGCCGCCACGTCTTCGACCTGACAGACGGCTGGGAAGGCAAGCCGCCGAGCGGAATCGACCACGTAGTCGTCGTAACGCACCGCCCAGCGCCCGAAGGCTGGAACCCCGAGGCCCCGTTCCACTTCGTCGACAGCGTCAAGACAGCCGTGGCCGAAGCACAAGAGCTAGCAGGCGACCGCCTAGTCGAGGTCGCCGCAGGCGACGTCGGCGGTCAGGTACTCGCCGCGGGCCTGGTCGACGAGGTGCGGATGGATTTAGTCCCGGTCGTCTTCGGATCCGGCAAACGCTACTTCGGCTCGGTCAACGCACAGCACCTGCTGGAGGATCCTGACGTGGTTCAGGGCGACCGGGTGCTTCACCTGCGCTATCAGGTGCGTCGCTGACCGATCGCGCGGAGAGGCTTGTCCGGCCTCTCCGCGCTCCGGGAAACAATTCAGGAAGCAATCCCCAAATCGCGGATCAACTTGGCCACGTGCCCGGTAGCCCGCACGTTATAGGCGGCCTTGGCGATTTTCCCCTCCGCGTCCACGATGAACGTAGAGCGGATCACCCCCTGCACGATCCTCCCGTAATTCTTCTTCTCCCCGAACGCGCCCCACTCGGTCAGCACCGTCTTGTCCACATCGGACAACAACGGGAACGTCAGCTTCTCCGCATCGACGAACTTGGCCAGCTTTTCCGGCTTGTCCGGAGAAATCCCCAGCACCTGATATCCCGCGTCGTTCAGTTCCGCGAGATTGTCCCGAAAATCGCAAGCCTGCTTGGTGCACCCCGGCGTGCTCGCCGCCGGGTAGAAGTACACCACCACGGCCTGGCCGCGGAAGTCGCTGAGCGAGACGTTCTTGCCGGTGCTGTCCGGCAGGGTGAATCCGGGCGCTTCGTCGCCCACGGCAAGTCGCTGGTCGGTCATGGAGACGAGGGTAATTCAGGCGTCTCCGCAATAGGTGACGACGGCGGGCTCGCCCGTGCTCGGCCGCACCTGCACCGCGATCCGGGCGCTGTCGGCGGGCACCGCGAAAGCGAGCGTGACCTGCGTAGACCGGCCCGGCATCAGGTCCTTGCCTGCGTCGGAAACGCCGCCGAGACCCTGCGTGGCGTCCACAACCTGCTTCGCGGGCTTCCCAGCGACCATCGCGGTGACGGAAAGCCCGGAGACCCGATACGGATCCGTGCCGTTGTTCGTGACCTGGATGTAGAACGCCGCCGCACGAGCGCTGCGCGGGTACGCCGCCGGGCTCGGCTGGAAGGACTGCGGGGCGGACAGCGAGACCGTGATCCCGCTGGCGAAGCGGTGGTTGGCGCCGAACGGCAGGTCGCCGGAGGCTTGTGCGGCGGCCGGTTGCGCCGCCGGGTTGCCGACGCCCATCGCGGCGGAGCCTTCCCGAGCGTTGACGCCGCCGCAGGCTGCCACGGAAAACAGCAGGCAGGCGGTCAACAGCAGTTTCGGGGTGCGCGGGGGCGCCATCGCGGGGGTACTCCAGTCGGGGTGGGGCGGGGTGCCGTTCGGCGTAGTTGCCGAGCCGACCCGCTCCACTCTGGCGGCACTAATGCCGTCACGGTGCGGAAGACGCGGACCTGGTGTACAGCCGTGGCCGATCCGTGATCGAAAGAGCACTCCGGGTGACAGTCGTCACCACGATGTCAACAGCCTGAGGACGGGATTCAGACCGCGAACGCGAACAACAGGATGAACACCGCGACGCCGGCGCCCCAGGCGACCATGAGCCAGCCGAAGTCGCGGACCGGGTCGACCGCGCGGCTTTCCTCGCCGGGGATGTACACGCCGCGGTTTTCGAACCAGTCCGCGCATTTGCGCAGGACCCGCAGCGGATTGCGTCCCGGCACGGCCCACACCTCCCCGATGTCCGGGCCCAGCCTACGGGTTCGCGGGGGTTTCGCGGCGGTCGAGCCCGGCGATGCGCACGGCGAGTTCGACGAACGAGCGGACCAGCGGCGGCGTCGAATCCTCGCGCCACGCGACCACGAGCCGGCTCGGCGGGTAGTCCGCCAACGGGACCGTCGCGACACCCTCGGGAAACGCGTGCGCGAGCGGGGCGAGCCCGACGGTTCCGTTCCACAGCACGGCTTGCAGGCATTCGTGCACCGTCCGCACGACCGGCCCGCCGGCGACGCCGCCGCTCCAGAACGCCTGCCACTGCGGGTCGGTGCCGTCCGGGAACCGGAACCACGTCCGGTCGGCGAGTTCCTCCCGGCGCACCTCGTCGCGCCCGGCCAGCGGATCGTCCGCGCGCAGGACGACGCCCATCGGATCGGAGCGCAGCACGTGCGTGCGGATTCCGTTGGTGTCAAAGGGAATCCGGGTGAGCGCGACGTCCACGAGCCCCGCGCGCAGCCCGGTGGTCGGGTCGGTGAGATCGGCCTCGCGGACGCTGATCCGCACGCCCGGATGCCGTTCGCGGAACTCGCCGGCGAGCCGGATCCCGACCGGTTCCGAGCTGTCGGCGAGGGTGCCGAGCGTGAGCGTCCCGGGTCCCGCGGCCGCCGCGACTTTCGCGCGGGCCTGGTCTGCCGCCTCGAGCAAGGTGCGAGCCTCGCCGTAGAGCGCGCTTCCGGCGGCGGTGAGCGAGACCCCGGACGGCGAACGGTCCAGCAGGGCCGCACCGAGGTCGGTTTCGAGCTGCTTGATCGCGCGGCTCAACGGCGGCTGGGTCATGTGCAGCCGCGCCGCCGCCCGGCCGAAGTGGCGTTCCTCGGCGACCGCGACGAAGTACCGGAGCGAACGGAGATCCACAACCAGCGACGATACCCGTGCGAGATTGTCGCAAGCCGCGTCGACAAGCTGGCTGGGCGTTCGGCTATGTCGAACGAGATCCCGTCGCCCGCGTGGCAGGAGAGCAACGGCGGCAGTGCGGAATGGAAAGCGGGATGGCCTAGCTTCCGCTGTGATTGGGGTTGTAAAACAAAGTGCCGCAACCGCAGACCGATGTCTGCGGCGGCACGTCCTTACCGCAGCCTAGGCACGTAAGCCGGACCCGCTGCTGCCTCTGCGGGGAGAACTTCCGGCTCACGGCTGCGGCGAAGTTGTGTTGCTCCTTGTAGAGCCGTTCGCAGTCCTGGCATGTCCGGACGGCTCCGCGAGTGCCGTCAGGCCGCCAGCCGATCGGGGGGCACTTGTGGTCTGGAGGCACCTCCTGGCCGCACCACGTTTTCCACAGGTCGTCGCGGTCGATGTAGTACGCGAAGTGCTTGAGGTTGTCGGCCAGTGTCGGCCGTCCCCAGATGCCGGAGCCCAGCGGCCGCTCCATCGGCGGGTACCGGTACTTACCTTCCATCGCGCGGATCCTCGCTGGACACGTGCACCGATTCGATCATGCCTTCTTGAGCGGCGGCGATCATCCAGTTCAGCGCGGCTTTCGTCGCCAGCTCGGCGAGGCGATCCAAACGATCATCGGGCAGCTCCACTCCAGCGGCTTGAAGCTCATCGGAAAGAGCTGCCCGAACGAATGCGATCTGTCGCGAATCCATTACTCTAGGGTAGTGGAGCGGCTGACGCGCGCCGCCATCACGTCATCTGGCAAGCGGGCCAGGACCATGCCGTACGTCGGACGATACCCGTGCGGTATCGGGAAAAGCGGATCGGTCTTGGACACGCGCGCGGCCGCCGCGCTGGACTGGAACCGTCACTGATCCCGCGTTCCCCGAGGAGCACCCGCCCATGCCCGGCTATCCGTATCCCGATCCCGTCGTGCAGACCTCGCAGGTGCGCGAACTCGCCCGCGACCTCGTCGTGATCCCGAACCAGGGCGTGCAGCTCGTGCCGAACGTCGGCGTCATCGGCGGGACCCATTCCGTGCTCGTCGTCGAGACCGGCATGGGCCCGCGCAACGCGGAAACCGTGCTGAAGTTCGCGACCGAGTACGCGCGCGGACGCCGGATTTACCTCACCACCACGCATTTCCACCCCGAGCACGCGTTCGGCGCGCAGACCTTCGCCGGGGCCGCGACCTATCTGGCCAACCGCGCGCAGGCGACCGATCTCGCCGCGAAGGGTCCCGGTTACCTGCAGATGTTCGCCGGGCTGGGGGAGCCGGTCGCGCGGCAGCTCGAAGGCGTTGAGCTGCCGACGCCGGACGTCGTCTACGACTCGTCGCACGACCTCGATCTCGGCGGTCGCGTGGTGCAGCTGCGTGCCACCGGCCGCGCGCACAGCAAGGGCGACCAGGTCGTGACGGTCCCGGACGCGGGCGTCCTGTTCACCGGCGACCTCGCCGAGACCGGCCAGTTCGCGATCTTCCCGTGGTTCCCGCCGCACGACACCGACGTGTCCGGCATCCGCTGGATCGAGGTCATGCGGAAGCTTTCGCGGCAGCGGCCGGAAATCGTCGTCCCCGGCCACGGCGACATCAGCGGTCCGGAACTCCTCGACGATCTGCGCGCCTATCTCGAACTGCTGCGCGACGAGACCTGGCGTCGCCGCGATTCGGCGATGGCCGAGGAGACCGTGATCGCGGAGGTGCGGGAGGAGCTGATCGAGCGGCATCCGGAGTGGGAGGGCCGCGAGTGGATCGACACCGCGGTGGCCTGTCTGTGCGCGGAGCACGTCAGTCGCGTTTGAGCAACGGCCCGAGCGTCTTCACGATGGCCTGCCGGGTCGCTTGGGTTCGCTGCTCGGCGGTGAGGTCGCCGGTGCGGTCGAGCATGGCCTGCGACGCTCCGCGCACCGCGCCGGCGAACGCACCGGTCAACGTGCGGGCGCTGAGGTCGTCGAGTTCGTCGGGAAAGGCTTCGGCGAGGATTTCGGCGATCCGGCGCTCGGCGTCGGACTGGATCTGGAGCGCTCGGCCCTGGAGGGCGGGCACGGTCTGGAGCAGCCGCATCCGCAACGGGGTCAGCTTGCCGATGATGTCGTTGCTGACCTCGCCGCCATCGGAGAGGACGCGGACCAGCAGGTCGATCGGCCGGTCGTCCGGGGCGCGGTTCGCGAGGGCTTCGAGCAACGCCTGTACCCGGCTCTCGGCGTCCGGGAATACCAGTTCTTCCTTGCTGGCGAAGTAGCTGAAGAACGTGCGCGTGCCGATCTCGGCGGCTGCGGCGATGTCGGCGATGGTCGTCTCGTCGTAGCCGTTGCGCTCGAAGAGGTCCGTCGCCGCGTCGATCAGCGCTTGGCGGGTGCGGGCGCGCTTGCGATCACGGAGAGACACTCCGCGAGCTTACGACATCGGGTGCAATCCTGCACTCATTGCAATTCTGCACTGAGTGCGGTTACTGTCGAAGACATGACTCGTGACGTCCTCGTGTGCGGTGCCGGGATCGCTGGTTCGACCCTCGCGTTCTGGTTGGCGCGCAATGGTTTCCGGCCTACCGTCGTGGAGCGGGCGGCTGGCCAGCGCAGCAGCGGCAACCCGGTCGACGTCCGCGCTGGCGCGATGGAGGTGGCCGACGCGATGGGCGTCGTGCCGCGATTGCGCGAGGTCGCGACGCACGCGAAGCGACTGCGAGTGCTCAACGCGCGCGGGCGATCGGTGACCACGGTGCGGATGGCGGTGCGCAAGGAGATCGAGGTCCCGCGCGCCGATCTCGCCTCCGCGCTGTACGAATCGGCGCGCGACGACGCCGAGATTCTCTTCGGCGACACCATCACCGCGTTGCAGCAGGACGAGGGCGGGGTCGACGTGACCTTCGAGCACGCTGCTCCGCGCCGGTTCGACCTGGTGATCGGCGCGGACGGCGTGCACTCGTCGGTGCGGCGGCTCGTATTCGGCGCCGAGGAGAAGTTCGTCCGGCGCGCCGGGCTGTATGTCGGGACGGTGTCGCTCGGCGAGCCGTCCGATTATCCGGAGGACGTGGTCCTGCTGAACACCCCGGGCAGGCTCGTGGCGATCCATCCGGTGCGGGGAGATTCCGGGGTCGCGTTCATTTTCCGCGCGCCGAACTCCGGACAGGGCAAGGAAATCGTGTCCGCCGCCTACCAGGGTCTCGGCTGGCGGGTCCCGGAGCTGCTGGCGCGCTTCGAAGCGGCCGACGACGTCTTCTTCGACGCGGTCGCCGTGGTCGATCCGCCGAAGTGGTCCCGTGGACGGGTCGCGCTGGTCGGCGATGCCGCGTCGTGCGTCTCGCTGCTCGGCGACGGGTCGAGCCTTGCGATCGTCGGTGCGCACACCCTGGCTGCGGCGCTCGCTGACGGCACCCACGCCGAGGCGTTCGCGCACTACGAGACCACCCATCGAGCGCGGGTGAAGCCCAAGCAGCGCGGGGTCGGGACGGCGGCGTCGATGCTGGTCCCGCGCACGAAGCGGGGCTTGGCGGTCCGGAACCTCGCCGCCCGGCTGCTGCCCGGGTAAAAGAATTCCTTGACACGAATATTCGAGCTAGTGAATACTTCGGTGCATGGACGGGATCGCCTCAGCACTCGCAGACACCACCCGGTGGCAGCTGGTCGGACTGCTCGCTGAGCGGCCGCGGTCGGTCGGCGAACTGGCCGAGCTGACCGGGCTGCGGCAGCCGCAGACGACCAAGCACCTGCAGACCCTCGCCCGCGCCGGCCTGGTCACCATGGCCCCGCTCGGGCAACGGCGGGTCTACGCGGCCGAAGCGGCTCCGCTGCGGCAGTTCGCGGACCAGCTCCAGAAGCTGGCCGCGACGATCGAGGCACACGCGGGAGAGCGCGACGTGCTCGATCGCTACCGCGCGGCGATCGAAGCCGACACCGCCGCCGCGGACCGGGATCGCTGGGCCGACGGTCGCGCGTTCTCCTTCGAACGCGTGCTGCCGGTGCCGCCGGAAACGGTCTGGCGGTACTGGACGGACGCCGGGCTGCTGGCGTCGTGGTGGGTCCCGCCGTCCCTGGCCGTCACCGAGTGTGTCCTCGAGCCGAAGCCGGGCGGCCGCGTCGTTCTCGCCTACCGCGACGCCGAAGGCAGCTATCGCTCGGAAGGACAGGTCCGGACCGCTCGCGAAACCGAGCGGCTCGTGTTCGACCTGTCGGTGCTGGACGCGGCCGGAGCCGTCGCGTTCAGCGGCCACTACGACCTCGCCCTCGCCGCCGCGGCGAACGGCGGCACCCAGCTGCGGCTGGGTCTGGAGATCAGCGCAACGACCGTCGGGGCCGTGTCCGCCATCGCCGGAATCGAAACCGGCTGGGGACAGGTCCTCGACCACCTCACCGAAGTCATCGCCCGAAAGGAAACCCAGTCATGACCGAGCGTCGTGTCACCGCCAACCTCGCCCTGACCCTCGACGGCCGCTACCACGGTCCGGAAGGCCCCGGCGACATGAGCGCGATCATCCCGTACGTGACCACCGAAACCGCCCGCAACCAGATGACCCGCATCTGGGAGAACGCGACGACCGCGCTGCTCGGCCGCCGCAACGCGGAAGGCTTCCTCGGCTTCTGGCCGACCGTCGCCGCCGACGAAAACGCCGACCCGCGCGACCGCGGTTACGCGAAGTGGTTGGTGGACACGGAAAAGGTCGTCCTGTCGAGCACGCTCACCGAGTCGCCGTGGGAGCGCACGCGCGTCGTGAACGCGCCCGCCGCCGAGGTCGTCGTCTCGCTCAAGGCCGACGGCGAGGGCGACATCCTGGTCAACAGCAGCGTCAGCGTGATCAAGGCGCTGCTGGCCGAGGACCTGGTCGACCGGCTGTACCTGACCATCTGCCCGCAAATCGCCGGCGGCGGCCCGCGGCTGTTCGACGACGGCCTGCCGGGTACTAAGTGGACAGTCGCGCACCAGGAGACCGGCGATCTCGGCGAAGTGGCCCTGGTTTACGACCGCGTGCGCTGAGCGGCTTGACCTTCACGCATACGGCAATGTTTAGCGTCGGATGACATGAGTGAAGGACAGTTTGAAGGCAAGGCCGTGATCGTCACCGGCGGCGGAACGGGCATCGGACAGGTCACCGCACACGAGTTCGCCCGGCAGGGCGCGAACGTCCTCGTCGTCGGCCGGACCGCCGAACGGCTCGCCGAAACCGCGGCCAGTTCCCCGCGGATCCGCCCGTTCGCCGCCGACATCACCGAGGCAGGCACCGCAGAGACGATTGTCGCTGCGGCGCTTGCCGAATTCGGCAGGCTCGACGTGCTGGTGAACAACGCCGGCATCGTCGAACCGGCCGCGCTGGGCGAGATCAAGCCAGGCGCGTTCGACGGAGTGGTCGCGACGAACCTGCTCGCACCGGTCTATCTCGTGCAAGCCGCGATGCCGCACCTGAGCGAGACCGGCGGCGCGGTCGTCAACGTGACGACCGCGATCGGCCAGCGCGGATGGCCGATGGCAGGCCGGGAGTTCTACGCCGCGACGAAAGCCGCGCTGGACTCGCTGACCCGAAGCTGGGCAGTGCAACTCGCCCCGCGCGGCATCCGCGTCGCCGCAGTCGCCCCCGGTCCGGTCGCCACCGAGATCTACGCCCGCGAAGGCCTGACCGCCGAGCAGGCCCAAGCACAGCACGCGTCCCTGCAGGCGATGGTGCCCTTGCGACGGCTGGCCCGGCCGGAAGAAGTCGCCCACTGGATCGTCCAACTCGCCAGCCCCGGCGCGGACTACCTCACCGGCGTGGTCCTGCCCGTCGACGGCGGCGCAGTGATCGCTTAGCGGCGTACGCTCGGGTCGGTGCGGATCGGAGAGCTGGCGAAGGCCACCGGAGTCACCACCAGGGCGCTGAGGTTCTACGAGGAGCAGGGCCTGTTGACCGCGGCCCGCTCCCGCAACGGGTACCGGCGCTACGACGAGTCCGCGATCGAGCGGGTGGCGAACATCCGCTACCTGCTCGATTCGGGGCTCACCATGGAAGACATCCGCCCGCTGGGCTCGTGCCTGCAGGGAGACTTGCCCTCGCGACGCCTGTCCTCGAGCGCGGTGGCGCTGGTGGACCGGCGGTTGGCCGTACTGGACGAACGCATCGCCGCGCTGACCCGGGCACGGGAGCAACTGTCCTCACGAGCGAGCGCGGCCCGGGGCGATGCCGCTTGCGGTTGATGAGTTTTTAGCCGCTGTTTGATTCCTTGTCCGGCATTCCTCGGCGTTCCGATAGGCCCGTTGGCGGTGTCGGCCATTGCTCAGCCGCGACCTGCTGCTGGTCGGGATGCCAAGGGCCGCTTGCAGGATTGCGGCCGAGGATCAACCTGAGCGTCCGGCAGTGGCCGCGGCTGGAGAATCCGCCGTGGGTCGACGACGTCGAAGAATGGACGGTATATCCGGACTATTGCTGGACCGACTGGGGCGAGGGGAAATAGGACAAGGACTCCGGGAAATGCCAGCGTGTGGGTTTCGTGCCGGAGTGCAACATCGCGGGATGGGTCGGATCGCCGCCGCACTGCTGACGGTGTGGGTTTCTGGCCGGGGATGAGCTGAACCTTTCGGTCCGGCAACCTGTTCGGACGGGCTTTCAGGCTGGAGGCAGTGTGGAGTCGGAGAGACTCAAGTCTCTCGATCGGCACCGGGATGTCCTCGAGTTCGCCGCTGCGGTCGACTTGGTCCGCGCCTGACTCAGCCTTCAGGCGTGGTCGCTGTCTCCATCCACCGCAGGTATTCGGCCGACCCGCGGGCTAGCTCGATGCCGGTCACCTCCGGTTTGTCCCACGGATGCTCGGCGATGATGTGTGCCTCGAGCTCGCCGTAGCGCGTGCCGGTGGTCTTGAACATGACGATCCATTCCTCGCCTTCGCCCGCTTCTCCGAGGTGCCAGAAGTAGGACGTGACTGGGCCGCGGACCTGAGCGGTGGCCGCGAGCCTGCGCGCTACGGCTGACGAGGCGATCCGGGCTGCCGACTCGCGGTCCGGAGTGGTTGTCATGACGAGCAGATGGTCAGCCATTCCAGCCACCGTAGAGACTGAAATGCCTCAACGGCGGCGGTCTGCTGCACTACTGATCAGAGCGTGCGGGTGGGGCCGGAGAGACTCGAACTCTCACTGGCACGGACCTAAACCGTGTGCCTCTGCCAATTGGGCTACGGCCCCCAGGAACCAGGTGTGATCGTAGCGCGCGCCACGTTCGGGTCGGCTCGGCGTGGCCAGTCGCCGTCTCGCGGGGGTTGTCCTCTACCGTGGACCGCCTACAGTCCGACTGCGGCGAGGAGGGCACGTGGCTCGCGACCCCGAGACCATCGAGCGTGAGATCGAGCAGGCGAGGACCGCTTTGGCGGCGACCCTCGACCAGCTGGGCACGAAGGCCAATCCGCAGAAGCTCGCCGAACAGGCGAAGGACGGCGTGCGCGCGAAGCTCGACAACCCGAAGGTCAAGTACCCGCTGATCGGGGCAGGCGTGCTGGTGGCCGTGCTGCTGGTGCGGAAGCTGTTCCGCTGACGGTTCGCCTCCCGTGCTGACAGCCCCGGGCCTTTGCTGGTCCGGGGCAGGCGGGGCTTGGGGTTCTGGGCAGGCTCTTGCACGTGGGGCACGTGGGGCACCTTGCACGCGGGGCACCTCGCACGCGGGGCGTGTGGGTATCCGGTTCCCAGCTGCCTGAGCGGCTCTCCGTGGCCTGAGCGACTTGCCTGGGGCTTTCCAAGGGTGCGGCTGAGCGAGCGCGCCTGTACGAGGCGCGCCGCTAGGGCGGATCCGTGGTTACCCCGCGTCGCGTCTTGGGCAGAGCTGCTCGGCGGCGCGTGACCTGCCGAATACTGGCTGTTTCATCCCTGGATGGCGGATCGACAGCCTTGATCGTCACGGCGGGTTAACTTCGTGAGAAGTGCCACTGAACCCGGGGTCACTCATTCGGCGGTCGCCCGCCTGGGTCGGTTTGGCGGAGCACGTTCGCCGTATTGGGCTACCCCGCCTGGGTGACGGTGGCGGTTTTATCCCGCTGTACTGGGCATAGCGGACTGTTTGCGGGCCCGGTCGGCAGAGGGGTGCCGACACTGTCTCCGGACGTCGTACGGCCGGATCTGCGCCGCGGTCCGAAAGGCGAAGGGGCGGGACGACAGCCGCCGCGGCTAGTCAGCGCGCAGGGCGCGGTGACCTGAGCAGCGGCCCGCAGACGTCAAGGAGCGACGTCTTGCCGGAGTCCGCGCCCCAGGTACCCAGCTTCGCCGGGCTGCGGCTAGTCAGCGCACGCCAAACAAGCCCGCGAAAGCGCGAGCCGCGTGAAAGAAACAGTGCAGGTCAGGCGCGTGCGACCGGCGGCGTGGCCGACGCGCCGGCTGTCACACCGGGGCGGCTCGTTTCGTCGGGCTTGCGGTCTTCGACCTCTTTCGGGAGCTGCTTGCTCGGCGGCAGCGCCGGTTTGGCGGGCTGCTCGGGAGCCTTCTCCGCGGCGGCCTTCGGAGCAGTAGCCGCCGGAGCGGCGGCGGCCGGAGCGGCAGCCGCAGTAGCCGAAGCAGCAGTAGCCGGAGCTTCAGTCTTGCCGGAGTCCGCAGCAGCCGCTGCCGCCTTGGCTCCGCCCGACGGCGGGATTTCCAGCGGCTCGATCTCCGGCAGCGTCAGGCGGGCGGCCATGTACGTGCTGGTGAACTCCAGCGCGTTGCCGTTCAGCAGGTGCACGACCGTGGGACGCTCGTTCGGGGCGAGCTTCTCCACGAGCTGGTCGGCCCGGTCGCGGGCGGCGATGATGCCCGGCGCCTTGCCGGTCAGCTCCTTGCCGCGGCCGCTGACGGTAATCGTCCAGTCGTCGTTGTCGTGCTTGTAAGTCGCCGTGATCGTTTCCACCACTGCCTCACCCCTCTCGTCATCAGCATGCGTCACAGGTCGAGACCCGGCCACCGCAAACTCATGACGCGATTCCTGCCTGCCAGCCGCTGGCGCGACACTCAGTGTGTCTTTCTACCGTGTCATCGATACCGCAAGAAAACTCTGTGTCACAAGTAACGGGACGAGATGTGCGCTGAGTGACGACCGAATGGCCTAATGCACGGTCATCTTCACGTGCACATCAGATCGCACGCTGTGACAACCCGGCCCACAGCAGATCCATGGCGTACTCGGTGGCCTTCTCCGGGGTCACCTCCGGGAAGCGCTCGCACCAGATCGCCAGCCGCTCGCAGGCTCCGACGACGAACTCGGCCGACGCCTCGGCGCGCAGGGTGTCCTCGCTGTCGAAGTAGCCGCTCATCAACGCGGTGATCAGGTCGGTCTGCTGGCGGCGGGTTTCCTCGATCTCGTCCGCGGCGGGGGTGCCGATCAGGGCCATCTCGTGCCGCAGCAGCGACCAGGCCTGCCGGCGCTCGCGGATGAAGACGAAGAACGCCAGCAGTCCGCGGCGCAGCGCGTCCTGCGCGGACTCCGCGCCGACGATCGACTGCTCGGTGGCCTCCTGCAGCGCCGCCCGCGACTGCCGGATGCACGCCAGCAGCAGGCCCTCTTTCGAGTTGAAGTACTCGTACAGCATCGGCTTGGACACACCGACGAGTTCCGCGATCTCGTCCATCGACGCCATCGCGTAGCCGCGCTCGCCGAAGACCTGCTCGGCGACCTCGATCATCTGCCGTTCCCGCTCGGCTCGGGGCATGCGCTTGCGCTTGGCGGTGGTCATGCCGCACACTCTACCGCCAGTAACCTACTCCGAGTAAGCTGGACTTCGGGTAACAGTTAACGGGAGGACGCATGGGCAACCGCACCGAGACCGGCGTGATCGTGGTCGGCACCGGGTTCTCCGGGCTCGGCATGGCGATTCAGCTGCGCAAGGACGGCCGCGACGACTTCGTGGTGCTCGAGAAGGCACAGGACGTCGGCGGGACTTGGCGCGACAACAGCTACCCCGGTTGCGCGTGCGACATCCCGTCGCACATGTACTCCTTCTCCTTCGAGCAGAACCCCGGCTGGTCGCGCGCGTACTCGCCGCAGCCGGAGATCTACGAGTACATGCGCGGGGTCGCGGACAAGTACGACCTGCGCCGCTTCATCCGCTTCGGCCAGGAGATGACCGGCGCGCGCTGGGACGCCGAGGAGAACCGCTGGCACGTCAGCACCCGCGGCGGCGACGAGTTCGTGGCCCCGGCGCTGGTCGCGGGCGTCGGCGCGCTGCACCGGCCGATGATCCCCGACCTGCCGGGCATCGAACGGTTCAAGGGGCGCGCGTTCCACTCCGCCGAGTGGGAGCACGACTTCGACTTCGCCGGCAAACGCGTCGCGGTGGTCGGCACCGGGGCCAGCGCGGTCCAGTTCGTGCCGAAGATCGCGCCGGAGGCGGCCGAGCTGACGCTGTTCCAGCGCACGCCGCCGTGGGTGATGCCGAAGGCCGACCGCGACATGCCGGGCTGGCTGCGCGGGTTGTTCCGCGCGGTGCCGCCGGTGCAGCGGCTGTACCGGAATTTCCTTTACTGGACGCTGGAAGCGCGCGCGATCGGCTTCAACGGCCAGCCGTGGATCATGAAGATCGGCCAGCGGCTCGCGAAGAGCAACATCGACCGCGCGGTGTCGGATCCGGAGCTGCGCGCCAAGCTGACCCCGGACTACACCATGGGCTGCAAACGCGTGCTCATCTCGAACGACTACTACCCGGCGCTCGCCCGCGACAACGTCGACGTGGTCACCGACGGCGTGGCCGAGGTGCGCGAGCACAGCGTCGTCGACAACGCGGGCGTCGAGCACGAGGTGGACGCGATCGTCTACGGCACCGGTTTCCACGTGACCGACGCGTTCGACAGCCTGGAGATCGTCGGCCGCGACGGACGGAACCTCGCGAAGGAGTGGGCGAGCGAGGGGATGCGCACGCACCTCGGGATCACCGTGAACGGCTTCCCGAACCTGTTCTTCCTGCTCGGTCCGAACACCGGGCTGGGGCACAACTCGGTGGTCTTCATGATCGAGGCGCAGATTTCCTATATCGCGCAGGCGTTGCGGCTGGCCGGCGACCGGGCGCTCGACCCGCGCGAGGAGGTCCAGGAGCGGTTCAACGCCGAGATGCAACGGAAACTCGACAGGGGCATCTGGACCCAGGGCGGCTGCAAGAGCTGGTATCTGGACGCGAAGGGCGTGAACCGGACGCTGTGGCCGGGATTCACCTGGCGGTACTGGCTGGACACCCGGACGGTGCGGCGGGAGGACTACGAACTGCTCGGGTGATGCGGCACGAGGGGGACTTTCGCGACTGGGGATGGAGTCGCGAGGGTCCCCCTCGTGGTCTCGGTCCTAGTCCACAGTGGACTAGGAGGTACGAGGGGAACTTTCGCGGCAGGGGAGGAGTCGCGAAAGTTCCCCTCGTAGTACTGGGAGCGGCAGACGGCAGCATCGAGCGGGGAGCGGGCGCTCCACAGTGGACGCAGGCAAGGCGGCGTTGTCGTTGAGCGGGAAGAAACCTGCGCGGACGAGGTCTCGCGGAGGCTTGAGCAGAACGAGGGGGACTTTCGCGGCAGGGGAGGAGTCGCGAAGGTCCCCCTCGTGGTCTGTGGGCGCAGGTCAGGCGGGAGCGAGCTTGCGCAGGTGCGAAACCAGCTCAGCCGTCGGAAGACCGCACAGTTCGGCCATCCGCTCCAGCGCGGCGAAGTCGAACGACACCTCGTCGGACGAGGCGCTCGCCGAAGCGGGCTGGCTTGAAGCCGCGGGAGCGGAAGAGGTTGGCGTGCTTGAGGATCCGGATACCGGAACAGACGGCCGGGAGGCGGCGCCCGCGCGGGCGGGCGACCCCGGCATCGCGACTCCGTTCTGCCGCAACCGTCCTTCGGCCCAGCGCCGCAACGGAGTCAGCTCCGGACCGGCTTCCGCGACGACCCGGCGCAGGTCCACGCGGACCCGGCCCGGTTCCTCGGTGAAGACCCGGCTGTGCACCTTCGCCAGCAAATCCTGCGGAAGCTCGTCCATCGCCACGCACAGTTCGACCAGGCGCACCACGGAACACTGCCGGGTGCCCAGTTCGTACGTCGCCAGTGTCTGCAGCGAGATTTCGCTCTGCAGATGCGCGTTCAGCTCTTTGCGCGTCCATCCCCGGCCACGCCTGAGCTTGCGCAGCTCGTCTCCCAGCACCCGCTGGTAGTGCTCAGCGTCGATCACGGCCCCTGCCCCTCAACCAACTTCACGGACGCGGGCTTGCGTCCCGGTGGTGAAAGTGCCGAAGCGGCCGCTCATTACGCGGGTTTCGGGAAGATTTTCGACATTCCCCGAATGGAGCAACGCGTCAGTTGACGCAGGGCACGCCGTCAGCGGTGATCGGCTGGTCGTCGCTCCCCGGACCCGAAGGGGTGGCCGGGGGCGCGGCCTGCTGCGCCGGAGGGGCTTGTGCCGCACCGGTTCCGCTCGACGCACCGGCCGAGGGCTGGTAGTCCGAACCGAGGTACACCTTCACGTGGCCCTTGGGCACGCTCTTGTCTTCCTGCACCGTCGCCTTGGTGCCGAGCGCGTCGGCGACCGCTTGCCCGGCCGCCTCGCCGCCGCTTGGGACCCAGATCACAGTCGTCTTGCGCGAGGACGCGTTGTCCGTGTCGCCGGCGGTGAAGCCCTTGTCCACCAGTTGCTTCGACACGGTCGCCGCGAGACCGGTGCGGTCCGAGGCGTTGCGCACGTCGACCGTCGTGTCCTTATGCGACTCGTCCGGCTTCTGCTGCGGCGGCACCGGGGCGCCGTTCGCTCCAGTCTGCGGACCGGCGAGGCCCTGCACGAACGCCTTCACCTTCGCCGGGTCGACCTTGACCGCGACGCCGTCGTTCGGCGTGCGGTATTCGACGTTGTCGACCGGGATGGTGCGGAACTCGAGCTGTCCGCCGGTGAGGCCCTTCATCTGCTGGGCGAAGCTGAAGATGTCCCAGTTCTGGTTCAGCACCACGGACTTCTTGATGGCGTCGACCAGAGCGTTGAGCTTGGACGGGTCGGTCAGCGTTCCCGCGGACAGGATCTTGCGCGCCATGCCCGCCATGAACACCTGCTGGCGCACCACCCGGTCGAGGTCGCCGCGCGGCAGCCCGTGCCGCTGCCGGACGAACTCCAGCGCCTCCACCCCGGCGATGGTGTGCTGGCCCTTGGTGAAGTTCGCGCCGGAGTAGTCGTCGTCGACGTTGTTGTTCAGGCACACGTCGACGCCGCCGACGGCCTTCGTGATGTCGCTGAAGCCGAGCAGGTTGATCGCCGCGTAGTTGTCGATCGTGGACCCGGTCAGCTCCTGGATCGTCGCGATCAGCAGCTTCGCCCCGGCCTGGTTGGCCTTGACGTCGAGTTCCTTCGGATCCGTGACGCCTTGCGCCTGCAGGTCCTTGCGCGCCTGCAGCATCGCCCTGGCGTACGCCGAGTTGATCTTGTGCTTGCCGTAGCCGGGGATGTTCACGTACGAGTCGCGCGGCAGCGACATCGCGACGGCTTTGCTGCCGTCGTTCGGGATGTGCACCAGGATCAGCGTGTCGGTGTTCAGCTCGCCGTCCGATTCGCCCGCGCGCAGCTGGGCGAGCAGTTCCGGCGACAGCGGGTTGCCCTGGGCGTCGGTGCGGCTGTCGAGGCCGACCAGGAGGATGTCGCGGGCGCCGTCGGCGGGCTTGTCTCCGCCCGCGCCCTCGCCGATCACGTCGGAGTAGCTCAGCCCGTTGACCAGTCCCTGCAGCGACGCCCACGCGTACCCGGTCAGCCCCATGACCAGCAGCGACACCACCGCGAGAGCGATTTTCGCGCCGCGCATCCCGCCGCGGCGGGACTGGCGGCGAGGCGGCGGTCCTTGCCGACGAGGCGGACCCGAAGCCTGCGGTTCGCGTCGCGAACGGGCCGGTGGCCCGGGCCGCCGCGCCGGTCCCCGGCCGGGCTGGTCCTGCCACGAGCGGGCGGGGCGGCGATCGCCTTGCCCGTTCCGAGGCGGGTAGTCCACGCGGTCGGCTCCTTCTCGTCGTTCTGGTCGTCCGCTTCTGGAGACGCATGGTGCCGGGCGGGGGTTGCGACGGATTCGCACCTCCCCCGGACGGTGTGGCGTGCACCACCCACGCACCACCCATGGTCCGGTATCCGAAGCATTTTCGCCCGGTCGGCGGTACGCGTGTCGCCGGTCAGGGTGCGGCGGCGGCCGTCCTTCTCGTCGGGACCATGCACGTACCCGCTCCGACCAGGGCGAATACCGCGGTGAGGATGTGCAGGACGACGACCGCGGAGCCGTGCGTTTCGCCGCCCGCGGCGGCCACGAGCGACGGCACACAGGTCAGCGCGGCGGCGAACCACGTCGCGGCCGAGGTCGCCGCTCCGCCGGTCCGGACCGCGTGCAGCAGCAGGACGCCGAGGAGCAGATGCACGAGGCTCTGGACCGGGTCCAGCCGCAAGCCGAGCACGTCGGCGTCCGCGGCTTGCGCGCCGAACCGGGCCAGCGCGAGACCGAACACGCCGAGCGTCGCGTACCCGATGCCCAGCGTGGCGGCCGCGCGAGTGAGCAGCACAGGACGGCGGCCGGTCGGCGTGTACGGAAGCGGTGCGACCGGCGTCTCGGCACCGGGTTTGCCGGGCTTGCCCGGATGCCGCTCGAACCACCAGAACACCAGCGCCGCGGGTACGAGCAGAAGCGCCACCGCGGCGAGCATGCGCGGCCGCAACAGCCAGTTGAGGCCGTTCGCGATCGGTCCTGGCAGGTAGACCACGGCGACGAGCAGCAGCATCGCGGCCAGGAACGCCAGGTACAGGCTCATCGGGGCGCGCAGCATGAGCGCGGCTGTGCGGGTGACGCGGTCGCGCGCGGCCCAGCGTCGCAGTGGTGTCGCGAGGAGCCCGATAAGGCCGAGTTGCGACACACCCAGCAGCAGCACGGTCCACGGCCTCGCGGACAACGCGGCCGGCGCGCCCGGGTTGCCGAGCAGTACCGGCGAAGCGTCGAAGGCGAACACAGCGACCGCGAGAGCCGTGACGCCGCTTACGGCAGCGACGCCGAGCACCGCGCGGCGAAGCCGGACGCCCTCCGCGTACGCGAACGCCACCTGCTGTGCGAGGAGCGCTAAAGCGAGCGTGGCGGCGTAGCGCGGCCAGGAGACGTCCGTCCAGCTCGCGGCGAGTTCTCCGGCTACGACGGCGGCGATCAGCGCCGCGACCGACCACAACCGCGTCCGGCGGTAGAGCGCGAGCAGCATCGGCGCGCCGACGACGGTCAGCAGGTAGACACCGAGTAACCACAGCGGGTGCAGCGCGATCCGCATGACGGTGGCGTTAGTCCCGGCCGGGATGCCCAGCAGCTCCAGCGCCAGCGGCACGATCAGGGCGACTACGGCGAAGATCAACGCCGGGCGCAACAGCGGACTGGACCGCTCGGCCAGGTAATGCCGGTAGCCGCGGTCGCGCTCGGCCCGCCAGCCCGCCGCGTTGGCGAGCCCGCCCGCGAAGAAGAGCAGCGGGGTGAGCTGCGCGAGCCAGGTCAACGGCCACCAGGTGGCCTCCGGCGCGTCCGCCCAGTCGGCCAGCGCGGTCGCCGATTCGCCGACCATCAGCGCTGCGGCCCCGGCGATGCCGAGCACCGCCCACGGCCGGGGCACGCCGCGGGGCAGCCGCGGGCGTGGGGTCGTCCGGCGGTTGGTGTGCCAGCCGCGCAGGCGCATCACGAGCAGGCAGCCGATCACCAGCACGCCGGCGACCATCGGGCCGATCGGGTCGCCGACCGGCGGGCCCCAGCGCTGGTGCCACGAGTTGACCACCAGCCCGCCGGTGAACACCGACGCGACCAGCTGGCACGTGCGCTCGGAGTTCATCGGGTTCAGGTCGCAGGTGCGGTGCATGTCCTGCTCCAGCCGGTCGTCGAGCGACGCCCGGGCGGACTGGTCGAGCGGGTGGCCCTTGTCGTTGGCGTAGCGGAGCAGGTCGTAGCCGAGGTCGTGCGCCTTGCACGGGACGGAGAAGTCCCACTTGGTGTTGTCGTCGCCCCAGGGGGCCGAGCAGCCGCCGTCGAGGTGCGCCGCGCGGACGGTGCCGTCGCGGGCGGGCAGCGGGCCGGGCTTCACGCCGGTGACCGCGGTGAAGTCCTTGGGCAGGAGCGCCAGCGCGGTGGCCTGGCCGTCGGGGTGGGCGAGCGCGTCGACCGCGTTCCGCGCCGCGAGCACGCCGCCGGTCGGCGGGCCCTGGTCGGGCGGCGACGCGGGCCGGGAGGCGATCAGGCCGAACCCGAACACCACGAGCAGGACGAGCAGCAGCCAGCCGGACGTCGACCAGGGTCGGCGAACGCGAACGGCGGCCGGGGCACGGTCGTCGGTGGCTGGCATGCGCTCCAGGGTGCCAGCCCGGTGCGCGATGCGGGAGGCGGCTGTCCCCCTCACCCGCGCGGGGGGTAACCCCCGGGGGCGTTGGGTGCCGCCCCCCCCACTGCACGAACGAGCTGGCCGGATCGCCCGGCAAAGTCGCCCGGCGGGCAGGCAAGGTCTGGTGTGGACAGAGATCCGCGGCCTGAGTCCGATGTGGCCGCGGCGGATTTTCGGGCCTCGGCCAACCGGGTCCGGCGGCCCCGGCGGCTTTCGTTCCTTCCCGAAAACCGGCTGTCGCGGTTAGCGGTCCCGCGGACAATTAACCCGGCGGCCCAATCCGGCGGCGGAACGGGGTGCGCTCCGTTGCGCACAGTTTCTGAATCGGTTTCGCGATTAATCGCGAACAGTGCCGGTGATCGGAATTGTGGATCACTCGGAAGGCAGATTCGCGTCCGCGAAGCGCACCTGGTTCCGGCCGCCTTCCTTCGCGGCGTAGACGGCCGCGTCGGCGGCTTGCAGCAACTGTTCCAGTGTCGTTCCGTTCACTCCGAGCAATGCGACGCCGATCGACCCGGTGCGCCCGGTGATCAATGCCGAACCGCCGCGTTTGTCGGTCGTCACGATGCGCTGATCGGCGATTGCGGTACGGATCCGTTCCGCGGTCACCTTCGCCGCCGTGGTGTCCGCGTCGGGCAGCAGGATCAGGAACTCCTCGCCGCCGAAACGGCCGATGATGTCCTTGGGACGCGTTATCTCGTCGAGAGTTTGCGCCACCGTGCGGAGCACGTCGTCGCCTGCCGGATGGCCGTACGTGTCGTTGATCCACTTGAAGTGATCGAGGTCGATCATCAGCAGTGCCAAGGATTCCCCGCCGCGCGCGGCACGCGCCAACGCGCGTTCGGCGGACTCCGACCACCCGCGCACGTTGAAGATCCCGGTCTTCGGATCGGTGCGCGCTTCGGACTGCAGTTGGTTGATTTCCGCCAGCCGGTTGCCCAGCACCGTGATGAGCACGAGGATCACGATCGCCGGCGGGATGTTCACGAGCAGGATCGTCGCGATGGTGCCGAGGCTGATCGTCGACAGCTCCAGCAGGTTGTCGTCCTTGGTGCCCAATACGTTGCGCAGGGTGGGCGCGGACGTGCCGCCGAGCGCGAGCAGCCCGCCGATCACGATCGCCTGCAGCGCCGCGTAGCTGAAGCCGACGAGCATCAGGATTCCGAAGACCTGCAACGAGTTCGCGGGCGAAAGCCGGGCCAGTTCGGCGGACGCGAAAGTCTGGTACAGGTGGTGCGCCAGCAGTGCCGACACCGCATGCGTGAACGAGGTGAACACGAACTTGTGCGGGGGTCGACGGGAGTTGAACCACCGCTGGACGCGCAGCAGCGCGATCAGCAGCAAAGTCAGCGGGATCGGCAGCAGCAGCGCGGCCGGGAACACCCAGATGCCGGTCAGGTCGATGTGGACGGCCGTGACCCGGTTGCGCCGCCGTTCCTCTTGCCTCCGGGTGAGCTGGATGTGCACCGTCGCGCAGCCGGCGAGGATCGCGAACCGGCCCCAGTCCACGAGATCCGGGCTCGGCGAGGTGACGACGCCGAAGGTCAGCAGCGCCACCGCGATCGCGTCCCAGGCGAGCAGGAACGCGACCATCCGGGGCGGTTTCGTCCAGAGATCCCAGGAGTGAATGGGGTTCCCGGCGATCAGCGCGCGCAGCCTTCCCGCGCCGCCCTTCGCGGCGGGCGGTTCCTCCCCGGGGCCGCGGCGTTCACCGCGCGCCGGTTCGGTTCCGGGCATCGGGCCGTGCCTCCTCCGGTGTCGGATGCGGTTCCCGGACGGTTCCCGGTTCTGCGCCGTTATCAGTTGCCGGTATCATCTCACTCACCGACTTCGAACGCTGTATTCGGTCGTAGTCTCCGAACCCGGAGACGCCTTCCGCGACAACTGCTGCATCCATGAAGTAAATTGCGGAGGAGCGTCCCCGCCGTCCCCCCGAGTGAGGTGTTTTCCCATGCGCGACCGCGAAGCGTGAATCGACCTGTTGTCATTTTCCGATGAATTGTCAGCGAGCGGAGGTGAGCAGCTGTGCGTGACCGTGAAGCGTGAGTTCTGTGACCGATCCAAGACGGATTCGTAACAATGCGAACGGAGGTGTGTTCCGTGCGTGACCGTGAAGCGTGAAACGAGTTCCCGTCCGGCGTACCCGGACCCATTCGGCCGGTGCCTCGACCCCGGCCACCGATTCATCCCGCAACCCACGATCAGGCCCCGGCCGCGACCGCGTGCCGCACCCGGGTCCACGAGAACGCGGTGGGGATCGCCAGAGCCACGCCGGCCAGCCCGGCCAGCGCGATGGCGGTAACGGCAGACCCGGTCGCCTGTGCGACCACCCCGCCGAGAGCCACCCCGATGCCCTGCGCCACGCGCAGCCCCGTGCGGTAGAGCCCGCCGGCGCCGCCGCGCAGTTCGTTCGGCACCCAGGTGGAGAACGTAGCGGTCACGGTGATGATGTAGGCGCCCATCGCACCGGCGAGCGCGAGCAGCACCAGCGCGACCACCAGATTCGGCTGCAGCAGGAACAGCGCGAGCAAGGCCAGCGACGTCGTCGCGAGCACTCCGAGCAGCCGCTGCCGGACCTCGGCGGACGCGAATTTCGACAGCAGATAGGCCCCGGCGACGAAGCCGAGCGGGTCGGCGGCGAGCAGCCAGCCGACCGCCGCGGACGGCGCGTTCAGCTGCTGGGCCAGCGGCGCGGCCAGCCCCTCGGGCACCACGGCCAGCCCCACGAGCCACGACAACGCGATCAGCACCCGCAGTTTGCGCTGCCCGAACACCCAGCGCGTCGCGGAGAACCAGGTGCTGTGGTCGCCGCCGGCAGCGGGCCGGTTGTGCACCCACACCCGCACGATCACCGCGGCCACCGCGAAACTCACCGCGTCGATCGCCAGCGCCCACGACGTGCCCACGGCCGTCACCAGCACGCCGCCGCCGGCCAGGCCGAGCAGCTGCACCGTATTAGTGGTGATCCCGCGCAGGTCTTGGCTGCGCAGGTAGAGATGGTCGTCGGTGAACACCTCGCGGGTGATCGCGTTCTGCGCCGCGTTCGCGGGCGACGCGGCCAGCTGCACCGCGATGAGCAGTAAGCACAGCGCGACCAGCGGCATTCCGGGCAGGCTCATCAACCCCACGAGCACGGCCTGCGCGGCGGCGCTGACGCTCAGCACCGCTCGTCGCGGATAGCGGTCGGCGAGGAAGGACAGTCCGAGCCCGCCGGCGAGCGCGGGCAGAAAAGTCAGCGCGTAGACGACCGCGGCCCACAACGCGGAACCGGTGCGGTGGTAGACGAGGATGGACAGCGCCACCTTCGCCAGCTGGTCGCCCGCGCTCGAGATGGCCTCCGCCGCCCAGAGCACGCGATATTCGACATTCCGCAGCGGTGCCGTCAGCCGAGAGGTCGCTTCGGTCGTCACGAGATGACCACTGCCCCCTCCCCGATCGAGTGAATGCCGGTGTTGCCCGCATTGTGCCTTCGCCCGTACTGCTCCTGGCCAGGAGTGTCACTACTCCGGCCAGGGCGTGCACCCTCAGTATGCCGCTGATCACACCAGGGTGAACAGTCGGGAAGAATCCGGTGGCCGGAACGCGGAGCCGTTCGGACTGACCTGCCGCGGGGTACCCGTGCCACTGATCAGCTTTCCTCGTTCGGCGCAGCGCGGCCACCGTTCGTCGCCATCGACCGGTGCGACTGGGCCGAACGGTCCAACACTGGGAGAGACCCGGCGGAGCGTTCGTCCTCGCGCCGGGCGCACCAGCGGGGAGTGAGCGTGGACAGACTGTTGCAGGACAAGGCCGTGGTCGTGACCGGGGCCGGACGCGGGCTCGGGGAGGCGTTCGCCGTGCACGTCGCCAGGGCGGGCGGCGCGGTGGTGGTCAACGACGTGGACGCCGACCTGGCCGAGCGCACCGCCGAGACGATCCGCGACCACGGCGGGCGCGCGGTCGCGAACGGGCACAGCGTGGCCGATCCGGCGCAGGCGCAGGCGATCGTCGACCAGTGCGTCGCCGAGTTCGGCCGGATCGACGGCCTGGTCAACAACGCGGGGCTCAACTACGAGGCGCTGCCCTGGGAGGACGACGCGGAACAGGCCCGCCAGCTGGTCGAGGTGAACGTGCTCGGCGTGATGTACACCGGGCTCGCCGCGATCCGCGCGATGGTCGCCGCGGGCGGCGGCGGGTCGATCGTGAACATCTCCTCCGGAGCGTCGCTCGGACAGCGCAAGCTCGGCGTGTACTCGGCGAGCAAGGGCGCGGTCGCGTCGCTGACCTATTCATGGGCGCTGGACCTCGACGATTCCGGGATCCGGGTGAACGCGGTGTGCCCGGTGGCGCACACCCGGATGGTCTGGAAATCCGAGCGGGCGCTGCGGGCCTGCCCGCCGGAGCGGACGCCGGCGAAGATCGCGCCGCTCGTGCTGTTCCTGCTCGGCGAGGGCGCGCACGGCATCACCGGGCAGATGATCCGGTGCAACGGCCCGCAGCTGCACGTGATGGGGCAGCCGTACCTGAAGCAGCCGATCCTCGAACGCCCGGACTGGGACACCGAGACCGTGCAGCAGGCGTTCGACGAGGTGTTCTCCGCCCACCTGGAGAACTACGGACTGGAAAAACGCGTGCCGCCTCGGCTGCGCAAGTGGTCCCGGCAGGCCTCGTGAGTGCCGGTTAGAACCGGCACTCACGAGACCTCCGGCCACGCACGGGGCAGGCATGCAGCTACTGCCTGGAGCGGCGGAAGGCGGTCAGGCCTCGTGAGTGTCTGCGCCGGTTCTCACCGGCGTTAGCGCTCACGAGGAATAGAGCGAGGCGATGTCGGAGCCGTAGCGGTCGTTGATCACCCGGCGCTTGAGCTTGAGCGTCGGGGTCAGCTCGCCGGTTTCGGGCGTCCACGCGGTGGTGATCACGTGGTACTTCTTGATCTGCTCCGCCCGCGCGAGCCTGCTGTTGGCTGATTCGACGGCCCGGGCGATCTCCGCCTGGACCGCCTCGTGCGCGGCGAGCGCGTCGATCCCGGCCGCTTCGACGCCGTTGGCCGCCGCCCAGCCGGGGGCGATCTCGTCGTCGAGCACGATCAGCGCGGTCACGTACGGCCGCGCGTCGCCGATCGCGACCGCCTGGCCGATCAGCGGGTGTTCCTTCAGCAAACCCTCGATCCGGGTCGGCGCGATGTTCTTGCCGCTCGAGGTGATGATCAGTTCCTTCTTGCGGTCGGTGATCGTGACGTACCCGTCGTCGTCGATCGTGCCGATGTCGCCGGTGGCGAACCAGCCGTCGGCGTCGGTGGCCGATTCGATCGTGCCGTCCGGCTGCAGGTAGCCGAGGAAGACGATCGGGCCGCGGACGAGCAGTTCGCCGTCCTCGCCGGTCTTCACCTCGACGCCGTCGATCGGACGGCCGACGGTGCCCGCGCGGAACGCGTCGGCGCTGTTCGCGGTCGCCGCGCCGGTGGTCTCGGACAGACCCCAGACCTCGCGGATCTCGACGCCCAGGCCGGCGAGGAAGTACAGCACCTCCAGCGGCAGCGCGGCCGCGCCGCTGGACGCGATGTGGAGCTGGTCGAGCCCGAGCAGTCCGCGCACCGGCGCGAGCACGGTTTCGTCGGTCTTCGCGATGCGCTCGGCGAGATCGGCGGGCAGTTCCTCGCCCGCGCTGCGGAGTTTGTAGCCCTCTTGCAGGAGTTCGTTCGCCGAAATGAGCGCCTCGCGCCGGTCCTCGGGCACCCCGGCGAGCATGTTCTTCAGGCCGGCCACCATCTTTTCCCACACCCGCGGCACACCGAAGAAGCTCTGCGGACGCACCTGGCCGAGCGCCGCGACCACGCCGGACGGATCGCCGACGGTGTGCACGTGGCCCGCCGCGACGATCGGGAGGTAGATCGACAGCTCGCGTTCGGCGATGTGCGCCAGCGGCAGGTACGCGATGTTCGTCGGGTGCATCGGGGCCTTGTGCAGCGTGTGCACGGCGATGCCCTCGTGGATCGCGTTGCGGTGCGACAGCACGACGCCCTTGGGGTCGCCGGTGGTGCCGGAGGTGTAGATCATCGCGAGCGGGTCGTCCGGGCGGATCGCCTGCCACGCTTGATCGAACGCCTCGGGGTCGGCGGCGAGCGCGGCGCGGCCGGCTTCGCGCACCGCGGAGTACGCGACGAACCGGTCGTCGCCGTCCGGGATCGCGGATTCGTCGATGACGACCACGCGGCGCAGCGCGGGCAGATCGTCGAGGACCGGCAGCCAGCGGGACAGCTCGTCGGCGCCGGCGAGGACGACGACCGGGGCGGCGCTGTGCCGGGCGACGTAGCGGATCTGCTCCGGGCTGAGCGTCGCGTACGCCGTGCACGGGATGGCCGCCAGATGCACCGCGGCGAGGTCGGTGACCAGGTGGTCCGGCGAACTCGGGGCCATGATCAGCATTCGGTCGCCCGCGGCGAGGCCGAGCCCGGCGAGCCCGCGGGACACCTCGGCGATCGCGGTCCGGAACTCGCTCCAGGTGAGCGTCGGACGGCCTTCGAGATCGAGCGAGGTGAGCGCGGGCCGGTCCCCGTACTCGACGGCATTGCGCCGCAGCAGCGACGGGATGGTGTGGCCCTCGGCTTGTTCGGCGATCGACTGGGTCAACGCTGACCTCCTCCGGTGGTGCCTGGTGAGGTCACTGTAGGTCGTCGAAGCGGCGGCCGATAGAGAATCCCGGCCAGCCTCGGCGCTCGATAGACCGGCCCGCCTCCTGTTAGAAAGGGGGCGAACCGGGACCCCGAGGAGCGTCGATGACCGAATCCGCCGTGTGCGGCCAGAGCCTTGCCGACGAGGCGGCCGCGCTCGACGCCGCCGACCCGCTCGCCGCGAAACGCGCGGAGTTCGACCTTGACCCGGAAGTCGCGTACTTCGACGGGAATTCTCTTGGCGCGCCGCCGAAACACGTCGCGGAGCGGTTGAGCCAGGTGGTTCGCGAGCAGTGGGGGCGGCGGCTGATCCGGTCGTGGACCGAGGGCTGGTGGGAGGCCCCGCAGCGGGTCGGCGAGCGGATCGCGCCGCTGGTCGGGGCTGCCGCCGGGCAGGTCGTGGTGGCGGATTCGACGAGCGTGGACCTGTTCAAGGCGCTCGTCGCGGCGGTGCGGGCGAACCCTGGCCGCGACGAGGTGCTGGTCGACGCGGCGACCTTCCCGACCGACGGCTACGTGGCCGACCAGGCTGCCCGGCTCACTGGGCACACCGTGCGGCGCGTGCCGGTGGCGGAACTGCCCGGCGCGGTGAGCGAACGGACGGCCGCGGTGCTCGTGAATCACGTCGATTACGTCAGCGGACGGCTGCACGACATGCCGTCGGTCACCGAGGCCGTGCACGCGGCCGGCGCGCTCGCGGTGTGGGATCTCTGCCACAGCGTCGGCGCGATTCCGGTTCGGCTCGACGCGTGCGACGTCGATTTCGCGGTGGGCTGTACGTACAAATTCCTCAACGGCGGACCGGGTTCGCCCGCGTTCGTCTATGTGGCACAGCGGCATCAGGCGGAATTCGATCAGCCGCTCGCCGGATGGGCCGGGCACGCGGATCCGTTCGGAATGGAACCGGGATACCGCGGCAGCGCGGGGATCGCGCGCGCCCGCGCCGGCACGCCGGACATCCTGTCGATGCTGGCGCTCGACGCCGCGCTGGACGTCTGGGACGGCGTCGATCTTTCCGTGCTGCGCGCGAAAGGCTTGGCGCTGGGCGATTTCTTTTTCCGGTGTGCGGACGAACTGCTGCCGGAAGCCGATATTCCGACGCCGCGCGAGCACACGCGCGGACACCAGGTTTCGGTGCGCGACCCGGGCGGGCAGCAGACGATGGACGCGCTGCACGAACGTGGCGTGCTCGGCGATTTCCGGCCGCCGGACGTGCTGCGCTTCGGGCTGGCCCCGCTGTACACGACTTACGCCGAGGTGCTGCGGGCGGTGACCGCGCTGCGCGAGGTGCGTTGAAAAGAATTCGCGCAATATCCTCGCGGATTCGCCGTGATCCGCCGGTTCTGGGTGAACAATCGGTGTCGTGCTCGCCCCTTCGGGTGATCGACGGGGGCGCCGCGCGCTGCCCGGCGGGTATGCTCGGTGCCTGTTTTTTCGCGGGCGGAAGCTGATCGGGGAACGATGCCGCCGCGCGAATCCGGGGCGGAAGGGGCCGAAATGATCGAGACCCGCGGTCGGGAAGTGCCGCTCTCGTATGTCGTGACCCTGCTCGTCGGCGTGGCTCTCGGCTTCGTGCTCGCGCGTTTCGGCGACTTCGTCGGGCGCTATCCGGTCGAATCGACGCTGGTGGCGGTGCTGGTCGCGTCCGTGGCCGTGCTGGCGTGGGCGTGCCGGGAGATGCTGCACGATCTGCTCCGCCGCGACCGTCCGGCGGGCGCGCCGGAAACGGAACCCGCTCCCGGGCCGCGGCTTTCCGCGCACCGGCCGCCGAATGGTGTCCGGCGCTGAATTCCGGAAATTGATCTCGGTTTTTCGTTTGATTCCGCCGCCGATGCGGAAATGCGCATAAGTTTACGGTTGGTTTTCGCGGGCGCGGGGTCGTGACCGACCTCACGCGCGGGCGCCCGGCGGGCGCCGCCGCGGCCGGTGCGACCAACGTCACGTCCGGTGGTGATCAGTTTTCCAAGCACCGCAGTGGGTTACTAGCAGGTAACAAGAGGATGACGGCAACGCGGGTCCGGACTTGACTCGCCCGTGAAGGTTGCTTACCGTCGTCGCGGGCAACGCAGACCACGGTGAACTGTGATCCGGCTGGTCGGACCGGTGCAACGAAAACACCGAGGACCCGAATACCACAGCAGTGCCGGAAGGAAAACGGATCACGGTGAAGCAGAATTCCGGGCGAAAGGGCCGCGGCTCCTCGATTCGCTCTCGCGTGCTCGCGATCGCGTTGATTCCTAGCGTGGCGTTGCTGATCGTCGGTATCGCGCTCGCCGGATACCTGATTTTCGACGCGTCGCAGGCGCGCGGTTACGCGCAGAAGATTCGCGGTTCGGAAGGCCCCGGCATTCCGTTCCTGCTCGCCGCGGAACAAGAGCGGCAGCTGTCGATGAGCGTGCTGGCCGGACAGGACGCCGCGCGCGCCGCGCTGCTGGCCACCCGGCCGAAGACGGACGCGTCCGCCGCGCAGATCACCTCGGTGCTGCAGGGCAACTTCGCGAGCGACTCGAACGTGCCCGCGAGCGTCAAGCAGAACATCGCCACGTTCGCCGCGCTGGAAGCGAAACTGCCGCAGCTGCGCCAGCAGGTCGACGCCGGCCAGGTGCCGCGGCTCGAGGTTTTTTCCTTCTACAACCAGATCATCGACCAGTTCACCCAGGGCGTCGCGGGCCTCGCACAGGCCGCTCGCGGCGCGGACAACGCCTACGCCCGGCTGTCCGCGATCCCGATTTTCAACGCCGCCGAGGAAATGCAGCGCAGCGACGCGCTGGCGTCGGCCGGGCTCGCCTCGGGCGGGCTGTCCGGCGACGAGCAGCGCGCGTACCTCGGCCAGATCGGCGCGTACCACGCGCAGCTCGAACAGTCGGTGCCGCAGATGGTGCCCGAGGTGCGGGCGAACTACGACAAGCTCGTCTCGAGTCCCGCGTGGACGACCGTGACGCAGGTCGAGAACGCCTTGCTGTCCGGCGCGAAACAGCTTCCGGTGCCGCTGGAGCAGTGGCGGACCGACGCCAGACAGGTCGCCACCACGCTGATGACGATGTTCGCCGCGCAGAGCGCGCACGCGACCAACGCGGCGATCACCGACGCGGACGACACGCTGCGGAACTCGATCATCGCGGGCGCGGCGGCGGTGCTGTTCGCGCTCGCCGTGGTGCTGATCGCGCTGCGGCTGTCGAACCGCTTCATCTCCCGGCTCGCCCGGCTGCGCGAGGACACCCTCGACGCGGCCGAGGTGCGGCTGCCGGAACTCGTCGGCCGCGTGCGGGCGGGCGAACCGGTCGACCTCGACGAGGGCGGGCACCTGCTCGACCACGGCACGGACGAGATCGGCGAGGTGGCCGAGGCGTTCAACCTGGCGCAGCAGTCCGCGCTCGCCGCCGCGGTCGAGGAGGCCAAGACCCGGGAAGGCACCAAGGCGGTGTTCCTGAACATCGCGCACCGCAGCCAGGTCATCGTGCACCGGCAGCTGAAGGTGCTGGACGCCGCCGAGCGCAAGCAGGAGGACCCGGACCAGCTCGACACGCTGTTCCGGCTCGACCACCTCTCCACCCGCGCGCGGCGCAACGCGGAGAACCTGATCATCCTCGGCGGCGGCCAGCCGGGACGGCAGTGGCGCAATCCGGTGTCGCTGGTGGAACTCGTCCGCGGCGCGGCGGCGGAGACCGAGCACTTCGCGCGGGTGAAGACGGCGAAGCTGCCGGAGGTCGCCGTGCGCGGGCCGGTCGTCGGCGACCTCGTGCACCTGCTCGCCGAGCTGATCGACAACGCGACGTCGTTCTCGCCGCCGGAATCGCGCGTCGAACTGCGCGGCAACGTCGTCGGCAAGGGCGTCGTGATCGAGGTCGAGGACCAAGGGCTGGGCATCGAGCAGGAGCAGGCCGACGAGTTCAACGCGATGCTCGCCGACCCGCCGGACTTCGGGATCATGGCGCTGTCCGACGAACCGCGGCTGGGCCTGTTCGTGGTCGCGCGGCTGGCGTCGCGGCACGGGATCTCGGTGCACCTGCGCGATTCCGCGTACGGCGGAACCCGGGCGATCGTGTTGGTGCGCAAGGATTTGCTCGCGCCGATCAGCGAGACGGAACCTTCGGACGCCGACGCCGAGTCGTCTTCGGAATCGGACGGGGTGCCGGAGCTTTCCCGGCTCGCGGTGGAGCCGTCGCGGCCTGCGCCGGAACCGCAGCGGGGTGAGCCGCAGCGACCGGAGCTGCCGCAACGGAAAGCGTCTCGTCCGGAACCCGTGCAGGCGGAACTGCCGCAGCCGTCGCGTCGCGCGCCGGAGCCTCGGGTCGCACCCGAGCCGCGGGTCGCGCCGGAGCAGCAGCGGCCGGAGTTGCCGACCCGCCGCGCCATGCGTCCGGTCGCCGAGGCGCCGCCGGTCCGTCCGCCGCACAACCGCGAGCAGCGTCCGCCCGCGGACAACGGCCGTGCGCCGCGTCCGGCAGTCGAAAACGGCCGGGCCGCGCCGCCGCGTCCGCCCGGTCGTCCGCCGCTTCCACAGCGGCGGCGGCAGCAGAACCTGGTTCCGCAGTTGCGCAGTGACCGGCCGGCGCCGGAATCCGACGACGTCCGCGAGGATTCGCCGGAGGAGGCCCGCTCCCGGCTCAGCGCGTTCCAGCAGGGCACCCGGCGGGCCCGCGAGGCCGATCCCGGGCACGACAACAGGTACGGAGATCGCGACTGATGGCGAACAACGGAGTCAACGAGCTCGACTGGCTGCTCGACGACCTCGTGCAGCGGGTCGCCGGCGCGGACCGCGCGGTGGTGCTGTCCGCGGACGGATTGCTGATCGGCCGGTCGGGCAACCTGTCCGAGGCGGACGCGGAGCACCTTTCCGCGGTCGCGTCGGCGTTCCAGAGCCTCGCCCGCGGCACCGGGCGGCACTTCGGCGGCGGCAACGTGCGGCAGACGATGGTCGAGATGGACCATGCGTTCCTGTTCGTCACCGCGGCGGGCCGGGGCGCCTGCCTCGCGCTGCTGGCCGGGGTCGACGCGGACATGGGGCTCGTCGCCTACGAGATGAACCTGATGGTCAAGCGGGTCGGCGCGGTGCTCACCGCGGCGCCGCGGGCCGGAGCGGTCCAGCGGACCTCGCCATGATGGCGCAGGGCCGCGAGTCCTGGTACGAGGACGAGGCCGGTCCGCTGGTGCGGTCCTACGCCGTCACCGGCGGGCGGACCCGGTCCGACACCCGCGGGCTCGACCTGATCACGCTCGTCGTCGCGCTGCGCACCGCGAGCGAGACGCCCGGCCTCGAACCGGAGTACTCGCGCATTCTTTCCCTGTGCCAGCGCCCGGTTTCGGTCGCCGAGGTGGCGGCTCGCGTCGACCTGCCGCTGCCCGTGGTGAAGGTGCTGCTGAGCGATTTGATAGAACGCAACCTCGTGCTGTTCCGCACCGCGACGCCGGTGACCGACGCCCCCAGCCCCCACGTACTCCAGGCGGTTCTCGATGGCATCCGGAAACTCTGAGCCCCGCCGGTCGCTCACCGCGCAGGCGGTGAAGGTGCTCGTCGCGGGCGGCTTCGGAGTCGGCAAGACGACCCTGGTCGGCTCGGTCAGCGAGGTGCCTCCGCTGCGCACCGAAGAGGTGATCACCGCCGCGTCCGAGGGCGTGGACGACCTGTCCGGCGTCGAGGGCAAAACCACCACGACGGTCGCGCTCGACTTCGGCCGGATCACCATCAACCCCGAGCTGATCCTCTACCTGTTCGGCACGCCGGGACAGGACCGGTTCTGGTTCATGTGGGACGAACTGGCCGAAGGCGCGCTCGGCGCGGTGGTGCTGGCGGACACACGGCGGCTCGAATCCTGTTTCCCCGCAGTGGATTTCTTCGAACAGCGCGGCCTGCCGTTCGTGGTGGGGGTGAACTGCTTCGACGACGCTTACCGGTACGGGACCGAGGAAGTCCGCGGGGCGTTGGATCTCGACCCTCAGGTGCCGTTGCTGCTGTGCGACGCGCGGGAGCGGGATTCGACGAAGCAGGTGCTGACGGTGTTGATGGAGCACGCGCTGGGGCGGGCGATGCTCGTGAGCGGCAACCCCGGTTAGATTTCCCGGGATTGCCGCTCTGGTGCGGTGTTTTCAGCGGCGGCGCAGGTTGTCCAGCGCTGCCGCGCCGGGGCCGACTACGGCGATGGCGAGGAAGATCCAGGCGAACAGGGCGGCGGGTTCGCCCATGTTGTGCAGGGGGAGAAGGCCTTCCGGGGCGTGCACGGTGAAGTAGGCGTAGGCCATGACGCCGGAGAGCACGGTCGCGGAGATCCGGGTGAAGAGCCCGGCGAAGACCAGGATCGCGCCGATGACCTCGATCAGGCTGGCCCAGTAGCCCGGCCACTGGCCGAAGGGGAGCGCGCCGCCCGCGTTGTCGATGCCGCCGAAGAGGCCGAAGCCCATCAGGCCGTGGCAGAGGAAGAGGAAGGACACCACGGCGCGGAAGAGGGCCAGGACGGTGGGGCGGGCTCGGTCTGCCAGGGACTTCTTGCCTTCGGTGGCGGTCGTGGCGGTCTTGGGGGCGGTGGTGGTGGTCATTGTGGGTCCCTCCCGGGTGGCTGTTGGGTGCCTTCTGCCTATGCGTCGAACGGGGGTGGCTGGGATCGACACATCGCCGGGAAGTTTTTTCTGTGGCGGTGTTCGGGCTGGTCAGCGGGGCTGGCAGGGTGGGGGGATGGCTGTCAGGCGGAGTGCTGGGGTGTTGGTTTTTCGGCGGGGTGCGGGCGGGGTCGAGGTGTTGCTCGCGCATATGGGCGGGCCGTTTTGGGCGAAGAGGGATTTGGCTGCTTGGTCGTTGCCCAAGGGGGAGGTCGAGGAGGGGGAGCCGGAGGAGGTGGCGGCTCGGCGGGAGTTCCTCGAGGAGCTGGGGGTGCCGGTGCCGGAGGGGGAATGGGTGGCGTTGGGGGAGGTGCGGCAGTCCGGGAAGGTGGTGACTGCTTGGGCGGTGGAGGGGGAGGTTGATCCGGCTGACGTGGTGCCGGGGGTGTTTGAGATGGAGTGGCCGCCTCGGTCTGGGGTGATGCGGGAGTTTCCTGAGGTGGATCGGGTGGAGTGGTTTTCGGTGGAGGTGGCTCGGGAGAAGTTGGTCAAGGGGCAGCGGGGGTTTTTGGATCGGTTGGGGGCTGTGGAGTAGCTCGTCGCCTGGCGGCGACATTGCTGCGGTGTTGCGTGGGGCACCCCGAAGCTTGATTGTGTGAGGTTCCCCCGGTGGGTCGGACACTCTGATCCTTGGCTTTGGCCTGGGGAAGGATGTGTTTGTGTCTGGTTCGTCGAAGTATCCGCAAGAGTT